>CAYYTK010000005.1:131140-170098 GCA_964474695.1 uncultured Anaerolineales bacterium
GCGTGACCGTGGGATTGCCGCCCGGCTCGCCCGATCCGCCCGGCGTGACCGTGGGATTGCCGCCCGGCTCGCCTGATCCGCCCGGCGTGACCGTGGGATTGCCGCCCGGCTCGCCCGATCCGCCCGGCGTGACCGTGGGGTTCCCGCCCGGTTCGCCTGATCCGCCCGGCGTGACCGTGGGATTCCCACCCGGCCCGCCCGATCCGCCCGGCGTGACCGTGGGATTCCCACTGGGCGTCGGCGTGGCGGCGCCGTGCTGGCCGGAAGGAGTCGCCGTGGCATGCGGGACCACCGCGGTGCCACGATGCGGTGCCGTCGGCCGTGCCGGCGTCGCCGATGGCCGCGGCGTCTGAGTGGCGCCTCGCTTGCCTGCATCCTGCGTGGCAGGCGCGCCCGTTAGTGTGGGTTGCGGGCGTCCGGTAGGGCTTGCCGTTGGCGATGCGCTCGGCCGGGCGTCGGGTGGCGTCTCGGGCTGTCGGGGGCCGGACCTGAGCCCGCCCGCAATTGCGAATGCCAGCCGGGCAGCCTCTTGAAGCCGTGCGCGGGTTTGAGTCTCGGATGCGGCATCGGCCAAAGCGGCGAGGTTATCCGCGTGGCTCGCGATGTGCGCCGCCACGGCCAGGCGCGCCTCCTCAGACATCCCGGCGGCCTGCTCAGCGGCGGCCTGATCGCCGCGCAGCAGTGCAGTCACTGCATCATCTTCGAGCCTGCCGGTCGCGGCCAGATACTGTTCGACATCGGCCAGCCGGCGGTCAGCGATGAGCAGCTCGGCAGTAATCCTAGATTCAGCAGTCGTCTTGAGCAGCACGGGCGCGCGCTCCACGATGACGCGGACCGGGTAGGCGATATCGCCCGGTCGGCTGGCAGCAACCGCAGTGACGGTTACGGCCACGAAGAGCGCGATGACCAACATGCCGGCCAACGCCAGCCCGCGCATAGTCCCCGGCAACGCCAGGCCGAACCGCCGCGGGGCAGGCGCCGCGGGCTGGACCGGGCGCCGGCTCTGACCGAGCAGCGTTGCGCGCAGTGTTGCCTTGGCCTGATCGCGCTGTGCGTCGGTCAGGCGGTGGGCGTTCACCCGCTGCAGGCGCATGGCTGCACTCAGCAGGGGCGCCAGCTCGGCTGCTTCAGCCCCGTAACGAGCCAGGCAGTCGGCTGCGGCCTCCCCGGCCTGTAGCCGCTCAATGCAGTCCGCAAGGATCGCTCCGTGACGTTGCTTGTTCATCATCATTTCTGCCCTTGAGGCGCTTCCGCTCGCATCAGGCGCGCCAGAGATCGCAGTGCCCGGTGTTGCAGTGATTTGACTGCGCCTTCGGTCTTGCCTAACCAGGAGGCGATTTCTGCGTTGCTCATGGTCTCAACGAATTTGCCGGTAATGACCTGGCGCTGTTCTTCGTTCAGCCCGGCCATCGCCTGCGCCAGTTGCGCCAGCTCTTCCGCTTGCTCGGCCAGCGCCTCGGGGCCGGCTTCCGCTGCCGCCTGCGTCTCGAAATCGCCCAGGCCCAGCCAGGTGGCTCGACGCTGTGCCCGATGGTGCTGGGCGGCCAGGTTGGCGGCGATCCGGTACAACCAGGCGCTTACCGTTGCCGCAGGCCGGTCTCGATTGAGCCGGAAAGCGCCGATCGACTTGATGACCTGCAGGAACAGCTCAGTCGTCAAGTCCGCGGCGGTGTCGGCATGGCCGACGCGCAACAACAGGTAGCGGTAGAGTCGGTCGGCGTAGAGGTCGTACAACTGCTCTAGCGCGGCCGGCTCCCCTCGTTGGCAGCCCGGCACCAGGGCTGCGATCAGGTCGTCGGTGATCGCCGTTTGCATGGCCATGTTCACTTATAATAATGCAAATATCGTCTGGAAGATACGATCAGAGTCGATAATAGTAGCGTAGTGCGAAGGTCTGATGCGAAGCTTGTGAAGAAGTTGTAGAGATGAGGGCCTGGCATCCTGCAGCAAAGCAAGGAGACCGGGCCAATAGTCCGGTCTCCTTGTGATGCATGCCGGCTCACGGCCGGCCTAGTGGCGGATGCCTCAGGCGCCGCCGGGCGCGCACGAGCTGGCGGCAGGGGCGCTGGCGGCGGACTTCGACGCAAAGATCGAAACCTTGCGGCGGACGTGCACGCTGCCGCACCGCGGACACTTCACCTCGGTAACGGCGGCCGGCGTGCGCACCAGTTCCTCGAACGAGCGATCGCACTCGGAACATTGGAATTCGTAAAGCGGCATGGCGTATCATCCTTCAGGTTCAGATGGCGCAGTGTTTTCCTGGTGGCGGGAATGCTCCCGCTGGGCCTGGCGATGACCAAGAGCGGTGCAGCCGGCATGCTCGCGGACAAGCTCGTTGCCGTGTTGGGCCCGGCAGGACCGTTGGCGCTGTTGGCCGGCCTGTTCCTCCTGACGGTCGCGTTAACTCAGGCGATGAACGGAGCGGCGGTGGCGACGGTCGTGGCGCCGATCGCCATCCGCACCGCGCAGCAGGCCGGGCTCGACCCGCGCGCGTTCGCGTTGGGGGTGGCGCTGGCGAGCTCCCTGGCATTCCTGACACCCCTGGGGCACCCGGTCAACGTGCTGGTGATGGGCCCGGGCGGCTATCGCTTCCGGGACTACCTCAAGGTGGGCTGGCCGCTGACGCTGCTGATTTTCGGGCTTGTGATGCTGTTGCTCCCCGTTTTCTGGCCTCTGCTGGCTCATTCCTGAGACTTGCTCCGGGTTGAACGAAATTGGTCGAAGAAGCGTCGAAAAACCTATTGACACCGATTGATGATGCTACTATAATATACTTGTCAACTTCGATTGGTCAATCGAGGTTGGAGCGCGTCGCGGCGAACCAGACCTTGCTGCGGCGCTGCCGGAGGTGAAGGAGAGAATCCTATTGGCGTAACCTTGCCGATCAGCCCTTCAGACCAGGAGGAGGACCATGAAAGGCACAATACATTACCGATTCGTCGCCAGCGCCTTTGTCATCGTCGCACTGCTGACCGGTTGTGTTCAGCCGGGGGCGCAGCCGGCCCCACAAGCAACCGAGACCCAGCCTGCCCTCACGCAGGTGCCGCCTACCCCGGCGCTTCCCACCCTTGCGCAGCCCACGACGGCGAAGCCAGCCGTCCCCGGCCTGCCCGACCCCCAGACCGACCCGGTCGCTGCCCTGCGCTACTCAAACTTTCCAGCCGGCCTGGGCAACGTTTCCTATGACCTCACTCACAATATCGATGCCGAGCCCAAGGCCGATTTCGAGAATATGGGGTACGGCGCTGAAACCACGCACATCACCGGCACGCTGAGTGTCCTCGACTTCCTGGCGGGGAAGATCGACTGGACGATAAATCTCACTCAGACCCTTCACTCTATCGGCCTGAACCAGGAGCTTCACCTGGTCCGGTTTGGCGACCGGGCATGGCTGCGCACCGAGGGTAGGTCGTGGACGTGGGAGGAGTTTCCTGCCGAGAATCTTCCTTCGGCGGAGACCGACTACATGTTCTGGGGTGGCTGGTACCCCCTCTACGCGCTCGAGTCCTTCGACGGTGTCAGCGAGGCCGAGTGGCTGGAGAGCACGACGCTCGACGGCGAGCCGGCCCAGCGCCTGCACGTGGTGTTCGACACCGAGAAGATGAGGACGCTGGAAGGCTCAACAAAGGTGCGCTACGAGTACCGGCTGCTGTCGTTGCTGAGTGACCAGAGTTATTACGGGCCCGTAACATCGGTCGACGCGCAGGCGGACGTCTGGCTGGCAGACAAGGACCTGAGTGTCAGGCAGATCAACATGCTCATCCAGGTCACTACAAGCGAAGACGATGGCAAGATGACCTGGAACTTCAAGCGGATGTTGAAGCTTGTGCCGAGCCCCATGGCCGTTGCTGAGCCTGAACCACCCCCGCACCTGGCCGCGCAACAGAAGCTGGCCGAGGAGGCCATCAAGGCCGGGCCGGTCTTCGTCCCTGCCGGCGAGTTTATCATGGGCTTGGATGAGGGCCGGGACAACAGCAAGCCGCAGCACACGGTGTACCTCATGGATTATTGGATCGACCGGGTCGAGGTGACGAATGCCATGTACGCGGAGTGCGTGGCGGGCGGCGCGTGCGCTGCACCCACGGACACCGTTTCGCAGCATCGCGACAGCTACTACGATGATGCCACCTACGCAAACTATCCGGTAGTCTTCGTCTCCTGGTACGACGCCCGGGATTACTGCCGATGGGCCGGGGGCCGGCTGCCCACCGAGGCCGAGTGGGAGAAGGCCGCGCGCGGGACCGATGGCCGGAGCTTCCCATGGGGCGAGGCGTCTCCGGATGGGAAAGCCAATTTTGGCGGCGTCGAGGAAGACACGACGTCGGTCGGCGCCTATCCGGCGGGCGCCAGCCCCTACGGCGCGCTGGACATGCTCGGAAACGTCCGAGAGTGGGTGGCGGACTGGTACGGCGCCCAATATTATGCGAAGTCGCCGCAGAGCAACCCGATCGGGCCTGCGACCGGAGAGCAGAAGGTTATGCGCGGCGAGGCGTTCTTCCTATCCTATGCCAGCCCCGCCCCGGTGGCCGACCGGTTCAGCAACTACGGGCCAGACATGCACAGCTACGAAACCGGCTTCCGCTGCGCCTACGACAATAAACCGGAGCCCGGAACGGACGCGGCGAAGGCCAGCCAGGCGACTGCCGTCAGCGCCCGGCAGACCGAGGTCGTGGCTGCTACCCAGACCGCTGTGGTCGCGCCCACGCAGACGGCCGTCGCGCGGGCTACCGAGGCGGTCGCGTCGCAGGCCGCCATCGGGGCCGGCCAGGCCCTCATCCCGGCCGGTGAGTTCCCGATGGGCTCTGGGGAGAATGATTCTGATGCCGGCGACGAGGAAAAGCCGCAGCACACCGTGTACCTGGATGCATACTCGATCGATCGCGTCGAGGTGACTAATGCCATGTACGCGCAGTGCGTCAAGGCCGGAGCCTGCGCCGACCTGCACCGCAGCAGCTCCTACACCCGAGACGAGTACTACGATGCCCCGGAATATGCGAATTACCCAGTGATCCTGGTGTCTTGGGCCGAAGCGCAGGCGTACTGCCAGTGGGCTGGGGGCCGGCTGCCCACCGAGGCCGAGTGGGAGAAGGCCGCGCGTGGGACGGATGGCCGGAAGTACCCCTGGGGGGATGAGGCGCCGGACTGCACCCGCCTGAACTTCACCGGGGAGGAAGATCGGTGCGTGGGCGACACGACGGCGGTGGGCATGTATCCGTCCGGGGCGAGCCCCTACGGTGTGCTGGACATGGCAGGGAACGTGACTGAGTGGGTAGCCGACTGGTACGACGAGAGCTACTACGCCAACTCACCGGCGAGAAACCCGACCGGACCGGCCTCGGGACAGGAGCACGTCATGCGTGGCGGCTCCTGGGGCGTCGCGCAAGGGGATGTCCGCGCCGCGCATCGGAGCGGAGGCCCGCCGCAGATGGCGATGGAGATCCTGGGCTTTCGCTGCGCCCGATCAGAGTGAGCCACGGATTCTGTGGACCGGTCGCCCTGTGTTGCATGAAATGGCACACTTCTGGCCCTTGAAGTGTACCGGGTTTGCGCTAAGTTGGGAGCGCCATCCGATGCGATGGCCGGGCAGCGCAAAGATGACTGCCTGAACCATTGATAAGAGGAGGACACGATGAAACTTCGCGTACGTTCCTGCCGTTTCCTGGCGATCGCCCTGATCATAATGGTTGTTTTGGGCGGCTGCGTTAGTCTGGCGCCTGCCCCAATGCCGTCCGACACGCCCGCGGCGCCCGCTGCGCCGCCCACCGACACGCCCTTGCCGCCCACTGACACTCCACCGCCGCCCGCCAAAACCGATCTCGCCGCGCTGCATCTTGGCTGGACCTGGCCGGACGGCGATCTGCAAGCAGAGGCCGCGGCGATCGGCGCAGACGGGGTCCTCTACGTCATGGACTCGGGGGGCACGCTCCGTGCACTCGATGCCGCGGGCCGCGAGCTTTGGCAATACAAGGGCGACTACGATCGAGCAGTCGGGCCCTGGCTTAGCCGTGATACGCAGGTGCTCTACATCGTCACCGATCAGTTGGCTCTGGTCGCGGTCGGGTCCGACGGCGCCGCGCGGTGGAGCCGCAAGCTGCCTGAGGATGCCCGCACCCTCAGTGTGGCGCCCGATGGGACGGCCCTGGTGACGACCGCAGAGGACGGCCGGCGCATCGCGCCCGATGGCCAGCAAGAGGCGCCCTTCACCTGGCCCTCCCCCCTCTTTCCAGCCGTCGCATTCGATGGCCGCGGCCGATCGTACCTGCTGGCCAAGAACGAGATCTGGGTGCTCTCGTCTGCGGGAGAGCAGGAACGCGCCTGCCCGGCCGATGTCACCGTCTTCAGCGAGACGATCGTCGGGCTGCCGGACGACGGCGCAGTGTACACCGACCTGGACTACAATCTGGTGGCGGTGAATTCCGCATGCCAGGAGCTCTGGCGCTATGCGCCGGAGGGTCCCGAGCCGGACAGCGGCCGGGGCTGGGGCGCGCTGGTGTTTGCCGAGGATGGCTCACTGTTCGCAGCCAGGAACAACGGTGAGATCCACGCCCTGGATGCCGCGGGACAGCTCCGCTGGCGCTTGACTCCGGATCCTAAGCTGGGGACCTTTTTGGCGCCGGGGCCGGACGGGACCCTCTTGGCGGCCGGCTCGGCCGGTGAGTTGGCCGCCTTCGATGGAGAGGGACAGCAGATCTGGTCTTACGCGCCGTACAATGCCGGAGAAACCGGCGCATTGGCGTGGCTCGGAGAGGCCGGCCTGGCCACGATCCAAGCCGGCCGGCTCCTCTTCTTCACCACTGACCCTGCGGTGATGCTCCAGGAACCCACCCCTGTCCCGCCGCCGGCCAGCGTGGAAGCGGCCGAGGCCGAGATCGTGGCCTGGCTGCTGGATGAGGCGGGCTGCCAGGGAGAGGCCATCGCGATCTGGGGACCGGTGGAGGAAGGGGAGTACGGGATGGGCGGGGTGAATACGGATGCCGCCCGGCGCGTCTGGTGGTGCGAGGACGGTCAGTGGATCGAACAGGCCGATATGCAGGCGGCCATCACGCGGGCTGAAACACGCAACAAGGAAGCCGGCTACGATGTGCGGCAGTACCCTGTGGCCTATTACGAGTTTGGCATCATGTCGATCGCCGACGACAGGCAAGAGGCGGTGGTCTACATGGGCAGCACGATCGGCCCGCTGTGGGGTTCCGGCTACGAATACACCCTGCGCCGGCGGCCGAACGGCGAGTGGACCATTGTAGAGAGCAAGATGCTGTGGGTGTCGTAGCGCCTCACCCTGCTATCACGCACTAGGAGGACACATGAACGCATTCAATGGCAGGTTGATTTCCGCCCTCTCTTCCGATCGGTTGTATCGTGTGCTTTTCGACCAAGGCGAGGCTTTTTTCATCCAAATCGGCGGCCAAAGCTTTGGACAGATCATCGCGGCCTCGTTCGGGCTTCTCGGCGCGCTGATCTACGCCCCATTCCAACGCAAGGCCCAGGCCAAGCTGGCGGCCAGGATCCGGGACCTCGATACGCAGCCGCCGAGCATGAGCCTCGCTGCGGGGAAGCACAACTTCAACGCCGCGGTCGCGGATTTCGAAAGCTCGACCTTGGAGGCCGCGGCCGCGTTCGGCCAACACGGTCCACATCTCGGGCGTTGGGTCATCCAACTGCGTGGGCAGAAGCCCATGACCTTGCAGTTGGAGACGGCAGACGATATGCGCTGCGCATTCGAGATGCTCCCGGCCGCCATCCGCACGCACGTGAACCGGGTGACGTGGGATGCGGCGAAGAACAAGTCCGTCAAGACCCCGTGATGTGGATTCTGTTGTTCGGATCAATTGGAGGCTACCATGGACGCGACTGCTCCTCAACAGTCAGCCCACTTCGGGCCGTGGCTGACTATCTGGCTGCATCCCCGCCAGACACCCGCAGCCGTCGGTTCGGTGGCTGAACTGGCTGGGTTCTTCCGCGGCCTGCTTGAAGATTCGGGAGACAAGGCGGAGGGTCAGCCAACCGGCATCAAGGAGGCGGTGCTGCTGGACCGCTGGCTGGCGGCCAACGAAACGATACTGACCGGGGATGGGCAGCTCCACTTCCCTGGCTTCGATCCCGACGACCCGCAATACGACGCTGAGTTTTCGGATCACCCGGCGGCGCGGGTGCGCCGGTGCTGGATCACGGGGCCGGTTCGCTGGTTGTAGCCGGCGATGTAAGGGCGCTGCCCGGGTTCCCGCTGCCGCAGAATCCTGACTAATGGAGAAGGCTATGAAACACCACATCCTGATCTATTTAGCGCTGGTGTTCATGTTAGCTGCTTGCGAGCCGAAGCCGGCAACGACTGCGCCACCCGTTATGAACACACGCCAGCCTTCGATCGCGGCGAACGTCCTGAATTGGGAGACCAACGGCGGCGGCCAGATCACCTTCAGCGTAACGCGAAACGGAAAAGAGTACGACGTACTTGTCACTGACTACCAATTCAAACATCGGGAGGAGCGCTTCACGATTACGGCCGAAGCAGGTCCGGTCCATGGGGCCATCTCGAGGATTATGCAGGATCAAGGCAGCATTGGCTTGTATGCCCCGGATGGACCGCCAAGAGGCTCCTGGACAACGTTGAAATTCAGTGACGGCACGCAGTCCAGCACCTACAAGGATGCGATCGTGATATCTTACCGCGATTTGAATATGATCTACGATTACGTCGTTGCGCAGATCGAGTGAACATCGGATTACCGCAAGGCAGAGACGCTTCAGGTCAGAATCACAGAATACCTGATTGAACCCAAGTGAAGATCAGAGGAGTTCAAGGCGATGTCGCAAACCAAGACGACCGATCGTCGCAGAACTGTTATCACACAGTATGTTGGCATTGTCCTGACCGCGTATGCAGTGCTCATGCTGGCAGCGGTAGTCTTCTGGGTTTCCCGAAAGGGTTACGTGGATTTTCCTTGTGAAGCCACGTTAGGGCCGCGACCTGAGGTAACGGAAAGCACACGTATCGTCTATTGTATCAGTGCCTGGCCCAGGGAGATGTATGGGGGCGGTGTCTATGCCGTTGGGGCTTCTGATGAAGACCAAATTGTGTTAGGTCCGCGAGCCTCCTGGCCGCGCAGTCTGGCTGTGGAGCGGCGAGGGCAAGAACTGCTCATAGACGGTCAGCTTCTTCCGCCTGGACAAATCTACGCTCGGTTTCGTTGGTTCCCTTCAAGCAACCCTTGGTTACTGGCTACCAGTCGCCTTACGGTTTGGTATTTGCCCTCCGCTGACGTTATTTCCATCTCCGGAAGTGTTCGTGAAGGCTGGTTCCCCAACCCACTGGGTTTGCTCATCTTGGGAATCGGCCTCTGGTTGCTGGTACGCGGCAGAAGGGAGCATCGACAAGCCAGGCGAGGCTCTGGAAGAAACGAACCGCTTGGATGAAGCGGAGGTGAGGCTGTGGGCGCTATCAGAGAAGGCCGCTGGGACTGCGCTGCGTGCGGCAATACGGGAATCCGGGGCCGGGAGCGGGCCTGCCCGGAGTGCGGCCGGCCGCGCGCACTGGACGTCAAATTCTACCTGCCCGAAAATGAACCGGAGATCACCGACGCGCGACTGCTCCAGGAGGCCAGGGTCGGGCCAGATTGGCATTGCCAGCATTGCGGCGCGGGCAACAGCAGCATGCGCACCGCGTGCAAGCAGTGCGGTGCGGCAAAGGGCTCAAGCCCCAGCCACAAGGTGACGGAATACGGTCTGGACGATGTTCCGCACAGCGGCGATGCGGCGCCGGCGCCGCCCGTGCCGACATTTGCAGACCTGCAAGCTCCGGCCGATTCTGCGGCATCAGCCGTGCCGGCGCCGGCCCCACCCGGCGCAACGTTTGCCGATGTGCCAGGCGGCCCCGGTGTTGCGGCCTCGCAGTCAACTGCCGGGCGTGGGTGCGGCCTGGCGGCTGCCATCGTGGGCGTCCTGGGCGTCATCGGTCTGTTCGTGGCCCTGCTCCTGCGGTCGCCCTTCACCCGCGTCACGGTCTCAGGGTTCTCATGGGAGAGAACTATCACCGTCGAGCAGCTGCGGACCCGGACCGAACAGGGCTGGAGCATCCCGTCCGGCGGCCGGCTGATCAGCGAGACGCAGGCCGTCCACCACTCCGAGGCGGTGCTGGATCACTATGACACCAAGCAGCGCCAGGTGTGCGAGAACGTGCGGGAAGGCTACGAGACCACAGAATACGAGGACTGCAAGCAGGTGCAGGCAGGTGCCGAGAGCTATGTTTGCGGCCACCGCGACCTGGGCAACGGCGAGTTCGAAGATATCATGTGCGAGAGGCCGCTCTACGAAAAACGGTGCACTCCGGCAACCCGGCAGGTCCCGAAGTATGTCAAGAAGTGCCACGAGGAGTCGTATCAGGATCCGATCTACAGGCAGGAGCCGCGCTACGCCACCCGGTATACTTACAAAATCGACCGGTGGGAAGCCGGCCGCACGGTGCGAGCCAGCGAACGGGACCATGAAGCCTACTGGCCCGCGCTTCAACTGGCAGCTGACGAGCGGGAAGCAGGCCGGACCGAGTCTTATACGGTCATCTTCACTGACAGGGCCGGCAGGAGCTACGACTATGACTGCCAGCTTGAAGAATGGTCAGCCTATCAAGAGCAAGAACAGCTACGGGTCAAGATCGACGAGTCCGGGGTTGTTCCCCAATGAGCAGCAGTGGGATGGTTGATGTTTATAACCTGCTACTTTGAGATGTGATCACGGATTACCTGAGGGGAAATCTGTCATGCGCGTCCGTTATGAACCTTTCGGCGGTATCGTCGTGTTGGACCGGTCGGCGGCCACGATCCACGTGAGCCGCGCCTGTTGTGATCACAGGAGGTGATCGATGACGCATGCATCCCAAACGGTTATTCTTGCTTGCAGCGAGAAGAAAGTGGTGCAGACGCTGCCGCAGGTGTGCCTGTACTGCGGACAGCATTCAACCCAGGTCAAGAAAGTGGCCTTTAGTAAACAGCCTGCATGGGGATGTCTCTTGGATCTGATAGCCGGTATGGCTGGCGCCGCCGGCAGCAACATCGGGATGAAAAATGTCACCATGCAGGCGCCGGTCTGCGAAGAGCACTTCGCGACACTGAGGCGTAAGGACGTCCTGCGCTGGCTGGGCTTGGCCATCATGCTCATCCCAGGAATACTGTTTCTGGCAGCTGATTGGCTGCATTTGGATCTATCAGCCTTGCTGGCTGGCATTCCCGCGCGGACTCTGCAAACGATCGCTATCGGCGCCCTGATTGTGGGCATGGTGTTTGTTTTCCTGGTTGGATTATTGCCGCCAAGGGCTGTGCGAGTTGAAAGCATCGATGACTCAGGAATTACACTCAAGGGCGTGGCCGACGAGTTTGTCAGTGCGTTAGTGAAGAGGAATTAGCGGGCCAGCGCCTAAACTAGATGCAAAGTGAAGCGGGGTATGATCTGTTCTATAGTGGACGTTCACGCCGCGCAGCAGAGCGAAGGCCCGCCAGAGATGGCCATACCGACCTTGGCTTCCGCTGCGTCCGGTCCAAGTGACGCCCAAGATGATCCGGATCGGCCCGGCCATACAACTGAAGATCGCAATCATTTGTTCGTATCAGGAGGAACGCCATGAAAGTCTCAGCACAGTCCCGCTCACTCGCCGGCATTCTCGTCATCGCTGCGCTGCTGCTGACCGGCTGTCATCAGCCGGTGCCGCAGACGACCGAACAACCCACCGCGACCTCTGTGCCGCCCTCGCCCACTCCGCCGCCGCCCACCCTGACGCCGACGCCTGCACCACCTTCGGCTTTGGCTCTGCTCGAAACCGCCAACGAAGCTGCCAAACAAGCCACGTCTTACCATTTTGCGATGGACATGCTGATGATCCTGAGCGGCCCTGATATCGACGAAGAAATGCGGATCCCGATGACTTTCGTCGGCGATGTTCAGTCGCCGGATCGCATACGCGGGCTGATGACCATGTCAGACGGTGATCAGCAGCTTCAAAACGAGATCATCGTGATCGGCAAGACAACCTACTTGAAGGATTCCCTGTCGGGTCAATGGCAGGAGGGCTCCGCATCGACGCCTGTGTTCGACCCCAAGGAGTTTGCCGGGCTGGATCCCAGCGAGATCGAGGATCTGGAACTCGCCGGCGAAGACACCCTGGATGGAGCGCCAGTGTACGTCCTCACGGGCCGCGCAACGTTTCCCCTCGACTTGGGGGAGCCGGTAGGCACGATCGAAAGCGATCTTGCTGCGCGATATTGGATCGCTCAGAAGGACAGCAAGTTGGTGCAGGGCGCGGTTGAGGGAGAGATGGCGCTCACTGGTGAGCTGGACGCGACGATTGCTGTCTCGATGACGATGCGACTCTCGGACTACAATGCTCCTCTGGCGATCGAAGCGCCTGCGCTGCCAATACGAGCTCATCCGGCGGGCGTTCTGCTCGCACCTTTGGCCGCTGACGACGCCCGGAGTCACCTGGAACGCGGCCTGCTGAGCCTTGAGGATGATCGGCCGGGGCTTGCTGCGGCCCATTTTGATCGTGCCATCGTCTTGCAGCCGGAGCTGACCGAAGCTTATCTCTATCGCGGCCTGGCCCTGGCGCTCACTTATGACGAATTGGAGGCGCAAGCGGACTTCACCCGGATGCTTGAAGCGGCGGCCGATGATCCGACGGTCTCGCTGTTGGCGGAAGTGTTCGGCAGCCAAGACGAACTCTGCGACAACCGGGCCGGCGGCGTCCAGCCATCTCCCGGCATGGCGCAGGTCTGGACGCTGCAGGCGGCCTGCCTGTGCTCTGCGTCGGAAGTCGACGAGAAGTCGCTTGAACGGGCGTATGATGCCTTTGAGACGGCGCGCGCCCTGGATGCTGCCGCGGCTGATTCATATTACGCCGCGGCAGCGACATCGTGCTTCAACACGATGTACCAGGCGGGGGAGGTGGAGCAGATCGAGCCGATTCTCGCCAGAATCAACGCTGACCTTGCCCGCTATCCTGATCTGCCGGGCGGTTATCTGGTGCGCGCCGAAGCTATCCTCTGGCTGCACGATTACACGATCGAGGAAACCATCGATGCGTGGATCGACATGTACCGATTTCTGAGCCTGGCCAGTTGCCCCACGGGCCCCCAACTGAAGTTCGGTTTCGATCGAAACGACCTGTTGCAGGTTGCAGGCGAGCGCCTGAGATACACCAACTGCCTGATCGTTGATTCGGCGTTTGACGACATCTGGGACGATGAGATTGATTTATCCGGCGTCGACGCCCTTAAGGCCCAGGACGCTGAGTTTGCGGCCAAGTGGTCTGAGTTGGAACGTGTCTACCGTGAGTACTCTAGCCGGTTTGCAGCCGCACAAGCGACTAGCATCCCACTGCTGGAGCTCAACGCGGTCACGTTTGTCGGCGAGACGGGTCAAATCGCTACAATCAGCGGAGATTACTATCCGACCCTTGTCCTGTGGAATTCAGAGGGCAAGAAAGATCTGGCCGTCGATCTGGGCGAGGGGAACGACGCCGTCTCCTTCAGCTCCGATGGCCGGCTCCTCGTGACCGGCAATGCTGATGGAGCCGTGGCCTTGTGGGATGTAAAGAGCGGAGATGTGTTGAAGACGTTGGTCGGCCTCGACAGCCGGGCTTCCTCGGTCGCGTTCAGCCCGGACGCTGCTCTCGTGATCGCCGTCAGTGCTAAGTCGTCGCAGGGCGCCGGCGCCAAAGAGCGAGCACTGCGCGTCTGGGATGTCGAGTCCGGCGAGTTGATCCACGAGCTGGGTGGCGTGGTGGCGCCCGGCGAAGGGACGGGCATCGCTGCGGAATCTGTTGTTGTTACACTTGATGGAAGCAGCCTCGTCTTGGCCGACGAGGGAGTTGGGTATAGGGTAGACAGTGAAACGGGTGCTCCGATCCAACTGCTTTGCGGGCAGGCTGAGGCCTGTGGGAACATACATTACGTTGCGCTCAGCCCCGATGGCCGGCGCATCGCCACTGCCGGTCGGGTCCACCAGGTGGTGCGGATATGGGACACTGGCTCCGGCGCTGAGATCCTCCACATCGAGGGGCTGCGAGGGGGCGGAGGTCCAATGACGTTCAGCCCGGACGGCCGACTCCTGGCTGTCGGAACTGGAGATGGAGCGATCGCGGCCTGGGATGTGCAGACTGGAGATCTGAAATGGCTGGGGGGACACCGTGGCGGTTATCCGTTGACCACAGGCAGCTTTTGGATCGCTGACCTGGCTTTCAGCCCTGATGGAAAGCGCCTGATCACGGCCGGCGGCGATGGTGCGCTGCGCGTTTGGGACGTCGAGACCGGCGCAGAGCTTCAGATCGTCTACGCAGAGCAGGGAGAATGAAGGGCGCGAGTGGCCGGAGCGAGCGCCCGGCGCTTCGGGTTCTCAAGAATCGCGTTTCATCAGCCGCTTATTCTCGTCTGGCGCTGGGCGTCGCACCCAAGAGAAAGAGCCGCGCTACGACAACGTTCAGATTAAGAACGTCGCCGAACTCGCCGCCGAGCTAAGGGCCATGGATTCTGAGTAATCAGGGTAAGGCGGTCTCCGAGCATGGAGGGCGGGTACGCTTCAGGCTCTCCAGGGGACCTACTAGAGCTGATCCTGTCGTTTTTGACTGGGACAACTCGACGGTACATCATCGGCGCCGAAGATGCCAGTCTGATCCACATCGGCGGCACGCTGACCGGCGTTGATGAACTCATGGAAACGATACAAGAGCGTACATTCAATAGCCGTGAGGAGCGTGCTATGGCCGTACTTCAGGCCGAAATGGATGCGCAGTTCGGCTCGGTATCGGTCAATCTTAGCAAAGGCATAAACAAAGGTGGGAAGTGGTATGCCTGGCAAAAAGTGCGCTGCGTTAGCGGTGCGATGGCTAGCTGGTGGACTTTCCGGGTTCCCTCCTCAACGATCACCTTCACTACGGGCGGCCTTCTCAATCTGGACGACGAGATCGCTTCAGATCTGCTTCCCAATGGTGATGTCCTGTACTCTCTGGTGGCACGGCGAGACGATTGGATTCGCCTGAATGCAACGAAGATCGAGTCGGCTGGGCAGCATGTCGTCGAGCACTGATAGGCCGACAGAGGCGAAGTGTTTGCTGTCCTGTATGGTCGACCACATCTTCCGCAACGCTCGGAAGTGGTGGCTGTGCCCGTGGAGGGAAAACGGAGGGGCATCATGAACGATCAAGCAACGCAGGCGCTGTTAACGGTAGTCCGCCGTACGCGCCGGCCAGGGCTGTTATGCGGCTACGCCATGGCGCTGTGCGCCTTTGCGCTCGCGGTCTTGTGTGCCTTCCTGGCCGCGTCGCGCGTGGAGGCCAATGCGGGGCCGCCGTACTATACCGGCGGGCAGGTCGTCGCGGAGCCCTCCGGTCTGGCAGGGATCGCCATCACCCACGAGACGTTGGACATTGATATGCGCGGGCTGCCCGTCTACCCGAAGACGGACAGCAGCGATAGCTTGACGCGGATCAGCAACCCGATCACCGTCTCAGTGACGTACAGCATCACCAACAGCGGGCCGGCGCGTGCGGTGGCGCTGATCTTCGCCTCCGGCGCGCCCAGCGCCGCCGGCTTTACCGTCACGCTGAACGGCCAAGCCATCGCGGCTCAGCCTGCGATCAGTGTGACCGTGCCGGCCGAGTGGCTGCCGCCGGCCACAACACCCGGTCTGGATGGCAAAGACCTGAACTACCTGGGCCCCCCGAACGCACACAATGGCTGGGGCCACTATCCCGAGACATTCGCGCGCTCGTTGACGGCCACCTGCGCGTTCACGATCACGATCCCCGTGCACGACAGCGTCCTGGAAGTCCACTACCGGGCCGGGCCGCAGCTCTACCTATCGAGCGGTTACAGCAGGTCCCTGAATTCCTACCAGTTTGCTTACGTGCTGGCCCCGGCGCGCGCCTGGGATGGCTTCGGCCGACTGGACGTGATGGTGCACTTGCCGGCCACCTGGCTGGCCGCCTCCCGGCCTGAGCTGACGCGTATCGGCGACGATCTGATCGGCTCCTTCGACGCGGTGCCGGCCGACGCCTTTGCTTTCACCGTCGCGCCCAGCGAGACGGCCCGAAAAACCACGGTCCGCCCCTGCGGCACGTACGGACTCATCCTGCCGCTTGCAGCACTTGGCATCGTGCTGCGGCGCCGAATACGACACAGCCATCGTTCTCGTAGGGAGGTTGTGGTGAAGATAGTGCGCTTGGGGCTGCTTGCGGCAGCCTTGATCCTCATTCTGCTCCTTGTCGCCGGGTGCGATGCCGGTTGGAGTGTGGCGGCTAAGGCCTGGCTCGACGCGAACGGCAACAGACGCCCCGATGCCGGCGAGAAGCCGCTGCCGGGGATCCGCGTCCACGGTATGATTGCCAGCATTTCCAGGGCCGTGACCGTGACGACCAACGCCAACGGCATGGCCGAGCTGTACATTGCCTTCACCGACCAGAACCCGGAAGGCGAAGTCTACGTGGACGCGCCGCCACAGTACGTGCTGACCACGCCGGGACGCTACACCGCGCCGAACACGCCCAAGGACAAGCCGCTCTTGTTCGGCTTCACCTACGCTCCCGGAGTCGCCCCCACACCGCGGCCCCCCGTGTCCGTCGCCTGCACCCGCTGGGAGATCGAGCGCGGCCAGGCTAAGTTGCCTGAGATCAAGGATCTCGTCCTGGCGCCCGACGGCAGCGCCTGGGTGATCGCCAACTGGCCGGCCGG
Source organism: uncultured Anaerolineales bacterium (assembly GCA_964474695.1). GTDB lineage: Bacteria > Chloroflexota > Anaerolineae > CG2-30-64-16 > CG2-30-64-16 > DAOUBP01. The sequence continues at coordinate 147,850 of CAYYTK010000005.1, forward strand.
AGGCTATGTGCACGTCAGGCCGGATGATCCGGCCAGCCTGCTGGCGCTGACACCCGTTGCGCCGCAGTATCCGCGACACATCGCGGTCGCGGCTACTGGCGATGTCTGGCTGACCAGCGAAGAGGGGCTGGTGCAGATTCGGGATGGGGTCCAGCGCGTGCATCTCGGCGCACCGTTCCCGGAGAAACCCGACTCCCTCTTCGATGTCGCGGCGCTGGCGGACGGAACGGTGCTCGTCACAGGCTGGAACGGCGGGCTGGCGCTGTTCGATCCAATCCAGGCAAGCTGGACGACTCATCCGCTCAGCACCACCAACATGACCGAGCTCAGGCAAACGCCCGATGGCGCGATTTGGGGCGTGGGCACGGAAGGGTCGTCAACCGCGTTCCTCACACCGCTAGCGGCCCCTTCCGGGCAGCCCGCGGCCGGATCGGCCCGCAAGGTTGTCGAGATTTCCCTCTGGAGCAGAGAAAGGGAGATCGCTCCGGATGGCGCGTGGTGGTTCAGTGGCTCTCCGCACGACAGAGACGAGCGGGATGGCGACGGGCTGGTGCGCGTCGACCCCGCTACCGGCCAATTGACGCGCTACGACCGCCAGGCGGCCCAAAGCCCGCTGGGCGACGAGTGGATCCCCTCTTTCGCCATCGCGCCAGATGGGTCGGTCTTTGTCGGCACCACTCACAACGGACTGCTGCATCTGCGGCCGGAGACGCAGGAATGGCAAATCTACACGGCGGCCGACGGGCTGCCGGGGGACTATATCGGCCTGGTGGTGGCCGAATCCTCCGACACGGTCTGGATCGCGGCGTGTAATCTTGCCGGCCCCGGATGCGACTTCGATGATGGAAACTACAGGCCGCTGGGGTGGATCAATGTGTTAGCGCGGTGTACTATCAAGGCCGCTCTGCGGTAAACCGATCTGGCATGGCCTTCGGGAAAGCAATGTGATATGCCGGATAAGCGCCTCTTCCCCGCCGCGCCGCACGACGGGATGCTGGTGCTGAGTGAGCTGGTGGACTGGAAGGTCGGGTAGGCTGAAATCGAGAGGTTGCATCGTCACCCGCCGCACAAAGGAGAGATCATGTTAGCGCACAAGAGGACCCTGTTGATCGTCGGCCTGCCGTTGATTGTCCTGCTCATGGTCACATGCCAGCAGGCTACACCACCGCCCACTTCTATCCCGGCGGTGCCTTCGGCCACGGTCACATCCGTGCCGCCCACGGCGACAGCGGCTCCGGAATGCATCACCTTCAGGGACCAAGAGATATGTACGGGCGATTCAGAGCAAGCCGTTATCGACAAGTTGGGGTACGGGGAGGATCAGGCGCACGAGGGTGACTCGCGCGTAGTTTATTTTGAGGATCGGCCTCCAGGTTTCGATTTCGGTACATACTCTTGCCTTGCAATCACGTTTTCCGGGGGCAAGGTCCGGGATATCGAGCAACTCGAGGTTCACGTCGATCCGGCTCCCGGTTACGAACCACCACCATCTGTCGCGACGACGCGTTCAGCACCGTCTACTCTACCGACGGCGACACCTGTTGATGTAGAGACGGAAAGCCCCGTCTGGTGCAGAGATCAAGACTACTGCGGCACCCCGCATCCCATCCTGCGTGACCAGCGCGTTCGCCAGGCAATTGCCTACTGCCTGGACCACCGCACCCTGATCGCCTCGGTTTATCCTTATTTCGAGAACCCTGATGTGCTGCTGATGGACTCCTTCCTGCCCAAGGACCACTGGGCGTACCGCGGACCCTATACGGACATGCCGCAGTACGACCCGGAGACAGGCAGAGCGCTGCTGGAAGCGGCCGGCTGGACCCTGCCCGCGGGCGCCGCTGTACGCCGCAACTCGGACGGCGAGCCGCTTACCCTGAAGTTCACCACCACTGATGCCCAGTTCCGCCAGACCTGGGGCGCTGTGTTCGTGCAGAATATGGCCGCCTGCGGCATCGAGATTCACCCCCACTATGTGCCCGCCGCCTGGTGGTTCGGCGACTCAACGGGGCTGGCCCGCCGCGACTTCGAGCTGGGCGCCTTCGCCTGGGTCGGCCAGGCCGATCCCGGCGGCCGCACCCTCTACGCCTGCGACCAGGTCCCCACAGGCGGTAACAACTGGGAGGGCCAGAACGACATGGGCTGGTGCAATAAGACCGCGAGCGCGGCGATCTTCAAGGCGACCAACAGCCTGAGTCGCGCGGACCGGATTGCAGCCTATGACGTCGTCCAGCAGGAATTCGCTAAGGATGTAGTGTCCATCCCGCTCTTCCGACGCGTTGCGGCCGCGGCCTGGCGCGCCGACCTCGAAGGCATCCGCGCCGACCCAACCGAATACGCCACCACCAACCTGCACGAGTGGAAGTTGGCGGATGGCGGCGACACCATCGTCATCGGCCTGACCGAGGAGCCCGACAGCCTGTCGGCGATGCAGTCCTCCCAGGATGCCGCCGCGCTGGTGCGCATGGCGATCGGCAGCGGGCGCACCTATACTCAGTATGCTTACGACTTCAAGCCCGAGCTGCAGGATCCGCTCAGCACCATCGAGAGCGGCTTGGCCAGCAACAACGATATCGAGGTCAAGGCCGGCGACAAGGTGTACGGCGCGTCCGGCGAAGCGATCGTTTTGGACAAATGGAACAGAGTCCTCGACAAGGACGGGAAGGAGGTCCAGTTCGATGCTGCAACGCCGGTGACCATGAAACAGTTGGTGGTAACGTATCGGTTCAACCCGTTCACTTGGAGTGACGGTACGCCCGGCGTCATCGCTGACTTTCAACTGGGCTATAAGATAGATTGCGATGAACCGTTCGTCTATACCCTCTCCGTCCCCTGCGAGTCCATTCAGGAGGTGACGTGGGCCGCTGAGGGCCTCGAATACACCGTTACTTATCTGCCAGGCGTCCAAACACCGACCTATTTCCTGGCGCCGTTCACCCCATATCCCAGCACCCGCGTTCTTTCTGATGGCCGCGTGCTGGCCGACGTTCCGGCCGATGAGTGGGAGAGTCTGCCTGAGCTCAATGAGATCCCCCTGTCCTGGGGGCCTTATCGGATCGCGGCCTGGGAGAAGGGCAAATCCATCACCCTGGAGCGAAACCCTTACTACGCGGGCGAAGTGGCGACCCCCAACGTGCGTTTTGTCTTCTTGGAGGATGCCGCCCAGGCCGCCGCACAACTGATCAACGGCGAGGTGCATTACCTGGACGAGTCCACGTTGGGCGCGGGCGCTGCGGTCCAAACTGTGATTGACACCGCCAGGTCAACCGGCGCCATCAAGTACAGCCTCACCGCCAGCGCGACCTGGGAGCACATTGATATCAACCTGCTTATAAGGTAGGTGGCGGAGTGCCCGAAATGCTCGCAAATCACCGACGAAGATAACGAGAGCGTCCCAGGGCCGCCCGCCCTGTGTTGCATGAAATGGCACACTTCTGGCCCTTGAAGTGTACCGGGTTTGCGCTAAGTTGGAAGCGCCATCCGGTGCGATGGCCGGGCAGCGCAAAGACGATTGCTTGAACCGTTGACAGAGAACTTCGGTCAACAACTTCATGGAGGACACATGGACGCATTCAATGGCAGGTTGATTTCTGCCCTCTCTTCCGATCGGTTCTACCGTGTGTATTTCGGCCGCGGCGAGGTCTTCTTCATCCAGATCGGCGGCCAAAGCTTTGGCCAGATCGTCGCGGCTTCATTCGGGCTTCTCGGTGCGCTGATCTATGCCCCGTTCCAACGCAAGGCCCAGGCGAAGCTGGCGGCCAGGATCCGGGACCTCGATATGCAGCCGCCGAGCATGAGTCTCGCCGGGGGGAAGCACAACTTCAGCGCCGCCGTCGCGGATTTTGAAAGCTCAGCCTTGGAGGCTGCTGTGGCGCTGGGCCAACACGGCCCGCACCTTGGCCGCTGGGTCATCCAACTGCGCGGGCAGAAGCCGCTGATCTTGCAGTTGGAGACAGAAGACGACATGCGCTGCGCGTTCGAGATGCTCCCGCTCGCCATCAGCGCGCATGTGAACCAAGTGGTGTGGGATGCGGCCAGGAGTAAGTTCGTCAAGGCTGCGTGAAAGCGGAGGTGAGGCTGTGGGCGCTATCAGAGAAGGCCGTTGGGACTGCGCTGCGTGCGGCAATACGGGAATCCGGGGCCGGGAGCGGGCCTGCCCGGAGTGCGGCCGGCCGCGCGCACTGGACGTCAAATTCTACCTGCCCGAAAATGAACCGGAGATCACCGACGCGCGACTGCTCCAGGAGGCCAGGGTCGGGCCAGATTGGCATTGCCAGCATTGCGGCGCGGGCAACAGCAGCATGCGCACCGCGTGCAAGCAGTGCGGTGCGGCAAAGGGCTCAAGCCCCAGCCACAAGGTGACGGAATACGGTCTGGACGATGTTCCGCACAGCGGCGATGCGGCGCCGGCGCCGCCCGTGCCGACATTTGCAGACCTGCAAGCTCCGGCCGATTCTGCGGCATCAGCCGTGCCGGCGCCGGCCCCACCCGGCGCAACGTTTGCCGATGTGCCAGGCGGCCCCGGTGTTGCGGCCTCGCAGTCAACTGCCGGGCGTGGGTGCGGCCTGGCGGCTGCCATCGTGGGCGTCCTGGGCGTCATCGGTCTGTTCGTGGCCCTGCTCCTGCGGTCGCCCTTCACCCGCGTCACGGTCTCAGGGTTCTCATGGGAGAGAACTATCACCGTCGAGCAGCTGCGGACCCGGACCGAACAGGGCTGGAGCATCCCGTCCGGCGGCCGGCTGATCAGCGAGACGCAGGCCGTCCACCACTCCGAGGCGGTGCTGGATCACTATGACACCAAGCAGCGCCAGGTGTGCGAGAACGTGCGGGAAGGCTACGAGACCACAGAATACGAGGACTGCAAGCAGGTGCAGGCAGGTGCCGAGAGCTATGTTTGCGGCCACCGCGACCTGGGCAACGGCGAGTTCGAAGATATCATGTGCGAGAGGCCGCTCTACGAAAAACGGTGCACTCCGGCAACCCGGCAGGTCCCGAAGTATGTCAAGAAGTGCCACGAGGAGTCGTATCAGGATCCGATCTACAGGCAGGAGCCGCGCTACGCCACCCGGTATACTTACAAAATCGACCGGTGGGAAGCCGGCCGCACGGTGCGAGCCAGCGAACGGGACCATGAAGCCTACTGGCCCGCGCTTCAACTGGCAGCTGACGAGCGGGAAGCAGGCCGGACCGAGTCTTATACGGTCATCTTCACTGACAGGGCCGGCAGGAGCTACGACTATGACTGCCAGCTTGAAGAATGGTCAGCCTATCAAGAGCAAGAACAGCTACGGGTCAAGATCGACGAGTCCGGGGTTGTTCCCCAATGAGCAGCAGTGGGATGGTTGATGTTTATAACCTGCTACTTTGAGATGTGATCACGGATTACCTGAGGGGAAATCTGTCATGCGCGTCCGTTATGAACCTTTCGGCGGCATCATCGTGTTGGATCGGCCAGCGGCCACGCTTCACGTGAACCGCGCGTGGATGCGGCGGCTCGGCTACGCGGACTCGCCGCTGTGGGCGCCGGGTCACGGCGGCCTCTCAGCCCCCGTCACCGCCCACTTCGCGGTCACGCACCGCTGCCCGCTGGGCTGCACATACTGCTCCAACCGCGCCGGTGAAGCCGCGTCCGCCGAGCTGACCACCGCTGAGATCATGGCCGCGCTCGACGTCCTGGCGGGGATGCGCGTCTTCACGGTGGCGTTTGGCGGCGGCGAGCCGCTGACACGGCCCGACATCTTCGACCTGGCGCGCTACGCGCGGCGGCTCGGGCTGTGCCCCACGCTGACCACCAACGGGATCCTGGTTGACGACGCGTGCGCCGACGCCTGCCGGGTCTTCGATCACATCCACGTGAGCCTGGACGGCGTCGGCGACACCTATCGGGCCGTCCGGGGGGTGGATGGCTTCGCGGCCGCCGCGACCGGGTTGGAGCTGCTGCGCCGCGAGCGGATCCCGGTCGGCGTCAACTGCGTCGTGACCCGCGCCAATTTCGACCATCTGGAAGAGCTGGCCCATTTCCTCAGGGCCAACGGCGTCACCGACCTGCTCCTGCTGCGCCTCCAGCCGTCCGGCCGCGCCACTGATGGCTACCTTGAGCACCGGCTGACGCCCCAGCAGCGCCGCGAGCTTCACCCGCTCCTGCGCCGCCTCGGCAGGCGCCATCACATCCGCTGGTCGGTGGATTGCGGCACACTTCCTTTCCTGTACTGGCACAGGCCGCAGCGGACGCATCTGCGGCTGACCGGCGGCGAGGGGTGCCGAGCCGGCAGCGAGATCGTCGAGATAGACGCCGGCGGCCGCGCGCACCCGTGCAGCTTCACCCCGGAGGCGCTGGGGGTGGCAGAGCTTGCCGCCGGCTGGGGGAGCGCGGCCGGATTCGAGCGCTTCAGGCATTGGGCGGATCATGCGCCTGAGCCGTGCCGCTCGTGCCGCTATCTCGACCTCTGTCACGGCGGCTGCCGCAATGTGGCGTTGGCGCTCACGGGCGACTTTGCGGCGCCCGATCCTGAGTGCCCTTTTGTTTCAGGAGAGTAAGTCATGAAACAGCACGGGATCCTCAAGTTCGAGTTGGGCCGGCGGGCCAACTGCAGTTCTTACAACTACGTGTTCGTGCCGATCGTGACCACCGCGATATACCTGGTTTTCTTCCTGATTGCCATCCTGGTGGAAGCGCTCGAGGCCAAGAAGATGAAAAACGAACAAACCGCGGTCGGAGTGTGGGTTGGCGCCAATCTCGTCGCGACCGTCGCGCTGACCGTCTGGGCCATCACCACCGGCATGATGGACTACGGAAGCGCTATTTGTATCTTCCCGATCGCGGGCATCCCGCTGCTTCTGATGGCCGTAGGCATTCCCTTAGTGCGCCGGTTCTACCGGGCAGGGCGCCATCAGCCCTCTGCGGTTGACAATGGTGAACCGGTTCCGGATGTTGAACAGGCGGCGGAGGCTGATGTGGCGGCCGCGGAAAAGCCTGGGGCATGAGCAGAGAGCTTTGTGCGCGGCGAAGAGACGCGCAAGGGGTGGGTGCAATGGACGATGAGTGTGCGTCGGGGCCTGAAGGCTGGCGGCTGTCGCGCCGGAAGAGGATTCTCCGCGGCATAGGGATCGGAGTTGGCGTCCTTCTGTTCGTTTTCGCTTGTGTTGCCCTGCTATTTCTGCGAAACACCGGGATGTTCCGGCGACAGCTTGAGATCAGCGCCGCTGATATCCCGATGTATCCCAACGCCTACGACATCTCACAGCAGGGGCCGGCGAGCGGAGGATACTCTAAAGTATACACCTGGACCTTTTCATCCAATGATGCCCCTGAGGCGGTCTGGCAATTCTATGGCAAGCAGATGAGCCGGAGGTGGGGTTTCCGTGAGGCCTCAGCGTCCGATTCCGGGGTCAGGGGCCTCATCGTTGATTCTTGTCCCTTCTATTATTTGAGTATGTCCAGCGCCTCAATTGACGCCACGACATACCGCTATACCATCCGGTTCGGCGAAGAGCCGTGCATATAGATCCGCCAGGAAAGCGACGGTCCGCCCCTGCGGCACGTACGGACTCATCCTCATCCTGGAGCATCAGTCTTGTGTTAGGTGGAGGGGGTAGCCATGACCGACGATCTCCGCAAACAGATATACCTCAACTTCAGCCAGAGCGAGACCGAGGAACTGCTCGAAATCTGGAGCACCAACGATCGCTACGAATGGTCAGAAATAGCCTTTGATGTGATTCGCGAGATCCTGCAAGAGCGGCAGATCGAGCTTCCCCCGCAGGGTGAGCCCTCCTACCAGGCACGCAGACTGATGCCTGATGCTGCCGGCGAGGGCCCGCAAGCGCGCGATTTCGACTCCTTGCTGCAAGGCGAGTACTTTGATGAGGCAGATACATCCAGGCCCGGCGTCAAAGACTTTACCGGGCGACCTCTCAGAAAAGGCAGAACGATTGGGGTGCATGGGACGCTGCGCAGGCGTCACCAAGAAGCGGCTGAGATCGCCGCGCCCCTCTCCGAGCAGAAGAATCTTGAGGGATTGGGCGGCTGGTTGATCCTGGTGGGATTCGGAGTCATCCTGTCACCCCTGGTCATAATCGCGCAGCTTCTCCAGGCCTACTCAGGCATTGTTACGACCGGGAACTGGGAGGCTATCACCACACCGGGCAGCGCGGTGTACCATCCATTTTTTGGGCCACTTCTCATCGCCGAGATCGTCTTCACTGTCGGCATGCTGCTTGTCAGGTTGGCTTTGATTTTCCTGTTCTTCGCGAAGAAGCGGGCGTTTCCGAAGTGGTTTATCGGCATCACCCTGTTTGGCCTGCTCTACTCGGTTGTAGATGTGTTGGCGTTCAAGGCGATCTGGCCAAGCACCGAGCTGCTCAACTGGACCACCGTAGGTCAGTTCGTTCGTTCTGCGGCTACCGCGCTGATCTGGGTTGCCTATATGCTCAGGTCAAAGCGGGTGAAGGCGACTTTCGTGAAGTGACCATTTCATGATGCTGCCGGCGTGGGTGCAGCTGAATACCATGACAGGAGCCTGGCATGGACCATCCGTCGTCAGATCGGCCCCTTCTGTTGCAGACCCTGCACGAGTTGATCCGCCAGACCCAGGCCTGGGCACTGCGGCGGAAGTTCGACGCCGGCCGTGCGCGTGAGCTGCGCCGGCAGGCGATCCTGCTCAATCACCGCTACTATTTGGAGGCCATCCCCGCCTATCGCCGGTTGGCTGCAGAGGAGGGGATCGGGCCGCTCGACGACATCGAGCCGATCAAACAACGCCTGATGCTGTCCGCCGACCTGTTCAAGAGCTACGACCAGCGCTGGCTGGATGACCGGGCCTTCGAGCGCATGAACGCCTGGCTGTCGGAGGTGTTCCATCAGCGGGTGGCGGTGGACGTGGCCGGCGTGGGCTCGATTGACGAATGGATCGAGCGGCTGGCCGCGGCCGGCATCCGGCTGGTGTACAGCTCCGGCACCTCGGGCGCTTTCTCCTTCATCCCGCGCGACGGACCGGCCTGGGAGCTCTCCCGGCTGGCGAGCACTTGCTACCTGACGCCGCTGCTGCTGCACGAGAAGATCGGCACGCGGTGGCAGCGCCTCGTAATCGGCCCGGCGACCGATTTGCTCTCGCCCGATGCCTTCGTCAAGCTGGCCGGCCGGTCTGGCCTGCCGGATTTCGACGCGTTGTTCCTGGACTTCAGCCACGGTCGGACGGGGAACCAGTCGCTGGAGCAGGAGCTGGCGCCCATGTTCCGTAAGCACACTTTCCTCTACGAGACCGACCTTTCTCCGACCGTCCTGCGCCTGGCAACCCGCGGCCCTCGCACCGAGGAGGATCGAGCGCTATTACTGAGGCTGCAGGAAGTGGTGGTGGGCCGCAAAGCCGAAAACTACCGCCGGGCGGTCGAGCGCGTCCGGGCATCCACGGCCGAAGGGCAGAAGGTTTTCATCTTCGGCACGCCGTTCCAGTGCAAGGAGCTGTGCGAGGAGATCGCGGCCAACGGGCAACCGGTGGCGTTACGATCCGGCAGCCTGGCGCTCTTCGGCGGCGGGTGGAAATCGTTCACAGGGGAGAAGATCCCCCGCGCTGAGTTGGTCGCCCTGATTGCCAACCAGCTTGGTCTGCCGGCCGACCGGATCTTGGAAGGCTACTCGATGGTCGAGATCAACACCTTCATGCTGCGCTGCGACCACGGCCGCTTCCACATCCCGCCCCTCATCGAGCCGGTCATCCTGGACGAGGCGCTGTCGCCCATGGCAGGCGAAGACCTGCGCGGGACCTTCGGCTTTCTGGATCCGTTGGCGGTAGCCTATCCGGGCTTCATCATCAGCGGCGACGAGGTGCACCTGGTGGACGGAGACTGCCCGTGCGGGCTGAGTGGCCCAGCCGTGCTCGAGATCGGCCGCGCGCAGGCGCGCGAGATCAAAGGGTGCGGCGGGATCATGGCGTCGGTGGCTGCGTGAGGCGGTAAGAGGCTGGAATCGAGGCTTTAGCCGGTCACTTGCCTCAACCCAAAGGGGGGGAAGCATGAAAACATTAGCCGCAAACCACAACCTGCTAACCGAGCGCGAGGGCGTCGTCCTCGTGCCGTTCCTGGTCAAGGGCCGGCTGGTGATCCCCCCTGAGCTGACCCGGGCTGAGGTAGAGAAGGCGTTCGCCGAGTGCGACGAGAGCACACCCTACGTGAAGCTGGCGAACGCGCAGCTCCTGCGCGAACGGATCATTGACCGCCGGACCATGGCGTACACCGGCGAAACCCTTTACCAAGTCCTGCCGCCGGTGGACCCCCTGGCGCTGATCGAGCGCGACGTGGACAAGTTGGTCGCCGGCCCCTATGCGCTGACCGTGGAGGAGGTTCTCGCCTACCTGCGTGACGTCTCGGCCGCGCTCGCGGCGAACTGGGATCTGGCGGAACGCGTGGCCGCGCTGTGCCGGCGCACCTCGGAACACCCGGATGCCTTCCTCGACGGTGCCTTCGTCTCGCTGGCGGCCGGGCTCGATCCCGCAAGCGCCCGTTGCATGATCGACAACGAGCTGGCTGTGTGGGGGATGCCGGGCAGCAGATTCCTGGACGGCTGGGTGGAGGTCCCGGCGGCCGTCATCCCCGGATTGGCGCCGCTCCTGGCCCAGGCCCTGCCCGGTCCCGGCGTTCCCGCAGCCGCGCTCGCCGCGCCGGCCGCGCTCCGCGCCATGCCCACCCGGCAACTGCACATCACGGCCGGCAACGCGCCCCAGGTGCCCATCATCTCAGCCCTGCGCTTGATCCTGACGAAATCGGCCGGCGTGATCAAGCTGCCGTTCGGGAGCACGCTGCCGGCCGCGCTGCTGGCGCTGGCCGCGGTCAGCGCCGCGCCTGACCATCCGCTCATCCGCAACATGTCGTTGGTCTACTGGCAGGGCGGCGATGAGGCCGTCGAGAACGTCCTGTTCGCGCCGGCCGCTTTCGACCGCATCGTGGTCTGGGGCGCGCCCGAGGCGGTCAGCTCGGTGCGCGCCAGGGCGCGCTTCACCCGGGTGGTGTGCTTCAACCCCCGCTACGGCGTCAGCCTCATCGGCCGCGAGGCGTTTGCGGACGACCTGGACCGGGTGGCGGCCGCGGCCGCGACCGACACCTTGATCTACAACCAGAAGGCGTGCACCGCGTCCCTGGTGCACTACGTCGAGGCGACGGAGGCGGGCGCCAGGGCCTATGGTGAGCGGCTGGCCGCGGCCCTGGCCCGGTGGGATGAGCTGGCCCCGCAGCTCGTGCCCCCCGCCACGCGCGGCCGGCTCAAGCAGATGCGCCGCGGCCGCTACGCCCGCGCCGAGTGGCTGTTGAACACGGCCGGCGGCGAGTACCGCTCAGGCGTGGCCATCATGCCGGAGGAGTTCGACATCCTGGAGCATCCCATGTGCCGGCTGGCCGTGGTGCGTCCCGTGGCCGACTTACAGGACGCGCTGGCCTACCTGCACGAAGGGGTCTCCACGGTAGGCGTCTACCCTGAGGCGCGGCGGCTGGCGCTGCGGGATGCCATCGCGGGCCGCGGGGTGTCCAGCATCCTGCCGTTGGGCCAGTGCGAGCGCCTCTTCCCCGCCGCGCCGCACGACGGGATGCTGGTGCTGAGTGAGCTGGTGGATTGGAAGGTGGGGTAACCTTCCGTAGGATTCAACGATCCCGTCGCACACACCGGAAGCCCACGCCGGGGCTGAAGTAGGTCGGCGTCGCGTTGTTGCGCACCCAGATGCGCAGGTCCATCTCGTAGGTGTCTTTCGAGCCGCCGCGCAGGAAGCGGTAGTGCATGCCTTCGTACACGTCCCCCGTCCACTGCCAGACGTTGCCGGCCATGTCATACAGGCCGTAGGGCGAGGCGGAGTCGAGCGTGACATAACCGTCGTAGCTCTTGCCGTTGTAAAAGCCGACGGGGGTCGTGCGCGAGCCGGTGGAACTCATGTCCTCGAATGGGTCGCGGCTGGCATAGAAGTTAGCATTGTTGCGCTGGATGTCGTCGCCCCACGGGAAGGGGCGCGTGTCCGCGCCGCGAGCCGCCTTCTCCCATTCCAGCTCCGTCGGCAGGCGGCCGCCGTAGTACTGGCAATAGCCCCAAGCGCCGAACCAGGAGACCATGGTCATCGGGTGGTTCTCGTAGCCGGGCTGGACGGTGAAGGCGGCGCCATCAAACCGGGCCCGTTGAGCCGGGTTGCCCAATGGGATGAAGATCCAGTCGCCGGCGTCGATCCGCTCCTCGTGCTTGACCCCGCGAAACTCATCGCCCGGATAGAAGCCAACCACTCGATCGCCGTCCATCTTGACGTAACCCGCGGCGAGCGCGTCGGTGAGGAAGGCCGCGTACTGCGCGGTCGTCACGTCCGTGATCATGATCTCATAGGCGCCGGTCGACGCAACGTCTTCATGCTGGCCGTGGAAGAACTCGCCGGCAGGAATGCCCGCCCAGGCGCTTGCGTCTACGCCCGTGTCGAAGGCCGGCAGCGGTGCATTGAGCAGCGTGCTGTCATCGGCGGCGCCGCACGCGGCCAGCAGCACGAGCGGCATACATGCCGTTAGCAGCATGAGGATGGGGAGGCTGCGCTTCATTGTGACACCTCCTGGCTGAGCTCGTGATCGATCTCTTCCGTCCAGCGCCCCTTCCCCTTGAAGAGGTCGATCAACCGCCAGCCCAGCACGGCGGCAAGGAGCACCAACAGCAGTGCGAGCCCGGCATCCATGGCGATCATGATCGCGTTCACCAGCGGCTGTTGGGCTGCTTCGCTGATGAAGAGGCGTTTCATCTCGAAGATCGTCACCGCGGCAAACGCGATGTCGGAGAGCACGATGATGCTCCAACCGTAGAGCTGGCGGAGCTTGCCCTTGAAGCCGAGCATATCGCCGTAGTAGAGCAGGATGATGGTGGCGATGATGGCCGAGAGCACGTGCCAGTGCCCCGTCAGCTCGATACGCTCCTCGCGCGCCGGCCAGACGCGGAAGATCTCATCCAGCTTGACGGCCATGAAGATGCCCAGGCCGCTGGTGGTGAAGTTCATGAAGAGCATCTGCCAGGTCGGGCCGAACTTGAGCGGATCGCGCAGGAGTGCGCTGACTTTTTGGCCGAAGGTGGGCCTGGCGATCCCTCTTGTGCCGTCGCGGATCAGCTTGCCCCAGCTCCAGATCAGCAGGAGCAACGCCGCCACCATGGAGGGCGTGGCCCCAACGTAGATGATCATGTGGGCGATCGGTTCGAGCGGCGTCACGACCCCCCACACGCCCAGGTTCAGCACGATGGTGCCGAGGATCATCAGCGGCATGGCGAACTTGTGCAGGATGCCCTTGAAGTTCAGCCAGCGGCCCACGATGAGGGTGATCATGACGGCAATGAGCGCCAGCATGATGTGCAGGTGGCCGATGACCGAGTATTCCATCGTTGTCTTTTCGGGGTAGCGGATGATGTTCTCGGCCAGAAAGACCTCGAACCCGTTGCCGAAGAACGAGCCGGGGATGGCGCCGAAGAGCGCGGAGAGCACCGTGGTGAGCGCGGTGGCGAAGAAGGCCACCCGTTCGAGATCCACGCCTCCCCTGGTGCGGGCATACGCGCGATCCGGCTGGAAGTATTCTCGGTTCCATGGCCAGAGGGCGATGACCAGCAGCACGCCGGCGAAGAAGATGAGGCTCAGCCCGGCGATGTACAGCCCGTGGAAGGCCCAGTTGTGCCCGAAGTAAGCGAACGCGAGGCCGAAGACCATCGCCAGGATGTACCCAACCGTGATCAGCACCCGCACGGCGGTCTTGTAGAACGCCTTCATCCGCAACAGGCCGGTGACCATGTAGGTCTCGATGGCAACCACGGCCATGGCGATCGCGTGGTACAGGATGATGATGCGTCCTTCGCGCTCCGCCTGGGCCATGTCCATGCCCAGCAGCCTGACCACCACCTTGCGCACGCCCAGCTCGGCCATCGGGCCGGAGAGCATGCCCCACACGGCGGTGACGATCGCGATCATGGCAATGGCCACCAGGATAAGCCCTTTGGTGGAACCGAAGAGGTACGCGAGCCGCGTCTTGATAAATCGCATAAGCGTTACTCCTGTGATCATGGTCATCAAGTCACTCAATCAGTATACCCGCTCATTGCACTTTTGTGCACGACTTTTGTCTCATCGGGTTGTGAAACAGGCGGGCGCCGGCACATCACAGCCATCATCGTCATCGATCGGGTAGAGGAACCCGGCCAGCCTGTCTGCACCCGAGGTCGCGCCGTGCGCAAGGACGCCGCACACCGCGGCATCCAGGTTCGAGTGCTCTGTGGTCAACGCGGTCAGGAGGTTCTGCCAGGCGGCATCGCACTCGCCGCGCGCGGCACTGCGTAGGAAGGCCGCGGCGAGGGGCGTGGAGCGCGGCTCGGCCGCGGCGCTGACGGCCGCGCCCACCTCCTGCGGCTGGGGATGCGCCAGCCAGGCCCACGCCAGCAGGCCTGCCAGCCAGTCATCGCCGGCGGGCGTGAGCCCCTCGCCCAGTCCGGCCAGCCGCGCTGCGACCTTCCCCACCTGGCTGGCCGGCCACAGCTCCCCTCGCGGCAGCTCCTTCAGGGCCTGCCGGAAGATCTCATGGACGCGCGATCCCGGCAGCGTGACTGCGTCCTCCGGCGCCGTCAGCGCCAGCAGGCCCGGCGCCGTTGCGAGCTGCCGCGCCCGGCGGCCGAGCACCGCCGCGCGGCCGGCCACCACGTGATAGCGGCCGCGCAGGCCGGCCCAGTCCGGGCAGGGTTCCCAGTCGTCACACCTCAGGTCCACCTCAAGCCCGCCCACGCGCAGGCGCTCGGCGGTGATGGCGGCCGGCGCGCCAGCCGGCGGCAGCGCCAGGCCCGGCAGCCGGCCCGGGAGGACGATGTTGAGCGGTCCCGGGCCGATGGCCCGGCCGACGAGCGCGAAGACCCGGCCGTCCGCGGCGAGGAGATTGCAGGCCTCCTCGAAGACGGCGAGCACATGCAAGGGCAGGGGCGCGGCGCTCAACCCCTGCCTGAGCGAACGGCTGATCGCGCGCGCGCTGAGCGTTAGCATAATAACCCCATTCTAGAGCAGATGCCCGAAGAGGTCAATCAGCTCCTCTCCCTTCGACTACGGGCATCCTGAGCGGAGCACCGCAGTGCGCAGTCGAAGGATGCGCTCCGCTCAGGGTGCTCCACTGATTTTTCCTTTCAACGTGAAATGTTGCACCTCCTGATCGCCGGCTTGACAGGTCCTCAAGAAAATAGTATCATAATGAAGGATTTGTCCTTTGTGAATGCATTGTATGAATGATATTTCTCCTTCATTTGCCAGTTGATCGGCGCTTCTGTAGCCCTGGAGGCAGGTCGTGTGGTGCCCACGCAGGAGAGGATGATGGTCGAGCGAGGTACGGTGGTGGCCGCTGCCCTGGGCGAGTGTGTGCATGTCGCCGGTGTTGTGAACTTCTTGCGCCTGGCTGAGCAGGCCGGGTGGCGGACGGTCTTCCTGGGGCCGGCCGTCCCGGTCGAGCGCGTGCTGGAAGCCGCGCGTGCCGAGGGCGCGGCGTTGGTCGGCGTCTCTTACCGCCTGACGCCGGAGACGGGCGAGCGACTGCTGGGTGAGTTCGCTGAGGCGGCCGACGATCTGCGGGCGGCGGGGGTCAGGTTCGCGTTCGGCGGCACACCCCCCGTGGCTCAGCGCGCCCGCGCCCTCGGCTTTTTCGAGCGCATCTTCGACGGCACGCAGCCGCCGGAGGAAGTGTCCGCTTACCTGCGCGGCGCGCCCTATACGGCTTCGGAGGCCGACTATCCGCAGACGATGCTGGCGCGCAGCCTGTGGAAAGCCCCCTATCCCCTGATCCGCCATCACTTCGGCCTGCCGACCCTGGAGGCCACGCGCGCCGGCATCGAGCAGATCGCCGAGGCGCGCGTGCTGGACGTGATCTCGCTGGGCATCGATCAGGACGCGCAGGAGAACTTCTTCCGGCCGGAGCGCCAGGACCCGCGGCGCACGGGCGCGGGTGGGGTTCCGGTGCGGAGCGCAGAGGACTATCGCGCCCTGTACGCTGCCAGCCGCCGCGGCAACTACCCGCTGCTGCGCACTTATTCGGGCACGGATGACTTCATCCGCCTGGCTGAGATGTACGTCGAGACGATCAACCTCGCCTGGGCCGCGGTGCCGCTCTTCTGGTTCAATGCGATGGATGGCCGCGGGCCGCACGACCTGGAGTCCTCCATCCGGGAACACCAGCAGTTGATGGCCTGGTACGGCGGCCGCCGGAGCGGCCGCGGCATCCCGGTGGAACTCAACGAGCCGCATCACTGGGGCATGCGCGACGCACCGGATGTCGTCTTCGTTGTCGCGGCTTATCTATCGGCCCATAACGCCCGCGCGTTCGGTGTGACGGACTATATCGCGCAGTTCATGTTCAACAGCCCGCCCGGCCTTGCGGATGCGATGGACCTGGCGAAGATGCTGACCTGCCTGGAAATGATTGTGCCCCTCACGCACCACGAATTTCGCATCTACCGGCAGACCCGCGTCGGCCTGCTCAGCCATCCGCTCGATCCTGAAGCTGCGCGCGGGCACCTGGCCGCGGCCACGTACCTGCAGATGGCGCTCAGGCCGCACATCGTGCATGTGGTCGGCCACACCGAGGCGCACCACGCCGCGACCGCCGAGGATGTGATCGCGGCCTGCAGGGTCGCGCGCCGGGCGATCGGTAATGCCCTGGCCGGCGCGCCCGACATGACGGTAGATCCGCGCGTCCGGGCGCGCACGCAGGAACTCGTCTCCGAAGCGCAGGTGACCCTGGACGCGATCCGCGCGCTGGCCGGGCCGGAAGTCCCTGATCCGCTGACTGATCCCGGGACCCTGGCTCGCGCGGTGACAACTGGCATCCTTGACGCGCCGCATTTGCGCAACAACCCCTACGGCCGCGGCCGGGTGATTACCCGCCTCGATGACCGGGGCGCCTGTGTGGCGGTCGACGCGGCTGGCCGTCCTTTATCCGAAGCTGAGCGCCTGGCCCGGCTGATGTGAAGTCGCCCCCCGGTTGAGGGTTCAGCAACCGCAACGATGCCGTCCCCTCGGCCTGTTCTTGCTATCAGGAGACAGAGAATGAACACGACCCAATACACCGTCATCGGCGCGGGCCATGGCGGTAAGGCGATGGCTGCGCACCTGGCGCTCATGGACTTTCGCGTCACGCTATTCAATCGCACCCCCGAACGCGTGGCGGCGATCAAAGCCCGCCGCGGGATCGATCTGGAGAGCTACGATGGCGGCCCGCACGGGTTCGGCCATTTGGCTGTTGTGACGTCAGATATGGCCGAAGCACTGGCTGCCGCCGACGTGGTGCACGTCGTGGTGCCATCTTCGGCCCACGCCGAGATCGCCAAGACCGCCGCGCCGCACCTGCGCGACGGGCAGATCGTGGTGCTGCATCCCGGCCGGACGCTGGGCGCGATTGAGTTCCACAAGGTGTTGTCCGACCAGGGCTGCAAGGCCGACGTTACCGTCGCCGAGGCGGGCACGTTCATCTATGCCAGCCGTTCCGATGGTCCGGCCCAGGCGCGCATCTTCCGCATCAAGGAGGCGGTGCCGCTGGCCGCGCTGCCGTCCGTCCGCACGCCGCGCGTCCTGGCAGCGCTCGCACCGGCTTATCCGCAGTTTATCGATGGGATCAACGTGCTGCGCACCGGGCTTGACAACATGGGCGCCATCTTTCACCCGGCCTTGACCCTGCTCAACGCGGGGCGCATCGAATCCACCCACGGCGACTACGAGTTTTACATCGATGGGGTGACGCCTTCGGTGGCGCGCGTGCTGGAGGCGCTGGACCGCGAGCGGGTGACGGTCGCGGCGTCGTTGGGGATTCGCGCCCAGACCGCGCAAGAGTGGCTGAAGATGGCCTATAACGCCGAGGGCGAGGACCTCAACGAGGCGATCCACAATCAGCCCGGCTACTACGGCATCAAGGCGCCCAGCACGCTGAACCATCGATACATCTTCGAGGATATTCCCATGAGCCTGGTGCCGATCGCGGCGCTGGGCCAGCATTTCGGCGTGTCGGTGCGCGCCATGGATGCGATCATCCGGTTGGCGTGTATCATCCATCGCACCGACTATTGGCGCCGCGGCCGCACGCTGGAGAAGCTGGGCATCGACCGCCTCAGCGTCGGGGAGATCACGCAGTTTGTCACCAATGGCCTGCGCGACTGGGGGGATTGAAAGGGGCGTTTCCAGCGGCCGCCGCTCCCCGACGTCCAGCTCATGAACGGGGTGGCGGCCGGCGCCGTCTATTCTCCCGGCGCGACCAATGCTTGCGCAGTGGACAGGTCCGTGATCAGGACGTTGACGAAGCCGCCGCGCACGGCGCCGCGGATGGCCGTGATCTTGCGTTGGCCGCCGGCAATCCCGACCGAGCGTTTGACTTTGCGGAGTTGCTCAAGCTCCATGCCGATCACCCGATCGTTGAGCGGGGATTCTATGGGGACACCTTCGGCGTCGAAGAAGCGCAGGCAGACATCCCCTACCGCGCCCTGGGCGCGCAGCGAGTCGAGTTCTTGCAGCGAGAAGATGTTGCCGCTCGAGGCCAGGAGCTCGGACGGCTCGATGCTGCCGATGCCCACCAGCGCCAAAGTCACGCTGTCAAAGCGATCGATCGTCTCGCACACAAATGGGTCCTGCAGGTATAGCTGGCGCGTGTCCAGCCCGCTCACCACGGCAGGCACCGGCAGCAAGATGGATTGACCCTGCACGAGCATCGCCAGGCGGCTAACGATATACACGGCGTTGCTCTCGGCGGTCGGAATCCCCACACCGCCCAGGATCTGAATCACCTGTGCGCCGATCGGTTTCGTGACCGGCGTCATCGCGTCCACGGCGGCCAGCAGTGTCGCGCTCCAGGACGAGATGCCGATCACTTCGTTCGGTTTGATGGTGGTGTCCAAATAGTAAGCAGCCGCCGAACCGAGGTCGCGCATGATCTGCTTCTCGTTCGGCAAGCTCTCAACGACCAGCGCTTCCTTGAGGCCGTAGGTGGACTCCAACTGCCGCTCAAGATCGGCATAGGTGCCGACGGGCGCATTCAGGTTGATCCGTACGATCTGCTCGTCCTGCGCGCGTTTGAGCAGGCGCGAGGTGGTGGCCTGGGAAATGTCCAATTGCTCGGCGATTTCCGTCTGTCGCAGATGATCCACGTAGTACAGACGGGCGACCTTGGTCATCAAACGTAGTTCATCAATGCGCGCCATGGCGTCTCACCTCGGCTCCGTAGTCGGAGTCGGGGCTTTGACCGGTCATTCCGGGCACTGCGCGCAACCGGCCAAAGCCCCGCAATATAGCCAGTTCTAATGGCGATAGACATCCCAGTCAAAATACGTCTCAAACGCCTCGGCGAGGATATCGGCCGAGGATGCGGCGGCCATCGCGGTATGGTGCTCGAAACCGTTGCGGCAGATGTATTTCAGCAGGCCTTGCAGATTGGGCACTTCGACCACCGCGCGGCTGCCGAAGGTGCGCAGCGGATCATCGGTGAAGTTGCCGTCGCCGCAGTAGGCCCGGATCATGCCGTTGACGTCATCGGTCGAGATGCGCGCGAAGCTCATTGGGCCGGCCGGGACGCGGCCGTTGATCGCGCCGTAAGTATTCTCCTGGCCGAGGGTCGTGGCCAGAATGTCGGCGTATGCGATGCGCGCTCCCGTTTCCTTGTAGAAGGACTTGGCGAAGTTGCCGCAGTGGAAGAGCACGCACTTGTTCGGGTCGCCCGCATAGTTGTTGTTCCAATCCACCAGGGCCGCTGGTTGTTCCGTGGCGAGCTGCAGGGCGTACATGGACGCCACGCCGGTGATGTCCACCTCGCAGGCGGAAGGCATGAGCGCGTCGCTCATCATGCTCATCAGGGTGCAGACGTTGATGCCGTAGTTCTTCTGGATGGAGTTCCAGCACTGCAGGGCGGTCGCCTGAATGTCGAGCTCGGTCATCCAGCGGGTCAGCGCGACGCCGAACTTGGCCATGCGCAGGACGGAGGGGGAAGGCACGCCGTCGGCGGGCAGATACGCGCGGATCAACTCCAGCCGCTCCTTGACAAGGCTGTCATCATCCTTCATGCGGTTGACCGCGCCGAGCAGCTCGGACAGGTCCACCGTCTGCACCGAGATGCCGGCCGATTGCAGCAGTTTCTCGCTGTAACGGGTGGTGTTAAAAGCATTCGGCCGCGCGCCCACCGCGCCGAGCCGGGCATTGCGCAGGCCGTTCACCACGCGGCAGACCCCCATGAACTTCCGGAGATCCTGCCTGAAGTCATCGCTGAGCGGATGGCTGGTATGCACCTCGGTCAGGCTATAGCGGACACCGTACTGCCGCAGGTTGTTGCACACCGACATCTTGCCGCAAAAGGCGTCGCGGCGGCGCTCGACGTTGAAGGCATCCAGATCGTCGGGGTACGCCTGCACCAGCACCGGCACATTGAGCTCGGCAAACTTCAGGGTGTCCGCCACTCCTTTCTCGTCGCCGAAGTTGGGCAGGCAGACGAGGAGGCCGTCGATCTCGCGGCGGTGGGCCTGGAACAGGTCGGCGCACTTACGCGCGTCGGCGTAGGTTTCGACCGAGCCCAGCTTAGAATCCTGTTCGCCCAGCCAAATGCCGCGGATGTCCAGCTCAGCGAAGAGGGCTTCGATATCGGCGCGGGCTTCGGTGATGAGTTGATCCGGGAAGAAATCCCGGTTGCCGAAGATGACGCCCAGGGTGAATTGCTTCATGCGAGATTCTCCTGACCAGATTTCAATTACAGCTTAAAGCCCCAGGCCCCGGCGACGAGGATCACCAGCGCAAAGGGTGTGTATTCGCCGGTGCGGATGATGGCCTTGCTTTGACCGCTCATCTTCTTGAACTCGGCGTGGGGCAGTGCTTCAATCGGCACGTCGCCCAAGCGTTCCTGGATGCCCTGGTAGATGTGCGGGCTGATGCGCACGATGTCGGCGGACACGTAAGCCTTCTCCACGTACATCTCCTGCAACACCACCTCCAGGGTCTCCAGAAAGCCGGGCGTGCCGGGCTTCAGCGCCAGGTCGATGCGCTGCGTGGTGTCCGGGGTGGGCAGGCCGGCGTCGGCGATGGTGAGGGTGTCGGTGTGCTCCAAATGGGCGATCACTGCCGAGATGGGGCCATTGATGATGCCAATCTTCTTCATGCTGATAACCTCGTACGAAGGAATGCTTCGACTTCACCGCGGGCCGGCAGCGAAGGCTGGGCGCCGATGCGCGTCACCGAAATCGCCGCGGCCGCGCTGGCAAACTGCGCGGCCGCCTGCAGCGTGCGGCCCTCGCCCAAAGCGACGGCCAGGGCGCCGACAAAACCGTCGCCGGCCGCGGTGGTGTCCACGGGCTTGACCGAAAAGGCCGCGGCCGGCGTAACAATCGGCCCCGATCCGCCCGTTTCGGCGATCAAAGCGCCCTGGCTGCCCAGGGTGATGATCACATTGCGCGGCCCGGAGCGGAGCAACTGTGCGGCAGCCTGGCGGGCGTCACCCGGCGAATGGATTTCGATCCCGGTCATCAAGGCCGCTTCATGTTCGTTGGGAATGAGCACGTCAACGTTTCTCAGAAGCTCGGCCGTAAGGTGTTGGGCGGGCGCCGGATTCAGCACCACGTGCGCTCCGGCCTGGCGTCCCAGTTCGGCCGCGGCCTGGATGGTCTCGAGCGGGGTTTCAAGCGGCATGACCACCAGGTCCACCCGCTCGATTTGTGCGAAAGCCGCGGCTACGTCGGCCGCGGTGAGTGTGAAGTTGGCGCCGGAGGCGACCGCGATGCTGTTTTGCCCCTGGGCGTCCACCTCGATCAGCGCGACACCGGTGGCTGCATCCTTATCAACGCCCACGAAGCGGGTGTCGATGCCCTCAGCGCGGGCCAAAGCCAGCAGTTGATCGCCGAAGGCGTCGGCCCCGACGCGGCCGACCATGGTGACCTCACCGCCTAGTCGGGCCGCCGCAACCGCCTGGTTCGCGCCTTTGCCGCCCGGATACGTGGCAAATACGCCTCCCAGGAGCGTCTCACCCGGTCGCGGGATCGCGGGCATACGCACCACCAGGTCCATGTTGAAGCTGCCGACTACGACGATTTTGGCCATGTTGTCTCCTTCCCCTCGACTCCGCTCCGCTTCGCCAGGGTGCACCACTGGGTTCGGCACGTTCAGGGCGGTGAATACGAGCACTCACCGCCCTGAATGTGGCTCAGGTTACGGCTTCGGGCACGCGGCCGTGGAGCCGGTGGGGGCGAAGGTCTTGTACTGGCAGTAGTTGTCCGGGGTGATCA
>CAYYTK010000005.1:170198-187265 GCA_964474695.1 uncultured Anaerolineales bacterium
CCGTGGTTCAGCTTGAGCGTGGTGTAGCCCAGCTCCTCAGCCTTCTTCGCCGCGAGCTCTTGCATCGCACCGAAGAACGGGTTCTCCACCGGCGGCACGATCACGCAGATCGTCCCCCCGCCCGCGGCCGGAGCCGCGCCGGAAACGGCGCACTTGTCGGTGGAGCCGGTGGGGGCGAAGGTCTTGTACTGGCAGTAGTTGTCCGGGGTGATCAGCACCATATCGATGGATTGCTTCTCGGGCTTGCCGGTGCTGCCGGTCTTGATGTAGGCATCGGCCTGGATAGCGGCTTGCTGGGCCATCTCGGCGACGGGCTGCAGTGAGGTGGCCTTGAGCTCGCCCTTGCCGACCGACTGGATCGCGTCGTCCGAGCCGTCGAAGCCGACGACGATGACATCCTTCTTGCCGGCGGCCAGCAGCGCGGCCTGGGCGCCGAGCGCCATGGTGTCATTGCCGCAGATCACGCCCTTGATGTTGGGGTTGGCCTGCAGGATCGATTCCATGACGGTGAGCGCCTCGGTCTGGGACCAGTTGGCGGTCTGCTGGGCGACCATCTTCATGTTGGGCAGCTTGTCGAGGACGTCGTGGTAGCCCTGGGAGCGGACATGGGCGTTGGTGTCGGTGTCGCGGCCGGTGAGCTCGACGTATTCACCCGACTCGCCCATCAGTTGCGCGAAGTACTCGGCCAGCAGGGTGGCGCCCTGGTAGTTGTTGGAGACGATCTGGGCCACCGCGACCCCTTCCTTGGTGATCTCGCGATCGACGAGGAAGGTGGGGATGCCGGCGTCCTTGGCCTTCTGGACGGCGGCGACGGTGGCGTCCGCGCCCGCGTTGTCGAGGATGATGGCGACAGCCTTCTGGGCGATACAGCTCTCGAAGAGCTCCATCTGCTTGTTGGCGTCGTCGCCGTGGTTCAGCTTGAGCGTGGTGTAGCCCAGCTCCTCAGCCTTCTTCGCCGCGATCTCCTGCATCGCACCGAAGAACGGGTTCTCCACCGGCGGCACGATCACGCAGACCGTTCCCTTGCCGGTTGCGGCAGGGGCCGCAGGTGCGGTGGTGGCGGCCGGAGCCGGGGTGGGTTGAGCGCCACATGCGCTGAGCACCATCGCCAGGATGGCGATCAGGCCTATGATGGTGGCGACTTTCTTCGTAGACATTTCTCTCTCCTTCGAAATGGATGTACGGGTGTACGAATTTTGAACGACCTTACCAGTTGCGGATTCTTTTCCCTTCGCGCCGACCTCCTTTCGTTATTTCAATTCCTGCTGTTGCTGCAAGGCGATGCGCGCCTGCATGCGCGCTTGCACCTGGTCGATGATGACTGCGAGAACAATCACGGCGCCCTTGATCACCATTTGCCAGAACGAGGAGACGTTAGACATCACCAGGCCATCGCCCAGGACGCCGATCACGAATGCGCCGATGATCGTGCCGCCGATGCTGCCGCGGCCGCCAGCCAGTGAGGTGCCACCCAGGACGACGGCGGCAATGGCATTCAACTCAAAGGTGTTGCCGGTTGCGGGATGCGCGGCGACCAACTGCGAAGCGATGATCAGGCCCACGAAGGCGGAGCAGAAGCCGCTGATCATGTACACATACAGCTTGGTGCGTCTGATGCGTACGCCCGACAGCTCGGCCGAGCGCTCGTTGCCGCCGATGGCGTAGACATGGCGGCCAAAGGGGGTGCGGGTGGTGATGAACCAGGCCACCACGCCGAACAAGGCCATCATCCAGATCGAGTAGTTGATGCCGAGCAGGCTGCCCGCGCCTAGTTTCTCGAAGCCGGTGTTGCCCAATTCAGGCCGGCCCACCAGGTTGGCAAAGGTGTAACCGTTGTTGAGCAACCCGGCGAAGCCGCGCGCGATATACATCATGCCCAACGTCGCGATGAAGGGGGCCACGTTGAACCGGGTGATCACGATGCCGTTGACCGCACCCAACAGGGTCGCGAGCACGACCGAGATAACCAGGATCATCCAGGTATGGGGATAAATGACAACCCCCAGGGCGGGGATAATGAGGCCCTTGTTGATCAACATGCCGGCGATCATGGCGGTGACGCCCACAATGGAACCGACCGAGAGGTCGATGCCGCCGGTTAGGATCACGAACGTCATGCCAACAGCCAGCAACGCGTTCTGCGCGACGTGCTTCGAGACGATTTCGATGTTGTCAGCGCTCAGGAACCCCGGCCAGAGCGTGATGGCGAAATAGCCAACGACCAGGATCAGGGCAATGAAGGCCCGGCCGCGTAGGATAAACTGCAGGATGCTGGTCCTGGTGAGGCGTCGCGCTTTCGGCGCCGGCAAAGCGTTAGTTGTGGCCATGATCGTTCGCTCCTCCGTTTTGATTAGCTGGCATTCCCAGCCGCTGGCATTGCCAGCCTTGCGCTCACTGGTCCATGACCGACCGCCGAGGCGGCGACCAGTTTCTCTTCAGTGGCCTCCGCGCGGCTGAATTCCCCGGTGATGGCGCCCTTGGACATCACCAGGATGCGATCGGACATCGCCAGGACTTCTTTAAGCTCGGTAGAAATGAAGATGACGCCGTAGCCTTGTTCGGCTAGCCGGCTGGTGATCTCGAAAATCTCGGATTTGGCGCCGACGTCGATGCCGCGCGTGGGTTCGTCAAGCATCAGCACCTTGGGCGTAGTCAACAGGGCTTTGGCCACCACACACTTCTGCTGATTGCCGCCGCTGAGGCTGGTGATCGGCTGGTTGACGTTGGCCACGCGGATCGACAGGCGCTTCACAATGTCTTTGACCGCACCTTTCTCCTTTTTGGGAGCCAGATAGAAACCGGTCAGGTAACTCTTCAGGCTGGCGAGCAAGATGTTGTCATGGACCGACATGGTCTGGACCAGACCCTCCCGCTGGCGGTCCTCGGGCACCAGCACGATCCCCTCTTTGATGCGCTCGGGAACCGTCGCGCCGAGGACAGGCCGCCCGTTGAGCCAGACCTTGCCGCTGGATTCAGGCCGGTTGCCGGCCAGGCTGTCCACCAGATCGGAGCGGCCCGCGCCCATCAAGCCATAGAGGCCGAGGATCTCGCCGGCATGCAGCTCGAACGAGGCGTGATCGACCACGTAACCGCCGCCCGGCCGCGGCAGGGTCAGGTCTTGCACTTTCAGCAAGACCTCGCCGGCCTCGTGGGCCGTGCGTGAGAACAGCGCAGCAGGATTCTTGCCGACCATCTTCTCGATGATCCACGTCACCGAGATATCGGCGGCGCGCGCGGTCTGCACCAGCTTGCCGTCGCGCAGAACGGTCACGTAATCCCCGATCTGGAGGAGCTCGTCCAGCTTATGCGAGATGTAAATGATCGAGACGCCGCGGCCTTTCAGTTCGTTGATTACCCGGAAGAGCACCTCAACCTCGGCGTTGCTCAGGGCCGAGGTCGGCTCGTCCATGATCAGGATGCGGACATCCTCTGCTAACGCCCGGGCGATCTCGATGATCTGCTGCTGGCCGATGCGCAGGTCGCCGACCGGCATATCCGGGTCAATGTTCTGTTCCAGGCGGCGCACCAGCTCGCGGGCGTTTTCCTTTTGGATCTTGCGGTCGATGGCCGGCCCGCGAGTGACCTCGCGGGCCAGGTAGATGTTTTCCACCACGCTCATGTTGGGGCAGAGGGACATTTCCTGGAAGATGATGCCGATCCCCTGGGCGGTGGCCTGCCGGATATCGCGTAGATGGATCTCTTTGTCTTCCATGAAGATGCGGCCCGAGGTCGGCTGTTCCACGCCCGCCAGGATCTTCATCAAGGTCGATTTTCCCGCGCCGTTCTCACCGACAAGCACGTTGACCTTGCCGTGGTAGACGTTAAAACTGACGTTGTCCAGCGCGACGGTGCCGGGATAAACCTTGGTGACGTTCTCAGCCCGGAGCACAACCCGGTCGGGGCTGGCGCTCGCTGCGGGCGAAGCGGTTGCTGACGCCTGTTGGTTCATAGCCTTACCCCTTTACTTCGACCTTGACCGGCACGATCGTGACCTTCCTGAGATCGATGTTGACCAGGTTGAACGTGCGGATGGTCATGGCACCGGTAAAGGAGACCGTCTTCCCGACAAGTTGCTGTGTGTCGAGAGCTTTCAACCCAGCCAGGACACGGTTGTTGATTTCCGACCCAACCTTGCCGTACTCCGTCTGTTCCTTGAAGTCGCCGAAGCTGATGAAGCCGACGCCGTCCCGCACCGAGGTCTCGTCGCTGGGGATGCGCGGGCCCAGGTAGACCAGCACCTTGATCGAGCCGCTATAGCCAGCAGGCTGGACTTGCATCACCCCCAGGCTGGTGCTGGCGTCGACCGAGAGCACCTTGGCTTCGCTCTTCACCAGGTACACATGCGCCTCACCGACGGTGATCAGCCCGTACTTCTTGGCGACATCGGTCAGGCCGGTTTTGGCGGCCATCCCGTCGGCGCCGGGCTTCATGGCCGTCAGGATATCGGTCAGGTTGACAGATTTTGCATCGACCGTGGGGAGAATTTTGCTGTCCCAGATTCCATCCACATACTTGACGGGATCGAAGGCCTCACTGGCTTTCTGCTGCTCCACCTGGGCGATGGGGACAACCGTGAAGGCAGTGGGCCAGGCGAAGTAACCCAGCACGAGAACGGCGACCACAACCACCGCGGTGACGAGGATTCCTCGATGTTTCATATGGCCAGCTCCCTTTGAATAAATATTCGTATGTATAAATCTATTCAAGTGTGAATATAACACCATTTTGGATGGGTGTCAAGAGCCTAACCTTAATAATTGTAGAAACCGGTAAGAAAGCACTTGACAAGGACCTATCGTTGGTGCTATGCTTGGCTTGTAATAATGACGCAGTTCTGAATAAATATTCAAATGACCGTCTCCCGGAGAATACGCTATGTTGACGGATCAAGAGCTCAAGTTCAAATCCACTGAGTACCGCAGGACAATCCTGCGCATCATCAAGCAAGCCCGTGCCGGCCATACGGGCGGCGACCTGTCTTCCGTTGACATCCTCAACGTGCTCTACAACAATGTCCTGAATGTTGATCCCGCAGCGCTCGCCGACCCGAATCGCGATCGCTACGTGCAGAGCAAAGGGCACTGCGTCGAGGCCTTGTATACCGTACTGGCCGATCGGGGCTTTTTTCCTGTGGAGGAGCTGGACACGCTCTGCAAGTATGGCTCGCCCTTCATCGGCCATCCCACCCGCAGCGTGCCGGGCATCGAGCAGAACACGGGGGCGCTGGGCCATGGCCTGGCGGTCGCGGTGGGTATGGCGTTGGCCGCCAAGCTGGACGGGCGCAGCTATCGCGTCTTCACCTTGCTGGGGGATGGCGAGCTGGATGAGGGCTCCAACTGGGAAGCCTCCCTGGCCGCCGCGCACTACCGGCTGGACAACCTGGTCGTGATCATCGATCGAAACGGGCTGCAGATCACCGGGCCGACGGAAAAGGTGAATCCACTGGAGCCGTTGGGCGACAAGTTCCGCGCGTTCGGGTATGCCGTGCGCGAGGTGGATGGCAACGACACCGAGGCACTGATGGCGCTTTTCAACCAGGTTCCTTTTGAGAGCGGCAAACCCAACCTGGTGCTGGCTCATACGATCAAGGGCAAGGGCATCAGCTTCATCGAGAATGCCAAGGCGTGGCACCACCGGGTTCCTACCGATGAAGAGTACGATAGCGCTTTGCGTGAGCTGAAGCTGGATTATGAGCTGGATGAAGGGAGATGATCATGGAACTGGGACGCGCGAACCTGGATGTCTTTGCGGATACCCTCCTGGAGCTGGCCGGCGCGGACCGCGACGTGCTCGTGGTGACCAGCGACTCGCGAGGCTCGGGTAAGCTGACCAAATACGGCGAGACGCTGCCGGAGCAGATCGTCGAGCTCGGCATCGCCGAACAGAACGTGATCGGCATCTCGGCCGGGCTGGCCTCGGCCGGGAAGAAGGTCTTTGCGGCCTCGCCCGCCTGCTTCATCACCGCCCGCAGCTTCGAGCAGATCAAGAACGACGTCGCCTACTCCGATCAGTCCGTGAAGATCATCGGGATCAGCGCGGGGGTGAGTTACGGCGCTTTGGGTGCGACGCATCACTCAATCCACGATTTTGCGGCCTTGCGCGCTGTCCACAACATCACCATCATCGCGCCGGCCGATAATTTCGAGACGCGCGAGACGATCAAGGCCATTTGCAGCGCGGCGCACCCGGTCTATGTGCGCCTGGGCAAGGCGGCGACCGCACACGTTCACGCCGCAAGCGACACCTTCGCCATCGGGAAAGCGGCTCAAATCCAGGATGGCCGCGATTTGACCTTCATCGCGTGCGGTGAGACGGTCCAGATGGCGGTCGCTGCGGCCCAGGTCTTAGCGGCTGAAGGCGTCACCTGTCGGGTGTTGAGCATGCACACCATCAAGCCCTTGGATGAAGAAGCGGTGTGCCGCGCTGCCGATGAGACGGGAGCCATCATCACGGTCGAGGAGCACAGCGTTTTCGGCGGGCTGGGTGAGGCGTGCGCGGCCGTCCTGCTGCAGGAAGGGAAGGTCGTGCCTTTCAAGCTGGTGGCTTTCCCCGATGAGCACATGGTCTCCGGTTCCCAGAAGGAGATCTTCAACCACTACGGCATTTCGCCCGATGGCCTGGCCCGAACGGCCCGCCAGTTGCTGGGGCGCAAGAGGTGAGCATGGGCACAGTCCGCGGGAAATTCATCCTGGCCATAGATGAGGGCACGACCAACACGAAAGCCTTCTTGGTGGACCGGGCGGGCAGCATCGTCAGAGAAGCGTCGCGGCCGGTCTCCATCGCGTATCCCAAGCCGGCATGGGTCGAGCAGGATGCTGCTGAAATCTGGCAGACCACCCTGACAGCCGCGGCCCAGGTGCTCGCGGGTGTGTCGCCGCGGGAGCTAGCCGCGGTGGGGGTCACCAACCAGCGTGAGTCCGTGTTGGCCTGGGATCGTGCCACCGGCCAGCCGCTCGGCCCGTGTATCACCTGGCAGTGCCATCGCAGCGCGTCTCTTTGCGTTGAGCTGCGCCAGCGCGGCCTGGTCGATACGATCTACCACCTGACCGGGTTGACCGTCGACCCCATGTTCTCGGCCAGTAAGGCCCATTGGCTGCTGGCAGATATCCCTGAAGGTTTGCGCCGAGCCCAGGCGGGCGAGATTTGCCTGGGCACGGTGGACGCCTGGCTGCTGTGGAACCTGACGGGCGGCGCGGTCCACGCGTGCGACGTGACCAACGCCTCGCGCACCCAATTGTTTAGCCTGCAAACCCTGGCCTGGGACGAGACGCTGCTGGACATCTTCGGCATCCCGGCCGCGGCCCTGCCGGAAGTGAAATTGTCCAGCGCCTTCTACGGCGAAACGGTCGCGCTGCCGGGGATTCCGGCCGGCGTCCCGATCGGCTCGCTGATCGGCGATTCCCATGCCGCGCTTTACGGTCATGCCGGCTTCCAACCCGGCGCCATCAAGGCCACCTACGGCACCGGCTCCTCATTGATGACGCCCACCTCCGCCAGGATCACCTCGGAGAAAGGGCTGTCGTCCAGCATCGCCTGGGGCTACGGTAAGGCGAAGTACTGCCTGGAGGGCAATATCTACGTGACGGGCGCGGCCGTCCAATGGCTTTCGGACCTCCTGGGGTTGGGTGCGCCGGAAAAAGTGGAAGCCCTAGCGGCGCAGGCCGAAGATAACGGCGGCATCTATTTCGTTCCCGCGCTGGCCGGCCTGGGCGCGCCGTATTGGAGCGGCGCGGCGCGCGGCCTGATCACCGGCCTCACCCGCGGCTCGAGCGCGGCGCACGTGGCACGGGCAACGCAGGAATCGATCGCTTACCAGATCCGCGACGTTTTTGAGACGATGCAGGCCGAGGCCGGGTCGCCTCTACAGGTGCTGTTGGTGGACGGCGGGCCCACCCGTAACCAGGCCCTGATGCAGTTCCAGGCGGACATCTTGGGCGTGCCCGTGCTGCGCAGCCTGGCCAGCGATGTGTCGGCGCTCGGCGCGGCCTACCTGGCGGGTCTGACGGTTGGCGTATGGGACTCAGAGGCAGAGATCGCAGCGCTCGCGCGGCCCCAGGTGCGCTACGAGCCTGCGATGGACGATGCCCAGAGGATGCTGCTTTGTGCCGGCTGGCAAGACGCGGTCAAGCGGGTTTTGTTGACAAATGCCTGAGGGCAGTTCAGGTGATGGCAAAGTCACGACCCGGCGGGATACGCGCCGCCGGGTCGTGACGGACAAGCACGAGGCGCTCTGGTTATTTCGTTCGGCCTCCCCGCCGGCCTCCCTGCTGACCGCCCCAGCGGCCGCCGTTCCCCTGACTGCCTGAAGCGGCCACGATGGCATCATAGCCTGCCTGGCTCAGGTGTTGCGGTGCATAGGTCTCGCCGGTCTGCGCCTTCAGGTTACTGACGAATGCCCGCAGATGGTTCGCGGAACCGGCCAGCAGGCTGTTGTAGACCCGTTCGATGGCGGCGTTGTCGGTTTCGGTCAGGCGCTCCTGCAGGTCGAGGATGTCGATCTCCTCGATCGCCGCGCCGGCTTTCAAGGCATCGACCACGGAACGGCTGCCCTGCGCCACCAACTGATCGTACAGCGCTTGCAGCGCCGGATCGGTGAACTCACCGATGTCGTTGCCGGTGACCGGATCGGTGATATCGTAGCGGTCGAGCAGAGTCGCCACGGCCTCGGTGTGCTGTTGCTCGCTGCGCGAGATGTTGGTGAAGACCCGCAGGCCCCACTTGTCATAAAGCGCCACGTACACATCGTGAGCTAGCTTCTCCTCTTCCCGCATGAACTGCAAGGCGGTCGCCTCTTCCGGGCTGACGGTAGTCGGAGCCGCGACCGCCTGCGCGGCGGTGGTGGCGGTCGGGGTTACGCCAGCCGCACCCGCGACAAAGACGGTTGAGGTCAGGGTGAACAGCGCCAGGGCGCCGATTACGAACAGCTTTTTGAACATTGTGATCCTCCTGTGTTCGCTTAATGCTCGCCGGGAGCGCATCCGCTCTCGAACGTTACGCTTGAATCTTACAGGAGGTTTGTGAAGATCTGGCGAAGATATCTTGCGCGATCAGTGAATCTCACTGGCTCAAGAGGAGCGTTCATGAGCGTCCCTCCTTATCAGCCGGCCGGCTGTCGTACCATCCGGCGCGTGCATCTGCATGGCTGCCGAAATTGGGCACATAGGGCTTGATATCGAGCAACGGCGTGCCATCCAAAACAGCGATTCTTTTGCGAGAGCGCAAAGTCACCGATTTGTCATCCCCGGTTCATTGTCAGTTCATCGGGGACTGGTAAGGTGTTCGTCGTTGTTGGGCCCGTGCGCATCCGCCCTGCTCACAACTCAGATTGCCTGGGCAGGGCGTTTTCGCGCCTGCGGGCAAGATCATTCCAGATGCTCGGGAGGTCATCATGGCGAATTTCGAGATCAAACGACGTGACGCGAAGACAGGTAACAAGCGCGAAAAGGCCGTGCGCCGCTTATCGCCGGCCGAGGCTCAGAAAGGCCAATGGGCGCGCGCAACCATCGGGACACTGCATCACTTCTTCATTGAGGGGACGAGTGTTTGTGGCCGGCAGTTGCCGGCTAAGGTGAGGGTGGACACAACGCGCAAGCTCTGCCCTGAGTGCTACAGCGCGGTGAACCATGCCGCAGGGCTAGGCGGTGTGCTGGACTGGTCAGGCTGAGATGCGCTGGCCTGGCTCGCGGGTCAGCCAGGCCAGGTCAGGCCCGCGCCTCTTTGGGGCGAGTTGGCGCGAGTGGTATAATCCCCTAAACAGAGTATGTGAAGGGAACCCTGCGCTATGGTTGCTCCACGGATCCTGGTTGTCGATGACGATGCGAAGGTGCTCAGCCTTATGCGACGCGGCCTGGCCTTTGCCGGTTACACTGTAGATCTGGCCCCTGACGGGGAGCGGGCGCTGGCGATGGCGCGCGTCCACCTGCCGGACCTGGTGGTGCTCGACGTCATGCTGCCCGGCATCGATGGCCTCGAGGTCTGCCGGCGCCTGCGCGCCGGCGAGCCTAACCTCCCCGTCCTGATGCTGACGGCCAAGGATCGCGTCCCCGATCGGGTGGCCGGCCTAGATGCCGGCGCGGATGACTACCTGGTCAAGCCGTTCGCGTTTGACGAATTGCTGGCGCGCATCCGGGCGTTGCTCCGCCGCGCCCGGCCCGCGGAAGCGGAAAGCCTGAGCTTTGCCGATTTGCGGGTGGACTTGCTCACACGTGAGGTGCGCCGCGGTGAACGCCTGATTGAGCTGACGACCAAGGAGTACGACCTGCTGGAGTATTTCCTGCGCCACCCGCGCCAGGTGCTCTCGCGCGACCAAATCTTCGATGGCGTCTGGGGCTCCGACTTCCTCGGCGGCTCCAACGTCATCGACGTCCACGTGATGCGTCTGCGCGACAAGCTGCAAGCGGCCGGAGAGCCGCGGCTGATCCAATCGGTGCGCGGCATCGGTTACAGCCTGCGCGAGGATGCCTGAGGCGTAGACCATGCCATTTTCTGTTTTCCGGCGCTTGAACGCGCGGCTGCGCCTGGGGCTGTGGTTTAGCTTGTTCCAGTTCCTGGCCACTCTTCTCATCGGCGCCCTGCTGGTGCTGGTGAGCTGGCGGCTGGGCCTGGTCGGCGAGACGCTGTTGCAGGCCGCCGGGCTCCTGGGCCTTGCCGCTCTCGCCGCGATGCTGATTGCGCTGGCCTGCAGCCGGCGGCTGATGGCGGAAGCGCTCCGACCGATCGTCGAGGTGACGCGCGTGGCCAAGCGGATCGCGGCTACCGGCCATGTCGGCGAACGGGTGGCCGTGTCGCCGGCCCGCGATGAGCTGTACGAGCTGGCGTCCACGCTCAACGAGATGCTGGAACGCCTGGAACAGACGGTTCGCCGGCAGCGGCAGTTCCTGGCCGATGCGTCGCACGAGCTGCGTGGGCCGCTGATGGTGATCCGCGGCAACCTAGACCTGCTGCAGATGGACCTGCCGGCCGAAGATCGCCGGGCCAGCGCGGCCGAGGCAAGCGAAGAGGCCGAGCGCATGGCCCGCCTGGTGGGGGATCTGTTGTTCCTGGCCGAGCAGGACGCGCACGAGCGCATGGACTCGGCGCCGGTGGCGTTGAACGAGGTCGTGGACGAAGTCTGGCAGCGGGCCTGCACCCTGGATGCGGGGCGCCATCAGCTTGCCCTCGAGTGCAACGAGCCGGCGGTCGTGCTGGGCGACCGCTACCGCCTGAGTCAGATGCTCTGGAACCTGGTCGACAACGCGCTCCGCTATACCAATCCGGGCGGCAGCGTGCGCCTCTGTCTGCGCAATCACGGAGGGGTCGTGGAACTGGCCGTGGCCGACACCGGGATCAGCATCCCGGCCGAGCATGTTCCCCACATCTTTGAGCGTTACTACCGGGTCGATCAGGCGCGCTCGCGCAACGAGAGCAGCACCGGCCTGGGCTTGCCTATCGTTAAGCAGGTAGCCGAAGCGCACGGCGGCCAGGTGCGCGTGCAAAGCAAGCCGGGCGTGGGAACCACATTCACGGTGACCCTGCCGGTGTCTCAGGCAGGGTGATCGCCTTGGTTTCTCACCGGCATTCGCCAAGCCCACGCCTGGCTCAGGCCGCGCGCTCAGGCGCGGGCAGCCCCGATAGATCCAACGTCGCAATGAATTCCCGGAAGATCCCCGGATCCGGCTTGCACAGCCGCTGGTCAGCCGTCCGCCCCATGAGATAGGCAGTGAAGACGATCGCCATGACCTTCTCCTGAAACTCGGCCTGCTCGGTATCGAGGTACACCAGGTGCGCAATCGCAGCCTGTAAGATATTCAGCTCCTCGGTCTCATCCTGGACCAGTTTCCAGTTAGCGTCCGTCATGGGGATCACCAATCGGTCCGCTTCCCTGATACAGAAGCGCGGATCGGTCAGTTTGGGCGGTTCTTTTCCGGCTGGCATCGGTCTCACCTCACTCTATGATGAATCCGGATCAGTCTACTTTGTGACCATGAACCCCCCATGACACGCGCATGACAGTTCAGTGAACATCGGGCATACCGAGAGCCGGCGGCCGAGGGTTCACCGAATTGTCACGCCGGCTTCATGCTGGCTTCATGCAGTTCGGCGAAGATAGAACAGCTTGAGCCGCGTCCGCAACCTGGCACGGCGCCGTCGCGCGCCGCAAGATGCCGGGTTGCGGACGTTTACTAATGAAGGATAGGTGGAGATGAGACGAGAAGACACGACACGCACGATATGGATCACGACGCGTGATATGGATCTCCTCAAGAAGCTGCTTGAGGACGTTTCGCCGCGCGACTTGCGCCGAAAGGCTGAGCTCAGGGATCTGGAGGCCGAGCTTGGCCGGGCCGTGGTGGTGCCCGATCAGGCAGTGCCCGGGGATGTCATCACGATGAATTCCGAGGCCCTGCTGGTGGATCTGGACACCGGCGAGGAGCTGATCTGCAAGCTGGTCTTTCCCGGCCAGGCGGACATTACGCGCATGCAAATCTCGGTGCTGGCGCCCGTGGGCACCGCCATGCTGGGGTACCGGACGGGCGATGCTTTCGAGTGGGAGGTTCCGGCCGGAAGGCGCCGGCTGATGGTGAAGGCGGTCCTGCGACAGCCCGAAGCTGCGGCCGCTGCTGCGCCGCGCATGGACGCGCCGAGCGGCATAATGACCTCACGGACATGAGCTCCGCATTGCCTGCAACATTAGGGGCGGGCGCTGGAATAGAGTATAATATCCGCAGTCTGTAGCGCCATCACTTGCACCACACGCGACGCCTGGCAGGCTTGAGGTATCTTGTGTCACCTGTGCTTCGCCATAGCCGCCCGACCATCGGGGTCTTAGCCGGCTGGCAGATCTACTGGACGGCCCGGCCGCTCAGTTATCTCAATCCGATCTTCCGCGGGATCCGCCAGGCCGCGCTCGACCTGGACTGCAACCTGCTGTTCGGCTGCGGCATGGGACCAACAGCGGCCTCCAGTGATCCTTTGCGCCCCGCCTGGCCTTTCCCTTCTCCTGAAACTGACTTCGTTCCGATCGGGCCGTGGAACACCGACGGCCTGATCGCGATCAATCCCTTGCATTCCGAGGCGCGTTCGCGTGACCTTCAACAGGTGAGAGCCGGCGGCATCCAGGCCGGCGGCACTCATGCTTTCCCGGTGCAATTCATTGGCTCCGGGGAGGAAGGCCCGACAATCGTCGCTGACAACGCGGGGGGCATCCTGGCCGCGATGGAGCACCTGGTCGCGCACGGCCATCAACGTATTGCGTTCATTGCCGGCAGCCTGGAGGACCTGGCAGGCGACACGGGCGCCCGACTGGCAGCCTACCGTGCCGCGCTGGAACAATACGGGCTGTTCTCCGATGCGCGGCTGGTGGCCTACGGCCAGCACGTCTACGACGTGGGCTACGCGGCGATGCGACAGATCATCGGCTCCGGCGCAGCGTTTACCGCGGTCCTGGCGAGCAACGACGAATCGGCTTTCGGCGCCTTGCAGGCGCTGGGCGAGGCCGGCCTGAAGGTCCCGCAAGATGTCGCCATCATCGGCTTCGATGACCGGCCGGAATGCGCTGTGCAAGAGCCGGCCTTGACCAGCGTGCATTTACCCCTCCACAAGATCGGCTATCGTGCGGTGGCGCTGCTCCTCCAACAGATACGCGAAGGCGTCGAACCGGCGGAGCCGGTGAAGGTCGCCACGCGCCTCGCGCTGCGTGAGTCTTGCGGCTGCGGACTACGCTCTCTCGGTACGCAGCGCTCTCTTCCGTTCGCAGCACCGGCGCGCGCGGCCGAGGGGGTCGGATCGGCGGACCGGCAGGCGCGCCTGGCGCAGGCAATGGCTGAGGCGATCCTGGGTGAGACTCAAAGTTCAAACTTTGACAAAGTGCATGAACGCAGCCAACGTCTCATCGCTGCCGTGGTTGCGGGTGTGGAGCAGCGCGACCGGCTGAACCTTTCGCAGATGTCGGATGGCTTGCTCCGCGAGACGGCGTCGGAGAGCGATGACGTCTCTGTCTGGCACATAGCGGTTTCGCTGCTGGGCAGCGAGCTGCCGGCATTGTTTGCCACCTGGGACCAGCCCGCCACGCGCGATCTGGCCTTCGAACTGCTGGATCAGGTGCGCGTGAGCATCAGCGCGGCTGCGCTGCGGCAACGCCAGCAGTCCGTTGTGGATCAAAGCTGGATGGCCGGCCGAATGGGCCTGCTGACCGCGCGTTTGCTCAACGCGCTCGATGAGACGCAGATCTATGAGATTCTGGCGCAGCACCTGCCCGAAATGGGCATCCAGACGGCCGCGGTGGCGCTTTTCGAGGCCGAAGGCGAGGATCCGGTGGCGTGGAGCTCCCTACGCACGGTGATTGCCGGGGAGATGGCCGGGGATCAATCCACCGGCTTGCGATACATGGCGCAGCGCTTCCGCACTCGCGACTATCCGCCCGCCAGCCTGCGCCCGGATGATCGCCCTTTCAGCCAGGCATTGCTGCCGCTGGTCAACCCGCGCGGCCAGTTGGGATACGTGGTGTTCGATACCACACTCCTGGAACTCTACGGCGCGATCGCGCAACAGGTTGCCGGCGCACTGAACACCGCGCAGTTGTATCGTGAAGCCACTGAGGGCCGTCGTCTGGCCGAGGAAGCGAACCATATGAAGAGTCGCTTCCTTTCCACCGTCAGCCACGAGCTGCGCACACCGCTGAACCTGATCGTCGGCCTCGGCGAGATCCTGCTGCGCGATAGCGATCGCGGCGATACGCCGCTGCCTCCCACGGCGCGCAAAGATGTCGAGCAGATCAACACCAACGCCCAGCATCTCGGCCGGCTGATCAGCGACGTGCTCGATCTTGCCAGCAGCGACGCGGGGCAGTTGCGGCTGATCCACCAGATCGTGGATCTGGGGCAGGTTTTGCGGCCACTGGCGGAAACCGGCCGCCGGTTGGCAACGGACAAAGGCCTGGCCTGGCGCGCCGTCCTGCCTGCGGCAGGGCCGTGGGTGTGGGGCGACCGCACGCGCCTGTCGCAGGTGGTGCTGAATCTCATCAGCAACGCGATCAAGTTCACCGCGCGCGGTGAAGTCAATCTGACTGTGGAGGCCGGCCCCGAGTCTGTCACCGTCAGCGTGCGCGACACGGGATTGGGCATCCCAGCGGAGGAACAGGGCACGATCTTCGCTGACTTTCACCGGTCGGAACGGAGCGTCACGCGCGGCTACGGCGGCCTGGGGTTGGGGCTGGCGATCTGCCGGCGCCTGATTGAACTGCACGGCGGCACGATTGGGGTGAGTTCGACCGGCCAGGAAGGCGCCGGCTCGACTTTCTATTTTACCCTGCCGACCGTGGAACCGCCGGCCGCGCAGACGCCTGACCGGGACGCCGCAGCTTTTGGCGCGGCAGAGGCCGCGGCGAGAGTCCTGGTGCTCACCAGTTCGCCGGGCATACACGAACGCCTGCGCCTGCACCTGCAGCAGCGCGGGTTCACGGTGCAGGTGGCGCTGATGGAACAGCCCGCGAGCTGGCAAGCTCAACTCGTGGCCGCGCCGCCGGCCGCGGTGGTGGCGGACGTGACCGAGGCGTCGCAGCAGGCCTGGAATGTGCTGAAGATGCTCAAGGCCGATCCGGCCACGCAGGCGGTGCCGGTGCTCTTCTATGCGCTTTCGCAGGATAGCGGGGCGGTGCTGGAACTTGACTATCTTACCAAACCTATCGAGCTGGCCGAACTGACGCGCGCGCTGGATCAGCGTTGGCTGGTTGCAGATGCGGCCTCTGCCGGCGCGCATGCCCAGGCCGCGTTCCTGGTGGTGGACGATGACCCGGAGACGCTGGAGATGCACGCGCGCATCTTGCAGATGCGTTCGGCCACCCACCGTGTGCTCAAGGCACATAACGGCCTGGAGGCGCTGGCGATGCTTCAGAGCCAGCGGGTGGACCTGGTGCTGCTCGATCTGATGATGCCTGAGATGGACGGGTTCGCGGTGTTGGAGGCGATGCGTGAGCGCGCGGCCACGCGCGACATCCCCGTCATCGTCGTGACCGGCCAGACGCTGACCGAGGCGGAGATGGCCCGATTGAACCAGGGCGTGACGCGCGTGTTGAGCAAGGGCATCTTCAGCCTGGAAGAGACGCTGCAACATCTGGATGCCGCGCTGGCGCGTAAACGCGGCCTGAGCGGTGAGGCGCAGCGGCTGGTGCGCCAGGCAATGGCCTACATGCACGAGCATTACGCCGAACCGCTCTCCCGGCAGGAGGTCGCGGATCATGTCGGCCTGAGCGATGATTACCTCACCAGTTGTTTCCGCAAAGAACTGGGCCTGACACCGGTGGCTTACCTCAACCGCTATCGTGTCCAGCAGGCCCGACAGCTCCTCAAGAACACCCACAAGAGCATCACGGAAATCGCCTTTGATGTCGGCTTTTCCGGCAGCAGCTACTTCAGCCGCGTCTTCCGCCGCGAGACCGGCATGACCCCCGACGCCTACCGCCGCGGTTAGGGGCGGGTTTCTCCGCATCCGGGGCAAGCTCATCGTCGCGACATTCAATCCTTTCTCGGCAATTCGGCCTTAACCACGCCAAACCCGCCCCTACTTCCGTCACCCCCAACATCTTCTCGGAAAAGTACGCGCATCGTGCGCTTTTGGGCAAGCCTGACTTCTTCGCACCCTCTATACTACTGTGCAAGTTGTGGGACCGATCCCAAGGTCGCGCCTGAGGACCACGATGACACTCACCTTGAAGCAAATTGCTGAACTGGCAGGCGTTTCACGCTCTACGGCGTCACGTGTGCTGAACCAGCATCCCGGTGTTCGCCTCGAAGTACGTGAGCGCGTGCTGCAAGTCATGCGCGAACGGGGGTTTCACCCTGATCCGATTGCGCGCTCGTTGGCCGCGCGCCGGGCCGGCGCCCCAGGCGCCGAACAAGGCGCAGAAATCCGAAGCAGCGGTGAAGGAGCGTGAACACCCACCGACCACCGCTCCTCTCTTTTTTGGCGGTCGCTGGTACCGCTCCCAGTTCTGTGTCAAGGAGGTGGCAAACTGAGGAAATCTTCCAGACAATGGTCCTTGGTACCCGACACGGGCTGCATTCCGGTTCCTTGAGTCCAATTTGGCGACTT
>CAYYTK010000006.1:0-174563 GCA_964474695.1 uncultured Anaerolineales bacterium
ATATGGGCTGACGCGTGAACCATGTCCAGGCGGAACTAACAAGAGGCTGCCCAACTGCGAGGGTATTGAGACACGATCCCGATAAATTCGGAACCGGTAGTTTTGTCTAACAAGAGGCTGCCCAACTGCGAGGGTATTGAGACCAGCGGGTTGACAGCCACCCCCTTGGGGGAGCGGCAGCTAACAAGAGGCTGCCCAACTGCGAGGGTATTGAGACACATTGCGCTTCTGCATGGCATAGGCATACTTGAACTAACAAGAGGCTGCCCAACTGCGAGGGTATTGAGACAAGGTGGGGCCGGCAACCGGAACCTCAGACTGCTTCCTAACAAGAGGCTGCCCAACTGCGAGGGTATTGAGACGGGGGGGGATGTAGGTTGCCGCTGTGTTGGGCTTGCTAACAAGAGGCTGCCCAACTGCGAGGGTATTGAGACGTCGCAGCCCGCATTTCCACTGCGTCGTTGCCCTTCTAACAAGAGGCTGCCCAACTGCGAGGGTATTGAGACCGTACTCAGTGGAGCCACTCGTGACCTTGGGAAGCCTAACAAGAGGCTGCCCAACTGCG
Source organism: uncultured Anaerolineales bacterium (assembly GCA_964474695.1). GTDB lineage: Bacteria > Chloroflexota > Anaerolineae > CG2-30-64-16 > CG2-30-64-16 > DAOUBP01. The sequence goes on from CAYYTK010000006.1 coordinate 566, forward strand.
AGGGTATTGAGACGATATCCGCCGCGCTCCAGCTCGCGATTGACTCGACTAACAAGAGGCTGCCCAACTGCGAGGGTATTGAGACTTCCTGTCGCCGGCTGAGGCGGCTGGGCTACGGGCCTAACAAGAGGCTGCCCAACTGCGAGGGTATTGAGACCCATGTTCAGCGTCCGCATAAACAGGACATCTGTCCACTAACAAGAGGCTGCCCAACTGCGAGGGTATTGAGACCATCCACGCCATTCACCGTCGGCACCAGCGGGAACCTAACAAGAGGCTGCCCAACTGCGAGGGTATTGAGACTCCCAATCATCAGCCCGGATTTGCTCGCGCCGGGAGGCTAACAAGAGGCTGCCCAACTGCGAGGGTATTGAGACTTGGAAGCCGCGGCGCGCGAGACGGGCGGGCGGCTGACTAACAAGAGGCTGCCCAACTGCGAGGGTATTGAGACAAACGTAATGGGATATGAAGTTACGGTTAGGTAACCTAACAAGAGGCTGCCCAACTGCGAGGGTATTGAGACCACCTGCTTATCGCAGGCTGCGGGTTGAGGGGAGTCTAACAAGAGGCTGCCCAACTGCGAGGGTATTGAGACCACTCCTCGGGGAAGGTTGAGCCAACATTCCAGCACTAACAAGAGGCTGCCCAACTGCGAGGGTATTGAGACGACTGAGGGCCTCTTTCTCAGCATCCTGCGCGATCCTAACAAGAGGCTGCCCAACTGCGAGGGTATTGAGACTTGCTACGCAAGTCGCCAGATCGGCTTCTGCTTTTTCCTAACAAGAGGCTGCCCAACTGCGAGGAGGGTTAGACCAGTCAGGACTGGTTACGCTTGGGCCACAAAAAAGCGTAACCAGTGATTTGACTGGTTACGCTGGGTGGTGAGGGCGTGCGCCGTTAAGGTTAGGCGTTGCTGGATGCTTTCTGGCGGAGGCGCTGCAGGAAGCGCAGGTTGATGAGGATGTAGATCAGGGTGTTGAGGTTGGCGATGGCGGCGCCGTTGCGGATGTGCGGCCGTTCGATGCCGAGGGCGACGGCCTGGCTGTTGATGCGTTCGACGGCGGTGCGCTGGTGGTAGACTTGTTTGTAGGCTGCACTATCCCGGTCGAGCGTGTAACGCAGGCGGGCGCCGACGCTGGTGGGCATCATGGCGGTGCAGCCGCCTTTGGTCCAGGTTTTGTGGTTGACCGGACAGGTATCGCTCGTTTTCACTGGGCAGCGCTACGGACAGACGTACTTGCCGCGTTCGTGCTCGACGCTGCAGGAGGTGCGGTCGGTGAAGGTGAACTTGAGCGGCATGGCCAGGCCGGCGGCGCACAACGGCAACCCGTGGGGATCGAATTGACGTTGGCCAGCCTTGTAGCCGCCTTTCTCGCTGAAGGCGATCGCCGCGAAGGCCGTCGGATCGTCAGCCCGGTGAAAATAGGCGTAGATATACCAGGCGTCAAAGGCGGCATCGCACGTGGCGTTACGGGGTCGGTAGCCGAGGCGCTGCTCGACCTGGGTCATCAGGGGGAAGAAGTAGCTGATATCGGCCTGATCGAAGGGCTGGGTGAGTTCTGCCAAGACGAACTCGCCGAGCTGCGGCACTTTGACGGCGACGACGCCGGAGCCATAGCCCCAGTAGAACTCGCCCACCTTGACCTGGGCGGCCGGGAGCGGATTGGTGGTGGGCGTTGCCGGCTGGTCGGGCGGGCTGGTGCGGCGATTGTGGCGGCGTTTGCAGCCTAAGCGGCAGTCGCGATCCCCCTTGGGCTGCTGCTCTTTGGCGAAGCGGTCGGCGACGTACTGCTTGGGGTTGTTCTCTTTGACCCAGGCAATGATGTGCTTGGTATCGAGGGCGATACATTGCGGCGGCGGCAGCGCCTGGGCCGTCAGTTCGGCCAGGATCAGGCGCACACTATCGGCCAGCAGGAACTGCAAGGCGGCGTTGGGCAGGGTGCGCAGCAAGCGCGTGAAGTGGCGTTCGGTGGGCAGGCTGGCCTGGGCATCAAAACCGTAAGGCAGCTGCGGGGCGCGCACGAGGGGGAAGCCCAACAACCAGATCAGCGGCGGGTGGTCGACCAGGAAGGTGCGCAGGTCGCCCATCGAACGGTGGGCCTCGGCCAGCTTGACGAGGCACGCGGCGGCAAAGGCGGCATAAGGGGTGGTGGTCTGGCCCCAGTTGCGCTGCAAGTTACGTTCCGGGAACTGCGCCCAGTGGAGGGGGCCTAATAGCTCCAGATAGCGCCGCGTTGGCGCAGATTGCATGAGCGGCGCCGGCAGGGTGCTGGCTTGCGTCCACAGGGTGTGCAAGTCGGCGTGATTGGCCGGCAAGACGGGGTGGCCGAGCGTGCGCAATGGGTTGGGGAACGCAGCAAAGCGCGGTACAATGGAAAAGCCTGTCATGGTCTTCTCTCCTGAGCACTGAAAACGGATGCGACACGTCTATTTTAGCGCACAGGAAGGGGCCTGACAGGCAGCGGCGCCAGCCGGCGGACTGATTACGGTTAGCAGTTGAGCTGGCTTGACTGGTTACGGTTGAGCGTAACCAGTCATTGCACTGGTTACGCTTGGCGCAAGGATCGTCGTCACTGGTTACGCACTGGTTACGCAAAACGTAACGAGTCCTTTGACTGGTCTAACCCTCTGCGAGGGTATTGAGACGAAACCCTCCTGTAGATGTGAGTGTTTGGAACAACGCTAACAAGAGGCTGCCCAACTGCGAGGGTATTGAGACCATCTTCGCTTCAGCGAGCCTGGGGGCCATGGACGCCTAACAAGAGGCTGCCCAACTGCGAGGGTATTGAGACCTACTTGCTACCGCACCACCTCCGGCCTGTCTACGACTAACAAGAGGCTGCCCAACTGCGAGGGTATTGAGACCCACACCGTTGACCGTGAACGGAAACGGGTCCGATGCTAACAAGAGGCTGCCCAACTGCGAGGGTATTGAGACTTATAAACTGTCGCAACGATGTGCGTGCGCGCTGGCTAACAAGAGGCTGCCCAACTGCGAGGGTATTGAGACAAATCCAGACCTCACAACCGTCAGGCAACACGAGGGGCTAACAAGAGGCTGCCCAACTGCGAGGGTATTGAGACCACACCAGTCGGCGTGGGTGAGACATCTTCCGCGCCTAACAAGAGGCTGCCCAACTGCGAGGGTATTGAGACGACGCGGTGACGCGGTTGAGGATTCCGTATCCCCTAACAAGAGGCTGCCCAACTGCGAGGGTATTGAGACGATAACCTCACAGCCTGAAACATCGAACTCCACACTAACAAGAGGCTGCCCAACTGCGAGGGTATTGAGACGGTGCCGTCACCCGCGCTGATCTCGATGTTGGCCGCTAACAAGAGGCTGCCCAACTGCGAGGGTATTGAGACTAAAAACTCAGGGGTGTCCCAGCACTCGATCGAGGCTAACAAGAGGCTGCCCAACTGCGAGGGTATTGAGACGGGATTATCTTGCGTAGTCATTAGAGTCTCCTCTCCTAACAAGAGGCTGCCCAACTGCGAGGGTATTGAGACCAATCTTGCCTGTGATCGAGGCCGGCACTTCCTGCTAACAAGAGGCTGCCCAACTGCGAGGGTATTGAGACGGGGTCCGTAGCCTCAGAAACAGCACTCGTTCCAGCTAACAAGAGGCTGCCCAACTGCGAGGGTATTGAGACCCCTTGTAGAGGGTGCCGTGGATGTTGTGACGCAGCTAACAAGAGGCTGCCCAACTGCGAGGGTATTGAGACGACATCTTATCCTCCCTCGACCCAGAGTTGTTTGTCCTAACAAGAGGCTGCCCAACTGCGAGGGTATTGAGACATCGTGATCGTTCTCCTCGGGACGGCCAGCATTGCCCTAACAAGAGGCTGCCCAACTGCGAGGGTATTGAGACGAGTTATCCATAAGGACGACGAGATCAACCTCAGCCGACTAACAAGAGGCTGCCCAACTGCGAGGGTATTGAGACGGGGTTCCTTCTCGTCCTTGCCCTTGGCTTCCGCCGGCTAACAAGAGGCTGCCCAACTGCGAGGGTATTGAGACTTTCGCCTGATCTTTCTGGTCAAGGATCCGCTCGATCTAACAAGAGGCTGCCCAACTGCGAGGGTATTGAGACTTGCGGCAGCGGGTGGTCGGCGCTGTGCCGGTCCGTACTAACAAGAGGCTGCCCAACTGCGAGGGTATTGAGACCGAGTCCAACGCCTTGAGGGCGTGGTAATCGGCCGGCCTAACAAGAGGCTGCCCAACTGCGAGGGTATTGAGACATGAAGAAGCGCGGCCGATCATGAGCTGTTGACTTCTAACAAGAGGCTGCCCAACTGCGAGGGTATTGAGACCTTTTTCCCGCCCTCAAAACAACCAATCGTTCCCCCTAACAAGAGGCTGCCCAACTGCGAGGGTATTGAGACCATCTTGTAGGCGATGCCATGAACCCGTTGCCAAGCTAACAAGAGGCTGCCCAACTGCGAGGGTATTGAGACAAAATCCTGACCAGCGTACCAATCGGTGTAAACACCTAACAAGAGGCTGCCCAACTGCGAGGGTATTGAGACACTCCGGAACCCGACCTGAATTCCACACGCCTCACTAACAAGAGGCTGCCCAACTGCGAGGGTATTGAGACCAGATCATCAGCTTCTCAACCGGCTTCACGTGCCACTAACAAGAGGCTGCCCAACTGCGAGGGTATTGAGACCATTCCTCGCTTTTTTATTTCCCTTCCTCCTAATAGGGAACTAACAAGAGGCTGCCCAACTGCGAGGGTATTGAGACCGGTGGGTTGCGTAGCTGGGGCTGGATCCAAACACCTAACAAGAGGCTGCCCAACTGCGAGGGTATTGAGACGAACAGTCGTCTCGGTCCAGGTCGTCGAGCCGCCCCTAACAAGAGGCTGCCCAACTGCGAGGGTATTGAGACCACTCTGGGGTTTGGTTTTGAATGTAGCCTATCTTTGCACTAACAAGAGGCTGCCCAACTGCGAGGGTATTGAGACGCTGGCAGGTGACCCCTTGGATACTGCAGATCACCCTAACAAGAGGCTGCCCAACTGCGAGGGTATTGAGACTTTCTGCTTGAACTCCCACAGAGTAGCCTTTCCGCCCCTAACAAGAGGCTGCCCAACTGCGAGAATGAGACGCAAATCCATGAGCCACGCAACGTGAAAGGTCTTGTGTGTGCTATAATCTATCCGCCGGTTGTCACGAGGATGCCCACCTGTGAGGGAACTGAGAGAGACACGATGCTTGAAGCCTTGCCCATTGCCCGCTTGCGTTTCGATCTGACAGCCACGGAAGATGCTGAGGTGCCGGCCTACAAAGGCGATCTGCTGCGCATGGCCCTGCTGTGGTGGCTGAGCGAATACTGGTGCACCATGCCAGAACGCTGCCGTAATGGCTGTTGCCGCCCCGACGTCTGCCTCTTCGGCCGGCTGATTGAACCTCCGCTTGACCCCACCTGGCCGCTGCCGATGCAGCGACTGATCGGTGACACACCGCCTTCGGCCTACGCACTCTGGGATGATCAGGACCGGCGGCGCGCGTTCACTGCTGGCACTCAATGGCATTTCGAGCTTACCCTGGCAGGCGAGCTGGCCCTGCGCCAGGTCCCGGCCATTGTAGCTGCCGTCCAGCAAGGGGCCGAGCGAGGGATGGGCCGCATGCGGTTGCGCAGCCAGGTTCGCCAGGTCACGGCTCAGCTGCCGGAAGGAGAAGTGCAACTCGCTGCAGAGCAGGAGCTGGCTGACGGAGCAGTTCTGACCTGGCGCAACTTCCGGCTTGAGGATATCAGGTTCACCATTGCGCAGGCCAACAGGCTGGTAGAGAGCCTGGCGCAGCCAGTACGTGCGATCAGCCTGCGCTATCTCAGTCCGCTCAAAATCAAGGAACAAGGACGGTGGGTGGAACGCCCGGAACTGGGCGCTGTGCTACGCGCCCTGGTGCGACGCCTGCGCATCTTGAGCCTGGTGCACGGTGCTGGCGAGTGGCCGCACGCGGCTTATGGCCCTTTACTTGACCTGGCAGACACTGTGCACCTGGAACATGACGAGACGCGCTGGGCCGGCTTCAGCCGCTACTCCCAGCGCTCCGGCGAACAGGATGTGGAAGGCTTAATTGGACAGGCATGGTACGGAGGAACGGACCTGCGATCTCTCCTCCCGGCTCTCTGGCTGGGGCAATGGCTGCATATCGGCAAATCATATGTTGTTGGGAGCGGACGCTACGAGCTTATCCTGTTGGGTAGCAACAGAGGCAGGTGAATCCGCTGCGGAGAATCAGCGCTGGCGAAGTATGTCGTGCTGATGTTGGCATGCCCCAGGATCGTCGCCAGCATAGCGATATCACCCGGATGCTTCGCCAGGAAGTACCGCGCGACGCTATCGCGCAGCGTGTGAGGAGTTAACCACCAATGTGATGTCCGCTCGTTGCGCGGCCTCAGATCCAGTCCGCTCCACAGCGCGGGGATCGAGTGCGCGCCGGGTGCGGCCGAAAAAAACACAGATTGCCTGCGACCTCCGGCCGCATCTGGAGGTCAACTTTCAAGGTCTCTCCGGCCTCTATCGATGGCGCCAGCACGCGACTTCAGCCCCTTGCCCCTCACACGAGCAACTTCGCCGACCCTGAGTGCCAGCGCCGCGCTGACCCGCAACCTCGCGCGCCATCACATTGATTAACGCCACCACGCGCTTGTCGCTCCAATGGAGACCATCTCCGGCGTTGACCAAAGGTAGCCCGCCTTGCCACTCGGATGGCCGTGTTTGCAAAATGCGCCAGGATGCGTGAACTCGGTTGCATGATACACCGAGGCGACCTGACAAATGAACAGTGGGAGCAGTTGGCCCCGCTCCTCCCACCCCAGAAACCGCCCCGGGGGCGGCCTGCCGGCGAACACCGGCGGATCGTGAACGGCATCCTATGGATCCTGCGCACCGGGGCGCCCTGGCGAGACTTGCCGGAGCGCTACGGCGTCTGGCAGACCGTGGCCAGTCGCTTCTACCGCTGGCGGAAGGCGGGACTGTGGGACCGCCTGTTCGCCACTGTCCAGCAGCACGCCGATGCGGCAGGCGAGATCGATTGGACCCTCCACTTTGTCGATAGCACCATCGTGCGGGCGCATCAGCACGCCGCTGGTGCAAAGGGGGGGACCCCCAAACCGAAGCTTTAGGCCGCGGCCGCGACGGTTTCAGCACCAAAGTGCATGTCCGCGCCGAGGGCCACGGGAAATTGCTGACGCTGGCCCTGACGCCTGGGCAGCAGCACGATGCAACGATGTTCGAGACGCTGCTCAGCCAAGGGACCGTCAAACGCCCTGGCCCAGGCCGACCCAAGCTGCGGCCCCAGCGCATTGCGGGTGACAAGGGCTACAGTAGTCGCAAGATTCGCGCCTTTGCACGGCGGCGTGGCATCCGTATCACTATCCCGCACCGGCGCAATGGGCGCCATCGCGGCCCGTTCGACCGCACGCTCTACAAGCAACGCAATCGCGTTGAGCGCTTGTTCAACCGGATGAAACAGTTCCGGCACCTGGCCACCCGGTACGAGAAACGGGCCGAGAACTACCGAGCCATGTGGCTCGTCGCTGCCACTATCCTGTGGCTTTGATTTGCAAACACACCCTAGACGCGGTGGACTCGCCCGCCCTCGAACGCGGAAGCGGAGCATCCCCATCCCGCTAGCGCGCTCGACGGCTCTTTGGCGCCGATCGATTGGCCATTGCACACTCGGACACAGATGTCCGACCCCACCTGGACGGGCACCTCGAACTGGCCCATTGCTTCAAGGGGTATCGGCCGCCCCGACGCAACCTTGAGGTATTTGTGATTATGCTGCGTGCTGAGGAGTGCCGGCGCCAGATGGCCCCGGGGAAGAGTCGGGTATGGATGGAACATCATCCTCGCCGTGGAGAAAGCCGCCAGGCCTCCTACCAGAGCAATCTGGCGGCTCTCCAACTACTCATGGGGGTCTACTCTGTCATGATGTCGGAAGCAGTCCACCTCAATGCGAGCAGATCCTTGTTGATCACGAGGTAACTCGGGCTGTTGCAGGACGCCCAGGCTGCTGCCGTCAGCGAACAGCCTGCGCTTCGCTCCAAAGTCACTGCATGTCAGCGCAACTGTATCGTGTCAATGTACACATCATCTGGATTGGCTTCCCAGCCGCCAGAACCATATGTGCGGCGCACCTCGATCCGAAGGCTCGACACATGAAACCAATCAAAGCCGCTCTCCCCACGCAGCGGCAAAGTAACCTCAAACCAGTCATCGTTGCCAATGATAGTCCGCCAGCCGCCCCCAGGCCAGTCCAGGTACTGATCGCTCTCGCGATGGAGCACGAGGCTGTAGCCGTTCTTGTCTTCGATCATGACCGTCAGCGACGGCCTCCCACCACGCCGCGTCTCGCCACGCTTGATACAGAAGGCCAGGGCTTGCTTCCCGCGCCAGTCCTGGAGCCGGTTGCCCCAACGGAAAAGCACAGCCGCTCCCACCCAGGAGTTAGCTTGATCAGCACCGCCAATCTGAAGAGCCCACTGCCCCTCACAAGCATCATTTGTGAGCCTGAACATATCAAGGTCGTTGTACGGATTCGACCAATCTGCTAGGTCGTGTTCGAAGTCCTCGATCACTGCCGGCGTCGGCGATGGACTGGGGGATGGCGTCTGCGTCGGGGCCGCAGTTGCTGTGGCAGTAGGGGTCGGCGTCGCACTGGGCTTGGGAGGCCGTAGGACCAACGGTAGAAACACCCAACTGCGCGGTAGGCTGAGAGGCGCATCGGCTCGGAAGTACGGATCGGCCACCCCGCTCTGATAGGCCCTGAGACACTCTTGACAGATCCCCGGCGACGTCACGTCGCTTGGGGGGGCGCACCAGGGACGCCAGTCCACCCAAGTCGAGCCCTCATACTTCGCTTCTGAGAACCAGATCATTGCCATGACCGCCGGATAGCGTTTGACGGCCTGGAAGGAATCGCTGATCCAGGTACCCTTGTCGCAGCCGTTGTCGCATGCCGCTGCGAACTCGCTGATCATCAACGGTTTGCCGGGATAGCGTTGTGCCAAATCGGTCAGCGCGCTGTCAAAGATCTCGGTGAAGCTCTTGCAGGCCGGTGGTGGCGTCCAAGACGCCTTGTCGCCCCAGTTGTACCCATCTACGCCGATCACGTCTACCGTGTTGTCGCCCGGGTAGTACTGGCTGTAGTGGTTGTCGGCTGGCACGCTCTCCGCGTTGATGGACCAGACCCAGTGGACATTGTTGGCGCCGACTTGCGAGAAGAGTACGATGACGTGGGCCCAGGCAGCCTGATACATGGCCGGGGCACCGCTCCATGGGTACCAGTTTCCATTGGCCTCATGTGCGAACCTCACGTATATCGGGTAGTGGAAGTCTCTCGCTGCCTGAGCAAAGCTCGTCAGGTAGCCATCCCACTGCCCGGCCACGATCTGAGCAAGGGTGATCTGGTCCGGGTGGAACGGATCCCAGGGCTCAAGAGAGATCATCGGCGTCGAGCGATTCCGCAGGGCGGTCCGCGCCCACTCTTCGGGAAAGACGGTTTCAACACCATCGTAGGCGAAGGCAAAATACCCCATCTGAATGCCGTGATGTTTGCCGGAATTCCGGTCGAGATCGGAACTCGTCGCAATATCCGGCAGGAACGCACCCAGGAAGACATGGTTGGGTTCTGGTTCGGGCACTGTGGTTGCCGTAGCTGTCCGCGTCGGTGTCCTTGTGGCCTTTGCCGTCGGCGTGCTGGTTGCTGTCAGCGACGGTGTCGCCGAAGGTATCCGCGTCGCCGTTGGTGCTGGACTTGGTGTGGGGCTGGGTGTCGCGGAGGGCGTCCGCGTGGCTGTTGACGAAGGCGTTGGGGTTGCCGAGGGCGTGAGCGTCGCGGTCGCGCTGGCCATCGGCGTTGTGGTCGGCGTAGAACTTGGTGTTTGAGTGGTCGTTGCGGTCGGCGTCAGTGTCTCGGTAGGCACTGGGCCGAAGCCGACGCAGTCCAAGTAAAAGGTATCATGGCCGCCGCCGTGACCGAACTGAAGTCCCAAGCGATGCAGCGGGCATACGATGTCACCTGCATATTGACTCAGATCCCACTGGAGCAGCACCCACTGCCCTGGTAGCAACAGCGTCCCAGGCCCTGAGTCTCGCCACGCCCACTCTGGGCTCCCGTCCAGCAAATAGAACTGGATCCAGACGTCGGATGCTGCGCTGCTATCGGCATAGACGTAGCCGCGCACGACAGCAGACGTGCAATAGTCGGCCGGCGGAGAATCCAATCCGACTGCACCCTTGGCGCCTTCGAAGTCGATCTGCAGCGAGTATTGACCGCTATACGGATGTGCAGGCACTGGGGTAGCCCAGATAAGCTGGTTCCCATCTGCATTGTCAGGCTGCGGAATCCACCGCTGGTTCGAGCCCTCGAACGAGAAATCACATTCGCCTCGGAGCGCTGCCGCTCCCTCAGGCGCTGCCAATGCCACACCGGTGCTAGCCGCGCGACCGCTGCCGGCCGACAGCCAGGCAATGAGCAGGCAAATCACAACAACGAGACCTGCTGCGAGCCAAACACGACGCGACAGATGAACTCGGGATTCCATAGGTATCCTCCATGTGTTGTGATACTGGGACCGGGCTGTTGCCACGGTCCCAGTAGTCCAGTTGGGTGCCCCTCGATGGGAGGGGACGATCGGGTGGCCACCCACATCAACCTATCGCTTGGGGAGGCGCCTGCTCTGACATCCGCTCCGCAGGAGATCCCTGTCTGCCGGCTGAATGAGAACGGCATGGGCGCCTCCCCTATACTGCGCATTGCTCGGCTGATTGCTCTCACTTCGTCAACGGTTGCCAGATTCCGCAATTCCTGAACAGGATCGCTTTTGATGTGACGACGGGCTCGTGATAGCTCGAGGCGACATCTGTAGCTTCAACGTGGCCTTCCGCGTCGACCAACGCAGCCCCCGCGCTGCCCACGGTCACCCAGAGCCGACCATCGGGGTAGGGTACGATCGTTTCGGGGACACCGTAGTAGTAGCAAAGGGGGTTCTCACTGCTCCAGCAGATCTCGCCGGTGTACACGCTGGCCATGCCGATTTTGGTTAGGCTAGCGAACGCCAGCCGTCCTGGTTGTGCGCGGGATAATACGAAACGCGGTTGGAAGATTTTTCCGCTGGTCCACTTGCGGCCGTCCGATGCCGAGGTGTGAACGGTTACGCGTTCGTCGATCGCGGATTCTACCTCTTGCTTGAACACAGGTTCGTTGCTGCCATCGAGCGAGACCGCATAGACGTTCAGTTCGACAACTTGTCGCACGAGTCGGGAGTGATCCGGGTTGAACTCATCCCTCTCATGAGCAGTCTGTACCAACCACATCTGCTTCTCGGCATCCCAGCAGGTTGTTTTGATCGGATCTGGGATGGCGATCCAGTGTATCGAGCCGGTCTCGACGTCAACGACAGCGACGCCAGGTTGGCGTGGCGGCCGTTCGAGCGGCTCATCTTCGGGCGGCGGATTCTGCGTCTCCTCAGCCGCGGAAGCGAATGCCCGGTTCATTGCCGCCATAGCCCGGAGCGAAGCCTCCTTGTGGAAGGCTCTGTCAGCCTCGGGGTCACCGACCGCCATGGCGAATAACAGGCACCGGCCTTGATCATCACCGTCAAGGAAGGAGATGTCTACGGCATCTTGCGGAGGTTTCCAAACCCGGATGCTCTCGTTTCGCTCATCGAAGATCCAAAAGCGCGTATCCTGGCTCGCATAACTCGCAGAATACACGACGAGCGGTCCGGCGCTGCCAACCACGGCGCCAGGCTGCGAGGGCGGGGTAGTCGCCGGCAGCGCCGGTCGAAGTGCTTCCAATTTCCTTCCACTCGCCAGATCGTGCCGCACTATCTCTCCTTGCTTTGGCATCGAGTACACCCGGCGTTCAGTGGCTGCTAGAGGAGAAGTGTCTCTATAGTGTACCGGCAGCGGCACGCGATGCAGCACCCGGAATCCCTCAGTCCTGTGCAGGAATTGCAGCTCCCTGCCGCCATCTGAGGTGGATTGCAGACTTGCGAGAGCGGTCGGCTCGGTCGGGTCATCGAAAATCGCGATCTCCATGTTGTTGAGGAATTCCCCGAAGCGGGCTTCTCGCGTCGACTCGGCGAGCAACTCAGGTATCCCTGCGCAATTACCGCTAGTGTCCGCCAGCAGGCGGTCTTCCGACTCGAATGAAGGCACATCGCCGACCTCTCTTCTTGAGGTCCAGTCATAGAGCACAAGTCGCGCCAGTGGCTTCGAGCGATCTACCGCCCACAGCAGACTCTCCGTGACGAATACTCTCGGTGTTAGCTTCTCGGGAAGGTCCGCCATCCAGTGCGCCCGGTCGGAACGCACGACCTGCCAGGTCGTGCCCTCAAACGTAAACGCGCCATGGGAGATTGGATGCTGGGCCGTGAGAAGGACAAACTCACCACTTGGACAGAACAGGAATCTATGCCCCTGGGTGCCCCGCACGGTCTTGGGATAGTAGGTGCTGACAGGTTTGCCGCGGCGGAAGTCCTTTGTGAACTGCACCGTATCCGAGAAGAAGTAAGCGACCGCCCCGAAACCGCTTTCGGATGTCGCCATCAAGACACCCGGATAGGGGTCCCCGACGGGCATCCTGCGGCCCAGATCGTAGATCTGCGTCTGATGGGGTGTCTCGGCTACTGCGATTGGCTCGCCGCGCCAATACTTCGACCAGTAATCCCCGCGCACTTCACGCCGCGTGGCGATGCAGCTGCCCGTCGTAAATCGGCTGAACATCTCCTTTGGGGAAAGCGGGAACCTCCCCTCGAGCTTACCGGTTTTGATACCATCCACGCGGAATTCGGTCACGAAAACGTGGTGGCCATCGCGATCGGTCGTGACCACCGAATTCGGTGTGAGCGCTCGGCCGTCAGGGCTGATGAGGGGGGCGTCATCGCCGGGCGGCCCAGTTCGCAAGCTGGTGAGTCGATTCCGGTCCATCTCGTAAAGCAAAATGCCGGCATCTTTGCAGCCGACGACGAATGTTTTGGCATCGAGTGCGCGCAGGCTGGTGGTGTCAGTGAACTCAGTGGTGGGCACGCAGTAGCGCAAGATTTCGACATGGCTCACGGCAATAGCCGACTCGCCGCCCTCGTTGCGCGCCTGCGCAAACAAGGGCACTGTCGCGCCAGGCGTACCAAAACTCTTGACAAGCTCCTGGCTGTCCGCCGGCACCAGTTCGAAGGGACCCGTGTCCGTTGCGAGATAGATATCGGCGGCGTTCGGCGAGTCCAGTGATCGCGTGCACTGCACATGTACTGGCTCCTGCGGCAAGGCCAATTTGGGATGGGGAAGCACGGCCGGCGGTTGGGGCGGGCGCGCCGCCAGCGCACCCAATGGCGTGTATGGGACGAGAGAAGTGTTCATGTCAGCTCCTTTAGCAGTCCTTGTATGGTCTTCGGATCCTCCAGTTCCAGCCGCAGAAGCTGGGTCTCCAGATGCTGGAGTTTCGACTTGGCGAGAAGGAGGGCAAGCGCGCGCTCGGCGACCAATGGCTCCTGCCAGAACGGCTTGAGTTCTCCGTTGGGACCCAATGCCTCGTGCCGGCAATGGGCGAGAGGCGTGCTGCGCAGCGCTGCCAACTCGGCAGCAAGTTCGCTGACTGCGCGTCGCAGATAGCGAATCCTATCGAGTGGCGGCAGGCTGATCGGCTGGCCGGCGCCACAACGCTCAACCACGCAGGCGAGTGCAACGAGCTCGTCGACCCCACCAGCGCCACGGGCTTTTGCCTCGATCCCGTCGGCGAGAAGCTCGTCAGAATCGAGACCTTGCGTCCAGAAGGCGAAACGTTGGCTCGCGACATCGGAATGCGTCGCGCGGACGACGGCACGAAAGGCTTCACGGGCATCCCGCTGTGCGCAGCGAGACATTCTGCCGAGACGGGAAACCCACACGACCGGCGGAGAACTCGTGGTATTGGGGTGATAGAGCCGGCGCAACACCGCGGCCGCCTCGCCACGACTATGCCCGCCGTTCCTGAGATTCAGGTAGGACTCCAACAGGGCAGTACGCCGGATCAGAATCGTTTCTTCGGCTTTGATTGCGCCGACCGCGAATTCCACCGCCACCTCAAAGTCGGCCTGCACGGCGTATTCAGCCATGAGCTGACGCTTCAGATTCATGTACACCGAAATGAGGAACTCGCATTCCAGTGCGGGTGGAGAAAGGGCCAACGGGATCAACGCATGCCTGGTATCGCTCATGGCTACTCTCTTGCGGTGTGAATCATGTGACTCGAATGCGGCCAAGGTAGACCGACTTGAGTCACACGAACGGTTTGACCGTGACATGACTCCGTTCTCGGCGCAGGACGTCACGTCAGGGCGGCGACCGGCAAGTACCACAGCCTACCTCTAGAGAAAGTTCACATGTCGGGGAGACGGATCTTGTAGTTTGCATCGCGCGATAAACTCCGATACTTCGTCAGCCCGGCCCGCCTCTACAGCGGATAGCAGTGGGTTGAGAAGCAGGTTAAGCTCGTGATACGCGCAAATCGGCGCACAGCGAGTATGCAGCACGGTCCCATTGATGTGCTCAAAGACCTCAGCCCGGCGAGGGCTCGTCAGGATGTCCCGCAGAGAGCTTTCCCTGAGATTGCCGATTTCAAACTCGCTTTGCCCGGCCCACTCCACGCAAGGATACACGCCGCCGTTCGGCCAAATAAACACACGATACGGCAAGGCCAGACACCTGAGGTAGGACCGTCTGGCCTGGCGAGGCAGGTCCTCGAAGCGTTGCCTTGGATAGAGAACCCTGATCTTGGAGCCATCATCCCTCAGAAAGGGGATGGCCTCGTTCTCGATGGTCTCCAGAGCCTGATCCATCACCCGGCTTGACGATTGAGCCTGACCGTACATGAAACGCTCGAACTGGTCTGCCGCCTCCTCATCGATTTGCTGCCTGAGGTACTCGCGCTGGCTGCGGATGCGGTCCGGGTCGATGTGCTTGCTCTGCTCGAAGTTCACCGCTGGACGGAGCTGGATACTGTGGAGCGCACCCTTGAACCCGTCTTGCTCGATGCTGCGTTCGACTTGCCTGAGCCTCGTGACGAGATCCATGATGGATCTGACATTCACCTCATCAATGACCATGCCCACGCTGACATCGGTCGGAGACTCTCTGCGGCAACTAACACGCGCCAAGATCCCGATGTTCGCAAGCACCTTCTCAAAATCATCAAGACCGGTGATCAACTTCTGCAATTCGCGCGTTCCGGCATTCAGGGAGACCCGCGCGTACCTCGCGCTGTCGACGATTTGCTCGCTTACTGACTCGCTCAGGCGATCTCCGCCGGTAACCAGCGCAACATCCATGCCTAAGTCTTTGCCGTAGCGCATGGCCTCGGGTGTCTGCCGGTAGAGCAGCGGCTCCCCGCCGCCTGTAAAGATCACCCCTTTGACTCCCACATCAGCCAGTTCATCCAGGGTCTTCTGCACAAGGTCGTAGGGCATATCGACCGCTCCCGACTTTGCAGTCGCCTGCCCATACGTGCAGAAGTGACACCTGTGTGGGCAGCGCGTCGTGGGCGCGATGTGGGCAGTGATGGGAAACGTCTGCTCCCATCGGTCGTTCAAGAGCGCCTTAGATATCTCGCGATGATAGAAGCACTTGCTAGGGCCCAGCACTTCATAGGACTGACCGAATGCTGCAATCATGCATCACCTCCACATCTTTGTAGCGTAGCGCTTACATGCAATAATGATCCGCGTTCCGCTCCCCCTCCTCACCGCCACCAGTACGTGAGCCACGTCGGGGCTGTCCAGCCGCAGCAAAAGAGAACGTTTTTGATGTCCTGAGACGCTTGACAAAACAGCAGCGGCCCGCCGCGCCTGCTGTACCGGGACGCTGGATAGGCTCATCCATAATCCCTTCGGCAAAGACATGTCCAGCAATTGACTGATCCTCTGAAGTTACGCTAGAAATGCCAATGCAACTACGAATACCCGTGCGATCGAAGTACCTGCCTCGTCTGACGCAAGACTGCGGCACGCCTCAAGACGGTTGATTCCGCACTCGAGTTTACTCCCTCAAGGGTGACCGGGATGGCGGCGACCTCGGCCCGAAACTAAACTTGGGAGCCAGCGCTGAGGGCTTGGCTTGGATCGCGCAACCCCGCCCTAATAAACAGTGCCACGAAGGCACCAGGTTGTTACGTTATGGGACTTGCATTCTAAGAACATTTGTGCTATTCTCGTTATATCGTGATGATAGGACTACCCATCTATGTTATTCGCATGTGAAAGCCGAGGTTATGGCTCCTGTAAGGCTTCTTCATTCACGACGCCCAAAGTCGAAGCCGAAAAGTGTAACAAACGGAGTACCGAGACTACACTTATAGATGGCGGGGCCTGTCGTTCTGTGCCCCGCCCGTCTCTCTGGCGCATGGTGCCAGGGAGTATGCCTGGAAAGGAGGGAGGATGAGCAGACTCGACTGATCACTTCTCATCGTGGCCGCGCCCGCCGAGAAGGCCGAGCGCGAGCCAGCGTTTTGGCTCAACCTGTGCATGATCACAAAGGAGAGGTTCCCTATGCCGCAGGATCCGATTGAGCCAGATTTGGTACAGATTATGCAGGGATCTGCTGTCGAGACAGAACGCCATGAGGCGTGGCGTAGCTGGTTTGAACCACGCAAAGACAAACTGGCGGCGTATCTACGGAACAGGTGGCGGTTTGATGCCATGACCATCGAGGACGTCCTGGCGGAGGTCGAACACATTAGCTACGTTGGCTTGCGCACGGGCCCCTACTTCACCGGAGTTCGCGGCTCTCTCGATCAGTATGTTCTAGGGATAGCCCATCATCTGGCGATCAGGTGTATCACGCGCCGGCCTCCGACTATAGGGTTCGATGATATTCCGGATATCGAGCATTGTTTGGCCTTGGCTGATGACCATCACATCGACAGCTTCATTGATCAGGACCTCGCGAGGGATTCTGCGGAAAAAATGCTTGCTGGGCTTAAGCCACGCAGTCGGGAGATCGTTCAGTTGAAATTCTCGGAAGGTCTCAGCTATAGGGAGATCGGCGACCGGATGGGACTGACAGCAGGCAACGTACGCACAATCTTTTGCAGAGCCCTTCGTACCTGCAGGCATCAGGCCGCAGAGCTGGGCTTGATGCAGCCTGTGCCATAGGCTCTTGAAACGGCTGGGGGTGAGGCGCTGAGACTCACCCCCAACCAGAAGGATCTCCGCGTGGAGAGTATGAGTCGCTAAGGTTAGTATTGAGACGGTAAGTACTTGGTTCCAGCCATGCCGTCATTACCGAAAGAGGCGGTGAAGTCACACGTGTTGCAGATTCTGACGTAGTTCAAGCATGACCCTTTGAGTCAATCAGGAATCCAGTGCATGATCGAATACTCTACAGCCTACCAACGGTTCATTTCCACCCCGTCCTCCGACGAGGAATTTGTAGTTCTCAGCGTCACCGAGCTGGCATGGATTCCCTGGGAGTGTCTCTACGAGGATGTAGTTAGGCCCTGGCGGTTGGTGGTAGATAACCTCCCGGATTGGCGTGGAATGTTTCGTGACCAGATCGAAGACGTGTGTCCTGTGATGGTCCGTCGGAAATCTGAGAGGTTAGGGTCAGACGTCTTCGCGGCGGGAGGGTTCGCGCCAACAAGCGTCGAGATGCCAGGTGAAATACATTGCATCGGCCAGTCTATCGCGTGGGCGGAAGGGCTTGTCAAGTTTCTGGATGCATGGATCACGCCCCGGCTACTGCAGCAGCTTGTGTCGATCTGGCCATCTGAGACCCCGCACCTGTGCGATGGTATGACCGTCAAGACAGATGCGCGAGCAGAGGCCTTTCCAGTCAATTCTCTACCGGTGGCTACAGTCTCGGAGATTGCGCAAGAGAGCCTGTACCAGCTGCATAGAGCATCTTGGCCTCCGGAACTCCTGAATTACTGTGGTCATGGATTTGCCGACGAACACCATGTCACGAGAGGCGATTCCGAGGAGCGAAAGGACTGCCTTGGCCTAGCTTGGGTCGATGATCATGTACGGGACCTGCACAGGCCGAACGACCAAGCCAAATGCCAAAGGAATGTCGCTGTTTGTCGGAGAACGGATGACTTGGCAGTTCAGCCTTCACCGGCGACGCGCAGCGACACCAGCGGAAATGGCAACGGGGAGCGAGCCGTCAGCCTGGATGTGACGAGGCTAGGTGACGGGCTTTGCGCCGGTCTTGCGTGGCTTAACCGTCACCACAAGATCGCCAACGCCCTCAACGTATGCCCCGCTAGGGGCGGGGACACCGGCACGAACATGCTGCTAGTGGAGCTATCGGCGTGCGGGGAGACGGCAGATGATAACCTCCGCGCCGCGGGCGCAGTGGCCCGCGGCGCGGCACACCGTGCGCTTATGGGCGCGCGCGGCAACTCTGGCGTGGTCCTCTCGCAGATTCTGCACGGAATGTCGCGCAGCATGGACGATCGGTCGACGGTCACCCGCCAGTTCGCCTCAGCGTTGGCTGAAGGCAGCCGTATGACCTACAAAGGTGTGAACCGGCCGGTCCAAAGCACAGTCCTGGAGGCGCATCGCACCTTCTATCGCCACATGGCTGAGGGCGAAGACGCAGCGCTGGCCCAGGCCGCATCCGAAGCGTCGGCCGCGCCGAAGTCCTTCAAAGGCAAACCTGAACCGCCTCTGTCCTGGGACACCGGCGCAGCCCATCCACACGTCGTAACCATCATGCAGGAATATGCCTTGCAGGAGCTTGCAGGATTGGTGCTGCGCAAGCTGGACGGATGCGTATCTCGGTGGCCTGGGGGAACCGTTCTATCAACAACTAGCAGGGGGCAACCGATGACAAAGAGGACCTTGGTGAAGAATCATGTCCCGCGCGATGCAAAACAGCAGGGATGGTCCATAACTTCAGCAGGAATGGCCTCCGATTTCGCCTATGAGCGCTGCGACGAGGTGGTAGCGGCCCACCAGTCAGGGGTAGATCCTTGCCTCAGCCGCGAGCTACGGGACATTGGGCAGCGATTGTGGCTCTGGCGCCATCCAAACGGCAGGACAACGGTCTCGCTCTCTGCGCTTGCGGCAGAATTGCTGCCCGAGCACGCTGGTCACGGTAGCGAAGAATCCGTGCATCTGCTGGCCGAACGCTTGCGACTCATGGAGATGTCTGTTGGCAAACCAGGCGATCTTACTACGCTTCAGTTGCGTCGCCTACAGGATGCAGTGCAGAGAAAAGATCCGGGGCAAGAACTGTACATGCTCATTGATCAGTATCTCAAGACGCGTTCACCAGAGGAAAGCAGGACTGCGTACGAATAGGAGGTCGGCGCCTTCTCAGCGGGCGCTGCCTTGCCCTGCGATGATGCGCAGTCAGATGTCCTTCTCATAGATGCTTCCTGTGGGAACCTCTCCTCCAAGAGAGCGGGTATGACGATACCCGCTCTCTTAGCTTCCAAAGCACAGTTTCTTTACTTGTGATTCCGACTTCTCCCAATGACGGGTCAGGCGGGCAGGATTGAAGAATGTGCTCCTCCCGTGGCTGCGTACTCGTCAGCTGGCATGTACGCTATGAGCTCAAGGGAAGCGCTATACACTCTGCCGAACCCATTTCGCATGTAGACAGCGTCTCACGACGCGGCGTAGATCACCATGTGCTTTCCAATGCCCACATCTACAAAGATGTTGTGCGGAAACATTGGAGCTGCCAAAGCCGGTCGACGGAGAGGCTGTGCTTGGCGAAATTGCTGGAATTGATGCCGCCCACACAGAACAGGCAATTGGATGAGGTCAGTCTCATTATCTTTGAGAGACGACAGTCGCCCCCTCTCTCGCCCGCGCACCATCTCACAGCCCCTCCCCGCGCACCGTGCCGTTGAACGTGATACGGATCGGTGCGACCGCGCCGGCCCGGCCCAGCTTGTGCTTGACGACCGTCACCTGCCCCTCGTAGCCGCGCACATCCTGGCCGGCTGTCAGCCAACGCTCGCGGCGCAGCGCCAGCCGCACGGTCGCCACGTGCGCCAACGTCCGGGATTGCGCGCCGGGCTCCGCGAGGAAGATCACGACGGTGGGAGACTGGGCCACGACGATTGCCAGGCGCTCCAGCGCACCGCTGACCGCCGCCTGGTCGGCGCCCTTGAGCTGCGCGATACCGTCGAAGACCAGCGCGGCCAGGGCCCGGCTTTCGACCAGGTGCAGCGCGAGCGCCAGTGCGTCCGCCGCGTCGGCCGGCCGGACCACCAGCAGCCGGTCGAGGGCGAGGCCGCAGCGGTGCAGGTAGTCGGGATCGCAGGTGCGGCCCAGGTCGAGCCAGGCGACCAGCGCCTTGGAATCCTGCTGCGCGGCTGCCAGCGCCTTCGCGGCCAGCGTCACCTTGCCGGAGGTGGCCGGCCCGCTGATCTCCGTAATCCGCCCGGCTGGCAGCCCCCCGCCCAGCGCGGCGTCCAGGGCCGGGAAGGTGGTGGACAGTTGGACGCTCGGTTCCGCAGCGGGCGCGGCCTTGCGGATGGCGCGCGGGCCGTATTGCAGTTGCAGCCGCGCGACGACGGCATCGAGCTTCCGTTGACGGGTTGACGACATGATTCACGCTTGACACTGAACGTCTGTTCTAGTATCATAGAAGACGAACGGGAAATATGGAAGTTACGCTGAGGAGACATGAAGGGCAGGCGTATGCGCGACGAGTGGAGCGAACCGCCAGGGGATTTCGGCCAGGTGGACTTTAACCGCACCGATCCGGCCGTGAACGCGCGGCGTTATTACCGGGTGAGCTGGGAGCCCACGCTGCTGGATGATGGCGCCGTCGTGCGCACCTACGGCCGCAAGGGCCGCTGGAAACGGGTGGCGGTCACGCCGTTCCCGTCATTGGAGGTTGCCTGGCCGTTCATCCGGGCCACGATTCGGACCCGGCTGCGACACGGGTATCGGGTCGTCGGCAAGGCATAGGGACGAAGAGTTCCATCCCTCTCCGAGAATGCATAAAGCCCGACCGGGTGTGGTCGGGCTTCGGTATTTCGAGGGCGGGTGGCCCTCGTCAGGTGCGCGGCGTGAGCAGAGCCAGGCGGCGAGGCCGCGCAGGTCGCCGAGCGTCACGACCCAGCCGCGATCTGGTTGGCGGGCGCTACCGGCGGCCAGCGGGCAAGATTCTGCTGAGCAGCCTGGCAGCCAGGGAAGCAGGCGCGTGGGCTTGGGAGGAGCTCACGCTGTGCGCCGGGGGCGGCGTGCATCTGGGTGGGCCGATGGGCGGCCGCGGCGCGACAAGGCGGCGCTCCTCCTGACTATTCAGGCCTGGAGCTGCCAGGGATAGATCATCCCACTCCGCTGCGCGCCAGGGAGAGGCATCTGATCCTCGGCAGGACGCCCGTACAAGCCCACAAGCCGGTAATCCTCAGCCTCGCCCGCCGTCTCCGGATCTGGGCGCAGCGTCGCCGGCATCCCGCGCGGGAAGGTGAGCTTGGCCTCGATCAGCAGGGTGGACGTGGGCTGCCGCACGACGAAGTCGATCTCACGCCGGTCGGCGGTCCGCCAGTAGCCCACCTGCTGGCTGCCGTAGTGCTTGAGCAGCTCGGCGTAGATGCTCGTCTCAAAGACCGGCCCGACCACCTCGCGCTGCAAGCGTTTCAGCCAGAGCATCTGCATCAGCCCGGTGTCGCACAGGTAGACCTTCGGCATCTTGGAGATCTCGGCGCGCAGGTTGCGGCTGAAGGGTCGCACCAGCCGGATGATGTAGGTCTGCTCCAGCAGGAAGAGGTAGCGCTCAACCGACGGCCGCGCCAGGGCGCACGTGTTGCTCAGCTCGGCGATGTTCAGCAGGTTGCCGCTTTGGCTGGCCAGCGTCTCCAGCAGGCGGTTGAATTTCGTGATGTCGCGGATCTCCGCCAGATCACGGATGTCTTTGCGCACATAGGTGTCAATGATTTGCTGGAGGTAGCGCTCCTTCATGTCAGCTTCCGGCGTCAAGACGATCTTGGGGTAGCCACCATACAGGGCGTACTCGACGTAAAGGGCCTGCAATTCAGCGCTCTTCTTCTCGGTGTAGGTCGGACTGGGCGCAAAGGGTACGCCGCGAAAAGTCAGCAGCTCCTGAAATGCGAGTGGGTAAATCTCGAAGTTCACCGTGCGGCCGACCAGCGAATCGCGAAACTTGCTCTTCATCTCGAAGCTGGAAGAGCCGGAGACGATCAGCTTGAGATAGCGATGATGATCCGCGATCAGCTTCAGGAAGGAAGATGGGTTGGCCAGATACTGCACCTCATCGATCAGTACGAAGAGCTTGCTGCCGGACGTGGCGGCTGCTGCCAGGTCGGCCCCCTCCTCCTGCAGATAGCGCAGGAACTCCTCGACCCCGCGATCCAGCACGGCCACCAGGCGGCTGTCCTCCAGGTCGAGGTAGAAGGTCCGTTGGTCCTGCGCCGCAAGCTGATCCTGGAGGTACATCAGGATGCTGGTCTTGCCGACCTGCCGCGCGCCGTGCAGCACGATCACGTCATCGGTGTGCAGATAACGCTCGATCTCATCCACCACCGCGCGTCTGAAGATCATTGCAGCCATGTTGTGCCTCCAGAGACCATAGGATAACTCAATTATACTCCTATTATTCCTATAGTCAACATTAAGATTTCCAAGAAGACCTCAGACGCAGATGGATCAAAGCTACGCCACTCATCAGACGTGGCATGTGGCACGCCGCCACGTCAGTAACCGGCGCGCAAGACATCGTCGGCGCGCTGACCCAGCCGGCAGTGTGCGCCGGGAAGGTGCTGCCTGCTCGATCCGGGTGCTGCGCAGCTGATCCCTGCCATCAGCAGCCTTGATCGCTAGATAGCTCACCCAGCTCCGCGGCGCCCACACCAGTGTCCAGCAGCAATCGGCTGATCACTCGGCGGCACAGCGCGGGGGAGCGATCGACTTACCTGCGCTGGTAGGACGCAAACCGTCCGAAGCGCAGCGTCCACCGACAAGTGCGGGATCGTCATGCGACAAGGAGACTGCATGTGCACATAGCTTACCCGAGTTCCAGGCGGTCGCCCGCGCCATGGGGACCGTTGCCAGCATCGCGAAATAATGGCCACAGTCATAAAACATCCTATCCTCGCCCACCTGGAGTCACCCAGTCCAGACTACCATTTGTTGGCTGGCGGTGGCGATCGCCACGCGCGCAAAGTTATGGCACCTCAGCCGCGGGTTGGCCCACCTTGCGCAGCCAGTATCAGTGCAACCGCTCGACGACCGGCTGCGCGACCCCCTGCCGGTCGAAAAACACGCCGTACTCGAACAGCGGATTGCCGTCTGGATCGCAGAACAGATTCGCCAGCAGCCAGGGGTTGAAAGCCAGCAGCTCGCGGGACGCGCCCGGCAGCCCAGCATAAGCGGCAGCCAGCAGTTCCGCCTGCCGCTGCGCCACGCCGCGCGGATCGCCCTGCCAGTCGGCCAGCCGCAGCGAGGAGATGCCGGCCTCCGTGGCGATCTGCGGCAGGCTGTAGCCCAGCACCTCCTGCATGACCGCCGCGTAGGCCTGCTGGCGCGCGAAGCCGCTGAGGCTGGTTACGTAGTTCGTCGTCAGCGGGCCGAGCTGGTAGAGGTGCGTACTGAGCCAGGTCCGGGCCAGCACGGCGCACTGCTCTTGCAGCAGCAGCAACGCCTGCTTCAGATACACGAGATCCCCATACTCCCCACCCGGATCCAGCGCGCCGAAGCCCGGATAGCCGCCGGCCCGCAGCACGATCTGCGCCCGCGGCAGCCACCAGCGCACATATGCGGCCGGATCGGGCCGGCCCGTGCTGTTCTCGTCGGCGCGGTTCGGCTCGTTGCCGATCTGGAAGTAGCGCACGCCCAGCCGGCTGAGCGCGGTCACCTGACGTTGAAACGCCGCCAGATCGACGTCGCCAACGCGGCCCGGCAGCCGCACGATGGGCAGGATGCCCGCCGCGTGCAGGCTGCGGATCAGGTGCGCGTCGCCGCTCGCGTAAGGCTCCTGGAAGTTCCAGGCGTCCAGGCCGATCACGACCACCGCCCACTGCAAACGTAAAGCGCGCGCCTCAGCGACCAGGCGCTCGGTCTGCGCCGGCACGTGGTTCGTGCTCGGGCACCAATGCACGCCGCGCCGGCTGCCGTTGGCCGGCCGCGGGAAGGCCGTTTGCGGCGCCGGGCAGGCGTACACGGCTGTCGGCGTAGGCGCGGGCGTGGCTGTGGCCGGCGGCGTGGCCGTCGCAAGCGGTGTGGCCGTCGCCAAAAACGCCACGGGCAGCGGCTGGCGGTGCGCTTGGCGTCCACTGAGCAGCAGCCAGCCGCCGCCAACCAGCAGCAAGGCGACCAGCAGCCAACGGAGCGGGATCTCGATCTCGGACTCAGGCTTCACGGGCAAACTCCGGATTAAAAAAGACTGCCCCCTGAAATCCAGTCCAGGGGGCCACCACGGGCGAGTATAGCTGCGGAACGCTGGGACTGTCAACTTGCCGGCCGGCGTAGTGCAGGCTGCGCGTATCGATGCAGGGAGGCATGAGGCGAAATGTTATTATTTTTATCCTTATTTGACATTTATGCAAACATATTGTATCATTTACGTATTGCATCCGACAAGAGGCTTGTTCTACGCCACCCGGTCTGGCTGCCGCGTGATGCAGCCAATCCCGGCTGCCGAGCGCAGGCAAGCGTCCGGTAACAAAGCGGGAGGGCGCCAGCATCACCGCAATCAGTTCAGCGCACGCCAGCGTCAGCAGGGAAAAGCATGTCAGACCAACTCACGAAGAACCAAGCTATATGGCAGGCCAAATTAGCCAAACGGCGCGCCTGCCAGGCACTGGATGAAGCCGTCCTCGCAGCAGCGTTCGACTGGAAAGCCGCGGCGGCGGCCTGGGCTGAAACAGCCGAAGAACGCATCTGGGAGCAGCGGCCCCTCTGGCGGCTGCGCGTCGCCGTCTGGCCGCCCGGCGGGGCCAGCGATCTGCAGCGCCCGCCTGACGAAGACGCGGACGAGTGGCCACGCGCTGACGGCTATGGCACCGACGCAGGGGATTACCCGCGTGCGCGCGGCCGGCCGATCATCACCACCTACGATGTGGTCGGCCCACTTGGCGCCCCCGGTGAGCCGCTGCAGGTCTGGCGGGACGGTCGCTTGGAAACGGCTGTCATATACGGCGAGCGCCTGGAAGCACGCCGCCTGAGCGCGCGCGACTTCGACTACACGACAAGTCAACGGCTGCCACGATTCGCGAACGACCTGACGTCCTTCTGCTTGCCACCAGGCGCCACCGTCGCCGATCTTGAGCCGCCGCCGCCCGCTTGGCCGGCCTTTGCGTGCGAGCGGTTGGGGCTCACGCTGGCAGAACTGGAAAGCGTACTTTCGGATCTCGGGCACGAGGCCTTGCGCCGTCCGTGCTATGCTACGTCGCCGCACAGACGGCGCAACCAAATAAAAACCCAGCGAGAGTAACCAGCGGAGATGTACCGTGCCGCGCGCCTGTGGCGTCAGCGATCGCTTTGCAGCGCAGCTGGCGCGACTGGTCGGAGCCGGAGCCGGGCGCGCTGTGATCCGCAGCCTGCTGGCTGCGCGTTACGACAACGCGGCGCAGCCGAGGCCAGCGCCCTACGCTAACCGCCGTATCCGGCCCCGCGGCCCGCAGCGGAAGCCAGTACCCGCCACCAAAGGAGAAGCCCGTATGCCAACCGTAACCTTCGCTGAGACGCTGGTCGAGCACCAGGCGCGCATTGGCCTCAGCTCACGGCGCATCAAGAACCTGCGCCGCATCCTGATCTTGCAGCACCAGGGACTCGTGCCCGCCGGTATTCGCGGCCAGATGGGCGACTCAAACGTTACCTGGGCCGATGTCAGGGCCGCCAGCGCCGATCTGGCCGCTGAGCTGCACGTCAGCCTGCTAGGCGCCCAGTATGTGCCGGACGACTTTCGCGTCTCGGCCGCGGCGAGCGCGGAACTCGCGCCGCTCAATAAGCACTTGAGCCATGCCAGCGCCAAGCGCGCCCGCGCGGCCGACGGCTATCTGCTCACCGTCCCCTATGGCTATCGTGCGGTCCCCGACGGGATCGCCGAGCTCGTGGCGCAGGAAGCCGCCGCGATCCGCACGGCCGTGGCCATGCAGATCGCGGGACGCAATATGGTCGCCATCGCGGCGCAGCTCAACGACCTGGGCTATCTGCCGCCACGCGGCAAGCAGTGGCGGAACGACACGGTGCGCGAGATCTTCCGGCGGCTGCCGGTCTATGCGGGCTTCACACTCTATCGCGGCGTCGCTAACAAGCAAGACTATTGGCACGGCGAGATCTTTGACGGCCGCCATGCGCCAATCATCACTCTGCCGGAGGCGCACGCGGCCCTCAGAATGCTGAAGCGCGACTTTGCCTGGGTCTACGTGCCAACCGAGCACTTATGGCAGCCTGGCCACGCTGGCCCGGTGGCCTAGGCAGGCCAAATGGGGAGTTGCCGCATGCCCATCACTGCGCCAACCCGGAGCGCCGAACTGGAGGCCCGGCTGCCGGCCGCTTTGGCTGCTGTGTTTGCGCTCGCGCGGCGCGCTTCCCGGAGCGTAATCCAAGCGCCAGCGCCACCCTGGCGCCGATCCAGGGCTGCACCAACAGCGATACGACCCTGCGCTACCTGCACCCGAACGCCCGGCAGCCGCAGCAGCAGGTCGCGGCGTTGTAGCGTGTTTGCCCGCGCCGCGCGGCCGCCCAGGCAGCAGGATCATGGCTAGACGCGCCTTGCTGTATGCCCGGGTGTCCGGCGACGACCGCCACCGCGAGGACCGCAACCTGCTCGGCCAGCTGGCCATGTGTCGCGAATACGCCGAGTCGCACAGCTACGAGATCGTCGAGGAGCTGGCCGAGGATGACCGGGGGGCGTCCGGCGCGGCGTTCGAGCTGCCGCAGCTGAATCGCGTGCGCGAGCTGGCGCGCGCCCGCGCCTATGACGTGCTGATCACGCGCGAGATCGACCGCCTGAGCCGCAGCCTCGCCAAACAGTTATTCGTCGAGGAGGAGCTGCGGCACTGCGGCGTCGAGCTGGAGTACGTGCTGGGCGAGTACCCCGACACGCCCGAAGGCAGCCTGATGAAGAACGTGCGCGCGGCCGTCGCGGAGTTCGAGCGCCTGAAGATCAGCGAGCGCATGGTGCGGGGCCGGGTGCAAAAGATCAAGGCCGGCCACGTCCTGGCGACCGGCCGGGAACCCTACGGCTACCGTTTCGCCGTGCAGGAGGGCCGGTCGACCCTGGCGATCTACGAACCTGAGGCGGCCATCGTGCGTCTGGTTTTCCAGTGGTACATCGAGGGCGATGAGAATGGGCAGCCGATCAGTATCTATGCGATTCAAAAGCGGCTGAGCGAGCTGCAGGTGCCCACCTACGCCGACACCCGGCCCGGTCGCCTGCCCAAGATGCGCGCCTTCGGCCAGTGGTGCCGCGGGCCCATCGATCGCATGCTGAAAAACGAGGTCTACGCTGGCGTGTGGCACTACCGCCGGAGCGAACTCCAGAACGGCCACCGCGTGCCGCGCCCGGTCGAGGAGCACCTGGCAGTGGCGGTGCCCGCCATTGTCGCCCGCGCCACCTGGGAACGGGCGCAACAGCGACGGGCGGCCCGCCGGGACGACAGGCAGGGCCACACGAAGTACGAGTATCTGCTCCGACGGCGTCTCTGGTGCGGCCATTGCGGGACCAAACTCATGGCCGAGACAACCAAGAACCGCTATGGCACGCGCTATCGCTACTACCGCTGCCCGGCCAGTTTCGGCGGCCTCCCCATGCTGGCGCACCGCTGCACCGCGCCGCACTTCCGGGCCGATCGCGTGGAGAAGCTGGTGTGGGGCTGGGCGCGCGCGCTGCTGCTGGAACCGGAGGCGCTGCGGGAGGGCCTGGCCGCGTTGGAAAGCGAGCAGGAACGCCAGCAAGTACCCCTGCGGGAGCGCCTGGCCGCAGTCGAGCGGACACAGGTGGAGCACAAGGCGCAGCTCAGCCGCCTGCTGGACCTCTACCTGGCCGGCAACGTGCCGCAGGAGCTGCTCGAAGAGCGCAGCGTCAGGCTGAACCAGGCGCTGACAGCGTTGGAACTGGAACGCCTGAGTCTGGTCGCACGTCTCGAAGCGCAGCCGACGCGGCAGGATCATCTGGCGAACTTCTTCACGTTCGCAGAACAGATCAAATCGCGCCTGCCGGCTGCCGAAACGGACTTCGAGTTCCGGCGCTTTGTGATCGAGATGCTGGAGATTACCGCCACATTGACGGTGGTGGATGGGGAGAAGGTCGTGGATGTCGCTTGTTTGGTGGGGCAAAAAAGGTTATGGTAACGTACACTTCCACTCGTCGTAGGCATCAACCGTCCCGTTTCCGTCCCAGTCGACCAGATCAGGCCGCGGCAGCAGCTCATTGAGCCGCACGGGGGGCAGCAGCGCCGGCAGCGAGGTCGCCGTGGGCGAGAACGTGGCGGCAGGCGTGGGCGTTAAGGTGCTGTCAGGAGTCACAGTAACGGTGTACGTCGCCGGGGGCGTTACGGTTGCGCTGGCGGTCGGCGTGGGGCTGGCGCCCGGGATAGCGGTCGGCGCAGGGGTCGGGGTTGGAACTTGCTCGCCGAAGACGAGCCCCAGGCGCATGCCGCCGGGGGGCAGGGACGCCGTGACCTGATCGGGTGTCGTGCTGGTGTACCCTTCGGGCTGGGTCTCGATCACCTGGTACGTGTCGGCGGGCAGATCATAGAAGCCGTACCAACCGCTGGGGTAGGTGCGCTGGAAGCTGGCGAGGCCCCCCCGTCCCGCGCCGCGCACGGCGATCAGCACCCCGCCGATGCCCAGCTCGATCTCGTCAAGATCGCGGCGGCCATTCCCGTTGCGGTCCTCGAAAACATACCCTTCAATTCTCGCCGTATGGTTCGCGGCGCCCGGCGAGCCCGCATCGCCCATGCTGCCGGGCCAGTGCACGATCGCTGTGCGCCAGTTGCCGCCCGCATTGTTGTCGGCATCCGGCTGAATCAACATCATCGATGCGCCCGTGGGCGCGGGGAAGATCGCGCCGCCATCGTAAGCCACCCGATCGATCTCAGCTCCCGACGGGTCCAGCAAAATGATCTCGTCCGCCCCGTTGCCCAGGACCACGCCGGTATAGCGGTAGGCCACGTTGAGCCCACCGTTCACAGCCGGATTTGTGTTGCGCCCCAGCACGAGGTAGCCGCCGGCCGGAAGCCACAGCGGCCCGCCGTTGGCGATCCGGTGGTGATCCGAACCGTCATCCTTGATCGTCCACCCGTTGAGGTCGATTGCCTGATCGGTGGCATTGTAGACCTCGAACCATTCGCCGTCCTGGTCCGGCACGGCTGCGGGATTCTGCATGATCTCATTGATGACGACGTCGCCGGGATGGGCGGGAAAGGGGGTGGGTGTGGGGGTAAAGGTGGGCGCGGGGGTGGGGCTGGTTGGCGGCGCGGCGGTGGGCGTCAGCGTCCGCGTGGCGGTGGGCGTCGGCGTCGCGGCCCCCGGCGTCCCCGGCCCACCGGGATTCGGAAATGCCTGGACTGCCCAATCGGCCGCCGTATCGGTGTCGAGCCACGATGGCACCCGCGCCAGTGACTGGCCGGGCGCGACCCCCGGGCACGGCGGATCGAAGGCATCGGCATTGGCGTCGTAACTCATGGCGTCGATCACCGCACCGTCCGGCGCGCTGAGACGCACCACATCCCCGGTGTTGCCCAGCCCGTTGCCGATGGCATCCTCCAGCGCCACCAGGTTCCCAATAAAATCGGGATGGTTCTCCAGGAAGCCGGCCGCCGTCGCAGCGATCACCAGGTAGCCGCCGGCCGGCAGCTCGAACGCCGGGAGCCCATCCTGTCCGCCATTGTCGCCGATCCGCCAGCCGGCCAGGTCCACGGTTTGGCCGGTCGGGTTAAAGATCTCAACCCACTCCCAGGCGCTGTCCGGCCCGTCCTGCGGCGCATCATACAGCACTTCGCTGAGCAGCAGGTGCGGTCCCACCGGCGCGCCGGTGGGGGTGGCCGTCGCGGTGAGCTCCGCGGTGGGCGTCGCGGTGCCAGTAGCGGTTGGTTCGGGGGTGGACGTCGCGGTTGAGGTGGACGTCGCGGTTGAGGTGCCCGTTGCTGTGGCGCTGGCCGCAGGTGCAATCGTCAGGTACGGGGTGGCGGTCGGCGTATCGGTCGCGAGCGGGGGTGTTGTTTCGGTCGGAGTGGCCGTTGCGGCCGGAAACTCGGTCAGGGTCGGCGTGAAGGTCAGGGTGATGGTCGGCGTGCCGGTGCGCGTAGACGTCGGGGTCGGGAGAGGGGAGGGCGTAGAGGTCGCGGTGGGGGTCGCCGCAGGCGGCGCGCCGGCGCTGCCGGGGTTGGGAAACTCCTGGGCGGACCAGTCGGCCGCGCTATCGGTGTCCCGGTCAGGGGGCGTCCTTGCCAGCGACTGGCCCTCGGGCACATCAGGGCAGGGCGGGTCAAATGCCGTGACATCCTCGCCGTAGCTCATCGCGTCCTGCAATCCCCCGGACGCGTCAACCAGCAGCACGCGGTCGCTTTCATTGCCGAGGCCGTTGCCGATCGCACCGCCCAAAGCGACCAGGTTGCCCGTAAAATCGGGATAGTTGATGCGAAATGCCTCCTCCTGCGCCGCGACGACCAGATACTCGCCCGGTGCGAGCAGGAAATCCGGGATCGCATCCTGGCTGGCGTTATCCACCAGTTTCCAACCGGCCAAATCCAGGCTTGCATCCGTGGCATTGAAGAGCTCGACCCACTCGCCGCCCGGCTCCTCGCCGATAGGATCATACATCACTTCACTGAGCAGCAGGTGATCCGCGGCCTGGCCGCTTACAAAGACAGGCAGCAGCGCCAGCGTCAGGAGGGAGGCAGACGCCAGGCCGAGAGGCAGAAACCAGGCGGAACGGAAAGAAGGCACAGCCGCACCTCCTTCAATTGCACAACTGGCAGCCGGGTGGAAAAGCGTGTAGACAGAGGAGCCTTACGCGCATTATACGCGCGCGCCGCAAGCGGTGTCAATAGCCAAAACGCTCAGTGTCAGTGTTATTAAGCCAAAATCGCCGCCCGGGGGCGGCGATTTCATGGTATTGGGAGCAGAGCGTGTGGGGTCAGCTCAGATAGTCGCGCAGCTTGCGGCTCCGGCTGGGGTGGCGCAGCCGGCCCAGCGCCTGGGCTTCGATCTGGCGGATGCGCTCGCGCGTCACACCGAACTTCTTGCCGACCTCTTCCAAGGTATAGGAATAGCCGTCCACCAGGCCGAAGCGCAACTGCAAAATGCGCACCTCGCGCGGGGTTAACGACTCAAAAATCTCGTCGATCACCTGCCGCAGCATGGTCTGGGAGGCGGAATCGGTGGGGCTCTCCGCTGCTTCGTCCTCGATGAAGTCGCCGAGATAGCTGTCTTCCTCTTCGCCCACCGGCATTTCCAGCGAGAGAGGACGTTGCGAGACCCGGATGATCTGCTCAACCTTGCGCGGCGGCACGCCGAGCCGGTCGGCGATCTCCTCGTTGGTGGGATCGCGGCCCAACTCCTGCACCAATTGGCGACTGGTGCGGGTCAAGCGATTGATTTGCTCATACATGTGGACCGGCACACGGATGGTGCGGCCCTGGTCCGCAATCGCCCGGGTCACCGCCTGGCGAATCCACCACGTTGCATAGGTGCTGAACTTGTAGCCCCGGCGGTAATCGAACTTCTTGACAGCGCGGATCAGGCCGATGTTGCCTTCCTGGATCAGGTCCAGGAAGGGCACGCCGCGGCCGACATACTTCTTGGCTACGCTGACCACCAGGCGGGAATTGGCCTTGATCAGGTGCTCTTGCGCGGCCTGGCCATCCTTGACCCCCAGCAACAGCCTGTCGCGCTCATCCAGATCTTCCACGCCCATCGTCAGCCGCTGCCGCGACTCACGGCCGCGTTCCATCCGCTTAGCCAGTGAGACCTCTTCCTCAGCCGTCAACAGGGGGACGCGGCCGATCTCTTTCAGGTAAAGGCTGATGGAATCATCGATATCGATCAAGGACAGGTCAATGTCCATCGCGGCCGCCTCGCCAGTCTCCTCATCGGCCGCGGCTCCGCCTTCTTCCTCGCGGAAAGCGCTCACCTCAATGCCATGTTCGAAAAGGCTGGCGAACAGATCCTCGAGCTGCTCCATGCTCGCTTCGGCCTCAGGGAAAGCATTGAGGACATCATCATAGGTCACGAAACCCTGGTCGCGTCCCAGAAGCACCAGTTGCGCAGTCACCTCGGCCGAACGTTGCGCGGTCCGGTCTTGTGTCTCCTCTTCGGGCAACAATTCGTTGTCGTCATCCACTAGTGCGCTCATGGCACACTCCTTAATGGGTGTTCAATGGCCCAGGTACGAAATCGGTTCCGGACACCCTGATCTGATTGTACTATTCCCGGCAGCACTTAAAGTAATCTTAACTACCGATTTCAAGATAGCCTGGCTTAATCGGCGTCTTGAAATCGTAGATCCCATCAGAGATACCCCAAACAGCGCCGCAACCGGCGCACGTCAGCGTCTCCGGCGCCTCTTGCAGCGCCCGGCCGGCACAGGTCGGGCAGCGGAACGGGCTGCCCGGCGCGGCAGCGCCTTGCCCGGCAACCTGCGTGCGCAAGAAGACGCTGGGGGTGAGCTTCCAGGCTGCGCCGACGCCCTGGACCAGGCCGTCGGCAGCCGCCAATGGCTGCGGCGGAATGATGCGTTTGAGGACCGGATCGCGAAAGTGAGAAACGGCCCGTCCGGCCTCCAGCGAGAAACCCGCGCGATGCAATTCCTGGGCTATCCAGTCCGGATGAAAATCGAAGTTCAGGCGGGCAAACTCATAGGGCTCGAGGGTAAAAGGCGACCACTGCTGGCGGCGCAGAAGGTAACGAGCAATCGCTTTGATGTTGCGCTTATTGGCGTATTCAAGCAAATAGGTTCCACCAGGCCTCAACACAGCGGCGATTTGCCGCATGGCCGCTGCCACATCTGCAACATGATGCAGCACACGGACCATGACAACCGTGTCGCAACTGCCTGGGGCCAGTGGTAGGTTGTAAAGATCTGCGGCCACGTACCGATAACGGTCCGATCTCCCGAGGCGCTCTTGCGCTTCGCGCAGCCCCGAAATCGCATAATCCAGGAGGATGATTTGGTCGTAACCCTGATACAGATCTACCAGGCGACCGAATCCCGCCCCTACTTCCAGAAGGCGGCCCCCACTCGCCGGCAGCAGGCTGCGTATGGCGATACGCTCAGCGAGATCTTCGTATTCCCGGCCCTTGCCTTTCCAGAATCTGGCATAATAGCTCGTGCCTTCATAGTCGCAGATCGCTCGATTTCGATCCAAGATGCGCTCCGCTGCTTTGTCTGCTATTGTTTCACGTGAAACAATAGCGCTAACAGCCGCCATCTCCTACATTAAGAAAGGGCGGTGGCTAACCCACCGCCCGTTACGGCTTGCGCTGTCGCGACATTATTATAACACGCCCTGTCAACCCCCCGTACGGTCAATTAACCGACAGGAGAATTTACGCAAAAACGGGCGCGGTCACCAAACTTCGCACGAGCGTGATGATCCCCTCATGCGCCGCTTGGATTGCGATGGCGGTATACGATTCGCCCCTTGGTCAAATCGTAGGGTGACAGCTCGACCCGGACCCGATCGCCAAGCAGGACGCGGATATAGTACTTGCGCATCTTGCCCGACAGGTACGCCAGCACCTCGGGGCCATTCTCAAGCCGCACCCGGAAAGTCGTGTTAGGCAATGCCTCCACAACCTTGCCATCTAGGGTCAGCTTTTCTTCCTGCTTAGCCATGCATACTTACCTTAATGATGTTACCTTCCGCACAATGCCAGAAAGATGGGTGTTGAGAGACCCGATTCCTTGTAGAAACCGGGTCTCTGGGTCTCATGATACCGGACGGTCAGGATAGACGGGGGTCGCGTTGCCTTGGCGCCTAGCGCATGCTCTCGCGGCCCTCGCGGCGCCGCTGAGCCTGACGCGCCTTGCGAATCGCCTTCTGTTTCTTCAGCCGGCGCAGCTCGCTCGGTGGGGTGAACCAGCGCTTCTTGCGCACGGTCGGCAGGATACGCTCCTTCATCACCTCCTTGCGGAAGCGCTTCAACAGCGACTCCTGGGTCTCACCTGCCCGCAACATGACGGTTGCCATCTAACCTCACCTCCCTCCTCTTCTTGTTCGCCCATCCCCTTCTTAACAACACGAAACCTCACCTTACGGTGAGGCCCACAACGACATCAGGCAAAGCTCCCAGGAAAATCTCTCCTCATGCACCTCTTCGGTTCATTCCATGGACGCTCCTGCCAGAGAAAAGCGTGCTGCTTTTGGGCCGCCAAGAGTATAACGTAACACGCGACAGATGTCAAAAAAGCGGACATAACTGCAAACCTGTCCGCACCCAAAACCCGCTTACGTCCCCGAACGATGCGTAGACCCACGCAACGCGCGCATCAGTCGCCGCCAAACCGCTTGCGCGCTGAGCGCCTGGTCGGGCCCGACTTCGACCGGTGCGTACCGGGCGTCAAGAAAGGCCTCCGTCAGCCCTTGCACTTCCTCCCCGGCTTCAGGCCAGGCAGTTTCCAATGTGCGCGCATACTCGGTCGGCGTCTCGTGCGGCAGCCTGACATGGCCCGCCTCGGCCGCGGCCTGTGCCATGCGCAAATAGAAATAGCGCACCTTCCCGCGCGGCGGCAGAGCGCGGAACCGCACCGCCGCCGCACGTGTCTCGCCCGGCGCCGCCTCACGCCCACGCCGCAAATGCGCCTGAAGCGCCGTCGCTGTGCTCCGCAGAACCATGTCGATCTGATGCCGTCGCGCGCGCCACCAGGCGCGCAGGCTTGCCAGCCAGCCGCCCCAGGCCCTGGGCAGCAAGTTACGGCCGCGCAAGAAGTCAAACAACAGATAGCCGGCCACCAAACCGATGACGGCCCAGGCCACAGCCCCCGGCAGCCAATCGGGCAGCAGTATCTGCGCCGGCGCCTCGGCGGGCGCTGGCGGCTTCATCGATCCGATCTCTGAAGCTGGCGGCTCTGCATCGCGGCGCATCAGCCAGCGCAGCGGATACGATAAGACCGACACCAGGAAAACAAACAGCGCCCAGAGCAAAAGAGCGATGCGTGCCAGGAGCGCGATCAACCATTCCAACGCGCGGGCGAACGGCCCCACAGGACCCAGCGGCAGCAGCAGGGCAATCACCGCCACAGCGATGAGCACCACCAGGCCGAGCCAATGCCAACGACGCAGCAGGGCAGGTGCGATGGTGACTCGCTCGTTGTACCATTGCCCGCGCAACACTGCCAGGCGCGCATCGCTCAACAGCACCAACCCTGCCAGGAAGTAGCACAATAGCCCTGCCAGCACATCCGGTCCCAACCCCATGCCCTCAAAGCCGATCTTCAAGAGCCCCCGGCTGTCCTGGCTGACGCCCAGTTGCGACAAACCGGTGAATATCACCAACGGCAGGCCCCCCCAGGCCCAACGGCTGGCGAAGCGCATGACCACCTCCCGGCGCCCCACCGGATGGAGGAGGCGCAGCGCGCTGCGGCTGTCACCCCATGCGTCAGCCTCCCGCATCGCCACTTCGTCCGGCCCGATGGCAAGCGCCGCGAAATCAGCCGTGACGCCAACCGCCAATCGCCAAACCGCCAACAACAGAGCCGCCACGACGACGGTCTGGATATCGAAAAGGGCGGCCGGATGCCGCAGCAGCACCCCCAGTGCGGCACGGTCCGGCCAGCCAATCGACATCCCCCATACCGCCAGGCGCGTGGCCAGCACGATCAACACGCCCTCACCGAGACGATAAGCCAACCCACGACGGTCGCGCCAGTTGGGTTGCCCTAACTGGTTCGTGCTCACGATTCCCAGCAGCGCGACCGCAAACGCCAGCGGTAAAAGATAACCCAGTTCCCAGGTCGTCAACGCGCGCAGGATGGCCATCGGCGCCACCACCAGGCTGGCTGCCAATACCCCGATGACCGCACCTCGAAAGACTCCCGTCCGCCAGCCGCTATCCTGGAAGTCCGCCAGGCTTCCCCGGGGGCGTCCGACCGGAGAGGAGTCGCCAGAACTGGACATACTTGATCCTATCGCAACTAGCTTTGGCTGATCCCTGCGCCCTGCCACATGCGCCGGCCTCCGCGCTGCCAACGCCTCACTTCCTCTGCGCTGCTCATCTGATAGGCCAACACGCCCAGGCGTCGAGCGCGTTCGCGCACCACACCGAAGTTGGCATAAGGCTCCACCGCCACCAAAACGGGGTTCAAACCCGCACGGCGCAGCCGATATAGGGCAGCACACATCACTTCGTCGCCTGATGGCGTTACCACGATGACGGTTGTGCCCCAGGACAAGTCCGCGGTCAC
The DNA here is from genome assembly GCA_964474695.1 of uncultured Anaerolineales bacterium. Lineage (GTDB taxonomy): Bacteria > Chloroflexota > Anaerolineae > CG2-30-64-16 > CG2-30-64-16 > DAOUBP01. Next base: position 36,897 of record CAYYTK010000006.1, read on the forward strand.
GGCAGGCAGCCACTCGGCGAGAGGGGTTGTATTGGCCAGGTCGACTCGGGCCAAACGCTCCAGCAGCTTCATCAAATGAACGCGCCCCGGCCTGGGCGGGATGCTCCAACACCGGTTCCCGGTCAGGGAATCCGTGCCGTTGCTGCCCAGCCCCACCGCCTGCCGCTCCATCACCAGGTAGCTGGCCAGCGACGCTGCAACCACGATGCCCCACTCACTAGCCGAAATGCGTGACTGTCGCGCATAAGTCTCGGTATTCAGGTCGACAAAAATGACCGTAGTCAAAGATACCGCAGGCTCATACTGTTTCACCTGCAGCGCGTTGGAACGCGCGCTGCTTTTCCAGTCAATGCTGCGCCAGGGATCGCCCGCTCGATAAGGCCGGATGCCGGTGATGCGCGTAGGATCAGCAAAAAGCTGTTGCCGGCTGGCAATGGTGCCATGCGGGGAACGGGAGGTGAGCTCAACCCGCGCCAGCGGCAGCACCCTGGGATAAACCACCAGGTAACGCGGCACTTCAGCGATGCCCTCCGCATCAGCAAAGCCGAACAGATCGCCCGTATGTAACGTCCCCGGCCCAATGGGGTAATAACCGCGCTGTCGCCCAATGAGCTCGTAACTGAACCGAATTCGCTCGCGTGCGCGCAGGCTGATCGCGTGACAAAGCGGCTCGCCCGCACTCAGGCGCAAAGGGGGTGTCTCCTCGTAGCGCACCCACGGCACCGGCCACCGGCTCTGATTGATGATCTCGATCTCGACGCAGGTCTTTTCGCCGGTAAAAATGTGGTCCGTGAAGCGCCGGTGCACCCCCAAACGTCGCACGCTATTGCCGGTCCACCAGCGCGCGAGGGCATACGTGCCGGCCAGAACGTAGACAACATAGAATACAACGTCCAGCCGCAGCAGCAGCGCAGCCACCAGCAGAAGAAGCAACACCAGCGGGAGATCGGACATAGATCGCCTCGGCTTCGCTCAGTCGGCGCCGGCGATTACGACAACATACTCACCCTTGGGAGGCGACTGGAGGACACCCTCCAGCAGCTCCGATAACGTACCGCGCTGGAACGACTCGTACAGCTTAGTCAGCTCGTGTGCCAGCGCCGCACGGCGATCGCCGTAAACGGCCAGGGCATCCGATAGAAATGCTGCCAGCCGATAGGGGCTCTCGTAGAATACGAGCGTGTGGGGCGAAGCCTGGTCGACCTCCAGAAAACGGCGCCGGGGACCCGGCTTGTGAGGCGGGAAACCCCGATAGGTGAAGCTGTGCACCGGCAGGCCCGACAGCACCACGGCCATCACCACCGCCGCCGCGCCGGGGATCATCGTCACCGGCTCATCCGCGGCCAGGGCGCGCTGCACGATGGAATAGCCGGGATCGGAGATGCCGGGAGTTCCCGCCTCAGTGACGACAGCCACCGATTTCCCTTCTGCCAGCAGTCCCATGATCCGCGCACACGCCCGCTCCTCGTTATGTTCATGAAAAGCGATCTGCGGCTTGTGGATGTCGTAATGCTTCAGCAAGATTCCGGTCCTGCGGGTGTCCTCGCTGGCGATAACGTCAACCGTGCGCAACACCTCGAGTGCCCGCAAAGTAATGTCGCCCAAGTTTCCGATGGGAGTAGCAACCAGGTATAGCATGGTCATGCCGCCTTCCCGAGGTCCAACGGCACCTGGTTCAAAAGCTCAGCCAGGATGCCCACCGCCGTGCGCCCGCGCAACGCGCTCTCCGGGTGCACCAGGCATCGATGCGCCAGGGACAAGGGCGCCAGTCGCTTCACATCATCGGGCAGCACATAGTCACGGCCGTGAATCGCGGCCCACGCCTGGCTGGTCTTGTACAAAGCCAGGCTGCCGCGCGGGCTGGCGCCCAGCAGCAAGTCGGCGTGCTCCCGGGTGGCATTCACCAGGCGCACGATGTAATCCCGCACGGTTTCATCGACATGCACCTCCCACACCTGCTGCGCCAACGCCGGCGCATCCGCGCCGTCCACCACCGGCGAAAGCGCCTCGATGGGGTGTTGACGACGGAGGTTAACCAGCATCTGGCTTTCTGCCGCCGGAGCAAGATAACCCAGGCGCAACTTGATCAGGAAGCGGTCGAGCTGCGCCTCCGGCAACGGGAAGGTGCCTTCATACTCCACCGGATTCTGAGTTGCCAGCACGACAAACGGCCGCTGCAACGGCCGCGTCACCCCATCCACGGTGACCTGCCGCTCACCCATACATTCCAACAACGCGGATTGCGTGCGCGGCGTCGCCCGGTTGATCTCATCGGCCAGCAGGATATTGGTGAAGGCCGGGCCGGGCATGAACTCGAAACTGCCGCGCTGCTGGTTGTAAACCGACACGCCGGTGACATCGTTCGGCAGCAAGTCGGGCGTACACTGCAACCGCTTGAAGCTGACCCCCAACGATCCGGCCAGGGCGCGCGCCAGCATCGTCTTACCGGTGCCCGGCACATCCTCGATCAGGACGTGTCCCTCGCACAACAGCGCGGTCAGCAACAACTCGATGGCCTCCCGCTGGCCGATGATAACCTGCTCAACGTTGGCGACGACCTTTTCCGCAAACAATCGAATGGCGTCCACGCTCGCATTCCTTTCACATTCAGCACTGATGCCATTCTACCACAGGCGCGAGGCTGTCACAAGCACTTTACAGCCCGCGATTTGGGTTATTCAACAGACCAATTTGGAAAAAACTGCGAAATACCACTTGACAAACGAACAGTTGTTCGTTATAATAGAGACGTCCGAACAAAAATTCGATTCGGCATGATCCAAATGGGAGGTAAAAGATGGCCCTTTCAGATCGCCAGGTGCGCATCCTGGAGTTTATCTACAGCTACCTCGAACAGCACAACTACCCACCCACCATCCGCGAGATAGGCAAGGCGGTGGGGATACCCTCGACCTCGGTAGTCAAGTACAACCTGGAACGACTGCAAGAAAAGGGATATATCGAGCGCAGCGGCGAGGTCTCGCGCGGCCTGCGCTTGAAGGATGGTCCCGCGATCGTCCCTGAGCGCAGCGGCGCGCGCGTAGTGTCGGTGCGCAAGCTGGGCGTGATTTCTGCCGGCAAGCCCATCGCTGCCTTCGGCCAGCAGGAGGATCCTTTCGCGGGCGAAACCCTCTTGTTGACCGCCGACCTGGTGCCGGCCGGCCAGCCGATCTATGCCCTGCAAGTCAAGGGGGATTCGATGATCGACGCGCTGGTCTTTGATGGCGACTGGGTGATCATCAAGCACCAGGACACGGCCCAGCGCGGTGACATGATCGTCGCCTGGATCAAGGACAAGGAAGAGACGACCCTGAAGTACTACTATCCCGAAGGGCCGGTCGTCCGCCTCCAGCCGGCCAACCCGGCCTACGAGCCGATTCCTGTGCCGGCCGACCAATTGGTGATCCAAGGCAAAGTGGTAGCAGTGGTGCGGCAGCTTGCCTGAGCCGATCTGCCATGTCGGATGATCGGCTCGCGCGCCTTTTCTACGAACAATCGACCGTCGCCGTCGCGCGCGGCCTGCTGGGCCAACGCCTGGTGCGCGTGACGGACGACGGCTGCCGGTTGAGCGGTTATATCTGCGAAACGGAAGCCTATGGCGGGTCGGATGATGAAGCTTCGCACGCGTACAGGCGCACCCCACGCAGCGCGATCATGTACGGCCCACCCGGCCGCGCTTATGTTTACTTCATCTATGGCATGTACTATTGCCTGAATGCGGTGACCGAGCGTGACGGTTCTCCGGGGGCCGTCCTGATCCGTGCGCTGGCGCCCGACGAAGGGATCCCCTTCTTGCGCCGGCATCGGCCGGGCGCGCCTGACGCACACCTGGCCGATGGTCCCGGTAAGCTCTGCCAGGCCCTCGGCATCACGATGGCATTGAATGGCAGCGACCTGACAACCGGCGCCCAGCTTTTTGTCGAAGCCGTCGCGCCGGTTGCGGACGATCGCATCCGCAGCACCCCGCGCATCGGCGTGCGCGGCAATTCCGATGCCAGGAGCCGCTTGTGGCGCTTCGTCTGGACGGGCTGAAGCGCCGCGCTCGCCCCGGCCTGCATCCAGGGAAAGGAACGAAAATGCCACGCGAAGACCAGGGGGTGGCGCAGAGCCGCCACCGCTACCAGGTTATCCCTCGCACGCTGTGCTTCGTCAGGCACGGCGCCGACGTTTTGCTGCTGCTGGGCGGGCCGCACAAGCGCATCTGGGCGGGCCGCTATAACGGCGTCGGCGGCCATGTGGAGCCCGGAGAGGATATCTACACGGCGGCATGGCGCGAAACGCATGAAGAAACCGGGCTGGACGTGCACACATTGCAGTTGCGCGGCGTCGTGCATGCTGATGCCGGCGATCCCAGCGTCGGCATCCTCTTTTTTGTCTTCACCGCTCTGGCTGACACCCGCGAGACCGGCCCTTGTCCCGATGGCACGCTGGAATGGTGGCCGGCCGACGCGCTGCCCACGAAGAAGATGGCCGAGGATCTGCCGGTCTTGCTGCCCAGGGTGCTGGCCATGAGTCCCTCTGACCCGCCATTTTTCGCCGCGTACAGCTACGATACGGCAAACCGGTTGGTGATACGCTTCGCCGCAGCCGCATAGGCGCGCGCTTGGCGCCGGCGTTGCTGCCGCTGGCGGGGTGTGTTTCGCATTGGGGGCGCGAGCATCCTGAGCGGAGCCTGGCGATCACTCCCGCCAGGCGTAGTCGAAGGATGCGGCTTGGGGCCGATGGCCGCTCCGAAGTTGAAACACACACCCGCCGGCGCTGCTGAGCGTCAATCGGCGCCGCCTGTCCCGAAAACCTCGCGGGCAAAAGCACGCAGCGCCGCATTCACCGCGCGCGGGTTCTCCATCGGGCTGAGGTGGCCCGCTCCCGGAATCATCACCAGCCGCGCGGCCGGAATGGCTGCGGCCATTGCCGCGACATCGGCCGGCGGCGTGAGCACATCCGCCTCACCGGTCAGCGCTAGCACCGGCACGGTGATGGTCGGCAAGGTGGGGCGGCTGTCCTCCCGGTCGCGCAGCCCGGCCAGTGCGCCGGCGATGCCGGCCACAGGTTGGCTGGCGATCATCGTGTGCACGGCGCTGATGAGCCTGGGATTCGCCCGGCTTGCCGGCGCCAGCAGCTTGGGCAGCATCTCATCAGCGAGGCTGCCTGCGCCCGCCTGCTGCACCCTCGCCGCCGTCACGTCGCGATTGGCTCGCGCCGCGGGGCCATCCGGCTCGGCCCGGGTGTCGAGCAAAGCCAGTCCCTGCATGCGCTCGCGATACCGGCGCCAGAACGCAAACGCCACATACCCTCCCATGCTCAATCCGGCCACGATCGCGCGGCCGATGCCGAGTCGGTCAAGCAGGGCCGCCAGATCATCGGCATGCTGATCCATCGTCAGAGGCCCGGGGGTCAGCTCGGACGTGCCGTGCCCGCGCAGATCAGGCGCCAGGACGCGGCAATCCGCCGCCAGTCCACGGAGTTGGGCGTTCCACATGCGATGGTCCAGCGGAAATCCGTGGACCAGCAGCAGCACGGGGGCGCGTCCCTGGCCTCGCTGAGCAACCATCAGGCGGATCCCATTGACGCTCGTGAACATCGCAGCCTCCTGCAAGGAACTCGTTGTTATCGGGACAAGGTTCTCTGCGTCGTCCGGCACGACAAGGACAGTATAGCACAATCTCTGTGGTATACTTCCGACCGACATCAACCATCTCGCTTCAGAATAGGCGCCATGAACCCAAGTAACCGCCACACATTCGCATTTCGCCAACGCCTGGCTGTCGTCGCCTCCTACGCCACCATGCTCATGGTCGGCGTTTCGATCTCACTGTTGGGCCCCAGTCTGCCTGCGCTGGCTCAGCGGATCAACGTCTCGCTCGCGCAAGCGGGACTGTTCTTCACGCTCTTCTCCTTCGGCTCGCTCGTCGCCACCCTGATCGTCGCGCGCCTGAACGACCGCCCGATCCGGCGCCTGGTGCTCAGCGCCGGCGCCGTGCTGATGGCGCTTGGGTTGTGGCTGCTTGCCCGCAGCACCACCTTCGTCTCGGCCGGGCTGGCAATCACTTTGACCGGCCTGGCAATGAGCACCGTAGGCACCGCGCCTAACGCCATCATGGCCGACCTCTATCGGGGCCAAGCTGGGCCGGCGTTGAACGCCTTGCACGTCGCGGTGGGCGCGGGCGCATTCAGCGGCCCGTTGCTGCTCACTGCCGCGCTGTACAGCGCAAACGATTACCGCGCGGTCTACCGCGTGGCGGCGGCCCTGATGTTAGGCATCGCAGTTCTGTGGTTCGTCAGCCGTCCGCCCTTGCCGCAGCGCGCCGCCGGCTCGGCGCATTTGTCGCTGGCACGACTGGCGCCGTTGCTCCTGGTATTCGCCCTTGCCGTGCTGTACACGGGCACCGAAACTACTTTCAGCGGCTGGATCTTCACCTATGCACGAACCGTGGTCGCGCAAGAGGCCACGGTCGCCGGCTTGGGCGCCTCGCTGTTCTGGCTGGCGGTCCTGCTGGGCCGGCTCACGGCCGTGCGCGTCTTGCGCCGGGTCAGCAACCTGGCGCTGCTGCGAGCCTGTGTGCTGGGCGGCGCGGCGGGTCTGGCCTTGATCTTGCTGGGCCAAACCTGGGGGGTGCTGTTCTGGGCGGGTGTGACCCTGGTGGGCGGCTGCTTCGGGCCGATCTTTCCGACAGCCCTGGCGCTGGCCAGCGACCTGGCGCCCGGACAAGCAGGCGCCATCAGCAGCCTGGTCGTCGCTTCCGGATCGGCCGGTGCGATGGTAATGCCTTGGGCTGCAGGATCGCTCATGCCCTACATCGGTATCGTCGGAAGCATGGCGACTGCGTTCTTGCCGCTAGGCCTCATGCTCATTTGCCTGGCAGCGATCGGCCGGCGCCAGTCCTGAGAATCGACAAGAAATACGGTGAAAGAACTGTCACCTTAACATCAGACGAATTTCATTGAGGTTTCATGGCTCAGCGCGACAATAAGCATCATCAGACGTCATGATAGAAAACCGCCATCATTATTCTCATGGAATGGGAACCATTTGGGCGGCCCTATCGTCTGTGTAGCGTATATCGCTTCCTGAAAGGAGAAAGCCCATGGATATTCCGCTGCTGATCGCCATCCTTGCGCTGCTGGCTTGGACAATGCTCCCTCAATTGGACCGCTACGCCGACACTGAGCTGCCGCCAGAAGGGAAAGTTTCTCCGCTGCAACGATTGGCCCGCTGGGTCAACAATTGAGGCTCGTCGGCCCGTCCGACACACCTGTAGCAGTTGCCGGGGGCGTTGCGCGCATGCAACGCCCCTTTTTCGCGCCTTGCGCCGAAACTGCGCAACGTCATAGTCACGGCGCAACGGCAGGTGTATGCTCAACTCGGTTTCCATCCCGCTTCTCAATGGAGAGCAACAGGCATGCGTGAATTCATTGATGGCGCTCTGGCCATCGCCCGGGGCGCATTGGATGCTGGCTGCAGCTTCTTCGCCGGCTACCCCATTTCTCCCGCCACACCCCTGCTGATCCATATGATCCGCGAATTGCCCAAGGTCGGCGGCGTCGCAGTCCAGGCCGAGGATGAAATTGCCTCCATCAGCATGTGCATCGGCGCGTCCATGACCGGCGCACGTGCGCTCACAGCGACCTCCGGGCCTGGCCTCAGCCTCTACAGCGAGAACATCGGCCTGGCAATCATGGGAGAGGTGCCGCTCGTAATCGTGGATGCGCAACGCCTGGGCCCTGCCACCGGCGGCGCCACCACCCCCGGCCAAGGCGATGTCCAGTTCGCACGTTGGGGCACTTCCGGCGGCTATCCGATCATTGCGCTGGCGCCGAGCAACGTGAACGAATGCTATAGCCTCACCCACCGCGCCTTCGATTTCGCGGAACGCTTTCGCGCCCCCGTGTTCCTGCTCACTGACAAGGAGCTGTTTCAGTCGCTGAGCACGGTGGAGATCGAGGCCTATGAATACCCTGAGGTGCATGCTCGCGTGCAAGCCCATGCGTTAAGTGATGCTCGCGGGCTCCGCGCCGAAGAGTCGTTCCTGCCCTATCGGTTCGATCCCATCGACAGCCCGCCGCCGTTCAGCCCGATCGGCGGGCCGTTCATAACGCGCTTCACCGGCTCCAGTCATGACGAACACGGCTTTCTGACCAAGAACCCCGCGTTGGTGGGCCGGCTCAATGAGCATCTGCAGCGCAAAATCGAGGATCATCGTGCAGAGATCGAGTTGGTGCGAGCTGACATGCAGCCCGGAGCCCGCACGCTCTTCATCGCCTACGGGATCACCGCGCGCGCGATGGCTGAAGCCGTCAACAAGGCGCGCGCTGGCGGACACGCCGTCTCGGCATTGACGGTCCAGAGCCTCTGGCCCGCACCGGAAGCCACCATCCTGGCCGCGCTGCGCCACGCCGATGACCGGTCCATCATCGACCGCATCGTTGTCGCCGAATTGAACCTGGGTGACTTTCGCCGCGAGGTCGAACGACTCGTTTACCGTTGGGCCGCTCGTTCCCGCCTCCCAGCGCCGGAAATCGTTGGGATCAACCGGGTGGACGGCGAATTGATCACGCCCGCGCAATTTCTCGATCAGGTGCTGTGAGAGGATGAGTGAGATGGTAGACAGCTATCGCAACGAAAAGAGTTATCCATTCTGCCCCGGCTGTGGGCACGGACTCATCCTGAACCAACTAAACGCCTCGCTCGTGCAATTAGGGCTCGATCCCAGGCGCGTCGTCATTGTCAGCGACATCGGCTGCCAGGGGCTGGGCGATCAGTATTTCGCCACCCACGCGTTCCACGGGTTGCACGGCCGCAGCATCGCATATGCCACCGGCATCAAGCTGGCCGACCCGGACCTGAAAGTGATCGTGCTCATGGGCGATGGCGGTGCAGGGATCGGCGGCGCCCACCTCCTGAACGCCGCGCGGCGCAACATCGGCTTAACGGTGCTGGTGTTCAACAACTTCAACTTCGGCATGACGGGCGGGGAGCACAGCGTCACAACGCCACCGGGAGGCATCACAGCCACCACGCGCGCCGGCAACCTGGAACGACCTCTAGACCTGTGCGCCACCACGGCCGCGAACGGCGCGGGCTTTGTCTGGCGCGGCACCGCGTTCGACCGGGAGTTGCCCAACATCATTGCCGATGCGATCCAAAGCGAAGCATTCGCCCTCCTCGACATCTGGGAGCTGTGCACCGCTTACTACGTGCCCAACAACGACTTCTCGCGCAAATCGCTGGAGGCCACGCGCACGATGCTGGGAATGCCTGCGGGAATGATCCACCGGGAGGAGCGGCCGGAATATGCCCGGACGCTGCGTGAGACGGGCGGGAAGACGGAAGAACGGAGAACTGAAAAGCCGCTGCGGCCAAGGCCCCTGCCGGCGCAGTTCGCCTCCCCCCTGGACCGCGAATTCCGGCTGGTGATCGCCGGTTCTGCCGGCGGCAAGGTGCGCTCCACCGCACGCATGTTGGGAGAGGCCGCGCTCCTCTCGGGGCTGTGGGCCGCGCAGCAGGATGACTATCCGGTCACCGTCCAGACCGGCCACAGCATCAGTGAGCTGATCTTCAGCCCGCGCGAGATCCTCTTCACCGGCATCACCCGACCGGACGCGCTGGTGCTGGTCAGCGAGGATGGCCTCAAAATGGCCGGTCGCTATCTCAGGTCGCTGACGCCGGACGACTGGCTCTTCACCGTCCCGGAGTTCGCCGCCCTGGAGACCCCGGCGCGGAAGATCGTATACGACCTTGAGTCAGCCGGGGTCAAAGGCAGCAAAAAGAACCTGGGCCTACTGATCGCTGGGGCAGCGCTGCACGCGCTGAACCTGTTCCCTATCGCAGCGTGTGAGGCTGCCATCCGGGCCGGCGCCCGCGGCGCAGTGCAGGAGGAGAACCTCGCTGCGCTGGCAACCAGCGCCCTCCTGGCCGGCGGTCACGTCACTCCTCCCGATACTCATTGATCAGGTACTTGGCTGCCACCGCTTCGAGCGAGATGGGAGCCGGCTGATTCTCATACAGCAGGCGCAGGGCCGCAACATCGGATGACCACGCGACGTCGCTGGGGGCCAACAGGCAAATGCCGCCGGATCGATAGGTCGCGGTGAGACGGCCCTCCACAAAGTAGTACGGCGTTTCGGTCACCTCGACCGGATAGGCGCGCATGCTCGGCGGAATATCGTTGGGCTTGAACCAAAGTTTGATTTCGCGCTCCGCGTCGGCCGGATTAGCGGACGCGTGGATCAGGTTGTCCATGCGCTCGCCGATGACATTCCCTTCTGCGTCACGAATGGGAACCAACGCGCCCAAGGAGCGGATGCAGCCCGGTTTCTTTTCCCTGGCGACCAGTGGATTCGTCGGGCCACAAATATCCCGTATCTTCTGGATGGCATCAGGGCCTTGATAAACCAGTGCGATAACCCTGCGTTTATGCGGCTCCGTCGGGTAGTGCGAGATGCCCATGATGTATTCCAGGAGCGGGGCATAAAAGACCTTACCCCTGTGTTCGGCATAGTGTTCTTCAGCCAGCATCCTGCTGACTTGCACGATCTTCGCCCCTGCAAAACGCAGTCCCGAATGGAATTCCGATAGCTGCGATAATACGTAGCCAGTCAACGAATTCTTCAGGGCATCAGGCTTAATGAGCACTAGCGTTTGTTCGAGTTCCTTGTCAGTCATGTGGCAGGTCCTTTCAGCAGAATTCCCAAATTGCGGCTTTGCAACAGGATGTTGAGTATAATGTCGAATGTGAGCTTTTTGCAAACCTGCCGGCTCAAGTCGCAGCGGCCTTAACCCCGCGCGCCACCACGTACGCCGTCACGGAGCGCCAGCCCACGGTGGCGCCCGTCAACTCGCGCCGGAAGAGCGCCTCCACCGCCGCCATCTCCTCGCCGTCCAGCCGCGCGGCCAGGCGTTGTGCGTAGCTGAGACGCTGGCCCGCAGGCGCAGCACTGAACCAACGGTCGAGCGTCGCCGGGCTGATCCGAGCTTCCGCGGTTGTCTCCACGCAATCGATCGCGATCGCGGTCAAGTCGGCTTCGAAGCAGGCGGCGCGCAGCTCCTCCTCGCCCCAGTTCACCAGCGCATCGGCAGGATCGGCATAAATCGCCTCCTCAGCCTGCCGGACCCTTTGGGCCAGGTCGTCGCCCAGCACAGCCAGGTTCACCAGGGCATACAATCGCTGCGTATGCCGCGGCACAGGCTCGGCCAGGCTGAGGATGCCGGCAGGGCGAAGGAGCGCGGCGATCAACCCGATGGCCTGTGCCACCGGCGTGCTGCGTACGGCAGCCTGCGGCGGGGGTAACACGGCGGGCGGCGCCTCGCCGGAGCGCAGATGCACTCCCAACGCGCCGCGCCCCACGATCGCATCGAAGCGCACGTCCCCCTCCCCGCGCAGCGCCAAAAGCTCCGGCACTTCAGCCGGCACGCCCTGCAGCACGATCGGCCGCTCGACCTCAGGGAACCGCGCAGCCATCTCGCGCAGAGCGACCGCCTCATCTGGCCGCACGGCCAAAGCCCAGACACCGCCTTCGACGACGCGCCGCATCGCCTCCCAGGTCAACAGGCCGGTGCCCGCGTTCAAATCCAGGACCAGACTGTGCCGCTGCAATCGCGCCGAGTCCAGCACGCGGTCCCGCAGGGCCGCCAGACGCTCGCCCGCGCCACCCACGGCCCGCGCCAGCCAGCGATCGCGGTCGCCCCGCGCCAGCTCGCCGGTGAAGGTGAGCGCTTCAACCGCACCGAACCCTTCACCCCCTTCCAACATCGCAGCGAGCTGCGCCTCTCGCCGGCGCTGGACCTCCGCCTTGATCCTGGCCTCATGGCCTAAACCGCCCGGTTGATAGAAAACGCGGCCCTGCAAGGCATCCGGCAGATATTGCTGAGCCACCCAATGATCTCGGTACGCGTGAGGATAGAGATAGCCCTCACCGTGTCCAAAGCCTTCCTTGTCGCGGTTGCCGTCACGCAAGTGGGCGGGCACCTCCGCCTCCTGCTCCCGACCCACCGTCTCCAGAGCATCGAAAAACGCCATTGCCGAGTTGCTCTTGGGTGCAGTGGCGAGATAGAGGGCGGCCTCGGCCAGATGGAAGCGGCCCTCCGGCATCCCCACGTACTCGAACGCCTGCGCACAGGCCATCACCACTCGCAGTGCATCCGGATCAGCCAGGCCCACATCCTCACCGGCGAACACGATCATGCGGCGAAAGATGAAGCGCGGCTCCTCGCCCGCATACACCATACGTGCCATCCAATACAGCGCCGCATCAGGATCGGAACCGCGCAGGCTCTTGATGAACGCACTGATGGTGTCGTAATGGACGTCCCCTTCCTTGTCATAGAGCACAGCGCGGCGCTGGATCGATTCTTCGGCGATGGCACGGGTGATGTGGATGCGCGGTGCGCGGCGCGCAGTGCGTGAGGCATCTTCTGCGGAGGGTGCGGCCGCATCCGGCGTTGTGGTTTCAACGGCCAGTTCGAGGGCGTTGAGGACGCCGCGCGCATCGCCGTTGGCGACGTCGACCAGGTGAGCCAGGGCGTCCTCGTCGACAATGACGTTCAGTTTACCGTAGCCGCGTTCGGGGTCGGTCAGTGCCTGGTGGGCAACGGCAAAGAGGTCCTCTTGCGTCAGCTGCTTGAGCTGAAAGATGCGCGAACGACTCACCAGCGCCTTGTTGACCTCAAAGTACGGATTCTCGGTCGTCGCACCGATCAAAATCACCGTGCCGTTCTCCACCCACGGCAGCAGCGCGTCCTGCTGCGCTTTGTTGAAGCGGTGCACCTCATCAACGAACAGGATGGTGCGCTGGCCGAACTGCCCGCGGCGGTCCTGGGCCGTCGCAATCGCCGCGCGGATATCCGCGACGCCGGCCAACACGGCATTGATGGCGATGAAATGGGCTCGCGTGGTGTTGGCGATGATCCGCGCCAGCGTCGTCTTGCCCGTCCCCGGCGGCCCATAGAAAATCACGGAGCTGAGCTGATCGGCCTGGATGGCGCGGCGCAGCAGGCGGCCTGGTCCCACAATGTGCTCCTGGCCGATGAACTCGTCCAGCGTGCGCGGCCGCATGCGCGCGGCCAACGGCGCTTCCTTTTCGGTCAGCTCCGCTCGCCGCGCATCAAAAAGATCCGAGGATTTGTTCATAAGACAATTGTACCCTGTCAGGGCGTTGCGCGCAACGTCCTGACAGGGTACAATCAAGCCATGAACCGCAAGAACCGCCCCACCGATAGCCGAGCGCTGCGAAGGCGCACCGACCGCGACCTGGCCCTGGCGGTAGTGATCTTCCTGGTCGGTGTCGGCGGAACGTTGATCGGCGCGATTTACGGCGGCGGGGCGCTCATCTTAGGGCTAACCTGTCTGCTGGCCGGTGCAGGGCTGTTCGGGCTGGTGTGGTTGATCCTGACGCTGATCGAGCGCTGGACAGGTCAGTAGCCGTTTCCGTCATGCTGAGCGGGTCTTCGGCTCAAGGCCCCGTATCGGTGACTGACCAGCGAGGCATCACGTCTCCCCTCACCCTCCTGCCAGCTTCACCTTATACCCCAACTCTTGCAGCTTCTCGGCCACCCGCTCGCGGTGATCCCCTTGGATCTCGATCTCGGTCTCTTTCACTGTGCCCCCCGTGCCGCAGGCCGACTGGAGCGTCTTGAGCAGCTCCTTCAGCCGCACGGGCGTATGCTGCAGGCCGTAAATCACAGTAACGGTCTTCCCGCCGCGGCCCTTCCGGTCGCGTTTGACATAGGCGGTCTGCTGGCGCACGGGCAGATCGATCGCGTGGCACACACACGGTTGGCGGCCGCAGCGCGGACACAGCGCCTGCGGCTCCGGATCAGTAGAATAGACGATACGCGGAGACATCGAACCTCACCCTCTTGCCCTGCTTCCGGGGTTATGCTAGAATACGTTATGAACCATAGAAACCGGGTTTCTTCGAGAAACCCGGTTTCTCCAGGTAAAACACATCAAAATGGAGGCTCCCCTGGAAGGCATCGACCTGGCTCGCATCATTGTCACCAAGCTGGAAGACCACCTGGCGACCGGCATCACCCTTATGGATCTGCGCGACATCACGCCGTTCGCGGACTACTTTGTGATCTGCTCAGTCGATTCTGAGCGGCAAGCACGCACACTCCAAGACATCATCCTGACCGATCTCAAGCGAGAATACGCGATCCACGCCCTGTCCGCCGAAGGCGAGGCCTCGTCAGGCTGGATTCTGCTGGACTACAATACCGTGATCGTCCACATCTTCTCGCAAGAGATGCGCGCCTTCTATCGGTTGGAAGAGCTTTGGAAAGCCGCACCCGTTATGCTGAAGATTCAGTAGGCTGCTCCCGGAAACCAGGTTTCCTAGAGAAACCTGGTTTCTCGCGCACGCCAGTTCACAGCCCATGAACCCCCTTAACCGCCCGTACAACGGACTCCACGGATGGCTCAGGCCACGCGCAAGGCCCCAATGGGTCAGGCCCGGCAGCGTCGTCGCCAAGCAAGGCCCGGCAGGTATCGGCGACCCCGCGCGCCAGCACTTTCAGATTATAGCCGCCTTCCAGCGCGACCACCAAGCGTCCGCCGCACAGCCGCTCGGCGAGAGCAACCGTACCTCGAATCAGGCGCCAGTACCCCGCCAATGAGAGGTGCAGGCTCGCCAGCGGATCGCTCCAGTGGGCGTCATAACCGGCGGAAACCATGATCAGGCCCGGCTGAAAACGCTCGGCCAGCGGCGTCAATATCTCATCGAAGACCTGTGCAAAACCCGCATCCCCCACGCCGGCCGGCAGCGGCACATTCACGGTGTACCCATTCCCCGCACCTGAGCCGGTCTCGCGCCAGTGGCCCGTGCCCGGGTAATGCGGATATTGATGGGTCGAAAAATACAACACCTGGGGCGAATCGTAGAAGATGTCCTGCGTGCCGTTGCCGTGGTGCACATCCCAGTCCACAATCAGTACGCGAGGGGGAATGTCCTGCCCGGCGCAGACATCCAGGCCGGTCAGCGCCGCCGCAGCCACATTATTGAATAAACAAAAACCCATGCCGCGCGCCCTGGTGGCATGATGGCCCGGCGGCCGCACCAACGCGATACCGTTGTGCGCCCGGCCGGCCAACACGGCTCGCATCAACTCCACCGTCCCGCCGGCCGCCAGAAGCCCGGCATCGTAGCTCTGGCCCGTCACATACGTATCGGCATCCAGGAACCCGCCGCCGCCCGCCGCCATCCGTTGAACCGTCGCGATATAGGGCTCGCTATGCACGCGCGCCAGCAAGGCCGGCTCCACCGGCCGCGGGGCAGTCGGCGCCATCCGCCCCAGCAAGCCTTCGCCGGCCAGGCCGGCCATGATGCGCTCCAGGCGCACCCGGCTTTCGGGATGCCCCTCCAGGTCGTGCGCCAGATACAGCGGATCGTAACAATAGGTTGTGGCGGTCCCTGCCGGCGTCTCAGGCATCACGGGTTCGGGCTGAAGTACCACATCCACTTGCTGCCGCGCATCTCCTTGAGCACATCAACGATCGAGAGCACGCCCGATGCCCGCAGACCCACATCCCCATGTTCACTTACCACCAGATAGCGGATCTTATGTTTGGACATGATTTCCACCGCCTCGGCCAGCGGCATCTCCGGCGGCACGGCAATCACCTTGCCGCTCATGACATCGCGCGCTTTCACCCCTTTGAAGTCCTTACCGTAATAAGGGATGACATCCAGGGTTGTGATGATCCCCAACGCTTCTTCGTCCGGGCCGGTCACCACCACGACGCGCAGGTTGGTATCAGCCATGATGCGCACGACCTCTTCCAGCGGGGTGCTGGGTTTGCAGCCGATGACGCCTTTGTGCATGACGCCCCCAACAGTGCGATCCGATGCCATGATCCACCTCCTCGTGCGATCCGATGCGTGGGCTGCAGGCCGCAACCGCACGCATCCTGTGACAAACGATGACTCTATCTTAGCAGACGCGCACGTGAATGTAAAGGGGTGAGATTCACAATCAGCCAGGGATAAGACGGCTCGCATTGTGCGTTGGCATCCGCGCCTCACCCGGTGTATACTGGACATCCACAGCGAATGTAAGGAGCAGCCGCGTTGATTGAACAACCCATCCTTCGCACCGGGTGCCTTGTCTTGCGTCCTTTCACCTTGGCCGATGCCGCCGACGTTCAGCGCCTGGTCGGTGCGCGTGAGGTCGCCTCCACGACGGCCTTCATCCCGCATCCGTACGAGGATGGCATGGCCGAGACGTGGATCGCCACCCACCCGGCCCGGCTTGCCGACGGCACCGGCATCATCTATGCCATCACCCTGTCGATGACGGGGACATTGTGTGGCGCCATTGAGTTGACCATCAAGCCTGAGCATCAACGCGCGGAGCTGGGCTATTGGATCGGCGTGCCGTATTGGGGCCAGGGCTACTGCACCGAGGCGGCCACGGCCCTGCTGGATCACGGATTCCGCGCCCTGGGGCTGCACCGCATCCTGGCCGTTCACCTGGCGCGCAACCCGGCTTCGGGCCGCGTGATGCAGAAGATCGGCATGCGCCACGAAGGCACGCTGCGCGAGCACATGCTGAAGTGGGGAGTTTTCGAGACCATGGAGTACTATGCCATCCTCCGCAGCGAATGGGAGACCGAGGCCCCAAAATGATCAGGGTAATCAGGTGAATCTGCGTCCCAACTCCGCAGCATCTCGCTACGATCCGCCTCCTGGCCTGGTGGCGTTGGGAACGCACGTCGAGATCGAGTTGGTCTCCGAAACAGGCGAGGCCGAGCGCCTGGCCTGCGACATCGTGCCCGACGCCGCGGCCGATTTTGCGACCGGCTTTCTCGGCGCGAGCACGCCGTTGGCAAAAGCTATCATGGGCCACCCGGCTGGGACGCTCCTCCCCTATGCGCAGGCCGACATCGTCGAGGTGCGCATCGTATCGGTCAAACTCAGCCAGCGGCGCGCGGCAGAGGACGCGGCCGCGGCGCGCCAGGCCGTTACGGAAGAAGCCGTGGCCCGTGCCAAGACCGACGAACTGGTGCAGTTGGCGCTCACCGTCAACGTGAAATGGGGTGACTACGATCCGGGGCCGCTGGTCAATGAGTAAAACGCTATTCAGTCGCCAGGAAAAGAATCAGGAATCGATCGTGAGAGGAATCCCTGCCCCTACCTGCCAGATCCACTCTCTCGAGACGCCGGAGGAGTTGGCGCAGGTCATCGTGCTCCAGTGCATCGTTTGGCCGGGCTCGGAGCTGGAGATCGCACCCAGCCATGTGCTGCTGACGGCCGCACACCACGGCGGGCTGGTGGCCGGAGCGTTCATCGGCGATCAACTCGCCGGCTTCCTGTTCAGCTTCCTGGGGTTCCAGCAGACCCGGCAGGGACAGCGCCTCAAGCACTGCTCACACATGTTGGGCGTCCATCCCGACTTCAGGGGCATGGGGATCGGCGCGGCGTTGAAGATCTACCAGCGCGGCTTCGTGCTGGGCCAGGGCCTGGACCTGATCACCTGGACCTACGACCCACTGCTGGCGCGCAACGCCCGACTCAACGTCGCCAAGCTCGGCGCGGTGTGCAACACCTATCTGGCGGACCTCTACGGCAATTTGGGCGATGATCTGAACGCCGGCCTACCGACCGACCGCCTGCAGGTGGATTGGTGGATCGACACGCCCTGGGTGGAAGAACACGTGAGCGGCAGGCTGCCGCAGCCGGGACGCGCCGCCCACCTGGCTGCCGGCGCCCGCATCCTCAACCCGCCAGCCAACCATGGCCGACCTGAACCGCCCACAACTCCGGCGCCGGACGCCCCCCTGCCGGCCACTGTGCTGCTGGAAGTTCCCGCCGACTTTCTGGCGCTCAAAGCTGTCGATCCTGCGGCGGCGCTTTCCTGGCGCCTGGCCACCCGAAACGCGTTCCGCGCGCTGTTTGACCGGGGTTACGTGATCGGTGACTTCGTCTATGAGCCTGGGCCGCCGGTGCAAGCCGCCTATGTTTTGAGTCATGCCTATCCCCGACTCGAGGAATCCACGCGATGATCATTGACCGCATCACCCTTCACCATCTGCGCATGCCGTTGGTCGCGCTGTTCGAGACGTCGTTTGGCCGCATCACCGACCGGGACTGCATCCTGATCCAGGTTCAATCCGATGGCCTGACAGGCTACGGCGAATGCGTGGCCGATCGCGACCCGGGTTACGCGTACGAGACCTCGGGCACTGCCTGGCACATCCTGCACGACTTCCTCATCCCCGCCATCTTGGGCCAGGACATCCCCGGCCCTGCCGATTTTCAGAGGCGCGTGGCCCAGGTGCGCGGCCACCCGATGGCCAAGGCCGGGCTCGAGCTGGCGCTGTGGGATTTGATGGGCAAACGCGAGGGCAGGTCGCTGCGCGAGCTGCTTGGCGGCACGCGTGACCGGGTGGATGTGGGGGTGTCGGTCGGGCTGCAGGCATCGCCTGCGGCGCTGGTAGAGACTGTGGGCCGCTACCTGGCCCAGGGCTACGGCCGCATCAAGATCAAGATCAAGCCCGGCCGTGACGTCGCGGATGCGGAAGCCGTGCGCCGTGCGTTCCCTGTGATCCGCCTGCAGGTGGACGCCAACTCGGCCTACACGCTGGAAACCGCGGCCGCACTGCTCCCGCTTGACGATCTGGCCCTGCTGCTGATCGAGCAGCCGCTGGCTGAAGACGACATTTGGGATCACCGCCGGCTGCAAGCCCAGCTCCGCACGCCGATCTGCCTGGACGAGAGCATCCTCCATGCCCGGCACGCGCGGCAGGCGCTCGAAATGGCCGCGTGCCGGGTGATCAATATCAAGGCGGGCCGCGTAGGCGGGCTGAGCCAGGCGGTCGCCATCCACGACATCTGCCGCGCGGCCGGCGTGCCGGTATGGTGCGGCGGCATGTTGGAGACCGGCGTGGGCCGCGCCGGCAACCTGGCGCTCGCCAGCCTGCCCGGCTTCACCCTGCCCGGCGACATCTCGGCCTCTGACAGGTATTATGCGGAGGACATTACCCATCAGCGCTTCGTGCTCAACCCCGACAGCACCATCAATGTGCCGACCGGACCGGGGCTGGGGGTCACGGTGGAGTCCAGCAGTCTCACGCGCTTCACAATAGCCAAACTGGATCTGTCGAAAGGCACCGTATAAAGACGCCGATCCCTTGCAGGGCCGGCCCTGAACCTTGCAGCCTGGAGGGAACCCATGCATACACACATGCAGAGGCCCGATGATCCCGTGGCGCAAAGAGCAGCAGCTCTTGCTGAGGCCTACCGGTTGTATGAAGACGATGAATTCGACGCGGCCCTGGCTGCCTGTGATGCCGCGTTGGCCTGGCAACCCTTGTCGGCCGAGGCGCACAACTTGCGCGGTGTCGTGCTGGAAGAGTTGGACCGAGAGTCCGAGGCCATCGCCGCGTATCAGGAAGCTCTCAAGATCGAACCCAACTTCGCTGAGCCGGCCGAGAATTTGCGCCAGATCGCGTCCGAGTATGGGTATCTCGAAGAGGCGCACCGGCTCTGGCAAACAGGAGAGACGCTGCCGGCTCTGAACGCCTGCGACAAAGCCCTGGCAATCACCCCCTTTTCGACCGAAGCGCACAATTTGCGCGGCGTCCTGCTCGAAGAACTCGGCCGGCCGGGCGATGCGCTCGAAGCCTACACCGAAGCGGCTCGCCTCGGTCCCGATTCGACCGATGCGAACGAAAACCTGCAAGGGTTGCGAAAAGAATGGGACGATCTATACGGCCTGGTGACGATCGCAACATCCGACTCCGTATTGGCCATGCACATTCTCAGAAGTCATCTGGCGGCGGAGGGAATCCCATCCTATATTGCCAACGAAGAAATAGTCACAGTCAACTGGCTCTACGCCACAGCTATTGGCGGAGCACAACTTCAGGTGAGGCGCCAGGACGCCGAGCTGGCGCAGAGAATCCTCAGGCTCAGCCAGACCGCCAGCAACTCGGACGATGAGAACGCCGTGGAGAATGAGGACATCATTGACGCCGAAGATAGGGCCGGCGAAAAAGGCGAGACACTCAACGTTACAAATGGAGATACATCGGACACGCCATTGAGCACGGAGGAGATCAACGCGCTTGCCGAAGGGTGCACCTCCCCAGGCTCAACCCCCGCGAACGATGCCGGAGCGGCGCGACGATGCCCCAAATGCAATTCACTCGATCTCACCTATCAGAAGTACAGACAACGGCTGGTATTCGGCGCCTGGTTGGTCCTAGGTCTCCCACTGCCGTTCACGTTGCACAAATGGCGGTGCCTGATGTGTGGTCATGAGTGGCGCCAACGCCCGTGAATCGTATTAGTTCAAGCGTTAATCAGAATGAACCGGGTATCGAGATGCGAAATCGAGGCTCAGCCGCTTTTCCCCAAGCTACGAGCGCGACCGGCTAAAGCCTCGATTCAAATGGTAAACCCAGGTGCTGCGCAACTCGGCCGGCCAGCGCCTCGACCGAATCGTCCGGGCGACGCGCGAGAACAGCAATGTCGCACGCTCTGCTCTCGCGCTCCAGCACGGACGCGATCATCGCATCATGCGCGAGAAACCGCTGCCACATCCGTTCCGGCTGCGGAAGCGCGCGTATCCAGTCCCGCATCTCGGCACGCGCCTCTTCCGTTTCCCACAGGTGAACGCGTTCTTCATCCGTGGTGGCCAGGCAGACCATCTGACGCGGGGCCAGCACCTGCGCGGCGATCGATGGGTGGGTGATTCCGCCGTCGATCAGGACAGCCTGCTCAGGGAGCCAGGCTTCCAGGTCCTCGGCAAGCAGATCGATGTACTCCGCTGTCGCGGCACGGTTGAAAGTGTCATACGCCTCCGGCGACAGTTCGAGCGCCCACGCGAGCGGGTTCTCGGCTGATAGCCAGGTCATGGTTGCCGGATGCCGCTGAGCGGTATAGCGGAGAATGAAGGCGTCGTAAATGCGCTGGTCCATGTCGTACAGCGCCACCGAGCAGCGTTCAGCGATGAAACGGCAAACGGTCGATTTGCCCGCGCCCGCGCCGCCGAGGACCCAGTAGATGTTATGTCGATTTACGAGAATGCGACGCGCATTCTCGATGAGCGCTTGGTTCACCTGGAACATCGTCTCCCCCTGACGGGTTACTCGCTGGCCACCCTTTGTGGGTCATCCCGGCCGCATGCCTGTCCGGCGATGCGCCCCGTCACCCAGGCCCACAGAAAATTGTACCCCCCGATCGGCCCGAACGCATCCAGCATCTCGCCGCACAGATAAAGGCCCGGCACGATGCGGCTTTCCAGGGTGGCCGGGTCCACCTCATTCAAGGGGATGCCGCCGCCTGTGACTTCGGCCGTCTTGAAGCCCTCGTGGCCGGTCCAGGGCAGCTCGTAATGCGTGAGCGCCTCGACCAGGCGGCCGCGGTCCTCACGGCGCAACTGGGAACCCTCGACCTCCGACAGTCCTGTTTCGGCCAGCAGAAGCTGCGCCAGCCTGCCAGACAACGGATCCCGCAGCAGCGGGAACAACGGGCCTTTTCTGGTCCTCAATAAGGCATCCCAGGCAGCCGCACCCAAACCGGTCCACTGCACCCAGATGGGAGCCCGCGGGCCTGTCACCAGCGTGGAGCGCACGGCGAGATGCGAGATATTGAGCACGGCAGGGCCGCTGTACCCCCGGTGTGTAAAAAGGAACCCGCCCGCGGTGTGGCAAAGACGCCTGCCCCCCGGCAGCGGCGTGGTGAGAGAGACCGGCAGAGAGAGGCCTGCCAAAGCGTGGTGCGCGGGGGTGTCACTTGTCAGCGGCGCCAGCGCAGGGTATGGAGGGATCACCGTGTGGCCAAGCCCCTTTGCGATCTGCAGGCCGGCGCCATCGCTCCCCGTGGCCGGGACCGAAAGCCCGCCTGTGGCGAGCACCACGCGGCCGGCAAGGAGGGCTCGCCCATCCTCCAGCACCACGCGCCAACCCGAGCCGTCCGGACGAAGGTCAGCTACCCGCGCCCCGGTGTGCAGCGCTACACCCCCAAGCCGCGCGGCGCCGAGCAGCGCATCCAGCACGGCCTGCGCCCGGTTTGCCGCGGGAAACAGCTTGCCGCTCTCCGCCTCCAGGGCCAGCGGCACACCCAACGCCTCCTCGAAGAAACCGCGCACCTGATCCTGCGGCCAGGCGCGCAGGATCTTTGCCAGCGTGTGGAGCGAACCGTCGGTGTGAAAATCCTCGGGCTCGGCCTTTGCGGGCAGCACGTTACACCGTCCACCGCCGCTGATCAGGATCTTCTTGCCGGGGCGGTCGCTGCCTTCCAGCAGCAGCACCGGCCGCGGCCCATCTGCGGCCCAAATCGCGGCCATCAGCCCGGCCGCGCCGGCCCCGATAATCACAACAGGAGGTTCAGTCATTGACGAATTCCGTTTAAGAAATCAGCTCCGCGCGCACCCACGGATCAGTCTCGCTCGCCAGGGCATGTGCCAGGGCGCGTACTGCTTCCACACCCCCAAGCTGCCGCAGCGCCCAAGCCGCGTGCTCACGCACCAGCGGCTCAGGATCGGTCAGCAGAAGCTCCAACGCCGGCGCAAGAGCCGGATCGCCCTGGTTGCCGGCCGCCACGCATGCGTTGCGCACCAGCCCGCGGCGCCTCGCCCGCATCACCGGCGTGCCGCGAAACCGGGCGCGAAAGCCGGCCTCATCCAACGCCAACAACTCAGCCAAAGGCAGCATCCTGGCGCCCGACATTCGCGTGTCCACGCAGGTGGACTTCGCAAAGGTTGCCGCGGTTTCAACCGCCGGACCACGGTTGTACGGACAGACCTCCTGGCACACGTCGCAGCCGAACACCCAATCCCCCATCAACGGCCGCAGTTCCCGCGGAATGGGCCCGCGCAGCTCGATGGTAAGATATGAAATGCAGCGCCGGGCATCCAGCACGTGGGGAGCGACAAGCGCGTGTGTCGGACACGCATCCAGGCACCTGGTGCACCGTCCACACCCCTCTCTCCCCTTCCCCTTGTCATCCTGAGCGGAGCGGAGCTGAGTCGAAGGATCTACCCCTCTCCTTGTCTCCTCGTCTTTCCCCGTCAACACCTCCGGCGCCAGCAACCCTGCCAGGACCGTCCACGATCCCAGTCCTGGCGTAATCAAACAGGTGTTGCGGCCGATAAACCCCAAGCCCGCCTGCTCGGCGAAGTCGCGCTCCAGCACCGGCGCTGAGTCTACAAAGACCTTGCCGGGCGTGGTCCGGCCGCTGCGCTCTCGGATGAACGCGTCCAGGGCATGTAGTTTTGGCTTGAGCACCTCGTGGTAATCCGGCCCCCAGGCATACCGGGCGATGCGGCCGGACGACAGGCCCTTAGCAGCCTCGGAATCCCACGGGGCTGCGCCTGGATGATAGCTCGCTGCCAACAGGATCATGCTGGCTGCACCCGGCGCCAGCCGCTCAGGATCGAGCCGCTCGACCGGGTGCGCGGCCATGTAGCCCATCTCGCCGTGATAGCCGACCGCCAGCCACGCCATGAACTCAGTCGCATGGCGGGCCGGCCTCACCGGCAGGACGGCGGCGCGGTCGAAACCCAACGACAGGGCATGGGACAGAACATCTGAGGTCAAAGTCATAACGGATATGATTATAGCACCCTGCTTGGGTTTGTCATTTTACGCGAGTATAATCGTGCCATGTCTGTCGAAAGCGCCTTGCAGGCCCTGCGCCTGGATCCCAAGCTGATGCACCATGTCGTGCGCTGGGAACACATCCCGGCCCGTCCCGCGCGCACGACGCCCTTTCCCGCCGCCCTGGACGACCGGCTGCTTGCTGCCCTGCGCGGCCGCGGGATCGAAGCGCTCTACACGCACCAGGCCGCCGCCGTCGAGGCGGCCTTACGCAACGAGAATGTTGCGGTCGCCACGCCCGCGGCGAGTGGCAAGACCTTCTGCTACAATCTCCCGGTGCTCAACCGCCTGCTGGCCGACCCGAACGCCCGGGCGCTCTACCTGTTTCCCACAAAAGCGCTGGCGCAGGATCAGTTGGCCGAGTTACACGATCTGATCGGCTCATTGAACACATCGCAGTCTTCGCCCACCTGCGCCACGTACGACGGCGACACCCCCTCCGGGCAGCGCGCCCGTGTACGCGACGCGGCTCGCGTCATCCTTTCCAACCCCGACATGCTGCACGCCGGGATCCTGCCGCAGCATCCGCGCTGGACAGGCTTCTTCGCCAACCTGTGTGTCGTGGTTATCGACGAGATGCATGTCTACCGCGGGGTGTTCGGCTCCCACGTGGCCAACGTCTTACGCCGGCTGCGGCGCATCTGTCGGTTCTACGGCAGCGCCCCCCAATTCATTCTCGCTTCTGCCACCATCGCCAACCCGGGCGAGTTGGCGGAACGGCTGGTCGAGGCTCCGATCACCCTCATCGACTCTGAGCTGGATGGCGCGCCCCAGGGCGACAGGCATCTGCTCTTCTACAATCCGCCTCTTGTCGATCCTGATCTGGGCATTCGTCGCAGCAGCAGCCAGGAATCCGCCGATCTGGCCGCGCACTTCCTGGCGCACAACGTGCAGACCATCGTCTTTGCGCAGTCTCGTCTCACCACCGAGTTGATCCTGACCTACCTGCAGGAGAAGACCGCCATCACGCCAAGACCCCCCGGAACCCGCACGGCAGGTCGCACCACCGCCGCGATCCGCGGCTATCGCGGCGGCTATCTGCCCACTGAGCGGCGGGCCATCGAAAAGGGCCTCCGGGACGGCGAGGTGCGCGCCGTCGTCGCCACCAACGCGCTGGAGTTGGGGATCGACATCGGCCGGCTGGATGCGGCTGTCTTGGCCGGCTATCCGGGCACTGTGGCCAGCGCGCGCCAGCAGTTGGGCCGTGCTGGACGTCGACAGGCCGCATCCATTGGCGTCCTGGTCGCCGGGCCGACGGCATTGGACCAATACATCGTCATGCACCCCGCCTGGCTCATGGGCCGCAGCCCCGAACATGCGCGGTTGAACCCCGATAACACCGTTCTACTGGCCGGCCATCTGGCTTGCGCCGCCGCCGAGCTGCCCCTCCGCGCCTCCGATCTTCAAAAGCTGGGGGACCTCGCAGATCTTCCCAGGCTCCTTAACGAGCTTGTCGCCGCCGGGCAGCTCTACCGTTCCGGCGAGCGCTACTTTTGGGCCGGCGAAGGATCGCCCGCCACCGCACTCAGCCTGCGCAACGCCGGCTCAGAACGGGTGATCATCCAGACCGCTGGTCCGGATGGCGCTCCGCAGGTCATCGGGGAGATCGAACGCGAAGGCGTGCCGTTGCTCCTATACCAGGGTGCGGTCTACCTCCACGAGGGAGCCACCTATCTGGTGGAACGACTGGACTGGGAAGGCGGCATCGCCTTCGTGCGCCCCGCGACGGTCGATTTCTATACGCGTCCCATCATCAGCGAAAAGATCGAACTGCTGGGGATGGTGGACTACCGCTCGCAGCCCGCAGATGAAATCCAACTTCCGGCAGCCGGCGTGCAACATGCGGCTTCCGGCGTTCAGGTGGCTTGGGGCGAGGTGCGCGTGGCCAGCCAGGCCACCGGCTACCGCATCCAACGCCAGGGCACCAACGAAGTGCTGGGGTTCGGCCAGGTCGACCTTCCGCCGCAGATGCTGGAAACCCAGGCGTGCCGGTTGACATTCTCCAAGGAGCTGATAGAGGAGTTGAAGGCTGCCGGCCAGTGGCTCTCCGATCCCAACGCCTACGGCCCCAACTGGCCGGCCCAACGCGCCGCGGCCCGTGCGCGCGACGGCTATCGCTGCCAGGGCTGCGGCCAGCCGGAGCTGAACGGAAGGCAGCACGACGTACATCACAAGGCGCCATTCCGCGCCTTTGTCGGCGACCCCGCGCGGCGCAATGGACTGGCCGCTGACCAGGCCTGGCAGGTCGCCAATCGCCTCGAAAACCTGGTGACCCTCTGTTCAGTATGTCACCGGCAAGCTGAGGCCAGCGTGCGTACACGGACGGGATTGGGCGGCGCGGGAGCGCTGCTGGCCGGTGTGGCGCCGTTGTTTCTGATGTGCGACCCGCGCGATCTGGGCGTGATCGTCGAGCCGCAAGATCCCGACTCCGGCCTGCCAACCATCACCATCTACGAGAAAACGCCGGGAGGCGTAGGCTACGCCGAGCAGTTGGCCGCCTCCATGCCGGAGCTGCTGCGCGCGGCGCTCGACACAGTAACCGCCTGCCCATGCACATCAGGATGCCCCGCCTGCGTCGGCCCGATCCTGGAGCATGAATACGCACTGGACGCCAAGGCGTTGACGCGAGCGCTGCTTGAGAAGGTGCTCTCCACATCCAGTAGCCATCCATGATCCGGCAAGCAGCAGTTTCGATACGCAGCGCACATGCGGCACGCATACCAACGGAGTCATTTGGCTGCTCGCGCTGCGTGTGCTAAAATATGGCCTTGATTTGTGAGACAGAGCGTCACCCATTACGCCATATTTGACGCTTAAGCCCTCGTGTTTTCATTCTCATGAGATTCAAGAATCAGGTTGCCCTCATTACGGGTGGTTCCAGCGGTATTGGACTGGCTACGGCGAAGTTGCTGGCCGAACGCGGCGCGCACGTCTGGCTGGTGGCACGTGACCTTGAACGCCTCAGATCCGCCCTGAAGCAAGTCGAGGCAAGTCGCGCCGGCGCAGATCAGTGCTGCGGCATCTTCTCGGCCGATGTCTCCCAGGCCGAGGAGGCGCAAGCCGCAGTTGCTCACGTGCGATCGGCCGCGGCCCTGCCCGATCTCGTGATCAACTCGGCGGGCACGGTGCTCCCTGGCTACTTCCAGGATCTCGATCTGGCTGTCTTCACCCAGGACATGGCGACAAACTACTTTGGCACCCTGCACGTGATCAAAGCGGTGACGCCGGGCATGATCGAGAGGCGGTCAGGGCACATCGTCAATATCTGTTCGGTGGCCGGGTTTCTAGGGTTGTTCGGTTACTCAGCCTATGGCCCCTCCAAGTATGCGGTGCGCGGGCTGACGGATGTGCTGCGAGTCGAGTTGAGGCCCTATGGTATCCATTTCTCTATCGTCTATCCGCCAGATGTCGACACCCCACAGCTCGCCTATGAAAGCCAGTTCAAGCCGCAGGAAACGCGTGCTCTCGGCAACGGGAAGGCGCTCTCCGCAGAAGAGGTCGCTCGCACAATCCTGAACGGCGTCACGCGTGGAAGCTACACTATCACACCTGGGCTTGAAACGGGTGTGCTTTACCGGTTGGTGGGACTGCTTGGGGATCTGCAGTATCCTATCATGGACAGACTCATCGCCCGGACTCGCCAAACGAAAGCCTAACCTTCTCGAAAGGTGCAATCATGAACATCGTTATCGAACCCGTCACAGACAAGAAAGGCCTGCTGGCATTCGTCAAGTTTCCCTTCAAGATCTATCGGAACGACCCGAGCTGGGTGCCGCCCCTCATCGAGGAACGGCTGGACGTCTTCGACCCGAAGAAGAATCCTTTCTGGGAGCATTCCCGCTGCCAGCTCTTCCTGGCGCGCCGCGACGGCGAATTGGTTGGCACCATTGCAGCGGTGGTGAACGATAACCATAACACGACCCACAACGAAAAAATGGGGTCCTTTGGCTTCTTTGAGACCATCGATGATCCCGCCGTTGCAGCGGCGCTCCTGGGCGCGGCCGAAACCTGGGTCAAGGCGCAAGGCATGGCGCTCATCCGCGGGCCGCTGAATCCCTCCATCAACGACGAGATCGGCACGTTGATCGATGGCTTCGATACGCCTCCCATGGTGATGTTAACGCACAGCCCGCGCTACGTCCCCGCGCTGATTGAGGGCTGTGGCTATACCAAAGCCATGGACGTGTACGCCTGGCTTTATAACATCGAAGAAGATCTGAAGAACGCGCCGGAAAAGCTGACCCGCGTCGCAGAAAAAGCCCTGCAGAAGCAGGGCATCCGCGTTCGCAAGATCGAAATGCGCAATTTCGACCAGGAAGTTGCCCGCATCAAACATGTTTACAACGCGGCCTGGGAGCGCAACTGGGGCGCCGTGGCTTTGACCGATCATGAGACAGATCATCTGGCCGCCAGCCTGAAACCGATACTCGACCCCAACCTGATCTTTCTCGCTGAAACCGAAGAGGGCGAGCCGGTTGGGGTATCCCTAACGATACCGGATCTCCATCAGGCGCTCAAGCGGTCCGGTGGCGGACACTATTTCCCGTTCGGCCTGCTGAAATTCCTGTGGCACCGCCGGCACATCGACCAGTGCCGCCTGATGATCATGGGCATGGTTGAACAATATCGCGGTCGCGGGGCCGATGCCATCTTTTACCTGGAGACTGCCAGGGAAGCGCTGAAGCGCGGCTACAAACGGATGGAAGGCTCGTGGATTCTGGAAACCAACACGATGATGAACCAGATCATCGAACGCCTGGGCGGCAAAAAATACAAGACCTACCGCATCTACGAAAAGACGCTGTAGGAACATGAAAGTCCTCGTCACCGGCGCCAGCGGCTTCATTGGCTCGCAACTGACTCGCCTCCTGGTGAGGCAAGGGCACGATGTGCGCGTGCTGCGCCGGGCCACCGCCAGGACCTTGATGCTGGACGATCTGCCCGTGGAACATGTGCTCGGCGATATCCTGGAAACGGAGACAGTCGACCGGGCGGTTGCAGGCTGCGAGCTTGTGTTCCACGCCGCCGGCCTCTCTTCCTATTGGCGCGCACAGCGCGACCAGATCTACCGCGTCAATGTGGAAGGCACGCGCGTGGTCATGGACGCCTGTCTGCGCACAGGCGTGCCGCGGGTCGTGCACACCTCCTCTGTGGCGGCCATCGGCGTACGCCGTGATGCGCCGGCCGACGAAAACACCCCTTTCGACGCGTTCAGCGCCGCCTGGGCCTATGGCGACAGCAAGCATCGTGCCGAGTTAGAAGTGCGCCGGGCCGTCGAACGCGGGCTGAACGCCGTGATCGTTAACCCTGCGGCCGTCATCGGCCCCGGCGATCACTATCTCATTTCCAGCAGCATGATCGTTGAGTTCGCGCGGCGCCCGATTCCTGCTGTGCCGCGCGGCGGCGTGTGCCTGGCCGATGTGGATGCGGTGGTGCAGGGCCACCTCTCTGCCGCCGAACGCGGCCGGACCGGCGAACGCTATATCCTGGGCGGCCAAAACCTTACTAACCTGGAAGTCGCCACCACGATTTGCGAAATAGCTGGCCGTCGCCCGCCGCTCTTTACAATCCCTGGCTGGATGCTGGGCCCGGCTGCGCTGGCGGTAGACGCATATAATCGCATCAGCTCGCGGCCGCCGATCGTGACCGGGGAACAACTCCGGCTGGATGCCTGCAACGTTTTCTACGACAGCAGCAAAGCCGTGAGCGAGCTCGACTACCCACTCCTGCCCTTCCGAGGCGCAGCAGAGAAAGCCTACCGTTGGTACCGGGAGCACGGCTACCTGAACTGACACGCAAACATACTGCCCGTGCGCCCGCAACACGCAATACGCAGCACGCAGCACACCCTGGATCACGTGCTCAAGTTATCGATAGGAGTACTCATGGACATCTTTGAAAAATGCTACGCTTACACCGAGGCTAAAGACGCCATTGCGGCCGGCTGGTATCCCTATTTCCTGCCGCTCACCGAAAACGAAGGCACGGAAGCAGTCTTTCGCGGCCATCGGTTGATCATGTGTGGATCGAACAACTACCTGGGTCTCACCACTGATCCGCGCGTGCGCCAGGCAGCCATCGATGCCATTCATCGCTACGGGACCAGTTGCACCGGCTCGCGCTTCCTGAACGGCACGCTGGAGCTGCATGAGCAGCTAGAGCACGAACTGGCCGAGTATGTGGGCAAGGAAGCTGCGCTGGTCTTTTCCACCGGCATGCAATCCAACCTGGGCGCCATCAGCGCGCTGGTAGGTCGCGGGGACATCGTTATCCTGGATAAAGAAGACCACGCCAGCATCGTCGACGCCGCGAAGTTAAGCTACGGTGAAACCAAGCGGTTCGCACACCAGGACATGGAGGAGTTGGAGCGCTTGCTCTCTCGTCTGCCGGCCGACAAGGGCAAGTTGGTGGTGGTGGACGGTCTCTACAGCATGGAGGGTGATATCGCTCCCCTGCCCGACCTCGCGCCCCTGTGCAAAAAATACGGTGCGCGGCTGATGGTGGATGACGCACACGCGATCGGCGTGCTGGGAGGCGGACACGGCACCGGGGCGCATTACGGCATCACCGACCAAATCGATTTGATTATGTCGACTTTTAGCAAGTCTTTTGCGTCGCTGGGCGGTTTCATCGCTGGCGACGAGCCGATCGTACATTACATCAAGCACCATGCCCGCTCGCTGATCTTCAGCGCCAGCATCCCGCCCTCCAACGCTGCGGCTGCGCTGGCTTCGCTGAAAATCATGCGCGAGGAGCCGGAACGCGTGCAACACCTCAACGACGTCGCCGACTACATGCGCCGTGGT
Organism: uncultured Anaerolineales bacterium; assembly: GCA_964474695.1. Lineage (GTDB taxonomy): Bacteria > Chloroflexota > Anaerolineae > CG2-30-64-16 > CG2-30-64-16 > DAOUBP01. Next base: position 67,303 of record CAYYTK010000006.1, read on the forward strand.
TACCGCGAACTCGGGTTCAATATCGGCAACTCCACCACGCCGATCATCCCGGTGATCATCGGCGACCGCATGCTCACCACCCAGGTCTGGAAACGGCTGTTTGACGAAGGGGTGTTTGTGAATCCGGTGTTGTCGCCGGCCACGCAGCCCGGCCGTGAGCTGCTGCGCACCAGCTACATGGCCACCCACACCTTCGAGCAGATGGACCGCGTGCTGGCGATCTTCGAGAAGGTAGGGAAAGAGCTAGGGCTGATCTAGCACAACAATGACCGGAACCTGAAGACACGTGAGATCTCTCGGAAGCGACGCTTCATGAAGATCATGGCTCTGCCCAGGCGCCTTTTCGAACAAGCAAGAACGCATTCTGCGATTGATGCTCACGTCGTTTTCTTGAAAGCCGCGAACCGATAGCCGACCCCGCGCTCAGTGAAGATATAGCGCGGGTTGGCCGGATCGGGCTCGATCTTCTTGCGCAAATAGGTGATGTAAAGACGCAGAAGCTGGTTGTCGTCGCGATACTCCGGCCCCCACACCTTCGCCAGCAGCGTCTCTTGCGGCACGATCCAGCCGGCGTTCTCCACCAGGTGGGTCAGCAAGCGGTATTCGGTGGGGCGCAGCTTGATGTGCTCGCCGCGCACGATGACCGTGCGGCGCGGGAAGTCGATGGCCAGGTCATCATCGATGACCAATGGCGTCCCATCGCTGGGCTTGGACGGCTCAACCCGGCGCAAAACCGCGCGAATCCGACTTGACAGCTCCCGTGGGCTGAACGGCTTCGTCACATAGTCATCCGCGCCCAGATCCAGCCCTTTGATGCGGTCAGCCTCGTCGCTCTTGACCGTCAGCATAATCACCGGGACAGACGACACTTCTCGGATCCGCTCCAGCGCCTCGAACCCATCCATCACGGGCATTGCGACATCCATCAATACCAGGTCCGGCATCTCGTCGCGCACCTTGGTCACCGCATCCAGGCCATTGTCTGCCTCGCTGACCGCGTACCCTTCCAGGTCCAGGTTCATGCGCACAAAGCGGCGGATGCGGGGCTCATCGTCGACCACCAAAATGTGCCTCTTCATCTACCCCTCCACCGGCAGCGAGAAAAACACCGTCGTCCCTCTGCCCGGCTCGCTGCGCAGCCAGATCCGGCCACCGTGAGCCTCTATGATGTTGCGACACAGAAACAGGCCGAGACCTGCACCCTGCGTCGTCCGCCGCAGGCTCGAATCGACGCGGTAGAAACGCTGAAAGAGCTTGCCTTGCGCGTCCGGCGGGATGCCGATGCCTTGATCCGCAACATACACCGTTACCTGGTTACCTTCGCGCCAGCCGCCGACGCGCACCTCGCCCCCTTTCGGGGCATACTTGATCGCATTGCTCAGGAGATTATTCAACACTTGCCGCAGCCGCTCCTCGTCCCCCAACACCGCAGGGAAATCGGACGGAAAGTCCAGCATGAATTGATGGCGCTCGGTCTGTGTCTTGAAGCCGTCGACGACGCTTGCGGCCAGCTTAGGCAGCGCGACATCGCTGCGCTCAAGCGTGAAGCCGCCGGCCTGGATGCTGCTGGCATCCAGCAGGTTATTGATCAGGGCGTTCAGCCGGTCACTTTCCTCCCCGATCACCTGCAAACCTTCCTGCAGGGTCGTGTTGTCCCATTTTGCATCCTCACGAGCCAACGTGTCGGCATAACCCTTGATGAGCGCAACCGGCGTTTTCAGTTCGTGGGTGATCACCGAGACGAAGGTGGATTTCATCTCCTCGGCCTCACGAAAACGGGTGATGTCCACAACGTTGGCGATGATGTTCATCAGCCGGCTCTCGTCATCATAGAGCGGTGAGTAGGTGATGCTCACCCCGAGGCGTGATCCCCCCGGGCGCAGGAACCACCCCTCGGCGAAGAGGGGCTGCTGATCGGGGAAATCAAGAGTCTCCGGCTGCGCACCGCACAGATGGCGGCCTGTGACGCCTTCCAGCGGCAGCACCTGATAGCAGGGCCGGCCGATGGCTTGCTCGGCCGGCCAGCCGGTCAACTGGCTCAACGCCCGGTTGAAGACGACGATGCGCAGTTCGGGGTCCAAAATCATGACCCCATCGGCGCTGTGCTCGATGATCGCGTCGAGCTGGCGTTTTTCAGCGCTCACTTGCTGGTAAAGCTGGGCGTTGCGCACGGCGATGGCAGCCTGGTCGGCAAAGCTAGCCAATACGTCCCGATCGTTGACCGAAAATGCGACGCTCCCGCTGCGGAACAGGTAGATGATCCCCAGCAGCCGATCTTCGAAGATCAGCGGCAGAGCAATCACCTGGCTCAGAGGCAGGCGCACCGCCCGCGCCACCAGGTTAAGCCGTGCCTGCAAATCCGGCAGCACGTAACCTTCTGCCTGCAAGGGGAAATCGTCCAGGAGCGGGGTGAAACGGGATAGGAGCACCGCAGGAATGCCGTAGTGGGCATGGATGGCCAGCGCGGTGTTCTGCCCGCGACGCAACGCCACCAACCCCGCCTCGGCGCGCACCAGGTCCGCAGCGCTGTTCAGGATCAGCCGCAAGACAGACGGTAAATCCAGCCGGGAAGTGATCGCTCGGCTGATCTCCAGCAAGTATTCGCGCTGACGCAGTTGATAGCTGATCATACCACCCCTACCAGCCGAAGCGCTCCTCGCGCCACGGATCCCCTTCCATGTGATAGCCGTTGCGTTCCCAGAAGCCTGGCCGGTCGCCGGCCATAAACTCGATGCCCCGCAGCCACTTCGCGCTCTTCCAGAAATACTTCTTGGGCACCAGCAAGCGCAGAGGATACCCATGCTCAGGCTCCAGGGGCTTGCCGTCGAATTCGAACGCTACCATGGTGTCATCGTCATCCAGCACATCCAGCCCTACGTTGGCGGTGAAGCCGTACTCACAATGCGCCATGGCATGCGTCGCCTCCGGCTTCACCTGCACCAGCTTCATCAACTCACGCCAGGGAACGCCGGTCCAGGTGGTATCCAATTTGCTCCAGCGCGTGACGCAATGGATGTCGACCGTCTGCGTGCGCCGCGGCAGAGCCATCAATTCGTTCCACGTCAGTCGAAGCGGCGCCTCCACCAACCCGAAGATGCGGAAATCCCAATGATCCAAATTCGCATACTCGGGCACGGAGCCATAGTGCAAAACCGGGAATTTTTCGGTGAGGAACTGTCCGGGTGGAACGCGATCATTGGCTTTGCGCCCCGGCTGGTTAGCGACCCGCCTCAGCCGTTCGACCCGTTTCAACGGGTTCTCAAATTGCATGCTTGCCTCCAGTGATCTGATTGCAGAGTGCTGCTACTATAGCAGGACCTCCGGGGCCGGTAAGTAATAGCACTTACGCGCCGGCGCAACCAGATCGACGGAACAAATACCACGCCGAAGGGCGGTCGCCATCGCGGCCGTGCTGAGCCCAACAGAGGGTGAAATGAGGTGCAAACTGGGCGATGGCGGCTGGACTGACGCCAAGCGCCGCACCATCCTCCCATCGGCGAAACGGCTCGAATGCGTAGAGCAGATAGGCAGCGCCGGGCGCCAGGTGGCCGGCCAGTGACGCGACATAGGCCGGCCGCCGGTCCATCGGGAGACCGTGAAAGCAGCCGATATCCAGTGCGCAGGTGGCGCGCAGCTTCAGGAAGCCCAGGTCCGCGGCATCGCCGCGGCAGAAGAAGGCGGGAAGAGCCGCGGCGCTTGCTGCGCGGCAGGCTCGCGCCAACGCGCTTTGGGCCAGGTCAATGCCCACGACGCTGAAGCCGCGCTGCGCCAGAAAGCAACTGCTGGCGCCGCTTCCGCAGCCCAGGTCCAGCGCCCACCCGGGCGCCAGAAGTCCCGAGCCTGCCAGCGCCGCCACCTCGGGAGGCACGACGCCGGTATCCCAGGGGCGGTCGCCGCTCACGTACCGCGCTTCCCACCAGGCCGCGGTCCCGCAGGCAGGCTCCGATACGCCGGCGTCCGGGCCGTCAGTTGCACGCCGCTGTGCAGGCTCAGTCGGCTGTACGTCGATCACGCGACCTCCGGCCGACCGCGCTAGCAGGCGCTGGCAGCGGCGCGTTCAGGCCAGGCCCATTCCACCAACAGAGGCCGATGGTCGGAAGCCACGAGCGTCGTATCCTCCACGACGGTGCGGGCGGAGCGGAGGCCGTGCGCCCAACGGCAGGGCATAAACAGATAGTCGATACGCACCAGGGGCGCGTTCACAGGGAAGGTCCATGCCGGCCCCTCGCCTACGGCATGAAACGCATCCTGGTACCCCGCCCGATGCAGCAGCCGCAAGACGGGAGGCAACAAACGCCGTGAATTCCGGCCCAGGAATCCGGGGGTATTGAAATCCCCCACCAGGAAATGCGGACCACGCTGAGCAATACGCCGCAGCACACCGCTGATTTGCAGCAAGCGCGTGCCTTCGAAGGCATGATCCAGATGCGTCACAAAAGCAGTCAGCCCCAGCATCGGCCCAGAAGCCAGCGTCGCGCTCAGCAAGGAGCGCTGTTTGGAACTGGCCAATCGCGGCAGCAACATATTGGTGATGTCGCCCAGCGGGTAGCGGCTGAGGAGCGCATTGCCCACCGGCCCGCGCCACGCAGGCCCCTCATCCGTCCACCCACTGGCGCCGAAAGCATAATACATGCCCAGCCGCTCGGCCAGCTCAGCCAGCGGCGCATAGAGGCGCCCCTGCATCTCCACCGGATGAAGCACCTCGTTGAGACCGATCACGTCAGCGCCTGAAGCCTCAATCACATTCGCCAGCCGGCTGAGATCCAAACGCCGATCCCTGCCCGCCCAGCGGTGAATGTTATAGGTCATGATTCGCAAAGTAGGGATATCTCGCCGCATTAAGCCTATCAACCTCCACCCAACAGTCAGCGTCAATACATCGATCAACGCACACGAAACCTAAGGATAGCACATATCTCGCACGCAACAAAAAACACTAATCACGGACGATGGGCAACAATTATAATTTACCACCGGCATCTTTAACTCTTCATTACGGTGCGCCGCCCACAACCATGCGGGGACAAGATCGTGGGTAACCGCCATAGTTACCCACAACTATCCCCAGGCACGCTTGCCCTGGTGCGCCCTCAATAGCCCCTGCGGGCCCGCCCCCCACTAGCCCTGGGCGCGCCGCCCCGCGCGCCACTAGATTTGCGGCTAGGGTGAATCACCGAAGTCCTTAGGAGCGTCGAAAGTTATACACGAGTTATCCACGCGGGCGGCTGCCGCACGAGGGCAGGGAGGTCCCATATTTAGGGCCCTGCGGCGGGTTGCACCCGCCAACTTGGGGCGGACTTCCTGAGTCGGGTAGGTTACCCACATATCCGCAAGGCCTACTATAACTAATGATAAAATACAATTCACTTCAAAATGAAGGATGGAGAGGAATAATCCGGCAAACCTTAATATTACTCGACAACCCATTGACAGTGCGCCGGATTAGGAGTATACTGAGGTTGCCATCGGAGATCAGGGACTGGTAAACCGATGGTAAGGGAGCCCCGAGAAATCGAAAGGCCCAACTCAAGCTCAAGATAACCAGAAATCTGGATCGTCTCGATGGCCTTAGGGAGCCAACATCTGAAAACGAGATGTAAGGTTCGATAAACGGAAGGCCCTAAATGCGAGACACAATGCGAGCATGAGTGGCATCGCCAGACGGTTGCTTGGGGCCCCTTCATTTAAGCCAGACGGGCGGGCTGCGTATGTGTAAACGCAGTCCGCCTTTTTATTCGCCGCCAGAGACATAGTGAACGTCTACGCGCGTCGCCTGCGCCAGCCACTGCGCCAACTCCTGCGCCGGCACGCGGTTGATGTTGTAAGGATCGAAGTCGGGTGCACGCGGCGCCAGGGTCAGCCCCCCGGCGGGAAGCACCCCCCCGGTAAAGGCGGTGGCGTTGGTTCCATAGGCGCCCGACCGTAACCAGGCGGGATCGGCAGGCGCCTGCCCATCGGGTAACGCCAGTGTCGCCAGCCGGTAGCCCGGCAGCCAGCCCGCGATCTGATCTACTGTGCTGTCCAGCACGGCGCGAAACCTATCGGCGCTCAGAAGGTTCAGGGGTTGTTCGCTTAACGGTTGTGCGCCTACCTCCATCCCCCACGCCACCAGCAATTGCAGCTTGGTTGGTGCGAGAGCGGCGCCGCCGAAGGGCGCCGCCGCGGCCGGGTTCTCCCCCGCGCGCACGAAGAAAGTAGCGCGCAGCGGCCAATCCGCCGGATGCGCGGCGTTCATATCCCGCAGCACCCCTACGGCGCAATCAGGATCGACCGCGCCTCCCGCAAGCAGGCCGAACTGCTCGGCGGTGGCTTCGTCGAATGTAATCGCTACCGGGCGTTTTCCTGCGGGCACGCTGCCCAGTTTTCCTTCCGTCAGGTCCCGCAGGTTGATGGGGTAGAATCCTGCTGCCAGCAGCATCTCCAGATGCGAGCGCAGTGTCTGCGGCGAGAGCGCGTTGTCGCTGTCGCCCGCCGCGAAGTTATGATAGGCGAGTACGAGCACCTTGCCGTTTGGATTGGGGATGTAGGCGGGGCGCGCACTGACCAGCGCCTCGTGTGTGTATTGCACCGCCGGGTCCCACAGCATCCATCCGCGGCCTCCTGCCTCGCGTGCGCCGTCCATCTGGAGGCGTATCTCGTTCGGGGTATACACCCGGCCATCGAACGCATAGTCCTGGAAGTCCTGCAGCCAGGGGCGTACTTGAATCGCAGGATTGGTCACCCGGGCACGGTCAAGAGTGCGCTGCGTGCTCAGATGGACGATATCGTACGGATAGGCGATGGCGTTATCGTACTGATCCGACTCGCCGGGCAGGCCGGCGTTGAATGTTGATGGGTAAAGCATCGGGGCCAGCACGTCGACATGCGGCGCCAACGCCTCGATGTGTTGGCCGATGCCCAGGTCGTCTGCCACCCAGGCGGTGTAGCCGAAGATGTCGATGCTGAGTTTCGTTCCGAGCGGGGCGATGGCCTGGCGCACGAGATCCAGGAATCCGGTGATGGCCTCCGTCCGATTCTCCTCGTTGTTGATCCGGCTGAAGACGGTGTTGCCGATATTGCCGTCAGTGGGGAAGCGGACGTAGTCAAACTGCACCTCGTCGAACCCCAGCCGCGCTGCCTCCAGGGCGAGCTCGGCATTGTACTCCCAGGCCCCTCGCCGGAACGGGTCTGCCCACCCCAAGCCCTCCTGGTCATGCCACACCCGTCCCGTTGTCACATCGATCACGGCCCAATCTGGCCGGGCCTCGGCAAGCAGGTCATCTTTGAAGGTGACGATGCGTGCTATCGTGTAGATGTCATGCTGCCGGAACCAGCTTAGGAAGGCGGCGGCGTCCGGGATCACGGGCGCCTGGGTGGCGCCGATCGCACTGGCCGTCGGCACCTGTGAAGGAAAGCTGAGCAGCCCGCGATCACTTTTGAAATCAAACACCACCGCGTTCAGCTCCGTGTTCTCGAGCAGGTCCTGTGCCCGCTGCACGAAATCGGAGCTGCCCATGGCCGAGTAGGAGACATAGATGCCCTTGACGTAGCCGGTGCGATCGGCCTTGCCCGGCGCTTCCGGGTGAGGCAGGAGTACTTCGCCGGGAGCGGGTTGCCACGGGGCAAAGGCCGGGATCACTGAAGTCAGGAAGATCAGGCCGGCCAGCAGGGACGGAAGTAGCCAATGTCGCATGTGGTTCTCTCGGTGCAGGATGGTTCTGCGCATGATAGCCCAAGGAGTGCGGATGTGCAAGGCCGGCCCGTCTCATCCCCCCAGCTTCAGCACCTCTGCCTTTAGCTCCGCCACGTAGGGCAGGTGGCGATAGGCCTCTTTGTAGTCCAGGCCGTAGCCCACAACGAAACGATCAGGCAGCGGGAAGCCGACGTAGCGCAGGGGAATCTCGGCGATGCGATGTTGGGGCTTGTCGAACAGGGTGCACACGTGCAGGCTGGCCGGCCCGCGCGCTCGCAGCACCCGCAACAGATAGCTGAGGGTGAGTCCGGTGTCGATGACATCCTCGATGAACAGGAGATGCTGGCCTTCCACCGTCTCTTCCAGGTCCTTCACCAGGCGCACCCCGCCTCTGGCTGTCGCCTGCGGGGCGTAGCGCGTGATGGCCATGAAGTCGACCCGCACCGGCGCTGTGATGGTGCGCAGCAGGTCACTCATGAAAAAGACCACACCTTTCAACACCCCCACCACCAGCGGGTTGATCCCGGCATAATCCCGGCTGATTTGGCTGCCCAGCTCGCCCACGCGGCGGCTGATCTCCTCCTCGGTGTACACGACGCGGCCCAGGCCGCGGGACAACTCGTTCGGCGCAAGTTCGGTTTTCATGGCGTCACAACTCGTTTTCCATCAGCGCGGGATAGTCATCCACCCCGAACTTCAGCATCAGTGCGCGCAGGTCACCCCGCTTGAACAATTTGATGTTCACATCCGGGTAGAGTTCGCGCACTCTTTTCAACTTATGGTTCTTATGGCGCACCTGGTTGGGCTGCATGGTGGTCAGTTCCACGAATAGGTCTTGCTCGGGAAGGTAGAAGTCCGGGCTGAATGCCTCGGTGACATTGCCGCGCGCGTCCTGCGCCAGCACGAAGGTGCGCGGTTCGTATTCCCACGGGATGCCGTAGAAGTCAAGGATGCGCGCGAATTCGACCTCGATCGGGTGGGCAAAGGGGGGCGGGACCGCGGTCGTCATGCTGCGCCTCCCCTGGCCGCAGGCGCGTCCGGCGCCTTGACCGGAATGCGCAGTCGCGCGGCTGCCTCGCACACCAGTGCAGTCGCGGCGGCCACGTCCAGGTATGCCATGTTGATCACCAGATCATAGAGCGCCGGATCGTTGACATCCTGGCCGTGATGGCGGCGCAAGTAGTTGGCCCGTGCTCGATCAGAAGCGTCGATGCGGGCTGCGGCCACTTCGGCCGGGACCTGGCCGCGCGCCTGCACTTCGGCGATGCGGCGGTCGCGGGGCGCAATGATGCGGACGCGCAGCGTATCAGGCCGGCCGGCCAGCACAACCTGGCTGCCGCGGCCCACCAACAGCGCATCTCCACCCGCAGCCAACTCGATAATGACTTCGGTCACCTTTTCGCTGTAAAGGCGTAACGCAGCCGGGCTCGGTTTGACCCCCAGCAGCCCCAACTCATCGATCGCCGCCAGGGCGACCTCGGGTGCACCGGCTGCGATCGCCGCGCTGTTGATCAGTTCCCGGCCGGCCAGCCGCAGCCCCAGCTTCCGGGCTACGGCCACGGCGACCTCATCGCCTTGGCTTCCCATCTGGCGGGAAAGGGTAATCACCGGCATGGTTCACCTCCAGCACCTCAAAACGAAAGGCGTTCCACCAATTTCGAATAGCGCTCCCGCGAGCGGTCATTGTGCACGGCAATGGCGACAGCTCGCGGGCTGCCCACCAGGACGACAAGCCGCTGCGCGCGCGTGACCGCAGTATAGAGCAGATTGCGTTCCAGCATCATGTAGTGCGTCGGCAACAGGGGGATCACCGTTGCGGGAAATTCACTGCCCTGCGCCTTGTGGATGCTCACCGCATAGGCGTGGGTCAGCTCGTCCAACTCCATGAAGTCGTAGGCTATCTGGCGGTCATCTATCTGCACCGTGATAACTTGCTCCTCCTGATCGATAGCACTGACCTGTCCCATGTCGCCATTGAAGACGTCCTTATCGTAGTTGTTGCGGATTTGCATCACCCGGTCGCCGAGACGGAAAATACGACTGCCGGCCCGCCGTTCCGCAGCATCCGCCCGCGGTGGATTCAATGCGGATTGCAGGCGTTCGTTGAGCGCCGTCACCCCGACTTCGCCCCGATGCATCGGGCTTAATACTTGGATCTGGTCGGAGCGCAGGCCGAATTTGTCGGGGATGCGTTTGCCCACCAGCTCCACCACCAGCTCGGCCGCCCTGGCAGGGTCCTCCTCTTTGAACAGGAAGAAGTCCAGTGAATGCTTGTTATCGAAGATCGGCAATTGACCCCGGTTAATGCGATGCGCGTTTGCGATAATATAGCTGCCCTCGGGCTGGCGGAAGATGGTATCCAGGCGCACGACGGCGCAGGCGCCAGGCGTTAGCTGGCCGGCGTCCGGGGAGGAGGTGATGGCCGATGCTTCGTCCCTGCTTCCGCTCCCCTGCTCAATTGCTGCGATGATGTCATGCAGCACGTTGCCGGCGCCGACGCTGGGGAGCTGATCGATGTCGCCTACCAGCAGCAGGTGTGCGCCCGGTGCTATCGCTTTCAATAGATGATTGGTCAGCAGGAGATCGAGCATCGAGGCTTCGTCGATGATCACCAGGTCTGCCTCCAGCGGGTGCTCTTCGTTGCGCTGGAACTGCAGGCCTCCCGCAGGCTTGAACTCCAACAACCTGTGGATCGTCTTGGCGGTATGGCCGGTGGTCTCCGCCAGGCGCTTGGCAGCCCGGCCGGTGGGGGCGGCCAGTGCCGTGCGCACCCCGGCCGCTTCGGCCAGGCGCAGGATGCTCCGGGTGCAGGTGGTCTTGCCGGTGCCCGGCCCGCCGGTGAGCACCGTCACCCGGCTGGTAAGCGCGGCCTGCACCGCTTCCATTTGCCGGGGAGTCAACGGCATTCGGCTCTGCTGCTGTAGCAACGCAAACGCGGCCGGCCAATCGAACGCGCGGAACGCGCTCAGCCGATCTTCCGCGGCCCGGGCCAGGCGGTGCAGCCGGTTGGTGACGCCAATCTCACCTCGATAGAAAGGGATCAGGTAGATCGGCTGGTCTTCCGCCAGGGCCAACGCGCCGGGGCCGCTTTCGGCTTTTTGTGGGGCGCTGAGGCGCGGCGCGGCGGCCTCGTCAACCCAGATTTGCTCCGCCTCTTGCAGGATCCGCACGCCGTCCGCCACCTGCCCCGGTTGGACGCTCAGCAAGTCGGCCGCCCGCTTGGTGAGCTCAGCCGCGGGCAAGTATACGTTTCCCTCGTCGGCGGCCTGGCTCAGCACATACGCCGCGCCTGCCGCGATGCGCTCCGGGGCATCTTGGGCAATGCCCAGATCTCGTGCAATCTTGTCCGCCGTGATGAAGCCGATGCCGGTAACCTCGCGCGCCAACCGATAGGGATCGTTTTGCACGACCTCGATCGCGTCGTCACCGTATTGCTTGTAGATGCGCACGGCCAGCCCGGTCGAAATCCCGTGGCTTTGCAGAAAGAGCATCACCTCTTTGATTTTGCGCTGCTCGGCCCAGGCCCGCGTGATCAGGTCCACGCGCTTCCGGCCCACCCCCAGCACATCGAGCAGCCGGGCAGGCGTTTCCTCGATGATTGTCAGCGTCGCCAGCCCAAACTTGCGGACGATACGCTTGGCGGTTACCGGACCGATGCCTTTGATCAGTCCGCTGCCCAGGTACTTCTCCACCCCCGCGATGGTGGCCGGCAGCACGGTGCGCACACTCTCGGCTTTGAACTGCCGGCCATACTGGGGGTGTGCCATCCATGCCCCCGAGGCAATCACCGACTCCCCCACGGTGACGCCCAGCATGCTGCCCACGACCGCCACGGTGTAGGCCTGGCCATCGGGCTGCAACTGGGCCACGGTGTAGCCGGTCTCCTCGTTATGGTAGGTGATGCGTTCGATTGTGCCGCGCAAGGTATCGAAGACCAAGGTGTTTCTCTCCGGTCAATATTTTACCAGAGGCCGCCGGGGGATGAAAATGGTCACGGTTTATGATATAATGCCTGCACCGCAATCTGCTGCGGCTGCTCAAGGAGGGAGCCATGAGACACAAGGTGTTGATCTATGCCACGCAGCGCCAGCGCCCGCGGCTGATCAAACTGGGCATCGATATCCAGGTCGAATACGAAGACTACGTACTGGCATACGCTGACGACGAGGAGGTGGCGACGTTGCATGCGAAAGGGTACGAAGTTGAGGTTTACGAGGCTGCACCCCGGTCTGACGCCCCGGTAATGCGGGGCACCCGTGGCGCCACAGCAGCGGGAAGTGCGGAGCTGGCGTCCACTCCCGGTATCCATGGCCCGGCCCCGGTGACCTACGGCCCCGGCCGCCACTACTATCTGGTTGACTTCATTGGGCCGATCAAGAACGAGTGGTTGAAGGAGTTGCAGGCCAACGGCGGCGTATTACAAGAGCCGGTGCCGCCCACCGGCTATATCGTAGCGCTGGACCAGGGGTCCTATGATTGGCTGTCAAGCGGCGTTCGTTACGTTAACTCTGTGACGCACTACACCGCGGAGATGCGCATGAGCCCGGATCTGCTGGAGGCGATCGGCACGGATCCGTTGATGGCGCGCGGCATCATTCGGAGCGGCCTGGAGGCTGACACGAAAGCGGTCTTCGGCGCAGAGCGCATACCGTCAACTTTCCTCGTGCGTTTCTTTGAGCCGGATGACCTGGTGCAAGCCCAGGCTGCTATCCGCGACTTAGGCGGCCTGCCCAGCGACCCAGCCCCGGGTAGCACTGTGCTCACGGTCGGCTTCACGCCCGGCGATCCGGATCTGGCGTCCAAGGTGGAGCAGTTGGCCCATCTGCACGGCGCACGTTCGGTGGAACCGCATGTGTTGCGCCAGTTGCACAACGATGTGGCCGGCCGGTTGATGAATGCTCAGGAGGTGCTGGACCCTTCGGGGTTAGGTCTTAGTGGCCGGGGCGAGATCGTCGGAGTGGCAGATTCCGGGCTGGACACCGGCGATCCAAGGACCATCCATCCGGATTTCACCGGGCGGGTGGCAGCCATTCATAGCTGGCCTGTGGCCCCCGACTGGGCATCGGTGGTCACCAACGTCGGGGAGGACGACGGGCCGGCCGACACTCGCTCCGGCCATGGGACACACGTTGCTGGTTCAGTGTGCGGCGACGGATCGGCATCCCTCTCGGTGCAGAGCGATGCCGTGCGCGGCCTCGCGTATGGGGCTGCGCTGGTCTTTCAGGCCATCGAGCAGCGGCTGGCCTGGACGACAGCCTACCGTACTTCCTATTATCAACAGTATCGGCGCTACCCGCCGGACTATGGGCTGGCCGGCCTGCCTGTAGACCTGACACGGCTGTTTCAGCAGGCCTACAACGCCGGCGCCCGCATTCACAGCAATAGCTGGGGCGGCGGTGATTTCGGCGCCTATGATAGCTACTCCGAAGCGGTGGATCGCTTCGCTTGGGAGCACAAAGACTTCCTGATCCTGTTCGCTGCCGGCAACGACGGATCGGATGGGGATCGGGATGGTGTGGTCGATGAAGGCAGCATCACCCCGCCGGGCACCGCCAAAAATTGCATCACCGTGGGCGCGGCCGAGTCGGAGCGCGGCCAGGGTGGTTACCAGCGGCCCTACGGTCAGTTGTGGGGCTCTTACTATCCGGCCGCCCCCTTGAGTAATGACAAGCCGTCAGACAATGCCGATGACATCGCGGCCTTCAGCAGCCGGGGACCTGTGCGCGATGGCCGTATAAAGCCCGACCTGTTGGGACCCGGCACCAATATCCTCTCCACGCGCTCGCAGGTGCTGGTGAGTGGCGCCACCTTAGGGTGGGGCGCGTGGTCGAAGAGCAACAAGTACATGTTCAATGGCGGGACCAGTATGGCGACGCCATTGGTTGCCGGCGCGGCGGCTGTGGTGCGCCATTATCTGCGCAGCGTGAAACGCCGCGCCAATCCCAGCGCGGCGTTGGTCAAGGCAACTTTGATCCACGGCGCGCAGTATCGCCCCTATCGCCATGCACCGGCGGCTGGCGGCCTGGTGGATTCTGCCCAGGGTTGGGGGCATGTGGACCTGGCAGGTGTGCTGGCGCCATCTGCCGCGCGGGACGTGCGTTGGTATGACGTGCGGTCTGGCTTGAATACGGGGCAGAGTTGGAAATGGTCGTGCTGGGTGACCGATCCGGGTGCGCCGCTGGCCTTCACCCTGGTGTGGACCGACTATCCGGGCAGTGCCGGGGTTTACCCCACCCTGGTGAACGACCTCGATCTCGTGGTGGTTAGTCCATCGGGCAAGACCTATTACGGCAATAGCCAGCCGGGGCAGAGCGGTGGCACATGCGACCGGGTCAATAACGCGGAGCGGATCGTGATCCCGCAGCCGGAAACCGGCCGGTACGGTATTCGGGTGCGCGGATTCAATGTGCCGCGTGGCCCTCAGGATTTCGCATTGGTCTATTCGGGGGCGATCAGATAGGCGTCACTTGTTTTCGGCCTTGGCCTGCACTCTGGCTTCAAAACGCGCCAGGTCGATGAGCGCGCGTTCGTGCAATCCTTCGCCGATCAGGTCCACGCCATCGTGTGCACTCACTTTGAAGGTTAAGCGCCTGCCGTTCACCTCGATCAGCGTTGCGGTCGCGGTGACGGTGGCGCCGACCGGCGTGGCCGCCAGGTGGCGCACGTTGACCAGTGTGCCCACCGATTGTTGGCCTGGGAGCAGAGAGGGCGCCAGGCCATTCACCGCCGCGCGCTCCATCAGCCGAACCATCTCAGGTGTGGCAAACACCGCTACCGTGCCGCTGCCCAGATGGCGAGCTGTGACCTCAGGGGAGACGATGACGGTGGCTGTCCCGGTCAGGCCCAGGGGGAATTGCGTAGTCGATTCAGACATGGTGGCGCGCTCCCGATGGAGGGATGGGGCTGCGTGGGAGTCAAAGACAAGCTGTGACTCCCACGTTGTTTTTCATGCCGGCGCCGGAAGCGGCGCGGGCGCCCCTGATGGGCGACCGCCGATGGCTGGCGCATTGTGGCTGGAGGGCGGCGTCTCGGCCGGAGGGGTCGGTTCTGCTTGACGAGGCGGCACGCCAGGCACCCCCGCGAAGATCGCCTCAAGATCATCGGCCTCCAGGGTTTCTATCTGTATGAGCTTGTCTGCGATAACGTGATGTTGCTCTGCGAAGCGGAGCAGGATGTCTTTGGCCCGGTCGTACGCCTCTGTCACGATGCGGTTGACTTCCTGATCGATCTCGCGCGCCACCTGCTCGCTGTAGTTCCGCTGCTCGCCGATATCTCGGCCCAGGAAGATCATCTCGTGACGTTGACCGAACACCATCGGCCCCATCTTAGCGCTCATGCCGTACTGGGTGACCATTGCCCGCGCCAGTTTCGTGACTTTGTCAAGATCATCCACCGCACCGTTGGTGACGTCGTCGAATATTAACTGCTCGGCCACGCGGCCGGCCAACATGGCGCTCAAGTCTTGTTCGAACTTGGTGCGGCTCACTAATACTTTATCAGTCTCCGGCAACGCCATCACATAGCCCAAGGCCATGCCCCGGCTTACAATGCTGATCTTGTGCACCGGATCGCACTTGGGGAGCATGCGCCGCACCAGTGCGTGTCCCGCCTCGTGATACGCGATGATCTTCTTCTCTTTGTCAGAGATGATGCGCGAGCGGCGTTCCGGCCCGGCAATCACCTTCTCTACTGACTCCTGGAGTTCGGCCATGCCGATCGCGCGCTTGTTGCGCCGCGCGGCCAGGATCGCCGCCTCGTTCACCAGATTCTCGATATCCGCCCCCACGAAGCCCGGCGTGCCCTTGGCAATGGTCGACAGATCCAACCCGGACTCCAGCGGCTTGCCCCGCACGTGCACCTTCAGGATCTCCTCGCGCCCCTTGGCGTCCGGCCGATCCATCACCACCTGCCGGTCGAATCGCCCCGGCCGCAGCAGCGCCGGATCCAGGATGTCCGGCCGGTTGGTCGCCGCCACCAGGATTACGTTGGTGTCGGTGTCGAAGCCATCCATCTCCACCAGGATCTGGTTCAGCGTCTGCTCGCGCTCGTCGTGGCTGCCCCCCAGCCCGGCCCCACGCTGCCGGCCCACCGCATCGATCTCATCGATGAAGATGATGCACGGCGAGTTCTTCTTGGCCTGCTCGAACAGATCGCGCACCCGGCTCGCACCCACGCCCACGAACATCTCGACGAACTCGGACCCCGAAATCGAGAAGAACGGCACCCCCGCCTCCCCCGAGATCGCCTTCGCCATCAGCGTCTTGCCGGTCCCCGGCGGCCCCACCAGCAGCACCCCCTTCGGGATGCGCGCCCCCAGGCTGGCGAACTTCTGCGGCTCCTTCAGAAACTCCACCACTTCCTGGAGCTCCTGCTTCGACTCCTCCGCCCCCGCCACGTCCTGAAAGGTCACCGTCGGCTTGTCCCCGGTGAATACCCGCGCCCGGCTCTTGCCGAACGACATCGCCTGGTTGTTCGAGCCTTGTGCCTGGCGCAGAATCAGGAAGAATAAGCCGCCGATCAGGAGCAATGGCACCACCGTGCTGGCGATAGCCAACCAATCGGAAGCGTTGCTCGGTTGTGCAATTTGCAGATCGATCTTTGCAAGCTGCTCAGGCGTTACCCCCATGTTGAGCAAGGAGGTGGTCAGATTGACCCCGTTCTCCTTCTGAGCAATGAATGTTTGCTTGTCCTCTGTCTCCACCAGAAGTTCATCGCCAGATACCACGATCTTGTTGATGGCGCCGTCGCGAACCAAGGCAGCGACTTCGGTCAACCCCTTCTCGGGCGGCCGCTCCGCCGATTGCGACGCGCTATACAACAGGACGGCCACGGCGACCATAATCAGCACGTAAACCAGTCCATTCCTTCGCCAATTGGCACCCACAGTACTCGCCTCCGATAAGATCGAACGCTCGAAAGCCAAACGGCAGTCCGTCGTTCAGTACTCGATGTCATTATAGCAGATATGCCCCAATCTGGCTAGGCGTCTGGCTTACAGTATGCTGAACTGGGAATGCGTGCGACGAAGGTTATTTGACGTTTGACTGGGCGTATGTTATGCTCCGGCAAGCTCGTAGCTTGACAACGCGTCGAACGTTGGCGCAGATAATTCATGCACAGAATGCAGGGGAAGCCGGTGTAAGGCCGGCGCTGTCCCGCAACTGTATCCCGGACGAATGTGGCCGGGGAGCCAGGTTACCTTCTTCTGTGCTGTTCTTAACGACCTTCGCGGCAAGGGGAGTGGAACGCAACCTGCTATTTGAGTTGCATGCCTTTCCCCTTGTCGATATCGGCAAGGGGTTTTCTTTTTCTGAGAACGCTCCGGGAGGGGTGTTCTTGTCATGCGTAGAAACACCTGGCGAATCGCAGCAAGCGTTATGCTGGCGTTGTGGGTGTGCCTTATCGTTAAGCCGTCGGTGGTGCGCGCCGATGATGCCGTGGCGGATGCCATCGCCTGGCTGCACACGCAGCAGTTGCCGGATGGCAGTTTTGGGCTGTACACCTCGGATGGAAGCTATGCCTCCAGTGCCAGCGCCACCGCCGATGTGGTGTATGTGCTGGCGCTAACCGGTGAGAATCCTGCCGGCCCCGATTGGTCTCGCGGCGGGCAGAGCGCACTGGATGCTTTGGCCCGCCTCGCACCGGGTTACGTGGGTCTGGATGCCGGGCAGGCCGGCAAGGTGGCGCGTGCTGTCGCCGTTGCGGGTGGTGATCCGCGCACCTTCGGCGGGTTGGACCTGGTGCAGATCATCCGTGATGCTTACGATCCGCAGACCGGCCGCTATCATTCAGCCCTTCTCTATCGGCACTCGCTTGCTGTGGAAGGGCTATTACGGGCAGGGGAGGCCGTGCCTGAAGCAGCATTTCGCGCCGTGTGGCAGGCGCAGCTTCCGGATGGGGGCTGGTTCTGGAGCTTCGACGGCACCGAGAGCGATGTGGATAGCACCGGTCGGATGTTGCAGCTTCTGGCCGGGCAGGCGGGGCTGCCAGGTGGGGACGCCTTCGCCCGCGCGGCGCGGCGCTTGAGTCGTGAGCAGGCATCGACCGGGGGCTGGGCGGCAGGCTCCTCCGGGAATCCTCCGAATGCCAACTCGACCGCTCTGGCTGTGATGGGCCTCAGCGCGGCCGGTTGCGATCTTCAAGCCACGGCTTTGCGCAGGGCAGGCCGCAGCGCCATCGAGACCTTGCTCAGCTTCCAAGAGCCAGGCGGCGCTTTTGTCTATATGCTGGAGCCGGGAAAAGAGGAGAGCCGGTTGATGGCGACGGTGGATGCAGTGGCAGCGTTGCTGAGCGCCGGCCGCGCGCAACTGCGGCCCGCGTCCGCCGGCCTGGCAGCCTGCCAGTCAGACGGACGCAAGCTCGGCCAACCGCCTTTGCGCTTTCGGGGACTACAACGTGAGTGAGCCGTATTGCTCTGAGAGCACGTTATCATCAGTTCAGGAGAAGAGATCATGCATCGTCGTTTAATGTTCGTTGTGTTGCTGGTTCTGGCGCTCTGCGCCGCCCTGGCCGGCAGCGCGTCGGCCGCCGAAGACACCAAGCAGGTGGGTCTGGTCATCGCGTTTCCCGATGGCAGCGCGCACACCGAGGTCGTGACTGTCCCTGCGGCAGCGACGACGTTCGACGTCTTGAAGGCCGCCAAGATCAATCTGGCCAGCCAGACGACAAGCTTCGGTACGGCGATCTGCGGCATCAACAATGTGGGCTGCCCCGAAACCGATTGTTTCTGTGATGCAAAACAGTTCTGGGCTTACTATCACCTGATCGATAACGCCTGGGCTGCAGCCGCCGAGGGTGCGGCCAGCTACGTCCCGGCGAACGGTTCGGTGGAGGGCTTTGCCTGGAGCGGAAGCGATGCCAGCTTCAATCCTACGACCCAACCGCCCGTCTTCACCTTTGATCAGATCGTTGCGGCGCCGCATCTGCTGACACTGCCCCAAACGGGCGGCAGCCTGATCCCATTGGCCGTCGGCAGCGTGAGCGGCCTGCTGTTGGCTGGCGCCGGCCTGGCCCTGAATTTCCGCAAAGGCAAGCGCTGATCGCCAGGCAGCCTTTGCACGCAAAGGAACGGAGATCGGAGATGTCCGCGATTCGCAAGTTCGTGAGATGGAGTTATTTTGGTGTGCTGGCCCTGGTGCTTGTTGGGGCCGCGTGGGCGGCGACCTCGGCGCGGCTATCTCCGAGTGTGCTGGCTCAACAAGGTCCCAACCGCGCGGCACTGGTGGTGCGCTTCAGCGATGGCCGCGTACAGACGGCGTGCGTTTCGTTCGATACGCCAGTCATCTCCGGGTCCGAGCTTCTGACGCGTTCGGGCCTGCAGGCAGTGATGGACTTCAACAGCGGCCTGGGCGGCGCAGTGTGCAGCGTCAACGGCGACGGCTGTGCGTATCCCAAGCAGGAGTGCTTCTGCCAGTGCCAGGGGCTGCGCTGCGAGTATTGGGCTTCCTACCATTGGATCGATGGCGCCTGGCAGTACTCGCAAGTGGGCGCCAGCAGCTATCAGGTGACCGATGGCGCGCTGGAGGGCTGGACGTGGGGCCAGGGCGACTTCTCCAGCGGGGAACCGCCCCCCCAGGTCACCTATGCCGATGTTTGTGCGCAGCCTGCACTGGCGGCGGGAGCGCAGGGGCCGGCGGTCGATAGTGACTCGTCGGCGCAGCCAAGAAGCCACCTGCCGCGCAGCGCCGCACTGCCTTCAAGCTATATCATGTATCTTCTGGTCGCAGTGCTTTTGATCGGCGCCTACGCTTGGGTGTTAGCACGGCGCAAGGGCCAGCCGGCATGGCGGAAGGTGGAAAACCAGGGCGGCAGGTAAGTATGCTGTGACCGACACTGTGTCCTATCATCCCGTCGCCTGGTTGGCCTGGCTCGCGGCAGCGGCGCTGCCGGCTTTATCAACGCGCAACCCTCTTTACCTCAGCCTGACGCTGTTGGCAGTGATCGTGACTCAGGTCGCACTGGGTCGCACTGACTCGCTGGCTCGCAACTGGAACACGTTCGTGCGCTTCGGGGTCTGGCTGTGGTTGTTGACGATTCCGTTCACCGCATTGACCTCGCACTACGGCAGCATCGTGCTCCTCCGGTTGCCGCCGGCCTGGCCCATCGTTGGCGGCCCCATTACGCTGGAGGCGCTGCTTTACGGCTTGACGGGCGGCCTCGCGCTGATCACATTGTTGCTCGTCTTTGCCGTCTTCAATGTGGCCGTTGATCAAGCCCGTTTGCTCCGCATGACCCCGGGGTTCGTGCATCAGATGGGGGTGGTGGCCGGCATCGCGGTCGCATTCGTCCCGCAGATGGTGGCGAGCTGGCAGACCATTCGTGAGGCCCAGCAGGTGCGCGGCCATAAAGTCCGCGGTGTGCGCGATCTCCTGCCCTTGATCTTGCCGCTGCTGGTGATGGCGCTGGAGAGCGCGATGCAACTGGCCGAGTCGATGGAGGCGCGCGGTTTCGGCGGGCAGGCCGTCGTTGCTTCTCCAGGCCGTCGCTTGCTGCACCAGGCCGCGCTGCTGATCGGCCTGGGCGCGTTGGGCGCAGGCTTTGCGATCACCGGCTTCTGGCCGGCGCGCGGCCAGGTGGCCGGCTTGCTGCTGGCCGCGGGCGCCGCATGCCTGGTGTGGAGCTTTTGGGATCAAGGACGACGCATGCGGCGCACCCGCTATCAGCGTTGGGTGTGGCGTCGCGCCGATCGCCTGGTGCTGGTGGGTGCACTGATCGGCCTGGTCGGGTGGGCCGTCGTCTGGCTGCTGCATGGGGACTGGCTGTTCTACTACCCCTATCCGCCCTATTCGCCCTGGCCGGCATTCAACCCTTTGCCGGCGGTGTTGATTGCCTTGTTGGCGTTGCCGGGGGTATTGTTGCGTGAAACATGAGGCCGCCGTGATCCAGCTTTCCCACGTCACTTATGCTTATGCGGACCAGGAAGTCCCGGCGCTGGTCGACTTCACGGTTTCCCTGTCCGCGGGGGAGTTCGTGTTGGTGGTCGGCCCATCAGGAGCCGGCAAATCCACCTTCCTGCGCTGCCTGAACGGCCTGGTCCCGCACTTCTATGGCGGGCGCTGGGCAGGGCAGGCCAACATCCTGGGTCGCGATCCTGTGCAGTTGGCCCCGCGCGGCATGGCTGACCTCGTGGGCTTCGTCTTTCAAGACCCGGAAACGCAGTTTGTGGTGGACACGGTCGAGGACGAGTTAGCCTTCGCGATGGAGAACTTCGCGCTGCCGCCGCCCACCATGCGCAAACGGGTGGAGGAGGTGCTGGATCAGATGGGCATTGCGCATCTGCGCAGCCGGCGCATCAGCACACTGTCTGGCGGCGAAAAGCAGCGCGTGGCCATTGCCGCGGTGCTGGCGTTGCAGCCCGAGGTGCTCGTGCTGGATGAGCCAACCTCGCAGCTTGACCCACAGGCGGCCGAGGAAGTGCTGGTCGCTCTGCGCCACCTCAACGCGGATTTGGGGCTGACGATTATCCTCAGCGAGCACCGGTTGGAGCGGGTGGCGCAATATGCCGACCGCGTGCTCTACCTGCCGGCCTTGGGCCGGCCGCCGGTGTTAGGCCAGCCGCGCGCCGTGCTGCCGCAACTGCCCCAGGTCCCGCCCTTGATCGATCTGGGACGCACGCTCGGCTGGCAGCCGCTGCCTTTGACTATCAAAGAAGGACGCACCTTTGCACGACAACTGATCGACCGGCTGACGGCAGGCGAGCAGGCAAACGAGATAGCCGAGCAATACGCAGTACGCAATACGTCCGCCACCCCCGCCCTGGCCGTACGCGGCCTACATCATAGTTACGATGGCCGCGCGGCCCTGCGGGGGATCGACCTGGATGTGCAGCCCGGGGAGTTCGTCGCGCTGATGGGACGCAACGGATCGGGCAAGAGCACCCTCCTGAAGCATTTGGTGGGGCTGCTGAAGCCTGGTGAGGGAGAGGTGCGCGTCGGGACGCTTGACACGCGGCGTGATGACATGGAGGCCATCGTCAAGGTTGTCGGCTACGTGCCGCAGCACCCTGGCATGCTGCTCTTCAGTGAGACCCTGGCCGCGGAGCTGGCTTTTACGCGCAAAGCACACGGCATGCGCCCGGATGCCGAGGCCGATCGTGTCTTATTGGAGAGCCTGGGCCTGGGGCATCTCTTAGATCGCGATCCGCGCGACCTCAGCGGCGGCGAGCAGCAGCGCGCGGCCCTGGCGGCGATCCTGGTCGCACGCCCCCAGATCATCCTGCTGGATGAGCCGACGCGCGGCCTGGATTATCTCCAGAAGCGCAACCTGACCGAAGCGTTATTGGCGTTGAAGCGTTCGGGCAAGACGATCATCATGGCCACGCACGATGTGGAGTTGGCAGCCGCCTGCGCGGATCGGGTGATCTTGTTGGCCGAGGGGCAGGTCGTGGTGGATGGGCCGTCACGCCAGGTCATGAGCGATTCGCAAGTATTCTCCACCCAGATCAACAAGCTGTTCCGTGACTCGCGCTTCCTGGTGGTAGCTGACGTGTTGGCCGCGTTGGGGCGGACCAGCGAATCAACGAATCAGCGAGCAACCGATGCCAGCTAACGAAACGCAGCACACATCACGCAGTACGCCACACGTAATGCGTAGTACGCAGTACGCAGTACGTAATACGTTCCCCGCCGTTCTCTCGGGCGCCATTCTGGCCGTGGCCAGCCTGTTAGGACTTGGCGCCTTTCTCTATCCTTTCTTTCTGACGGTTGTGCCGGCGTCCGGGGTCGCGGCGCACGCGAATGACGCCCCGCTGTTGACGGTGCTGCTGTTGGGCCTGTGTTTAACCGCCGTTTTCACCAATCTGGCCGGCCGGCAATTGACCAGCAAGCTGGTCGCTGTGCTGGGTGTGCTGACCGCGCTCAACGCCATGCTGCGCGCCTTACCCGGCTTCGGCGGGTTCAACGCCATCTTCGTGCTGCCGATCCTCGCAGGTTATGCCTACGGGCCAACTTTTGGCTTCCTGCTGGGGTCTCTGTCACTGCTTGTGTCCGCGCTCATCGGCGGTGGGGTCGGCCCGTGGCTGCCCTATCAGATGTTCGCCACCGGTTGGATGGGCTTGCTGTCCGGGCTGCTGCCGCGGTTTTTTCGAGCGCGGCAGCCGGCTCCTCGGCGGTGGGAGCCAGCGCTGTTGGCAGCCTGGGGCGCAGTGCTGGGGCTGATCTTCGGGGCGATCATGAATATCTGGTTCTGGCCCTTTCTGGCAGGGGGTGCGGCTGGCTCCCCGGCGGCGCAAGCGCAAGGCTCGACCTGGCAGCCGGGGATGGCGATAGGTCAGACGTTACGCAATTATGCGGTGTTTTATGTGGCCACGTCATTGTGGTGGGACGCCGCGCGTGCATTGGGCAACGCGCTGCTGATCTTGTTGTTCGGCGGCCCCATCCTCCGGGTGCTCCGCCGGTTTCAACGTCGTTTCCGATTCAATGTGGCTGCAACCGTCACGACGGTGGAAAACCCTCCTGCTTAGGTCCGCATCGAGTTTATCTGCCGTTTAGATAATCGTGATCCCCACACCTTCAATCACTTCGCCGATGGTCCAGGCCGGCTGGTTCTGCGCGGCGCAGAATGCCTGGAACCTTGCCAGTCCCTCTGCCGGGATGGCGAGCAGCAGGCCGCCTGAAGTCTGCGGATCGTGCAGCAAAGTTGCCTGCCAATCGGCCACAGGCCGGGCATAGGTGATCTGCGGGTCGAAGAAGCTGTGGTTACTGTGTGCGCCGCCCGGGAAGATCCACTGCTCCGCATAGCCCCGCGCGCCGCTCAGCCACGGCAGCGCATCGAACTCGATGCGAAAGCACACGCCGGCTGCCCCGCTCATCTCCAGCGCGTGGCCGATCAGGCCGAAGCCGGTGATGTCGGTGGCGGCGTGTACGTCGGCCTGCTGCGCCGCTTGCGATGCAACGCGGTTGAGCCGGATCATGCTGGCGACCGCCTCGGTGAGGTGCACCGGATCGACTTGCTCGCGTTTCAGGGCCGTGGTGATGACGCCGGTGCCCAGCGGCTTCGTCAACACCAGCGCGTCCCCCGGCCGCGCGCCGCCCTTGGTCAAGATGCGATCCGGATGCACGAGCCCTGTGACGGCCAGGCCGTACTTGGGTTCCTTATCCTGGATGGTATGGCCGCCGACGATCGCCGCCCCTACTGAACGCACAACGTCCGCGCCGCCGCGCAGGATCTCGGCCATCAGCGCTGCCGGCAAATCGGGCGGGAAGGCTGCGATATTCAAGGCGAACAGCACCTCGCCGCCCATCGCGTACACATCGCTCAGGGCATTGGCTGCCGCAATAGCGCCATACTCGTAGGGTTGGTCCACGATGGGGGTGAAGAAATCTATGGTTTGGATCAGCGCCTGTTGGTCATTCAGTTTGTAAACGGCCGCGTCGTCGGGCGCGCCAAGGCCCACCAGCAGGTTCGGATGCTGGTCCGCAGGGAAATAACCCTCCAAAGCGCGCAGCACCTGCGCGAGCTGCTCAGCCGGCAGCTTGGATGCTCAGCCCGCGCACGAGCTGAGGCTGGTGAGCTTAATGATGTCTTCGCGTGTCAAATCCACTGCCTCCGTCAAGTATCGTTTGAGATTGTACCTGCTCTTGGTCGGAAAGGCAACTGCACTTGCCGCGTGCAAAAGTCATTTGTCCCCTGGCGCCTGCCCACCTGCGGCCGCAGCGTCGCTCTGCGCTCCGATTTACTCGAAATGTAGTGTCGCTCTCTATTTATCTGAAATGGTTTGTGATACGTTTGCATAGGGTTGGGTTGTGGTGTAAAATCAATCATCTCTTTGGAAAGGAACATCTGATGCCTAAGATCGCCATCACCGGAAAGGGTGGGGTTGGCAAGACAACTCTCACCGCGCTGCTTTCGCACGTCTATGCCCAACGCGGCCAGGACGTCATCGCCATTGATGCTGACCCTGCCGGGAATCTGGGATTGGCATTTGGGCTCACCGCCCAACTGGATGCAGAACTCAAGCCGATTGCCGAAATGGAGTCCCTGATCTACGAGCGCACGGGAGCGCAGCCGGGCACGATCGGCGGTTGGTTCAAGATGAACCCCAAGGTGGATGATATCCCCGAGACCCTGAGTCTCAGCCACCGCGGTGTGCGCTTGCTGCGCCTGGGCACGGTGCGGGGGGGCGGCGCAGGCTGTCTTTGCCCGGAGAACGCGCTGCTTAAGGCGTTGGTGACCCACCTCTTGCTGCGCAAAAACCAAACGCTGATTCTGGATATGGAGGCGGGGGTGGAACACCTGGGCCGCGGCACGGCCGGCGCCGTCGATGCCTTCATAATCGTTGTCGAGCCCGGCTTGCGCAGCCTGGGAACCGCAGAACAAATCCGATATCTGGCATCGGAGATCGGCGTCAAACGGATGTACCTGGTGGCCAACAAGACGCGCGGATCTCAAGATGAGGAGTTCATTCGCGCCCATGCCGCCGGGCTGCCCGTGCTCGGCAGCTTGCCGTTCACTGCGGATGCCCTCGCGGCCGATCAGGGTGGTCTGGCCGTATTTGATGCCGCACCCGGGTTGGTCATGGCTGCAGAACGGATCGCAGACGCGCTCGCGGTGAGTGAGGCATAGTATGCGGCTGGCCAATTTGGTACCGGTGCCCTGGCAGCAAGACCTGATCGCGATGGCCTTGAGCTTTCTAGTCGCACTCTCTTTTCTGAAGTTCAATGATCTGATCGTCGTGCGCGGCTGGCTGCCTGAGTACATCACGCGCAAGCTTGTGCACATCGGTACGGGGCCGCTCTTCTTGCTCTGCTGGCCGTTCTACAGCGAAGCCTGGCATGCGCGCTGGTTTGCCGCGTTGGTGCCGGCCAGCTTGACCGCCGTATTCGCGCTTATCGGGCTGGGCATCCTCAAGAAAGATGACTTTGTTGCGGCTATGTCCCGCTCCGGCGACCCGCGCGAGTTGTTGCGCGGTCCGCTGATGTATGGGATCGTTTTCGTGGTCGCGACGCTGGTGTTCTGGCGGACCTCGCCGGTTGGCGTCATTCTGCTGATGTTATTGTGCGGCGGTGATGGCCTGGCTGACGTGATCGGACGACGGTACGGCGCTGTGAAGCTGCCGGGGCAGCAGAACAGGAGCTGGGCCGGCAGCATTGGCTTCTTTCTGGGCGGGGCAGTGCTGGCGTTATTGTTTCTGAAGTTCTTCACCGGACTGGGCTTTCTGAACCTCGATGCAGGCTCTGTGATCCTGCCCCTGCTGGTTACATCGTTGCTGGCGACGCTGGTAGAGGGCTACTCCCCGGCGGACCTGGACAACCTGACAGTTCCTGTGTCTGCTTTGCTGGCCTTATGGTTGATGATCTCGGTGCTCGGTTGGTGGCCGACATCTTTCCTGGGTTGATGAGGATCCTATGGTCGATATTGCACTCCCGAATAATCACGATGACACGCCCGTGTACACGATCAAAACCGTGGTGCATGAAACGGGTATCAAGCCAGCCACCCTGCGCGCCTGGGAGCGCCGGTACGGGTGCCTCTTGCCGGGCCGGAGCGAGGGCGGCTATCGCCTGTATTCAGAGCGCGATATCGCGACCCTGCGCTGGCTGAAACAGCAGGTCGACGCGGGGGTCTCCATCAGCCGCGCCGTTGCTCTGCTTGAAATCCGCCACAGCGCCGAGGCCCGGCCGGCCGGCGCCCCTGGCGCAGCGCCTGTTGAGCCGCACCGGCCCACGGAAGGTGTGCGCGTCGCCGCCAGCATTGTCGACGATCTGCTCCAGGCCTTGTTGGCCTACGATGAGGCGCACGCCGAGGCGCTTTTGAATGAGGCGTTTGCACTTCACCCTGTGGAGGCTGTTGCGGAAGAGGTGTTTGCGCCAACGTTGGCTGAGATCGGGGAGCGCTGGCACCGTGGCGAGGTGAGCATCATTCAGGAGCACTTCGCCACGGCTTTTCTGCGGCACCGCCTGATCGCATTGTTCAACGCCTATCCCCAATCTGCGAACGGGCCGTTGGCGTTGGCCGGTTCCGGCCCGGAGGAGTGGCACGACGTAGGCATCTTGATGGCCGCAATCGCACTCCGGCGGCACGGTTGGCGCGTGATCTATCTGGGGCAAAATGTACCGGCCGATCAACTTGCCGACCAAATTCGCACGTTGAGGCCCGCCGCCGTCTGCCTGTCCGCCACCACGCTGCAGAGCGCAGCGGCCCTGGTTCAAGTTCACCTGGCGCTCGCGGCCATGCCGGAACCACGGCCCATGTTGATCCTCGGCGGCCGGGCATTCAATTTGCACCCTGAGTTGCGCACGGGTTTTCCCGGCGCGCTCTTCCCGTCCAGCGCTCGCGAGCTCATCACCGGCATCGCCTCCTCCCGAACTTCCGGTGATCGTTAAGAGATAATTAATAGATTCGACAAACTCTTGACACGGAATGGGTTTTGTGTTATATTGTTGATGTAAATTACCGATTGCGGATGGGATGACAGACAGAGGAGGCTGACAATGGTGTATCGTGGAAGGCAACGGTCCGTTCCGGAAATTCTGATCGAGCTGCGAGAGGATGATGCCGATTTCCGGCGCTCCATCGCCGCCAAATCTTTTCGTGCTGGCCAACTACTTGCCGAACCTGAAGCCTTGGGCCGCAACCTCTATACCCTCATGAAAGGACGGGTCCAGTTGATTCGCCAGGGGACCAATGGCCGCAACCTGGCGATTGCCACACTGGGGCCGGGCGCCATGTTCGGTGAGGGTGCGCTCCTGGGCGCTACGGATCCTTTCGTCAAAGCCGTGGCGCTCACCGACTGCATCGTCTGGGTGGTGCCTCAGGCCCAGGCCCAGGCTTTGGCTCTGCGTTACCCTGTGTTAAGCTGGGGCCTGCTGCAAACCGTTGGCCATCGGCTGGCCCAGGTCGAAAACCGCATGGAAGAAGTCGCGTATAAGCGGTTGCCCGAGCGCCTCGCCGGCCTGCTGTTGGAGCTGGCGAACGGTGGAAAGGCGATACGCGGCACCAGCCATCAGGCTTTGGCCGACATGCTGGGCACGTATCGTGAAACCATCAGCGCCATCCTGCGCAGTTTCAAAGATGATGGGTTGGTCGAATTGGGTTACCGCAAGATCGAATTACGCGATCCGCGCGGATTGCGCCTGGCCGCGGGAACGGCCGAGTAATGGACGAAGTCATCAGCACCATCGAGTTGGCCCTTTTTCCGCTCAACACCGTGCTCTTTCCGGGCCAGGTGCTGCCGTTGCACATCTTCGAAGACCGTTATCGCCTGATGATCCGCCGCTGCCTGGCCGACGAGGCGCCGTTTGGGGTCGTCCTCATTGAGCAAGGCCATGAGGTGGGCGGTGAAGCCCATCCTCATCAGGTCGGCACCGTCGCCCGCATCGTGGAAAGCACTTACTTGCCCGACGGAACGATGGATATCATAACTGTCGGCGTTGAGCGTTTTCGCATCCGGCGCTTATTGCACGACCAACCCTATCTGCGCGGCGAGGTGGAGACATTATTCCCCGCGGAAGTGGAGGATTCGGATGCGTCGGTCGAGCTGGCGCGCCGTGTTCGCAATCTGGTTGAGCGTTATGTCGTGCTGATCGCTGAGGCGGCCGGCCTCAAGATCGAAATCGAGCAACTGCCCGACGCGCCCCAGCAAGTAGGTTACCTGGCCGCCGTGGCGATGCAGGTCGACAACAGGGAAAAGCAAGCGCTTCTGGACAACGCTTCCCTCTCCAACGTTTTGCAGATGGAGTTGACGCTTTTGAACCGGGAGAATGCTTTGTTGAACTGGATGGTGGGCAGCAAATCGTGGCCCGAGCAGGCGCAGTTTGGGGTCAGTGGGACGCTGCTTCCGAATTGAATCGACTCAAAGGCGAAATTTTGACATTCCGGGCGCGTGATGGTAGAATCCGCTCTAGTCGTGAATGTCACGATGGATTGTCAGGGAGTTCGACAGTTACCAGCCACCGCTGCTGTACGTCTAGCCCGGTGGTTTTTTGTCACCCTGTCCTGAGTGATGGCTTTCACGACGATCAGTATCACTCCTAGGAGGCACTTTCGTATGGAGAGCACAGGCGTCGTTAAGTGGTTTAGCCGGAGCAAGGGCTATGGCTTCATCTCGCCCGATGGCGGGGAGAAGGATGTGTTTGTCCACTATTCTAATATCCTGGGCGATGGGTTCCGCAACCTGGATGCGGGCGAACGGGTGAGTTTTGTCATTGAGGACACCCCCAAGGGACCTCAGGCAGTCAGTGTGACCCACCTGTCCTGATCGCAGGACACACATCAAAACGATCCAGCCCCCGGCCCTGCTGTCGGGGGCTTGTATTTAAGGCACTTGCCAAGCCCTTAGATCGGGTGTAGAATGCCGCGTAGCCGGAAGCGAACGCAGCCGCGCAGGGCACGAAATGGTTATCTTTGGGAAAGAGTGCGTATGGCGCGGGAGTGGGTGTGACGTCGATTCGTCCGTTTGGCCTCAACGATATCTGGTTGGTGCGTGATCTTCAGCGCAGCGGTGTGGTGTTGGCGATTGAGCAAGCTCTGACCCATCCGCATCAGCCGCTTTGGACGGCGCTGACGGCCCCCTGGCCGTGGGCAGGCGTAGGTATTGCCACGTTTGTCCTGGACCAAAAAGCTGGGGATCGTCCTCTGACCGGGTTCGTACAAATGATGAAGCGCGCAACTCGCCCGGAGGCAGATCTGCTTCACCTGGCGCCGGCCGCATCAGCGACGCCATCCGGCCAGGCAGGTTTCGAAGTTTGGCGCCAACTCCTGAGCCACTGTTCCTTGGCCGCGGCCAGCCATGGCCTCCAGCGCGTTTTTGCCAGTACGCCTGTTGGTTGCCCCGAAGAAGCATGCCTCAAGGATGTTAGCTTCAGCCTCTACACTCGGGAAACGGTCTATCGTCGAGCTGAGAGCCCTGCAGAGCTGCTCGCAACAAGCAGCCCGGCTGCAGGCTCTCGTGAACAACTGCCTCAGGATAGCTGGGCGCTGCAACGGCTTTATGTGCGCAGCACACCGAAGCTGGTTCAGCAAGCTGAAGGCGCCCTTACCGGCGAGGTGGGTTCGCCCATGCTCTCCGGGAGTTTGCTGCCCTGGTGGGAACCCGGCCATTGGCGGGGTGTCGTATGGGAGCCGGCCGGCGAAGTGCGCGGCGCAGTGCAAGTTCACATCGGTCGCGCCGGCCACTGGTTGCGTATGTGGGGCACCAACGAGATGGTCGCGCGCGATCTGCGCACGCTGGTGTCTCAAGGCCTGCGCCAGATCGACCTGTCGACGCAGGCGGCGTTCCGACGCGGCGGCCGGCCCGTGCCGGTCTATGCGACAGTCCGAGATTATGAGATCGGCTTGAGCGGCGCCCTGATTGGCTTTGGCTTTGCGCCGTTTATGGAGCGGTATCGCTTTGTCAGGCACGTGTTGGCGGCAGTCCGCGACCCGGCGCCTGTGCCGGCGTCTGCGCCGTTGGCCGCTCGCGAGGTGCGCCAGGAAGTGCCGGTCCGCATCGGTCGCGGTGTTCAAGGGAATTAGTTTCTTGAGGGTTGAATCGAATCAGTATGCAACAACGTAAGATCACAGATGATCTGGATGTCCTCCTGCAGGTCCTGCCGGCGCCCATCGAGCAGGCGCTGCGGGCTGCGAATCAAGGCGATAACCTGTTGGAAGTCGTCATGGACCTGGGGCGGGTGCCAGAAGCCAGGTTCGTGGATCATGAGGTGGTGCTGAGCCCACGCGAGATCACGGAAGAGGATCTCAGCTATGTCATTGCGCGCATCGGCGAGTTCACCGGTGACAATCGCGCGGGCATCGAGCGAACCCTGCACCGCATCTCGTGCATCCGTAATCGCCAGGGCCGCGTGATCGGCTTGACGTGTCGCGTTGGCCGGGCCGTACACGGCGTGATCGATATCATCGAGGATATCGTCAAGTCGGGGCAGAGCATCCTTTTGCTGGGCCGGCCCGGGGTCGGCAAGACGACGCTGCTGCGAGAAGCCGCGCGCATCTTGAGCGAGAAGCAGCGCGTCATCGTGGTGGATACCTCCAATGAGATCGGAGGCGATGGTGATATCCCCCATCCGGCCATCGGCCGCGCGCGGCGGATGCAGGTGGCCGCGCCTGAGCAACAGCATGAAGTGATGATCGAGGCCGTCGAGAACCACATGCCGCAGGTCATCGTTATCGACGAGATTGGCCGGGAACAGGAGGCCGCTGCCGCGCGCACCATCGCGGAGCGCGGCGTGCAGTTGGTGGGCACCGCGCACGGCAACACCCTGGAGAACTTGCTCATTAATCCGACGCTTGCGGACCTCGTGGGCGGCATTGAAAGCGTGACGCTGAGCGATGAAGAAGCGCGGCGTCGCGGCACCCAGAAAGCGGTCCTGGAGCGCCGCGCCCCGCCGACCTTCGACGTCTTGATCGAAATCCAGGACCGTCAACGGATGGCTGTGCATCACAATGTTGCCGCATCGGTGGATGCCATCCTACGCGGGCGCGCCTTGCAGCCGGAAATCCGCTCGCGGGACGCGAGCGGGCAGGTGAGCATCGAGAAAGCGCCTGCTCTGCCGCTGGAGCCGCGAGTAAACACGCCTGCTCCGGCCAGAATGACTATGGGGCGGCTGCCGTTCGACAGGCATGGCAATGAGCGAGCCTACCCTTCGACCGAACAGCGTTCGGCCGAAGGGGCGGACCTGGCCCCAGGCGCCGCACGCCAGCAGATTCGGGTGTTGCGAGTGTATCCCTACGGCGTCGGCCGCGGCCGCCTGATTCAGGCAGCCCAGAATCTTGGGTTAGCCGTGACCCTTGTGGATGCCCTTGAGCAGGCCGACGTGGTTGTGACTTTGAAGAACTACTACCGCAAACATCCGCAGCCCATCGCCGATGCGGAGCGCCGGCGCGTCCCCGTCTACGTCTTGCGCGCCAATACGCTCAATCAGGCCGAAGCCTGTCTGGGCGACATCTTTGGCGTGCCGGTGCAGGTGGAGGATCCGGTCGATAACGCGATGATCGAGACGCAGGAAGCCATCAGCCGCGTGCTGTCCGGCTCATCTTCGGAGGATTTGCACCCTGCCCCGGCGGATATCCGTCGGATGCAGCACGAGATGGCTCGCGCTGCCAATCTGATTTCGCACAGCTATGGCAATGAGCCGAGGCGTCGAGTGCGCATCTTTCGCGATTCGTGAAGCGCTGCCCGGCCAGGGGCAAGCACGGTTGGCGCGAGTTGGAGAGTGGATGAAAGGGGTCTTCATCACCTTTGAGGGGCCGGAGGGCGGCGGCAAGACCACGCAGATTCGTTTGTTGGCGAGTTGGCTGCGCGAGCGCGGGCATGACGTCCTGGCTACGCGCGAACCGGGAGGAACGCGCATCGGAGATAAGGTGCGGGCCTTGCTGCTGGCTCCTGAGCACACTGAGATGCGGTCCGAGGCGGAGATTCTGCTGTTCTCCGCGGCGCGCGCCCAACTTGTGGGCGAGGTGATTCGTCCGTATCTGGCGCGCGGGGGAATCGTGCTCTGTGATCGGTTCGCCGACTCCACGCTGGCCTATCAGGGTTACGGCCGGCAGCTTGATCTGGACACGCTGGCCGCGATTACGGCCTTTGCCACCGGCAACCTGGTGCCCGACCTGACGATCTGCCCTGACCTGCCGGTCTCAGAAGGTTTGCGGCGCAAGCAGGGCGGTGATCTGGCCGAATGGAATCGCATGGAGCGGGAGCAGCAGGCATTTCACCAGCGGGTGCGAGAGGGCTTTCTTGCGCTCGCCGCGGCCGAGCCATCGCGCTGGCTGGTGCTGGATGCACTGCAACCGGTGGATCAGTTACAGCAGTTGGTTCGGCGACGAGTTGAAACTTTGATATCGGGGGGCAAGTAACGGCGCCGCGCTTGCTACTTGCTGTGTCATCCTATCACAGGTCAGGAGGATCACTTCATGAAACTCATCATGGCCATTGTCAGCAGCGACGACTCGCGCGAGGTGTTGGACCGCCTGACCAAGGCAGGTTTTCGGGCTACTGTGATCAGTACGACCGGCGGCTTTTTGCGCGAGGGGAACGCGACCATCTTTCTGGGCGTTGAAGATGAAAAGGTGCCTCAGGCCATCGAGACGGTGCGCGCCGTCTGTCGCAGACGCACGCAGTGGGTTTCACCGCTGCCCACCCTGGAAGGACCGGGACTGGAGATGGCAGAGCCGATCGAAGTCAGTGTTGGCGGCGGCGTGATGTTTTTGATGAACGTGGAGCAGTTCGTTCAGGTCTGAAACTACATGACGCCGAAGTCATCGCTGCTAGGGGCGCCGCCAAGTTCCGGCAGCGATTTCTCGATAGTTTCAGGGTCTTCGCCCGCCTCAAGGCGGTTGACAACTTCATCGAACTCAGAGCCGAGGTCTTCACCCGTTTCGTTGGCCATCTTGCGCATGAAGTGCGCCAGCGACTTTGGATCATTCGGCATGGCTGCCGCCTCGTCCAGCCCGGAGAGCGCGCCGGGACCGGCCAGGTCATCCAGCCGGCTCTCCTCCGAGCGCAGAACGGCAACGCGCGAGATCAGGCGGGTGAGATGGCTCCCCCCGCAGCGCGGGCAGACGGCGCTGCGGGACTGAGCGTCGTTGATGGAGCGCCAAAGCAAGCTCACGCGGCGTTGACAATCGTGACACTGATACTCGTAAATCGGCATGGTGGCCTCAAAAGCCTTCATTTGACCAGGATCGTATGTCGGTGATTATAACCCAGGTATGAAGCACGTTCAAGTGCTGAACGGATTCTTGTGGGATGCTCATGAGCTCAGTCAATTATCCCGATGTTCTAGATGCCCAGGCACAGGCCTCCCTTGCCTGGTACGAGGCTCTCCATCAGCCGCGGCCTTTGGTGGTGATCATCTCAGGGCCGTCTGGGGTGGGCAAAGACGTGACGATCCAGCAGATGCGGGATCGGGGGTACCCGTGCCACTTCGTGGTGACGGCCACTACTCGGCCGCAGCGGCCCGGTGAAGTCAACGGCGTCGACTACTACTTCCTGTCTGAGGCTGAATTTCTTGACCTGGAAGTCCGTGGCGAGCTATTGGAACACGCCCTGGTCTACGGCCAATACAAGGGGATTCCCAAGGCCGGTGTCCGCGCTGCGCTGGCTAGCGGCCAGGATGTAGTGATGCGAGTGGATGTACAGGGCGCAGCGACGGTTCGCCGGCTGCTGCCGCAGGCGGTGACCATCTTCTTGACTGCCGAATCGGAAGAGGCGCTGATCGAGCGCTTGCGGCGGCGCCGCACCGAAAACGAATTGCAACTGCGACGGCGCATCGAAACCGCACGGGCCGAGCTGCTGCGGGCTTCCGAGTTTAAATACCGGGTCGTGAACCGAGAGTGCGCATTGGATGAGACGGTGGACCAGGTGATCGCGATCATTCGAGCCGAGAAAGCGCGCCTGGATTGGCAGCCGGTGACGCTATGACATCCGACCGGCCGGCGCCGCGCGTCCGGCTGCCGCTGGCGCAGCCGCGGCTCACTTACGTTTTTCTGGTCCTGGTGGCCGCAGTCTTCGTGTTGGAAACCGTGTTGGGCGGTTCCACCAACTCGGCTACCCTGGAACGCCTGGGCGCGCAGCTCAATCTTCGCGTCGCTGACGGTGAGATTTGGCGCTTGCTCTCGGCGATGTTCCTGCACATCGGGCTGGCGCATATCGCCTTCAATGGCTGGGCGCTTTTCAGCCTCGGACGCGACATCGAGGCGTTCTATGGTTCCGTATGGTTCGCCGCGATTTTTCTGCTCGCGGGTCTGTTTGGAAACTTAGCTTATTATCTGTTGGGCGGGCCGGGTTTGTCCGCGGGCGCATCAGGCGGCGTGTTCGGGCTGATCGGCGCCGAGGTGGCGTATTTCCTGGTTAATCGTGAGCTCTTCGGAAAGTTCGGCCGGGAGCGCCTGAGTAACCTGGTGGTCTTGATCGGCATTAACCTGGTCTTTGGCTTCACCGTCCAGGGCATCAACAATTACGCGCACCTTGGCGGACTGGTGAGCGGCTTTGCGTTAGGCCTGCTGTTGGCTCCATGCTATGGGGTTGCCTGGGCCCTGACCGATACCGGGCCTGTGGGAACCCTGTCGGACCGTCGAGCCTTGAGCATTCGCTTGCTGGCGTTTGCTGCGGCGGTCATCTTGCTGGTTGGCGGCGTTCTGGCGGGCAATCAGCACTGGAGCGGCAGCACTGAGCTCTTGCGCCAGAGGGCTGAGATTGCCCTTGCCGCAGGTGATCTCGCCGAGGCCCAACGGTTGCTGGAACAGGCGCGTGAGGCGGACCCCGGCGATGCCGCTACGCTGTATGATCTTGGCATCGTGCATCTCCAGCAGGGTCAAGTGAGCCAGGGCGTTGCCGCGTTTGAGGCGGCCCTGAAGGCGCTCCCCGACAGCGTCGATGTCTGGTTTGGGCTGGGAATGGCGTACGCCATGGATGGGCGCGTGACGGATGCCACACAGTGGCTGGAGAAGTTTATAGCGCGCGAACCCTCAGGAGTGCGCGCTGACTATGTGCGCAGCCTGTTGAATACCCTGCAATGATCGATGTGGGCGCAAAGCGATTCTGGTTGAGCCTTGCCGGAGGTGTCGCATGACTTCCTCTTCAACACAAACGCCTGCTGTTCGGCCTTCGGCGGTCGCAGGCACGTGGTATCCCGGCAGCGCGTCCGCGCTGCGGCGCACCGTCGAGGGGTACCTCGATCAAGTCCGCCCGCAGCAGTTGCCCGGACCGGTTGTTGCGCTGATCTCCCCGCATGCCGGCTACGCCTACTCCGGCGCCACGGCCGCACACGCCTATGCCCAGGTAGCCGGCGCTGATTTTTCGCGGGTCCTCCTGTTCGGCCCCCTGCACCGGCCCATTTGGGGCAGTCAGCTTGGCCCGTTCATGGTGCCCGCGGAAGCCTCCTATCGCACGCCCCTGGGTGACGTGCCGCTCGACCGGGAGTTCATCCTGGCGCTAGGGGAGAAGGTGGCTCTGACCGCAGTGCGGCGGGACGAGGAGCATTCACTGGAAATCGAGCTGCCCTTCCTGCAAGTTGTCTTGGGATCCTTCCAGCTCGTGCCGATCATGTTCGGTGAGCATGTCGGTGCGTCGGGCGCCTTGTCCAGGATCGAGCAGCTCGCGTCCGCTTTGGCAGCGCTGTGGGATGAGCGCACCTTGCTGGTGGCCAGCACTGACCTGACCCATCTGGATGATTACGGGACTGTCGTGCGGATCGACAAAAAACTGGTCGACCGGGTGGCGGCGTTTGATGTAGATGGCCTGACCGCAGCTTTGGCCGCCGAGGAGGTGCAGGCGTGTGGGGCAGCCGGCCTTGTGACGGCCCTGCGCATTGCTCGGCAGGTGGGGGCCAAGGGGGCTCAGGTGCTCGCCTATGCGGCATCAGGCGATGTCACCGGCGACAAGCGTCCAGGCACCTACACCGTCGGGTACCTGGCTGCTGCGATCTACAGGGGCGAGCACTAGATCGGCGATCACTGGGATCGGTGCGGTTGCGCTGCGGGCGGATCAATGCGTTACGCTGAAGTTTGTGTCAATACGCCGCTGGGAACGCGGACGTCGCCTTCTGCATCGGCGGCAGCAGGCCGCGCGTCATCCACGCTGAGCGATGACCTCCCGGCCGGTGCGTTCACCTATGCTGTCCCCGAACGGCTGGCAGGCCGTTTGCAGCCCGGTCACCTGGTCTGGGCGCCTTTTCGCGGCCGCCGCCTGCAAGGTGTCGTGCTGAGTCTTTCCGATGCCGCCCCCGGTACCGCCGGGGGGTCTGCCCCGCAGTTCCTCATCCGTGAGATCATCTCGCTGGTCTGGGCGCAGCCGCTGCTGGCCCCCGCGCAACTGGCCCTGGCCTATTGGATCAGCAACACCTATCTGGCGCCGTTGATCGAGTCGCTGCGGCTGATGTTGCCGGCAGGCCTGACCCAGCGCGGCCGCACCGTGTTTGTCCGTGCGGGCGGCGTGGCGCCTGCCGGCCTCACATCCCGGCAGGCCGCGCTCTTGGCGCGCCTGGCCGCGCAGCCGGGCGATTGGTCGGAGATCAGCCAGGGGGTGCGGGGCGCCACGCAGAAGGATGACCTGGCGCCGCTGATTGAGCTGGGCCTGGTGGCCCAAGAGGTCGAGTTCCCGACCCCGCCGCCGCGCCCTAAGACTGATCGCCAGGTGCGGCTGTTGGCTGACGCGGCGACCATCGCCCGGGTTCTGCCCACCTTGGGCCATGCGCCGAAGCAGGCCCAGATTCTGGCCGTGTTGAGTGGGCCGGCAGGCGCTGGGCAGATGACGTTTGCTGCGCTGCGCGAGGCAGTTGGCTGCACGGCGGGACCTATCGAGGCTCTCGCGGCACGCGGCTGGCTCACCATCATGCCCGGCAGCGCGTCCAAAGCATCAGCAATGGTGGCGTTGGCCTTGAGCCCCGAGGCGCTAACCGATGCCATCGTTGAGCTGCGCGGCGTCCAGAAGCATCGCGCCGTGCTTGAGGCGCTGCTGACTCACGAGGGACCGGCCTGGATCGGTTGGATCTATGCCGAGACCGGCGCGACGCTGCAAACTCTGCGCGACCTGGAAGCAGCGGGCCTGATCACGATCGCCGAGGAGATGATCTGGCGTGATCCCCTGGCCGGTCACGAGTTCAAGCTCGACCAGCCGCCTGTGCTGACGGAAGATCAGCAGGGGGTGTGGGAGCGGGTGCAGCAACGAATCAGCGAATGCGATCCGCAGGATCGTCCGAATCAGCGAATTGGTGAGAACACGGATGCGTCATGCGTCATGCTCCTTCACGGCGTCACCGGGTCCGGGAAAACCGAGATCTACCTGCGCGCGATCGCCGAAGTTTTGGCGCGCGGCCAGCAGGCAGTCGTGCTGGTGCCCGAGATTGCGCTGACCCCTCAGACGATCCGCCGGTTTGCCGCACGTTTTCCGGGCAAGGTCACGGTGTGGCACAGCGAATTGGGCGAAGGGGAGCGCTTCGATGTATGGCGTCGGGTGCGCACCAATCATCCTGCCTCACAGATCGTCATCGGCTCCCGTTCTGCCCTCTTCCTGCCCTTTTCTGATCTGGGCGTGATCGTGTTGGACGAGGAGCATGAGACTTCGTACAAGCAGGAGCGCACGCCGCGCTACCATGCGCGCACCGTCGCCATCGAGTTGGGCCGGCTCTGCCGGGCGGTCGTCATCCTCGGCAGCGCGACGCCGGCTTTGGAGACCTACTACGCGGCCAGGCGCGGGGAAATCGAGCTGCTCACCCTGCCCCAGCGCATCCGGGCGGGCGAATGGCGGACGGGGAATGGCGAAGGCGCGGAGGCCGTGCCCCTACAGATGGCTCCGGTTGTTTCTCCTGACCTGCCCCCTGTGCGGATCGTGGACATGCGGCAAGAATTGCGCGTGGGCAATCGCAGCATGTTCAGCCGCGCCCTTTCCACGAGCCTACGGCACGTCTTGAATGCAGGCCAGCAGGCAATCCTATATCTGAACCGGCGCGGCACAGCCAGCTTTGTACTGTGTCGCGATTGCGGCCATGTGGAAGTCTGCCCGCGCTGCGCCGTTCCATTGACACTGCACGGCGAAGGCGAGACGCTGATCTGCCACCACTGCAACCGGCGCTATCCGGCTCCGACTACCTGCCCCAACTGTGCGGGCCGGCGCATCCGCCACTTCGGCGTTGGCACCGAGCGGGTGGAAGAGGCCGTTAAGTTGGAGTTCCCGGAGGCGCGCACTTTGCGGTGGGATCGGGATGTGACGGGCGCCAAGGGCAGCCATGACGCGATCCTTTCGAAGTTCGTGGCGCACGAGGCCGATGTACTGATCGGCACGCAGATGATCGCCAAGGGCCTGGACCTGCCGTTGGTGACCCTGGTTGGCGTGGTGGCGGCCGATACCGGCCTCTTCCTGCCCGACTTCCGTGCCGTCGAGCGCACTTTTCAGCTCCTGACTCAGGTGGCCGGCCGCGCCGGCCGGAGCACGCTCGGCGGTGAGGTAGTTGTGCAGACTTATCACCCCGACCACTACGCCATTGTCGCCGCGGGCAACCACGATTATGAAGGCTTCTATCGCCAGGAGATAGCGTTCCGTCGCGAGCAGGGTTATCCGCCCATCCGCCGCCTGGCCTCCTTGGTCTATTACCACAGCCAAAGGCCCAAGGCCCAGGCCGAGGCAGCGCGCCTGGCGCAGGAGCTGCAGGCCGCTATCGGGGGATTGGGGCTGGCAGACACCGACTTGATCGGCCCGGCCCCATGCTTCTTCGCGAAGCAGCGCAGCGAATACCGCTGGCAGATTGTGGTGCGCAGCCCGGACCCGGCCGCGTTGTTGCGCCAGGTGGCCGCGCCGCTGGGCTGGCGGCTCGATATCGACCCGACCGATCTGCTGTAGCTTTGGGTGCGGCGGATTGGCGCTCTCGGAACGGATGATACATGGCTCGTAATCGCTGGAACCTCTTGATCGCGTCCTTGTTGCTCGTCGGCCTGGCCTGGATCTGGGTCAACCGTGTGCCGGGCAACCAGGCTGCGGCAACCATGCCGGCGGCTGCCGCGCTGCCTCCCGCCCCGATCGTGGGCCATCCGGCGCCCGACTTCAGCCTGGAGACCCTCTTGGGCGAGGATTTGACCCTGTCCGGGTTGCGCGGGACGCCGGTGGTGTTGAATTTCTGGGCCACCTGGTGCCCGCCCTGTCGCGCCGAACTGCCGGAGCTGGCAGCAGCAAGCGCGCGCCTGGCCGGGCAGGTGGCGATCATCGGCGTGAATCAGGCGGAGGCGCGCGCCGACGTGCAAGCTTTTGCCGCTGGATTGAGTTTGCCGTTCCCGGTGCCGCTGGACGAAAGTGCCGATGTGAGCCGGACCTACCGGGTGCGCAGCCTGCCCACCACGTTCTTCATCGATCGCCAGGGCATCGTTCGTCAGGTGCAAATCGGTCCCGTCACCGAGGCAACGCTGGGGCAATTGTTGAAGACGATCTATCCGTAACGGCATCCAAGCTCGGGTCACAAACCTGGTTTCTCGGAGAAACCAGGTTTGTGACCCGAGAAAGGCATTTCATGCTTCCAATCATCCAGCTTGGTCCTGTCTCGCTTCCCACCTATCCGCTTGCGCTGGTGTTGGCCGCCTGGTTGGCGCTGGAAGTCAGCGCGCGGGTTGCGCGGCGGCTGGAACGGCAAGGCGCTCGCGCGATCGGGCCGGATCACGTTTACAACGCGGGTTTGTCTGCGTTGGTGGCGGGCTTTGTTGTAGCCCGCTTCGGCCATGTGATCGCCTATTGGCCCGCCTATCGTGCGCAGCCGTTGGAGATCTTCGGATTCAACACGCGGGCCTTTCTGCTCTGGCCGGGGATTGCCGGAGCGCTCCTTATGTTCGGCTGGTATGTCTATCGGCATCGGCTGCCCCTGGCTGCCATGCTGGAGGCCTTGGCTCCGGGACTGTTAGTGGGTGTCGCGATCGCTCAGGCAGGCGCCTTCCTGGCCGGCCATAATCCCGGCGCGCCGGCCGACCTGCCCTGGGCGGTGAACTTCTGGGGTGTGGCGCGACATCCGGCTCTGCTCTACGAGGCGCTGGCCGCGCTCGCCGTGTTGTTAGTGATTGGGCTCTTGCTCCGCCGCCGCACGCCTGCCGGCATGATCGCCTGGACTGCACTGCTGGGCTATGGCCTGAGTCGTTGGCTCCTGGAGCCGTTCCGCGCCGAGAGCGCGGTGACCTTCGGCGGCTTGCGAGCGGCGCAGGTGTTGGGGTTGGCGGCGGCGTTGATCGCGCTTTGGGCGCTGCGGTCGCTGAGCAGGAAGCTGTGAGCACCGGCGAAACGCGCGGGCTCAGGCGGCCGGCAGGCTATCACGATATCTTTCAGGCGTGTCAATATCCTGGAGGATTTCGGGTGAGGGCCAATCCACCCAGGCGATCTCATCCGCATGGGCCTGGATGATGGGCCGCGCGCCGACGTCACCCTGGAGCCGCTCGAACTCCCTGAAAGTGGCAGCGTCGAAAAGGACGGGATTGCCGCGCTGGCCGTTCCAACGTGGGGCAACGACCGGCGCCAACGTCTCGCGATGGCGCTGGATTAGTGCCGAAAGCAGCTCAGGTGAGATCCCAGGCTGATCCGCCAGCAAAAAGAGGACGGTCTTGCATTCCCTCCCCCTCTCCTGAACCGATAGTTCAGGAGAGGGGGTCAGGGGGGTGAGGACCGTCCTGAGTCCCGCTTGCACGCTGCGGCTCTGCCCGGCCGCCCAATCGGGCGCCCGCACGATCTGCGCATTCAGGCCGGCAAGCGCCGCACACACCTGCTCCGCCCCGGCGCCTACCGTGACCACCACCCGTTCGACGTCCGGGCAGGCCAGCGCCTGTTCGGCGACGTGCGCCACCAGCTGCCGGCCGCGCCAGGGCAGCACCTGTTTCAGCGCGCCGAAACGCTTCGCCTCGCCCGCGGCCAGGACGACCGCGCCGGTCCGCCCCCAAACTTCGCGCACCGGATCGTCCGCTTGCGCCGCGCCGATCAGGACAGTATCAATCCGGTCGTGTTGCAGCAGCCGGCGGGAAATCTCGCGCGCGGCGACCAGGCTGGCTTCATCTTCGGCTTTGTTCAGGAATGGAATCAGCCGCGCGCCGGGGGGTGCGCCTTTCGCACCGCCCTCCGGGTGCGCCAACACCGCGGCAACCAGGCCGGGAGTCACGGGGTCGCCCAGGGCCGCGCCGGTCAGCGCCGCGATCCGTTCGGGGCGATGGACGTGTTCGGCGTCCAGCGGCCGCCCCAGCACATCCAGCCCCATCATCGGGACGACGATGGTTGCGCTGGTCGGAATCACCGGTTCGTGTGCTGCGGGCGCCTTGAACGGCAGCCGCCGCGAGCCATCTGCTTCCATCAGCAAAGCATCGACTGCAGGGTGCGCCGCGACGCGGTCCAGCAGCTCGGGCGGCACACCTTGCACCTTGTCCTGCTCCACAACGGTGCCGCCCGCGATCAGCACATGGCCGTGCTCGGCGAGCGTGCTTCCCAGTTGCGCCAGCAGTGCACCTTCCCCTTCCAGGATCAAACGCGCCGGCGCGCGGGCCATCTGCGTCACGAAGATCTTGGTGGTCATCGTCGTAACCACGCGTTGCCCCGCCGACCGCAATTCTTCGGCCAGCCGGAACATAGTCGTGGTCTTGCCGCCGCCGCCGGTGAAGGCGACGACTTCTTTGGGGCGGATACGCAAAGCAGTCACAAGCAGCATGGTCTCACTCTTACCGGCGGCAACTACATCCAGCGCAGCCCTTTCGGGTAATGGCTCTTCAGCCGGTCGCCCGTGCGCTTGCCCCAGCCGATAGGATAGCCATCCACGGCTATCAAGGTCCACCCCGCTTCCCCAGGGCTGGCCGGTGATTCTCCGCGCAAGTAGGCCGCCAGCTCCCGCACTTCCGCCGGCAGACTCGACACGCGGCGAGCATCACCCACGGATAGACCGAGCGCGAGCGCATGGCTTGGCTCAAAGCGGTGGCCTGCCTGCTGAGCACCCTTCACGGTCCCCAGCCACCAGCCGGGATGCAGGAAGCGCAGCCCGGTGAGATCGGGCAGTCCTTGCGGCAGCGCATAGAGATAGGAGCCGACGAGGGCCAGCCGTTCCGCAGCGGGCAGGCTGTTCAAATTTGCTGCGCAAAACGCCGCGAAGGCCTCTGCAACGAGCTTCGGAGGTCCTGCCGGCTTCCAGGGCTTCACTGTTGACGTCGCGGCGTGCATGCCGGCGGTCGATGGATCCGGTGATCGGTCCAACACGGCGACAAAGTGGCCTTCCCCCGGTCCTACATGCGGCCACAGACGGACGGGGCGGGCCAGGGCAGGCGTAGAGTCTTCCCCTGACGGAATCCAATCGGGTCTGCCGGGCGAGAACCCGGGGTGACGGGGTGGCGCGACCAACTGGAAGTCGGCATGGCGCGCCAGAAAGCGCGCCACCGTGACCTCGTTTTCTTCCGGGTTAAATGTGCACGTCGAATACACCAGCCGTCCGCCGGGGCGCACCATCCGGGCGGCTTGTTCCAGGATGCCGGACTGGCGCAGCGCGCAGCCGTGTATCAGTTCGGGCGCCCACTCGCGCCGCGCAGCCTCGCCCTTGCGCATCATTCCCTCGCCTGAGCAGGGCGCATCGACTAAAACGCGGTCAAAGAAGCCGGGGAAGCGTTGGGCAAGTCGCTCCGGCGTCTCATTGGTGATGGCCGCGTTGCGCGCGCCCCAGCGCTCCAAATTCCCGGCCAACTCCCAAGCGCGCTTGGGAATCACCTCGTTGGCAATCAGCAGGCCTTGCCCCTGCATCAACGCGGCGATGTGCGTCGCCTTGCCGCCGGGCGCGGCCGCCAGGTCCAAAACACGCTCACCGGGTCGCGGCGCCAGCAACTCCGCCACGGCCATCGCGGATGGGTCCTGGAGATAGTAGAGTCCGGCGGCATGATAAGGATGCTTGCCCGGTGCGACTTCACCGGCAAGCACGAAGCCGGCCGGACACCAGGACACGGGCGCAGCGGCATCCATGCCGAACGCCAGGCCTGCGAGGCCGCGGAAGTCATCCACGCCGATTTTCAGCGTATTGACGCGCAAACCAACGCTCGGCGGCGCGTCAAAACTGGCGCTGAACGAAGCGTACTCATCGCCCAAAAGATCGCGCATCCGTGCCAAAAAGCCCAACGGCAACTCAAGACTCATGTGATCACGCACCACGCACCACGCACCACACCTACAACCCCATCGCGCACCCGTCCGCCCGCATATCACTCCCGCCGCACAGCACACCCGTCTCCGGGTCTCGTAGGATGATCTGTCCGCGGCCGAAAAGTGCGCGCTCGTGGCCGGCCACGACATCGACAGGATGTCCCATCTCGGCCAGGGCCGTCACCGTCGCGG
This sequence comes from uncultured Anaerolineales bacterium, assembly GCA_964474695.1. Classification (GTDB taxonomy): domain Bacteria; phylum Chloroflexota; class Anaerolineae; order CG2-30-64-16; family CG2-30-64-16; genus DAOUBP01. The sequence goes on from CAYYTK010000006.1 coordinate 110,721, forward strand.
CCGGGATGCCCTCTTCCAGGCTCACGCGGCCCGCGGCTGTGCCGCTGTTGATACAAAAGCGCGGTCGGTCAAGCGCTGCCTGTGGATCAAGCCGGTCGTCAGCCAGCGCCAGCACCACCTGCGCGTGGCCCTGGGGCTGCATAAAGCCGCCCATGACACCGAAGGAGGCGATAAGTAGATTGGTAGATTGGGAATTGATGGAACCGTCCACCAATCTACCATCTACCACTCCACCGTCCCGGGTGATCATCGCTGGGATGATCGTGTGGTAGGGCCGCTTGCCGGGCGCGAGCGCGTTCGGGTGCCCCGGTTCCAGGCTGAAATTGTGACCGCGGTTCTGCAGGCTGAAGCCCCAGCCGGACGGCACGATGCCGGTGCCGAATCCCATATAGTTGCTGTTGATGAAGGAGCAGGCATTGCCTTGTTCGTCCACGACGCTGAAGTAGACCGTATCGGAGCCGGCGACCGGGGCGCCGCGACGTTGGTCGAGGGTGGTGTGTGCCGGATCGATCAGCCCTCGACGTTCGGCGGCATACTCCTTCGAGAGTAACTGGTCGATTGGTATGTCGGCAAACTGGGGATCGGCGACATACCAGCGCGTATCGGCGAAGGCCAGGCGCATCGCCTCGATCTCAAGGTGTAGTCGTTCGGGTGCCAGGGGTTCGCGGCCGGCGAGGTCGAAGCCCTCCAGGATGTTCAGCGCCAACAGCGCGGCCAACCCCTGGCCGTTCGGCGGGCATTCCCAGATGCGCAAGCCGCGGTAGGTTGTGCTGATCGGCTCGTCCCAGGTGCTGGTGTGCGCCGCCAGATCCTCGACCGTCAGGCAGCCGCCCGCGGCCTGTACGGCGGCTGCGATCGCTTCGGCGATGCGCCCCTGGTAATAGGCGGCCTTGCCGCCCTCGGCCACGGCGCGCAGGGTGCGGGCCAGGCCGGGATTCCGAAACACCTCGCCGGGCTTGGGCGCGCGGCCATCGATCGTCAGTTCCCGGCCGCCGGCTGCCTGGCGCAACTGCCGTTCGGCCCCGCGCGCCCAGAAGTAAGCGGTGATGGGTGCGACCGGGAAGCCCTCCTCTGCCAGGCGAATGGCCGGCGCGAGGACGCGGCTCAGCGGCAGGCGGCCGTGGCGCTCGACCAGGTCGCACCAGCCCGCGCACGCACCGGGCACGGTGATCGTGTAAGGATGGTAGGGGGGCAGTTCCACGCCGCACCCGGCGGCGCCGAATCCCTCGCGTTGCAGCCGTTCCAATGTCAGCGCGGCCGGCGCGCGGCCCGATCCGTTCAGCGCGGTGATCTTCCCGTTGGCGGCCTCCGGCGTTACCGGCGGAGCAGCCTCGTAGAACAGCGCAAAGCAGTCGCCGCCGATGCCGGTGGAGGTGGGCTCGGTCACGTTCAGGGCCGCGGCGGTCGCGACCGCGGCATCGGCCGCGTTGCCGCCTGCGGCCAGGATCTCCAGCCCGGCAGCCGCAGCTAACGGCTGCGATGCCGCCACCATGCCGCGGCGGCCGTAGACGGGCGAGCGGCGGGACGCGAAAATCAGCTCAGACATGTGAAAGCCTTACGGTTGAGGCACGTGGTAGATGCGTACTTCATATCCGCCATCGGTGAAGACCTTGACTTCCTCAAAGGTGCTGAAGAACGTTTCGTAACGTGCGATCGCAGGCGCGAACTGGACCGGGTCGGCATAGAAACGCCGGAACATGGTCTCGCTGAATACCAGGTAGTCGTACCCCTCGGTGACGTACCACTCTGCCGGGTGATCGTTCAGCTTGTAAAAGCCCTGGACCACGAATTTCTGCGGGTCGATCCAGGGGGAATACGACTCGATGCCAATGCGCGATCCCGCTGGCAGGTTGTGCTCGATCCACTCGCGAGCCGTGTCGAGGCTATCCGGCTGCATGAGGCGCACCGTATCGCGGACGGTCCCGACCAGGGGAAAGATCAGTGCGACGACAAGAAGGGCAGCCGCGGCGTTTAGCTGGATGCCGGTGTAGCCAGAGGCCCGGGACGGCAGAAGGCTCACAAGCCAGTAGGCAGCCAGGACCGCGAAAAGGGGCAGAAGCGGCAGCGCCGTGCGTTCGAAGTGGACGGCGAATGCGCTGATGAAGAGCAGATAACTCAGAGATGTTATGGCAATTAAGAGCGCGCCGCGCGAACGCCGGAAAATGCCCCAAATGATCCCGGCGGCTGCCAGCAGCAGCATCGGACCTTCGGTCCGCCAGAAAAAACTCAGGTACCATGCCAAAGAGTTTCCGGCGTTCCCGGCATGGCCTCCGGTGTAATGGCGAACGTCGATCAGAGCGCCCTTGAGGAAGGTTTGGTAATCCAGTACGGCGAATGGTGTCGTCGCCACGAAGAGAATGAGGCTGACAACCCCGGCAGCGTACAGCCGCCAATCCTTGATCCCGCGCCAGCCCGAACGAAGAAAGTGCGCCAGGACGATTGCCAGGGCGAAGACCGCGGCGTTGTACTTGGTCCCTGCGGCCAGGCCGAGCGCCGCGCCAGCCAGGATGTAGTGGCGTGTTCGTCCCTCCTGGCAGACGCGCCACGCTGCCCAGGTGACAAGGGTTGTGAAAAAGGCGAGCGGTCCATCCGGGATCAGGAACCGGCTGTTGGCGACCAGGGTTGGCGACAAAGCTGCCCACAGACCCGCCAGCACGCCGCCAAAGGTAGAATGGGTGATCCGGCGTGCGAGATCGAAAGTCAGCGCCACCGTGGCGACGCCTAACACCGCGGAAAAGCAGCGTCCGCCGAGGAACAGCATCGGTAGGGTTGTCTTGCCGGACCCGCCGATGAGCAGCACGGGCTCCGCTAGATCGGCCAGGCTGCCGAATACGCCGAACAGCCGACCGATACCGTAGTACACCAGGTAGCCGAAGGCATTGATATAGTAGTAGAGCGATGGGTAAATGAAATCGTGTGGATTCGGATCGCCCGTCTTGACCATCTTTAAGACCTGGACGACCCAGAACGGCTCATCGGGATGCTCGACGTAAGGCAGCCCGAAATTGATCCCCCACAGCCGCAGGCCAAGCGCAACGACCAGCACGCCCGCCAGGCACCACGACGCGCAGCGTGTCATGGGGTCGAGAAACGATCGAGCGACTGGCATCGCTGAAAAACGGTATCCGGTGTAGCCCCCAGCCCGGTCTGCCATATCTCCTTCCTTACTACACTACTCGCTGAGAAGGTTGACCTGCCCTGTCTCCAGCTCATAGCGCGCGCCAACGACCAGCAGCTTCTCGTCTGCGATCAACCGTGTCAGGATGGGCTGTGCCGCGCGAAGCTCTGCCACGGCCAGCTTGACATTGGCCGTAATTGCGCCGTCGATAACGGCGTCGACACTGCTTCTTCCGGAGGTTGCCGCTTGTTCAATGGCCGGCCGGATGCGCTCGATGATGCTGCCGATGTGCCCGGGCGCATGGCCGCCCTGGACCGCAGCGGTCACTGCACCGCAACGGCTGTGTCCCAACACCATCACAACGCTCACGCCCAGGTGCTCGGCCGCGTATTCGACGCTCCCCAGCATCGCATCATCCAGCACATTGCCGGCATCGCGGATCACAAACAGGTCGCCCAGGCCGCAGTCAAAGATGATCTCCGGCGGCACGCGCGAGTCGGAGCAGGTGATGATCGCGGCGAACGGCTCTTGCCCGTTGATGATTTCGGTCCGGCGATCGGTCGTCTGGTGCGGACGCGTCGGGTGTCCGTCCATAAAGCGCCGATTGCCTTCTAATAAGATTCCCAGAGCTTGGGCAGGATTCAGGGTTGTCATCGCCGCTACCCCTTTTCGCCGATGATGAGATCAGTCAGGCGCCGCTTCGGCACATGATGGACCCCCTCGGCGTCGCGCCAGTACTTGATGTCGCCGTCCGGGCCGATCTCTTCAACGACCACTGTCTCCTTCGGCTTGCCGAGCGCCAGCACCACCAGGATTTCGTAGCGTTCGGGGATGGCCAACGCCTGGCGCAGTTGGTCGCGCTTCACCGAGCCGATGATGCAGCCGCCCAACCCGCGTTCCACTGCGCCCAGCAGGATGTTCTGCACGGCCAGGCCATGATCGACGCCGACGTAGGCCGACAGGCTCAGCGCCGTATCGGCCAGGACAACGATATAGGCTGCCGGCCGTTCGCCCTCTTCCGGCCCGGGCCAATCCTTCAGGTAGCCGGCCCAAGCCAGCGTGGGGAAGATTTCAGCGTTGGTCTCCCGGTCGGTGCTGAGGATGTAACGCAGCGGTTGGCGGTTAGCCGCCGACGCCGACAGCCGCGCCAGGTCGACCAGCTCGCGCAGGGTCGCAATGGCGATGGGCGCGTCCTCATAGAAACGGCGATAGGTGCGATTCCGCGTCACGAGTGACGGCAACACCAGGTCTTTCAGCATATGGCGCCTCCGGAGGTAAGTTTAGGTGGGCGTTATCATAACATAGCCCCGTGAGCCTTCACAAGCTCACGGGGCTATGTAGAATGCGTTTAGCGTTGGAGGCAGAACTAAACGGATCATCCTGAGCGGAACGGAGCCGCCCAGTCGTGCGGGCGGCGGAGTGCAGTCGAAGGATGCGGCTCTGCCCGATGGCCGCTGCGCACCCTTCGACTGCGCACTGCGGTGCTCCGCTCAGGGTGCTTGTTTACCCTGCAGCCCGCGCCACACCCGCTCGGGCGTCAGCGGGAACTCGTCGAAGCGCACCCCGGTCGCGTCATAGACCGCGGCGCAGACGGCGGCTGCCGCGGGTAGGTAGGGCATCTCCCCCATGCCGCGCGCGCCGAACGGGCCGTTGGGATCGGGCACCTCGACGATCAGTGCATCCATCTGATCCGGCACATCCAGCACGGTCGGGATCAGGTAGGTGCTGAGTTTGTCGGTGAGCACCCGTCCCTCCCGCGTCTTCCACTCCTCCTGGATCGCGTACCCCAATGCCTGCACTGCCGCGCCCTCGATCTGGCCCGTCACCTGCTGTGGATTGATGGCCTGGCCCACGTCATCGGCGCTGATGAAGCGCTCCACCTTGACTTGCCCGGTTTCGGTGTCGACGGCCACGAACGCCACCTGGGCTACGTAGCCGTACGCGAAATTGGGCTTCCCCTGGCCGGTATCGTGATCCAGCGGCGTAGTCTTGGGGGCCAGGTAGACGTATTCACCGATGGCCGGCCGCTCTTCGTTCCGCCAGGCTGCCAGCGCCTTCTCGGCGGCCCCGCGCACCGCGTTGCCGCTCATGTAGGTGAGTCGCGAAGCGGATGCACTGCCTGAGCTGCCCATCTGCGCCGTGTCGGATGCGATCACCTTCACCCGCCCAAACGGCACCTCCAGCACCTCGGCAGCCACCTGCGCGATGATGGTATGATTGCCCTGGCCGCAGTCCGCCCCGGCAAAGTAAACCACCGCCTCTGCGATCTCGCTCCCGCCGCGCGCCTCCACGCGGGCGTAACTGTTCTCCTGGTAGCCGAACGAGAAGCCGACGTTCTTGAAGCCCGCCGCAAAGCCGATGCCGCGGGCGATCTGCGGATCGCTTGCGTGTTGCGCATTGCGTGTTGCGTGATTCGCTGATTCGCTGATTCGCTGATTCGTTGATTCGCCGTTTCGCTGATTCGCAGGCCTGTGCCAATGCCGCGGCATGCATGCCGCTTCATCCTGTGTCCATCCGGCAGCTTTCGCGGCCGTGATGATGGTCTTGGTCAAGCCAACGCCGCCGGGGATAGGTGTGCCAACAATGAGCAGGCTCTCATCGGTCAGGATGTTCCGCAGCCGGATCTCAACCGGGTCGAGGCCTAAGGCTTCGGCCAGTTTATCCATCTGGCTTTCGGCCGCGAAGTGGCCCTGGGGTCCGCCGAAGCCGCGGAACGCCGCGCCTGGCACGTGGTTGGTGTAGACGGCGTAGGTGTCCACCGCAGCATTCGGGATGTCATACGGCCCCGTGCAGGTCAGGGTGGTGTTGCCCAACACCTTGTTGCTGGTGTACATGTAGGCCCCGCCATCGGCGATGACCTTGACCTCGACGGCGGTCAGCCTGCCATCACGCTTCGCGCCCCAGCGGGTGTAGATCTTCATGGCGTGGCGTTTGCCGTGGCCGATGATCGATTCTTCGCGGCTCCAGATCGTCTTGATCGGTCGCCTGATGCCGCGCTGCGCCAGCCGCCAGACTGCCAGCGCCAGGGTGATCTGAACCGACATGTCCTCGCGGCCGCCGAACGCACCGCCGATGGCCGGATAGATCACGCGCACCTGTTCCTTGGGGATGCCCAGCGCGTGCGCGATCTGTCCTTGATCCTCGTGGGTCCATTGGCCCGCAACCTCGACCGTGATGCGTCCTGCGTCATCCAGATAGGCCACACCGGCCTCGGGCTGGAGGTAAGCGTGTTCTTGCACCGGGGTCTGATAGACCCCCTCGATGATGACGCCGCCTTCGTCGGCAGCCTCCCGGAAGCCCGCCTCGACATCGCCCTTGCGGATGCGATACGCATAGCACACGTTATTCGCGCTGTGCGGATGGAGTTGATAGGGCACTGGCCGCGCAGGATCGGCCGCGCTTAATCCGCCGGCCAACGACGGCGCAGCTTCCTCGGGGTCGAGCACGACCGGCAGATCCTCCCACTCGATCCGGATCAGCTTGCAGGCCGCGCGTGCCTGTGTTTCGGTCTCTGCCACCACCAGCGCCACCTGGTCCCCCACAAAGCGGGCCACGTCGGCGCCAGGCTTGTCCGAGCCGGGGCCGCAGAGCACCGGCTGGTCCTTGATCTGCAGGCCATATTCGTTCACCGGCACATCTTTGGATGTGAACACCGCCACGACGCCAGGGGCGGTTTCGGCCGCAGCCGTCTCGATGCTGAGGACGCGCGCATGCGGCCGTCCGGCGAACAGCGTCGCCATATGCAACATGTCCGGGTAGACGATATCCCCGGGGTAAAGCGTCTTCCCGGTCACCTTGCCGGGCGCATCGATGCGGACAGCATTCTTGCCTACCATGTGGTAACTCATTGGTGTGCCTCCCTTCCCACTGTCGCGCGCTCGATCGCCTCCAGGATCTTGTAGTACCCCGTGCAGCGGCACAGGTTGCCGGTGAGCGCCTGTTTGATCTGGTCGGCGGTAGGCTGCGGGTATTCTTCGAGCAGATTTGCAGCCGACATCAGGATGCCGGGGGTGCAGTAGCCGCACTGGACGGCCGCAGCGTCGATGAAAGCCTGTTGAATCGGATGGAGTTGGCCTGCTGTCGCCGCCAATCCTTCCACCGTGACAACCTCGCAACCTTCGGCCCGCTCTGCCGGCACCAGGCAGCTCATCACCGCCACGCCATCCAGCCAGACCGTGCACGCGCCGCATTCGCCCTCGGCGCAGCCTTCTTTCGTCCCAGTCAGCCCGGCATCCTCCCGCAAGGCACGTAGCAGCGTCTTCCCGTGGGTGTTGGGTAGGCTGGTAGGCTTGCCGTTCAGGATCAGAGAGATCGGCGATTGGGGGTTGGAAACTGGTAGAGCTGCATTCGCTGATTCGTTGATTCGCTGATTCGCTTTCCCCTGCAACAACACCGGCTGCTCCGGCCAGCCCTCCCGTTCCGTGCCGTCGCGCAGTTGGCGCAAGGCACGGGCCGTGAGCACCCGCACCATGTCGCGGCGATAGTCGGCGCTGCCTCGGATGTCGGAAATGGGGCGGGCTGCGGCTGCGGTCAATTCCGCCGCGCGGTCGATGACCTCATCGGTAAGCCCCTTGTCGGCCAGGAAGGCTTCTGCCTCCCCCGCGCGTACGATGGTCGGTGCGACGGAGCCGAGAGCGATGCGGGCGCGTGATATATGGTCTTCAGCAAAGTCTACGATCACCGCGACATTCACGACGCTGATCGCCTGCGCCTGTCGCAGGCCGAGCTTCAGGAACGTGCCGCGCTCGGTCGGCTTGAGGGCCGGGACATTGATGCGAACGAGCATCTCGTCGGCCTGGAGCGCGGTCTTTCGGACGCCGCGGAAGAACTCGGCGCAGCTCAGGGTGCGCTCTCCCCGCGCGCTGCTGGCCAGGGTAAAGGTGGCGTCCATGGCCCACAGCGGCGCGATGGTGTCGTTGGCCGGGCTGGCGGTGATGCAGTTGCCGGCCACGGTGCCGCGGTTGCGGATTTGCGGCGCACCTACCAGCCAGCAGGCCCGTGCCAGCGGAAATGCATCGGCCACCGCATCGGGCATGCCTACCACCTGATTGTGGGTGACATTCGCGCCCAGGTGGAAGGCGCCGTTATTGCGTTCAATGGCGTCTAGCCCGGGGATGCGTGAGACATCGATAATCGTCTCCGGTGTCCGCACCCCGCGCTCGATCTCCAGGATCAGATCGGTGCCGCCCGCAATGAGACGGGCGGTCTGCGGATCGTTTGCGTGTTGCGGGCGATCTGCGGATCGCTTAAGCAGGTCCAACGCTTCAGCGATGCTGCCCGGCGCGTAATAGGTATGCCACATAATCGTCCTCTTATTAACTCATCCAACCCGCTTCCACACGTTCACCGCCAGTTCCCGGGCCTTCGCCATGATGGCCTCCTCATCCAGGGTGACGAGCTTTTTGTCGGCCATCAGCACCTTGCCGGAGGCAATGGTGTGCGTGACGTGCGCGCCGTCGACGCCGAAGAGGATCTGCCACGGCAGGTTGCCCGCGCTCAGCGGCGTGGGCGGAGCGTAGTCCAGCAGCATGATATCGGCGAACGCGCCGGGAGCCAACGCCCCCACCGGTTTCGGGAAGAACCGCTTTGCCAGGTTGGCGTTGTTGGGATAGGCCATTTGCAGCACGACGTCTCCCGGCATGGCCTGGGGGTTCTGAGTGTTGTGCTTGTGCACCAGGTACGCGGTCTTCATCTCATCGAACATGCAGTTGGAGAAGCCGTCGTTGCCCAGCGCCACCGGGATGCCGCGGGCCAGCATGCCGGCCACATCGGGCAGTCCGACGGCGTTGTTCATGTTGGAGCGCGGTTGATGCGTCACCAGCGTCCCGGTCTCGCGCAGGATATCCTTCTCGTATTCGTCCAGGTGCACGCAGTGCACGGCGATCGACTTGGGGCCGAGGATGCCCAGCCGGTTCAGGCGCTCCACCACGCGCTGGTTGTGCTGGCGCAGGCTGAGGTCCTGGTCTGCTTTGCCCTCAGCGACATGGATGTGGTAGCCGGTGTCCAGCCCTTCGGCTGCGGCAACGCTGGCCTCCAGCGTCTCGTCCGAGCAGGTGAACGCGGCGTGCAACCCAAAGGATGCGCTCAGTTGTGGATCTTTTTCCTTGCGGCAGCGCTTGAGGAAGCGGACGTTTTCCGCGATGCCGGCCCTGGCGCCATCCATCCCGTTGCGGTCGGTAACCTCGTAACACAAGCTGGCGCGCAACCCTGTGTCCTTCACCGCATCCGCGATGATGTCCAGGCTGCCGTCGATCGCGTTGGGGCTGGCGTGATGGTCGATCAGCATCGTGCAGCCGTGGCGCACCGCATCCACCAGGCAGATCAGCGCGCTGTAGCGGATATCATCCCACAACAGGGCCAGATCCAGCTTCCACCACAGTTTCTCGAGGATTTCCATGAAGTTGGTGGCGGGCGTGCCGGGGATCGCCATGCCGCGCGAAAACGCGCCGTAGAAGTGCGTGTGCCCACAGAGCATTCCGGGCATCACGATCTTGCCGCGCGCGTCCAGGCGTTGTGCCCCCGGATACTTGGCTGCCAGCTCCGCCGTCGTGCCGACCTCGACGATGGTGTCGCCTTCCCAGTAAACCGCACCGTCCGTGAACTCGCGATTCGTCTTGTCAAAGGTGAAAATGTGTCCGTTGGTGATGAGCATGGTTGTTCTCCTGATTTCTTTGCTCCACAAACCAGGTGGCGACCTTCGGTCGTCCGAAAAACCTGGTTTGTGGAACAAGTTTCCTTACAACACCAGATGCGGCAGCGTCTCGGTCACGCCCTTCAGCAGCACCGCCATCTCGGCGGCGTCGCGCAGGGAGAGGGAACCGGTGAACGGGCCCTGGGCCGCCATCGCCTTGACCTCGAACGCCGGGGTCAGGGTGACGCGCGCCTCCGGGCACTCGTAGACCAGGTGGCCGTTCTCGCGCGCCAGGCTCGATTCGCGGCCCATGTCGCGGTGACGTATGATGCCATCCGTGATCCTGTAGGCGTTGTGGTTCTCGGCCAGAAAGTCCTTCTCGTTGAGGAACAACCGTGGCTTATCCAGCCAGGGCTGGCCGTGGTGCACGCAGAAGGTGGTGCAGTCACCGCACGCGTTGCAGAAGTCGTTGATGTTGACGATCTGCCGCTCCTGCCCGATGACGAAGCGTTCATAGCCGACAACGCGTAACGCAGATGGTTCAAGGATGCCAACTTTGGCCACATAGGCCAGCCGCGGCAGCATCACGTCCACGGGCCGCATCAGGAAGGTCTGATTCGCGCGGTTCGGGCAGACCTCGACGCACTTATCGCAGAAGGAGGTGCATTGCACACAGCGGGCTGCTTCGGTTTCCGCTTGCTCCCTGGTGAAGCTCAGGTCGATCAGGTCGAAGCTTTGGCGCAGCTCGATGGGCAGCATCTGGGTCTTCACCTGCGGCGCCTTGCGTGCCCGCACGTGCTTGGTCTTCACGATCTCTTCGGCGGAAAGCCTCGGCTTACCGGCCAGCGGTTGGCTGAACGGGAGGCCGAACTGCCAGCAGATCGACTCGGCCGCGCGGCGGCCGCCGGCGCATGCCGCGATGATGCTCTCCGGGCCGGCCTCGGCCGCGTCGCCGCCCGCATACACGCCGGGCACTCCGGTGCCGCCGCTGGCATGCTCGATCGCGATGCCGCCATCGCTGCACACCGTCACCAGGCTGCCGTCCAGGAGCCGGAAGTCGGGGTTTTGCCCCACGGCCACGATGACGGTGTCACACGGGATCTGGAACTCGCTGCCGGGGATAACCACCGGCTTGCGGCGGCCATCTGGCCCGGGCTCGCCCAGTTTATTGCGGGTGCACTCCAGCGCCACGACTTTGCCAGTCTCATCCCGCACCACGCGGGCCGGCGAAGTGAGTTCCAGCAACTCGTTGCCCTCTTCCAGCGCACCTTCGATCTCCTCCAGGCTGGCCGGCATCTCCTGGCGGGTGCGGCGATAGACGATCGTGGTGGGGTTCCCGGTGAGACGCTGCGAGGTGCGCACCGCGTCCATAGCGGTGTCGCCGCCTCCGATCACCAGCGCCTTCTTGCCCAGGTCGGGCCGCTCCCCGCGGCGGGCGCGATCGAGCAGGTTAAGCGCCGCGTACACGCCCGGGCCTTCGACGCCGGGGACGCGCAGCGGGGTGTCGCGTTGGAAACCCACCGCCACGTATACCGCATCGAAGCCCTGCTCGAGCAGCTTCTCCGGCGCCCCGGTGATGGGATGGTTCAGTTCGAGCTTCACACCCATCTTCAGGATGCGGTCGACGTCGCGCTGGATCGTGTCCCACGGCAGCCGGAACACCGGCACCATGCGCATCATGCCGGCGATGACGTCCTTGGCCTCGAAGATGGTCACATCGACGCCGTTCAGCGCCAGGTAGAACGCGGCCGACCAGCCGGATGGCCCGGAGCCGATCACCGCCACCTTCTTGCCCACCTTGTCTTGGGGGATCAGTGGCGCGACCGTGCCGTTCTCCTCGGCGTAGCGCTTCAACGCGCGGATCGCGACCGTTTCCTCGTAATCGTTGCGCACGCAGCGGGTCTGGCACAGGTGGTTGCACACGTAGCCGGTGACGCCGGGCAGCGGATTGCGGGCCAGGATGACCTCCAGCGCCTTGTCCGGGTCGCCTTCCTTGATCCACCAGTTGTACTCCGGCACATCCTGGCACACCGCGCACTGCTCCATACACGGCGCGGTGATGCAGTCCCACAGCCCCAGCCCCGACTTCACCTTGGGCAAGCCGTAGGGCACGTATTCTTTTTTCCACCGGTGATCAGTCAACGCGGCCGCGGCGGCTGCCTTGACATTATCGAGTTTGTTGGCGGAAAACTCAGCCAGGTCCTTTGCGCCTGCGGCTGCCATTGCGGCGCCCAGGTTCTCCAGCCACTGGCCGAACCGGGCGTAGCCGCCGGGTTTCAGCAGGTCAGAGCAGGCGGTGATAGGCACCGGGCCGCACGATGCGATCGTGGCGATGTTCAACGCATCCGCGCCGGCCGAGTAGGAAACGCGCAGGTTTCCGTTGAACTCGTGGGCCAGTTTGTTGAACAGGTTCATGGTGACGGGGTAGAGCGCGCGGCCCGACATATACATCTCATCGCCCGGCATCACCTGTTTGTGGTTGTGCATGGCCAGGGTGTTGCTCAGCTTCACGCCGAAGGCCAGCCCCTCCTGCGCCGCGACCTTCTGCATCCGGCCGATCAGCCCGACTGCCTTATCGTAGGCAATGTCGTGCTCGAACACCGAATCAGGGATGTAAATCTCATGGAAACCGAGCGCGTTATGCAGGATGTCGAGCACCCGGTCTTTGCCCAAGAGCGTCGGGTTCATCTTAACAATAGTGTGCAGCCTGCGCTCGGTCAGCAGATACTCCGCGATGCGCTCGATCTCGTCAGGCGGGCAGCCGTGCATGGTGGAGAGGGTGATGCTGTTGGCGATTTGGTCGGGAATCTCGATATCGGAAAACTGTGGGAAGTCGCGGCGCAGGATGGCCTTGATCTGGGCTACTTCCTCAGTCGCGTCCTCCATCTTTCTCATGAAGGTCTGCACCCGCGGGCTCTGAATCCCCTCCAGGTTATAGCCAACGCTCATATCGAAGATGGTGCCCACCGGCGCGACGCCCTCCCAGCCTAACAGCCGGGGCAGGATATGCACCAGGGCCCACGCCACCACATATTCGTGCGCGGACTCTTCCAGCTTCAGCTCTTGCGACCACTCGACGTTGTACCCCTCGTCCTCCATGTCGATGCACGGCCGGGGGATTTCCAGCTCGTCGAGGATCTGCACCGTCTTCAGCTCGATGAAGCGGCCGCCACAGAGCCAGGCAGAGATGATGTTTTGGCTGAGCTGCGTGTGCGGGCCGGCCGACGGACCGATGGGCGTGGCCAGGTGCTTGCCATAAACGTCAGGAACCGCGACGGGGGCGTCGGCCTTGGGGGTGTAGAAGAGCGACTTGTGGATTCCGAAGATGGATTGCGTCGCCTCAAATTCCTTCAGAATCCGACGCAATTGGACGGCGAAAGGTTGGATCATCAAGTAGTCGGACATGGGCTATCTCCTAAATAGCGTTCAGCCAGTTCACCATATAGGCCAATACCTCAGCCTTCTCGGGCTCATTGTGCGTCTCGTGGTAGAACCCCTCCCACAGCTTGAGTGTACACTTGTCGCCCGGCGCCTTGGCGGCGAATTCCTCCGAAGCCTTGGCTGATGTGAGTGCATCTTTAGTGCCGTGGACCAGTAAGAGCGGCAAGGTAAACTCGGGGGCGTGTGCTATCGCCCACTCGCCGGCATCCAGCATGCCGGTCGCCAGGCGCACTGAGATCCTGTCGTGGACGAGCGGATCGCTGGTGTAAGCGCGAATTACCTCTGGATCGCGTGCCAGCCCGTCGAGCGCCAGGCCGTTCGCCATCTGCACGCCAGGATAAAGCCGGTTCATTATCTTTGCCAGGGCCACCTGTAGCGGCGGCAGTGGATTCGTTACGCGCAGGCCAGGGCTGGTGGCGACCACGCCGGCGATCGTTGGCTTTCGGCGGAGGGCATAATTCAGAACCAGGTTGCCGCCCAGGCTGTGCCCATACAGGAAACGCGGCAGGCCGGGGTAGCGCGCTGCCGCCTCATCCAGTAAGCGGCCGATATCATCCATGAGCGCGTCATACGTCGGCGTATGGCCGCGCGGCCCGCCCGATTTGCCGTGCCCGCGCAAATCGAAACCCAGCAGCGCGTAGCCGGCGTCGTTCAGCGTCGCGGCAACGTGTGCATAACGCCCCGTGTGCTCACCCAGGCCATGCACCAGGCAGACCACTGCCCTCGGCGAAGCATCCGGCTCCCAACCTTGAAAATAGAACGTGTGATTATCCGGGGATTGCGACGCTGGCGATTGCGCCAACGGCGATGCCTTGCTGAATTCGATGCGCTGCATCGGACAGCTCCTTGTTTGGAGGGTGGTAGACTGGTAACTTGGTACGTTGGTAGATTGGTGCTTGGTAGATTGGTAGGTGGTGTATTAGTTGCAGGTTCTCCGAGGCCCAGTTTCCCAACCTACCAATCTACCAATTTGCCAGTTCACCAGGTTACCAATCTACCAGTGCCTACAGCAGCCCAACCTTTGCGTTGAACTCCTCGATCAGTGCATCGATTTCGTCAACCTGGCCGTGCACGCCGGTCCAGTAATCCTTCTTGTACCACTGATCCTGGATCTCGGCATAGGTTCTGCCCTGCTGTTCCACCCAGGTGTAGTACTTCAGGTTGTGGACGCGTTTGCGAGCCGGATAGCTCAGCTCTTCAACGTAGTCGGTGCTGAGGCCCAGGATGTGCTGGTGGTAGGCGGCGGCCGCGTCGCGAGCCGTAAACTCGCCGCGTTCCGCAGTCAGTTCGGCCAGTCGCGAGCCGTACAGCTCCATCGAGTCGGTCAGCAGCGTAACGACGACATCCCCCTCGCCCCACTCGTACCACTTCGCCATCTTGATGGCCGATGCGATATTCGCTGCGCCGGAGATGCCGATCAGGTCGAGTTGCTCGACCAAGGCTTCGGGCACACCCTGCTCGACCAGGTACTTGCGGCCTTCCGGCTCGTTGAACAGGCGAATCATCTGCATCGGTACTTCGTCGTCGATGGCCATCACCATGTCGGTGTTCTTGACGTTATGGATCCACGGCACGTGCTTGTCGCCGATGCCCTCGATGCGGTGCGCGCCGAAGCCGTTGCTGAGCAGGGTGGGACACTGTAACGCCTCGCTGGCCGCGATCTTGCTCTGCGGGAACAGCTCCTTGAGGCGATCCCCTGCATTGATCGTGCCCGCCGAACCGGTAGTGAAGACCGAGCCGCGCAGGGTCTCGCCGGGCCGCAGCTCCTTCTCCAACACCTCGGCAAACGCGTTGCCGGTGATGGCGTGATGCCACAGGACGTTGCCGAACTCCTCGAACTGGTTGAAGATCATCAGGTCTTGGCCCGAGCGCCGCAGCTCCCAGCACTTGTCGAAGATCTCCTTGACGTTGCTCTCGGTGCCGGGCGTGGCGATGACCTCGCCCGCGACCTTGCTCAACCACTCGAAGCGTTCCTTGCTCATCCCTTCAGGCAGGATCGCGATGGACTGGCAGGCCAGCAGCGCAGAGTCGTATGCGCCACCGCGGCAGTAGTTGCCGGTGGAGGGCCATACGGCTTTCTGGGTGGTCGGGTCGAACTGGCCGGTCACCAGACGGGGGACCAGGCAGCCGAACGCCGCCCCGACCTTGTGCGCGCCGGTGGGGAACCACTTGCCCACCAGCACCAGGATGCGTGCGTCCACACCGGTGAGCGCCTTTGGCAGCTCCAGGTAGTTGACGCCGCCGAACCCACCGCCCTTAGCCACCGGTTCATTTTTCCAGGTGATGCGGAACAGGTTCAATGGGTTGAGGTCCCACAGGCCGACGTTCTTCAGGCCCGCATTGATCTTGGCGGGAGCCGAAGCCGGGTTTTGCATCTGCTTGAAGGTCGGCACGATGATATTGCGCTCGCGCGCCCGCTTAACGGTGCGTTCGAGGCGGTCAGGATGGATGGTGAGGTCGATCATGTTTATATCTCCGTAGAAGGATGGCCAGCAGTGAGTGCTCAGTGACGAGTAACCGAGCACTCATCTGACTTTTCTGTGTATCTAGATGCGCGACGCGGCTATTTGCCGAGTACGCGCTTCACATCAGCCAGGTCTTTGTCCACGATCGCCGGCTCGCCCACGCTCTTGCGGGCCGAGGCGATATCCTTGAGCCCGTTGCCGGTGGAGAGGACAACGATGCGCTCTTCGGGATCTACCAGGCCGTCTGCTACTGCCTTGACCAACCCGGCATAGGCGGCCGCTCCGGCCGGCTCGGCAAAGACGCCGCTGCCGCGGGCCAGGGTTGGGATTGCGGCCAGGATTTCCTCGTCGGTCACCTTGATGTAGGCGCCGTTTGTCTCGCGCACCGCTGCCAGCCCCTTGATGCGGTCCGCAGGCAGGCCGGCCGAGATGCTGTCTGCGATCGTGTGGGCGTCGATGGGCTTCATCTCCGTGGCGCGGATGCCCGTCCGCCACGCGTCATATAGCGCGGCTGATCCCGCGGCCTGCACGCCCATGAGCTTCGGCATCTTTTTGATCCAGCCCAAGGCCATGAGGTCTCTCAGGCCTTTGTGCAGCCCGCCGATGATGCAGCCGTCGCCCACGCTCACGAAGATGCGGTCCGGCGCATCCCACTGTAGGGGCGGGTTTTGAGACACATCGCGCTGCGGCTTTTCGGCGCCGATCAAACCCACCCCTACCTGCGCGGATTGCGATCCGATCGAAATCTGTTCGCAAATCTCATATGCGGCAGTCTTCTTCCCCTCGCTCATGTAGGGGTTATAGCCGGTGTTGCGGTTGTACCAGCCGAACTCCTTGGCCGCCTCGGCGCAGAGCTCGAAGGCATCGTCGTAGGTGCCGCGCACCAGGATCACGGTGCTGCCGTACACCAGCAGTTGGGCGACCTTGGCCGGCGGCGCCGATTCGGGTACGAAGATGACGTTCTTTTGGCCCACGCTGGCGCACTGCACCGAGAGCGCAGCCCCGGCATTTCCCGTGCTGGAGGTGGTGATGATCTCGGCCCCGCGTTCTTGCGCCTTGACTACTGCAATCACGCTGGCGCGATCCTTGAACGATGCGCTGGGCTGCCGGCCTTCATCCTTGACCCAGACGTTTTGCAGGCCCAGGCCGGCCGCTAAACGATCGGCGCGGTACATCGGCGTCCACCCAACCGTCAGCGGCGGCGTCGGGCTGTCAGCCTTGACCGGCAGCAAGGGCTTGTAGCGCCAGATGGTGGCATCGCGATCCTGGGCCAATGAGGCGGGGCTGATGCGCTGCCGGATCCGCTCGTAATCGTACTGCACATCTACGATGCCATCGTCGCCGTGATGGGGGCAAACATATTCGATCTCATCCGGCCGATACTCCGCGCCGCAGATGAGGCACTTGAGGGATTTTACGTGATCCATGCTACCTGTCTCCCTCCTCCTTTCGATATCGTTCCGCGATCTCCCGGATTTGCACCAGGTGCTCGCGCTCGTGCTCCAGCGCGCGTCGGGCAACCTTGCGAGGGGTCCACTCCTCGCCAGAGTGCACCGTCACCCGGCCCCGAGTGTCGTCGCTCAGGGCGCGCAAGCTGTCGGTGAGCAGGCTGCGTGTGGCGGTCAGGCGTTCAAAGAGGTCACCGGGCCACTGCTTCAGGCGCTGGACGTACCACCAGTCTGCGTTGCCGATATGGCTCAGGATCTCGCGGATCGAATAAATATTCGGGTTGGGTTTCCAATCCAGCGCGGCCGGCGGCAGCTTCGAGACAGCCTCCAGCAGCTCATCCCGGCTGATCTCGAGCCACTGCGCCAACTGCTCAGCTTCGTTGGGCATCAGGGGATTGGTGTCGGATGGGAAGATCGAGCCGGCGCATTCTCGGACATCCAACTCGATCTTATCAGTCTCGCGCGGCACGCCGCTCACGCCTGCGTGGATCAGGAGCGCAAGGTAGGCCCTCAACGTCTCCTGACAGCGCGCGACTGCCTCTTTCTTGGTGATCCCTCTGCCGACGCACCCCGGAATGGCCGGGATGTGCGCCAGATAACCGCCCTCTTGGAGGGTCTCGGCGTCGCATTCCAGGTAGACGACATATTTCATGTCTGCACCTCCGCGCTGAGGACGCAAAAGCGGAGCTGCCGGCCGCTAGAACCTAGCGGCCGGCCTGCCATTTCTAACTTCAATCGGGCACGATGTGCGTGCCGGTCTCCCCGCGCAGCGCGCGGCCGATGTTCTCCGGGTTGGTGATGATCGCGTGTTTGCCGCCGTTCTCCAGATACCAGATGATCGCCTGGATCTTCGGCGCCATTGAGCCTTTAGCGAAGTGCTTGCCCTCGGCCAGATATTGCTTCGCCTCGGCGAGGGTCAGGCGATCCAGCCATTGCTGATCCGGCTTGCCGAAATTGATCGCGACCTTCTCGACGGCGGTGGAGATCAGGAACAAGTCGGCATTGACGCTCTGCGCCAGCAGGCTGGACGCGTAGTCCTTGTCGATCACCGCGGCCGTGCCCTGGTAGTTGCCGGTGCCGGGATCGATGACCGGGATGCCGCCGCCGCCGACCGTAATGACCACGACGCCCGCCTTCAGCAGCGCCTTCACGGTGTCTAGCTCAACCACCTCTTTCGGCAGCGGGGATGCCACCACGCGGCGCCAACCGCGGCCTGCATCCTCGACCACCGACCAGTTCATCTCTGCCTCGCGGCGTTTGGCTTCCGCTTCGCCCATGAAGCCGCCAATCGGTTTCGTGGGATTCTTGAACGCCGGATCGTTGCGATCCACCAATACCTGGGTGATGACCGTCGCGACGTTCTTGTTGATCTTGCGCTCGAACAGCCAGTTCTGCAGGGTCTGTTGGAGCGCATAACCGATGGCGCCCTGGCTGTCCGCACCGCAGACGTCCAGCGGCACCTCGTGCATTCCTTCAACCTTGGCCGCGATCTCGGAGCGGCGCAGGATGAAGCCGACCTGCGGCCCATTGCCGTGGCCGATGGCGACATCCCACCCCGCTTCGATCATGTCGGCGATGTGGAATGTGGTCTCCTTTGAGGCATTATACTGGTCTTCGACCGATTGATGCTTGGCGTCCGAAATCAGTGAATTGCCGCCGATAGCGACGACTGCGACTTTACGGGAAGTGGTTTGGGTCATATATGTGCTCCTTCGGAAGGGTAGATTGGTAGATTGGTAAGTTGGCAAATTGGGATATGGGTCATGTCTCATCAGCGCCGATTGGGAAAGGCGTGATTTCGTAGAGTGGCCCTTCTTCATGCACGGCGACACGGTCACCATATTCCTGGCGGCCCTGTTGCTGGCCGCGCACATAGCGAATGTAGCCATTCAGTGACCGCAAGGCGCTATGGCAGAGCTGGCGTTGGGCAGGCAGCTCGCCCTTGGTGTAACCGAGAACATCACAAGCGATGAACTGGCTCAGCGTTTCCTCGAGCGATCCGCGGGCGATATAAAAGAAACGGAGGCAGTCGAGGTAGTGATAACGTCCGTAACCTTCAGCGATGTTGAATCCTACGCTGGTGGATGCCTTCCGCATCTGCAGCCCCAGGTTGTACTTCTCCTCAGGCGGCAACGTCTGTATCACCCGATAGGCCGCGCGCATCACCTGGAGCGCCAACTGATAGCACTCCAGATCCTCGAACCCCCGCTGCTCCTTTTGTTCCATTGACGCCCCAATCCACCACTCGGGATTTGGTAGAATGATGACGAGGTAAATTGGTAACTTGGGAGCTGATACTGGCCCCCCAATTCACCAGGCCACCAATCTACCAATTACCAATCTACCAATCTACCAATCTACCAATTACCAATCTACCAATCTACCAATTACCAATCTACCAATTTACCAATTACCAATCTACCAATTACCAATCTACATCGTGAGTGCCATCACGGCCTTCTGCGCGTGCAGTCGGTTCTCTGCTTCGTCGTAGACCACTGAGTTCGGCCCATCGATGACGCCATCGGTGACTTCGATGTTGCGGTCGGCGGGCAGCGGGTGCATGTAGATGGCATCGGGCTGCGCCAGCGCCATCTTGCGCTCGTCGGTGATCCAGTTCTTGTAGGTGTCCTGGAGCTTCTTGCCCTCGACCTTGTCGGCGGTGGTGAGCAGCGGGCCCCACGACTTGGCATAAATGACGTCCGCGTCCTTGAACGCGATGTCCATGCCGTTTACGTCTTCGACGATTTCGAAGCTGGTCTTGTACTTGCGCGCCTGTTCCTCGGCCATTCCCACGATCTCAGGCATCAGTTGGAAGCCGGGCGGATAGGCGAGGGTCACGTCCATGCCGAAGCGCGGCATCTGCACGATCAGCGACTGCGGCACCGAGATCGGCTTGAGATACGACGCCGCGTACGCCCATGAGACGACGATCTTCTTCTTGCGCAGATCGCGGCCCTTCTTCTCCATGATGGTCATCAGGTCGGCCAGGCACTGGAAGGGGTGGTAGATGTCGCACTGCATGTTGAGCACGGGCACGCGCGACGCCTTGGCAACTGCGTTGATGTACTTGTTGCCGTCCAGCCAGTCGCAGTGGCGGATGGCGATCCCGTCGAAGTAGCGGCCGAAAATCTCGCCGATCTCTTTCGGCGTGTCGCCGTGTGAGATCTGGGTGGTGTTGGAGTCAATGAATGCGCCGTGCCCGCCGAGCTGCGCCATGCCTGCTTCGAACGAGCCGCGGGTGCGGGTGCTGCTGAAGAAAAACAGCATCGCCAACACCTTGTCGCGCAGATACGCATGGGGTTCGTTCAGCGCGCGCTTGCGCTTCAGATCGAACGCCACGTCCAGTACAGTCTCGACCTCCTCCTTCGAGAAGTCAAGATCACCGATAAGGTCACGACCGTGAAGATAGGTTTGCATAGGATTCTCCTTTCATCGATTTGCGATTTCGTCCGTGCGACCCAAGACAAGCGCCAGCAGCGCCATACGCATCACGACGCCGTGGTACGCCTCCTGCCAGTAGCGGGACCATTTCGTGATATCCACGTCAAGGGGGATTTCATCCATGCGCGGCAGCGAGTGCAGCAGGATGGCATCCGACTTGGCCTTGTTCGCCAGCAGATCGCGTGTGATCTTATAGGCGGCCGGGGTCAGGCTGTGGTCCTTGCTGGCTTCCTGGCGCGCCTGGGTGTAGTCAGGCTGGATCACCGGCTCGACCAGGATCACATCCGCGTCCGCAATGACCTGCTCGACGTGTTCGGCCTCTTTGAAGTCCAGCGAATAGCGCTGGAAGTCGGCCTTGTACTCTTCCGGCATGCGCATATCCGGCGAGCCGGGGAACAGCGCGTCCGGCGTCGGACCGACAAACGTGATGGGGCAGTCGAACTGGGTGAGCGCATACCCCAGCGAGTGCATGGTGCGCATACGCATGTCGCCGACGGCCACCCACTTGAGACCGTCAATGCGGCCCCTGGTGCGCAAAACGGTGTAGAGATCGGTCAGGATTTGGGTTGGATGCTCGCCCCAGCCGTCACCGCCGTTGATGATCGGCACCGACGACCAATATGCCGCCTCCTGCGGCGCGCCCTTTTGATAGTGGCGCATCACGATCACGTCCCCGTAAAACTCCAGCATCTTGACGGTGTCTTTGATCGATTCTTGATACCAATCGCCCGCACGGGTCATCTTGGCATCGGAGAAGCCGGTGACATGCCCGCCCAGGCGGTGCATCGCGGCCTCGTGCGCCAGGCGCGTGCGGGTGGACGGCTGATAGAATGCCGTCACCAGCGTCTTGTCTTTCAGCAGATCTCCGTTGTGCCGGTTGCGCGCAAACGGTTCCATTTGTTCCGCGACATCGAAGACGCGGAAGAACTCTTGACGTTCGAAATCTTTGAGCGAGAGGATGTCACGACCTTCAAAGCTACGCATAGGAGTTTCCTTTCCAGGTTGATTTACCACCAAGCCACAAAGGTTTTGTGATCACTGTAGGGGCAGGTCTTGCACCTGCCCCCACAGATGCGGCATGTATGTCGGCGGCATACGCGCCATTGGGCCTTTGTGTCTTTGTGTCTCTGTGTTTTTGTGGTTAGAGCAGTTCCTTAAGCATCACCGGCAGCGCCGCATACCACTCAGCGGCTTGAACCACCTCATCGAGGGGTACGTTTTCGTTTCGCATGTGGGCTGTTTTCTCGTCGCCAGGTCCAAGCCCGATGGATGGGATGCCCGCCTTGCCCGCCCAATAGGTGCCATTCGTGGAGAAGTCCCACGTGCCGAGCGGCCGTGCTTCGCCCCACAGCGCCTCGATGGCGCGCTGCCCTGCTGCTGCCAGCGGATGAGTGTCCTCGAGCAGCCAGGCAGGATAGTATTTGCTTACAGGGAAGACGAACCCCGTGTAAGACGGCTCATCGTAGAAAAGCTCCTCGACGGTGATCTCATCCTGCAGGTAATCAGGGATGAGCCCCTTGATCTGCGCGATGACCTCATCATGTGGCTCATTCGACGTGATGCGCCGATCGATGTAGATCGTGAACTCATCCGGCACAGCATTGAGGGAAGCCGTGCGAACGTGAACATCGGTGACCGCGATGGAAGGCACCCCCTGCACCGGATGGCCGCCCATGCCGAAATGGAAACGACGATCCAGCTCGCGAATTTGCGTGATGATCGCCGCCATCTTGTACACCGCGTTGTCGCCCAGGTAGTGCGAGGCTGCATGGGCTGAGCGGCCGGAAGCGGTGATTTTCAGTTCGATGCGGCCCTTATGTCCCCGATAAACCTGCATCTTTGTCGGTTCACCGATGACCGCGAAATCAGGCCGGACTTTTGGGTCCACCTCTACGAATGTATTGGGCGCGATGCCGTCGCACCACTCCTCCATGTTGCCGAAGTAGTAGACGGTGTAGCCGTCCAGCAGGCCCAGGTCGCGGGCGATTGCCAGCCCGTGCACCATACCGGGCGTGCTGCCTTTCTCGTCGCATGCCCCGCGCGCGTACAGGCGGCCATCTTCAATCTTGCCGATGAAGGGATCCCATTCCCATTCCGCCGGGTCGCCGACGCCCACCGTGTCGATGTGCGAATCGTAGACGATCACCTTTGGCCCGTCTCCGATGCGCCCAACCGTGTTGCCCATCTTGTCGAAGCGCGCCTCATCCCAACCGAGCTTACGCATCTCGGCCTGGATGCGTTCGCCGACGGGGCCAATTTGCGAATTCATCGAGGGAATCGCGCAGATGTCGCGCATGAATTGGATGATGTCATCGCGACGCTGTTGAACACGCTGTTGGATCTCTTTGATCTGGTCCATCAATCTTCCTCCCTGTGATTCTGACCTGGATGGTGTCAGTAGAACGAAATGAGTGTCGCTGCGCCTTTACGCACCTGCAACGCGTCTCACAACATGGAATCGGAAACAGCCGGGGACAAAATGGCTGATGGCATAGTCGACGACTTGTCCATCGATCGCGTACAACTGCGCCTCGAGCCGCATCAGCGCCTCGCCGCGGCGGACGTTCAGCGCGCGCGCCAGGTTGGCATCAGCGGCCTCCGCAAGCAGCTCTGTCCATGAGTGGGACAGCGCCGGCCAGCCGCGTGCCAGCAAGATATCCAACACCGAACCGTGGAAGGCCGAGCCGAGCTCGGCCTGGTTCAAAAACCGCTTGGGCAGCACATCGGCCAAATACGCCACCGGCTTGCTTTCAGCCGAAATCACGCGCTGGACGCACGTGGCCGGCTCGGGGGTTGCCAACGCCAGCCCCTTTGCCTCTGTGGCGGTCGTCATCCGTTCGAAAATGTTCACTTCGCCCATCTGCATGTGCAGGCCGCAGCGCGCAGCCATCTGCTCGATGCTTTCCAGCACCTCCAGGCCTGTCTCCAGCAGCGGCAACTGCTCCGCCACAAAGGTGCCCACGCCGTGCCGGCGGACAATGGCGCCTTCCTCTTCTAGCTGATGCAATGCCTCGCGCAGCGTCGGCCGGGAGATGCCGAGTTGCTCGGAAAGCACGTGCTCCGAGGGCAGCCGCGCGCCGGGCGCATAACCGCCCTTTTGCACCAGTTCTTTCAGCGCTTCACTGGCCTGGACGTATAGCGGACGATGGTCGGCCCGCAGACGAACATCATTGTTGACCGGGTACATAATCAACCGGCTTTCAGTCCCAGCTTGCAGGCGCGATCTGAGCCCCTCTGGTGCAGATCGTGGCCCAGCAGCACGCGTTCCAGATTGGCCGGCAGGTCTTGCACCCGGCGGCCCGTAGCATGGGTGATGGCGTTCAGGATGGCCGGCGCCGTGGGCACCATGGCGGGTTCGCCGATGTTCTTGGCGCCGAAAGGCCCCGGGCTGAACGGTTTCTGCACGAAGTGGCCCGAGATATCAGGTACGTCGACCGCGGTCGGAATCAGATACTCGTCGAAGTTCGTGGCCTGCATGTAGCCCTGGTCGTAGTCTACTCGTTCCATCAGCGCGTAGCCCACTCCCTGGGTGATGCCGCCGTAGAGCTGGCCCAGGATCCCCTGGGGGAAGATCACCGTGCCGGTGTTGTGCGCCGCCCAGATGTTCGCCACGCTCACCTTGCCCGTCCCGGTATCCACAATCACCTCGGCCACCTGTGCGCCGTAGTGATAGGCAAAATAGGGCTTGCCGGTGCCATCCTCCATCGACCAATGGATCTTGGGCGCATCCCAGCGGCCGTGCGCCGAAAGCATCAGCCCCATCTCGCGCGCATGGTCTACGACATCTTCGAAGCTGGCCGGCTCCTCTTGCGGCCCGATGAAGGTCTCCCCATCGCGCAGCACCTGCACCAGGCTGCATCCGAAGAGGTTGGCTGCCGCATGATGCAGCAGGCTGTTGAGGCGTTCGGCTGTGACGCGCACGGCGTTGCCCCCCAACACGGTCGCGCGTGAAGCGACCGTGGGACCACCGGCGATGGCCGTATCGGTGTCAGGCCGATCCATGTGGATGCGGTCCGGCCGCAGGCCCAATACCTCTGCGGCGATCAGGGTGAAGGTGGTGCGCGAGCCGGTGCCGTAGTCGGTCAGGCCCGAGGTCAGGGTGAGCGAGGCATCGTCATTGACGCGCAGCGTGCTGACCGCGAAGTCATCCCCCTCGGCTCCCAACGACAGGCCGTGGAAGAAGCAGGCCACGCCGATGCCATGACGGAGTTCACCGGCCGCGGTCGGCCGCGTTCCTCCCCGCTGCCCATATTCGCGTCGTTTGCGATCCCAGTCGGAGGCCCGGCGCACGTGCTCCAGGCATTCGACCAGCGCGACGTCGTCGCCCAGACGTTGGCCGTGTGCCGTCTCGTCGCCCGGCCGCAGGCAGTTCTTCAGGCGCAGTTCGATGGGATCGATCTGCAAGCGATCGGCCAGCATATCGATGGCCTGCTCGATACAGGCCGTCGTCTCTGTGTTGCCGAAGCCGCGGAACGCCCCCGTGTAGCCGTTGTTCGTGTACGCGACGTAGGTGTCGACATGGCACGCGTCATAGCGATACGCGCCCATGGCGTGGATATTGCCGCGCCAGGCCACGAACGGCGTGATGGCGGAATACGCGCCGCTGTCCACCAGGAGATCGACCTTGCTGGCTTTCAACTGGCCGGAGATGTTCGCGCCCAGCCGGATGTGCACCCGCATGGGGTTGCGCTTGTAGGAGAAGATCATCGACTCTTCGCGGCCGAACGACATCCGCACGGGGCAGCCTGTCAGCAGCGCCAGCTTGGCCACCTGGCCGGATGTCTGGTAGATCTGGTCGTCCTTGCCGCCAAACGCGCCGCCTACCGGCGGCTGGATTACGCGCACGTTCTCCTCGCCCAGGCCCAGGACGCGACACAGGTTATTCCGGTCGTTGAACGGGCTCTGGCTGGGTGAGTAGACCGTGACGCCGGTGCTGCCTGGCCAGGGAACTGCCACCGCGGCCTCGGTCTCGATGTAGGCGTGCTCTTGATGGGCGGTGCTGAACTGCTCGTCCAGCAGGATCTCGGATTCCTGTAGAATCGGATCCGGATCGCCTTTGCGGACGATATGTTTGACCAACAGATTGCCGCGCGGCTCAGTCGGTGAATCCCACGGCTGCTGGCCGACGAGCGGCGCGTCCGGTTTCAGCGCCTCGGCCGGGTCGAACACGCCCGGCAAAGGCTCCAGTTCAACCTCGATGGCCGCTAGCCCGGCCGCCAATGCTTCCAGGGTTTCGGCCGCCACAGCCGCAATCGCATCCCCTACATAGCGCACATGCTCGTGCGCCAGCATGTACATATCCTGGACCGGGTAGCCGAAGTTTCCATGACTGACGAAATCCTCACCCGTGATGGCTGCCTTCACGCCGGGCACCCGCAGGGCCGGGGTCACATCCAGGCGGACGATCCGCGCATGGGGCAGGTCGCTGCGCAGGCAGCGGGCATGCAGCATCCCCGGCACCTTGTAGTCTCCTGCGTATTTGGCCGTGCCGAGGACCTTCTCCAGGGCGTCGACGCGTTTGGCCGGTTTGCCGACGTACTTGAGCTCAGCCATGTGTCACCCCCTCTGCTGCCTCTGTGTTTCGGCGCTCGCGAGCCGTGACCTCGATCGCATCTACGATCTGTTGATAGCCCGTGCAGCGGCACAGGTTGCCGGCGATTGCCTCGCGAATCTCTGTCCGATCGGGCGCGAGGGTGCGCGCCAGCAGCGCCTCACCCGCCAACACCATGCCGGGGATGCAATAACCGCATTGCACCGCGCCGTACTCGATGAAGTTTCGCTGCAAGTCATTGGGCCCGCCGTCTGCGCCCCGAATCCCCTCGATCGTCGTGACGTTGCGGCCGTGCGCCTGCGGCGCCAGCACCAGGCACGAGTTCACGAGCCGGCCGTCCAGGATCACCGAGCACGCGCCGCATTCGCCGACGCCACACCCTTCCTTGGTGCCAGTCAGATTCAGATAGTCGCGCAGCAGATGGAGCAGGTTGATGTCGGTCGGCGCTTCCACGCTCACCGGGCTGCCGTTCAGCATAAACGAGATTTTCATGCCTCTTCTCCTTCTGTCCACGGCAAGCCGAACACCTGCAGCAACGCACGCGTCACCATCGCCAGCAGGGCCGGTTCCTTGAATTCGCTGGACCAGCGCTTCCCTGTCACCTTTGTCATTTCACTCACGGCCAGTTGCCCGGCGGCCTCGCACAGTGTGATGCTGGGCGTCTCGCCTACCAGGAGTTGTTCCACCGCCGTGAAGCGCCGGATTTGTGGTGTGGCCGAGCCTGGTGCCAGCCGCGCCTCGGCGATGCGCCCATCCGGGCCGACCCGGCCCAGCGCAGCCACGGTGAGGCGGGAGATGGCCATCGCGTTGCGCCGGCCCAGCTTGACAAAAACGCTGCGGCTGCCGGGCGCAGGAACACCATAGCTCAATGAGACCAGCAAGCCGCCCGGCGGGATTTGTGTCCGATTGGGCCGGATGATCATCTCGGCCACTGGCCAGGTCAGCTCTCCGTTCGGCGTGAGGACCCGCGCTGCAGCATCGAGGCAGACCAGCGCCGGCAGCGAGTCCGCGCACGCGGCCGCATTCGCTACGTTGCCGCCCAAAGTACCCATATTGCGGATTTGGGTCGCGCCTACCGAGCGACACGCCTGCGCCAGCACCGGCGCTGTCTCGCAGACGACTGCGCTTTCGATGATCTCGCTGAAGGTGGCCGCCGCACCGATCACGACAGCACCATCCGAGCGCGCAATATGATGCAGCTCAGGAATCTGCGTGATATCCACTACTCTATCCAAACCTGGTTTGGATAGAGTGCGCTCTTCTCGCAGCAGCAGCACCAGGTCGGTGCCGCCTGCCAACGGCCGGCTGCGCACCCCCGGTGCATTCAGCAGGGCGACCGCTTGCGGAATACTTTCTGCCCTCACGTAGCTAAATCGTTCCATCTAGGTTTCCCCCTTTGGTCCCCCCTGCCCCAATGGCCCCCCGGAGCGATCTGAAGGATTGCACGATCCGGCGGACGACTGTGTAGTTGTAGTCGCCGGTGACAAAATGATTGCGAAAAAGGGCGATCGGCATGTCTGTTTCGGAAAACACGGTCTCGATCAGGTGCAGCACCGCCCCGCCTTCATCGATGCGCAAGCGTTCGGCCAGATCTCGATCGGCCGCAATCGCATAGATGGCTGTGCGTGAGTAGGCGATCGGTAGGTTCGCCTGCCGGTAGAGGTGCTCCAACAGCGACCCTTCGTCGGCTGCCAGCAGCTCTGAATCTACCCGCTCTCGCGCAATCAACCCTTCGAGATAAGCCAACCGGCGGCCCTCGATGGCCTCAATCACACGTACTTGCACGACTTGCGAGCCCGTCGGTAGATGGAGCGCAGCGGCTGTTGTTGCGTCGGCTTCAATCAGCTCCACTGAGCGCAGAACAACCTGCACCGTCGCGCCGGCCAGCTCCGCCACTGACCGAAAGCTGGCCAGCCGCTCCAGGCCGCCGGAGATGGTTCGGGATCGGGGTGTCACCAGGGTGCCCACCCCCTGCTTGCGGACGATAAGCCCGTCTTTTTCGAGGTGGCTCAGCGCTTCACGGATCGTTGACCGCGAGACACCCAACAGCGTGGCGAGGTCCGTCTCTGCGGGCAAGGGCTGGCCCGGCTCGTAGGCTCCATGTTCAAGCAATTCGTACAGCGCGTCGACAGCCTGGACGTAGAGGGGCCGCGTGTCCGCGCGTAACAAGCGCAGGCTATGCTCGGCTTGGGACATCGGCGGCTGCCTCGTTTTTGTTGGCGGGCGCGGCAGCTACGGTTTCGGCGGCATCCGTCGTTGCCGCGACAGTCCCCAATGCTTCGTGCATGGGCACACCGGCCATCATCAGACCGAGTTGCTCGATCGTAGCCTCATCCCGCTTGACGATGCCGATGATCTGCCCTTCATAAATAACCGCAATCCGATCGGAGAGCGCCCGCACCTCATCCAGGTCCTCGGAGATCAGCAGCACGGCTTTACCCTCCGCTCGCTGCTGGAGCAGGCGCTGGTGGATATACTCCGTGGCGCCGATATCCACCCCGCGCGAGGGTTGGGCCGCAATCAGCACCTTGGGCTTCCGTGAAAGCTCGCGGGCCATGATGGCCTTCTGAATATTGCCGCCGGAAAGGTTCTTAATGGGGGTTTCCAGGCTTGGCGTTTTCACGGCGAATTCGCTGATCAGCGATTTGGCATGCGCGGCCATTTTCGCGAAATCCAAAAAGACCCCGCGTGTGAACTGGGGCGCGGCATGGTCCAGCAGGAAGAGATTCTCCTGCACTGAAAACTCCTTAATGGCGCCGTCGCGCATGCGCTCCTCAGGAATAAAGGCTTGTCCGGCCTTCAAGCGCCCTTGCACTGAGGCGTGCGTCAGGTCCTTGCCATCTACTGAAATGACGCCGGCCGTTACCTTGCGCATACCGCCCAGGCAGCCCGCTAACTCGCGTTGCCCATTGCCTGATACGCCCGCCATGCCCAGGATCTCACCGGCGTGAATCTCCAGGTCGATGCCGCGCAGCGCCTCTACGCCGCGATCGCCCATCGCGTGCAGCCCCTTAATCTGCAGCAGCGGGCGGCCCATTTCTTGCGGGGGCGGCGCAAAGCGTTTGATCTCGCGACCGACCATCATGGTTGCCAACTGATCGCGCGTGACATCCTTGGTCGCGACCTCGCCGCTGTACCTGCCGTCGCGCAACACCGTGATGCGATCGCTGATCGCCAGGACTTCGTAAAGCTTGTGCGAGATGAAGACCAGCCCATGCCCTTCTGCCACCATGCGTCTGAACGTCGCAAACAGGTCCTTGACTTCTTGCGGGGTCAGCACGGCGGTCGGTTCATCCAGGATAATCATCCCTGCCCCGCGGTAAAGCGCCTTAAGGATTTCCACGCGTTGTTGCTCACCAACTGAAAGCTGCCAGATGTAGGCGTTCGGTTCAACCTTGAGGCCATACTCTTCGGCGAGCTGGCGCACGCGCTTCCCCACCCGGTCGAGGTCCAACAGCGGCTCGCGCGAGGAGGGCAATCCCAGCGCCACATTTTCCGTCACTGTCAGCGTGGGCACGAGCATGAAGTGCTGGTGGATCATGCCG
Organism: uncultured Anaerolineales bacterium; assembly: GCA_964474695.1. Classification (GTDB taxonomy): domain Bacteria; phylum Chloroflexota; class Anaerolineae; order CG2-30-64-16; family CG2-30-64-16; genus DAOUBP01. The sequence goes on from CAYYTK010000006.1 coordinate 140,364, forward strand.
ATGCCGGCGCGGATCGCGTCGGCCGGCGAATTGAACTCAACGGACTTGCCATCGATGAGGATTTGGCCCTCATCGGGCTTGTAGAGGCCAAAGAGCTGGCGCATCAGGGTGCTTTTGCCCGCGCCGTTTTCGCCCAGCAGGGCATGCACTTCGCCGGCGTTGACGTCGAAACAGACCTTATCATTCGCGAGGACGCCCGGGAAGCGCTTGACAATGTTGCACATCTCAATGCGCTGGATGCGGCGGTAACCGTGGCTATCGTTGAGCGTCTCAGGTTGAGATAACTTCGCCATCTTTCTCTCCTGGCCTTTGTGTTGCGACAAACCAGGTTTCGCGGAGAAACCTGGTTTGTCGCAACAACTTCAGTCGAAACGTTACGGATTGACGACGATGCTGCCGTCCGTGATGCCCTTGATGGCCGCCTCGGCAGCCTGCTTGACATCATCCGGGAGCTTGTAAGCCGGGTTGAAGACGACCTTCAAGCCGCCGTTCTTGAGCTGCAGGGTGAATGTTTCGCCGCCCAGCTTGTTGGCCTTGCGATTCTCGATGATCTGCTTCAAGATGCCGACCCAGTCATACTGCTGGCTGGCGACCACGATCTCGGGAGCCAGCGAGGCCTGGTCCTGTTGCGTGCCGAACCACAGCACATTACCCTTCTCTTTCGCCGCGCCGATCGATCCCACCACCGACTGCGAGGAGCCGGTCAACACGTCCGCGCCTGCGGCGATGTGCGTCTTGGCCGCCTCGGTCATCAGCGCAACATCGGAGAAGGAGTTGGTCCATGTCTTGTTGACTTTGATGTTCGGATCAACGGAGGCTACGCCCTGTACAAAGCCGTCAATGTAGGTCTTCGCGTCACCCACTTCGACAGGCCCCGTGACGCCGATGACCTTGCTCTTGCTCAGCTTCGCGGCCATCACGCCGTTGACGTAACCGCCCTCGTGCGCTGCCGGCGTATAGGCGTAAACATTCGTCAGGCCGAAGGTGTTAACGTCAGTGCCCCAGGCGAAGATCGTCTTGGGGAAATCCGGGGCGATCTCCTGGATCAAGGGGCCGTATTGCGAACCATGGCCGATCACGATGTCGAAGCCCTGGCTGGCATAGTCGCGCAGCGCGTTCCCGGCATCCGCCACCTTGAACATGTTTTCCGAGTACTTCAGCTCCACGGCCGACTCGCCGCCCATTTCGGCTTGGATCGCCTTGAGGGCTGACCACATCGACTGGCTGAAGGCCAGGTCGGTCGTCGCGCTGGGCATCACCACGGCGATACGCAGCGCCTTGGCGGCCTGCGGCGCAGGGGTAGCCGCGCCGCCGCAACCAGCCAGCAGCGCGATCACCATGACAACAACAAACAACGTGCGAACCTTCATGCTACCTTCTCCTTTGTGATGGTAAGATTGGATTAGTGTGCCCCTCGCTCGAAGGGCTTGTTGAGCGCCGCCGGCCCGCGCACCCGGCTCACGGTGAGGGCCAACGCCACGATGGTCAATAGGTAGGGGAGCATCACCATGACATCGGGTGGAATATCTACCCCCAATACCTCTTTTCCCAGTACTTGCATCCACAACTGGAACGCATTAACCGTGCTGAAGAGCAGCGCGCCCAGCATGATGCCCAGCGGCCGCCAGCCGCCGAAGTAGACCAACGCCACGGCAATAAAGCCCATGCCCGCAGTCAGGTTCTCTTGGAACAGGTTGACCAATGCCAGGGAGAGCGATGCGCCCGCCAGCCCGGCCAACATCGAGCCGATGCATGTCGCGATGTAACGCGTCCGGTCGACGTTCACGCCCAGCGAGTCGGCGGCGGCAGGGGTTTGTCCCACCGCCTTGAGCCGTAAGCCCCACGTGGTCTTGTCCAGAATGAACCATGCCAACGGCACGAGGAGGAACGCGCCATACACCGGCAGGCTTTGGTCGAAGAGGATCTCACCGATGTAGGGGATGTCACCCAGCAACGGGATCTTGACGGCCTGAAACCCTGTGACGGTCTTGACCGTGCCGATAGTCGTCTTGAACAGCAGGGTGGAGAGGCCCAACCCGAACATGTAGAGGCCGATGCCGCTGATGCCTTGCTCAGCCTTCAGGGTGACGCTGATGAATGCCATCAACAAGCCCATCAACGCACCGATCAGGATGCCGGCCAGCAAACCCAGCCAGAGGTTGCCCGTGTTCAGCGCCACGAAGAAAGCCCCGTACGCGCCCAGCAGCATGATGCCGTCGACGCCCAGGTTGACTACGCCGGCGAGCTCCGTAATCGCTTCGCCGATAGCGCCATACAGGTACGGCGTCGCCAGGCGAATGGCCGAAGTGAGGATGCCGATGATGATGGCAGCGGTAGTAAGCTCGTTCATGACGCGGCCTCCGTCTTCCTTTTTGCCAGCGCGATGGCCCGGCGGGTTGCCAGGCGCCGCGACCACATCTGTGAGCCGATGACCAACAGCACGATCAAGCCCAACAGGGTGTCGATCAGCGCCGAAGGCACCTGGACCGCCCGCTGCATCATGTCTCCACCCACCAGCAGACTACCGAAGAGCCAGGAGGCAGGGATCAGGCCCAGCGGATGCAGGCCGCCGAACAGCGCGGCTACGATGCCCGTGAAGCCGTAACCGCTGGTGACCCCCTCCAGCAGGCGGTGCTGCACGCCGATGACCTCGATTACGCCGGCCAGTCCTGCGAACCCGCCGGCCAGCGTCAGCGACAGCATCTGGTAGAATGGCACCGGGATGCCGGCGTATTTGGAGGCTTCAGGGCTGAGACCCACCGCGCGGATGCGATAGCCGATCGTCGTGCGCCATAGGAAGATGTACACCACCACTGCCAGCAGCACCGCGACGATAGCGCCGGTATGAAGGAGGGTTTGCGGGATCAGGCGCCCCAGCCAGACCGCTTGGGGCAATCGTTCGGACTGCGGCAGGAACGTGCCTGCCGCCACGCCCGCCGGATCGATGAGCGGGCCGCGGATCAGGAGGTTCATCAACTGGAGGGCGATGGCGTTCATCATGACCGTGCTCAGGATCTCGTTGACATTGAGCCTGGCCTTGAGGATGCCGGGAATGAAGCCCCACAAGCAGCCGGCGATGAACCCCATGACCATCGTGGCCGGGATCAGCAGCGCGCTGGGCCAGGTGCGGAACTGCAGGGAAAACCAGGTGGCCATCAACGCGCCGGCGATGATCTGCCCTTCGCCGCCGATGTTGAGCACGCTGGCGCGAAATGCGATGCAGATGCCCAGGCCCACCAGCAGCAGCGGCGTTGCCTTGACCAGCGATTGCGTGAAGCCGGACATGGTGCCGAACACGCCCTTGACCATCGTGCCGTATGCAGTCAGGGGATTGGCTTTCAGCAGCAGAAGCATGACTGCTCCCACCAGCAGCGCGATCAGGATCGCCAGGACCGGCATTGCTGCTCTGAGCAGGAGTCCCTGCAAGTCGAATGCCGGCTTGCGAACTGAGTTTCGGGTGTCAATGGCCGTATCTGGCGGCATGGCTTACCTCCGAGGGTAGATGTGATGAACAAGGGAGTGCATCAGCAGTGGTACGGTGGTGTGGATGGTGAAGGCGAAAAGCAGGCGGTGGCTGGCAGGACGCACAGCCACTCAGGGGGGAAACGCTATTCGGGTTGTGGTTCTGCATAGGCGATTCGCTCCAAGCAGCAGCCATTGCTTGTTGGATCGGACCTGGAATCCTCAGACGTCTGACGTCTGAGGATTAGATTATCACGGATTTCACGAGTTGTCAAGAGGGTAAAAGAATGAGTTTACGAAGCTGGTCCGGCGGCACGCCCTCCGATGCCTGCGGGCACGCGACTTCGGAGGGCGTGTTGGGGCGCTGGGAAACCGGTCTCACCGCGGCGGGTGAAGTGCCCACCCGGCCTATGTCCAGCTACCCAGCACCTTCATGTAGTTGGCCCGCTCGAAAGCGGTGGCATCGGCCACATTGCGCTGGCTGAGTGCGCCTTTCATCTGGCCGACCGACTCGTACTCGTGGAGTTCCATCCATTGCTGCAGGCCGGCCACCATATCACCGATTTTGCCGACGCCTTGGCCCAGCAGCACCGAGGCCATGGTCGCGATATCTGCGCCGGCCATGATGGCCTTGACGACATCTTCCGCCGTGTCGACGCCGGTGCTGAGGGCCAGGGATGCGTTGATGCGGCCGTAAAGGATGGCGATCCAACGCAGCGGCAGGCGCATCTCCCACGACGTGCTCAGCACCAGGTGCGGCGTGACGGCCAACTCCTCCAGGTCAAAGTCAGGCTGGTAGAAGCGGTTGAACAACACCAGGCCATCGGCGCCCGCACGATCGAGCCGAGCAGCCATATTGGGCAGCGCGCTGAAGAACGGGCTCAGCTTCATCGCTACCGGGATTTTCACCTGCGCCTTGACTTCGCGCAGGATCTCCAGATAGGTGTTTTCCACGCCCTCGCTTGTTAGCTCTGGCCGCGTAGGGATCAGGTAGACATTCAATTCCAGCGCATCCGCGCCAGCCTGCTCGATCAGCTTGGCGTAACGCGTCCAGCCGCCGGTGGTGACGCCGTTCAGGCTGCCGATAACAGGGATGTCTATGGCAGCCTTGGCCTTGCGGATCAGTTCCAGATAGTCGTCCGGGCCGCCCTGGTAGTCTTTCGCCTTGGGGAAGTAGGACGTTGCTTCAGCCGACATGAAAGCTTCCTGCTCAACGGCAAGATGTTGAGTCATAGCTTCAATGTCGATTTGTTCCTCAAACAGCGAATACATCGTGACCGCCGCTGCACCGGCATCTTCCATGGCTTTGATACCGCTGAGGCGCCGCGACAGCGGCGATGCTGACGGCACAATGGGGTTCTTGAGCTTAAGGCCCATATAGCGAGTCGTGAGATCTAGCACCATTAGATCGCTCCTCTCTTGATGGAAGGTGACAAATCGGCAGATTGGTGAACCAATGCATCAATCCATCGGCGTCCTGCTATTAGAAACTGGTGGATCGGCAACTTGCCATCAAGAATGCCGGATCCACCAGTTCACGCATCTACCAGTTTACCACTCTACCGGTCTACCAGTTCACTCTTTCGCGAAGCTCAGCGCCGCCATCTGCTCCAACTGGCGCCAGCGTGCCAAGACATCCTCTTGGGCCAGGTTGAGCAGCATCTCGGCATGTTCCTCGTCGCGCTTGGCCAACGAGCTGTAGCGGGTCTCCCGGTAGACGTAATCTTTCAGCGGGATTTTCGGCGCCTTGGAATCCAACGACAGCGGGTTCTTGCCTGCGGCCGCGCTGGTCGGATTATAGCGGTAGAGCGGCCAGGCGGCGCTGTCCACGGCCAGCTTTTGTTGGCCCATGCCCAAGGTCATGTTGATGCCATGCGCGATGCAGTGGCTGTAGGCGATAATCAGGCTGGGGCCAGGGTATGCCTCAGCTTCCAGAAACGCTTTGACAGTCTGGGCATCGTTGGCGCCCATGGCCACCTGGGCGACGTAAATCGTCCCCTGGCTCATGGCGATGGCGCCCAGGTCTTTCTTGGAAATCGGCTTGCCGCCGGCTGCGAAGCGGGCCACCGCAGCGCGCGGGGTTGCCTTCGACGCCTGGCCGCCGGTGTTGGAGTAGACCTGCGTATCGAGCACCAGGACATTGATATCCAGCCCTGATGCCAACACATGATCCAGGCCGCCGTAGCCGATATCATAGGCCCAGCCGTCGCCGCCCATGATCCACACGCTGCGCTTCACCAGCATGTCGGCGATGCTGTTGAGCTGCGCGGCCCACGAGTCGGTCAGGCCCGCGAGCTTCGTCTTGAGCTCGACAACGCGGGCGCGCTGTTCGGCGATGCCTTTCTCACTGCTCTGATCGGCGGACAGCAGCCCGTCGACGAGCGCATCCCCTAACTCAGCGCGGTGTGTTTGGGCAAGCTCGCGCGCGAACTCATTGTGCTTGTCGACGGTCAAACGGAAGCCCATGCCGAACTCGGCATTATCTTCGAAGAGGCTGTTGGACCACGCCGGGCCGCGGCCTTCCTTATCCTGCGCCCAAGGCGTCGTCGGCAGGTTGCCGCCGTAGATGGAAGAGCAGCCGGTTGCATTGGCGACGATAGCGCGATCGCCGAAGAGTTGGCTGACCAGCTTGACATAGGGGGTCTCGCCGCAGCCTGAGCATGCGCCGGAGAACTCAAAGAGCGGTTGGAGCAATTGCGAATTCTTGACGCTGTTCAGCGGGATCACCGTGCGGTCCAGCTCAGGCAGATCCAGGAAGAACTTGAAGTTGGCGCGCTCGGCGAAGCGGAGCGGCAGTTGGGGCTCCATGTTGATCGCCTTGTGCTTGGGTTCGCTCTTGCTCTTGGCCGGGCAGTTCTCAACACACAGGGCGCAGCCGGTGCAGTCTTCCGGCGCGACCTGGACGGTGTACTTCATGCCGGGCAGATCGCGGCTCTTGTAATCCACCGCCTTATAGGTCTCGGGCGCGCCGGCCAGGCTCTCCGGCGGGTAGACCTTGGTGCGGATGGCCGCGTGCGGGCACACCAGCGCGCACTTGCCGCACTGGATGCAGATCGAGGGATCCCAAACCGGAATTTCCAGCGCCAGGTTGCGTTTTTCCCACTGCGTGGTCGCCGTGGGCCAGGTGCCATCCACCGGGAACGCCGAAACAGGCAAGTTCTCGCCCTCGCCGAAGATGATCCGCGCCGTGACATCCTTGACGAACGCCGGCGCCTCGTCGGAGACCGGCGACTCCCTCTTGAGCTTGCTGGTGACCTCGTTCGGGTACTTTACCTCGTACAGGTGCGTCAGCGTGTGATCTACGGCCGCGAAGTTCTGCTGCACCACCACCTCGCCGCGCTTGCCGTACGTATGGCGGATCGACTCCTTGATCTTCGCGATCGCCTCATCCTTGGGCAGCACGCCGGAGATGGCGAAGAAGCAGGTCTGCATGATGGTGTTGATGCGGCCGCCCATGCCGGTCGCCTGCGCAACGCCGACCGCGTCGATGACGTAGAACTTCAGCTTCTTTTCGATGATCTGCGCCTGCACTTCCTGCGGGATACGATCCCAGACCTCATCCGGGCCGTAGGGGCTGGCGAGCAGGAAGGTCGCGCCCACCTCCGCCTTGGCCAGCACGTTGACGCGCTCCAGGAAGGTCCACTGATGGCAGGCGATGAAGTTGGCGGACTCGATCAGGTTGGACAGGCGGATCGGCTCCGGGCCGAAGCGCAGGTGCGAGGTTGTGACCGTGCCGGCCTTCTTCGAGTCATAGTAGAAGTAGCCCTGGGCGTAGTTGTCGGTTTCCTGGCCGATGATGCGGATGGAGTTGTGGTTTGCGCCCACCGTGCCATCCGATCCCAGGCCGTAGAACAGCGCGCGCACGGCCCGCTTCGACTCGATGCTGTAGGTGGGGTCGTAGGCCAGGCTGGTGTGAGTGACATCGTCGTTGATACCGACGGTGAAGTGGTTCTTCGGAGTGCCTGCCGCCATGTTGTCGAACACGCCCTTGACCATCGCCGGCGTGAATTCCTTGCTGGCCAACCCGTAGCGCCCGCCCAGCACCTTGAATGTGCGGCCCATCTCGGCCGCGGCGGTCACGACGTCCTGGTAGAGCGGTTCGCCCGCGCTGCCCGGTTCCTTGCAGCGATCGAGCGCCGTCACGATCTTCGCGCTCGCCGGGATCGCGGCCATCAGGAGCTCGGCGCTGAACGGCCGGAAGAGATGCACCTTCACCACGCCGACCTTCTCGCCGCAGCAGCCGGCCAGGTCATCCACTGTACCGTGTGCAATATCCGCCGCGGAGCCCATCAGGACCAAAACGCGCTCTGCATCGGGTGCGCCGACGTAATCGAAAAGCTGATACTGGCGGCCGGTCAGCTTGGCGAACTTATCCATCTCGTCCTGGACGATGGTCGGAACGGCCAGGTAATACGAATTGGCCGCCTCACGCGCCTGGAAGTAGACGTCGGGGTTCTGGGCCGTGCCGCGGATGATCGGGCGTTCGGGATTCAGCGCACGTTGGCGGTGGGCGAACACCAGGTCATCGTCGATCATCGCGCTGATGTCCTCGTCGCTCAGCTCTTCGATCTTGCGGATCTCATGGCTGGTGCGGAAGCCATCGAAGAAATGGATGAAGGGCACGCGCGACCGCAGCGTGGCAGCCTGGGCGATCAGCGCGATATCCATGACCTCTTGGGGATTGTTCGAGCAGAGCATGGCCCAGCCGGTGGACCGCGCGGCCATCACGTCGCTATGATCACCGAAGATCGAGAGGGCATGCGCTGCCAGTGCGCGGGCCGCGACGTGGAAAACCGTCGAGGTCAGCTCGCCCGAGATCTTGAACATGTTGGGGATCATGAGCAAGAGGCCTTGTGATGCGGTGAAGGTGGTGCTCAGGGCGCCGGTTTGCAGTGCACCGTGCACTGCGCCGGCCGCGCCGCCTTCCGATTGCATCTCAACCACAGTCGGCACCGTGCCCCAGATGTTCTTGCGCCCTTCAGCGCTCCACGCATCGGCCCATTCGCCCATGTTGCTGGACGGCGTAATGGGGTAGATGGCGATGACTTCGTTGGTCTTGTGCGCAACGTAGGCGGCTGCCTCGTTGCCGTCAATGGTGACGATTTCACGTCCTGACATCTCTTTCCCTCCGAACGGTTGTGAATGATGCGCGCTAAATACGTGCGAACTGCGCGGCAAAAACGGACCCCCTGTCGGGTCCGCAACTAGCAGCGTTGCTGGTGTGCTAATACAAGCTAGGATAACACTGCCTGCGTGCCAAGGCTATGACAGACGTCATACGATAGGGAGTCCATACGGGTCAGCGCCCGCGTTCCCCGCGCACATACGGCAACCCCAGCGCGGCCGGCGCACCGATGCGTTTTTTCATCGCCTCGCGCGAGCCGATCACCAGGATGATGATCACCAGGGCGTAAGGCACCATTTGCAGAAAGAACCCTAGTTTCGGCGCATAGAAGAACGGATTCTTGAACCCCAGCAGCATCTGCGGCCCCTGAAGGTCAAGGATCAGCCGGCGCAGCGCGCCGAACATGTACCCCCCTGCGGCCGCCCGCCAGGGGTTCCATTGAGCGAAAATCACCAGGCCAACCGCGATCCACCCTTGCCCCCCTGTTGTCAGCTCGCTGAACCAGCCGGGCGACACCGCCAGGCTGATCGTCGCACCGGCTAACCCGGCAAGCAGGCCGCCGATGAAGACATACAGATAGCGCAGTCCATAGACGTTGATCCCCAATGCATCGGCGGCCGAGGGATACTCACCCACCGCGCGCAGGTGCAGGCCCGGCCGCGTGCGGTTGATGTACAACCAGACCGCCGGCGTCAACAGATAGCCCAGATACACCATGGGGCTGTGATTGGTGAACATGACCGGGCCGAGGAGGGGAATCTTCGACAGGACGGGGATGGTCCACATGGGCAGCAGTGATACCGCGCCCGCCTTGCTCAGCCCCTCGCCCAGCACCATGCTCAAGCCGATGCCCACGAAGTTGATGGCGAGGCCGCTGACCACCTGGTCGGCCTGGAAATTGATAGTTACCACCGCGTGAAGCAGCGCCAGGATGCCGGCCGCCAGCATGGCGTAGAGCACCCCCTGCCACGGGTGGCCGGTCTTGACCGCGGTGCTGTAGGCGGTCATCGCGCCGATCAGCATCATGCCCTCGACGCCGAGGTTCATCACGCCTGATCGCTCGGCCAGGATCTCGCCGATTGCCGCGAACAGAAGCACCGTTCCGCTCGCAATGCCTGCTTGGAGGATGATGATCCAGTCAATCATGGGACCTTCCTACTTCCGCACCAAACGCACTCGATACCGCAGCAGCACATCGCTGGCGATCACGCAGAACAGAATAATGCCCTGGAGCATGCGCGGGACGCCGGACGGCTGGATTTCGCGGCCTGCCTGGATCAGGCCGCCGAACAGGATGGCGACCAGGATCACCGCGTAGGGGTTGAGCTTGGCCAGCCAGGCGATGATGATCGCTGTGAAGCCGTAGTTCGATGAAATCGCGCCCTGCAACCGGTGCACGACGCCGGAAACCTCGGACATACCGGCTAACCCCGCCAGCCCGCCCGAAACCAGCATCACCATTACGGTGTTCTTGACGATATCGACGCCCGCGTAATGCGCCGCGCGGCTGTTGTCGCCGATCAAGCGGATCTCATAGCCCCAGCGGCTGCGGGAAATGATGAACCACACCACCACCACAGCAACGAGACCTAGAACGATGCCGAAGTGCAGCGTCAGGCCGCTGAAGATCTTGACCTGCTTGGCATAATCGAGCAGCCGCGGCATCCACGCGCTCTTGGGGAACTGCGGCGACATCTGGAAGCCTGCCTCGCTCCAGGCGCCGAAGACCCAGAACAACACCCACGACGTCGCAATGTAGTTCATCATCAGCGTTGTGATGATCTCATTGACTTTGAACTTGGCTTTTAGATAGCCGGGAACAAAGCCCCACAGCGCACCGCAGACAAAGCCGGCCAGCGCCATCGCGGTCAGCATGATGGGGCGCGGCGTGCTGGCAGGCAGGATCGGGACCAGCACGACCGCGCTTGCCCCCCAGGCTCCCAGGAAGAACTGCCCCTCAGCGCCGATGTTCCAGAGCTTCATGCGGAAGGCCAGCGTACACGCCAGCCCCAACAGGATCAGTGGAATGGCCTTGATCAGGGTGTCGTTGAACACCCCCAGGTTGCCGAAGGCGGCTTCGACGATGTGCTTGTAAGCGGCGAACGGGTGCCCGCCCGCCGCCTGGATCACAATCCCGCCGATGATGAACGCCACGATCAGCGCGCCGATCGACGTAGCGAACGGCAGCCAGCCCGGCGTCGTCAGCCGCCGCTCGGTGCGGATGGCATACGGGAAGCGAAATCCCCTCGTAGCGTTTTCACTTATGGCCATAGCCTGCCCCCTGCTGTGCGCTTTCGCCGCGCGCTGTGCCGGCCATCATCAAGCCGATCTCGGTCAGTGTAGCCTCTTCGGCCTTCAACTCGCCCATATTCCGGCCCTCGTAGATGCCTACGATGCGATCGGACAGGGACATGATCTCCTCGAGCTCCTCGGAGATCAACAGGATGGCGGTGCCGTTCTCGCGTTCGCGCAGCAGCACGCGCTGCACCGCTTCGATCGCGCCTACATCCAGCCCGCGGGTGGGTTGCACCGCAATAATCAACTTCGGCCCGGCGGTCATCTCGCGCGCCAGGATCGCCTTTTGCAGGTTGCCGCCTGAGAGCAGGCGCACTTGCACATCCACGTTGGGCGCCGCGATATCGTACTCCTTCTTCAGCGTGCTGGCTTGTTGGCGGATCACGGGGCGGTTGAGGATCCATCCGCGTGAGATGGGCGATGTGCGATAACTCTTCATGATCAAGTTGTCCGCCATGCTCAGGCCCGGCGAGCTGCCGACATGGTGGCGGTCTTCAGGGATATGCGCGACGCGGCGTTTGATGGCCGCATTCGGTTCTTTGTTGGCGATATCTTCTCCGTTGACGATCACACGACCACAAGAACACTGGCGCAATCCGGTGATGACCTGCGCTAACTCACTCTGCCCGTTGCCCGCCACGCCTGCAATGCCTACGATTTCGCCGGCATGCACCTGGATGCCAAATTCACGCAAAGCGGGCACGCCGCGATCGTTCTCGGCGCAGACATTCTCGACTGAGAGCACGACATCGCCGGCCGGAAGCGGTTTCTTGTCGACCGCAAAGACAACCTCGCGACCGACCATGAGTTGCGCCAATTGGGCTTTGGTCACGCCCTCCGTGCTGAGCCCGGCCGCCGTGACCTTGCCGCCGCGCAACACGGTCACGCGGTTGGCGATGGAGAGCACCTCATGTAGTTTATGGCTGATGAAGACGATGGAATGGCCCTCGGCGACCATCGAGCGCAGGGTGACGAACAGTTCGTCGATTTCCTGTGGGGTTAGAACCGCGGTCGGCTCATCCATGATGAGGACCTTGGCGCCCCGGTAGAGCATTTTCAAAATCTCGACGCGTTGCTGCTCGCCGACCGAAAGCTGCCAAATCTTCGCTTTGGGATCGACCTTGAGGCCGTACTGCTCCTGAAGGGAGAGGATTTTCTTGTCCAACGCGTCCAACGCCAGGACAAATCGTGGCTCTGACAAGCCGAGGATGATGTTCTCTGTCACCGTTTGAGACGGGACCAGCATGAAGTGCTGGTGGATCATGCCGATGCCGGCCGTGATAGCATCGCGTGGCGAGCCAAAATTAACGCGCCTGCCATCGACAAAGATCGTACCCTCTTCCGCCTTGTACATGCCGGCCAGCACATTCATCAAGGTGCTTTTGCCTGCGCCGTTTTCGCCCAAAAGCGCGTGCACTTCACCCTGGCGGAGGTCGAAATCTACATGATCATTGGCGAGGACACCAGGAAAACGTTTGACGATGCCCCGCATCTCGACAGCATTGACGATCTCGGGCATGGGGTACCTCACGGGGAGTCGGTGAATTGGTAAATTGGTAGATGGTAAATTGGTAGATTGGTGCCCCATGAGCCAGATTGAATGGCCCGGCCTACCAATCTACCAATCTACCAGGATACTAACTTACTGTTTCGGCAGCTCTGCGATGACGCCGTCAGCCCACCAGTACATGCAGTACTTGCACGCCAGACCTTCGGCGCCGGGCGGGAACTGATCCAGGTCGGCCTGCACCATCTTCTCACCGGCCGGCACGACGATGTTGCCCTTGTTGTCCTTGATTGGGCCTGTGAAGACGTCGAAGCGGGTGAATTCGCCCTTCAACATCTTGGCCAGGGTGTCCTTCACCATCTGAATGTCTTCCGCGGGCAGGTCGGCCATGCCCTTGGTGGGCTGTTGCCCCTCCATGAAGCCATAGAGGCCCAGGCCGCCGCTCTCAGCGTCGAAGTAGTGCCAGCCAGGCTTATAGGACTTGTCCTGCACACCCTTTGCGATCTGGGTATAGACGGGACCCCAGTTCCAGTACGGGGTGGTCAAGCAGCCATCCACCTTGCAGGAGCCTACATAATCGTAAGTGATGCCCCACTTACCCTTCGCAGTCGCAACGTCGGCCGGGGCCGGGGTGTCCGCACCGGTGAAGACCACCTGCGAGCCGGCGTCAAACAGAGAGGCCGCCGCTTCTTTTTCGATCACCGGATCGTGCCACGTGTTGAGCCAGCGCACGTCCATGGTGCATTCGGGGCAGGTTTTCTTCGCGCCCAGCATGAACGCATTGCCCAGGCGCAACTCTTCCGGAATCGGGAAGGTCGCCATGTAGCCGATCTTCGGATTACCATCCTTCTTGGCGCGGGAGCCTGCCACCATGCCGGCCAGGTACTTCATGTCCTCCATCGCACCCATGAGGTTGCCGAAGTTCGCGTTGTTGGACTTGTAGCCGCTGACATGGATGAACGTTTGATCGGGGAACTCCTCAGCCACCGTGCCGGTCGCATCCATGTAGCCGAACGAAGTGGTCAGGATCAGTTGAAAGCCCTTGCGCGCCAGCGAGCGGATAACCTGCTCGGCCTCGGCGCCTTCCGGGACGTTTTCGACGTAGGCCACATGTGCATCGGCCATGTTCTTCTCAAGGTAGGTCAGGCCTTCGTAGTGCGCCTGGCTCCAGCCGCCATCGTCGTGCGGGCCGATCAGCACGGCGGCAACGTTGAACTTGCCGGCGACGACCTCAGGGATCTGCAGGGCGGGTGCTTCGGCCGGCGCCTGGGCCGGCGCGGTGGTTGCTTCCGCCGGTGCAGCAGTCGCCGGTGCGGCCGTCGGGGCGGCCCCCGGTGTACAGGCGCCGACGAGCATGGTGATGACTGCCAGCAGGGCAATCACGCTCCAAAGCTGCTTACGCATACGACTCTCCTCCTATGGAAATGGGTAGAATGGTGCACAGAATGCGCTCACGGGCGAAGATTCAGCCTTGCGGCATCTGTACATCTATTTTAGCTCAGAGTGCTACAGCGCGCAAATGATCCGTGTCATGTCACACATCGCCGGCCGTATGGTATAATCGTACAATTCGCAGAACGATTCTGTTCAAGGAGGGTCGCGCAATGGCAGAGATAAACGCAATGGTGCGGGTCGCGCGCGGCGATGCGCCGGCAGATCTGGTGCTGCGCAATGCCAACCTGGTAAATGTTTACTCCGGCGACATCTACCCTACCGATGTTGCCGTGTTGAATGATCGGATCGTTGGCGTTGGGCCGGGCTATACGGCGGCTAAGGAAATCGACTTGAAGGGCAGTTACCTGGCCCCGGGCCTCATCGATGGGCATGTGCACATCGAGAGCGCGATGGTGGGCGTGCGCCAGTTCGCGGCTGCCGTGGTGCCGCGCGGCGTCACCGCCGTCGTAGCCGACCCGCATGAGATCACCAACGTGCTGGGCCTCGATGGCATCCGCTACATGTTCGATCAGGCGAAGTATGGCCAGTTGAGCATGTACGTTATGGTGCCTTCGTGTGTGCCGGCTACTCACATGGCCACGGCCGGCGCCTATCTGGAAGCGAAGGATATCGCCTCGCTGCAAAACGACCGATGGGTGTTGGGCCTGGCGGAAATGATGAACTACGTGGGCGTGGTGAACGAAGATCCGGGCGTAATCGAAAAGATCGAAGCTTTCAAAACGCGCGTCTTGGATGGCCACGCACCGGGCTTCAGCGGCAAAGCATTGAACGCCTATATAGCCGCAGGAATCGGATCGGATCACGAATGCACCACGGTGGCCGAGGCCCAGGAGAAACTGCGCCTGGGCATGTATATCTTGATGCGCGAGGCAACCAATGCCCACGATCTGGCCAACCTGTTGCCGCTGATCACGCCCGATAATGCGCGACGTATTTGCTTCTGCACCGATGATCGGCACCCAGGCGACTTGTTGGATCAGGGCGGCGTGGATTATCTTGTGCGCACCGCCGTTCGTTCGGGTGTTGACCTGGTGACCGCCATCCGCATGGCGACGCTCAACACTGCCGAGTGGTTCCGCATGTATGATCGTGGAGGCATCCGGCCCGGCAATCGCGCGGACCTGATCGTGTTTGATGATCCGCAGGAGTTCGCCGTCCGGCTGGTGGTGCGCGCAGGCCAGATCGTGGCCGAGAACGGAAAGATGCTGCCATTCGATGTGCGCGAGCGGCCTTCCTATCTGCGCGGTTCCATGAACATCAATTGGCACACGGTCAATTTCACCATCCCCGCTGAAGGCCGGCATGCCCACGTCATCGGCGTTTTGCCGGATCAGCTCATCACCGAGGATCGCGTGCTGGCGATCCCCTCTACTTCAGGGGTGGCTCGGCCCGATCCTGAGCGCGATATCATCAAGATTGCCGTTATCGAGCGGCACATGGCCACCGGCAACATGGGCAAAGGCTTCGTGCAGGGGCTCGGGCTGAGCCGAGGCGCGATTGCATCCACGATCGCCCATGACCATCACAACCTGATCGTAGCCGGCGCCGACAACATCTCGCTGACGACTGCAGCAGCGGCGGTGTCCGACATGGGCGGCGGCTTGGCGGTGGCCGACGGCATCCGCATCCTGGCGCGCCTGCCGTTGCCTGTGGCCGGACTGATGTCCAACAAGCCGATCCAGGAGGTCAGGCGGCAGTTGGACGAGGTCATCGGCGCCGCGCACAGCCTCGGCTCCGAGCTGCACGATCCTTTCATGGCGCTTGGCTTCCTGGCCCTGGAGGTGATCCCCCATCTGAAACTGACCGATCAGGGGTTGGTGGATGTGGATAAGTTCGAGTTTGTGCCGCTGTGGGCTGATTGAAATAGGGAATAGCAGCTGAATTGGAACGGCTTCCGCGCACTTGCAGCGCGTTCCTTTCTCATGTACAATGCGCCCCTAGGCGCGGGCCGGGTCTTTGCATCCGGTGAGTGGTCGCGCCTGCTCCATGCGCGCCACACAGGCGCGCTGCGCGCACGATCGACACCCTACTCTGGACGGTGAAACCAAAGGGGGCTTCCGGCCCCGAGGACGTGCTCATGAAAATCGACGAACCGGATCTCTCCGAAGAGCTCAAGAAGAACGTTTTTTTGACCACGGTCGACAACGTCTATAACTGGGGCCGGGCACGGTCGATGTGGCCGATGGCGTTCGGCCTGGCCTGTTGCGCCATCGAGTTCATGGCGATGATGGCCTCGCGTTTCGACCTGGCTCGTTTCGGCATGGAGATCATCCGCGCCTCGCCGCGTCAAGCTGACTTGATGTTCGTTTCCGGCACGGTCACCAAGAAGATGATGCCTAACATCGTGCGGCTCTACAATCAGATGGCGGAGCCGAAATACGTGTTGGCCGTGGGTGCATGCGCTGTATCGGGCGGCCCCTTCAAGGAAGGTTACAGCGTCGTTTCGGGCGTTGACAAATACATCCCGGTCGACGTCTACGTCCCCGGATGTCCTCCTACCCCGGAGGCGATTCTGCACGGGGTGATGAAGGTTCACGAAAAGGTCTTCACGCAGTCAGTGCGTACTGCGCCCTGGTATCGTAAAGACCAACTCAACGAACCGTTGCCAGTGCCCGTCCTCGGCCCTGACCTCTATAACCCAAAGGATCATGAGGCGCTGAAGAAGATCGCGGAGGCTGCAGAATCATGATTGACCCAACGATACAAATGCTCTCCCTCAATGAAGCAGTTCCGGGGGCCGTGTCGGAGATCACCAAGAGTGGGCTGGTGGTGGCGGCCGACAAGCTGCCCGAGCTGGCGCGCTATCTGCGCGACCAGCAGGGTTACGACTATCTCAGCATGGTCACCAGCGTCGATTGGCCGGGATATTTCGAGGTTGTCTACCACCTCTATAGCGTGACGCAACCCAAGGATGGGCTGGTATTGAAGGTGCGCCTGCCCGATAAGGCCAAGCCGGTCGTTCCTTCCCTGACCCCTGTTTGGCCTGGCGCCGACTTCCAAGAGCGCGAAGTCTACGATATGATGGGCATTCGCTTTACGGGACACCCCAATTTGCGGCGCATCCTGCTCTGGGAGGGGTTTGAGGGCTGGCCGCTGCGCAAGGATTTCAAGGAGTCCTACTACGAGGAAGATGCTAAGCCCTTCAAGAGCCGCCACCCCGATGGCAGCCATCTTTGGGCCGAGGACCGCGCGCCGTGGAAGGACAACATCACTTACCCGGTCGGCTGCGATCCCGATCTCTGGACTTCACCCGAGGTGCAGTACCGGCGCATCATGGGGGTGGACCAGGGCGGCAACGGTTCCGACCTTAAGACCGAGCGCATCTTAATCAACATCGGCCCGCAGCACCCCAGTACGCACGGCGTGTTCCGCATGGTGCTTGCCATCGAGGGCGAGAACGTGGTCGGGCTTGAGCCGGAGATCGGCTACCTGCACCGCTGCCATGAGAAGATCGGCGAGCGCAACACCTACCTGATGAACATGCCCTACACCGACAGGTTGGATTACCTCGCCTCGATGTCCAATAACCTGAGCTATGCTCTGGCGGTGGAGAAGCTGATGGGCCTGCAGGTGCCGGAGCGCGCGGAGTACATCCGGGTGATCATGGCGGAGTTGACTCGTGTGATGAGTCACTTCATCGCCGTGGGCTTTCTGTTCAACGACCTGGGCGCCTACTTCACGCCCGCGCTGTATGGGTTACGCGAGCGTGAGATGATCTTGGACCTCTTCGAAGCTGCTGCCGGCTCGCGTATGATGTGTAACTACATGCGGTTTGGCGGCGTCTTTGCGGATCTGCCGGCGGGCTGGCTCGAGCGCGCGCGCGACCTGGTGGTGAACCGCCTGCCGCGCATCATGGAGAACTTCGAAAACCTCATGTCCGGCAACGAGATCTTCACGACGCGCACGAAGGGCGTGGGAGTTTTGACCGCCCAAGAAGCTGCCGCTTATAGCATGGCTGGCCCGATGCTGCGGGCGTCCGGCGTGCCCTATGATCTGCGCAAGGCTGCGCCCTACTCGGTCTATGATCGCTTCGATTTCGATATCTGCACTCGGCCCGAGGGTGACGTGTGGGCGCGTTTCCGCGTCCGGATGGACGAAATCTACCAAAGCCTGCGCATCTTGAAGCAGGCGCTCGACGGCATTCCCGAGGGACCGATTCAGACCGGCAAAAAGCAATACCAGGTGCGCGTTCCGGCAGGTGAGGCGTATTCTCGCGTCGAAGGCCCGAAAGGCGAGCTGGGCTTCTACGTCGTCAGCGATGGCAAGGCCAACCCATATCGCTATCACGTGCGCGCCCCAACTTTCATCAACCTGACCAGCCTGGAGAAGATGTGCATCGGCAACAAGATAGCCGATGCGGTGGTGATTCTGGGCGCGATTGACATCGTGTTGGGCGAAGTGGATCGGTAGTTCCTGGAGGCAACATGTTCGGATCCGGTGTTCTCAAAGGCCTCGGCGTCACGCTCAAAGAGTTTGTCGCCACCTACATCGATGACATCAAGAAGATCCCCAGCCGATATGCGGGCGGGCGCGAAGAGATCGATCAGAGCAAGGTGTCGGAGCAGGCTGGGCTGTTCACGGTGCAGTATCCGGAGGAACGGCGCAAGCTTTCTGAGCGGTTCCGCTACATCCCGATGCTGGTCTACGATGCGGAAACCGGCGAAGATCGCTGCACCGCGTGCGGCATCTGCGCTAAGGTGTGCCCGCCGCAATGCATCTGGATCGTGCGCGCCAAGGATGAAAACGGCAAGCCGCTTACGCGGCCGCTTGAGTTCTACATCGATGCTTCCATTTGTATGAACTGCGGCCTGTGCGCGGAATTCTGCCCGTTTGACTCGATCAAGATGAACCACGACTACGAGGTCGCCGCATTTAAGCGCATGCCGCACCTGGTGTTCGATCTGCAGAAACTGCGCGTGCCCACCACCTATTACGCCAGTATCCGGCCCACCGACTGGGAAGAAGAAGAGGCCGCGCGCAAGGCCAAAGAGGCCGAAAAGGCCGCCAAGCCCGCGCCCGCGCCCAAAGTAGGGGCAGGGCTGGCCCCTGCCCCGGCCGTGCAGCCCCCCGCGGCCGCGCCGGCGACCGCCGCACCGGCGCCCTCCCGCACGCCTGAGGAGATCGAGCGCCTGAAGGCCGAAGCCGCGGCCCGCCGCGCCGCCAGGGCTGCCGGCGAAGCGACGGGGACCGCCGCTGCTGCGCCTGCTGCCGAGGCCCCTGCGGCCGCAACGCCATCCGGAACCGGCTCACAGCGCACGCCCGAAGAGATCGAGCGCCTGAAGGCCGAAGCCGCGGCCCGCCGCGCCGCCAAGGCCGCCGGCGAAACGGCGGGGCCGTCCGCCGCTGCGCCTGCTGCTGAGGCCCCTGCGCCTGGCGTTGAACCGCCCGCCGCGCCAGAGGCCGCGCCCAAGCCGGCCGGTATGGGCGCCAACCGCAGCCCTGAAGAGATCGCACGCCTGAAGGCCGAAGCCGCGGCCCGCCGCGCCGCCAAAGCCGCACAAGGTCCCGGAGACCAAAACACGTAGTACGCAGTACGCAATACGTCACGGAGGCTCCTATGACCGTCCAAATCACCTATCATGGCCACGCTTGCTTCACCATCAAAACGGATCAGGCTGATCTGCTCATCGATCCGTTCCTGACCGGCAACGCGATGGCCGATGTGGCCGCGGCGCAGGTGACGCCGGATTATATCCTGGTGACCCACGCGCACGGCGACCATTTGGGGGATGCCGTGCCGATCGCCAAGCGCACCGGCGCGACCGTGATCAGCAACAACGAGATCGCCAATTACGTGAGCAAGCATGGCGTCAAAGCCCACAACATGCACATCGGCGGCGCGCACGTCTTCCCGTTCGGCAAAGTCAAGCTGACCATCGCGCATCACGGCTCCAGCTTTCCCGATGGCTCCTACGGCGGCAATCCTTGCGGCTTCTTGCTCTGGTTGGAGGACAAGGTCCTGTACCACGCGGGCGACACGGCTCTGTTTCTCGATATGCAGTTGTACGGCGAAGAGGGGATCGATGTCGCCATGCTGCCCATCGGTGATAACTTCACGATGGGCCCGGAAGATGCAGTCAAAGCGGTAGCATTCTTACAGCCGAAGAAGGCCATCCTGATGCATTATAATACGTTCAGCGTGATTGCTCAGGATGCCCAGGGCGTCGCCGACGCAATCATCAACCGGACCAAGGCTCAGCCGGTGATCCTTAAACCGGGCGAGACGATGGATGTGGTGTAAGGAGATTTGCACATGGACATTGCTGCCCTGGCTGTGGCGGTTTTGGCTCTGGCGGCAGCCGTTTTGGCGATACGCCGGATCGGAGGCTTGCAGGAACAGATCGAGCGCAACTCCGGCGTGCTTTCTGAGTTGCGCGGCGCCCTGAACGAGACCAACGAGAAGCTGGCCGCGAAGCTCAACGATCTGCAGTTAGGTCTGCGCCGCCAGACCGGCGAGGCAATCTTCAGGCCCGAGATGACCATCGCTGAAGCACTCCAGGTGCATCCCAGGGTGCAAGAGGTGCTCGCTGCATTTCATCTCGGCAGTTGCTCGCAATGCGCGGTCAGTGATGTCGATACGATACAGGGCGCGTGCCAGTCATACGGCATCGACCAAAAAGCGTTGATGGAAGCGCTCAACGGCCTTATCGGCGGCGTTTCGGCGCCCCCCAAGGCGCCTAACATCAAGCTGAGTTTGTAGATCTGTGAGAGAGCATGTATCCGAAAGCTGAATTACTGTTTCCCCCCCGGCTGATCCCGTCGCTGCGGTCTTTACGTGGGCCTGAATGGGCTGACCTGGTGCAGCGGATCGCCAAGCTGCCTGAGACCGACCTGGATAGCCTCGCGTTTTCTCTGATGATGATCCGGCTGGATGGCTGTGTGAAGTGTCATGAAGGCAGCTTCAAATACATGCGCGGCTGTCAGCTTTGCGCCACTCAGACGGTGATGCAGTTCAAGGGCACCGACGCGGACCTGGTGGCGCTCTACCAGAAGGCTCAACGCGACATCCAATCATATCTGGCTGGTGAGCCTGTCGAAGAGGATGACACTATCGAGGTTGTCGAGGAATGAAGGGCAGTCATGGTTGCTAGCGAACAACTTGAGTCGGAGCAAGATCACGGGGCGCATCCTGGGCCGAGCCGAAGGATCGCGATCGTTGGCGCAGGGGTGGCCGGCCTGGCCGCAGCGTATGATCTGAACCGCGCCGGATATGGCGTTACGATTTATGAGGCCGCGCCCACCGTTGGCGGCCTGGCGGCCGGTTTTAAGGCGCCCCATTGGGACTGGACCCTGGAGAAGTTTTACCATCACTGGTTCGCGTCCGACAAGCACATGTTGGGGCTGATCCAGGAGCTGGGTTGGAGTGACCAGGTCCTCTTTCCTCGGCCCTATACGGTGGTTTACTACCAGGGCAAGTTCCAGCCGTTCGACTCGATCACGAGTAACATGCCGTTGTTCTTGCTGCGGCACTACCCCCTGATCGATGTCGCCCGGTTTGCCCTGGCTGGCGCCTATC
Source organism: uncultured Anaerolineales bacterium (assembly GCA_964474695.1). GTDB lineage: Bacteria > Chloroflexota > Anaerolineae > CG2-30-64-16 > CG2-30-64-16 > DAOUBP01. The sequence continues at coordinate 161,724 of CAYYTK010000006.1, forward strand.
TTCGCTTCTCTCCTAATTGGCAGCCGCTTGAAAAGTACACGGCAGCCGAGTGGACGCGGCGCTATTTTGGGCAGCGTGTCTACGATTTGTTCTGGCGCCCGATGCTGGTGGGTAAGTTTGGTGAGGAGAACCTGGGCGTCGTCAATATGGCGTGGCTGTGGGCGCGGCTGCATTCCCGTACGACGCGGTTGGGGACTTTTGTGGGCGGCTTTCAAGCCTTCTTGGACAAGCTGGCCGACCGGTTGCGCGGCCAGGGGGTGGAGATCAGGCTGGGAACCCCTGTGACCGGGATCAAGCCCCGCCAGGTTTCTGAGAACCGGTCGGGTCTCGTGGTCGAGACGGCTGCCGGCGCAGAAACGTACGACGCGGTCATCTCGACCAGTTCCCCCGCGTTGATGGCGAAGCTTGCGCCCGACTTGCCCGACAGCTACTCTGCCGGTTTGAAAGCGCTTAAGTCCATGGGCGCGGTGGTGCTGATCGTTGCGCTGGACCGCCAGCTCACGAACTACTACTGGCATAACCTGCCCAAAGAAGCCGGCTTCCCGTTCCTGGCGCTGGTGGAGCACACCAACTATGTCAGCTCGGAGCATTTCGGCGGTGATCACCTCATCTACTGCGGCGACTACCTGGACCCGGATCACGAGTATTTTCGTCTGAGCAAAGAGGAGCTTCTGGAGCGGTTCCTGCCTTCGTTCGAGCGGTTCAACCCCGAGTTCGACCGCAGTTGGGTCAAAGACGCCTGGCTGTGGAAGACCACCTATGCCCAGCCGGTGCCGCCGTTGAACCATTCCCGCAATATCCCGCCTTTGCGCACGCCTCTGCCAGGTCTCTATTTCGCCAGCATGAGCCAGGTCTATCCCTGGGATCGCGGCACCAACTTCGCCGTCGAGATCGGGCGCAAGGTGGCGGGGATGGTGATGGAAGATCTCGGAAAGGCTGTGGAGTAAATAATGTCATTCGGTAAGTCAACCCCCGTCACCAAAGACATGGTCCTCGGTGCTTTGCAGCAGGTGCAAGAACCTGAGCTCCACAAAGACCTGGTGACCCTCAACATGGTCAAAGACATCGCAGTTTGTGACGGCGAGGTGGCCTTCACCGTCACCTTGACCACGCCGGCCTGCCCGCTTAAGTCGCAGATCGAGAGCGAAGCGCGTGCCGCGGTGGCAAAGCTGCCCGGCGTCAAGAACGTGAATGTGAAGTTCGATGCCCAGGTGCGGCCGGATCATCGCATCGCGGGTAAGTTGAGCGTGCCCATCAAGAACATCATCGCCGTAGCCAGCGGCAAGGGCGGCGTCGGCAAGACCACTGTTGCGGCCAACCTGGCTGTGGCGTTGGGCCAGATGGGCGCGCGCGTAGGCATCCTGGATGCGGATATTTACGGCCCCAACGTGCCGATCGCGATGGGCGTTTACGACATGCCGGCGGTGGAAAATGAGAAGATGGTGCCGGCCGAGGCACACGGCATCCAGGTGATGTCCATCGGCTTCCTGGTGCCCGATGGCGAGGCGCTGGTGTGGCGCGGCCCCATGCTGCACAAGGTCATCGAGCAGTTGCTGACCGATGTCGCCTGGGGCAACCCGGCGGCTGCTGACCCTGCCGGGCGCAACCTGGACTATCTTGTGGTGGATTTGCCGCCGGGCACGGGCGATGCCCAGATGAGCCTGGCGCAGCTTGTGCCGGTGACCGGCAGTGTGATCGTTACAACGCCGCAGGCGCTGTCGCTGGCGGATGCGACGCGCGGCATCACCGCGTTCAACCGGCTTGAGGTGCCCATCCTGGGGATCATCGAGAACATGGCCGGCGAGGTGTTCGGCTCCGGCGGCGGCGAGGCGGCGGCGGCCAGGCTGGGCGTGCCGTTCTTGGGCCGGGTGAGCTTGGCGCCGATCGTGCGCGAGAGCGGCGATAGAGGCGAACCTGTGGTCGCCTGCTGTCCCGACACCGAGCAAGCGGCAGTCTTTCGGCTGATCGCACAGCAGGTCGCAGCCCAGGTCAGCGTCCTGAACGCCAGGCGCTCCGCCGCAGCGCGCGCACCGATTAAGCTCGAGCTCTGATACTGTCTGTCGTGCCCTTGGAATCGAGGCTTCAGCCGGTCGCGCCCTCTCCATCGGCGCCGTCTGAAGGCTCGATTCCGGTTAAGGCGCCCATCTTCCCATAGATAGCTCTCCGGCAAAGGAGCTGAGGAATCATGGAAAATGTGCTGTGCCCTCCTGGCCTCCCCTGTCGCATCGGTTGGTGGAACATCCCCATTCCTCTGCGGGTGATCTTCTTTATCATCATTGCCATCGGCGCTGCCATCATGATCTATAGCATCGTGCAGCGGTTCAAGCTGTGGCGGAAAGGCCAACCGGAGCTCGCCTTTGATCGGCCGGGACAGCGCACGGCGCGCACGTTCAAATATGCCGTAGCCCAGTTGCGCATTTTGCGTCAGCGCTACCCCGCAGTCATGCATCTGGCCATCTTCTGGACGATGGTGCTGTTTTTCGTCGGCACCGTATTGGGCTCACTTGACACCGATGTCTTTGAGCTGATCTTCCATGCCAAGCTGTTGAAGGGCGATTTCTATCTGGTGGAGAAGGTCATCCTTGACCTGGCAGCGCTCTTCGCTCTTGTCGGTCTGGGGCTGGCGATCTATCGCCGCTATGTTGTGCGTCCGGACCGGCTCAACATCGATTGGCGGTTTAATCTCACGCTGCCGCTCCTGGCATTCATCGTGCTCACCGGGTTGTTCGTCGAGGCGCTGCGCCTGTCTGTGTTGCAGCCTGCCTGGGCGCCTTACTCGGTGATCGCCTATCCGCTCAGCCTGCTGTTGCGCGGCGGCGATTCCGTCGGGCTGCAAGCCGCCCATCAAGTCATTTGGACCATCCACTTCATCGGCGTGTCGGTCGTCCTTGCCACCCTGCCGCGCACCAACCTGTTCCACGTCTTTACGTCGCCCGCTAACATCTTCTTCGCCCCGTTCCGGGTCAAGGGCGCGTTGAAGCCGATCGCCAACCTGGAGCAGGCCGAGCAGCTGGGCGTCAAGACCCTTACCGATTTCTCCTGGCCGCAGCTCGCGAGTCTCGATGCCTGCACCGAATGTGGCCGCTGCCAGGCGGTGTGCCCGGCCTACGCGGCGCAGCAGCCGCTGAACCCCAAGCTCATCGTTCTCGACTTGCAACACTACCTGACCGCTTCCCGCCCGAAGCTGCTCGGCCAAGCACTGGGGGACACACAAGACGCAATACGCACGCGATCCGAGGATCGCCCGCAACACGCAAACATGGTAGGGGATATCATCAAACCTGAGACGCTGTGGGATTGCACCACCTGCTTCGGCTGCGTGTACGAATGCCCGGTGCTCATCGAGCATGTGGACGCCATCGTCGACATGCGCCGTCACCTTGCCCTCATGGAGGGCGACATCCCGGCCAGCCTGGCGACGACCCTCACCAACATCGAGCGGGCCGGCAACCCGTGGAAACAGTCCAAGCGCAAGCGGGCCGCCTGGACGCAAGGCCTCGACTTCGAGGTGCCGATCATGGCGAACCTTGAAGAGGACGCGGAGGTGGATGTGCTTTGGTGGGTCGGCTGCGCTGGCGCGTACGACCCGCGCAACCAGAAGGTGACCAGAGGGATTGCCACGATCCTGCACGCGGCCGGCGTCAACTATGCCATCCTCGGCGATCAGGAGACCTGCACCGGCGATTCAGCTCGCCGCGCCGGCAACGAGTACCTGTTCCAGCAACTCGCCCAACAGAACATCGAGACGTTGAACGGCTACAAGTTCAAGATGATCTTGACCCAGTGCCCGCACTGCTTTAACACCTTGCTGAACGAGTATCCGCAGTTCGGCGGCAACTACCAGGTAATGCACCACACGCAGTACATCGATGCGCTGTTGGCTGAAGGGCAGATCAAGGTTCGGGCTGAGGCGAAGAACAAGATCACCTTCCACGACCCATGTTACCTGGGGCGGTACAACGACGAGTACGAGGCCCCGCGCGTTTTGGCCACGGCTACCGGCATGAAGCTGGTTGAGATGGAACAGGCCAGGTCGCAAGCCATGTGCTGCGGCGGCGGCGGCGCGCGCGTCTGGATGGAGGATGAAGGAGCGGTCCGGGTCAACTACAACCGCCTCGCCCAAATCCAGGCCACCGGCTGCACCGAAGTCGGCGTCGCGTGCCCCTTCTGCATGGTGATGCTGGAGGATGCCAAGGGCGCGAAGGGCGCCGAAGGCCTCGTGATCCGCGATGTGGCCGAGATCGTGGCCGAGGCGCTGATTGTGGAGGGGGCGCCAAACTGAGGCGGCACGCGAAAGGAACCAAGGCTTTCCGGCCGGTTGTGCCGGTCCAGCCGCGTCATGGTAGAATGGGCCAGTTTCGAGATGAATCGGAGTCATATGTCCCCGCCGCGGAGTGAGCATCCTCAGATGCGAACGGCGTGCACCCAAGCCCATTAAACAAATACGCCAGCGATCCACAGATCGCCCGTAATACGTAGTACGTAGTACGCAGTACGTAAGAAATTCAGGAGTCAGCAATCTCATGTCCGACAACACCTACGATCTCATCGTCATCGGCGGCGGGCCGGGTGGCTATGTGGCGGCGATCCGCGCCGCGCAACTGGGTCAAAAAGTGGCCTGCATCGAGCGCGAAGCGCTGGGCGGTATATGCTTGAACTGGGGATGCATCCCCACCAAATCGCTGCTGCGGAATGCCGAGGTCGCGAGCATCCTTACCGGCGAGGGCAAGGAGTTCGGCTTTAGCTTCGAGAATCTCAAGTTGGACTACGCCGTGGCCCACAAACGCAGCCGCCAGGTTTCCGAACGCCTGGTCAAGGGGATCGGCTTTCTGTTCAAGAAGAACGGCGTGACGCACATCCAGGGCGCTGCCACCCTCTTGGGCCCCAAGCAGGTGCGTGTCGAGCCTTCCGGACAGGTCCTGGACGCGCAGGCTATCATCATCGCTGCCGGCGCGCGTTCGCGCTCCTTGCCCGGCATGACGATTGATGGCGCCAGGATTATCACCAGTCACGAAGCGCTGGCGTTGACCACCGTTCCGAAGCGCCTGGTCGTCGTCGGCGCCGGCGCCATCGGCATGGAGTTCGCGTACGTCTTTCGGTCCTACGGCGCGGAAGTGACCGTGATCGAGATGCTGCCGCACGTCCTCCCGCTGGAAGACGACGAGACCGCGGCCGAGGTCGCCAAGGCCTTCAAGAAAGCCGGTATCAGGACGCTGGTGAACACCCGCACCGAGGGGATCGACGCGGCCGATGATGGCGTCACCGTGCGCGTCAAGGATCAGGCCAGCGGCGCCGAGCAGGCGATCGCAGCCGATGTCGTGCTGGTCGCGATCGGCGTGGCGCCCAACAGCGGCGGCCTCGGGTTGGAGGCGGCCGGCGTGCAGACCGATAAGCGCGGCTTCATCACCGTAGATGAGTATATGCGCACCAACGTGCCGGGCGTCTACGCCATCGGTGACGTCACGGGCAAGCTGATGCTGGCTCATGTGGCGAGCGCGATGGGCATCGTCGCCGCCGAGCATGCCGCCGGCCACGAGACGCGGCCCATCTACGACGCGGATTACGCGTTTATGCCGCGCTGCACCTACTGTAAGCCGCAGGTCGCGTCGTTGGGCTATACTGAGGCGCAGGCCCGGGAGAAGGGCTACGCGGTCAAGATCGGCAAGTTCCCCTTCCTCGCGAACGGCAAGGCGTTGGGCCTCAACGAGAAAGAAGGTTTCGTCAAGATCATCGCCGATGCAACATCCGGCAAGATCCTGGGCGCGCACCTGGTCGGGCCCGAAGTGACCGAGTTGCTGCCCGAGCTGGCGCTGGCCCGCACCTGGGATCTGACAACCGAAGAGATTGCCCGCACCGTCCACGCGCACCCCACCCTTTCTGAGGCGTTGATGGAGGCCGCGCACGCAGTGATGGGGCAGGCGATACACGCCTAGAAAGACCATGCAAACGAATGTAACCATCGATCCTGTTCCGGTCGACTTGCAGCCCAAGCCGGCTGCGCGCCGGGCCCGCCTCCGCGACGCGCAGCCCGCCGGCCGTAAGCCGGATTGGCTGCGGATCAAGCTGAGCCAGAACGACGAGTACTGGCGCCTCAAGTCGCTCATGCGCGGGCAGGCGCTGCACACCGTGTGCGAGGAGGCGTTCTGTCCCAACCTGGGCGAGTGTTGGAGCCGCGGCACAGCCACCTTTCTGTTGATGGGCGACATCTGCACGCGCTCGTGCAAGTTCTGCAACATCCAGTCCGGCAAGCCGCTGCCGCTGGACGAGGACGAGCCGCGCCGCGTGGCTGAGTCGGTGGCCGAGATGCACCTGCGCCACGTCGTGCTCACCAGCGTCGATCGCGACGACCAACCGGATGGCGGCGCGCACATTTTTGCCGACGCTATCCGCGAGATTCGCGCGCGCGTGCCCGGCTGCACCATCGAGGTGCTCATCCCCGACTTCAAAGGTGAGCGCGACGCGCTGCATCTCGTCATGGCCGCCCACCCGGAGATCCTGAATCACAACGTCGAGACGGTGCCCCGGCTCTCGCGCGAGGTGCGGCCGCAGGCCCGGCACGAGAGGAGCCTTGAGGTCCTGCGCATGGCCAAGGAGTTGGACCCGGCCGCGCTGACCAAGAGCGGCCTGATGGTGGGCCTGGGCGAGGAATGGGATGAGGTGCTGGCCGTGCTGGACGACTGGCGTCGCGCCGAGGTGGACATCATCACGATCGGCCAGTACCTGCAGCCCAGCAAACAGCATTTGCCCGTTGCACGCTACTATCATCCCGATGAGTTCACGCGCCTGGCCCAAGAGGGCTACGCCCGCGGCTTCAAGTGGGTGGAGGCCGCCCCGCTCGTGCGTTCGTCCTATCACGCGGACGGGCAGGCAAGGATTATCGAGTTGCGGTAACTGGGTACATCGGTAGATCGGTCGCGCCCCTTCAATGCCCAATCTACCAACTTATCAACCTACCAACTTACCAACCATGCAAATTCTCGCCGCAGACATCGGCACCGGCACCCAGGACATCCTGCTCTTTGACAGCGAGCGGGCGCCGGAAAATTGCCTGAAACTGGTGATGCCCTCGCCGACCTTGTTGCTTGGCCAACAGGTGCGCGCCGCCACGGCGGCGCGGCAGAACCTGCTGATTACCGGCGTCCTGATGGGCGGCGGGCCGGTCTCGTGGGCGGTGGAGGCGCACCGTCGCGCGGGCTTGCGCGTGGTGGCCACTCCGGAGGCCGCGCGCACCCTCAATGATGATCTCGACCGCGTGCAGCAGGAGTTGGGCCTGGAGCTGATCCCGGATGAAGCGGCCCGCACGCTGAGCACCTGCCGGGATTTCAGCCACGTGTGCTTCCAGGATTTCGACTACCCTGCCATACGGAAGGCCTTTGCTGCCTTCGGGTTGCCGCTCCGCCCTGATGCGTTGGCGCTGGCGGTCTTCGATCACGGCGCCGCGCCGCCCGGCGTCAGCGACCGCCAGTTCCGCATGGACTACCTGGCCGATCGGTTGCGCCGCGATCCGCGGCTGAGCACCCTGGCGTTTCGCGCCGCCGAGGTGCCGCCGGCCATGACCCGGCTCGCTGCATTGGCCGTGACTGCCACGGAACAATCCGGCCTGCCCGTGGTTGTGATGGATACGGCCCCCGCGGCCGTGCTGGGCGCGTTGGATGACCAGCATGCGGCGGAGCAAGCCTCACCGATCATCGTAAACATCGGCAACTTCCACACGCTCGCGTTCCAGTTCCACACGGGCCGCTTCCTGCGCCTGTTCGAGCACCACACCGGCGAGTTGACGCGCGACCGGTTGGCTGCCTGGGTGCGGGCGTTGTCTGATGGCGTCGTGCGCCACGAGGCCATTTTTGCCGACAACGGCCACGGCGCCCTGGTGCTGGATGATCGGCCGGCGCCGCTCACGTCTGTGGTTGTGGTTGGGCCTCGCCGCACGCTGCTGGCCGAAGCTGGCTTGCCTGTCTATTTCGCCGTGCCGCACGGCGACCAGATGCTGACCGGCTGCTACGGGCTGCTGCGCAGTTGCGCCGATCTTGAGCCGGCCTGGCGTGAGCCGATCACTGCGGCGCTGGATGGACGGGCGGACCGCAGTCTGTGGTAAGATGTTCTTGAAACCGGTCTCTTGCAGGAACCTGGTTTGAAGATATGACGCATGAGGCAAGAAGGAGGATCGCAATGGAATCCGCTTTACCGCCGTCTGATGTGCGAAGTGAAGCGTTGAAACTGCTTTCGAATGGCGTCTATGTGCTCACCACCTGCGGGCCAGAGGCAGTCCATGCCGCCGCGGTCACATGGGTCAGCCAGGTCTCGTTCTCGCCGCCCATGGTGCTGGTGGCGCTGCGCCGCAACTCCTACCTTGCTCAGGCGGTGCGCAAGGCACACCGTTTCGCCCTCAACACCCTCGCCGCCGACCAACAGGGGCTGGCTGAGGCCTTTCTGACGCATCGCACTGGGCCGGTGGACGCCGCGGATATCGCCGGGCAAGGGCTCCGCATCACCGCCGGCCGTTGTCCGCTGCTCACCGACGCGCTCGCGTGGCTCGAATGCCGGCTATCGGCTGAACCGTCCTGCCCGGGTGACCACGCGCTGATGTTGGGTGAGGTGATCGGCGCTGGTGTGCGCCGCACGGGCCAACCGATGGTGCTCCGGTCGACCCCTTGGGCTTACGGTGGGGTCCCTGAGTGATCCCAGACTGACTGAGTGGGAGGGCATGATGGATGGATCCAACTTCCGCGCTGAGGCCGAGGCCATCCAGAAGCAGTTGACCGCCTGGCGCCGCGACCTCCATGCGCACCCTGAGCTCGGCTTCGAGGTGCAGCGCACGGCGGGCATCGTCGCGCAGGTGCTTCATGAGCTCGGGTGCGAGGTGCGCATGGGCGTAGGCCGCACCGGCGTGGTCGCACTGCTGCACGGCGGACGCCCGGGTCCCACCGTGATGTTACGCGCCGACATGGATGCGCTGCCCATCCAGGAGATCAACACCGCGCCTTACGCGTCATGCGTGCCGGGCGTGATGCATGCTTGCGGTCACGACGGTCACGTCGCCATCGGGCTGGGTGCGGCCACCCTGTTGGCCCGCCATGCCGATCAATTGGCGGGCAGTGTGCTGTTCGTGTTTCAGCCCGCCGAAGAGGGGGATGGCGGCGCGGCGGCCATGGTGGCCGACGGTGCCTTGGCCGACCCCGTGCCGGCCGCGGCCTTCGGGCTGCATCTCTGGAACTCCTTCCCCTTGGGCCAGGTTGTCGCGCAGGCCGGTCCCCTCATGGCCGCCGGCGATGTGCTGCGTATAACTATCCGGGGCAAGGGCGGCCACGGCGCCCAGCCTCATGAGGCCGTGGATGCGATTGCCGTGGCGGGCCAGGTTCTCTCGGCGCTCCAGACGATCGTCAGCCGCAACGTCGACCCGCAAGAGACGGCGGTACTGACCATCGGTACGGTGCAGGGGGGGGCCGCGTTCAACATCATCGCCGAGACGGTGGAGATGCTCGGCACCATCCGCACCTTTTCGCCCGCGGTGCGTGAGACCGTGCTGACGCGGCTGCGCGTGCTGTTGGATGGGCTCGTTGCAGGCATGGGCGCTCGCTATGAGCTGGATGTGCGGGGTGTCACCCGCGCGGTGATCAATGACCCCGGCATGGCTGAAGTCGCACGCGCCGCGGCCGTACAGGTCGTGGGCAAGACCGGCGTCGCGTGGCGCCCGCCGCTGATGGTCTCCGAGGACTTTTCCGAGTTCGCCCAGCATGTACCGGCTTGCTACATGTTGTTAGGCTCGGCCAATCCGGATCTCGGGCTGGATGCCCCGCATCACAATCCGCGTTTCGACTTTGACGAACGCGCACTGCCGATCGGTGCGGCGCTGCTGGCGACGACGGCGGCGCGCTTCTTATCCGAGAGCGCGCGTTAGCAGGCCTGGCCTTCGACGAGCGCGATCTCAGATTTGTCCAAGCGACGGTGGATTTGATATAATGGCTCTGCCGAGGGACGATGGCGACCTGGGCGATCACCTCGTGCGCACTTTTGGTGCGCCAAGCGGTCCCCGCGCTGCCACCTTCTGTTGGTGTTTCAATTGTCGGCTCTATGTTTGCCTGTGTTTTCAGGTAAGAGTGTTCTGCCCATCAATATAATCCCACGAAGGAGTGCTGCGTTATGCCATCTGAACTGAACCCGTTTGAGATCGCGCAACAGCAACTGGATGATGCCGCCGCGATCCTTGGCCTTTCGCCGGCCATGCATGCGTTTCTGCGTGTGCCCATGCGGGAACTGCACTTCAGCATCCCCGTCCAAATGGATGACGGAAGCTACCAGACCTTCCAGGGCTTTCGCGTGCAGTACAATGACGCGCGCGGCCCCGCCAAGGGCGGCCTGCGGTTCCATCCCGATGAAACCATCGACACCGTACGGGCGCTGTCGGCCTGGATGACCTGGAAGACCTCTGTGGTCGACATCCCCCTGGGCGGCGGCAAGGGCGGTGTGGTGTGTGACCCTGGCGCGTTGTCCAAGGGTGAGCTGGAGCGATTGAGCCGCGGCTACATGCGGCGGGTGGCCCATTTCGTCGGCCCCGACCAGGATGTGCCCGCGCCGGACGTTTACACGACGCCGCAGATCATGACCTGGATGCTGGATGAATACGAGACGATCATGGGGCGGCACGCGCCGGGCGTCATCACCGGCAAACCCGTCCCGATGTTCGGCTCGCTGGGGCGCGGCGACGCCACGGCCCGCGGCGGCCTCTACACGGTGCGCGAGGCAGCCAAGGTGCTCGGCATCGATCTGGCGGGCGCGGAGATCGCAGTGCAAGGCTTCGGCAATGTCGGCTCGTGGGCTGCCAAGTTGGGCTACGAAATGGGATTGAAAGTGATTGCAGTGAGCGATGTTTCCGGCGGGCTGCATAATCCTGACGGCCTGAATATCCCTGCGATCGCGGCTCACGTCGACAAACATCCCAAGCACATCATTGAGGGTTACTCTGAGCCGGGCGCCAGCGCGATCTCTAACGCCGACTTGTTGGAGTTGCCCGTCACCGTGCTCTTCCCGGCCGCCCTGGAGAAAGTGATCAAGGATGAGAACGCGGGCCGGATCAAGGCCAAGATCCTGGCGGAGTTGGCGAACGGCCCCACTACCCCGGATGCCGACAAGATCCTGTTTGCGAACAATGTTTACGTGATCCCTGACTTCCTCTGCAACGCCGGCGGCGTTACCGTGAGCTACTTCGAGCAGGTGCAGAACGCTTACAACTTCTATTGGACCCTGGAAGAGGTGCAGGCTCGCCTGGACGCTAAGATGACCACTGCATTCCATGCTGTGCACGAGATGGCTCAGGTTCATCAGGTGAACAACCGCGTGGCTGCCTATTTGGTGGCCGTCAAGCGCGTCGCCGATGCCGTTGCACTGCGAGGTTGGGTCAAGTAGGCGCGCTGTGAGTGCTTCGTGTTGCGTAGTGCGGCGCTCTGCCGTCGTTGCGCAGCATGTTTCCATCGCATCCAGATCCGCCGGAAGGCAGCCATGCCTTCCGGCGGATTGTTTTTTGCAGTGGCGACTTTCCCGATCGCTGAGTCGACGCCGGTCGACTTCGCGATGGTAGCTGCGACTTTCGGTGGCGCTTCTTCTGATCGCTCAGTCGACGCAGGTCGACTTCGCGATGGTAGCCGCGACTTCCAGTCGCCGGGCCTACCGCCGCCGGGCGCCCTGGTTGACGTGTACGCGTAGTTCGGCTAAACTGAGGGCCATCAGCGACAGGAGGCACCCATGACACAAGCAGCCCCAGCCCAAGCCCAGATCAACATCGAGTTGCCCGGCGACCTGGAGGCAACCTATACGAACTTCGCCATCATCAACCACTCGCCATCCGAGATCGTGATCGACTTTGCGCGGCTGATGCCCGGCGTGCCCAAGGCTAAGGTGCACGCGCGCATCGTGTTGACCCCTCTCAACGCCAAGCTGCTGCTGAAGGCGCTGCAGGATAACCTGGCCAAGTACGAGGAGAAATTCGGTGAGGTGCGCCTCCCCAGCGAAGTGGGCTTTGACTCAGCGGACCGCAGCATCGGGTTCAAACATTAGGCCGGTCAGTGAGGGTCGTATGCCAGTAGACGCCGCCAGCATCGAGTACTACCCCACCATCAAGGATCTTCCCGAAGGCGAACGGCCGCGTGAGCGGCTGGAGCACTACGGCGCGGGCGCGCTCAGCTCCGCCGAGCTGCTCGCCATCATCCTGCGCGTCGGCAACAAGGATGAGAACGTCATCCGGCTGGCGCAGCGCCTGCTGACAACTTATGACGGATTAGTCGGCCTGGCCCAGGCGCCGTTCAGCGACCTGATCGCCATCAAAGGATTGGGCCAGGCCAAGGCGACCCAGCTCAAGGCCGCGTTCGAGCTGGGCCGGCGGCTGCTGGTCGCCGCGCCCCACGAGCGGCCCACGGTCAAATCGCCCGCGGACGCGGCGAACCTACTCATGATGGAGATGGGCCTGCTGGAACAGGAACATCTCCGCGCAGTGATCCTCGACAGCAAGAACCACGTCGTGAAGATCCACACCGTCTACGTCGGCTCGCTCAACACCGCCGTCGTGCGCGTGGGCGAGCTCTTCCGCGAGGCGATCCGCCTCAACGCCGCGGCCGTCATCATCGCCCACAACCACCCCAGCGGCGACCCCACCCCCTCTCCCGAGGACGTCCACGTCACCCGCCAGATCGTTGAAGCCGGCAAGCTGCTCAATATCGATGTCCTCGATCACCTGGTGATCTGCCAGGCGCGGTGGGTGAGTCTGAAGGAACGGGGATTGGGATTCTGAGCCAAACAGAAACCAGGTTTCTGCAACGACCGAAGGTCGCGAAACCTGGTTTCTATAGC
>CAYYTK010000007.1:0-160038 GCA_964474695.1 uncultured Anaerolineales bacterium
GCTAAGCCGTACTAATGCACGAGGGCTTAATTCACGTGAGATTGCAATACTTGATACTGTTCTGTTCAGTTGATGAGTGTACGGTGCAGGGCCTTGGCCCTGGCGCCGGCGGTTGTGTAACAACTGAAAAAAAGCTCTGTTGGTGAAACTAGCGGAGAGGGTACACCCGGTCCCATCCCGAACCCGGAAGTTAAGCTCTCCAGCGCCGATGGTAGTTGGGGTACACACCCCTGCGAGAGTAGGTCATTGCCAACGGAGCTTTTTTGTTTAATCCGTATTGCTACCTGCTGCGACAGCGCGCATTCAGCCTGACCGCAGCTTTTGCCTTAATGGCATCCCCGTGCTAAAATACGGCGCGTTGCATTTGAGCGTCAAACTTGTAGTTGACGACACTCATGTCTCTCGTTTCAATGAGTCAGTTTTCGACCAAGGGAGGGCCAATTGCGGCTCACCTTGGTCTTTTTGATTCCTCTGGGAGTAGCATCATTGAATATCGATGGCAGTTGGTTGGCTGCCTGGCTGCCGCTGATGGCTGCCGCCCTGTTCGGGCTGTTCCTGGTCGCCTTTGCTGCGGCTGCGGAGATGGCTTTCGCCTCCGTGAATCGCGCCCAACTTAAGCAGACGCTGGCTTTGCAGAAGGGGCGCGGCCAGGTAGCCGAGGCCTTGCTTGCGGAGCCGGCGCGATTGCTGGCCACGCTGCTGGTGCTTAAACTCTTCGGTGTGGCAGCCACGGTCACCAGCGCGACTTTGCTGGCCGAGCGCCTGGGCGTCAGCCGGTGGTTGTTTTGGCTGCTGCTGCTGGCGTGTCTGATGCTGCTCCTGGCCCAGATTCTGCCCAGGGGCTGGGTGGTGGGCCGCCAGGAACGCACGGCTGTTGCGTTGGCCCGGCTCGTGCGGATTGCCGCCTGGGTCCTGACACCCATCACCGGGCTTTTGCAGCGGGCGGGGCTGGGCGTGGCTCCCTCCGGCACCGCACCGGAGAGTATTTTCCTGAGCGAGGATGGGTTGCGCTTCCTCTTGAACGCCACCGGCGAGGAGTCGGTGATCGAAGAGGAAGAGAAAGAGATGATCGCTTCGATCTTTGAGTTCAGCGACAAACTGGCGCGTGAGGTGATGGTGCCGCGGATCGACGTGGTGGCTGTGCCGCAGGAGATGCCGATCCTCGAGATCGTGGATATTATCCTCAAGGTAGGCCACTCCCGCGTCCCCGTCTACAAGAACTCGGTCGATAACATCGTCGGCGTGCTTTACGCCAAGGATCTCCTGCGCTTTCTCCGTGATGGCCGCACTGATGTGCCCCTGGCCAAGGTCCTTCGCCCGGCCTATTTCATCCCTGAGTCCAAGAAGGTGGATGAGTTGTTGCAGGAGCTGCAGCAGCGCAAAGTGCATATTGCGATCGTAGTCGATGAGTATGGCGGGACAGCCGGCCTGGTGACCATTGAGGATCTGTTGGAGGAGATCGTTGGCGAAATCCAGGACGAGTACGATGCCGAAGAGCCAACGGTCGAAGAGCTGAGTGCGTACGAGTATCTGTTCGACGCCCGGGTGCCGCTGGATGAGGCGAATAAACTGCTGGGCGTTGAATTGCCTGATGAAGGCGGTGATACGCTGGGTGGGTTCATTTACAGCCAGTTGGGGAAGGTGCCGACGGTGGGCGATCGGGTCGAGTTCGAGAACGTGACGATCCAGGTGCTGTCGGTGATCGGTCGCCGCATCAAGCAAGTGCGCGCCAGCGTCGCGGCGAGTGAAGATGCGCTGGCAGGGAGCCCGGCTTCGAGCCAGGATAGGCTCGAGACAGCGATTGTCGGATTGAAGGCGGAAGGTTAGCGGCCGGCCGTAAGAACTTTTAGGCTTGCGGATTTTGCGTTGACGTGACAATGAGGACACGAGAAATGAGTGCTTTGTATCGCGAGGATTGCGGGGAACCCTTGAGCCAGGCGGCGATCGATGAATTGGTGCGGATCGCGTGGCAGGCCCGCGCACAGGCCTATGCGCCCTACTCGGGCTTCGCCGTGGGCGCCGCGCTGCTTGGCCGCAGTGGGGAAGTCTATTCGGGCTGTAACGTAGAAAACGCCTCCTACGGGTTGGGCATCTGCGCTGAGCGGAACGCGGTGGCGCACGCGGTTGCCAGCGGCGAGCGTGCATTCGAGGCGGTCGCAGTGGTGACCGAGAACGGCGTCACGCCGTGCGGCGCGTGCCGCCAGGTGCTGGCTGAGTTCAATGTGGCGATGCTGGTGATCATGGCCGATACGGCCGGACGCCGGCGTTGCTGCCGCCTGGCTGAGTTGTTGCCGGATGCGTTTGGTCCGGAGCATCTGGCGGAACCCATGACGTGAACCCCTCCCCGGAACATCGCCAACGCCTCTATCGCCTGACGGCCATTGTGCTCAAACGCCGCGAGATGGGCGAGGCCGACCGACTGCTGACGGTGTTCGCGCGCGATCGCGGCAAGGTGACTTTGTTGGCGAAGGGGGTCCGCCGGCAGGCCAGCCGCAAGGCGGGCCACCTGGAGCCGTTCACCTGCACCGACCTGTTGGTGGCGAAGGGCAAGAGCCTGGACCTGGTGACCCAGGCGGAGACGATTACGGCGCACCGGCGGCTGCGGGAGGACCTCTGGCGCAGCAGTTGGGCCTACTATGTGGTCGAGCTGGCCGATGCGTTCACTCAGGAAGCTGACCCGAACGCGCTGCTGTATGACCTTCTGGCGGATACCCTCGATCGTCTGGATAACCTCGACACGGACCTGGCTCTGGCCGTCCGTTACTATGAGCTGCATGCCCTGGCCCTGGCAGGTTATCAGCCGCAACTGTTTCGCTGCGTGCAGTGCGACGCGCTGCTCAAGCCTGAGATCAACTTTCTGAGCCTGGAGCGCGGGGGATGTCTGTGCCCGCAGCACGGCGCGCACCACCCCGATACCGTGATGCTGCCTCTGCCCGTGCTGAAGGTGCTGCGCTATCTGCAAATCAACGATTGGGAGCAGGTGGCCCATCTGCAGTTGAGCCCGGAGGTGGCGAGCCAGGTGGAGGGGCTGCTGGGGCGCTACATCGTTTTTCACCTGGAGCGCACGCTGCGCTCGGCGACGTTTCTGGAGAAGCTGCGCGTGGCGTTGGTGCAGCCGGCCGGGTGAAGGGGCAGGCACGGGAGCGATCGCGCCTATTTGTGTTGGAGAGTGTGTTGAAGAGAGGTTGGCAGATCGGATTGTTGATCGTGGGCGCGGTAGTTTTCATGCGGGCATCCACGGCGACCAGCTATGCCTACAGGCTCGTAGATGTTGGCCGTGATGGGCCGGCGGCCAGCGTGCCGGCTGGCGAGGATGAGCAAGCGACCGAACATCTCTGGTTGGAGCGACCTTTTCCCGCCGGGACGCGCCAGTGGATCGAGCATACCTTCTGTCGGAACGACTCCGTAGAGAGCGCACAGACATCGCATCCTGGAAGGCCCTGATGCAAATCCGTGAGTATCAACAATGGCTTGAAGCGTGGGATAAGGCGCGGGGATGGGATCAGGTCTCGCCTGCGCATACCTTGATCCACGCGCTGGAGGAGCTGGGCGAAGTGGCCCGGCTGATGCTGCAGTGGGAGGGCTACAAGGAGGCCGAGAGCCCTGAGAAGCTGCATGCTGACCTGGAGGAGGAGCTTTCGGACGTCTTTGTGTTCCTTTTCAAGGTGGCATACCAAACCGGCGTGGATGTGGAGGCGGCGTTGGCGCGGGGGCAGGCGAAGGCGGATGGTCGTTACGACGATCTGGCGGAGGCGAGTGCGATGTTGGCGCGCTATCACGCGCGGCAGGACGAGGAACGCGGGCGTCTGGGCTCCAATGGGACGCGGATGAACGCGGATGAACGCGGATAGCCGCGGCCTCTTTGATGCCCTCGCGTGCAGGAATTGAGGCTTGAGCCGGTTTGGTGCACGACCGTGAAGGCCAGGAGACCGGCTAAAGCCGCCCATCCAGATACTTTAGGGCCCATTATCCTCGCGTTCGCGCGTCCGTCTTGACGAAAGTCCGCGGCCAGGGTATCATTTGGGCATGATTTTCACGCCGTTTTGTTGTGAGCACCTGCGCATTTTTGCCCTGCCTGGCTCGGGTACCGGGCCGCAGGCGCCGGCGGGAATGATCCCGGCGCTCTGCGGCCAGATGGCTGAAAGCTGCCAAGACCGAGTCGGTTTGCAGGGTTGGCCGCGTGCGCTTGCGGTTTGATGCGCCTCGGCTCCTCCAGTGTGGTGTGTTACGCCGGCCTTGACTGAGTGCCGGTTTTTCTTTTTATGAGGTGGGAGAAATGTCTAAGCCTTTATCCTTTCAAGAAGTGATCATGCGGCTGCAGGAATACTGGGCCCAGCAGGGCTGCCTGATCTGGCAGCCGTACAGCGAGAAGGTGGGCGCGGGGACGGGAAACCCGGCGACCGTGCTGCGCGTGTTGGGGCCTGAGCCGTGGAACGTGGCCTACGCTGAGCCGAGCTACCGGCCGGACGATGGCCGTTACGCCGAGAACCCGAACCGGATGCAGATGCACACGCAGTTTCAGGTGATCCTGAAGCCGGCGCCCGCCAACTCGCAGGAGCTCTACCTGCGCAGCTTGGAAGCGATCGGCATCGACCGGAACCAGCATGACATCCGTTTCGTGGAGGATAACTGGGAGTCGCCCGCGTTGGGCGCGTGGGGCCTCGGGTGGGAGGTCTGGCTGGACGGGCTGGAGATCACCCAATACACTTACTTCCAGCAAGCAGGCGGTTATCCGCTGGAGCCGGTGCCGATCGAGTACACCTATGGCCTGGAGCGCATCGTGATGTTCCTGCAGGGGGTGAAGGAGGTCTGGCAGATCGATTGGGATGGCCGGCGCACCTACGGCGACGTGCTGAAGCAGCCGGAGATCGAGCACTGCAAGTATGACTTTGAGATCGCCGATGTGTCCCGCCTGAAGGCGATGTATGATCTGTTTGATGCGGAGGCCAAGAACTGCCTGGCGCACAGGCTGGTGATTCCGGCGCACGATTACGTGCTGCGCTGCTCGCATACCTTCAATCTGTTGGATGCGCGCGGGGCGGTCGGCGTCACTGAGCGGGCCTACTATTTCGCCAAAATGCGCGATCTGGCGCGGCAGGTTTCGGTGGCATACGTGGAGCAGCGGGAGCATGAGGAGTATCCGTGGTTGGCGGAGCAGCCAGCCGTCAGCGATCAGCGATCAGCGATCAGTGATCAGCAATCAGCGATCAGCCATCAGCCATCAGCTTATCTGCTAGAGATCGGCACCGAGGAGCTGCCGGCGCACGATTTGGTGGATGCGATCGAACAACTGAAGGTTGCGGCGCCGAAGTTGTTGGCCGAGTTGCGACTGGCCTATGAGTCGATTTACGTTTCGGGCACGCCGCGGCGGCTGGTCGTACTGGTGCGCGGCCTGGCGGCGGGTCAGGCGGATGAGGAGACCGTGGTGAAGGGACCGCCGGCCGAGCGCGCCTTCGATGCCGCGGGCGCGGCTACGCCTGCGGCGGTGGGCTTCGCGCGCAAGTACGGCTTGCCGGTGGAGGCGCTCGAGGTGCGCGAGGAAGGCGCACGCCAGGGAGACCGGCCCCAGCCGAAATACGTCTATGCGGTCGTGCGCCGGGCAGGGCGGCCCACCCCGGAAGTCCTGGCTGAGGCGCTGCCGGGCCTGGTGGCGGGCATCAAGTTCGGCAAGACCATGCGCTGGAACGCGACCCATGTAGCGTTTTCGCGGCCGGTGCGCTGGCTGGTTTCACTGCTCGGTGATGCCGTGATCCCGTTCGAATATGCCGGGCTGATCGCAGGCCGCACCACGAGTGGGCCGCGCTCGGCGGGATCCCCTGAGCTCGAAGTGGCCAACGCGGATGCCTATCTGCCGCTGCTGGCGAGCCAGGGTATCGTAGTGGACCGCGGGGAGCGCCAGATGATCATCCAGACGCAGATCAAGGCGCTGGCTGCCGAGGCCAGCGGCATCGTGCCGGACGATGCGGGTCTGCTGGACGAGGTAACCGATCTGGTCGAACAGCCAACGGCGATCCTCGGCAGCTTCGAGGCCGAGTATCTGCGCTTGCCCAAGGAAGTGCTGATCACGGTCATGAAGAAGCACCAGCGCTATTTCCCGGTAGTTGGCAAATTGGTAGATTGGGCAGGAGGCAGATCGGGAGACCAAGCCACCAATCTACCAGGTTACCAATCTGCCAAGTTACTGCCCTACTTCATCACGGTGCGTAACGGCGGCGCGGCGTACGCCGAAGTGGTCCGGGCAGGCAACGAGGGCGTGATCCGCGCCCGGTATGCCGATGCGAATTACTTTTTCAAGGCCGACACGAGCCGCAAGCTGGCGGACTTCACCCCCCGGCTGGCCACGCTGACCTTCCAGGAGAAGCTGGGCTCGATGCTGGACAAGGTGCACCGGGTGGAGCAGCTCGCTCCCGCCGTGGGGCGGATGTTGGGCCTGAACCCGGAGGAGCTGGCGACGACCGGCCGCGCGGCAGCACTCTGCAAGAGTGACCTGGCGACGCAGATGGTGGTGGAGCTGACCTCGCTGCAGGGCATCATGGGCCGCGAGTATGCCAGGCTTTCCGGTGAGCCGGAGGCGGTGGCGGACGCGATCTTTGAGCACTACTTGCCGCGCGGCCAGGGCGATGCGCTGCCGCAGAGCCGCCCCGGGCTGGCGCTGGGGATGGCCAGCCGGCTGGACTCGCTGGTTGGGCTGTTCGCCGTGGGCCTGGCGCCCACCAGCACGGCTGACCCGTTCGGATTGCGGCGTGATGCTTTGGGGCTGGTGCAGGGGTTGGCCGGGCTGGCGCAGCCGTTCGATCTGCGGCCGGCGCTGCAGGCGGCGGCCGACTTGATGCCTGTGGCCGTCACCGACAAGGTGTTGGCGGATGTGTTGGGCTTCATCCGCGATCGGCTTTACGTCTGGCTGCGCGACCAGGGACTGGCGCATGACGTGGTGAGCGCAGTGCTGGCCGAGCAGGCGCATGACCCGGCCCGCGCGACCGCGGCCGGCCAGGCGCTGGCGGCGTTGGTTCAGGCGCCTGACTGGGGTGACGTTTTCACCGCGTACGCGCGCTGCAAGCGCATCGTGCGCGCGCTGCCGGAAGTGTATGCGCTGGCGCCCGAATACTACACCGAGCCGGCGACGAAGGGGCTGTATGAGGCGAGCGAGCCGGCGAGTCAGCGAATCAGCGAATCACGGAATGTGGCTGGGCTGGGGGCTGTTCTGCGTGACTTGCAGGCGCCGATCAATCGGTTCTTCACCGACGTGCTGGTGATGGCCGAGGATCCGGCGGTGCGGCAGGCGCGGTTGGCGCTGGTGCAGCGCATCGCGGCGCTGCCGGACGGGATCGCAGATCTGAGTCAGTTGCAGGGGTTCTGATGGAGTCAGGACGCAGATTGGCCTGATTAGCACGATCTTGTTGATCAGGCCGATCGGCGTTTGGTGTTTAAGGGGACAGAATGAGCGTACCTGTGACCTATGATGATGTTGCTGCTGCGGCCGAGCGGATCAGCGGCGCGGCGCACCGCACCCCGATGGCGACTTCGCGGCTGCTGGATGCGGCGTGCGGCAACCGCATGTTCTTGAAGTGCGAGAATTTGCAGCGCGTCGGCGCATTCAAGTTTCGCGGGGCGTTCAATGCGGTGAGCCGGCTGAACGCAGAGCAACGCGGCCGCGGCGTCATCACCCACTCGTCGGGCAATCACGCCCAGGCGCTGGCGCTGGTATGCCAGATCCTGGGCGTGCATGCGACTATCGTGATGCCGCAGGACGCGCCGCCGCAAAAGCTGGCCGCGACGCGCGATTACGGCGCCGAAGTCGTGCTTTATGATCCGCAGACGGCGTCGCGCGAGGCAATCTCGCACGAGCTGGCCGAGCAGCACGGCTACGTCCTGGTCCCGCCCTATGATCACCCGCACATCATCGCGGGCCAGGGCACGGCGGCCAAGGAGCTGATCGAGGATGCGGGGGAGTTGGGCTATCTGTTCGTGCCGTGCGGCGGCGGCGGACTGCTGAGCGGCTGTGCGATCGCGGCCAAACACCTGTCGCCCGGCTGCAAGGTCATCGGCGTCGAACCGGAGGCGGGTGACGATGCGACTCGTTCGTTCCAGACCGGTGTGCTCCAGACCGTTCACAACCCCGACACCATCGCCGACGGTGCGCGGACGCCCTACCTCGGACAGTACACCTTCCCACTGGTGCGGCAGTATGTGGACGAAATGCTGACCGTGAGCGATGATGACCTGATTCGCGCGATGCACTTCGTCTGGACGCGGCTCAAGCTGGTAGTCGAGCCGACCGGTGTGCTGGGGCTGGCCGCGGTGTTCAACCACCGGCATCCGGTCGAGGGAAAACGCGTGGGTGTGATCTTGGGCGGCGGAAACGCGGATGTGGTGAAGGCTGG
This sequence comes from uncultured Anaerolineales bacterium, assembly GCA_964474695.1. GTDB lineage: Bacteria > Chloroflexota > Anaerolineae > CG2-30-64-16 > CG2-30-64-16 > DAOUBP01. The sequence continues at coordinate 8,382 of CAYYTK010000007.1, forward strand.
AGAGTGGTTCAGGAAAAGCGACTTATGATTCCACATAAACTCCGTCTTCGGAATTTCATGTGTTACCGCGAAGAACAGAGCCTTGATTTCGGCGGCATCCATCTGGCGTGCCTGGCGGGCGAGAACGGGCATGGAAAATCCGCGCTGCTGGACGCGATGACCTGGGCGCTGTGGGGCCGCGCGCGGGCGCGGCGCGACGATGAGTTGATCGCGCTGGGTGAGGCCGAGATGTGGGTCGAGCTGGAGTTCGGCCTGGGCCCGCAGCGTTATCGCGTGTGGCGGCAGCGGAGCAAGAAGGGGCGGGGCCAGAGCGACCTGCATTTTTATGTTTGGAATAGCGGAGCAAGCACCCTGAGCGGAGCGGAGCGAAGTCGAAGGGCGCTTGCGGAGCGGTCATCAGGGGCAGCATCCTTCGACTCCGTCCGGCAGACTGCGCCGGACTCCGCTCAGGATGCTGCGAGCGCAGAGGATGGTGACTGGCAGCTCCTGGACGAAGGCGGGCTGAACGAGCGGCAGGCGTTGATCATCCGGACGCTGCGGCTGGATTACGATACCTTTGTCAATTCGGCGTTCTTGCTCCAGGGCAAGGCTGATTCCTTTACCGTGAAGACTGCCAGCGAGCGCAAGCAGATCCTGGCCGACATTTTGGGCCTGGCGCGTTATGATCTTTACGAGGCGCGGGCCAAGGATGAGGCGCAGGCGCGCAAGGACCAGGCCGCGCGCATTGCCGGCGAGATCGCGAGCGTCGACCTTGAGCTGGGACGCCGGAGCGAGTATGAGGCGCGCTTGCAGAGCGCTCGAACGACGGCCGCTGCTGCTGCCACCTCTGTGAAAGCTGCCGAAGTGGAGCAGGGGAAGGCGCGGCTGGCGCACCAGGAGCGCCAGGCACAGGCGCGACAACTTGCGGATCTGCGCAATCGGCTGGCGCGCGCGGAGCGCGACCTGGCCGAGGGGCGCAGCCAGTTTGCGGCGGCCCAAGCGAGGCTGGCGCAGCTTGAGGCGGTGCTGGCGCGGCGCGACGAGATCGAGGCAGGCTGGGCCGAACTGCAGCGCGCGCGCGCCGACGATGCGGCCTGGAACGCGCGCCTGCTCCGCCACACCCAGGCCGGCGAGCAGCTCAATCGGGCGCGGTTGGCGGTGGATCAGGCCCGGCTGGCGTTGGAAGCGGATCACCGCCGGTTGACTGACCGGCAAGCTGAACTGGGCCGCAAGGCCGCCGCGGGGCAAGCACAGGCTGCGCTCCTGGCCGAAGCGCGGGCTAGCCTGGACCATATGGCCGCGCAGCAGGCGCGGCGTGATGCCATCGCGGCCGAGCTGCGCGAGAACGGCGAAGCGACCGCGGCGTTGAAGGTGGAAGGTGACAGGCTGAAGGCAGAAGGCCAGGCGGTCCGGGACAAAATCGATATGATGACCGCGTCCGAGTCAGCCGTCTGTCCCCTTTGCCAGCAGCCGCTGGCTCCCGACCAGCGCGACCGGATGCTGGCGGAGTTGTCCGGGGAGCGGAAAGCGCTGGCCGAGCGCTTCAAGGCAACCGGCGCCAACCATAAGGCGTTGGTCGAGCGCAGAGTGCTGCTGGAGGATGAGGATACGACGCTTGCCCGCGAGCTGCGCGCCCGCGATGCGCGGCAGCGCCAGGCCGCCCAGGCCGAGGCCGCGGTCGCCGACGGCCTGGCCGCGGCAGACGAGCAGGCCCGCGTCGAGACACAAAGCGCCGAGCTTGCCGCGCGGCTGGCAGCCGGCGATTACGCCGACGCTGAGCGCGCGGCGTTGGCGCAGGTCCAGGGGCAGCTCGCAGAAATCGGCTACGATGCGGCCGGCCATGAGGCGGTCCGGGCGCAGGCCGCGCATCTTGAACAGTTCGAGGCGCTCTACAGCCGGAAATTGCTGCCCGCATTGGATGGCATTGCCGATGCTCGCGGCCGCGTGGACGCGCTGGCGGCGCAACAGGCCCGCCGCGCGGCCGAGTTGGCCGACGACCAGGCCGAAGCTGAGCGCCTGACGGCTGCGGTGGCGGATTTGGCGCAACTTGAAGCCGCGCTCAGGCGAACCGACGCCGATGTTGAGCGCGCCGCGCAGATCGAGCGCCGGGCCAGGCTGGAAGAGGGCGCAGCGCTCCAACAGATCAACGCTCTGGCTGCGCTTGAAGCGCGCCGCGCGGCGCGTCTCGTTGATCTCGACCGGGTCAACGCCGAGCTGAGCATCTACACCCAGCTTCGGGAGGCGTTCGGCAAGAAGGGGGTGCAGGCGATGATCATCGAGAGCGCCATCCCCGAGGTGGAGACCGAGGCCAACCGGCTGCTCGCCCGCATGAGCGAGGGGCGGATGAGCCTGCGGCTGGAGACCCAGCGCGAGAAGGTGACGGGCGGCGTGGCTGAGACGCTGGATATCATCATCGCGGATGAGTTGGGGCCGCGGGCTTACGAGCTCTTCAGCGGCGGTGAGAGCTTTCGCGCGAACCTGGCGCTGCGCATCGCGATCAGCAAGCTGCTGGCCCGCCGCGCCGGCGCGCAGCTCCAGACGCTGGTGATCGACGAGGGCTTCGGGTCCCAGGATTCACAGGGCCGAGCGCTGGTGGTCGAGGCGATCAATTCGATCCAGGATGATTTCGAGCGCATCCTTGTGATCACGCACATCGAGGAGCTGAAGGATCTGTTTCCCGCGCGGATCGATGTGGTGAAGACGGCGGATGGGTCTAGGGTGGCGATTGGGTGACACTTGACATTACGAACAATTGTTCGTATAATGCAGTTGTCATTCAACGGAGGCCATCATGGATACGCGCGAGAAGTTGAACCTGTTGGGTGCGGCGGCGCGCTACGATGATTGCAGCGTGGTGGCGACGGATGCGGTTGTCGAGGGCCGCGGGTTTTTCGCGCCGGAGACCGGCGCCGCGCCTGATCCTCGTGTGCTCCCCTGCGTCTCCCACCTGACAACGCCGTGGGGCGAACGTAAAGCTACCCTCAAGGTGCTGCAAACCAGCTCCTGCCAGAACAACTGCAACTACTGCGCGTTCCGCGCGGGCCGCGATTTTCAGCGCGCACATCTGACGCCCGACGAGCTGGCGCACAGCTTCGATCTGATGTATCGCGCCGGGCTGGTGGAGAGCCTGTTCCTGAGCTCCGGCGTGATAGGCACGAACCGGACGATGGACGAGATGCTGGCAACGGTGGAGCTGGTCCGGCTGAAGTACGGCTTCCGCGGCTATATCCATCTCAAGCTGTTGCCCGGCGCGGAGGCGGCGCACATCGAGCGGGCCGTGGCGCTGGCTGATCGTGTGTCGGCCAACCTGGAGGCGCCGACGCGCGCGGCTTTGGCTGCGCTTGCGCCGATGAAGAACATGCCGGAACTGGTGAGTCCGCTGCGCACGGCAGCGGAGATCCGACGTAAGATGGCAGCGGCGTCCTTCGACTTCGCCTCGTCATCCTTCGACTTCGCCCGGCAGACGGCGCCGGGCTCCGCTCAGGATGCCTGGAGCGGCGGGGTTGGGGCAGGTGCGAGGACGGGGGCAGGTGCAAGACCTGCCCCTACCTGGGGGAAGGCCCGGCTGGGGCTGTCGACCCAGTTTGTGGTGGGGCCGGGGGGCGAAAGCGACCGGGAGCTGCTCGCGACGGCGCAGATGCTTTACCGCGAGGCCGGGGTGGCGCGGGCGTACTACAGTGCATTTTCGCCGGTGAGGGGCACGCCACTGGAGGACACAGCTCCCACGGATCCCGCGCGCGAGTTCCGCCTCTACCAGGCGGATTGGCTGCTGCGCTACTATCGCTTCAGCGCGGAGGAGCTGCCGTTCGATACGGAGGGCTGCCTGCGCGTCGATCTTGACCCGAAGGCTGCCTGGGCCGAGGCGCACCCTGAGTGTTTTCCGGTGGAGGTCAACGTCGCGCCGCTGGTGGAACTGATGCGTGTGCCCGGCATCGGACCGAGATCGGCCAGGGCCATCGTGGACGCGCGGCGTATCAGCAAGCTGCGCGAACTCGGTGATTTGCGCAAGCTCGGCGCGCGGGCAGACCGCGCTGCGCAGTTTGTCACCCTGGCCAACCGCCGGCCGCCTCATCAACCCCCGCTGCCGTTCTAAACATCACGCTTTCATCCTCTGCCCCCCTTCCAGCAACACCGGAAAGGGGGCATTCTTTTGCTTGAGGTTTTTTCACCTTTGTGCTTCCCGGCTGCAAATGGTATCATATGTTGCTGTGGAACAGCGACCAGGCTCGCAGATATCCTACTGAGTTGGTGAGTAGTGGCACTCTGGGCGATTCTCTCAGATGTTCATGGTCGGGGCGATCGCCTGGCGCGCGCCCTGGCCGATGCCCGCGGCCAGGGCGCGACGACGATTCTGGCCCTCGGCGATATCGGCAGCACTCATGCGCTGGATCTACTGGATGCCGCCGAGGCCAGGTGCGTGTTCGGCAATTGGGAGGCTTCCGGGCTACGAGGACTGCCCGCATCTTACCGTAATTGGGTGATGCGGTGGCCGGCGTTGGCGCAGGCCGATGGCTTTTGTGCTGCGCACGCCAGCCTCGTCTGGCCCACCGGGCTGGAGATCGTGCAGGTGGTGGAGTATCTGCGGGCGCGATCGCTGCATTGGACCGAGCTTTTTCCTTCCCTGCAGCGCTCCGAAGAGGCGCGTTGGGCGGCCTTGACGGAGTTGGAGGCGGCGGGCCAGGCGGTTTTCTTCCACGGTCACACCCACTGCCAGGAGGCGTGGTGTTGGACGCTGGGCAGCGCGCCGGTGCGTGTGGATGGCTCCAGGACGGAGCTTGTAATCCAGGCGGATGAGCGCTGGCTGATCGGCGTGGGCAGCGTAGGGGATCCGCATGATGGCGGCGGCGTCTGCTATGCGTTGTATGATCCGGCCGCACACAAAGTCACCTGGCGGCGGGTGTAGCGACCGCTGATCGTCTGGACGTGCGTTCTGTTGGGGGAAAGCTGACATGTTCACAGTGGGTTTTGCCCAGTTCGCACCACAACGCCATAACATCCCAGGCAACATCGCGGCCGTGGAAGCGCTGTTGCACGACGTGCGGGCCGATGTGTTGGTGCTGCCGGAGTTGGCCAACTCCGGCTATATGTATCTGTCGCCGGCCGACCTGGCGCCGCATGCTGAACCGGCCGACGGATCGGGTCCGCTTCTGGCCGCCGTGCAGCGCCTGGCCGGAGCGATGGGCGGCGTCATCGTCACCGGGTTTGCCGAGCGGGCGCAGGAAGGGCTCTATAATTCCGCGGCTGCGGTCAACGGTGCGGGCGTTGTGCAGGTTTATCGCAAGACGCATTTGTTTCACGATGAAAAGGGGCTGTTCTTGCCGGGCGACACCGGCTTTCGCGTCTTCGAGCATGCCGGCGTGCGCATCGGGATGATGATCTGCTTCGATTGGTATTTCCCGGAATCGGCGAGGGCTTTGGCGCTGCGCGGCGCGCAAGTCATCGCGCATCCGGCGAACCTGGTGCTGCCGCATTGTCAGACCGCGATGGTGACGCGCTGCCTGGAGAACCGCGTGTTCGCCGTTACCACGAATCGCTATGGGGGGGAGACGCTGCCTGACGGCCGCGCGCTCACCTTCACCGGCGCATCTCAGGTGATCGATGCGCGGGGCAACCGGTTGTGTCAGGCGCCGGTCGAGGGGGATGCCGTCATGTTGGTTGAGATCGATCCCGCGCTGGCCGATGACAAGCGGGTGACGCCGTGCAATGACCTCTTTGTCGATCGCAGGCCGGAGATGTATGCCTGACCGGAGCGCTTTCCATCGACAACACAGTGTGCTAGAATATCCCTCACAATCAGGAGATGTGCAATGACGCAACATGCCCATCTTGATCCTTCTGCATTTTTCCTGCCAGGCGGTCCGACCGGGGTCTTGTTGATCCACGGCTACACCGGCTCACCGACCGAGATGCGCCGGATTGGCGATAGCTTGCATGCGGCCGGTTTGACCGTGTCCGGCCCACGGCTGCCAGGACACGGGACCACGCCGGAGGAGATGAACCGCTGTCGTTGGACGGACTGGACGGCGCATGTGGAACAGGCGCTGGCTGATTTGCGGGCGCAGTGCAGCACGGTATTCGTCGCCGGCCTGTCGATGGGCTCCCTGCTGACGTTGTATCTGGCTCGCCGGCACCCGGACCTTCCGGGCATCATCTTGTATTCTCCCGCGCCGTGGGTGCGAAACCGGCTCATCTATCTTGCTCCCCTGGGCAGATACTTTGTGGCTGCGCAGCCGAAGCCCGGCGACAGCGACCTGGTCGATCCGGAGGCTGACCGCCAAATCTGGTGCTATGACGTCGATCCGGCGGGCGCGGCCGCGGAGCTTCTCAAGCTTATGCTGCGCGTGCGCTGGAATCTCGCCAAGGTTACCTGCCCGGCCTTGATTATCCACAGTTGCGGTGATAGGTCGATCCATCCGGAGAGCGCGCGCCGCACCTTTGAGCGCATCGGTTCTCACGATAAACAACTATTGACCCTGGATGATTCGGGCCACTGCATCACTGTCGACGTGCATTGGCAGTGGGTGGCCGAGAAAAGCCTTGCGTTCATACGTGCCCATGAAGGAGGGTGAGATGCGCAGGTTTCTGATTCGTTGGCTTCTCATCAGCGTGGTTCTGCTGCTGGCGGCCACGGCAATCGTCGCGTGGGCGCACAGCAGCGATGGTGTCGCGGACGGCGCGGCGCAGGAGATGGGCCGGAGCCTTGGCTTGCAGGCCGCCGCAACCCCATCTGCCTCATCCGATACGATCATGCACATCGTCAAGCGCGGCGAGACGTTAGCGGCGATCGCACAGCGGTACGGCATCGACCTCTGGGACATCGCGAACACCAACGGGATCACCAATCCTGCCCGCATCTACGTCGGCCAGGTGCTGCGGATACCGCTGCCCGCCACGCCGATCCCGACGACGGCGATGGCTTGTCCTTGCGAGGAGATCGTGATCATCAGCCCCAGCCGTGGGATGACGATCACAAGTCCGATCACCGTGTCCGGCATGGCATCGTCGCCGTTCGAGCAGACGGTGGTGGCGGCCGTGCTGGATGGCAGCGGCGCGCAGATCGGCGTTGCGACAGGCAGCATCGCGGGCGAGATGGGCGCGCGCGGTCCGTTCACGGTGACGGTGCCGTTCACTGTGCCGTTCAACAGCCAGCCAGGCCGCGTTCAGGTGTTCACGGAGAGCCCGCGCGACGGCGCCATAGAGCATCTCAGCTCGGTGACGGTGGCGATCCAGGGACTCGATATCGATGCGCTGCTGGAGCAGATGGAGACGGCGATTTCCCTGAAGGACCCCGTGATGCTGGCAGCGCTGATGTCACCGCAGTTCCGATTCGGTGCGGGTGGGCTCAAATCAGAGTTGGCCGACATGTCGGCTCAGCAGGCCATCGCGATGCTATGGCTCTATGGCCAAGAGTCAGCCAGCCCCAGGCTCGATTTCAGTGTGAATGCCCGCGGCTTATTGGGCGACCGGATCACCTGGCCGGATGATGTGTTGCATGTGGTGTACAGCACCGGTTGGGGCGCGAACCAGAACGACGATGCGTTTCTGTTGTTCGGGTCAGTCGATGGACGGGCGCGTTGGACGGGCATATTGTACGTGGTCAACGATCTGATCGACTATCGCTGATCGGCGCCAGGGAGCATGTGACCGCTATGGTTGACGATGATGCTTGTTTCGATGTGATGTGTTATGGAACCATCAGCCTCGAAAATGTGACTCGGTTAGCGCATCTGCCGACCCCGCGGCGCGATGCTCCCGCGCTTTACGAATACGATGAGTTGGGCGGTGAGGCGCTGAAAGTCGCTGTTCCGCTGGCGTTGTGGGGCCTGCGGGTGGCGGTGGCGGGCAATTTCATCGGCACCGACCGCAAGGGCGAGTCTATCCTGTCTGAGCTGAAACGCTATCCCACGATCGACACCCGTTACATCCGGCAATGCAGCGGCGTGTCGACCCCCTTTTCGCGTATCCTGGTGACGGCCGATGGCGAACGCAGCCGCATCGCGTATGGGTACGATCAGACGCCTAAGGATGAGCTGAGCCCTGCCATGATGCAGCAGGCCAGGGTGTTGAGTGTGGATGCCTACGGCCGGGACGAGCGGGATCGTGCAGCAGGCGTTGCGCGGCAGTTTCAGCGCACGGTGATTTCGGCCGATGCCATCTGGCCCCAATATCCGCTAGCGAGCCTCAGTGACGTTGTGGTCATCTCCAATGCCTGGCTGCAAAGCAATTTTCCAGGCACCTATGAATACGATCATGCGCTGGAATTGCAGCAGCAGGGTGCGGGTGTGATCATTGTGACGGACGGGCCGGGGCCGGTGCTGGTGGTGCGCGCGGATGGCGCGCCGTTTGGCGTAGAGCCGTACGAAATCGAGCGGATTGTCGATACCAGCGGCGCCGGTGACCTGTTCAAGGCCGGCATCATCTACGCATGGCTGCAGCCCGAATGGTCGCTGGAGTATAAGGTGAAGTTTGCCTGCGCAGCAGCGGGCCTGAACTGTGCGCGTGATCGTTCTATCGAATCACCTCCTACGTTGGATGAGATCTTCTCCCTGATGGGCGCCCAGGCGCGCTGAATAACCTGGACAATTCCGCGTCTTGATGCTAGACTGGCAGCTACCGGGCCGCGGCCCGGTATTTGTTGCCTGGGAGCGATCTGTATGTTCACGCCGGCTTATGTTTCGCGCAATGGAGAGTTGATTCCATCGGCGCAGGCGCATATCTCCGTCTTCAATCCTGCCATCTACGGCGCCTATGGCGTCTATGAGTCGATGCAAGTGGTGCGCGGTGCACCGTTCGCCGAGAGAGCTCACCTTGATCGGCTCGCGCACTCTGCCGACATCCTGGGATTGGTCCTGCCTGCCAGCCTGAGCACCATGACGCGCTGGATCGAGGAGGTTCTGGCGGCCAACGGTATGGCTGAGTGCACCCTTCGCCTGTTTGTCTTAGGTGATGAGAACGGGGGCGCAGCCAGCGCCTACATCTGGCCCCAGCCGCCCACTGTGTATCCCCCCGATTATTACGCCCTGGGGGTCGCGGCCATAACCTTCGAGGCGCAGCGCTATCTGCCGCAAGCCAAGTCGTTGAATACGCTTTCGAGCTTTATGGCGCAGCGCCTGGCTCGAGCTGCCGGGGTCCACGAGGCGCTGTTGCACAGCCGGGGCTTCCTGACCGAAGGCTCAAACAGCAATTTGTTTGCGGTGGTGGATGGCTGCGTGCTCACGCCGCCGCGACATGATGTTCTCGCCGGTGTCACGCGCGATATCACGCTGATGTGTGCGACGCAGCAGGGTCTGCCGCTGCAGGAGGCACGGCTGCCGGTTGCAGAGATGCCCGGCTGGCAGGAGTGTTTCATTACCAGCACCAGCCGGCACATCATGCCCGTCACTGCGATCGACGGCCGTCCGGTTGGGAGCGGTCGTGTAGGGATGCTCACACAGCGTTTGCGAGAGGCTTTTGAGCTATTTTTCGCGGCGCAGACAACACGAGCTTAACAGGATCCGAGTGACACAGCATACTGACACCAGCAGTTCCAAATGTACGGACAGGCAAGCATCCTGAGCGGAGCACGGCGGCACTATCACCGTGCGCAGTCGAAGGATGCCTCCCGTTTACATGTGGAATTCCTGATACGGTCACCCGTCAACTTGCTTGCCGGCCTGGATCATGGTATACTCTTTTTCGTATTCTAAACTGGAACATGCGCCGAGGTATTCCAGCGGTGTTCCGGTTCATCAACAAAGGAGTGTAGGGAAAATGGCTCTTTCGAAAGATGAAAAAGGCGCCATCATCCAGGAATACCACGTACACGCAAGTGATACGGGGTCGCCTGAGGTGCAGGTCGCAATCCTCACGACGCGCATCAATTCGCTGATTGATCACTTGAAGACGCACAAGCAAGATCAGTCATCGCGCCGCGGTCTGTTGAAACTGGTCGGCCAGCGCCGGCGCCATTTGGCGTATCTCAGTCGCAAGGATCCGGATCGCTACAAGGAGCTCATTGCGCGGCTTGGCCTTCGCAAGTAGACGTTGAGGCGACGAGCAACCGCAGGCAAATGGCACAATCGTAAGCGGTACTATGGACGAGTAGATGCGACGTGTCGTATCTACTCGTTTAGCATTTAGGAGACACGCACACGTGCGGAGGCGCAGGAATTGGGGAGTGTGGTCGAGATCCCGGCTCGACCACACTCCCCAGCTCCTGAACCTCCCGGCGTGTTATTTGGCGGGGTGCGGCGTGCGCCGATCATGCCCCGGCAAGACGTTTCAGAAAGAGGTTCAAAGGACATCATGCAACAGCACATCTATACAGTAAATATCGGCGGTCGCGAGATTTCGGTGGAAACCGGCACGCTCGCCAAGCTAGCCGGCGGTGCAGTCACCGTCCGTTCGGCCGATTCGGTGGTCCTCGCGACGGCCTGCGGTTCGAAGCCGCGCGAGGGCGTGGATTTCTTCCCGCTCAGCGTGGACTATGAGGAACGCCTTTACGCTGCGGGCCGGATCCCCGGCAGTTTTCAACGCCGCGAAGGCCGCCCCAGCGATCAGGCCATCCTGGTTTCCCGTTTGGTGGACCGGCCGCTGCGCCCGCTTTTCCCCAAGGGGATGATGAACGAGGTGCAGGTGATCGTCACCGCCCTGGCGCGGGATCCCGAGATTCACCTGGACATTCTGAGCATCATCGGCGCCAGCGCGGCGGTGACGCTTTCCGATATCCCGTGGGAGGGTCCCATTGGTGCGGTGCGCGTTGGCTTTGTTGACGGCCAGTTCGTTATCAATCCCACCGTGACGCAGATGGCAGCCAGCACCCTTGACCTGCGTATGGCCGGCACCGCCGATGCCATCTTGATGGTCGAGGCCGGCGCGGACGAGCTGCCCGAAGATCTGATGCTGGAGGCGCTGAAGCTGGGCCACGAGGCGATGCAGCCGATCATTGCGCTCCAAAACAAGATGCGCGCCGAATTGGGCAAGCCGAAGTTCGCGTTCACCCCGGCGCTGTCCGATCCGGCCGTTGAGCAGGCTGCGAGCGCCTGGCTGGGCGACAGTGTGCGCACGGCCATCGCGCAGAACCCCGGCAAGGAAGCGCAATATAAAGCCCTGAGCGAGGCGAAGGCCGCGCTGCTGGCCGCGCAGGGCGAGACGTACGAACCTAAACTGCTGGCCCAGGCATTCGACAGCATCGAAAAGAAAGTGGTGCGCGAGCGCATCCTCGGCGAAAAGATCCGGCCGGACGGCCGCGAGCACCGCCAGATTCGGCCGATCAACGTCGAAGTGGGCATCTTGCCGCGCGTGCATGGCTGCGGCCTGTTCACCCGCGGTGAGACGCAGGTGTTGACGGTCGCGACGCTGGGCACACCCGGCGACGAGCAGAAGCTGGACACCCTCAACGCTGAAGAGACCAAGCGCTACATGCACCATTACAACTTCCCGTCCTTCTCTACCGGTGAGGTGAGCGCCAGCCGCGGCCCCAAGCGCCGCGAGATCGGGCATGGCGCGTTGGCCGAACGCGCGCTGGAGCCGATGATCCCGGCCCAGGAAAGCTTCCCCTACACCCTGCGCCTGGTTTCCGAGGCGTTGTCGTCCAATGGCTCCACCTCGATGGCGTCGGTGTGCGGCAGCACCCTGGCCTTGATGGACGCCGGCGTGCCGATCAAGGCGCCGGTGGCCGGCATCGCTATGGGCCTGATCACCGATGGTGAGGTGACCAGCGCAGGGCTGCGCTACGCGGTCTTGAGCGATATCCAGGGATTGGAAGATCACCTGGGCGATATGGACTTCAAGGTGGCAGGCACCAAGCACGGCATCAATGCCTTGCAGATGGATATCAAGATCCATGGTCTCACCTATCAGATCCTGGAAGAGGCGCTGGCGCAGGCGCGCGAAGGACGGCTGTTCATCCTGGATAAGATGTTGGCCGTGCTGCCCGAACCGCGCAAGAGCCTCTCCGTTTATGCGCCTCGCATTCTGACAACCCACATCGACCCGGAGAAGATCGGCAAGGTGATCGGCCCGGGCGGGAAGATGATCCGCGGGCTGCAGGAGCAGTTCGGCGTCAAGATCGACATCGAGGATGATGGCTCGGTCTTCGTATCCGGCGTTGAGGGCGTGGGTGCTGAGCTGGCGCTGGCCGAAATCGAGAAAATGACCGAAGAGATTAAGATCGGTCGCATCTATACTGGCCAGGTTGTCCGTATCGAATCCTACGGCTGCTTCGTGCAGATCGCGCCCGGCGTGGATGGCATGGTGCACATCTCGCAACTGGCTGACTACCGGGTGCCGAGTGTTGAGGATGTCGTGCAGCTTGGCGATGAGATCACCGTGATGGTGATTGATATCGACCCGGCGGGCAAGATCCGCCTCAGCCGGCAAGCGGTGTTGGAGGGCTGGACCGCCGAAGAGGCGCGCGAGCATGACCGTGGTGGGGGCGGGCGTCCCAGCGGCGGCGGCCAGCGCGGCGGTTTTTCCGGCAATTCCCGCGGCGGCGATCGCAACCGCAACAGCGGGCCGCGCCGGGGCTAGAAAACCGATAGCGTGACGTTCACAGGGCATTGTCCGGCAAGTGAAAGGGGCAATGCCCTGGTGCGATCATACACGGAGATCTTATGTCAGACACTGGTCTTCTGTTTGAGCGTTCGGATGGTCCCCGCCCATCGGGCCGGGGCGGCTGGTTGAAGGCTTTGTTGCGCGATCTGCTGGGCACCATCTTGCCGGCTATTCTCATTGCGCTCTTGATCCATGTGTTCCTGGCGCAAGGGACGCGCGTGTACGGTCAGAGCATGGAGCCCAATCTGCACACTAACGAGCGGCTGGTGATCGAGAAGCTGAGCTATCACTTCCACGGCCCGCGGCGGGGTGATGTGATTGTGTTGCACGATCCTGGCGGCAGTCCTGAACTTCTGATCAAGCGGGTGATCGGCTTGCCCGGCGAGCGGATCACCCTCGCTAACGGCAAAGTCTTCGTCGATGGCGTGCCGCTTGATGAGCCGTACCTCACGCAGGAGACCCAAGGCGGTGGTCGCTCCTGGATCGTTCCACCGTTCTCCGTTTTTGTGCTGGGTGATAATCGTTCAGCCAGCCGGGATTCACGTATTTTTGGGCCCGTGGCGCTCGACCAAATCCTGGGCCGCGCCCTCTTTCGCTACTGGCCTGTGGGCGAAATAGGGGCTATTCGCTGATCGATTCCAACGCGATATCGTCTGCTGCTGTCCATGAATACCCGCTGGAATCCTTTTTTCAAACAACTGGTTGTCGTCGCCCTGTTGATCGGCGCGGTCTGGCTGTTGGCGCGCACCCAGGTCGTTTGGGCGCCTCTGATCCTCGCTTTCTTCCTGGCCTATTTGGTGTCGCTTCTGGCGGGCTGGGTGCTGCGGCGCACCGGTTGGCCGCGGACCCTCGTTGTCATCGTTTCTGAGATCGTGGTGCTCGTGCTGCTGTTGACCGTACCGGCGGTTGTCATGCCGTCGCTGGTCAACACGTTGATTGGCTTCATCAATAATCTGATCAGCATCGGTCAGGATCTGCTGGAAGCCACCCCGAAACCGATCGTCCTCACCCCTTCGTGGACCATCGACCTGGGCCCCTATTATGCGCCGATCAATCAGTGGCTGCGCAGTATGCTTGCCCCCGATTTGAGCGCGATTCAGAACTTGCAGAATTGGTTGCGGCCGGTGGCCACGGGCGCGGCCGGCGTCTTGCGCGGGGCAATCAGCGGCATGGTCTGGCTGGTTCTCATCATGGTTGTCAGTTTTTATGTCGTGCGCGATGCCCACAAAATCGGGCGGGCAGTCTCGGCTACAATACCTGAGGCCTGGCATCCCGAGTTGGCGCGGCTATGGCGCGAGTTGGCGAGGATTTGGGACGCGTTTGTGCGCGGGCAGATGATCCTTGGGCTGATTATTGGCGTGGTCATTTGGCTGGCTTTGAGCATCTTGGGCGTGCGCAGTGCGCCCGCGTTGGGTCTCATCTCGGGTCTGTTGGAGTTCGTACCGGCCATCGGTCCCTGGTTGGCGGCCATTCCCGGCGTTGCGATCGCGCTCTCCCTGGGTTCTAGCTGGCTGCCGATCGCCAACCTTTGGTTCGCGTTGCTGGTGGGCCTGGTTTACTTTGCGGTTCAGCAAATCGAAAATCTCTATCTGTTGCCGCGCGTGGTGGGCAGCCGGGTGCGGCTGCATCCTGCCGTGGTCATCGTGGGCGCGTTGGTCGGCGCCCAATTGGGCGGGGTGTTGGGCATCTTGCTGGCCGCGCCGGTCATTGCGGCCGGCCGCCTGTTGTTGGGCTACGCGTTCCGTAAATTAGTCGATGCACCCCCGTTCCCGGAGCCCGCACCTCTCCCTGATCCCCTGGTGCAGTGGCACGAGCTGATCGGCCAGCGTTCGGTGAGCGCGGTGTTGTTCGATATCGATGGCACCCTGGCTGAGACCGATGATCATCTGGTGGATCTGGCGGTACAGCGCCTGGCCTTCCTGCAGCGGTTGGTGTCTGCGGAACGGCTAAAGCGTGCGGTCCGGCGCTGGCTGATGTTCGCTGAAGTGTTCATGAATGGCCTGATCACGCTGCTGGATCGACTGCACCTGGACAGCGCGCTGTTTCGTTGGAGCGGTCGCCTGCAAAAAATCGGCGGGCTGCGCGATCGCGAGGAATTTGTGGCGGTGGCGGGCGCCCCGGATGTGTTGCGCGCCCTGGCGCAGCGTTACCGAGTGGGCATCGTCTCCAGCCGCAGCGCTGATGATGCGGCCGCTTTCCTGGCCCAGTTCGGCCTGGCCGATCCGGTGGGCGCGGTGATTACGCGGGAGAATACCAAACGCCTGAAGCCGCATCCGGCGCCGATTCGATTGGCAGCAGAGAAGCTTGGCGTGCCGGTGGAACAGTGCGTGATGGTGGGCGACACCAATGTGGATGTGCGCGCAGCGAAGATCGCCGGCGCGTTGGCGGTGGCCGTGCTGTGTGGCTTCGGCGAGCGCGGTGATTTCGGCGAAGCAGACTTGATTTTAGGTTCGACCTCCGAACTAGCGGCCTGGCTCTAGATCAGGCCCGGCCGGGCATCCGCCGCTCCAGTCCGCGCACCAGCAGCGCCAGCCCCACGGTCATCACCAGGTAGAGGAACGCCACCACGTTATACGTCTCGAAGAAGCGGAATGTGCTGGCGGAGTAGACCTTGCCGAGCTGGGTGATGTCCTGCACGCCCAGCACAGAGACCAGCGAGGAATCCTTCAGCATTGCGATGAAGTCGTTCCCCAGTGGCGGCAGCACGTTGCGGACCGCTTGCGGCAGGATCACATGGCGCATCGCCTGGCCGTAACTCATGCCCAGGGAACGCGCTGCCTCCATTTGTCCGCGGCCGATGGATTCGATGCCGGCCCGGAAGATTTCTGAGATGAACGCGCTGTAGCCGATCGTCAGCGCGATGATGGCCCGTGCGGTGAAGTTAAGATCGCGGACTTGCATCTCGGCCAGCGGCGTGCCCGGCCCGGCCAGGAATCCCGTGCCCACCAACCCCTTGCCTATCCAGTTGATACCCGCCACCAGCGACGGTGCGCCGACGAACGCGATGTAGTACAGGATCACCAGCATCGGCACGCCGCGCAGGATTTCCACGTAAAACGACGAGGTTTCCCTGGCTATCCGGCTGCGCGACACCCGCAGCAATCCGACCATCAGCCCAACCAACATCGCCAACGTGTACGCGATCAGCGTGACGTACAGCGTGACCCAGACGCCCTGGGCGACCGCCTTCAGGATAACTTCATAGCCGGCTTGCGATACCATCACCCAGAGAAAGATGGCGCCAAGCAGGATGGCTGCCAACAGCCAGTACGGCAGTCGCGCCAGCCGGTTCGTGAACGGCGTCAGGTGTGATTCGCGGGGGGCGGGAGTTGGGGACATGGGTCGCTCCGTGTGGCAGTGTGGGGGTGTGGGGGTGTGGGAGTGTGGGGGTCTCCCATACTCCCACACCCCCATACGCAGCTACTTCGCCGTTGCGTCGTACATAAAGAACCAACGCGTGTTCAGGTGCTCCACGAAGCCGTCCTGCTTCATCGTCGCGATGGCGGCGTTGAAGGGGGCGACGAGGTCAGAGCCGGGCGTGAAGATGAAGCCGAAGTCCTCGGAGCCGAGGGCCTCGCCGATGATCTTGAGCTTGTCAGGGTTGGCGCCAACGTAGCCGCGGCCGGAGGCGGCGTCGGTGAGGACCATGTCGACGTCGCCGGCGAGCAGGGCCTGGACCGAGGCGCCGAAGGTTTCGAAGAGCTTGATGCGCGGGTTGGCCTCGTCGCCGTCCAGGACGTTGTAGACGGCGGAGTAGAAGTTGGTGGTGCCGGCTTGGGCGCCGATGAGGAGCTTCACATCGGCGGCGAAGGTCGCGGCGTCGGTGAAGCGCGTTTCATCGGCGCGGACGAGCATGAACTGCTGGGAGGTCATGTAGGGGTCGGAGAAGTCGACCTGGGTCTTGCGCTCGTCGTTGATGGTGATGCCATCCATGCCGACGTCGAACTGGCCGTCCTTGACGGCCGGGATCATGGCGTCCCAGGAGGAGAGCTTCCAGTCGACCAGGCAGTTGAGGCGGCGGCAGATTTCGTTGACGGCATCGTACTCCCAGCCGACCGCCTTACCGGTGGCGGGATCAACGAAGTTGAGCGGCGTATAGGCGTTCTCCGTCACCGCCACCACCGTCCGCCCCTTCAGGTCGGGCAACTCATGGTAGACGTCCTTGCCCGCGGGATCGGCCAGGAAGAACCAGCGGTTATTGAGGTAGTCGAAGTAACCGTCGGCCTTCATCTGGGCGATGGCGGCGTTGAAGGGGGCGACGAGGTCAGAGCCGGGCGTGAAGATGAAGCCGAAGTCCTCGGAGCCGAGGGCCTCGCCGATGATCTTGAGCTTGTCAGGGTTGGCGCCAACGTAGCCGCGGCCGGAGGCGGCGTCGGTGAGGACCATGTCGACGTCGCCGGCGAGCAGGGCCTGGACCGAGGCGCCGAAGGTTTCGAAGAGCTTGATGCGCGGGTTGGCCTCGTCGCCGTCCAGGACGTTGTAGACGGCGGAGTAGAAGTTGGTGGTGCCGGCTTGGGCGCCGATGAGGAGCTTCACATCGGCGGCGAAGGTCGCGGCGTCGGTGAAGCGCGTTTCATCGGCGCGGACGAGCATGAACTGCTGGGAGGTCATGTAGGGGTCGGAGAAGTCGACCTGGGTCTTGCGCTCGTCGTTGATGGTGATGCCATCCATGCCGACGTCGAACTGGCCGTCCTTGACGGCCGGGATCATGGCGTCCCAGGAGGAGAGCTTCCAGTCGACCAGGCAGTTGAGGCGGCGGCAGATTTCGTTGACGGCATCGTACTCCCAGCCGACCGCCTTACCGGTGGCGGGATCAACGAAGTTGAGCGGCGTATAGGCGTTCTCCGTCACCGCCACCACCGTCCGCCCCTCCAGGTCGGGCAGGTGCAGGGTGGGCGCAACCGCAGGCGCCTCAGCCGGGGCTGCGGTCGGGGCGGCTGTAGGCGCCGCCTCGGTAGGCGCTGCCTCGGTAGGCGCTGCCTCGGTAGGCGCCGCCTCGGTAGGCGCTGGGGCGGCTGTCGGCGGGGCGGCCGGCGCTTCAGTGGGTGCGGGCGCCTGGGCAGGAGCCGGCGTAGTGGCCGCGGGGGCACAGGCTGCCAACAGCAAGCTGAGCAGGGTGATCATTGCGAAAACGGTCAAGCGCTTGTTCATGTTATCTCCTTAAGTGTAGGGCAGATATTGCGATTTTACCCCTTCTTGCGCTCTGCGTCAACGGGCGGACCGGCTGATCAGGAATTCTCAGTGTAACTGAAGCATCCTGAGCGGAGCCGGGGCCCTTCGACTGCGCACTACCGTGCTCCGCTATTGAGAATTGCTGCCGGCTGATGGTGGGAGTCCGAAGCTCGGGGGGCGCGTCAGGCGCCCATGATGCAAGTCATGGTAGGATTTGGGCCAGACCTGGTATAATCATCACTGATGGCTGATGGCTGATGGCTGATGGCTGATGGCTGATGGCTGATGGCTGATGGCTGATGGCCGGTCGGGCTCTGTAAGCTATGATTTACGAATTCTTCATCGGAGGCGTCAATGTCGACCCTGGAATCTGTCCTGGAAATGAAGCTGGCTCATCACATCCTCGCTGAATTCAACTATACCGCCCCCAAGGTTGAGCGCGGTTACGCCGGCCAAACCCTCTACGTTAACGTTGCAACCGGTCACATCGAAGCCCGCCCTGTCACCGACGACATGAAACGCATCTTCACCGGCGGCAAGGGGTTTGGCTTGTGGCGGCTGTGGCATGCCGTGAGGCCCGACACGAAATGGGATGATCCTGAGAATGAGATCGTAATCGCCTCTGGTCCGTTGGCCGGCGCGATCCTCTACCCCGGCACCGGCAAGTCGCTGGTAGTGGGCATTTCGCCGCTCACCCATATCGTGGTGGACAGCAACGTCGGCGGGTATTTTGCTCCGCTGCTCAAAATCGCCGGTTGGGACGCGCTGGAGGTGCAGGGCAAGGCCGCGGAGGAGGTGGTCATTTTCATTGACGGCGATGCGGGCCGCGTGACGGTTGAGACCGCACCGCAGGAAGCGGCCAACACGCACATTGTCTCAGAGCAACTCACCGGGATGTACGCGCGGGATGCGAGCGACAAGCGCAACATCTCGGTGGTTTCGGCCGGGCAAGGCAGCGAGCATACCCGCATCGGCTGCCTCAACGTGAGTTGGTACGATCCCAAGCGCGGCAAGGTGCGCGTTAAGCAGGCCGGCCGCGGCGGGCTAGGCACCGTGCTGCGTGACAAGAAGATCAAGGCGATCGTCGTGCGCAAGGCTGGCCTCAAGGCCGAGGCCAACGCGCCGGTCGATATCAAGCGCATCCGCGCGGTGGGGCAGCGCATCAATAAGGAGATCACGGATTTTGATGACCAGCAGAACAGGATGCGCCGCGTCGGCACCGCGCACCTGGTCGAAATCATGGACGATTACGATTTGCTGCCGGTGCATAACTTTAAGTTTGGCAGCCACCCGGATATGCCCAAGATCAGGTCCACCGTCTGGGATGGCATCTTCACCCAGACCCATCCCGACTCTTGCATTTACGGCTGCACGATGGCGTGTTCGAAGGGAGTGGATGGGTACCGCGTGCGCACCGGGCCATACGCCGGGCATACCGTCACCGTGGACGGGCCTGAGTATGAGACGGTGGCGGGCTGCGGCTCGAACCTGGGCATCTTCAACCCGCCCGACATCATCGAGCTGAACTTCTACTGTGATACTTACGGCATCGACTCCATCTCTTTCGGCACCCTGACCGCGTTCTGCATGGAGTGCTACGAAGCGGGCATCCTGGACCTGGAGAAGACCGGCGGGCTCGATCTGCGCTTCGGCAACGCGGATGCGGCGCTGGCGCTGCTGCATCAGATGGCACGCGGGGAGGGATTCGGCCTGATCGCAGGCATGGGCGTGCGCGCCATGAAGGGCTATTTCGTCGAGCATTTCGGCGCCGACCCCGCGTTTGTCCAGGACATCGGCATGGAAAACAAGGGGATGGAGTACTCCGAGTACATGACCAAGGAGAGTTTAGCGCAGCAGGGCGGCTATGGCATGACCAACAAGGGCGCGCAGCATGACGAGGCGTGGCTCATCTTCATGGACATGGTGAACAACCAGATCCCGACGTTCGAGGATAAGGCCGAGGCGCTGCACTACTTCCCGATGTGGCGCACCTGGTTCGGGTTGAACGGCCTGTGCAAGCTGCCGTGGAACGACATCGAGCCGGCCGACAACGCGCTCACCGCTGAGCCGGCGAAGGTGCCGGAACACGTGGCGAACTACGTCGCACTCTTTTCGGGCACCACCGGCCGCGAGGTGACCAAAGAGGACTTGATCTTCATGTCGGAGCGGGTCTACAACTTCCAGCGCGTGTTCAACCTGCGCATGGGGCACGGCCTGCGCGCCGATGATGCCATCCCCTACCGCTCAGCCGGCCCGGTGACGGCGGAAGAGTACGAGAGCCGTGCGGAGCGCTACGACAAGCAGTTGCGCCAGAAGGCCGGCATCGACCCGGCGGGCATGAGCACGCAGCAGAAGATGACCGCGCTGCGCCAGTATCGCGAGGCGCAGTACGAGGGCTTGCTTGACGCAGTCTACAAACGCCGCGGCTGGACCCCCAACGGCGTGCCGACGTTGGAGACGCTGCGGAAGCTGGAGATCGACTTCCCCGAGGTGGTGGAGGTGGTGAAGGGGAAGCTGTAGGCGGGACGGAGGACGAAAGATCAAGGATGAAGTTCAAGTGCCGGGCGCCGTGAGATGTGCCTGGCACTTTGAGTTTAATACCTGGTTCGGTTGTGTCCGGACTTTTGCCGGTTGGCGCGCTCGACTCGCGTTTTTCTGTTGACAGACGAATCGCCCTGGCGTACAATCTTCCCTAGAGTTCGTGAGCCGATCGGCCGCGAGGGTGCGCGGCCGGCGGGCGGCGATCGAGGGGAGGCGTGCAATGACAGTTCAAACTCAGACAGTCGGGCGACTAAAAAGCTTACTGGAGTTGTATCGTGGCGGATATCAGAGTCAGGTGGTGGATCAAGCCGTGAGCAAGCTTATCGCGTTGGAAGTAGGCCAATGCCGGGCGGAGCTGCAGCGTCTGGCCGCGCGTCTGACAGCTTATGAACAACAGTACGGGATGACTTCCAAGGAATTCTATCGGCGGTTTCGCTCCGGCGAATTAGGTGATGAGATGGACTTTGTGGAGTGGAGTGTGTTCTGGGACATGCACGAGGCAACGCAGAAGCGGCTAGATAGTTTGGTCGAGCAAGCATCATGAGGCCCGCTGAGTACATAGACGCCACCCTGGCTGAGTTGATCGCCAGCAGCCTGGTAGGTTCCTTTGACGTGATCGAGGAATGGGTAGAGCCGGAACGGGGCTACATCCGCATACGAGCACGGTTGATTAATGGCGACTTCTTGGAACTGGCTGAGTACTTTGTGGAGACAGATGGCGAGTGCGTCACCCAACGCTATCGTTACCAATGGATGGATGCGAGCCGGCAACAGCTAAGGAGCCGTTGGGATAATGTGGAACACTTTCTGAATCTGGCTGGATTCCCCCACCATATTCATCTGGCAGATGGCCAAGTCGTGCCAGGCACCTGTTTGAGCATCATTGACTTGCTCAAAGCGCTGACGACACAGGCCTGATGTCATGATCCACGTCAACAATCAATACGACGTCGAGTATCGTCCTGGCATGACCGTGCAGGACGTGCTCGACGCGCTCAGGTTCAGCTTCCGCATGATCGTGGTGAAGATCGACGGCAAGGTGGTGTTGAAGCGGGATTTTGCGACTACCGAAGTGCCCGATGGCACGGAGATGCAGGCGATCCATTTGATCAGCGGGGGGTGAATGGTCTCATTCCCCAAATAACCCCTGACAAAATCGACTATGAGCATGCGGCGGAGCGCCATTCGCTGATTCGCCCTTCGCCCTGTATAATAGCCCCATGTCAATACTTTCTCTTGCACCGAAATTGCCGCTCTACTGGAGCTTCCGCCGCACCGGCTGGCCTCGGATGTACCCGTTCTCGGTCGTGGTCTCGGTCAGCTTTCGCTGTAACTCCAGGTGCCGCACGTGCGACGTGTGGCGCAAGCCCAACGACGATATGACCGTTGAGGAATGGGACCGGGTCTTTGCCAACCTGGGACGCACCCCGTTCTACATCACTTTCACCGGTGGCGAGCCGTTCCTGCGCAAGGACCTGGACGAGATGGTGATCAGCGCGTATCGGCACTGCCGCCCATCTGTGATTACGATCCCGACCAATGGCTTGCTCACCGATCGCGTTGTTGAACGCGTGGATCGCATCTGCCGGGAGTGCCCCACCAGCCAGATCGGCCTTAATCTGAGTCTCGACGGCATCGGCGAGGAGCACGACGATATCCGTGGTGTGCCGGGCAACTGGGAGAAGGCGATGGCGACGTGGGCAAAGCTGAAGGAGCTGCAGAAGGTGCGGCCGAACCTGGTGCTCACGGTCCACACCGTCGTCAGCCGGTTCAACCAGGAGCGCTTCCGCGAGATCTATGCGGGGTTGCAGTCGCTCGATCCTGACTCCTACATTACCGAGGTCGCCGAGGAGCGCGTCGAGTTGGACACGATCGGGTGGGGTATCACGCCTGAGCCAGACAGCTACGCGCCCATCGCGGATTTTCTGAGCACGCAGGCGCGTTCCCGGCCGGTGAAGGGGATCGCCAGGGTTACCCAGGCGTTTCGGGCACAGTACTATCAGCTTGCCAAGCGCGTGCTTTATGAGCGCAGGCAGGTGATCGATTGTTATGCGGGCTGGGCCAGCGCGCATATCGCGCCCAACGGCGATCTGTGGAGCTGCTGCATCCGCGCTGAGCCGGTCGGCAATCTGCGCGAGACGAGCTACGACCTGGCGCCGATCTGGTTCGGGGAGCGGATGGCGAAGCTGCGCAAGTCGATCTACGACAAGGAGTGCGCGTGTCCGATGGCCAATGCCAGCTACGCCAACATGCTGCTGCATCTGCCTACGGTGTCGAAGGTGGGGCTGGAGGTGATCGGGTTGGGCGGAGGTCAGAAAGCGCGGCCACTCCGTTAATGCTGCTTCGCTGCGTTTCTACGGCAGCGCACTCACATAGGCCCGGAACACCTCGCCGACCGGGGTGAGTGCGTGCGTCTCCGGGTCGAACAGATTGGATGTAGGGTAAACCACGTCGGCCGCGCTGTACCAACAGAATGCTTGCACCAATCGATTGTCGTCTGCGGGGTAGCCTGTCTCCAGGTCGCGGCCGGTCAGAAAGAAGTCGAAGGTGTCGATCAGGAACCCGGCGACGCGATCGGCCGGGAAGCCGTAGCTGGCGGGCATCAACACTCCGTATTCCGACACAATCAGCGGCTGATCCCGGAAACCGCGCTCGGCCATCCACCGCCGGAAGTCCACGATTTGCTGCTTGAAGATAGCCAGATTGTCGTGGTCGATGATCTCATACAGGGCGCCTGCCTCGACGGCCATCCCCGGCGGTATGCCCACGCCCCACGAGCCTCGCTCCTCGCGCAAGATGAACGCATGCACATTCCACACGTCTACAGGCATCGGCGCGCCGTACTGCGCCCGGTAAGCAGCCAGGATGCGATCAAGGTAGGCCATACGCAACGGCGTCGGTTGGCTGACTCCGGCGATGGCGACCAGCGCGGTGGGATCCGCGGCCTTGATGACGGGATAGAGGATGCCGTAGGTTGTCGCGTATTGCTCAGATGTGGCGTTGTCCTGCCAGACGACATCCGGTTCGTTGCCTATCAGCCACAGGGCGCCGGGGTGCGCTGCCGCCATTTGCCGGATCGCGGGCAGGTCCGGGCTGAAACCGCCTTGCTGGAGGCGCACCATCTGCACAAAACTGGAGTTTGACAGGGCTGCCGCATCCGGGTCGGTGCGCCACGCCAGCCACCAGCCGGGAAGGCTGGCGCCCCATTCGTAGGTGTTGATGTGCCCGAGCGGAAATCCCACGCCGACCCGGCCCCGGGCTGAGCCTCCGAACGGGAATGCCGCGTCGGCCGCGGCCTGCGATGCCGGCGCCGTCGCAGCGGGCGATATGACATCGGCTATCGCGGTCGGTTCAGGGTCAGGTGCAGCCCGGGTCGCGCGCGGCAGTGGGGAGGCCGGCAGGCCGGAGGCTGGCTCAGGAGCAGCCGGCTGCGGAAGCCGTGTCGCGAGGTAACGAGGCAACGGGGTGGGCACCAGCGGCTCGGCAGTGGGCGCAGGGCGCAAGGGTGTAGGCTGAGCCGCTGATCGGTCAGGTGCAGTCAGCCCCGGCAGCCAACCCAGCCCAACGACAAGCGCCAGTGCCAACAGCAGCGCTCCCAGCAGTGTGGCGCGGGTGGCGGGCCGAAGAATCATAAGGCAGCTCGCATCGGACGTTGGGGTCTCAATCGACGCTCACATCATAGCCGCTGTCTTTGATCACACTGAGCAGCCGTGCCAGGTTGGCTTCTCTGACCAACACCGCCTGGGCCGAGATCAGATCGCCCAGCAGCGGCGCGATGGCCGGGTCGGCGCGCAGCCTGGCCAGGGTGTTGGCGTCGGCCACTCGCAGCACTGCCCCGCGGGAAATGTGCACCGAGCCGCCGGCCTGGTCGAAGCGGCTCAGCGCAGCAGCCACGCGGGGTGGCAAGCGGCCGCCGGTGGCGCGCTTGAGAAACTCCGCCGCGGCCCCTGCTTTCAGCCCGGAAGCACGCGCGCGCGTCAGGCTGGCGCGGCTGATGCGGTGGCGAGTGCCGGCCTGCGGGGCGTTCCCCTTCTCAGGTACAGCTTCCGTGAACCGCAACAGCCGGAAGCGATCCAGCAGCGGGCACAGCAGCGGCGCTGTGACAATGAAATCGTCACTCACGCTCAACCGCGCAGGACGGGGCAGCTCGGCCGGGGCCGTTTTGGCCAGCCAGGCTGCGCCGACGGCAGTCAGTCGGAATGCCGATGCACCACTGGGCAGCACGGCAAGCGCTACTGCGCCCAGCCAGTGAAGCGGTCCCGTCAGGAGGAAATGGATCAACCGGCCCTCTACTTCATCCCATGTCTCGAAGCCTGACAGGTAGCGATCCGTTTTGATGTCTTTGAGATACCAGCCCGTGTAGTCGCCATCCGGCCGCTGGAAGTCCGGGTTGGTGGCCTTAAGGTGCGCGAGGAGGTCTGGAATGGCATACCACGCGCCTGCCGGCAAGGTCCGCAGTGCGTCCAAAATGGCGGCGCGGGCCAGCGGTGCATCATTGCGCCACTCCCCGTCGGCGTGCAAGGATGGGATCCGTCGCAGATCGTTCCAATCGGTGCTATCGCGCCATCCGGAGAACAGCGCGGTCATCTGTTGCCAGGGGGTCGCCCGCAGCCAGGCGCCGGCAGCCCCTTGATCGATGACCAGGTGGTCGCGGTGGGGAAGCAGCCAGCCGCGTGTGCGCATCAACGACAGCAGGAGCTCGAAGTACACCGGGTCGTCCAGCAACAGCAAGCTCCGCACGCTCTCTGGGTCGGCTGCGCTGAGCGTGCCGGCTTTGTCGAGCGGCAACGACGTTTGGCGCACCGCCGCCAGCAGCGTACAGGCGTCCACGGCCATGCGATTCGCCATCGTTGTGCCTTTGATGGATTCCGTGAGCGCGGGCAATGCGGTGTGAGGCGGTTCGGGAGCAGCCTGCGAAAGCGCTGCCGGGATGGCCAGGTCTTCCGGGATGTAGACATACTCCAGAGGGCCTTCGCCAAGATCAGCAAAGGCGCGGAAGATCAGTCCCCGATACCACAATTCCTCTGCCGGTCCTTCCGGTTGGCGCCACGTCGCTTCTCGCTCTAGCCGGCCCGGCCCCACCGGCCTGATCTCACCGTGCAATCTGGAGAAGGCTGCCACCTTCATGCGCCTGCCCGCTGCGCACAGCGCGGTCCAGGCTGCCTGGGCTGCAGGCGAGCAAGCGACCAGCGCAGCTTGCGTCATTTCGGGATCGACCAGGACGGCCGCCAATTGAGCTGCGACATCGGCACGCGCGTTGGACGCGAGCTCGATGTTGCGCAGTTCTGCGATGCCGCGCAATAGCGCAATGGAGTGCTCGCCCAGGCTGGCGAGAAGGGTACGCATGGTTGTGATTATACCGCCTGCCAGTTCCGCCGCAAAATGGGTTTGAGCTGAAACCAAACCCGGCAGCCTATCGTAATGGAGAGTGTAACGGATATGTGAGAAGATGATGAAGAGAAGGGATAGGAAGAATGGCGAATCAGACGAATACACCTGACTCCAAAGTAGGGTTGCTGAGCGAGATTTTGCGCAGCGGCAGGTTGGCCTGGCGGCTGCTCAGCGATCCGCGCGTGCCGACGATTAACAAGCTCGTGATCCCCGGTCTGGTCGGGCTTTATTTGCTGTGGCCAGGCGACCTGATGCCAGATTTCCTGCCAGTGCTGGGGCAGTTGGATGACCTGGCATTGCTGGCTTTGGCAATCAAACTTTTCATCGACCTCAGTCCGGCTGATATCGTGCGCCAGCACCGGGATGGCATGACGCCGAGAGGCCCCAGCAGCCCTGGCGGAGATGCCGCGAAAGAAGTGGTGGACGCCGAATATCGCGTTGTGGAATGAGCATACGCATATGAAACAAGGAGTGGCCGACGAGGCCACTCCTTGCGCGTCATCCGATGCTCGCTATAAAGTGTCGGGACACGGCTCTGCCATCAGATCGTAGGTCATTGCTCCGCTGATGCGGACCCGGGCCATGCGCCCCAGCGGCAATGTGCCGGGGACCACCACCAACCCATCAACTTCCGGAGCGTCACGGTAGCTGCGGGCCAGAGACACCGGCAGTCTGGGCGTCGCGGCCCGGCTGCGCCGTTTGCCGGAGCTGGCCCTCGAAGATTCGGCCGCCGGGTTCAGTGCGCCGTGGGCCTCTACCAGAACGTCCAGCGTGCGGCCGATCTGTGCCTGGTTACGCGCAAGCGAAATGCGCTGCTGCAGCGCCATGAGCCGGGCATGGCGCTCGGCCTTGATCTCTTCAGGCACCTGATCAGGCATGGCGTAGGCAGGCGTCCCCGGCTCCGGGCTGAAAGGGAAAACGCCCACCTTATCGAACTGGATTACCTCGGCGAACTCCAACAATCCTCGGAATTCCTCTTCGGTTTCACCGGGGAATCCCACGATGAACGTGCTGCGGAACGCCATATCCGGCAGCGCCGCGCGAATCCTGGCGAACGTTTCCAGCAGCCGGTCGATGTTGCTGGGGCGGAACATGCGCTTCAGGGTGGCGGGATGACCGTGCTGCAGCGGCATATCCAGGTAGTGACAGATGCGGGGATCGCTGGCCATCACGTCGATGAGCGCATCGGAGACGTGGCCGGGATATGCGTACATCAGGCGGAGCCAGCGCAGGTCAGGTGCGGCCTGCAGGATGTTTCGGATCAAGCCCGGCAGCGCGTCCGGTTGGTCCCGGTCGCGGCCGTAATCGGTGGTGTCTTGGGCGATCAGGATGAGTTCCTGGCTGCCGTTTGCCACGAGTGCTTGCGCCTCCGCCACGACGGCCTCCGGCGGCCGGCTGTGCAGCTTACCTTTGATGAGGGGGATGGAGCAGAAGGCGCACGGTGCGCCGCAGCCGTCGCTGATCTTAAGGTAAGCACTGCCGTTCGCTGCCGGGGGACGCGCCATGGCCCCGGCCAGGGGCTGTGCGGGATCGCCCAGGAGCGTCAGGCGACCGAAGGCGCGTTGTCCCTGGCCCCCGCGCAGCTCTTGGATAAACGGCACCACCTCCATCCAGCGCCGCGTGCTCAGCAAGCCATCGACTCCCGGCACTTCGCGGAGGATCTGTTCCCCGTTGCGCTGCGCCATGCAGCCGGCCGCAATCAGCATCTGATCGCGGCGCTTGTGCGCGGCGAGTTTGCGCAAGGCGGCGAGCGATTCTTCTTCAGCCGCTGACAGGAAGCCGCAAGTGTTGACGATTAAGATGTCGGCGGTTTCCGGCGCGGCCGTGCCGCGGTAGCCGGCGCTGCTCAGGAGCATCGCCATGCCCTCGCTGTCCACCGTGTTTTTGGGACAGCCCAGGGTTAGCAGGTAGTATTGCATGATGAACATCCCTGGAATTAAGTAACGAGTAACAGTTGGCATGGCTGCCATCCGTTACTCGTTATGAACGATCTCTAGCGGTCAGCCGGCCGGCGTCGGCGTCAGGGTCGACGTGGGGGTCGGTTGCGGCGTTGAAGTTGGGGCCACTGTCCCGAACGTCGTCTCGGTGATCCCATTTTGGTCAATAACCCAGGAACGTTCCGCCACCTCGCCAATCGCGCCCATCGTGCCCAGATCTTCGCCGTTCAAGATGAGGCTCACACCGCCCGCATTGCCTGTGCGGATGATAATGCTCTCATCGGCTTCCCAGGTGCGCGATTGATCGGCAGCCAGCATCCCTTCTTCGGGGTTCTGCCCATCCACAGTGACCCGCAGCCAGGCACGTTGGGTGGTGCGCACCTCCAGGGAGATGTGCGCCACTACTTCAGGCGTCAGCGTCGGCCGCGGCGTCGGGGTGGGCGAGGCAGGCACGGTCGGAGTGGGCAACGTAAACAGCCCGGATGTCGGCGCGGGCAGCGGCTCGGTGGGGGTGGGGGTCGGTTGGGGCGTTGCCGTCACCACCCAGCGAGTGGGCGTGTTTGTTGCCGTGGCTGTAGGCGCCGGGCCAAAAGCCCGGAACAGGTTCAAGCCCGGGTTCCGGCTGAGGAGCCACCAACCGGCAACCCCAAGAACGATTGTGATGGCCAATGCCGCCAGCCAAGGCAGCCACCTTGCCCGCGGCTGTTGACCCGTCAGCTCGACTTCAAGGGGGCGATAATCGACCAGGCGTGGCTTGCCTGGTTCTGCGATGAGCACTTCGTTGCTGGCGTCGCCGCTTTCTTGTGTGTATTGCTGCAGGGCTGCGTCTGCGTCGAGGCCGAGGTACGCGGCATAGGTGCGCAGAAAGCCGCGCGCGACGGTGCCGCGCGGCAAATGGGAGTACTCTCCGGTTTCGAGAGCCTCCAGGTATTTCTGGCGAATACGCGTCACCGCTTCCACATCGGCCAGGCTGATTTCTTTGGCCGTACGCGCCTCATGCAGCAGGCGCCCGAGTTCACTCATGCGATTTCGATCCTCTGATACTGGAATAGCCGACCCACTATACCCGCGCCGCGGCGAAAAGTCAAAACTGTGCCCGTAATCCGGGAGTTTCCTGGGCTTCGGACTTAAGTTCGGACAGGTAGCGGCTGGACGAGTTGGGCGAATTCGGCGACGGCCTGATTTTGTAGATCGCGCAGACGCTTGTTCGACAGTGAGATCTTGCGTTTGAGCACGATGAAGAGCCCGGAATAGAGCTGCCATTTGCGCTGCACCTTGATTTGGGCCGTTTCGGTCATGGGCACTGGAGCGGCCGCGGTTTCAGCGGCGGGCGGGGGGCCGTAGAGTTCATCGCGGACGGCCTCACCGACGAGATAGCCGAGGGTGAAGGCCAACATGACCAGCGCGGCCATCTGCTCCATGTGCTGTTGGGACTTGTTCATCAGCTTGTCGAAGCTGAGCAGGCTCTTGAGGTCGCGGAAGGACTCTTCGATTTTCATCCGGGCCGCGTAAATCGCGAGGGCCTGTTCCGGCGCCAAGTTGGACATGACCCAGAGCGGCTCAGCATGGCCTTTGCGCCAGACGCCGATCACGTTAACGCGCACCTTACCCATGTATTGCAGTTGATGGTAGATCGCGTGCTCGCCCAGACCGACCGTCAAGATCACTTTGCGGCCGGCCGCATCATAGAAGGTGGGCGGGTGACTCCCCAGATGCAGCCGAATCACGAAGTTCACGCGCACCTGCGCCAGGTATTCCAGGAGTTCCAGGTAGCTGAACTCGCGGTCGAGCACCAACGGCTTGTCGCCCAGCAGGGCTTTGAGTTGGTCGAAAGCGGCCCAATGGTACTGGTTGCGCGAACGCTGGAGCTGGGCGATGGTCTTCGATGAGTAGGTCACGAACCCGCACGGAATGGCCCGGCCGCGAAACGGCGTCGCCAAGAGCAACAACCAGAAGCCGCGCGTCTTGCCGTCCTTGAGCTTGCCCACATAACTCGTCTTGTAGGCTTGCGGGCGGGGCATCTCGGTCGGATCACCGATGACAAACGGCGCATCAGCTTGAAACAGCCGCCGCAGCAACGCGGGCATGTCTACCTGCTGGAGGAACCGCTGGATCGCCTTGTAGTTCGCCGCCTCGTGGCCCGGCATGTGTTGCGCAATGTCGGTTAGACGAGGTGAGCGTGCCGCCAGAATCGCCTCAACAATGACCGCTGCCTTGGCGGCCAGCCGCTCTTGATCAAACAGATATTTGAAAAATGCGGCAGCTTTGATAAACTTGTGCATGGAGCCTCCTGGTCTTTGGCAAATAGGGTGTCGACCACCGTACTTTACCAGAACCCGGAGGCTCTGACACTATATCGACGCCTGATGTCCGAACTCATGTCCGGACATCAGGAGTTTCGTGTTGCGCAAACCCCTGGTTACGGGTATGATACGCGGTGAGAGGGGCGATGCGACGTAAGACGAAGACCAGGGCGCGCAGCCTGTCGCTGCTGGTGATTACGGTCGTTATCCTGGGCGGCATCTGGGCGGCCGATCAATTGACGCGCGCTGGACTCGGTCCGGCATGGATTGCGGCGCTCTGGGCTGAATCAGACGTTGATCGCGCGCGGATCGGTTTGTTGGCCGGCCACAGCGGCAATGATTCAGGCGCCGTGTGCCCGGACGGCCTGACCGAGGCGGAGGTCAACGCGCGGGTGGCGGCCCTGACGGCGGAGAAACTGCGGGCACGCGGGTTCCACGTGGATATCCTTGACGAATATGATAGCGCGTTGGCCGGCTACAAGGCTGCCGTGTTCGTGTCGATTCACAGCGATTCCTGCGAAGTGCCTTTTTCGGGGTTTAAGGTCGCGCGGCATGAGTGGGGTAGCGCTGCGTCCGAAGACCTGGTGCAGTGTTTATGGGATCGCTATGGGACCGAGACGGGATTGCTCCCACATACTGATACCATCACGTTCGATATGACCCGGTATCATGCCTTTCGTGAGATCGCGGCGTCCACGCCGGCAGCTATCATCGAGTTGGGCTTTCTCAACGCCGATCGGGACCTGTTGGTCGAGCAGCCCGAACGCGCGGCAGCGGGCATCGTCTCCGGCATTTTGTGTTTTTTGGAGCCGGCGCGCTGAGCGGGCGCTGGCGGCAGCCCGGGTTTCCCTCAGCGTTCGCCCAGTAAATAGCGCAGCACCAGGCCATGCACTACTTGCTCAACCGGGGCGCAATCATCCGTGAAGATCGGCGCACCGGGCGCAGGTTGCGCGGGCCGGGCTTGCGGCGCAGCGCGGCGGGCCACCTCGGCCAGCAGGGGCTGATTGAAACGGGGCAGATTGGCCCGCAAGTCGGCCAGCGAGGTCGACTGAACGGTCGCCACGACGAGGGTGTTGCCTAGTTGACTGTCGTTGTTCGGTTCGTCCATGATGTAGACGCTGGGAAAGACCGCTTGCATGGTGGCTGCGATGGCATCGACCAGGCTGTAGTCAGAGCCTGTCCTGCCGACGTTCACCGCGAGCACACCGTTGGCTGCCAGCCGCGTGCGCGCCAGTTCGAAGAATTCGACTGTGGCGAGGTGAAACGGGATGTATGGCGGGCGATAGGCGTCCACGGCGATGACGTCATAGCGAGCCGGTGCATCACGCGGAAGGTCGACGAGGAAACGGCGGGCGTCGATTGCCGCCGCATGCAGGTTGTCCAGGTTCATGTCGAACCAGTCGCGGCCGACTGCGATGATGGCGGGATCCAACTCGGCGCCGTCGATCGGGATCGGGCCATAGGCCTCGGTGAACAGCCGGGGGATGGTGCCGGCGGCCAATCCACCTACATAGACATGCTGCACTTGCTCCGGGCCATAGGGGGCGCGATTGAACGCCGGTGCGAGCAGGAAATAGTCCCAGATGCCATCCGCCAGCCCGCCCTGAGGTCGATAGACGGAATGGATGCCCTCTCCTTCGTTCAGTCGTAACTGACGCTCGACGCCGAGATCCAGCACCTGGATGTAGTTGAAGGCAGACTCGGTTTCGAACACTAACTCGGCGGTTGCTTTCAACGCACCGCTGGGCCGCATGCCCAGCCAGCCGACCAGCCCAGCCAACACCAGCAGAGCGAATGCATCGCGCCACCGCCGGATACGAGCCAGGCCGATCAGCACAGTGATGATCAGGGTCAGCGCCAGCAGTGCAAAGGTGCGACGGGTGCCGATGTTGGGGATCAGCACCAGAACCGGGAGAAAGCTGCCGATGATGCTGCCGGCTGTGGACAGCG
The DNA here is from genome assembly GCA_964474695.1 of uncultured Anaerolineales bacterium. GTDB lineage: Bacteria > Chloroflexota > Anaerolineae > CG2-30-64-16 > CG2-30-64-16 > DAOUBP01. Next base: position 40,189 of record CAYYTK010000007.1, read on the forward strand.
CATAGAGACGGCCGGCGACTGCGCCGCTGCTTTGCACGTCGCTCAAGGCTAACCGCAGGGCAAACGGGCTCACGCAGCCCAATAGCGTGACGGGAATCGCGAGCAGGGTCAGTACGGCTGCCATACTACCAACGATGAGGCTCACATCGAAGTCAGCCATGCCCCGGCTGGCTGCCTGGAGGACGGGCCGCGCGGCCACCGGCACTAAGCCGACGCCTACTGCGGCCAGTCCGGCCAATCTGAGCAGCGTCAACAGGTGCGGCGAGCGGTCGGCGATGCGTCCGCCCAACCAGTAACCGACGGCCAGGCAGAAAAGGATCAGCCCGATCAGGCTGGCCCAGACGAACAGGGAATTCCCGAACCAGGGATCCAGCAGCCGCGAGGCCGCGAGCTCGACGCCGAGCGTCGTGAAGCCGGCGACGAAGGTCAAGATGTAGAGGTAGCGCCGACCGGTGTTAGGAGGCATGATGCGATTATACCCGAGCTTGGCGGCGATGCCAACCGATCTCCTGGCCAGGCCAGCAATTCTCAATGTAGCCGGAGCATTCTGAGCGGAGCAGCGGTTTTGTCGCTGCGGAGTCGAAGAAGGCGGGCCGGAACTCTCCTGAGCGCAGTCGAAGGGTCAGGATGCCTCCGTTTTTTCGTACATTGGGAATTGTTGCCGGCCTGGCTGGGTGCTCCATCACGCGCGGTTCGCGGTTGGTCTTCGGGAAGGGGGCAAGGGATTGAAGGACCCTGAATCCTCGCGCAACTGGCCGCCGAAACTTCGGCTGTTGATCTTGCTGGGTTTGGCAGTCGCGCTGATCGCGCCGCCGGTGATCTGGCGCGAGGAGCTGATGCACCTCTTTGCGAACCGGGAGCGGATTGTCGCCGAGATTCGCGCGGCCGGCGCGTGGGGGCCATTGGTGGTGATCGGTTTGATCATCGCGCAGACCGTGGTTGCGCCGATCCCGGGCCAGATGGTCAATCTCGTGGCCGGTTATGTGTACGGTTTGGCCGCCGGCCTGCTTTACAGTTGGTCCGGTCAGTTGTTGGGCGCGGCCTTGGCGATGGGGTTGGCCCGTGCTGCGGGTCGACCGTTGGTTGAGCGGCTGGCGCCGCGGGCTGCGTTGGATCGCCTGGATCGGCTGGCTGCCCGGCAGGGGTGGCGTTTCTTTTTTCTTGTTTTTCTGATTCCTGGCTTACCGGATGACTTATTCTGTTTTGTCGCCGGGCTGACGCGACTTCCGCTGCGGCTGCTGATCGCACTCAGCGCCACGGCCCGCCTGCCGGGACTGCTTGTCAGCGTCTGGCTGGGCGCTTATGCGGAGGAAGCACCCTGGCAGGCCTGGGCGGCTGGCGGCCTGCTGGCCGCGGTGGGATTCTGGGTGGCCTGGCGTTACGGGCAACGCATCCAGGACGCCATCTTGCAGCGCTTGTCGGGTATGGAGTGATAGGATCAGATGGGGTGTACGGATCGTCTCGCGCAGATGGCACAAGCTGCCGTTACTGAACGGTAATCAGATCCTTAAGCTTATCAAAGGTTTCCGGGCCGATCCCTTTAACGCGCAGCAGGTCTTCGATCTTGCCATAGGGCCGGCCATCGATGATGCGCTGGGCCAGAGCCGGGCCGATGCCGGGCAGGGCTTCCAACTCACTCGTCGTGGCGTAGTTGAGGTCGACGGGTTGCGCGGGGTCGGCGACTGAATCGGGTGCTGCAACCGCAGCACCCGATTCAGCCGCCGTCGCCGAGATAGGCGGGGCAATCAGCAGGGGCACTCCTGAGTTCCGGGCGTCAGGCACACGGATTTGCATGCCATCTTGCAGGGATGCAGCCTTGTTCACCAGGTCCAGGGCTGCATCCGGGCTGGGGCCGCCCGCGGCCGCGATTGCGTCGGCAACGATGCTGCCCGGCGGCAGCGTGTAAACGCCGGGCGTGCGTACTGCTCCGATGACGTCAACATGCAAAAGCTCCGCGGTGGGGCTTGGTTTCGGCGCGGGCGTGGGCGCCTGCAGGATTTCGATGGGCTGGGCAGAAGGCCGGCGCAGCAGAAGCAGCGCCACGGCCGTGATTGCCAGACAGATCAGCGATATCCCCACGTAACCGCGCCACGATGACGCACGGCGAAGACCCTGCATGGCCGCGTCCTTTGCCTGGGCGAATCCTCTTTCAGCCTTGTGCTTCTTCCTGTTTCTCGCTTCCGAACATCTTGGAAAATGCTTTCATGAACTCCAGCGGAACGGGGAAGAGGATCGTGGAGTTCTTTTCGACGGCGATTTCCGTCAGGGTCTGCAGATAGCGCAATTGGATCGTCGCCGGTTCGGTCGCGATCACGTGTGCGGCCGCGGTGAGTTGCTTCGATGCCTCGAATTCGCCTTCGGCGTGGATGATCTTCGCGCGCTTCTCGCGTTCGGCTTCAGCCTGCTTCGCCATCGCGCGTTTCAACGTATCGGGCAGCTCCACATCCTTGACCTCGACGATGCTGACCTTGATGCCCCACGGCTCGGTTTGTTCGTCGATGATCTGCTGGAGCTTCTGGTTGATCTCGTCACGGTGGATCAGGAGCTCATCCAGGTCAGATTGGCCCAAGACCGAGCGCAGACTGGTCTGCGCGATCTGCCACGTGGCGCGGCGGTAGTCCTCCACTTTGACGATGGCATGGGACGGGTCAACCACGCGGAAGTACGCCACGGCGTTCACCTTTACCGTGACATTGTCTTTGGTGATCGCCTCTTGGGCAGGGATATCGAGCGTCACCACGCGCAGGTCGACCTTCACCATCCGATCGATGATCGGGATGATGAAGAACAGGCCCGGCCCCTTGGGACCGATGAGCCGGCCAAGCCGGAAGATGACGCCGCGCTCGTACTCCTGGACCACCTTGACGGCTGAGCTTGCAAGCGTCAACGCTGCCAGTATGATGATCCCGAACGAAGTCAGGAAGCCGACGATCGTGTCCATTGGTCTCTCTCCCTTTTTCAATGATAGTAGCGACATGGTGCATCGCATGGGTCCACGCGCCGTTACCGGGCACGCTCATATTATACCGCAAGAACCCCCAGGCGAGTAACTTTGATTCACACCAACAGGGCTTGACTTCAGGGATCATTTGACGGCAGATGTGAACCGTGCTATGATGCGCCCGATTTCATGCAAGGGTCACCGAAGCCCTCCCCTGGCGGCGTTACGCCTGTGCGGAGGGCGTCTATTTATTAGTGCGGGCCGGAGGCCAGCGTCTCGTATGCATATTGGGATTGACGCCAGACTTGTCTATTACACGCGCGCCGGCATCGGCGAATACACGATCCGTCTGACCCAGGCGCTTGCCGCGAGATATCCGGATGATGAGTTCTGCTTGTTGCAGGATGCGCGTACGAGTCAGGCCCTGGTGGAGGCGCCCAACGTAACCATCGCGCGCACGCGGGTGCCCAGCCACCATCGCGTGGAACAGGCCCTGCTGCCCTGGGTAGCCGGGCGCCTGGGCGTCGATGTATTACACAGCCCGGACTTCATTCCACCGCGGCGCTTTCGGGGACGTTCGGTCATCACCATCCACGATTTGGGTTTTTTGATCTACCCGCATTTCCTCACCAAAGATGCAGCGCGCTACTACGGTCAAATCGATCGCGCGGTGCGCCAGGCCCATCAGATCATTGCCGTCTCGCAGAGCACGAAGAACGACCTGGTGCGCATGCTGGGCACGCCCGAAGACAAAGTCTCGGTGATCTATGAGGCGGCCGATCCGCTGTTTTGTCCCATCGATCGCGACGAGGCGTTGCGCCAGGTCAAGGCATTGTATGATGTGCCCGACGACTTCATCCTGTTTGTGAGCACGATCGAGCCGCGCAAGAATGTGGGCGGGCTGCTGCGTGCTTATCGTAAGCTGCGAGATGATTATAAGCTGACCCCTGGGCTGGTGCTGGTGGGCGCGCCGGGCTGGCTCAGTGCTGATGTGTATACGCTGGTCGATGAGTTGGATCTTCAGCAAGATACGCATTTCCTGGGCAGGGTCGATGCCCCAGCGTTGCGCTGCCTGTATAATGCCGCGCAATGCCTGGTTCATCCGGCATTTTATGAGGGTTTCGGCTTGACGCCGCTCGAAGCGATGGCCTGCGGCACGCCGGTCATTGTCTCCAATGTTTCCAGCCTCCCGGAAGTGGTAGGTGACGCGGCGCTCCTGGTGAACCCGGAGAGCGATGAAGAGATTGAGGTGGCCCTGTGGCGCCTGTTGACGGATCAGGAGCTCCGAACTAGCCTGCGCGCCAAGGGGTTACAGCGCGCGGCCGCGTTTTCCTGGTCGCGGGCTGCCGAACAGACCATGGCTGTCTACCGCACGGCTGTCGGCTTGTGAGCCGACAGCGCCTCGTTTTGCTTGCTCAGACAGGTACTCAATGGCGCGCATCCTGATTCTCACACCGCAATTGCCCATCCCACCCCAGGCCCTCACGGGCACGTCTCAGGGCACCACCATCCGCAACTATCACCTGATTGCCGGCCTGGCCAAGCGTCACACGATTGATTTGGTCTCGTTTCGGGCGCCGGACGATCCGGCCGAAGGGTCTGCGGAACAGGCCGCGGCGTTGGCCGCGCTGGGCGTTCACTGCCGGCGGATTATCACCGCGGCGCCACCCATGCGCTCGCTCGGCCGGCGCGCGCTCGATACTGTGACGCGTGGGCTGCCGGATATGGCCTTGCGGCTTGCATCGTCGGAGATGCGCGAGCAGCTATCGCGCTTGTTGCGCGAAGCCGGCGGGGCGTACGACGTGATCCAGATCGAGGGCATTGAGATGGCGCCCTATGCATCGGCAGAACTGCGCCAGGGCCGGCCTGGCGCCCGACCTCCCCTCGTGGTCTTCGATGATCATAATGCCGAATACGTGCTGCAGCGCCGTGCATTTATCACGGATGTGCGCAAACCGCGGCGCTGGATTGCGGCTGCCTATTCGTTGATCCAGTGGCGCAAGCTGGCCGCCTATGAGCGCCGGGTGTGCAGGGAGGCGGATCGCGTGGTTGCGGTCTCGGAGGCGGATCGAGACGCGTTGCAGCGTCTGGCGCCCGGGCTGGAGGTTACCGTTGTGCCGAACGGCGTGGACCTGGATTTTCTTCGGCCAGGCGTAGTGCCACCCGAACCGGGTCTGCAGGCGCCGGCGCTGGTTTTCACCGGCAAGATGGATTATCGGCCGAACGTCGACGCCGTGCTGTGGTTTGTCGAGGCGGTCCTGCCTCTGATTACTGCCGAGGCGCCGGCTGCGCACTTCTACGTGGTGGGCCAGAAGCCGCATGCGCGCCTGGCGGTTCTGGCCGATCATCCTGCCGTCACAGTCACCGGCCGCGTGCCCGATGTGCGGCCCTATATCGCTGGGGCCAGCGTCTATGTGGTGCCGCTGCGGATCGGTGGAGGCACCCGGTTGAAGGTGTTGGAGGCGATGGCGATGGGACAGGCTATCGTGTCTACGCGGCTGGGGTGCGATGGCTTTCCGTTTGAGGATGGCCGTGAGGTGTCTTTCGCCGATGATCCGGCTGCGTTCGCAGCCAATGTCGTGAAGCTGTTGAATGATCGCGCGCGCGCGGCGGCGTTGGGGCAGCGGGCCAGGGCATACGTGGCCGCATATTACGGCTGGGACGCGATCGTGCCCCGGCTGGAGGCAGTCTACGCATGAGCACGCCTGGCGCTGCAGAACAGCCTGTCACCAGGTTTGTGGGCGCAATCCCTGCGCGAACACCGGCGCGGACGCCGCGGCAGCTCCTCCGCCTGACGCTGCTGCGGGCTGCGGGCCGTTGTTATCCCCAACACAAGGCGTCCCCCGCACCGCGTTCGCTGCTCCTCATTCGCCCGGATCATCTGGGGGACGTCCTGCTTCTGACCCCGGCGCTGCATGGATTGCGCCGCGCTCTGCCCGAAGCGCGCATCACGCTGCTGATCGGCCCCTGGAGCCAGGGGGTTGTGCAGGATAACCCCGACCTGGATGCGGTCATCACTTGTCCGTTTCCCGGTTTTGAGCGCCGGGCCAAGGCTGATGCGTGGTCGCCCTATCGTTTATTGTGGGCCCAGGCGCGCGAATTGCGTAACCGGGGTTATGACGCAGCCGTGGTGCTGCGGTTCGATCATTGGTGGGGCGCCTGGCTGGCGGCCGCGGCCGGCATCCCGCGACGCATCGGCTACGATGTTCCTGAGACGCGGCCGTTCCTGACGCACGCGCTGCCTTATGCCGCCGGCCAACATGAGGTGCTGCAAAACGCGATGCTGTTGGGGATGCTGGCCGGCGGACTGGCCGGCGCGCCCGGCCCGACGCGCTACCGCATAGCTGCCGGAGATCGGGCCTGGGCGGCGTCGTGGCTGGAGGCCGCCGGCATCGGCCCGGCAGACCGCCTGGTGGCGATCCACCCCGGCGCGGGCGCGGCGGTCAAGCAATGGCCGCTTGCGGCATGGGCCGAAACAGCCGCTACCCTGGCGGCGCAATACGGCGCGCGCATTCTGTTGACCGGCAGCCGCGACGAGCGGACGTTGACCGCTGCCATCGCGGCGCAGCTTGCCAGCCCACCGCTGGAGGCGGCAGGCCAGACGACTTTGGGCCAACTGGCAGCCTTGTACGAGCGGTGTGCGGTGGTGCTGGGCTCGGATTCCGGCCCGCTGCACCTGGCGGTGGCGGTTGGCGCGCCGACCGTTCATCTCTATGGCCCGGCGCCGGCGGCTGAGTTCGGGCCGTGGGGCGCGCCGGCCGATCACATCGTCCTGACAACCCCCTGGACCTGTGCGCCGTGTCATCGCCTGGATTGGCCTGCCCCCACGTTGGCGCAACATGCATGTATCGCCGCGATCCGGACTGAGGACGTGCTGCAGGCCGCTGCCGCGCTGCTGCGTCGCTAACTGTAAGGAGTTATGTAATGCCATCGACACCCATGCTGACCGTCATCGAAGAGGACAAGCACTGGTGGTTTGCCAGCCGGACGCGCGCGATCCTGGCGTATCTGGACAGGTATGTTGGGCCGGGGCGCGAGTTGCGCGTGCTGGATATCGGGTGCGGTGCGGCCAATATGGCGCATCACCTGCGCCATTACGGTCACGTGGTGGGTGTGGACAACAATCAGCGGCCGCTGGAGATCGCGCGCCAGCGCGGGATGGAAGTGCGCCAGGGCGCCGCGGATGCGCTGCCGTTCGGAGCTGAGGAGTTCGACCTGATCGCGATGCTTGACACGGTGGAGCATGTCCCCGCCGAGGGGCAGGCATTCGAGGAATGCCGCCGCGTCCTGCGCAGCCCGGATCCGGCTGCGGGCCAGCCGGGCGGCCGCCTGTTGGTGACCGTGCCCGCCTTCATGTTTCTCTGGAGCCACAACGATGTGATCAATATGCATCAGCGCCGCTACACCGTGCCGGAGCTGAAGGCAAAACTGGCGCAGCACGGCTTCAAGGTGCTGCGCGTCTCCTACAACAACTTCTTTATCTTTCCGCTGGCTGCTGCGTTGATCCTGGTGCGCCGCGACCGCGCCGAGCCGGAGCTGGCCTCCCCGCACTTTGACGACGAGTCATACCAGGTGGAGATGGAGCCCGCATCGCCGCTGGTCAATCGCGTCCTGACCTGGGTGGGGAAGCTGGAGACCGCTCTGTTGCGCCGTATGAGCTTGCCCTTTGGCACGTCGATCATTGCGATCGCAGAGAAAGTATCGATCTGATTTCCCCCCAGCTACCAATCCAGCGCCAGCAGGCCCGCCAGGTCCTCCGCCGTATGGCCGCCGCGCACGCGCACCCGCTTCAACGCGAAGATGTCATCCAGGGTGTGCGTCGCGCCCTGCTCGGTCGACAGGCCGCCCCAGTAGTAGGCCGATCGGTAGACGGCGATGGTCTGTGCGTCGTACTCCCCCGAAGGATAGGTAATCCAGCGCGGATGATAGCCTAAGTGCTCCTGAATCGCCTCCAGCGCCCCCAACGCGTGCCACACCAGGTACTCGGTTGTGCCTCCCTTCTGGCTCGGGATGTGATAGCGCGCGTGCGATCCGAAGTGCTGCCCGGCGGCGGACATCTGCTCGATCTGTGACCAGGTCATGTAGCCCGGCGTTTTCGCGTTGATCACATCCGACATGATCGAGAAGTGGCCGATCATGTCGTACTTTTCGAGCAGCGGGAAGGCATTCAGGTAGTTGTCCTCGTAACCGTCATCGAAGGTCAAGATGATCGGCTTGGGCGGCAGTGAACGCCCTTGCGCCAGCGCGTAGAGCAGGTCGTCCAGCGTAATGGTTTCATAGCCGGCCTCATGCAGATACTGCAGATGGCTTTCGAAGCGTTCGGGTGTCACCGACATATCGCGGCGGTAGATGTCCGCTTCGGCGGGCGGCTCGGATATGTAGTGGTACATCAAGATCGGCACGCGCAATTCCCTGACTACGCCATCCGGGGTGGGGCCCAAGGTCGGGGTCGCAGTTGCAGTCGGGGCCTTGGTGGCGGTGGGAGTTCGAGAAGGCGTGGCCGAGGCGATCAAGGCGGTCGTGGGTGCGGCGGTCGGCGATGAGAGGGCGGCCGAGGTGGCGGCAATCGTTGCCGAAGGTTCCGGCGTGGGATTTGTGGGCAACGGCGCAGGTGTGTGGGCCGACGTCGGCGAGACTGATGGTGTAGTCTCAGCAGCGCGCGAGCAGCCACCCAGCAGCAACAGCATCACACAGCCGGCCAGGAGCAGCCCGGCCGGCGCCTTGACCAAGGTTTTTGTCATCGGTAAGGATTCCGGCCAACAGGATAACCCAAGGGCTCCCGCGTGTCAAAACGTACCGCTGGTTATTCTCGGTAGGATGGTGTCGGCATCGAGCGAGGAGGGTAGCGCAGCGTTGTTTTCGAGCGCAGCAAGAATGCCTACTAACAGCGATTCTTCAGACTACGATGCCCGTCGAGGGCGGGACTGCAATTTGTCAAAAAAGGGAGTTGACAAATCTTGGATAGTATTGTACTATCTGTTTGCAACTGCGAAAGATGTCATTCAGTTTGATTTCTTCAGTGAGCATAAATCCTCGTTGAGACGGCGACGTGCTGGCCGATTTTAGGTGTTATGGCAGTGAGATCGGATTGTGCGTTGGTCGTCCATGTTGCTGATGACGTTGCATTGCGTTGCGTTCGGTCTGCAGGGGCCTATTCCGTTTGGGGCATGCGGCGCTGGCAACCGGCTCAGTGCCGAGAATTTCTTTCTTTCACTAAGGAGGTGTGGTGTGTTCAGGGAACAGATTCGCAAACACTATGACCACCTGTCGCGAAGTTATCGGAGAGTCGCCGATTTCATTCTCAGCGACTATCGGACTGCGGCATTCATGACTGCCGCCGCGTTGGCAGATGCTGTCGATGTAGACACGACGACAGTGGTTCGCTTTGCTCAGCGTTTGGGTTATCCGGGCTTTCCGGAGTTGATTGAGGATATCCAGGTGCAGGTCAAGCTTGAGCTGAGCCAGACCTATGCCAATCCCGCTGAGGAGGAAGGGCTGCACACCAAGGTGCAGGTCATGTTGGCCAGGGACCGCACTAACCTGGAGAAGGCGTTGGCCCACAATACCTTGGATACGCTGGAGAATATCCTGGATATGCTTCGGGCCGCGCCGCGCATTGTGGTTGTGGGTGAGTCTTACGCGGCGCCGTTGGCGAAATCTTTCGCCGGCATGCTGCGCGAGGCCGGCCTGCCGGTGATCTATGCCGAAGGCGACGTGTACGATCGCGCGGCCGCGTTGGGCCGTGTGGTGCGCAAAGAAGTCGTAATCGGCATGACCTCCGTCGAAGGCGCGTCAGGCGTCGCGCAACTGCTGCGGTATGCGCGCAGCGAAGGGGCGATCACGCTGGCTTGCTCGCCCAGCCTCAGCAGCCAGGCGGCCAGGTCTGCCGAGCATCTGCTGTACGCTCCCGGCGAGTCGGAAGGCACCATCCCCAGTTTGACGAGCCTCTACGCGATTTGCACTGCAATCGCGCAGGCGCTGGTCGCTATGCAGCCGGAAGTGGCCGCCAAACGTACGGCGGAGATCAAGCACGCCCTGGACGCTCTCGCGTAATAGGTCGCTGTGCGGAGTCGGAAAGCACCTTGACAGCATCCCTGTCGGGCTGTGGCTGCGCGGGAACACTGCCGGCCACAGCCCATCTGTCGATGGAGCGGACTGTGTATCAAGATCAAATTCGTGCCGCGTACGCGTATTTCTCGCCCGGTTACCGGCGCATTGCTGACTTCCTCTTGAACCGTTATCAGGACGCGGTCTTTATGACGGCGGCCGAGATCGGCCGATCTGCCCAGGTGGATACGGCGTTGGTCGTTCGGTTTGCCCAGCGTCTGGGCTATCCGGGCTTTCCTGAGCTCATTGCCGAGGTTCAAGACCATGTGAGGCAGGAGCTGCGCGCTGTCTATCAGCCGGCTGAAGGTGATGATTCCCCGGTGCAGGTGTTTCGGCGCAACCTGTTGCAGGATCGTAACAACCTGGACTACATGCTGATGCACCTGGATGAGGGGTCCCTGAAAGAGGTGGTTCGTTTGCTCGGCCAGGCGCCCAGGGTCTTCGTGATCGGCGAGGGTCATACCGACTATCTGGCTGAAGCGTTCGCAGGACACCTCTGGTTGCTGGGAATCTCAGCACACACGATTTCGTCTGAAGTGACGCGTCAGGCATCTGTTCTGGCGATCCTGGCCCCCTCGGATGTTGTGGTGGGAATCGGCGTGACAGCGCTGAACCCAGGCTCGGCGGTGGTGATTCGGGCCGCGCGGGCGGCTGGCTCCCACACCATCGGTATCGTGTCCTCGATGACGAATCCGGTTGCCACAGCCGCGCAGTACGTGTTACAGGCCCCGGTCTTGACCGTCGGCATGCTGCCTTCGTGGACTGCCGTCGCGGCGGTCCTACATGCCATCGTTCAGGTGTTGGCGACGGAGGCGGGGGACCTTGCCGCGGAACGGGCCATGCGCGAAGATCATTTCCTGGGAATTTACGAGGAGATCCTGAGGAAGGATCTGGCCAGGGTTCGTGGAGCAATCGCCGAGTATAACGTCGTGCCTTAGGCGTCAGATGCGCGCAACTCCGGGTCGGTCAGCGTCCCAAGCGCGAGAAACGCGAGAATGTAGCCCAGGTAGTTCTCGTTGAGGAAACGCGAGAAGAAGAAGAAGACCACCAGAAACAGCCCGTAGCCCCAGGCTGCGCGGGCCGGTGTGTTTTCCGCGGCCTGCTTTTTCAGCAAGGCCAGAAGTAACGGCAGGCCGATGAGCAGCTCGGTCAGCCAGAAGGGCCAGTAGGCGAAGCGATCCTCAACCCAGCCAAGGGCCAATACGAGGTTCGAGGCGCCCCATCCCCAGATTTGGTATGACGTCTCTGACGTTCCTGCTGACCAGCGCCAAACATCATCGAATAACGCGGCCGGATTCCAGGCCAGGTAAGGCCCTACGATGAGTAGGGTGGCGGCCAGGGCCGGCCAGCCGCTGCGCCAGGCGCGCGCCAGCCAGGCAAGCGGACGGCGCCACAGATCGCGCGGGTCATCGCCTGCAACCAGGACCAGATAGAACGGCGCGAGGAACCAGGCCGTAGGTTTGCTGGCGCAGGCCAGGCCTAACGCGGCCGCCGAAGCGATTTGCCAGCCGCGGCCTGCACCTGGCGCGCGCCCGCGTCGATAGAGCCACAAACTCAACACGATCCACGCCAACACGAAGCTATCATTTTGCCCATAGATCAGGTCTGAACCCATGATCGGGTTCAGGCCCAACAGCATCACCAGCAGCAGTTTGTTCTGTGCGCCGCGCGCCAGCCCCGGGGTCAACAACAACGTGAGGGCAAAAAGCAGCAGATAGACGAAGCGCTGGTCATACCAGCCGATGGCGGCATCAGCCAACAGCTTGAAAGGGGCTGAGAACAAAAAGGTCCAGGGCAGATAGGGGTAATGATAGAGCGCCGTGCGGAACGCGTCGATCCCCCACTCTGCCATCGGTGTCCCCAAATAGTCCTCGACGTAGGGGTTTCGGCCATCCAGCAGATAGGTGATGGTGGCTTCAGTTTGAATCACACCGCCATCGTGGCTGTAGCTTGCCGGGCCGCTGTTTTGGCGCAGGAGGGTCAGCTTCAAACTGGGCGCGAAGACCGTGAGGAGGACGATGGCCCAGATCAGCACCAGGCTGATCCAATAGCGCAGACGCTCACCTCTTATGAATTCACTCAGCAACAGGTAGACTAACAGACAGCCGAGGGCTGCCACAATCAGCAGCAGGCCGACCGGGTCTACGAGTTGTTGTTGCGCCAGCAGGGCGGCCGCTTGGGGGGGCAGGAGCTGGCCCAGCCAGGAGTGACGCGCAACATCCGCCTGACGCAGCGGCAGCACTGCGGCTTCGGCCAGGGTGTCAATGCGGATGCGAGCCAGAACAAGCACGGCCAACACCAGGGCGTCCAGGCGCCGCTGCAACTGCGAGCCGATAGAGGGATTCTGCATCATGGGCCCATTATAAACTACCTGCCAGCACTTGTGGTAGTTTTCGGCTGGGGCCGCAGGCGCCTTGTTTTATACGGCCGTTTCGCCTATAATGATTCTGTTTGGCGCATGTGTGCAGCCAGCCTCAGGGGGGCGGTGTGGACCAGAAACTCGATTACCTTTCGGATGTCGATCTATTCCACGATCTTTCCGAGCGGGACATGCTGGAGCTGGATCGTATGACCACGATCACCAGCGTGCCGCGCGGACGCGTTTTTTATCAGCCCGAAGATACCGGCGAGGTTCTCTTCTTGATCAAACAGGGACGGGTGCAGCTTTATCGCATCTCACCTGACGGCAAGAAGCTGGTCATTGCCACCCTGGGACCCGGAACGATTTTCGGCGAGATGGCGCTCTTAGGCCAGCAGATGCACAACACGTTTGCGGAGACGCTGGATGACAGCTTGATTCTGGTGATGAGCCGCGCAGACCTGGAGCGTTTGATCCTGCGCCAGCCCAGTGTTGGGCTGCGTGTGTTGGAGATCACCGGCCGGCGGTTGAGTGATGCTGAGACGCGGCTGCAGGATATGGCATTCAAGGGCATCCCCGCGCGTTTGGCCTCCCTTTTGCTGCGGCTGGCGGCTGAACGCGGTTCGCGTGAGATCACTGGCCTGACGCATCAGGACCTGGCAGAGACCATCGGCACCTATCGCGAGACCGCTACGCAGGTCCTCAATGATTTCAAGGTGCGAGGGCTGATTGAGATTGGGCGTAAACGGATTGGCCTGTTGGATCCTGAGCGGTTGGCGCAAATCGCGCAGAGTTGAACTGCGGGGTTTGGTTCTGCTCAAGGGGCGCGTGCACGGTTTGACAAACGCTGGTAGCCGGTTTAGAATAGCGGTACCTTGCCGCTGACGACATGCAACGGTCGTCACATATTATGGTATCTACCAAGCCTAGGAGGAACAAGATGCCCCACGTAATCTTCGACCTATGCATCCGCGACGGCGCCTGTGCCGAGGTCTGCCCCACCGAATGCATCGTGCCTGGTGAGCCGGAGTCAGAATGGCCCTGGTTCTATATCGACCCTGACACCTGCATCGATTGCGGCGCCTGCCAGCCAGAATGCCCGGTCGACGCAATCCGCCCCGAGGACGACCTCAGGGACGAGTTCCCGCAGTATGTGGGCGCGATTGAATTGAACGCCCGGTACTTCTCTGAAGGCCCTGGGTACTCCGCCAAGAAGTAGCCCAACCGGCAAATGTAGCGTCTTGCAGGCCCCTGCCAAAACAGGGGCCTGCATTTTATGTAGGAATGGCGGCAGATGGCGGACGGATCGTTCAGAACGGATGTGCCCGGTGCGGCCGTTGGTGGGTGTGGGCGCCGTCGTGTGGGATGGCGCGCGCGTGCTTTTGGAGCGGCGGCGGGCAGCCGCCAGGGCAAGGCTCTTGGGCCCTTCCTGGTGGTCTGATCAATGTGGGTGAGTCGGCCGCGGCCGCAGTTCAGCGCGAGGTGCGCGAGGAGTGCGGCATCGAGGTGAAAGTCGGCCCGGTGTCAGGACTATTCGAGCCGATCCAGACACGAGACCCGAGCACCGGCAAAGCTGCTGGACCGCCGATCTACTGCCAAAGGAGGCAGACATGTTCAAGAGCTTCGACGCTGCCGCGGCCTTTGTCCGCGATAGCGGTATCCGCATGATCGACCTCAAATTCAGCGACCTGTGGGGGCGCTGGCACCATGTCACCATTTCTGCCAGCGAATTTACCTCCGGGCTCATGACTGCCGGCGTCGGCTTCGACGGCTCCAGTGTCGGGCTGGCCAGCGTTAAGTCCGGTGACATGGTCCTGATCCCCGAGTTGGCCACCGGCGTGCTTGACCCGTTTTGGGAAGTGCCTGTCCTGAGCTTTGTTTGCTCCGTAGTAGAGGCGGATAGCAAGGCGCCTTTCTATCGCGATCCCCGCGTCATTGCCCAACGCGCCGAGGCCTATATGCGCGCCACCGGCATCGCCGATGAAAGCCGCTGGGGTCCTGAGTTTGAGTTTTACGTTTTCGAGAATGTCGCCTACGAGAACAGCGTCAATGCCGCCAGCTACCGGGTCGATTCGGCAGAGGCGGATTGGCATAGCAAAGAGGGCGGGCTGGGGCATTACGTCCCGCTGCATGGCGGGTATCATGCGATTCCGCCCAAGGATCAGTTGGCTGGCCTGCGTACGCGAATCACGCTTGCCCTGGAGGCGATGGGCGTGCCGGTGAAGTACCACCATCATGAGGTAGGCGGCCCCGGCCAGTGCGAAATCGAGACGCCGCTGATGGGACTGCTGCCGGCAGCCGATGCCGTACAGGTCATCAAGTACGTGTCACGCCTGGTCGCCCGCCAGTCGGGCCAAGCGGTCACCTTCATGCCCAAGCCGCTCTACGGGGAGGCGGGCAGCGGGATGCATTTTCACCAGCATCTGTTTCTCAAGGGGATCAATCAGTTTTATGATCCGCAAGGGTACAGCCTGTTGAGTAAGACCGCGATGTGCTATATCGGCGGGCTGTTGTTCCACGCGCCGGCACTGCTGGCATTCACCAATCCCAGTACAAACTCCTATCGCCGCCTGGTGCCCGGTTACGAGGCGCCTGTCAATTGCTTCTTCTCCACCGGCAACCGCAGTGCTGCCATCCGTGTGCCTAAGTATGCCACCCAACCTGCGGCGGTGCGGTTTGAGTTCCGCCCGCCGGACGCCACTTGTAATCCCTACCTGGCGATGGCTGCCATGCTGATGGCAGGGGTGGATGGCGTGCGTCGCGGGATAGATCCTACGGAACACGGCTTTGGGCCGATCGACGAGAATATCTTTTCCTGGCCGGCAGAGAAGCGTGCGCTCATCAAGGCGTTGCCGACCTCGTTGGGCGAAGCGTGCGATGCGCTGAAGGCGGATCACGAGTTCCTGATGGAAGGTAACGTGTTCGACGAGGAACTGCTGGAGGATTGGATCAAAGCCAAGTTGGCCGAGCATTACGCCGTGTTGGAGCGGCCGCACCCCTACGAGGTGCAACTGTATTTCGACCTATGATGAAGATTCGGAGGCCAGGCTTCGAGAGAAATCCGGCCTCTGAATCGGACCAGGTGCTTGGCATAACGAACCTTAACGGAAAATCACCAGGCTTAACTTTAAGGTTTGGCGGATCGGCTTCAGCCCACACCCTAAACTGTGTCCGATCCCCGGACTTATACTACAGGTAGCGTAGAACGGGCGTGCGTTCGCGTGAGTTCTACATAAGCAGTTGACAAAATGGCAGTTTGCTGCAAACTGCGCGTTTGCCTCCAAACTCCTCGTGCGATAGAATACCCGCATGAATGATCGGCCGGACGTGCCCAGCCTGCATCGATGACTCTCCTGTCTGTCTGACCGACATTCATCGATCTCCTTTTGCTGCGGTGGGCGGCTTTGCCCGCCCATGCTGGACTAACCAGCGCCTTGATGTTTTCGATCCTGCCTTAACGTGCTTGCTGGCGCAAGCGCGGAGTAAACTGCGCCCTGCTGGCGGACGCTCTAGGGCTTTGTTTGGGTGACGTGACATGAACCTGCCAGATGCATCTACCACCCGATCGTCGAAAGACGTGTGGGATATTGCGCGCAGCCATCTGCGCCTGCAACTGCCGCGGAGCACCTATGAGACGTGGGTGCGCGACACCGTGTGCCTGGCGCAGGAAGACGGCGCCTTTGTGATCGGCGTCGGTAATGCCTACGCCAAGGACTGGCTTTCGCTGCGGCTGCGGCCAATGATTAAGCGCACCTTGGCGAGCATTGTCGGACAGGCCGTCGATGTTTCCTTTGTAGTGCAGCCGGTGCCGGCCATGGATGCCCCTTCTGCGCCCCCGGCGCCGCTGTTGGCCGGGGAAACCGCGGCGGAGCCGGTCTCAGAGCTGCCCCAGGCAACCCAGGGCGCCAATCTCAACCCGCGTTACACTTTCGAGTCTTTCATAGTCGGGCCATCAAACCGCATGGCGCATGCATCGGCGTTGGCCGTAACTGAACGGCCAGGCACAGCCTATAATCCATTGTTTCTGTATGGGGGCAGCGGCCTGGGGAAAACCCATCTGCTCCAGGCCATCGGGCACAGCTTCCAGGCGGCCAACAAGCGCGTGCTCTACGTCACTTCCGAAGTGTTCACCAATGAGCTGATTGGCGCCATCCGTACGCAGTCGACGGACCTGTTTCGGGCGAAGTATCGTAACACCGATGTGCTGTTGCTGGACGACGTCCACTTCCTGGCCGGCAAGGAGCAGACGCAGGAGGAGTTCTTTCATACCTTCAACGAGTTGCACGCTGCCAACCGGCAAATCGTGCTGACCAGCGATCGCCCACCGCAGGCGATTCCCACCCTGGAGGAACGACTGCGCTCGCGGTTTGGCTGGGGCATGATTGCCGATGTTCAGGCTCCTACCCTGGAGACGCGCATCGCGATTTTGCAGACCAAGGCTGCTTCAATGGGGCGCCGCGTCCCTGACGAGGTCCTGCACTTGATCGCGCAACGTGCGCACCGTAACATCCGGGATTTGGAAGGCGCGCTGAACAAGGTGTTGGCCCATGCTGAGCTGTTCAAACGGCCGCTCAATGCACAGCTTGTCGAAGATGCACTGGCCTATCTCGCACCCGCTCAGGGCAAACTAACCTTGGAGACGATCCTGGATGTAGCCGCCGACTACTTTGGCTTTACGATCAGCGCACTGGTTGGCCGCGACCGCAGCGCCAAGATCGCGCTGGCACGCCAGATCGTGATGTTTGTGATGCGCGAAGAGACCGGCGCGTCGCTGCCGCAAATCGGCCAGGTATTGGGCGGACGGGATCATACCACGGTGATTCACGGCTGCGAGAAAATCTCCGGCGAACTGGGCAATGACCCTGAGGTGGCACGCACCATCGGCGAGTTGCGCAACAGGCTTTACGAACCGGTGCGCGTGCGCTGAATCCTTATGTAAGGCACGCTGCAAGAAAATACGCCCCGGCGATCTCGTTTGCCGGGGCGTATTTGTTGCTACAAAAATAGCCAACCAGGGCAGCGAACATGCGTTTTGGTCTGGCTTTTGTGGACAAACGACCGCTTTACTGTGGACAACTACGATTGGGTGTGGATATCATCTCTCGGCCAGGCCCAAAATAGGTCCTCGCGTTCTGACACCCCCTACAATTAGTGGTTGGGCTGCTGCGTGGGATGTGGATTGGCGCGGCCGCGCCTGGACAGCTTCGGTCCTGAAAGCAGCGTGACTCAATGCCTCGGTATCTCGCCCAACACCGCCAGGCCCATCTGCTCCAACTCAGCGCGTTCGCGCACGGTGGCATCGAGATAGTGCCATAGGAAAGCCAGGGCGATGCCGGCTGCCAGACCCAACAGCACGCGCAGCGGGAGGTCGAGTTGCTCACGCGCCGGCCGGCCGACCAGGCTGATTGTTGGGGGGTCGATGAGCCGGATGTCTGCTTCTTCGGCGCTGAACTGGCCAAAGAACTCGGCGCTGCCCTCGGTCAGGGTGGCGGCGATCGCTTCGGCAATGGCGCGCAACTGGGTCTCATCGCCCCAGCCCACGTTCACCGTGAGGATACGGTGCAACTTGCCGGGCTGGGTGCTGGCGCTGATCGCTCCGGGGGGTACGACGATGCCCTGATCGGCCAGCCGCGCGCTGACTGCTGTCGCGAACGCCTGGCTGCGCACGATCTCGCCCAGGTCGTCCACCAGGTATTCTGACGTGAGCATGGTGTAGTAGCGATCGTAGGTGTAGACGCCGGGGATGCGTTCGGGCGCGATGCCGACGTTAAAGCGCATGGCGGCGTTGTAGCTGGCCGGCCGCGCCTGCCAGGGCTTCTGCATGACCAGCGTGAGCAATCCGACCAGCAGCGCCAACCCAACGGGCAGCCACCAGCGGCGGAGGATGATTTTCCAGTAGGTGCGTAGTTCCATGTGATAGCCTCGGAGTGTTGCGTGCTGCGTATTTCAGGTGGTCACGCGTGTTGCTGGATGAAGCTTCTGAGTTCGGCTTCAAAGCGCTCCGTGCAAAAGCGTTCGGCGTTAGCCCGGCACGCGGCCGGGTCATAGGCGGCGGGTGCAAAGCGCGCCAGGACGGCCTTCAGCGACGCGACCGATTGCTCAGCGAAGAATTCGCCGGTGCGACCGGGGCGAACGGTGTCCAGCGCGCCGCCGCCCTGGAATGCAATGACCGGCCGGCCCGCGGCCTGGGACTCCAGGGGGGCGATGCCGAAATCTTCCAGCCCCGGGAAAATGAAAGCGCGCGCCCCGGCGTAGAGCTGCGCCAAATCAGTCCATGGGACCCGCCCCAGGAACGTCACCGTCGGCCCGGCCATCCTCTCCAGGGCGGGGCGATCCCGGCCATCGCCGTAGACCAGCAGCTTCTGCCCCAGCTCTGAGCAGGCCTGCACGGCCAGATCGGTCCGCTTATACGGGATCAGCCGGCCGCCGGCCAGGAAATAGTCGCCGGTCGGCTCGGTGCTGGGCCGGAAGCGGGCAACGTCCACCGGTGGGTAGATGATGGTGCTTTCCCGCTTGTAGTAGCGCCGAATCCGCTCCTGGATCTCAGTCGAGATAGCGATGAAATGGTGCACGCGCTGCGCGGCGGCGTAGTCCCAACGCCGCAAGAGCGCAATGACCGGCTTCAGGATCATGTCCAGCGCTGTGCTGAGCGACTCACGCTGCCGGTAGCCCTCATATTGCCACAAAAAGCGCGTGGGCGCCAAACAGTAGCAGATGTGCGTCGCGCCGGGGGGCACGGGAACGCCGTGGCAGAAGCCGCTTTTGTTGCTGAGGATCAGGTCATAGCCGCGCAGATCGAGCCGGCTGAATGCCAGCGGGTAGACTGGCATGTAGGCCTGATGGTGCATTGTGACGCCGGGCAGGCGCTGCATGAAGGTGGTGCGGATATCCCAGGCCCGGTACTCCGGCGGCATTCTGGCGGGCGCGTACATGCTGGTGAAGACTGGTGCGCCAGGGAACATGCGCACCAGTGTTTCGAGCACGTTTTCCGCCCCCCCCACCTGGTTGAGCCAGTCGTGGATCAGGGCGATAGAGGGTGTGCGCTGCGGGTTGCGTGGTGCGTCCGTCATGGTGTGCTAAACACGCCGCTGGCCTGGGCCTGCTTCTTCGCCGGGCGCGAAGCGGAGCGCCGCGCGCAACCGTTCGGGCGCTACCTTGTTGGCCTTGCCGCAGTGGGGGCAGGGTACTAGAGCGTGTTTCTTACCGGCAGCCTCGGCGAGAAAGCTCTGGATTTCTTCGCCCGTGGGCGTGAAGCGGCGCCGGCACTTTTCACAAGTAATCGCGATCATGGGTACCTCCGCCTGCTATTGTACCGCAGCGGAGGGTCAGTTGACAAGGCGCGTGCGGGTGTGATGTAATGGCGCTACTCAGATCACATTTGAGGTGCTCATGCCCGCTCCCGTCCGTATCGCCATTATCGGCACCGGTTTGATCGTGACCGGCAAACACTGGCCTGCGTTGCTCAGCCTGACGCGCGAATTTCGTGTGATTGCGTTGGCCAATCGAACACCGGCGAAGGCTGAAGCGTTAGCCGACAGAATAGAGGCGGCTGTGCGCGATCGTCCAGTGGTCTACACGGACTATCGTGAAATGCTGGCGCGGGAGGAGCTGGACGCTGTCTCCCTGGCGCTGCCGACCTATCTGAATCCTGAGATCGCTGAGGCTGCGCTGGCCGCCGGCAAACACGTGATCGCGGAGAAACCGATCGCTGCTAATCTGACGGATGCGGCGCGCATGGCGCCCTGGGCCCAGCATTATGGCCGAACGTTGATGATCGCCGAGAATTATCGCTATATGGCCAGTTTCCGCCGCGCGGCAGAGCTTATCTCGGGTGGCGTTATTGGCGTGCCGCAAGTTGCGCGTTGGTCGCTCTATCCCTACATGGGGCCGGCAAGCCCTTATTACCATACCGCCTGGCGGCAGCAGCCTGACCATCCCGGCGGCTACATCAGCGACGGCGGCGTGCACCAGATGGCAGTGCTGCGTATGTTGTTAGGTGAAGTCGAGACCGCCGCCGCCCATGTGGCTGCCTTGCGATCTGACCTGCCGCCCGCCGACACTCTCAGCGCGTCGCTGCGATTCGCTTCCGGTGCGGTGGGCAGCTATAGCGTGACGTACGCGGTGCCAGGCCCCGAGACCCCGCTGCAAATCGCCGGTGCGGAGGCCGCGCTGCTGGTTACGCGGGATCGCGTGGAGCACTGGAAGCAGGGGAAGGTGATTCAGGCCTGGGCTGAGCCATCCGCAGGGGATGGCCTGGTGGCGATGTATGCGGACTTCGCCCAGGCTGTACGCACGGGATGCACGCCGCGCTCAACCGCCGCGGAGGGCTACGCCGACCTGCAGTTGATCGAGGCGATGCTGCGCGCGGCTGAGACAGGGCGGCAAGTCCGGGTGCAAGAGGTCCGTTAGGCCGGCTTCTTTTCCGGGAAGCGTTGGGCAACGGCGAGGAACGCTTCCGTCTGGCCCAAAATGCGCCAGTCCTGGACGCTGCTGAGTTGGGAATCCTGTACGCCGGGTACGGTGCGGATCCAGCTCATCACGTAGCCGGTGAGCGCGGCAGTGCGTTCGCCCAGCAGCAGGATGATCAGGTCGGCATCCACCGAGTGGAATACCTTGACCACCCAGACGACCTGCACCTGCTCGTGCACCGGCAGGTTCAGCAAGGCTTCATACGCTTCCTGCTCAAGGCCTGGCTGCAGCTTGACTTGCACGGTGACGGCGGCGCGCCGGTCCCAGCCAGCATTGAAGAGCGAGATATCCAGCAGTGGCTCCCCGCGCACCACGCCATCGAACGCCAATTGGGCGGACGTGCCGCGCACCCCGGGCGCCTTGCGAATCACATCAACCAGGAAATTATCGAAATGCTCCAGGTCATGCACCAGGCACACCACACGGAGGTCTGCCCGCTCTCGCAGCCAGTTGACCCACAACACCGTCAGGCATGGCTGGCGATATTCGCGCAGGTTTTCCAGCAGCTTCTCTCGCGCCAACTCGTCTTGGCCGCTGAAGATATCGATGTCGATGATGGCCAGCGTCGGTTTCATGTGGTGCTCCTCATCCCGTACCGATTTCGGATCGTGGAGATATATCTTAGCATGTTTTGGGCCGGAGTCCAAAGTGATGCGGATGTGTCTTGCTCGAGGATAGCGCGTCCGGCCCCTTCAGTTTCGACGGACGCGCAAAGGATGTTATAATACGCGTCCGATGTTTTTCTGGCAACGAAACACGTCATCGATTGGAGCGAATAATCGGGAGGCCGGTAGTCCTTCCTGGCACCTTTAGGCAAACGGAGGCTCATGGACCTGACACAGCTAAGTCAGATGGTCGCCTGGCTGGATGAAGAGCATCGTCGCGACCGCGAGGAGATCGCGAAGCTCGATCAGCGGCTGCAGAGCATGGCTGTCGAGCGCCAAGAGCAGGCGCGCCGTATCCAAGACCTGGAAGGCCGGCTCGCCAGCACGCATGCGCAACTGACTCGTTTCGTGCAGATCGAGCAGGCGTTACAGCAGCTCAAGAACGAAGTGGTCGTCCTGCTGGACAAACAGACCGAGTCGCGGCTACACGCTGAACGAGAAACGGAGCGCGCTCGCCTCAGTGATCGCGAGGCGACCAATCGGGGCATCGCTGAGGTTCGCAAGGATCTGCAGCGGCTGGCTCGCATCGAAGAAGAGCTGGTCACGCGTCAGGCCGAGGATCAGCGTCTGGGCGAGATGGTGTTGGCGCTGCGCCAATCGGTTAACAACGTTGGGAAGGATCTGGACGAACGCACCCGCAGCCTGCCCTACGTGATCGAGCAGCGCGCCCAGGATAACAAGCGTATCGCCCAGATCCAGGGCGAGAATATGGAGTTGCTCAAGCGCACCGATGCAGTGACCAGCCGGATACCTCCTCTCGAGGAGCGCCTGCAGCGTCTGGAGAAAGAACTCACGCGCATTCAACCCATTCCGGATCAGTTGCGCCAGGCTCAGCAGGCCTTCATCGAATCTCAAAAGCTGGCTGACGCCGAACGCCAACGCCAAATGGGCGTTTGGGAGCAGGACTTCGTCCAACAGCGGACAGCGATTGAGAAGCAGGCTGTGAAGCAGCGGGAGTTTGAGGCTCGTTACGAAGCGGCCGGCCGCGCGATCAAGGCCATGGAGGAGTTTCAGGCGCAGATCGTGCAGGGGCAAAAACAAACTGCTGAGCTGCAACGGCTGGCCGAGGAACGCCAGCGCAAGGAGCTGGCCGATTGGCAAACCGAAAATGAGCAGCGCTGGAAAAAGGAAACCTTGCGCTGGGATTACGCTCTCGGCGAGCAAAACAAGGTCAATCAGAAGCTGACGGAGCAGTTTCCGCCGCTTGACAAGCAGCTTGCGCTGTTGCAGCGTGAAGTCGAAGCCCTATGGCGGCTGCAAGAAGCTGCGGGCAATCAGCAATTGGCCGGGGTTCAGAAGCTGTTGGACATCATTGGCGGGGCAGTCGACGCGCGACCCAAACGGGAAAGTTGAGCCATGCGGGTCATCGGCACCGCCGGCCACGTCGATCATGGCAAGTCAACCCTGGTGCACGCCCTAACCGGCATTGATCCCGATCGGCTGCGCGAAGAGAAAGAGCGGCAGATGACCATCGATCTGGGCTTTGCCTGGCTGAGGCTGCCGCCAGCAAGGGGGGCGGAGATTGCAGATGCACCCACCCAGGGGTCAACGAGCGCGAGCGGGGCGCAGGAGGCCGGTTGGGCCACCGATTGGGTCGGGGTGATCGATGTGCCGGGGCATATCGACTTTATCAAGAACATGCTCGCCGGTGTGGGCGGAATCGATGCGGCGTTGTTTGTGGTGGCGGCCGATGAAGGCGTGATGCCTCAGACGCGCGAACATCTTGCCATTCTGGATCTGTTGGAAGTCCCTGCTGGCGTCGTGGCGCTGACGAAGGTCGATGTCATCGTCGAAGATGGGTGGATTGAGCTGGTGGAAGCCGACCTGCGGGAGGTGCTGGCCGATACCTGTCTGGCCGATGCGCCGATCGTACCGGTGTCTGCTCGCACCGGCAGGGGATTGGTCGAACTGAGGCAGTCGCTGGCTGATGTGCTGGATACAGTACCCCAGCGGCGTGATGTGGGCCAGCCGCGGCTGCCTGTTGACCGGGTTTTCAGTGTGGCCGGCTTTGGCACTGTCGTCACCGGCACATTGAACGACGGCCAGTTTCGAGTCGGGGACGAAGTTGAGCTGGTCCCCGGCGGCCTTAAGGCCCGCATCCGCGGCCTGCAGACCCACAAACGCGCGGTCGAGATCGGGCTGCCCGGCAGCCGCCTGGCCATCAACCTCACCGGCGTGCACCCCGATGATCTACGCCGCGGCATGGTGGTGGCGCGACCTGCCTCTCTGCAGCCGACCACCCTCGTTGACGTGCGCTTGCGACTGGTGAAGAGCGAGAGCTGGCAAGCGCCGCTGCAACATGGCCAGACGGTGGACTTCTTCAGCGGTGCGTCGGAAGTGCCGGGTCGGGTCCGGCTTTTGGATGCCGATGCGCTGCGCCCTGGCGCATCCGGTTGGGCGCAGCTTGTGCTCGCGGAGGCGGTGGCGTTGGCCCCCGGGGATCGCTTCATCATCCGCCAGCCTTCACCCAGCGTCACTCTGGGGGGCGGCATCGTCGTCAATCCTCACCCCCGGCGGCGTTGGCGTCGATTTCAGGCTGATCTGTTATCCCAGTTGGAGACCCTGGCGCGCGGTACACCCGAGGATCTGATGTTGCATGCGCTCGCGCGGCAGGAGCCCGGCCCGCTTAAGGCAGCGGGCGAGGCGTCAGGATTGGATGGCGACACTGCCGAGCGCGTGCTGGCCGAGATGATCGCGGCCGGCCAACTCATCCTGCTGGGTGCGGCTCAAGCGCCTTTGGCCAGGAGCCTCACGCCGGCCATCTCGATTGGCGGCTGGCACACTTTGGCCGCGCGCATGGCCGAGACTGTGGCGGATCACCATGCTCAGTTCCCTCTCCGTCCGGGCATGGGGCGAGAGGAGCTGAAGGGCCGCGTGCAGGGTCGCAACAAGTGGCCCACCAAGCTGTTCAATGAGCTGATCGCACGTGCCGCGGCCGAAGGAATCCTGGTGGAGTCCGGCGAGTACCTTGCGCGCCCCGGGCACCGCATCGCCTTTAGCGCCGCCCAACAGGCCAAGGTGGACGCGCTGTTGGCGGCCTTCCGGCGCCAACCCTACACCCCGCCCTCCATGGCTGAGAGCGCGGCAATGACCGATGTCGAGTTGATCAGCGCATTGCTCTACCAGGGGACGCTAACGCGCTTGAGCGAGGACGTGCTGCTGTTGAAGGAAACCTATGCCGAAATGGTCGATGGCATCGTGGCACATATCGAGGCAAACGGCAGCATGACCGTGGCACAGGTGCGTGACCGTTATCACACCAGCCGGAAATATGCCTTGGCAATCATGGAGCACCTGGACGAGCAGAAGATTACGCGCCGGGTAGGGGATGAACGAGTATTGCGATAGAACCCAGGGTTCACGGAGAACCCTGGGTTTTTGCGTCACAGATCCTGACCAACGATGTGTTCGTAGATTGCCTGGAGTTCCTCGTCTGAGAAGAACGAGATGACCAGTTTTCCGCCGCGCCGGCCGCGAGTCAGCGCCACCTTGGTTCCCAATGCGCCGCGAAATGCGTCCTCCAGGCGCTGCGTGTAGACGCGGTCGGGGTCATCATCGGACGGCTCTTCCGGTTGGGTCGCGGCAGAGAGCGCCGTAGCTGCCAGCCGGCGCACGAGCTCTTCGGTCTGGCGCACGGTCAGATCGCGCGCGACGACCTGGTCAGCCGCACGCATGATGGTCGCATCGTCGGGCAAGGCCAGCAGCGCGCGTGCATGGCCCTCGGTCAACGCACCTTCGGCCAGCAAAGCCTTCACGCGTTCAGGCAAACGCAGCAGGCGCAAGGTGTTGGCCACCGCCACGCGGCTTTTGCCCACCCGATCGGCTACCTCCTGCTGGCTGAGTCTGAAGTCGTCCATCAAGGCGTGATAGGCTTCGGCCTCCTCCAATGGCGCCAGATCGGCACGCTGAATATTCTCGACCAGGGCCAGTTCCAGGAATTGCTGGGGAGTCGCTTCTTTAACCATCGCCGGCACCACGGTCAGGCCGGCCAGTTGCGCGGCCCGCCAGCGCCGCTCGCCCGCGATGAGCTGATAGGGTGCGCGTTCGGTGGGCCGCGCGCGGGTGACGATGAGCGGTTGGATCAAGCCGTGCTCTTTGATGGAGGCAGCCAGCTCGGCCAGTGATTCGCTGTCCATGTGGGTGCGTGGTTGGCGCGGGTTGGGGATGATATCGCTGACCGCCAGCTCCAATACGCCAGCCGGCCGTTTGGCTTGCGCGTCCTCCTGGCCGGTCGAGCTGATCAGCGCTCCCAGGCCACGCCCCAGACCATGTGTCGGTGTACTCATTGCCACTTCTCCCTCGGCAGGCCCAGCCTGAGTCCTGCAACCGGCTCAGGATGAGTCGTGTGCAAAAGATCAGACGACAGCTTCCCGGGCCAGCAGTTCCTCGGCCAGGGCGCGGTAGGCGATTGCGCCGGCTGAAGTGGGCGCGTAAGCCAAAATCGTTTGGCCGTAACTGGGCGCTTCGCTCAGACGCACGCTGCGCGGGATCACGGTTCGGAAGGTCTGGTCGGTAAAATGACGGCGCACCTCACGGACGACCTGCTCTGCGAGATTGGTGCGGGGATCGAACATCGTCAGCACCATGCCGCTGATGTATAGCTGCGGGTTTAAGTTTTCGCGCACCAATTGGATCGTCTGCCAAAGGCGTCCCAAACCCTCCAGCGCCAGGTACTCGCACTGGATCGGCACAATCAGGCCGTCGGTGACTGAGGTCAATGCGTTGATGGTGAGCAATCCGAGGCTGGGGGGGCAGTCGATCAGGATGTGGTCGTAAGCGGCGCCCAGGCTTTCCAGAGACCGGCGCAGCAGATACTCGCGCGCCAGCATCGGCACCATTTCGATTTCGGCGCCGGCCAACGCAGGGGCGCTCGGCGCCAGAAACAGACCGGGCTGTGCGGTGGTGATCACCACGTCGGCCAACGCTTTGCGCCGGATCAGGGCGTCGTAGAGAGAGGCCGGCTGGGTCGTTGGGTCGACCCCCAGGCTGCTGGTAGCGTTGGCCTGCGGATCGGCATCGATCAGCAGGACGCGGCGGCCGTTTTCTGCCAGATATGCGCCGAGGTTGACGGCTGTAGTAGTCTTGCCGACGCCGCCTTTTTGGTTGGCGAAAGCGTAGATGTGCGTCACGTTACCCGTACCCCTCGATAAGCTCAGGCTGCATTGGCCAGCCAGGCGTCCACCCGGCTGCGTTCCGGGATGCTTTCCATTCCCGGCGCTTCGATCGACATCGAGGCGACGACGTTGGCGAAGCGCGCGGCCAGCAAAGGGTCGCGCGTCTCGGCCAGCCGCACCAGAAAGGCGGTGGCAAAGACATCGCCCGCTCCGGTCGGATCCACCTCGACGGCGGGACGCGGCGGAACATGGCATCGTTCGCCTGCAACGTGGACCACTGCGCCATGCCAGCCATCGGTCACGACCAGCAGTCGAGTTTGGCTGGCCAGGTCAGCCAGATAGTCATCATCGCCGCCGACGTCTTCGCGGCTGAGGATCACGGCATCGGCCCGCCGGAGAAAGGGCGCAGGATCTTCCCAGCGAGTCGGCCGCACGTGCCCGGCGGTATCCCACGTGCGCAGCCAACCCTGTGGTGTGACCCCCAGGAGCGCGGCGGGGAAGATATCGGCCCAGGTCGACTGCACTTCGTTGGCGATGGGCCCCAGCAACACGATATCCGGGTTCGTCCACTCGGCCGGCAGGGCGTCGGCCGGCACCGGATCGGCGATGGCTTCGATGACCTGGGTGCGCTGACCACCCCGGTAGATATTGACGAAGGTGGTGCATACCGGCGATGGCAGCAGGTGGATGGGGACGCCGGCCAGCGGGCCGCCGTCCGCCGTCATGAAATGGCCACCGTTTTGCCGTTTTCCACCGCGGCGCAGCCCCTCGGCCGAGCCGCGCGTCATGATCCCCGGACGTAGGCCCAGGCGTTGCGCTGTCGCGGCGGCAAAGGACACCGTGCCCCCGAAACGGAAGCCCTCCGGTGTAATGTCGTGGGTGATGTGTCCGATGGAGAGAAAGTCAATTGCCAAGTTGCTTCCTTGAATAGCCCGGCGGGCGCGTGTCCATGCTATTCTATCACAGCACCGGGGCCAACAAAAACGCCGGCCCGTAGGATCACGGGACCGGCGTTTGCGAGCTATGCGTCGATGGGCCGGGGCTTGCTAACCAGCGAGGTGCGCTCAGTTTTTCCTGGGAACGAGCGTGACCTTCCGCCGATCCCCTTCACCCACGCTTTGCGTGCCCACGGTGGGATGATTACGCAGCGCAAGGTGCACGATGCGCCGCTCGGCCGGCGGCATCGGCTCCAATGACACGGTGCGGCCGGTTTGTTCTGTCTGTTCGGCCATGCGCAGGGCGAGCCGACGCAGTGATTCGGCGCGCTTGGCACGATAGCCATTGACATCCACGGTGAAGCTGGTGCGCGTGCGGGTCTGCTGATTGACCATCAGGCGCGTGACGAATTCCAGCGCCGAGAGGGTCTCGTTTTGGCGGCCAATCAATACACCCAGATCGTCACCCACGATATTCAGCACCAGGCTGCGTTCGTCATCGTCGCTCTCCGCGTCACTTTGCGGCACGATTTCGACCCTGGCCCGCAGGTTCATACGTTCCAGCAGTTCTCCCAACAGCTCTTTGCCTGTTTGTGCCGCCGCAATGGCCTTATCCCCGACAGCCGGGGGTGTCACCGGCTGGACGTCAGATGATTTGGGGGCCACCTTGGGCGTAGGGCTGGGCCGCGGTTCTGGCCGGACGTCGGGGGCCGGTTGGCTGAGCGGTGATTCCGGTTCATGCCGGGGCTCAGGCCGTGGGGTCGGCCTGGGCTCGGTCTTGGCCGGATGCGTGGCCGTCAAACGAACGATAGCGTCTTCGGCGCCGATGCCTAGTACGCCGCGGCTGCCGGGGCGCACGATCTCAACTTCGACCTCTTCGCGGGATAACCTCAGCGCGGCCAGACCGGCGCTGATGGCTGCTTCCACCGTTTTGCCGCGAAATTCTCCGCTTTTTTCGCCTGTCATGCGTCTGCTTCCTCACAACATCAGGGGCAGGCGCCAGGCCTGCCCATCAATAATGACTCCAGATCAGCCTGCCCCTGCTTGGTGATGCGTCAGGGCAGGCGCTGGGTTGGATCCTCTAGCGTTTGCGCTTGCGGCGTTTGATCGGCTTCACAGGCGCTGGCGTGGGCTCGGGTTCGGGTTCGTCTGCCGGGATTGGGCCGGTTGTCTTAATGGGCGCGAAGGCGAGTTGCCTTGTGTTCTTGAGGAACGGGAACCATTCGCTCAGGCCACCCCAGCCGGTGATGAAGTACTGCTGAATGATGCTCAGGATGTTGGACGCCGTCCAGTACAGCGTCAGACCTGAGGGCAAGCCCAATGTGATCCACGCGAACATGATGGGCATCATGAACATCATCTGCGACATCATGCGCGTCTGCGGATCTTGATCTTTACCTTTTCCTCCTGCGCCAGGCGTCGACATCTTCTGCAGTATGAGCTGAGAAATCAACATGAAGACGGGCAGGCTGGCGTAAGCGGCCAATTGGGCCCAATCCCTGGCCTGGAAGCTGGTTCCGAGCCACTTCGTGCCGACTTCAAGGCTGGGGAAGGACAGGTCGGGAATCCCGAAGAACCGGGCGCCGGTCAACTCGCCTACGCTGGGATTCGCCAGCACATAGAGCGCCTGGTAGAGGCCCCACAGCACCGGCAACTGGATCAGCAACGGTAGGCAGCCGCCCAACGGATTGATGCCAGCTTCCTGATAGAGCTTCATTTGCTCTTCGGACATTTTCTGGCGGTCCTTGCCGTATTTCGCCTGCAGTTCGCGCAGCTTGGGTTGAATTTCCTGCTGGGCTTTGGTGCTTTGGAGCTGCTTCAGCGTCAACGGATAGGTTACGATTTTAATGGCTAGGGTGAAGACGATGATCGCCCAGCCATAGCTGTACGGAATGCCCAGACCGGCGATGAATTTGTTGAGGGCGATCAGCAGCTTGGCGAGGGGATAGACGACAATGCTTTCCCACGCGCCCGGCGGATTGTTGAAGTCGACCGTCCCCCTTGGAATGCCACACCCGGAAAGCACCAGGGCGGCCAGCACCAGGACGGCGATCAACAGCATGTTACGACGTTTTTTGTTCACGCGAGTTTAAACTCCTTCACCCCAGGCCCCGCCTAGGGAACCGGGTCGAAGCCGCCCGGATGCCACGGGTGGCATCGACTCAAACGCCGCACTCCCAACCAGCCGCCGCGCCGCACCCCATACTTCTCGATAGCCTGATACATATATTCGGAGCAGGATGGGTAGAAGCGGCATGTCGGCGGCAGCGCCGTCGAAATCCAACGCCGATAGAATCGGATCAGCGCCAACAAGACCGCTTTCATGCTCGTTTACGTGGCCTCTGCCAGCATGTGCGCTCGCCGCAGCAAGCGGGTGCAGGCAATTTGCAGTTCCGGGAAATCGGCTTCGTTGATGCCTGGCCTTGCAATCCATACCATGTCCCAGCCCGGCTCAACCAGATCCCACAGCAGGTACACGGCTTCGCTCATGCGTCGCCGGGCCCGGTTGCGTGTCACCGCCTTGCCGATGCGTTTGCTAACAGTGAATCCACTCCGACTGACCGATTCCTGATTGGGCAAGCAGCAAAGCACCATCAAAGGATGGGCGTAACTTGCGCCTTCTTGTCTGACCTGCCGGAAGCGTGCCTTGTTGCTGAGCCGATACCGGCGAGGCAGCATGATCGCTCCACGAGTTGTTGGTTACACAGTCAGGCGCTTGCGGCCGCGGAGGCGCCGGGCTTTCAGCACGCGACGCCCATCATGGGTGCTCATTCGGCTGAGGAATCCATGAACGCGCATGCGACGGCGGCTCTTGGGCTGATAGGTCCGCTTAGTTGACATGAAAATCGCTCCATACGTAGTCTCTTGCCGCTCGCCTGTAGGCCGCGGACAGAAAAGCAGGCGAGACAGACTTCGCGTCTCACCCGCTCAAGTGAGATATTATACGTTGGAGCAGGCATTGGTGTCAAATCAGGACGTGCGAGAGGTGCGCCTGGGGAGTCTTCCGATGATGAGATTGACCAGCGCCATGACGATCGTGCCGATGCCGACGATCTCCAAGACGCGCGGGATGCCAACGGAGTCGGCGATGCTTCCCAGTCCCAGCATCGGCGGGATGCCGATCAGGTTGTTAAGCATGAACTGCACTGAGAACACCCGCCCGCGGATATTGGAGGGGGATTCCAGTTGGAGCGTCGTCTGGGCCAGGATGTTGACGGTTGCCAGGCACAAGCCCAACACCAGCCCCAGCGCCATCGTCATGGTCATCAAGCTGAGCGCGGCCCGGGGGTAGACCTTCAGGATCGGCTGCAGCAGTCGTTGGTAATCGAGGCTGATCCAACCCATACCCGCAAAGGCCAGCCCGACCAGCACCAGGCCGATGCGCCCGAACCCCAGGCGGCGCAGTCTGTGGCCCCAACGGCCCACGATGCCGGTGGCCAATAACATCCCTACCCCTGCCGGGGCAAAGACGATGACCGCGTTTTCGGGTTTCATACCCAGGACGCGCGCGGCGTAGCCCGGCGCCAGCATGGCCATCACCATCACCAGCGTGGAAATGGTCACCAGTTGTGTCATGGCCGCCTGCACCTTGGGCTGGCCGGATACGAAGCGCCACCCCTCGCGCATGTCGTTCCAGAGCCGGCGCCAGCCTGACATTGCGGCTTGCTGCGCCGGGTTCGGACGCCTGTCGCGCGGCAAGGTGCTTACCGAAAGAGCCGCGCCGAGGTAGAGCAGCGCGATGAGTACGAACCCCCCTTCGACTTGCAGCAGGGTGATGGCCAGGGGGCCCAGGAGCAATAGGCCAATCACCTGCGCGAACGCCATGGTGAGGGTAAACAGAGAATTGGCCTGCAAGAGCAGCTTTTCCCCAACCAGGAGCGGGATCGTAGAGACTTCGGCCGGGGCGAAGAACTGAGCCAGGGTAGCGGTGAGGAATGTGACGGCGTAGATGGCCAGCAATTCCCAGCCGCCGGAGAGGTTGTGTACGATCAATAGATAGCTCAACGCAAAGAGGACGCGGACCAGATTCGAACCGACCAGGATCCATTTTTTGGGCCAACGATCAACTACGACGCCCGCGATCGGGCTGAACAGCACGCCGGGCAGTGAAAACGCCAGGATCGTCAAGCCGATATGCACCGTGGATCCGGTCAGCTTTTCGATGAGCACCATCTGGATGAAATGGATGGCATGCTGCGAGCTCTGCGCGAGGAGTTGCGCGAGCCAGAGGGCGCGAAAATCGCGATTGGCAAGCACGGGGCGAAAACCCCGGTCGACGGCTTCTTGCATGAGCTTATTGAGGCGCCTGGGGATCGACTAGCGTTCCCTGTTTCACCAGGGTCTTTACCTGGCGCAAGAACTGGCTGCGCGGCAGCATGACGCGGCGGCTACAGCCGGCACAACGCATGCCGATATCTGCGCCCAGCCGCACGACTTCCCACTCCTGGGAGCCACATGGATGCAGCTTGCGCATCCGGACGACATCGCCGAGATGGATATCGGTGTAGGGTGGTGTGTTCACAGGCTACTCTGCCAAAACGCTGAGCAGATCGGGTCCGTATTCCTGCAGCTTCCAGGGCCCCATGACGCCCAGAGCAGCCAGCGTGTCCGGTGAGGCTGGCGCCGCGCGCGCGATTGCCATCAGGGCTTCATTGGTCAAGACGATGTCGGCATCCACCGCGCGCTCGTTTGCCCGTCGAGTGCGCCAGGCGCGCAGGCGATCAAAGCGCGCCTGGACGGCCGGGTCAGGCCGGCCATTCCCGTTGTGGGGCTTGGCTGGCGGCAAGGGCGGAACGGCACGCCGGCCGCGGTTGATGACGGTCAGGAGGCTCCGGCCGCAGGTTTCTGTTTGCCGCGGGCTTAGGCCGAGATCAGCCAGGTTCTGGGGCTGCCGTTGACTGAGCTGAATCATCACATCGTCGCTCAATACTTTGAATGCCGGCCGGTTCAGGTGGCGGGCTTGCTCATCGCGCCAGAGATAAAGCTCGCGCAGAACGGCCAGCGCGCTGGAGTCCAGATCGCGCGTGCCGCGCAGGCGCCAAAAACCGTCCGGGTCAAAAGACTTTTCGACGTAGGCGATCTGGGGCAGGGCGGCGAATGCCTCTTGTGCCTCACGCCAACGCCGCCGCGCCTGCAACTCGGTCACTTGCAGCTCGCGCAAATCAAACAGGAAGTGGCTATCCAGCCGAGCATAACTCAACTGCGCCGCGCTCAGAGGGCGTTGGCCCCAGTCGGTCAGTTGGGAGCGCTTGTCCAGCTCGATGCCAAAGTGCTGCTTTACCAATGCTGCCAGGCCTACCTGCGGCCAGCCCAAGATCCGGGCTGCCAGCATGGTGTCGAATACATTGGCGAACTCGAAAGCGAAGTCCCGCTTCAGCATCAAGATGTCGTTTTCGGCCGCGTGGAAGATCTTCGCGATGGCCGGATCCGCCAGGATTGGACCCAACTGCGCCAGGCTGGGGAGGCGCAGCGGATCGACGATGTAATCGCAGCCGGGCGTGCTGATTTGAATCACGCAGACCTTGTAAAAGTAGCGGTACAGGCTGTCCGCCTCGGTGTCCAGCGCGATGACCGGTTCATGCGCCAGCGCGGCAAGCATTTTGTTGAGCGCGGCAGGCGTATCCACCAGAACAGGCGGTGGCAAGCGCCGTTCCTGGTCTGGAAGGTCGGTAGTGGGTGTGCTCGTCGATTGAATCAACATCGTGGTCTATTATCGCCTTATCGGGATGGGCTGTCAAAAGAACCCTGCCAGCATTGGACGAACTCACTCAGCGCGTCCGGGCAGGGCGAGTTTTTGTGAGTCGATTTGACAAAAGAAGGGACGGAGACTTACAATAGCCGTTTGTATGATCCCAGAGCCGGCCGGATTTCAGCTTCCTTAGTTGATTCTTTGGCTAATGCGGCCGTTCTGTTGAGCAGCAATTCTCAACCACTTCATTTCACTGAGGAGGTCCCACGAATAGTCTATGCACGAACTAGATCTCATTCCGTTTGAGTCCACAGCCATCTATGCCGTTTTGGTTGTGGCCGTCATTAGTCTGGTCTATGCCTTCATGCTCTTCCGTAACGTGATGGCTGAGGGTAAAGGAACAGACGCGATGATCCGCGTCTGGACCGCGGTTAAAGAAGGCGCGGACGCATATCTGGGCCAGCAGCTCAGGACGATCCTGCCGTTCATCGGCATCCTGGTCTTCGCTCTCTTCGGCAGCGTCTGGATTTCCCAGCCCACGCCGGAAGCGAAAGAGATGTTCGGTGATGGAGCTCGCCTCACGATCGCTTTTGGTCGGGCGATCGCTTTCGTGTTGGGCGCCTCCTTCTCCTTGATCGTCGGCCAGCTCGGCATGCGCATGGCGGTGCAGGGCAACATCCGGGTGGCGGCGGCGTCGATGGGGAAGGACAAAGTCGAGAGCTACGGGCATGCGCTGCGCATCGCCTACCGCTCAGGCACCGTCACCGGCATGCTGACCGATGGCCTGGGCCTGTTGGGCGGCACCTCGATCTTCATCATCTTCGGTTCGGCTGCGCCGGATGCGCTGCTGGGCTTCGGCTTCGGCGGCACGCTGTTGGCGCTCTTCATGCGCGTGGGCGGCGGCATTTACACCAAGGCCGCGGATGTGGGCGCCGATCTCGTCGGCAAGGTGGAAGAGGGCCTGGAAGAGGATGACCCGCGCAACGCGGCCGTCATCGCGGACCAGGTGGGTGACAACGTGGGCGACTGCGCCGGTATGGCGGCGGACATCTTCGAATCGTACGAAGTGACCATTGTTTCCGCCTTGATCCTGGGCCTGGCGTTGATGCGCACCACCGGCTACATCTACTGGATCGTGTTCCCGCTGCTGGTCCGCGCCATCGGCGTCATCAGCTCCATCATCGGCACCTTCTCCGTGCCGGTGTGGGAACGCACCGTGGCTAAGGGGAACGCCTGGCACAGCATGGAGATCGCCTACGAGGTTTCCTCGGTTATCACCATCGGCTTCTCATTCCTGCTGAGCTTCTTCTATATCCGCCAGGTGGACCCCAACTGGTGGCAGCCCGCCGCGATGATCTCCGCTGGCGTCATTTTCAATGTCATCGTGAACCGTCTGACCGCGATGTTCACCGCGACCGAGAGCACGCCGGTGAAAGAGATCGCCAAGAGCACCCGCTTCGGCCCGGCCACCACGATCCTCAGCGGCCTGGCGGAAGGTTATGAGTCCAGCGTGTGGGCCATCTTCACCATCGCCGCGGCGATCATGGTCTCGGTGCTGGTCTACGGCGGCCTGGGCATGCACTACATCATCTACGGCGTGGCGCTCATCGGCATCGGCTGGCTGACGCATGCCGGCAACCTGGTCTCCATGGACTCCTTCGGCCCGATTTCCGATAACGCGAACGGCATCGGCGAGATGGCTTCCATGCCTGAGGGTGCGCGCAAGATCATGACCGACCTGGACGCGGTGGGCAACACCACCAAGGCGATCACCAAGGGCGTCGCGATCGGCTCCGCGGTCATTGCGGCGGTTTCGTTGTTTGGCTCCTTCATCACCGATATCAACGTGGTGCAGAACGAGCTGATCAAGGCCGGCAAGCTTGCCTCCGACGCATTGATCACGTACATCAATATCGCCGATCCCCGTGTCTTCATCGGCATGTTGATCGGCGGCGGCATTCCGGTGCTGTTCGGTGCGCTGTTGGTGAAGGCGGTCTCGCGCGCGGCTAACGGCATGGTGGCGGTCGTTCGCAAGGAGTTCGACGTGCCGGGCGTGCGCGAGGGCAAGGTGATGCCGGACTACAAGAAGGCCGTGGGCATCTCCACCCTGGCTGCGCAGCGCGAGCTGCTGCCTGTCGGCATCATGGTCGTGCTGATCCCGATCGTCGTTGGCTTTGCATTGAAGGCCGAGGCGCTGGGCGGCTTCCTGGCAGGCGTCATCCTCTCGGGCCAACTGCTGGCGGTGTTCATGTCCAACGCAGGCGGCGCGTGGGATAACGCCAAGAAGCTGGTTGAAGAGGGGCATCACGGCGGCAAAGGCTCGGATGCGCACAAGGCGAGTATCGTCGGAGACACTGTCGGCGATCCGCTGAAGGACACGGCCGGCCCCGCGCTGAACCCGCTGATCAAGGTCATCAACCTGATCTCGCTGATCATCGCGCCGATCGTCGTCGGCATCGAGGGCACGCCGCCCGTCATGATCATCGCGCTGGTCGTGCTGCTGGTCGTGATTGTCTGGGCGATCTCGCGCAGCAAGCGGCCCGCGCAGTATGGGATTGAAAGCTAAGGCAGAAAGTGGATCGGCAGGACAAGGCTGATCCGTAACCTGAAACTGGGTATGCAAGCCGGGGGTCTCAACACAGGCCCCCGGCTTGGTTGTTAATGGCCCGGAAGCGCGATTGATGTGGTACAATAGCCTGGTCGACGGCGTGATTTCGCCCTTTGACCCGTAGTCGCCAATTCATTGACACAACGAGGTGATCTATGTCTGACAAACTCGCTTTCATCCGGGCAGAGATGGACAATCTGCGCG
This sequence comes from uncultured Anaerolineales bacterium, assembly GCA_964474695.1. Lineage (GTDB taxonomy): Bacteria > Chloroflexota > Anaerolineae > CG2-30-64-16 > CG2-30-64-16 > DAOUBP01. The sequence continues at coordinate 76,280 of CAYYTK010000007.1, forward strand.
AAAGTAACCTATTGATTACCCTGCGCACTATGGGCTCGCCCGCAGACGCCTGGATGGTGGTGGACGGCAAACGGGTGCTGAACTTTTGCACCAATAACTACCTGGGCCTGGCAAACCACCCGGCAATGAAAGAAGCTGCGAAAGCGGCGGTCGACCGGTGGGGCGTGGGGCCGGCTGCGGTGCGCTCGATCGCGGGCACACAGGCGCTGCACATCGAGCTGGAGCGGCGACTGGCGGCGTTCAAAGGGGTCGAGGACGCGCTGTATGTGCAGAGCGGTTTTTGCGCCAATCAGGCAGCGATTGCACCGCTGGTGGGCAAGGAGGACGTGATCTTCTCCGACCGGTTGAACCACGCCTCTATCATCGACGGTGCGCGGTTGAGCAGCGCCAAGATCGTCGTTTTCGAGCACTGCGACCCGGCCGATCTGGAGGCCAAGATCCGGGAATACCTGCCGCAGTATCGCCGGGGATTGATGATCACCGACGGCGTCTTCAGCATGGATGGCGACATCGCGCCGCTGGACAAGCTGATGGCGGTGGCAGACCGCTTTGGCGTGCTGACGATGGTGGACGACGCGCACGGCGAGGGGGTGTTGGGCCGCGGCGGCCGCGGCATCGTGGACCACTTCGGCCTGCATGGCAAGTTCGATGTCGAGGTGGGCACGCTGAGCAAGGCATTCGGCGTTGTGGGCGGCGTCATCGCGGGCAAGAAGACGATCGTGGACTACATCCGCCAGAAGGCACGGCCGTTCCTCTTCTCCAGCGCAGTCACGCCGGCCGACACGGCCGCGTGTTTGGCGGCTGTGGATCTGCTCGAGGCGTCCGAGGCCCTGGTGGCGAAGCTGTGGGAGAACGCGGCCTACTTCCGCGGAGAGATGCAGCGGCTGGGCTTCGATACCGGCAAGTCGCAGACCCCTATTGTGCCGGTGATGTTGGGGGATGCCGGACTCGCCAAGCAGTTCAGCCGGGAGTTGTTTGCGGCGGGCGTGTTTGCCATGAGCATCGGCTTCCCCACCGTGCCGCGCGGTATGGCGCGCATTCGTGTGATGAACACCGCAGCGCATGATCGAGGTGACCTGGATCAGGGCCTGGAAGGGTTCGCGGCGGTGGGGCGCAAGCTTGGCGTGATCGCGTGACGGGTACCTCGGCCATGCCGATAGGCCTGTTGACGGCGCACTGGAATTCCTGGCGACCCGCCCGACATTGACGCGCAAACGCGTGTGTGGTAGGATTGTCAGAACTCGTCGCAGCTCGATGGTTGATTTCATGGTTGGCGCAGGGCGCCCAGGAGGCACATCATGAGCATTCGTCCCAAGATTCTTCTGATCATCGTGGCCGTGGCCGTGTTGAGCCTGGCGTTGGTTGCTTGCGAGCGGGAACGCCCGGTCGCCACCACCGTGCCAACGGCCGCGGCGCGCGGTACGGTTGCACCTTCAGCGACACCGCTTGCCCCCGCCACGCAAGTGACCCTGCCTGGCGCCACCGGCGCTGAGGCAACTCCGGGAGCGGTGACCGGGGCAACCCCCACTGCGCCGGCAGCTCAGCCGGCTGTGGCTGGCACCCAGACGGCGATAGCCCCGGGTGACTATTTCGTTTACACAGTAGCTCAGGGCGACACGCTCGCCGAGATTGCAACTCGCTGCAACGTCACTCAGGATGCGATTGCGCAGCTCAGCGGGTTGACCAATCCTGACGTGCTGTCGGTCGGACAGCAGCTCAAGATCCCGGGCACTGAAGCTGCCTGCACTGCGGCCGCCGTGGTCACCGGCAATACGTCCACGTATGTGGTGCAGGACGGCGATACGCTGATGGGCATTGCTCAGCGGTTCGGCACCACCGTGGATGAATTGGTGAGGCTGAACAACCTGGCTAATCCTGATAGCCTGGCAGTGGGCCAGGAGTTGGTGGTGCCGGCCGCGAGCGGCGCCGCTGAAACCACGACCGGCGGCTCAGGCAAGACGCATACTGTGACCTCAGGCGACACCCTGAACTCCATTGCACGGCAATATGGGGTCACGGTGCAGGCGCTCCAGGAAGCCAACGGCATCACGAACGCCAATTTCATCTATATCGGCCAGGTGCTGACCATCCCCTGAGAGTGGCTTGTTGGCGATCCAGAGAAACCAGGTTTCGCGGCCTCCGGTCGTTGCCGAAACCTGGTTTTGATTTAATCCCTTGACTTTACCGGGGCACGGGACTATACTTTAGTTGTCGATGATTCGTTATCGACGATCGCCAGGCAGGAGCCAGGCATGGAATACAAGGATTATTACAAGATTCTCGGTGTGGAACGGACCGCAGACGAGAAGGAAATCAAGAAGGCCTATCGGCGGCTGGCGCGCCAGTATCATCCTGACATGAAACCTGGCGACAAAGCCGCCGAAGCGCGTTTCAAGGAGATCAACGAAGCCAACGAGGTGCTCAGCGACGCGGAGAAACGCCGGAAATACGATGAGCTGGGCCAGAATTACCAGCGCTGGCAGCAGTCCGGCGGCCAGCCGGGTGGCTTTGATTGGAGCCAGTGGACGGGCGGAGGGCGCACCGGCGGGACGCGCGTTGAATACGGTGATGTCCAGGATCTGAGTGAGCTGTTCGGACAGGGCGGCTTCTCCGACTTCTTTCAGGCGATATTCGGCGGAATGGCGGCGCGCCAAACGGGCGCCGGCCGCGCTGGCGGGAGTCGAGCCGCCGCGCGCGACATCGAACAGGAGGTGGAAATCAGCCTTGAAGAGGCGTTCCACGGCACGCAACGCTTGATGGAGTTGGACGGCAATCGGCTGGAAGTCAAGATTCCGGCCGGGGTGAAGAGCGGCTCGAAGGTGCGTGTGGCAGGCGAAGGGCTGCCCGCTGGCCGCGGCAACGTACGCGGTGACATTTATTTGCTGATCAAGGTGCTCTCACACCCGACCTTTGAGCGCCGCGGCGACGATCTGTACTGTGATGTGCCGGTTGAGATCTTCACGGCATTGTTGGGCGGCGAGGTGCGCGTGCCGACATTGACGGGGCCGGTGGCGTTACGCGTGCCGGCCGGCACCCAGGCGGGCCGGACGTTCCGTTTGACCGGCCAGGGCATGCCCAAACTGCGCTCCGATCAACGAGGCGACCTGTATGCTAAGGTGCGTATCACGCTGCCGGAAAAGCTCAGCGAGAAGGAGGTGCAACTGGTGCGCGAATGGGCGCACATCCGGGGCCTTGCCCCATTAACCAACTGACGGCTGGCAGCCGTGGGTCTGTCTTTCGCCCTGTCGCCTGAAGTCTTTTGGTGGCGGGGTAGGCGAGGCTATCACCCGCTGCTATCGGGCGATAGCGCCGCCATCTCCCCGGTGCATCTGCACCGTGGCATCCCCTGGCGATGAGCGTGTGACATTGACGCACGACGGACATCGCCAATATACCACTTTCAGGAGCGTCGACGATGATGCAACAACAGGATCTCCATGAACTGGCCGAATTGGTGAGCGAGAAGGCTGATGTTTTGAGCCTTTATCTCAATCTTGATCGGCGCAGCCGCTCCTTTGAGGAACATAAACTGGCATTACGCACCTTGCTGATCCAGGCGGCTGAGCAGGGGGCCTCGCCCGCTGACGTCGAACGCATCGAACGCTTCTTTGAACACGAATTTGACCGCCAAGGACGCACGGCCGTCTGCTTCAGCAGCCAGGTGCGCAAGTTCTGGCGAGGGTACTCGCTGCTGGTGCCTTGCCAGAATGCGGTCTTTGTGGGGCGCCGTCCCTACATTAAGCCTTTGAGCGACATTTGGGATAACTACGATCGCTTCTGCGTGGTCATGGCGGACCGCGAAGGCGCACGGGCCTTTGTCTATCATTTGGGCACCCTGATTGACTCGGCCGGTGTGCTGGGTGCTGAGGTGCGCCGCCATAAGCAGGGCGGTTGGGCCGCTCAGAAGCTACAACGCTATGAGGATCAGGAGGCGCGTCACAATCTTAAGGAAGCGGCGGAATGGGCCGAGGGCTATCTGGCGCAGCAAAAGGTCAGCCGGGTGGTGCTGGCCGGCACTGATGGTAACCTGGCGGAGTTTCGCGAGTTGATGTCCCGGCCGCTGCTCGACAAGATCGTTGGGCAGATCAACCTGGACATGAATACGACGCCTGCGGAGGCGTGGGAACGTGGGTACGAGGTGGCGCAAAAGGCGCAGCAAGCCGCAGAGGCCGACTTGCTGGAGCAGGTGATTACCCAGGCACACAAGGGCGGCGCCGCCTCGATAGGGATCATCGATACGTTGGCCGCCGTGCAGCAGGGCCGCCTGCATCAACTGTTGGTCTCGCGCGGGCTGCACGCGGCCGGCCAACAGTGCACTCACTGCCGGGCCGTGCTGGTTCAGGCCGCGCCGGCATGCCCCTATTGCGGAGGTGCGTTGGTGACCTCGGCCGATGTGGTGAACCTGGTCGTGCAGCGGGTGATCGATGCGGGCCTGCGGGTTTCAGTGCTGGAGCAGGATGCTCAACTGAACGAGGTGGGCGGCATGGCCGCGGTGTTGCGGTATTGAGGAAGATGTACGAATCGGAGCCGCGCATACGCTGGCGCTAACAAATCGATGGTATCTTATTGACGGTAACACCCGGCGGGGACCGGTGAGTTGATTACGGACTGTGCAACCCGTGGCCTGCGGTGAGTCGCTGTTGTCTTTGCACTGCACCGTGCTGCGGGTTGCAGCATTTTGAGAAGGAATGACGAATGCGATTTGATCGATTTACGGAACGGGCGCAGGACGCAGCGATGCGGGCCTACGAGATCATGCAGCGCTACAGCCATAGCCAGGTGGATGTTGAACACTTATTCCTGGCGCTGTTGGATCAGCCCAGCGGGTTGATCGCGGATTTGTTGGGTCGCCTCAATGTGCCCGTCGATATCATGCGCGAGCGCCTGGTTGACAACCTGCAGCGCACCCCGCGCTCGGTGGGATCGGGCATGATGCCGCAGGCGGTAGCCCAGGTATTCATCACACCGCGTCTGAAGCGCGTGATCGATCAGGCTACGGAGGAAGCGCGGACGCTGCAGGATGAATATATCTCTACCGAACATCTTCTGCTGGGGATCCTCAGTGAGCGCGGTGGCTTTTCAGCCAGTTTACTGCGCGATGCTCGGGTCACGCGGGAAATGGTGTTGGGCGCTATCGAGCAGGGCCGGGGTGGCCAAAAATCGAGCAGCCCGCAGGCTGAAAGCCGTTACCGCACCTTGGAGAAGTACGCGCGCGACCTCACGGCCCTGGCCCGCGAAGGCAAGCTGGACCCGGTCATCGGCCGCGACGGCGAGATCCTGCGCGTGATTCAGGTGCTCAGCCGGCGCACCAAGAATAATCCTGTGCTGATCGGTGAGGCAGGTGTGGGCAAGACCGCCATCGTCGAAGGGCTGGCGCAGAAGATCGTGTCGGAAGATGTGCCTGAGATCCTGATCGGCAAGCGCTTGATGAGCCTGGACCTGGGCGCGATGATTGCCGGCACCCGCTTCCGCGGGGAGTTCGAGGAGCGCCTTAAGACCACTATCGAAGAGGTGCAGAAGGCCGAAGGTGAAGTGATCTTGTTCATTGATGAGCTGCACACGGTTGTGGGTGCAGGCGCGGCCCAGGGCGCGGTGGATGCCAGCAGCATGTTGAAGCCTGCGCTGGCGCGCGGGGAGCTGCGCTGCGTCGGCGCGACCACGCTGGATGAATATCGCAAACACATCGAGAAAGACAGTGCTTTGGAGCGGCGCTTTGCGCCGATCTACGTGGATGAGCCATCGGTGGAAGATTCGATCGATATCCTGCGCGGGGTGCGTGAGCGTTATGAGCAGCATCACCAGGTCACCTATACCGATGAGGCGCTGGTGGCCGCAGTGAAGCTGTCGCAGCGCTATGTCACCGACCGCCGCCTGCCCGACAAAGCCATCGATCTGATGGACGAGGCCGGCGCTGGGCTGCGGGTGGCGCTTTTCACCATGCCGGAGTCGTTGAAGGCGGCTAAGAAGCGTCTGGCCACGCTGAAGATCGAGGAAGACAAGGTCTATGCCGAAAACAACTTCGCCCGGGCGGCTGAGCTCAAGAGCGACCGGCTGAAGCTGGCCGGCCAGTACGAGGTCGATCATACTGCGTGGAAGAGCTCAACCGGACTGGACGAGGTCGTCGAGGCTTCCGACATCGCGTCCGTGGTGGCGCGGTGGACCGGCATCCCTGTGAACACGATGCTGGAGGGGGAGACCGCCAAGCTGCTGCGCATGGAGGAGGAGTTGCACCGCCGCGTGATCGGCCAGGATGAGGCGATTTGTGCGGTGGCGGATGCTCTGCGCCGCGCGCGCAGCGGGTTGAAGAACCCCAGGCGGCCCATCGGCAGCTTCATCTTCTTGGGGTCCAGCGGTGTAGGTAAGACCGAGCTGGCCCGGGCGCTGGCTGAGTTCTTGTTCGACGACGAGGATGCGCTGGTGCGCATCGACATGAGCGAATACCAGGAGCGGCATACGGTGAGCCGCATGTTCGGTGCACCGCCCGGCTACGTGGGGTACGATGAGGGCGGTCAGCTTACGGAAGCGGTGCGGCGGCGCCCCTATCGCGTGATTTTGTTCGACGAGATCGAGAAGGCGCACCCGGAGGTGTGGAACGCATTGCTGCAAATCCTGGAGGATGGCCGCCTGACCGATGGACAGGGCCATGTGGTCGATTTCCGTAACACCGTCCTGATCATGACTTCCAATATCGGCACGGCCTATGTGGGCAAAGGCGGGACCATCGGGTTCCTGCGCGGCGATGAGTTGAGTGAACGGGATCGGCAGTTTCGCCAGGAGATCGAGAGCGGCTTGAAGAAGACGTTCCGGCCCGAGTTTTTGAACCGGATCGACGAGATCATTGTTTTCCATGGCTTGACGCAGGGGCATGTGAAGCAGATCGTCGATCTGCAGATGCGCGACGTTGCCGCGCGGCTGGCCGAGCATGGCGTCACGATTGAGCTGACCGAGGCCGCGCGAGATTGGCTGGCCGAGGAAGGCTATGATCCGCAGTTCGGCGCCCGGCCTGTGCGGCGCACCCTGGAGCGTTATGTGGAGAACCCGCTCGCCAAGCGTCTGTTGGCGGGTGAGTTCAATGATGGCGACACCATCGTGGTGGATGTGGTCGAGGACGCGGACGGCAAGCCCCAGTTGACTTTCGCCGCGCGGCGCCCCGGACCGATCGCCGTGGACCTGCCGATGGGAAGAGCGCTGGAAACCCAACATTAGAAGCCAAACCCTGGGAGCCGGATGCCAGGCATGGGCCGGCAGCGCTTCCGTAAGCTGCCGGTTTGTTCATCCGGCTCCCTATGCTATAATCGACGTGCCCTGGCCGCGGCTGCGTGAAGCAGATGCCTGAGTACGGGAAACGTCGTGAAGCTCATCATCCAGATACCGTGTTACAACGAAGAAGCCACCCTGCCGTTGACGTTGGCCGATTTGCCGCGTTCGCTGCCCCGGGTCGATGCGATCGAGACCTTGATCATCGATGATGGCTGCACCGATCAGACGGTCGCAGTGGCACGCCGCCTGGGGGTGCAGCATATCGTCCGGCACAAGCGCAATCGGGGGTTGGCGGCTGCTTTTCAGAGCGGCCTTGAGGCCGCCTTGGCCGCGGGCGCGGACGTGATCGTCAATACGGATGCCGATAACCAGTACCGCGGCGCTGACATCGAGAAGCTGGTAGCGCCCATCGTGGCCGGCCAGGCCGATATCGTGGTGGGTGATCGCGGGGTGGCGGCATCGGAGCACTTCTCGCCGTTCAAGCGTTTCCTGCAGACGCTGGGCAGCGCCGTGGTACAGCGTGCTGCGGGCATCCCGATCCCTGATGCCACCAGCGGATTCCGCGCGTTCAGCAGTGAGGCCGCACTGCGCCTGACGGTGCTGAGCGAGTACACCTACACGCTGGAGACATTGATCCAGGCCGGCGCCCGCGGGATGAGCGTGCAGTTCGTCCCGATCCGCTCGAACCCGCAAACGCGCAAATCGCGCCTGATCCGCAACATCCCGTCGTTCCTCGCGCTGCAGGCGGTGACGATCCTGCGTTTCTACACGATGTACCGGCCTCTGCGCGTGTTCATGACGGCCGGGGGCGTGCTGATTGCCGGCGCGCTGATTCTGGGGTTACGCTTCTTGTACTTCTATGCCATTAATCGCAGCGCCGGCCACATCCAGTCGTTGATCCTGGCCGCAATCCTGGCGATCGTTGGATTTCAGGTGGGGCTGATTGGGCTGGTGGCGGATGCGGTGAGTATGAATCGGAAGATGCTGGAAGAGACGTTGTATCGGGCGCGGCAAATGGGGCCAAGCTCTGAAACAGAAGTGAGAACCCAGGCCGGGCGCGGAGCCTGAACGTATGCGCATCACCGCATTGACCAGCTCATATCCACGCTTTCCTGGCGATGTGGCCGCCCCCTTCATTCAGTCGATCTCCGAGGAGCTGGTTGCACAAGGTCACGCCGTTGAGGTGGTCGCTCCCTTCGATGCGAAGGTCGTGGCCCAGCGCCCGGAAGCTGTCCCCGCGGTGCATCGTTTTCGTTATGCGCCGGTCAGCAGTTGGCACATCCTGGGGCACGCCCGTTCGCTTGTTGGCGATATGCACCTTCGTGCGGCGGTTCCGCTTCTATTGCCGTTGTTCCTGGCTGCCGAGTGCCGCTGTGGGCTACGGGTGGCTCGCCGCCAACGGGCACAGCTCATCCACGCCCACTGGGTTGTTCCGAATGGATTGGTTGGCGCATGGGTCGCCTCCAGGCTGCGCCTGCCATTGGCAATCAGCCTGCACGGCTCCGATGTCTTCATGGCGTTACGCAATCCGCTTTTTGGCCGGATCGCGCGCTCGGTCTTTCGGCAAGCCGCGGCGATCACCGCGTGCAGCCCGGAGTTGGCTGCCGGCGCGATCCGCCTGGGTGCGGCGCCTCAGCGGGTGCAGGTGATTCCCTACGGGGTTGATGCCACGGTCTTTCATCCCGCGGTTGCGCCGCTCGCGCGCTCGGATTTCGGCCTGACTGCGACTGACGCCATCCTGGTCTCGATCGGGCGCGTCGTGCCCAAAAAAGGTTTCGACGTTCTGATCCAGGCGCTGCCAGCCATCCTGCGAGTTGTTCCGAACACCCATATCTTGATCGGCGGCGACGGCCCGCAGCGTGAGGAGTTGATGCGCCTGGCGGCAGAGCTGGGTGTGTCTGATCACGTGCATCTGCCGGGCGTCATTGTGCGAGATCGCGTGCCCAACTTCCTGGCAATCGGTGATCTGTTCGTTTTGCCCTCCATCCGTGATGCGGCGGGCAACATGGACGGCCTGCCGAACGTGCTGATGGAGGCGCTGGCGCTTGGGAAACCTGTGGTCGCCAGCAACCTTGGCGGCGTACCGTTGGTCGTGAAGGACGGTGAGAATGGCCTTCTCTGCGCGCCCGGAGATGCCGGCGCGCTGGCGGAGGCCATCGTGCCTTTGCTGAATGACCCCATGCGGCGTAGCAGGTTGGGCCGCGCCGCACGCGCCGCAGTGGAGCAGGAATTCACCTGGTTCAAGGTCGTGCAGCGTTTGGGCCAGGCGCTCGAAGGTGCACGCGATGGGTGAGTCGCACCATTTGACGTATTCAAGCCCGGAATCCAGGGTTGTGAAGGCGCAAAAAATCATCGCTATCCTGCGCGACCACTGCGGTGACCCCCTGCAGACGGCGCGCTGCCTTGATCTGGGGTGCGGCGTCGGCGTTATCGCCGAGCACCTGCACGCAGTGGCGGGTTGGGTCGTCGGCATGGAGATGGAGCGGGCGTTGATTGTCCAGGCGCCATCCACGGTGGCTCGCGTGCAAGGCGACGGCTTGCGATTGCCCTATGGTGACGCATCGTTCGATGTGGTTGTCTGCGCGCAGGTTTATGAACATGTGGCGGATGCGGGGCGGTTGGTGGCAGAAATCGGCCGGGTATTGAAACCGGGCGGCGCGTGTTTCTTCAGCGGCCCTAACCGGCTGTGGCCCTACGAGTACCATTATCGGGCCTGGTTCGTTCACTGGCTGCCAGATGCCTGGCGGGACCGGGTGTTGGCGTGGCTGGGGCGCAGCCAGTTGCCCCGGGTGCAACTCTATACGTGGGCGCAGTTGCGGCGGTTGTGGCGAGGTTACGGGGTGCAGGATTATACCCCTTTGATTTTGCGCAATCCGGGACGCTTCCCGGGTACGGGTGCGCCGGGGTGGCTCAGCCACGTCCCTGTTGCTGTCGTGAGGTTGTTGGCTTTGCTGGTCCCCAACTTCAATTGGGTGCTGGCGAAACCGATTGAAACTGTTCAGACCTCAGACGTCGAGACACTGTGACATGAACACGATTTTATTGGAAGCTTTGGGCATCAATCGATATGGCGGGACGCGAATCTCGATCCTGAATCTCATCTCGAACGTGGCTGCCGTGGATCAAGAGACGCGCTATCTGGTTATGCTCAGTTCGGAGGAGCCTGAGCTGAAGCGGTTTCCCAATGTTGAACAGATCGTGGTGCCGACAGCGAATCGGTTCCTGGCTCGGCTTGACTTGCAGATGAGAATGCCCGGGCTGGTGCGTCGCGAGCATGTCGAACTGGTCCATTTCACCAAGAATCTGGGAATCTTCGGGCTCCCATGTCCGTATGTCGTCACCATGCACGATTTGACGAGCTTTCTGATGAAGAACTCGTTGGCTGACGTGGTGTATTATCGTTGGGTGGAACCCATCACTTTGCGGGGCGCGGCCAGGTTGGTGGCCGTTTCGCAAGACGCAGCCAGAGATATCGCGCGCACCTATGGCATTCCCCGGCAAAACATCGAGGTCGTCTATTGGGCGGCGGACGACCGATTCGGCCCGGCGATTGAGCCGGAGCGCATCGAGAATGTGCGCCGTTGCTATCAACTACCTCGGCGCTACATCCTTTTCATCGGCAGGCTGGCAAAAAAGAAGAATCTGCCCACCTTGTTGCGGGCTTTGGCGGAATTGTACGCCAGGATGCCCGATGCGCCCGGCCTGGTGGTGGCAGGACCCCCGTATCCGCAGAGCAGCGACACCGAATCGGCATCGTTGGTGCAGACCCTGGGGTTGGGCGATCGGGTCCGGTTCGTCGGAGGAGTTCCCGATGAAGAGGTGCCTGCCTTGTATGCCGGCGCGGAGCTTTACGTGCTGCCTTCTTTGCACGAAGGCTTCGGCATCCCGCTGCTGGAGGCGATGGCCTGCGGCACGCCCGTGATCACGACCAGAGGCGGTTCCTTGCCCGAAGTAGCGGGTGATGGCGCGTTGGTTGTGGATGATCCGCTGGATGTGGCCGGGTTTGCCTCGGCCATCGAACGCGTACTGAGCGATCCTGTCCTGCGCCAGGACCTGATTCGGCGCGGTTATGCGCGCGCGGCCGAGTTTTCCTGGGCGCGGACAACGCGCAACATGTTAGCGGTCTATGATTCTGTGTTGAGAAAGGCTGCAATGTGACTACGAAGCCATTGTCGTACACGGGGGAACGGTTGGTTCCCGAAGACGAAAAGTTACAACTGCTGCTTGTTGAAGATCTTGCTAAATTCCATTTTGCCCAGAAGTACGCGTCCGGCAAGCGAGTCTTGGACGCGGGATGCGGGGCAGGGCAGGGTACAACCTACCTGGCGGGTCACGGCGCGGCCGAGATTTTTGGGGTGGACATCGCGCTGGAGGCGGTTGCCTTCGCTCGCAATCGTTCACCGCTGGGCAACCTGGCGTTCGGCGCGATGGATGTCGCCCGGCTGGGATTTCGCTCTGGTGTATTCGACATGGTCACTTCGGTTGAAGTCATTGAGCACCTCACGGACCCGGAGCAATACGTGGCAGAGATCCGCCGCGTGTTGAAGGATGACGGTATGCTGGTGCTCACGACACCCAACAAGCTGATCACTTCGCCGAAGCCGGGGATGATGTGGCCCTATCATATCCACGAGTTTTATCCGGATGAGCTTTTTGACTTGTTGGGCCGCTACTTTTCGCAGGTGGAACGGTGGGGCATGTGCATCCCGGTGTACGAGGGGCATCCCGTGCGTAAGCTGGTACACCGGCTGGCGCCGATTTTCAAGCCGATCCTGCCACACAAGCTGCGCACCGGCTTTCTGCCCTGGCTGCAAGGCCGGATCAAATCCGATCTGACCGTAGACGCACTGCAGTTTTCTCAGAGCCAGGTCGAGAAGATGCCCACACTGGTCGCCGTATGTCGCACTTGAGATTGGGGAAGGCATGGCGAATCGGCCTGCAGGCGCTGTTTGTGGGGGTTGTGTGCTTTTTCCTGGCGCGCACCGTGGTGAACCGTTGGGAGCAGATCGTTGCTTTTCCCTGGCACTTTCGGCCCGCACCGCTGTTCGGCTCGTTGGTCATCGCGGCGATCGCCGGTGTGTTTTGGGCGACAGTCTGGCGACGCATGCTGATGCAAACCGGTTCATCGATCAGTTGGGCCGATGGTGTGCGCATCTATCTGGTGTCGAACCTGGCGAAGTATGTTCCCGGCTCCATCTGGGGGTATGTCAGCCGGGCCTACCTGGGGCGAGATGTTGGTGTGACCCTGACGCGGGTGGGGGTCAGCACGATCTGGGAGGTGGGCATCACGATCGTGGCGAGCCTTCTGCTGACGGCGATGTCGTTGCCGTTTGCTCCGGTCGAGTTGCCCACCCAGGTGTTGCTGCTGGTGGCGGCGGTTGCGGCGATTAGCCTGATTTTTCTGCTGCCGCCGATCTTCAATCGTTGGATCCGTTGGCTTGGCCGATGGCGGCCGATGGCGGCGGCATCGGCTTTTCGGTGGCGTGACTTTGGGTTGTACCTGGGCGCCGCGTTCTTGACACACGTCCTGGTGGGCAGCGCTTTCTTTCTGTTCGCTTCGGCGTTGGTAGATCTTGCGCCGAGCGCGTGGTGGGTGCTGGTGGGCGCCTGGTCGTTCTCGGCCACAGCCGGACTGGTTGTCTTGCTGGCCCCGTATGGGCTGGGCGTCAAGGAAGGTGTCCTCACGCTGTTTCTGTGCGCGTTCATGGCGGTGGGCGCAGCGACGCTGGTTGCACTGGCTTCCAGGCTGTGGACGATCATCACCGAACTGATTCTGGCTGGTTTTGCGCTGATTGTGCTGCCCAGATGGCCGAAGTACTCCATACGGGTGATTGATTTTCCATCTAAAACCGGGTAACATGAGTCAGCTTACAAAGGCCGTATATCTATTTCCGGAGGACATATGCGTAAAGTCGTGCTTACCTTGATGGTTGCGATGTTGGTTACGGCGGCCCTGGTGACCGCTGTAAGCGCTGGCGGCAATCCCCCGCCGGCACTGAGCTCTGGGTTCCAGTTGCAGAATCGTTCAACGACGAATACTGCGAGCGTGACGATCGATTTCTACGATCAGGCTGGGGTCAACGTCAAGACGATGTCGGACACCATCTCAGCCAGTGCTTCGAAGAGCTACTATGTCCCGAACATCACTGGTTTGCCTGATTCGGGGCGTTTCTCGGTCGTTGTTAGCTCGAACGAAGAGATGTTCGCGCTGGTCAACGAAGTCACGGCCACCGGTTCCAGCCCATACGTGGCAGCCACACACAGCGGCTTGTCCAGCGCTGACGCCGGCTCGCCCATCTACCTGCCCTGGGTAGTTTGCGGCTACTATGATTACAACTCGATGTTCGCTGTGCAGAACGCCGGCGATAGTGATGCCAACATCACCGTCGAGTTCTACCAGAGCGGCCAGAGTGCGGTCAGGAAGAGCTATGCCTTCACTGTGAAGTCTGGTGCTTCAGCCTATCTTGACATGACGGCTGATCCGTATAAGGCCGATTTGTGCCCCAGCGGCTCGAACTTCTTCGGCGCCGTGAAGATCTACAGCGCCGGCAACGCTGTTCCGTTGGTTGCTGCTCTGAATGACACCAATCCCTCTGGCAGCTTCCTGCGCAGCTACAATGCTGTGAAGGGCGGAGCGACCAAGCTGATTGCGCCGCAGGTGACCTCCAACTACTACGGTTTCTCCAGTGGTATCACGCTGCAGAATCCTGATTCGGTCAATTCGGCCAGTGTAACAATCGCGTTCTACGCGGCTGGCTCCACCACTGCGGTCACGACTTACAGCGGCACGATTCTGCCTGGTTCGGCTCTTCCGGTCTATCTGCCTAGCGTTGCAGGTATGCCAAGCAATTTCAATGGCACCGCGGTTATCCAGTCTACCATTCCGGTCATGGGTGTCGCCAACCACGATCATTCTCCGGCCGGTCCAGCAGCGTCGTACAACCTGATTCCTGAGAGCGACGCGGCGACCGCGATTTACATGCCGCAGATCGTGCGCGCGTATTATGGGTTTGAAGCTGGCTACCAGCTCTTCAACGTCGGGCCAGAAGCCGTTACGGTTCAGGTCAAGTTCAACAAGGCGGATGGCACTGAGGTAGCGACGATCACGCATACCATTGCTGCGAACGCGGCCTTGTCGTACTACCTTGGCGACAGCCGGGGTGATGCGTTGGGCAGCAACTTCAATGGTGGCGCGAAAGTGACTGTCACTTCCGGTAATGGCAAGTTGGTGGGCATTGCGAACTTCGTGGCTCCCAACTCCGGCGACTATCAGCAAGTCTATAACGTATTCCACTAAACCTATCTTGTAGTGAAGAACGCTGCCAGGCCTCCTTCCGGGCTGGAAGGAGGCTTGGCTGTGTCTTGGGAAGTTGTTAAGACAGAAGTCGTCCCAACGCGGAAAACCTGGCAGCAGCGGAGATGGTTCCATTGGCGAAGACAATCCTTATCCTGAACTTATTTCTTATCAGCCTGGCTGTATTACTCGCGGGGTGTGTGCCCATAGCCCTTCCCGCTGCGTCTACCGATCAATCACCCTTGTCTAGTCCCGCACCGCAGGCGATGAGTTCACCGCTGCCTGAGGCTTCAGCCACACCTGACCCCGCGGCGGTGGAGCGCATTCTCTATTACTCGAATGCCGGCGATGGGTCTTCCCACCTTTTTGTCATGGATTCCAGTGGCGCGGACGCGACAAAACTGACTGATTCCACTGGCGATGATATCGAGGGGGCTTGGTCGCCGGATGGCAGCAAGATCGCCTTTAGTTCTGACCGTGAGGGCCAATTCGATGTTTTTGTGATGAGCAGCGATGGTCAGAACGTGCAACGTTTGACGGATGACCCGGGCATGGACTGGGGCGCGGCTTGGTCCTCTGATGGCGAGCAGATCGCCTTCACCTCGAATCGTGACGGCGAGATGCGGCTGTTTGTGATGAATGCTGACGGCTCGGACCAGCGGCCGCTGCTGCCAGGATCGGAAGGGGCCGGCTGGGCGCCGGCTTGGTCGCCCACTCGCCAGGAGATGGTCTTTGTTTCAGAGCGTGATGGCCGGAGCGAGATTTATCTGTTGGATCTTTCCTCCAACAGGATTACCCGTTTGACCAACAATGACCGCGCCGACGATCGGCCCATGTGGTCACCTGACGGCGAGCAGATCGTCTACATGGGCGCCAAAGAAAACACCGTCTTATTCGATCCGGATGAGTTGTATATCATCTCCCGCCGCGGTGGCGAGCCGCGACAGTTGACTGATAACCTGGACGGCGACATCACTCCAAGCTGGTCCCCCGATGGCGCTTGGATCGCCTTCTCGAGCAATCGAAACGGCGGATGGGATATATATGTCATGTCTGTTACAGGCGGAGAGGCAAAGCGGCTGACCCAAGATGGGGCGCGCAATCGTAGCCCGCGTTGGGAACCTTGACGCCATGGCTTCAGAGGATTTTCCGGATCTCTCCGAGGTCGCTGTTGCCTATGACAGGCGTTTCGCCGAAGGAAACTTCCGAGAGACAGACAGCTTCTATCGCTGGGTGCTCAAGGCACTTAATCCATCAGCAGGTGCGAACCTGTTGGATGTGTCGTGCGGTGAAGGACACTTGCTCAAGTGGGGCGCCCAGCTACGTCAACTGATGGGTTGCGGTATTGATATCTCCCGAACTGCCCTCGCTATCGCCCGTCAGAATGCCCCGAATGCGCAGCTTGCTCGCTCCGACGCCATGGCCTTGCCTTTTCCAGACGCGACCTTTCGATACGTCACTAACCTGGGCAGTCTGGAGCACTATTCCGATATCTCCCAGGGCATCCGAGAGATGGTGCGCGTCCTAAAGCCTGATGGAAAGCTGGCGATCCTATTACCCAATAGCTATTATCTCGCAGATATTCTCTGGTGGGTGTTGCGGACCGGTTATGGCCCTTCGCATCAGCAGGTACTGGAAAAGTTCGCCACTGTTGGAGAATGGAAGGACTTATTGAGGGCGGGAGGCATCGTCATTGAACGCACTTACCCCTACAATTTCAGTTTTCCGATGAGTATGGCTGACTGGCGTTGGTACCGGGGACGGCCACGGCGGCTCTTGAATGTGCTGATCGCTGGCCTTGTTCCTGCTAACCTGGCATATTGCTTTCTGTTCATTGGACGGAAGAATCCCGAGCTGGCCAAGTAGTAGCGGATTGCGTTTGGCAGCGTTACTCTGGCATCCTGGGAAAACGACGTTTGGTTGGGCGGTTGGCGCGGGTTTTGAGAAACCGGCGGGTTTCATGTAGGATCGCAGCGTTGTGTTTGACCTTTTGAGATGGCGTGAATGACTGAGAGTGGCAATCCAGCGGCGACTGAGCAGAGAACCGAAGCGATAACTGAAATGGGCGCTGTTCCTGGGCGGCTGAATCACCTCTCAACGCCTTTGCAGCATTACCGTGTGCTGATGATTGCCCCGACAAGTTTCTTCGCTGACTACGGCTGCCACGTGCGCATCCTGGAAGAGGCGGAGGTGCTGCAGAAGCTGGGCCATCAGGTCACGATTGCGACGTATCACAACGGCAATCCGGTGCCCGGCCTGGATGTCCGGCGCACTTTGCCGATCCCCTGGCGGCGCAATTACCTTGTCGGCTCCAGCCGGCATAAATTACTTTTCGACGTGCTGCTGGGCGTGAGGGTATTTGAGTTATTGGCCCACAGACGCTACGACATCATCCATGCGCATCTGCACGAGGGCGCCTTGATCGGATTGATGTTGGGGCGTCTCTTCGGTGTGCCGGTTGTTTTTGATTTTCAGGGCAGCTTGACCGGTGAGATGCTGGACCATCACTTCCTGAAGGATCAAAGCCAGGCCTATCGACTTTTTCGATGGTTGGAAGCGTGGATCATCCGGCACACGCCGGTCATTTTCACCAGCTCGGCGAACGCCGAGCTGTTCTTGCGAGACGAGTTTGGCTGCACTGTAGAACAGGTGCACGTCATGCCTGACTGCGTTAACGCTGACACATTCCGGCCGGCTCAGAGCTATGAGCCGGAGGATTTGGCCGCGTTGCGCGCCGAGTTGGGCATCCCGACTGGTCGCAAGCTGGTTGTGTATTTGGGGCTGTTGGCCGAGTACCAGGGGACCGGTCTCCTTTTGGAGGCTTTGCGGCGCATCCTCGATGTGCGGCAGGATGTTCATCTGTTGCTGATGGGCTTTCCCAATGAAGCACAATACCAGCAGCAAGCGCGTGACCTGAGCATTGCAGCCCATGTGACATTCACCGGGCGCGTGTCCTATTTTCGGGCCCCTCGCTACCTGGCCCTGGGAGATGTGGCCGTTGCACCGAAGCTCAGCTTGACCGAAGGGGCCGGTAAATTGCTCAACTATATGGCGGTCGGGCTTCCGGTGGTGGCGTTTGATACACCGGTGGCGCGTGAGTATCTGGGATGCGAGGGCTTATTGGCCGCGCGCGGCGATGTGGCCAGCCTGACGAACAACTTGCTCCAGTGTTTGTATCTGATGGACACAGACCCGGAGCCGTTACGCGTGATGGGGCAGCATCTGCGGCAGCGAGCAGTTCAGGGTTTTTCTTGGGATAGAGTTGGGCATCAGATGGTGCGCATTTATCAAGGCTTAAATGCAAAAAACGCCTGAATTTCTTTCGCGCCGCAAGGATCTCTTGGCGCTTGCAGGACTGGTCGCGGGTGGCCTTTTCCTCTATGTCGCCACGGTGGCGCCGACAGTCACCTGGGGTGATGATGCCACTTTGCAGCTTGCGGCTGTCGAAGGGGTGCTACAAGCCAGCGCCGGCAGTCATCCGGCCTGGGTCGTATTGGCGCATCTGCTGACGAAGCTGTCGTTGGGGGAGCTGGCCTATCGCGTCAATCTGGCCTCTGCGCTGGCCGGTGCAGTCACCCTGGGGCTCCTGTATCTCAGCTTGCGCGCGCTCCCTGTCTCGCGGCCGGCCGGCATCCTCGCCACCGTCGCATTTGCCGTCTCCCACACTTTTTGGGCCCACGCCGTACGCGCTGAAGTCTATACCTTGACCCTGGCCACCATGGCGCTGATGGTAGTGGTGGGCTTTGCCTGGCATCGTACGGGCCAGGATCGTTATTTGATTCTGCTTGGTCTGACGATCGGGTTAGCCTTCGCGACGCATCTCCTGGCAGTTTTGTATCTGCCGGCGCTGGCCTGGTTATTGATCGCGCGCCGCCGGCAGCTCACGCGGCGCAGTCTGATCTGTCTGGGGATAAGCACTTTCTTGGCGCTCCTGCCATTGGTCTATTTGCTGTGGCGCGATGCCCAGCGCATGCAGAGCGATCTACAGACTACGCTGCGGTGGGCGCTTTTCACGTTCGACAATTATGACTTCGGCGGCCGGATGCTGGCTTTTTCGGCTGACACGTTTGCCGGTGACGCGGCGCAGTGGATCTTGTTTCTGGGCTATCAGTTCTTCGGCCTGGCATTGCCCCTGGGCGCGGCAGGCGCGGTGCTGAGTTGGCGACGTTTGAGTCGGGATGCTGCGGTCTTTGTGGCGTTTCAGTATCTGGCGCCGGCGGTCTTTGCCTTCTCTTATGCGGTCGGCGACCGTTACGTGTTTTTTCTTCCGAGCTACCTGGCCTTCACTGCCTGGCTGGCCGTGGGGATCGACGCGGTGTTGCGGACCTGGCGTGATCGGCGAGCTGGCGCTGCCTTCCCCGGTCCGCTGGTGATCAGCCTGGGATTGTTGCTCGTTGTCATCCCGGTGCTCACGTATCGTTTGACGCCTGACATCATGCAGCACTACGGGTGGCACGTGCGCGAGGGTCGCCAGGTGCCCGGTCCCAACGGCCGCTATTTCCTTTTATGGCCGCCCAAGGCCGGCTATTTCGACGCTCGAGATTACGCTGAGGTTGCACTAGCGGCCGCGCCGCAGCACGCCCTCCTTCTGGCAGACCCGAGCCTGGCGGCGCCCATGCAGTTCCTGCAGCGCACCGAGAACATCCGGCCTGATGTCATGGTGCACTTTTGTTGTTGGGATATCGATGCTGTGCTGGCGGCGAACAGCCAGCGGCCGGCGGCTTTGGCGGATGATGCTTCCGAGATTTATCCCATCGACCGCCTGCAAATGGAGTATCAGATTATCGCGCGTGCCCCAATCTATTTGCTTAAACCATTTGACAAATAGCGCCTTGTGGTGAGAATACGCAGTTAGGGGGTGCAGGAGACAACCGCATGTCCATCAGTAGGAAATCTCACAGCGCTTGGCTGTGGTTTACCGTGGTGAATATCTTGCTGGGCCTGCTGTTGTTTCCGGCAACGGCAGGGAGCAGCCCGCTGAGATCAGTTCAAGCAGACAGATACGCTGATTTGCGCGCAGACGTCGCGGCTCCGGCCGGGGACGAGGCTTCTTCCGAAGCTCCTGCGGCAGCATCGCCGACGCATACCATCTGGCTGCCGCTGATTATGCGAGAGCCGTTAAGCTACCGTTTGGGCTTTGGTGTGGTTTCGGGGTTGATCTCCGATTATCCGGAAATCAGCTCGTTGAAGGCGGGATGGTATCTGGATTGGAATGTGAGATCAAGGCCGGCCCGACCGAACGCGATGGAGTATGTGCAGGTCATACGGGTGCATCAGAAGCTTACGTGCCCGCTCTATTCCGCGAATGCGCATGATCGTTCCCTCTGTCCGTATGTGACTCCGTACGATTACGTCATCGCGCCGGGCTATGAGGAGATCAGAACGGCGCTGCTCGCCAACCCAGGGACGCTTTGGCTGATCGGCAACGAGATGGATCGTCGGGATTGGCCGAATGGCGGCCAGGATGAAATGCTGCCGCAGACGTACGCCGTCGCATATCACGACCTGTATGATTTTATCAAGAGCGTTGATCCGACGGCAAAGGTAGCCATCGGTGGCGTGATCCAGGCGACGCCGTTACGTCTGGAGTACCTGACCAAGGTATGGGATACTTACCAACAGAGATACGGCGCCACGATGCCGGTGGATGTGTGGAACGTGCATAACTTCATCCTGCAAGAGCGCCTCTACTATCATGGCGCCAGCATTCCGCCCGGCAGTTCGGTAGTCGATGGCACGGTCTATCCCGATAGCCAGCATGTGGACATGTCTATCTTTGATGGGCAAATCCGGGCTTTTCGGGAATGGATGAAGGCTCGCGGCCAACAAGAGAAGCCTTTGATCGTTTCCGAGTACGGTGTGCTCTATCATCACATTGAGCAAACTGATACGCCGGAGGAAGTCCAGGCTTTTATGGTGCAGACCTTCGACTATTTCCTGTACACGCGCAACTGTAACCTGGGCTATCATGCGGATGATTGCCGTATGGTGCAGCGGTGGGCATGGTTCAGCCTGGATGATATCGGAATCAGCAGCGGCTTCAATGAGTATGGAGCTCTCTTTAATCCTTCGACGAAGCAAATCACCGGCACGGGTGCGCGGTTCCGCACCTATTCGTTGACCAATCTACCACTGCTGGCCCGATGAACGGCGTGTGGGGCTGGCCGCCTGTTGAGGCGCCCTGGGGCGCCGGTACATCCCGTACGAGTGTGTGATGTGAGTGAGCGTGGAAAGACGGATATGACAAAAGCTGTGACGACCGGCGCTGCTGCAGGCCCTGAAAAAACCTCTCGAGCCTCCGTCCGGCGCTATTCGGTGCTGGCGCAATTGGCCGAGTTAGTCCGTTACCGTGAGCTGATCGCTAATCTGACGGCCAGGGAGTTGAAGGCGCGCTACAAGGGCAGCGTATTGGGATTTGTTTGGAGTTTGCTGAGCCCGCTGGGCATGATGCTGGTTTTTACTTTTGTTTTCACCGTCATGAACCCCAACAACCAGATTCGTCATTTTCCGGTCTTCGTGCTGTGCGGTTTGTTGCCGTGGCAGTTCTTTAACGGCAGTATGTTGAGCGGAACAAGCAGTGTCGTGGCAAACGGCGATCTGATTAAGAAGGTGTACTTTCCCCGGGCGGCGTTACCCGTTGCGAGTGTGCTCGCCAATCTTGTCAACTTCCTGCTGGCCCTGGTGGTATTGTTTGTTGCGTTGTTCCTCTCGCGCCTGCATCTGAGCCCTTATATTCTGCTCTTGCCGATTGTCATCATTATCGAGACCTGCTTTGTTACCGGCATGGTGCTGACACTCAGCACCCTGCACGTTTTCTATCGGGACACGCTCATGATCCTTGAAGTGCTTTTGCTGGCCTGGTTTTTTCTCACGCCGGTGTTCTATCCGATCGAGTTATTGCCCCAAAGCTCCGTGATCCTGGGTTTGACTGTGGACGTTCGCCGCTGGATGTATATTCTGAATCCTGTGGCATCGTTGATCAGCGCGTATCGGGATCTTCTCTATTGGGGGTATCGAACCAATCTGGATTTCTTCCTGCGCACGGCAGTTACTTCCCTGGGAGTTTTGGGCTTCGGGCTCTGGTTCTTCAATCGTTTCAGCCATCGTTTCGGTGAGGAAGTGTAATGGTTGCGCCTTCGTCAAACGTCACGCCAGGGCAGCCCCTTGTGCAGTTGACCAACGTGTGGAAGCGTTTCAGCATGGATCGTGGCTCGAATCGCTCCTGGCAGGAGACCTTCACACGGTTGTTTCGTCGTACACGGATTGAAGCAGACGATTTTTGGCCGCTGCGCGATGTTTCGCTGACCGTGAATGCCGGTGAATGTGTGGGCATCATCGGCGTGAATGGCGCAGGCAAAAGCACGCTGCTTAAGCTCGTGGCGGGGGTTTTGGAACCGACTGCGGGTAGCGTCTCGGTTAACGGTCGGGTAGGGGCTTTGTTGGAACTGGGGGCAGGGTTTCACCCCGATTTGAGCGGCCGCGAGAACATTTACCTCAACGGATCGATTCTGGGGCTGAGCCGGGCCGAGATCAAGAAGAGCCTGGACGAGATCATTGACTTTGCGGAGCTTGAACATTTCATCGATGTGCCGGTGAAGCACTATTCCTCCGGCATGTATGTGCGACTTGGTTTCGCGATTGCTGTGCATGCGATCCCCGACATCCTGTTGATCGATGAGGTGTTGGCCGTGGGCGACCGCAGCTTTCAGACCAAGTGCCTGGAAAAGGTTGCCGACCTGCGCCGTGATGGTGTGACAATCATCTGGGCCTCGCATGATCTGAGCCAGGTGGAAGATTTCTGCACGCGCGTTGTATGGATCGATGAAAGCCGTGTGATCGCGGATGGCGCCCCCGGCGAAAGCGTTGCCGCCTATCTGCGTTCAATCTATCAGAACGACGATGCCCGGCTGGCAGAGGAAAACCAAGCGCGCGGGGAGATGCTCCACGATCAGGATGCACCGCCAGAACCCGAGGAAAACGAGGTTGATGATTGGACTGAGCTTGGCGCAAGCAAGCGCGCTGATCGCCGGCGCCACTACGGCAATGGCAAGATACGGATCACAGATGTCGAAATGGTCGGCGCGAACAATGACAAGCGTTGGGTCTTCCAGGCGAACGAACGACTCCGCATCCGGATGAATTACGTCACTGAGACTCGCATCGATGAACCGGTTTTTAGTATACTGATTCATCGCGATGATGGGCTTTACGTGACTTCTTCCAACACCTATCAAACGGAAGGCCTGCCGGCCATCGATGGCCGTGGCAGTATCGAGGTGGAATTCCCGGGCATCGAACTTGCCAGAGGATCATATCTTTTGTCCGTAGGCGCTTATGGCCGACCCGATTTCCCCTTATGGAGCGACCCTGCCGATTTCTACGACCGGTTGTTTCGCTTTCGCATCGAGTCGGAGCGCCAATTCCATGGTGTCGTGGCTCCCCGGACCTCCTGGCGTATCTTGGCTAACGGAAATCAAAGATGAGCGAACCAATGGCGGTCGCGAGACCAGGCCCACTGGACGGGTCTTCGGTTGAGGGCGACTTCTATGATTATGTTCATGCCTGTGGCTACGTCGACCAGGCATGGAATCGGCATGTCCTCGAGTACTATGTCCCCTACTTTGCGCATTGTGAGCAGGTGCTTGATGTCGGCTGTGGGGAAGGGCAGATGCTCGAGCTGTTGGCCGCGGCAGGGATCTCAGCCTCAGGCATCGATGCGGATGCAAGGATGGTTCGCATCTGCCAGGAACGCGGCCTGCAGGTGCAGATGACCAGCCTGTTCGATTTCTTGCCTGATCAGCACGCGAGGTTCGACGGCATCTTCAGCAGCAACCTGATCGAGCATCTGACTTCTGAACAAGGCGCCCGGTTCGTGAGCCTGGCGTTTCAGGCCCTCAAGCCGGGAGGCATCTTGCTGATCGCCACGCCCAATCCCGAAAGCCTGATCGTCCACACGCATGAGTTCTGGCGCGATCTCACCCACGTGCGGTTGTACCATCGCTCCCTTTTGGAGTTCTTGCTTTACCGCGCCGGGCTGCGCAACATCGCATCGAATGAGAACCCGTATACTGCCTGGCAGCTTGCTGAATCGCGGGCGCTTTCATTGCCTGCGCTCGGGCATCGCGCGGCCGGGCTATCTGCGGCGGCGCGGCCGGAGGCGGGATCGCAGCGGAGCTCGAATAGTGTCTGGGCCCCGGCAAGCGCGCGCCAACGGCTGGCGTGGTGGCGGCGGCCGGCCTGGTGGTTGAGACGCCGACTGGCGAGCTTCCTGGTGCGTTCGGTCATGTATGAGGAATTCACGACGATCGAACAGCGGCTGGACGAGCTCTACGGTGCAGCGAGCGAGCTGCATGGCGCGACGCAAGAGCTGGCCGCCAATGCGCAGGCGGCCGATTTCGCTTTGGAGACATACGTGCGTTCTCTGAGAGAAGTCCTTGCCGGCCGCCTCGTTTCTTTGGAAGGCGCCGTTAATCCTCCTCTACGACGGCCCAGAGAGGTTTTTGTGGTGGGGATTAAGCCGCTTGGCGATGGCAGCATCCCCGAGTTGCCCGAAGAAGCGGCCAGGCAGACCGCCTCGTTGGCGTTGCAGACGCCCGAGGTTGCGGCGGAGGCGGCCTGGCCGGAATCGGATACGGCCGGCCCGAATCTTGCGGCTGATCCGGAGGTTGCTGAACTCACGACTGTGGCACAACCGCTGGCGCCGGTGCTTCGCCAGTACAGTGGCATGCCGCGAGTGGCCGTTTTCACGCCTTACCTGCCGTATCCGCCCGATAATGGGGGCAAGATCCGCAGCTATCACCTGCTGCGGGCGTTGACCGAACGGTGCGACGTGGACTTGTACAGCGTGCATTTCGGCGACGAACCGCCGCAAGAGACGATCACTGCGCTGCGGGAGTTCTGCTGCCAGGTGGTCTCGTTGGCTGTGGTGAAACCCTGGCGCACGCGGGATCGCTGGCGACGCGCGTTTGCGGCGTTGCCGAGATCGGCGGATTACTTTATGACGCCGGATTCTCTTGCACGGGCTGATCAGTATCTGCGCGCGGGCCAGTATGCGGCGGTGGTGGCAGATGAGTTGTGCATGAATCCGTATGCGGAGCTGGCGCCCTATCTGCCACGCGTGATGGCACGTCAGAAGGTCGATCACCTGCATTATGCCGAGATGGCCAAGGCACGGCCGTGGGGCAGCGAAAAGGTCCTGGATTGGCTGGAAGCGACCAAACTGCGGAATTATGGGCGGGCAGCAATGCCGCGCTACCAGGCCTTCATGGCTTGTTCGCAGCACGATGCCGACATCATCGGCCGTGACGCCCCCGGGGTGCGAGCCCTGGTTGTGCCGAACGGCGTTGACCTGGATACTTTTGTGCCGCTGAACACGCCGAAGACAGGCAGGCCTATCCTGCTGTTTGTCGGCGCCATGCACTATTATCCCAACATCGATGCGATGAAGTTCTTCTTTGAGACGATGTACGAGCAGGTCATCCAGGCGCTGCCGGATTTGCGGATACAGATTGTCGGCCATTCACCGGTGCCGGAGATCCAGCAGTTGGCTCAGCGATCCGGGGTAGAGGTGGTGGGCAGCGTGCCTGACATGCGTCCCTATCTTGACGCCGCGACGGTGTTCATGGTCCCACTCCGGCTCGGCGGCGGGACGCGACTCAAGATCGTTGAGGCTATGGCGATGGGATTGCCGGTCGTCTCGACCTCCGTTGGCGCTGAGGGGTTGGCGGTCAGCCCGGGCCATGATATTTTGATTGCGGACAGTCCATCCTCGTTCGTAGAGGCTACGCTGCGCTTGTTGAATGATGGCGAGCTCCGGGCGCATCTCAGCGCGGGTGGGCGCGAGCTGGCAAAGCACTACCATTGGCGCGAGTTGATGCGGCCGTTTGCCGACATGGTGGAGACGATCGCCAAACAGCGCAGCGGTGGGGAGCACTGATGCGCATCGTTCGCCTGATCAATCTTTATCCGCCCTATGTGGTGGGCGGGTATGAGATGCTCACTCGCGATATCGTTGAGGAGCTGACGGCGCGCGGGCATGAGGTGCATGTCCTGACCGCGCGGGGCGGGCAACTCAGTGATCCTCGTGTGCACCAGGTCTTCAACTACAGCCTGGATGACAAGGACGCCCTCTTCCGTGGCGGCAGAAAGCTTACGGAAAGCGAGCTTTTTCGGCATCACATCTTTGATCCGACCACCTATCGGAACGTGCGACGCACGGTGCGGCAGTTGCGCCCCGATCTTGTGATCCTCGATAACCTTTACATGGCATCAGCCGCACCCCTTCTGGCCGTGCGCGACGTTCCCTGCCCTGTGTTGGCTCAGGTCGCCGATAAGTGGCTGATCTACCAGTTGCGTGATTGGGGGTTGGTGTTGGGGCCGCAGGTCGGCTGGCGCAAGACAGCGGCAAGTGCTGTGCGGACCTTGATCCAACGTCCGTTGGCGCATTGGGCGCGCCTGGACGGCATCCTGGCGGTGTCCGATTTTATTCGCGCGTTCTATGTGGAAGCCGGGTTCCCTCGTGACAGATTGGAGACCGGTTATCTGGGTGTGAATACCGGCAGCATGTCGCCCAGGTCGCCCTATGCGCTGCATGATCCGATTCGCCTGGTTTTTGCAGGCAGCCTTTGGGAAGGTAAAGGCCCCCAGGTGCTAGTGGCTGCGCTGCGTTTGCTGAGGCAGATGCCGGGGGCGCCGAGGTTTCATCTGGATATCTTTGGTGAAGGAGCAGAGGGCTTTAAGCAGTATTTGCTTGGTCAGATTCGCGAGGCAGGCCTGGAGGATCAGATCAGCTTTCGCGGTTTTGTAGCAGTGGACGAACTGGTGAAAGTGTTGGCTGAATCGGATCTTTTTGTCTTTCCTTCGATCTGGGATGAGCCGTTTGCCATCATGCCGCTGTTGGCGTTGGGCAGCGGCCTGCCGCTGGTCGCTACGCGTGCCGGCGGCACACCGGAGGGGTTCGTGGATGGGAAGACCGCGCTGCTGATTGAGCCGAACGACCCCCAGGCGTTGGCGGCCGCAATCGCACGCCTGGTCCAGGATGAGGCGCTGTGCAACCGTCTGCGAGAAAACGGTCTGCGGGATGTGCAGGCGCGCTGGAGCTTCAAGGCTTATGTGGATCGCCTTGAGGAGTTCTATGAGCGGGCGCTGCAGCGACGCCAGCGAGAGATGGGGAACGGCCGATGAGGACTTTGGTGTTGGGCGGCAACGGTTTCATCGGTTCACACCTGGTGGATAGACTGCTGGCTGAAGGCCATGCCGTGCGCGTGTTCGATCGGAATGAGGAGTTGTATCGCAAGCCGCTGGCCGGGGTTGAGTATTGCCACGCGGATTTTGGGAATCGCACCCTGCTTGCTGAGGCCCTGGATGGGATAGATATCGTTTTTCATTTGATCAGCACCACGGTGCCGAAGACGTCCAACGACGACCCGGCGTTTGACGTGACGTCGAATGTCGTTGAGACCATCGCGCTGCTGGAGAGGTGCGTGGCGCGCGGCGTCAAGAGGACCGTTTTCCTGTCAAGCGGCGGGACGGTGTACGGTGCGCCCGCTGCGCTGCCGGTCACAGAGGACAGCCCCACCAACCCCGAATGCTCCTATGGGATTGCCAAGCTGACGATCGAGAAGTACCTGGCGCTCTTCAGCCATCTGCATGGCCTTGACTATGTTGTAATCCGGCCCTCCAATCCGTACGGACCCCGGCAGAACCCGTTCGGCATTCAAGGTGCGATTTCCGTCTTCCTTGGCCGCGTCGCCGCGGGCAAGCCCATCGAGATCTGGGGGAATGGCGAGATCGTGCGCGATTACATCTTTGTCGATGACCTCGTCGAAGGCATCTACAGAGCGGCGACACAGACCTTGAAGTCGCGCATTCTGAACCTGGGCAGCGGCCAGGGGCACTCTCTCAATGCGATCATTGCGACCATGCATGACGTGATCGGCGATCAGGTGCGGGTGGTGCATACACCCAAACGTATCTTCGATGTGCCGCAAATCTACCTGGATATCAGCCGGGCGCAGCAGGAATTGACCTGGCGCCCCGTGATGCCCCTGGCAGCCGGTATCCGGCAAACCTGGGAGTTTGTCCGAAGTATTGTTTCGGAACAACAATCGACGCCTCAACAGGCCTAAGTGGGAGACTATGATGTCAGAAGATGCTGTTGACAAAGCTAAATCGCGTTGGGACAATGCCTACGAAGGGGATCATGCCGATCAGGCGCACATCCGTAATATCTACACGTTAGCCTCGGTGGAATACTGGCAGCTCTATGGGAATGCTCGTTTCGGGAATACCGGCAGCGAATATAATTGGATGTCGTGGATGAAGCGGGTATACGGCGCGACGCGGCGTCACCGTGTGCTGGAACTGGGCAGTGGCAACGGCGATCTGTCGCTTGATCTGCGTCGGATGGACTTCGCAGACGAATTCGTGGGCCTCGACATCTCCGAGATCGGCGTGCAGATGGCCAACCGCAAAGCTGAGGAGGCAGGCTACTCCAATGTCAAATTCCTCCAGGCTGATTTGAATCGGATCGTATTGGAGCCCCGGTCCTATGATACGATTGTCGTGCAAATGACGCTGCATCATATCGAGAATCTTGAAGGGGTATTCGAGCAGGTGGCACAAGCCTTGACCCCTGGAGGCATATTCCTCGTCAACGATTATATTGGCCCGACTCGGTGGCAATTCACGCTCCCGCAGTTGCTCATGGCGAATGCCCTGATCCAGATTCTGCCGCGACGGCTGAAGGTGAGTTGGCCTAACGGGAAGATCAAACTGGGCTTGCGGCGTCCAACCATTCAGCAGATGATCGACATGGATCCATCGGAGGCTGTGCGGTCCGGGGAGATCGTCTCACTGTTTCAGCGTTATTTCACGGTGGAGCATGAGATTGATTACGGAGGCAGCATCTCTATCCTGGTTTTGGATAACATTATCAGCAATTTCCGCGCCGACGACCCTGGCAGCATGAAGTGGCTGAAGATGGTCCTCGCGGTGGATCATTGGGCGCGACGTCTTGGCCTGGTGCCTTCCATCAATCTGGTGCTGGCAGGGCGTCCCAAGCATGAAGCCTGAGATCGGCGTGGCCAGGTCGGAAGCAAGGGGGACGGCGAGTGATCCGGTAACGGCTGTGGAGCCGGCATACGGCGGGCTTGCGGCGGCGCTGATCACCTGGAGCCTGCTGGCCGTGGTGCTTGCCGAGATCGGTTCTTTTCCTGGCTGGGCGTTGGCGGCGGCCAGCCTGGTCTCCGTCCTGGTCGGGTTGAGTTTCTGGCGCCTTCAGCGACCGAGCGTCAAGCGCGTCTCGCGTCGCGAGATCCTCTTCATTGCGATGATTCTGCTGGCTGGTCTGCTCCTCTACGCGTGGCCAGCCGAACACTATTTCTTGCTTGGTGATTCGGCGATCTATCCTAATACCGCTGCGCGCCTGGTCAAAGAAGGCGATCTGACATACACCTTTACGCCGCTGGATGGGTTGACTGCTGCTCAGAAGGAGCTGTTCTTCGTGCCTGGGGCCAGCCAGTTCAGCCACGCGCCCATCGAGTCCTATTCAGGCTTGCTTGATGGCGCTTACTATGTCATGGATGTTGCGCAGAACGAGATCGTGGCGTCGCGTCCGCCGCTGATCATGGTGTGGATGGGGTTGTTCGGCAAGCTGTTCGGCCTGCGCAGCATGCTCTACGTCACCCCGGTTTTCGGGGTATTGAGCTTGTTGGCAGTCTACTTCCTGGGCAAACGGCTGTTTGGCCGCAGCGCCGGCGCCCTGGCGGCCGTGTGGCTGCTGCTCAGCTTTCCACAACTCCACTTTTCCCGGACTCCATATGCCGAGGTGATCGGGCAGTTTTTCGTCCTGGCGACACTGTACTATCTGGTTGTTTATCTGCAGACGCGGCGGATCGCCCTCATGCTGGCAGGCCTGGCGGCGCTGGCAGTCAGTTTTGCCGCGCGGGTGGACGCAGTACTCGTGCTGTCCGCCATCGTGTTCTTCTTGCTGATCCTGCTCCGGCGGCGCGATGTGAAGGGCTTGCTGGTGGGCCTGGCGGGCCTGGCGGCCGGCTTGGGTTACACCGTATTGACGGTCAACCGGCCGTACGTCGGATCCACGATAGAGTTGTTGCTGGCGGGGCACTTGCACGCGCTGACGCGGCCGGCGGTATTCGTATCGTTGCTGGTGGGCGGCCTCCTGGTTTTCGGACTGACCGTCGTGGCAGTGCGGCGCGTATCTGTGTTGCCCAAGCAGCGCATCGTCCGTGGCGGAATCATCCTCTTCATGGTGCTCGCTGTCGGTTACGCGCTGCATGTTCGGCCATTGATGCCGGAGTACACCTGGTTGGGCGGGCAACAGCTTGAGACGCACAACAACGAGATCATGGCGATTACGGCCCAGTACATCAGCCCGGTCGCGTTCTGGTTGGCGGTGGGGGGTGCAAGCCTGGCGATCTGGCGGCGCCGTCTCTTCTCCGAGCAAAACCTGCTGGTGGTGTTTGTCGTTTCCCTGGCATCGATTCTGTTTTGGAAGTACACGACCGCCAGGGTATACCCGGTTGCCTTGCGTCGTTTGCTGCCGGAGGTGTTGCCCGGAGTGATGCTGTTGGGAGCCTTTGCCTTGAGTTGGCTGGCCCAGCGCCGGCGCTGGCGGCCGGTCGCGTTGGCGCTGGCCGGGCTGGTGGCCGCGTGGCAGATCGGCGTTTCCGGACCTTATTGGTTTTACCGCGAGGCGCCAGGCGCCTGGGATTTCATCCAGACGCTGGCGGAGCGCCTGGATCCCGATGCCTTGGTCCTGTTTGAGCCGCAGAAGGGTGATTCCGTTGTTGGCTGGTTTGCTGCGCCTCTGTGGTCTATCTATGACCGCCAGGCGCTGCTGCTTAACCAGGGGCCGCTGGATGCGCGTACTTTGGATGGCGCGTTGTGCCATTGGCAGCAAGAGGGCCGCACGGTTTATGTGATGGCTCAGCGAGACCCGGTGCAATGGTGGCCCGGTGAGTTTCGGGGCAGCACCGAAGGCCAGGTGAACTGGCCCTCCAGCATCATCGGGCAATCGATGCGATTCCCTCCGTATATCTGGCGGTTCGACTTCATGTTTACGATCTATCGTTTGTCGTCCGGCGCGTGCCCGGCCTAGCGTAACGGCTTATGCGCATTGTTTTCACAGTTCACAAATACCCACCTGAAAGCCTGGGCGGCGTGGAAATCTACACCGAAAGCCTGGCGCGTACGTTGGCACGCGCCGGCCATGAGGTGCACGTGTTCCATCCATCTTTCCTGGCTACCACCTTCGAGGCGGTGGATGGGGCCGATGGTGTTCAGGTCTGGCGGGCGCCATTTCCGTCCTCTCGCACCTCCGAGGGGCCCGTTCCGCAGTTTTGGCATACTTTCAGAGATCGGGAGAGTGAAGTCGCGTTCCAACAGCTTCTCGGCGTTGTTCGGCCCGATATCGTACATCTTCAACACCTGCAGGGCTTTTCAGCGCGCCTGAGCGCCCTGGCAGCGGATCTGCCCAGAGTGGTGACGCTGCATGATTACTGGTTCTTCTGTATGAACAGCCAGTTGGTGCGGCCGGACCAGGCTGTATGCGAAGGTCCCGGGTACGGCTGGAAGTGCGTGGACTGCGCCACTGTCCGCCCTGATTTGCGCCCCTTGCGACGACTGCGTCCTGCGATCGCGCTGCCACTAGCCTACAGGAACTGGTATTTGCGCCAGGTTGTCAGGTCGGTGAACCTGTTTGTAGCTCCCAGCCAGTTCTTGCGCCAGCAGTATATCGCACAGGGGTTTCCGGCCGAGCGGATTGTGGCGCTGGAGAACGGGCTGGATAGCGAGCGCCTGGGCGAACCTGTTGACGTTCTGCTGCCTGAGCCTGGGGGGCGCCCGCACTTCGGCTTCATTGGCGCCATCGCCCGGCATAAAGGCTTGCATACCCTGATCGAGGCGTTCAATCGGTTGCCGCCAAGCGCGGCTTTGACGATCTACGGCAACACGAGCGCGTTTCCCGACTATACCGAACAACTCAGGGCCAGCATCCGCCATCCCAATATCCGTTTCGCGGGCACGCTGGATCGACGGCATGTTGGGGCTGCCATGCGGCAACTCGATTGCCTTGTCGTGCCGTCGATCTGGTATGAGAACTCGCCGTTGGTGATCCAGGAAGCGTCTGCCGTGGGCCTCCCGGTCGTGGCCAGCCGCCTGGGCGCCCTGCCAGAGAAGGTGCGCGATGGGGTCACCGGGCGCCTGTTCGCGGCCGGCAACAGCGACGAGCTGGCATCCGTGTTAAGCGCGCTGGTTCAGCACCCGGAAAGGTTAGCCGAGCTCAAGCAAAACATCCGGCCCGGGCCGAGCATCCAGGAACACGCAATGCTGATGCTCGAAATCTACCGTCGCCTGGCCGCAGGTCTATCCGTGGTGGGTTTAGAAGATGCGGATCCTTCACCTGGTTCATCAGTATCCCCCTGAGCACGTCGGCGGCACTGAGCTTTATACGCAGGCCCTGGCACGCGGGTTGACTGCGCGCGGCCATGATGTGAGCGTGTTCTATCCGCGTGTCGCCGCCGCACCGAGCCTGGAGCGTCGAGTCGAGGCCGGCGTGCAGGTATTGGCCGCAGGGACCGAGGCGCACGGCCCAACCACGCGATTTCTTGCTACGTTTTACATGCCGGGCATGGCCCCACTTTTCCGCGACGCGGTCCGCGACTTCAGGCCCGATCTGGTCCATGTTCAGCACCTGATGGGCCTGCCCGCCGAGATCCTGCGTCCCCTCCGGCAAGAGGCCATCCCGTATGTGGTCACATTGCATGACTACTGGTGGGTCTGTGCTAATGCACAATTACTCACCAACGACAGCCAGCAGATCTGTCCGGGCCCGGATCGTTGGTTCAATTGTGCGCGCTGTGCGCTGGCGCGCGGCGGCGCGCCCACCTTGTTGAAGCAAATCGCTACGCCGTTGCTGGTTCCCATGATGGCCGCGCGCGGCCAAAGGCTGCAAGGGATCTTATCCGAAGCCGCCTGTTTGATTGCCCCGGCGAGATTTGTGCGGGAATGGTATATTGCGCACGGCTTTGGGGCCGATCGTATTTGTTTGCTGCCGCACGGCATTCAGGGTCCGGCGCAACCGGCGCAACAACGTGAGCGACAGCGCGTGCGTTTCGTCTATATCGGTGGGCTGACCTGGCAGAAGGGCGTGCATGTTGTGGTCCGGGCTTTCAGCCAGTTGCACGGCCCGGCCGAGCTGTGGATCGCCGGTGATGAATCGGCAGATCCCCCGTATGTCGCGAGCCTGCGGGCCATCAGCAATAACAACATCCGGTACCTGGGCGCGCTCTCACGCGCGGATGTCTGGGACACTCTGTCTCAGGCAGATGTACTGGTTGTCCCCTCATTGTGGTACGAGACGTTTTCTCTGATTACGCATGAGGCATTTGCCGCGGGCCTGCCTGTGGTCGCCTCGCGCCTGGGGGTTTTGGCTGACGCTGTGCGCGATGACGTGGATGGGCTGCTGGTCAATGTGGGCGATGTGAGCGCGTGGCGCGATACGTTACAGCGGGTGATCGATGATCCTGCTCTTCTGGCTCGGCTACGTTGTGATGTGAGGCCGCCGATGCCCCAGGAAGAGCACGTCAGGCGGGTTGAGATGATCTATGAGCAGATGCTTGGCGGCAGGGCCGGCGGTTCGACTCTATGACCACCGGCCCTTGTTCCTTGCCAGTTGGCTGTATCGTGGCCTATTCCACGATTTCGCGGATGATGATCTGCCCGATACCCCCATTGATCTCGACGTCGGCGCGGTTTTCGGCTGTACCGTAATTCGCGGACACGTACTCGTCATCGCGTTGGGCGAAATCCCCGTCCACGTGTATGTTGCCAAGGCCGGTATCGACCTTGATGCGGGCCGCCAGCCCTTGCTGGATGATGACTGTGATCTGACCGACGCCGCCGTCGATTACCACGTCGTACCGGCCGCGCTGCGGCAGCTTCACGGTCGCCTCACCGACGCCGCCATTGATCTGCACCTGAGTGAGGTTCATCTGGGTCAGGTCAAAGGTCGAAATGCCCACGCCGGTGTCGATCTGCAGATCGATGGGGAGATCCCGATTGAGTTCCAGGTCCCAGGTCTTGCGCTCGTTCGTGGCAGTGTTGAGCGTCGCGCCCCAGCTATTCTCGCTTTTTAACGACAACCGTTCAATACTACCGGCGGCGGTGTGACTCAAGGCCAGGCGTTCGCCCCGACTCAGATCGAGCGTACCTTTGATTAATCCTGAGCTGCCTGCCGGCAGGGCGGCCAGGTTCAGCGTTCCGGTGCCGAAGCTGATGTCGACCGCGGCGCTTTCGCCGCCCTTCAGCGCTTCGTCAATGGTCTCGGTGCGCTCGACCGCGTTTACGGTGCTGGAACCGATCTGCGGCAGGCCGAAACGGATCGCCGCGGCCAACACGCCCAGCAACAGGAGTCCCACCAGCAGGGAACCCCAGAACGAGCGCCGCCCGATGATGATGTCCAGGCCGATGGCGATCAGCAGCACCGGCCAAAGACGCCACAGCGTTCCCCAAATCTCCCAACTCAACAAATTCAGGTTATTCAGCAGGAGCACGATGCCTGCTGCGATCAGGATGATGGGCCACACCAGGCCGCCGCGGTGTTCATGTTTTGTTTCCATCGGATGCCTCTTTCAGCTTCGCGCCCGACGCCAGATGAGCAGCCCACCGCCGATGATCAGGAGGATCGGCCAGAGGGTATTGAAGTCCAGCCAGCGCAGCCAGGGCAAGTTCAGGTTGTCGAGCAGCACCACGCAGCCGATGATGATCAGCGCGGCGCCTAGAATCAGGCCCGTCTTGGGGTTAGGTTCGCGAATAGCATGCCGGAGGTCCGCGCCCAGGGTGCGCACCCGGTCCGCCATTTCGTCTGCGCCGCCGTGAATGGTGTCGCTGCCGCCTATCTCGCCTTCGCCTTCGTAGGGCACAATGATCCACAGGACCAGATAGAGGATCATGCCGATCCCGCTGCCCAGTGCGAGCAGCACGAAGAAGAGCCGGACCAGCGTAGCGTCGATCTTCAGATACTGCGCAAGGCCACCACACACACCGCCGACCATTTGATCAGAGCGGCTGCGATAGAGTCGATTACTCATTGATGTCTCCTCAAGGTCAGAGATCAACCCCGTTTGATCAGCACACGGCCGACCAGGACGATCCCAAACAGGATCAGCGCGGCCGGCATGATGTAGTTGAACAGGTCACCCATGGACAGGATCAGCAGAACTCCCATGACCCCCAGGATACCGGCCGGGATCAACGCCCATTTCGCGCGCCCTTCCGGGTTCGGCAGCAGGTAAACCAGCGCGAAGGTGGCCGCCAGGCCCAGGAAGAAGAGGCCGCCGACCACCATGCCATCCAGGGTGATCTACGCGCTGCGTCGCGACTTTTGGTGAGCGCACCGGCAGGGATGATCGCCCACCAAAAGTCGCGACGCAGCGCGTAGATCACCCAGAAGGCCAGGCCGATGGCGCCCAGGAAGAAGGCGCCGCCCAGGGCGCCCAGGCTCTCGCCGAACCCGATCAAAGCGGCGAGCCCAAGCAGGGTAAAGCCCGGGATGATGGCCCACCACTGTTCGCGATTGGCGGCGAACACGTAGAGGAATGCCAGGCCGCCAAGGCCAAACAGCACGACCCAGATCAGGTTCTCCATGCTGCCGAGCAGCTCAAGATTCTGCGCCAAGAAGACCAGGCCGGCGACAACCAGCAAAGCGCCCAGTATAATCGATGTGCGTCTGTCTTGCATTTTTCCTCCCTGCAACGATGCGATCTGGCTTCGGAGAAGCTATTGTTGTTTACCTATACGCATTCCGGGCCGGAGAGTTGCACGCTGGATAGCCCAGCGTGTACGCATTCCGGCAAGCTCTGTGTGCAGGCTGAGCTTGGGGCAGCATGGTGAAACCAATTCCCGGGTTCCTGCGTAATGAAAGCATAGAGTGCAGTGAGAGCAGGCCCATTTGGAAGTTGAACCCGGCATCTCTGGCACTCAGTCACGCCGTATGGAGGAACCCATGGCTGAAGAGGAACGCGAGAAGCAGCCTTTCGAGCCGGCGCCGGAATTCCGGGATCTGGACGAGGCGCCCAAGCCGGAGGAAGTACTATCTGAGAAAGTGTCAGAGCAGGCAGAGGCCGTGATTGCCGAGCTGGGGGAGTTGCACGAGTCGCTGGCGCCGGCCGAGCCGATCGCCGGAACCGTGGTCGAGCAAGTTGCCGAGGCCGAGACAGCGGTCGAGCTGGCCGCTGAGGCAGTCGCGGCGCCGGCCGTCGAGTCGGGCGAAGTCGTTGTTGAGACCGTAGGAGAGCAGGCCGCTGGGATCGAGGAAATGGCCGAAGAGACCGCGGTTGTAGAATCTGCCGCATTGCCTGGGGATACAGCCGGGCAGATGCCAAAGCCGGCGGCCGAGGTGGCAGAGAGCACCAGCGATGATCGCCTGGTGTCGGCGCTGGCCTGGCTCTCGATGGTGATCTTGCAGTTGCCGATCGTCTCGATCGTCCAACTGCTATCGGTGACCAATCGCGAGCGACCCTTCCAAAGACATCACGCGGTGACGTCACTGCTGTTTTATGCGGGCGGCATCGTGTATGAGATCGTGGCTGGCATCGCCTATGTCATCCTGGGCCTGTTGACGCTCGGTATCGGCTTCGCGTGCCTGTGGGTGATCTTCTTTGTGCCGCATCTGTTTGGGTTGTACTTCGCTTTGCAGGCCTACAACGGCAAACGCGTGGAACTTCCCGGCTTGTCGAGCTTCGGCCGCAACCAGGGATGGATGTAGAGCGGATGATTGGGCCAGAATAGCCTAAGTTAAGAAACCCGGTTTCTCGCAGAAACCGGGTTTCTTAACTTTTTATGTCATAGCTGGCGGTCAGCGAAGCAGCGTGAATATCGCAAGGACTGCCGCGACCGCGAAGGCGACCAGCGCGACGATGGCCGCCCGCCGCATTTCACCGCTGCGAGCCACCCAAAGGCCGCCGACCAGCCCCAGCACGGAAACGACGAGCATCACAACCGCATTGTCGAAGAGCATCAGGAACAATATGCCGATGGCGGCGGCGATAGCGTACTTGTCGGAAGCAGCCAGTTGGCGCACTTCATGCCCCCTATCCGGTTTGAGCCTGCGTCTCCAGCACCAACTTTACGATTTGGGCGGGGACTTCGGCGCGGTTGGTTGAGGTCACGCGTACTCTGACCAGGTCGGTGCGGCCCAGGCGCGCGGCCAGCTCGTTGACGAGATACTCACGTACAATCACGATCGCATTGGGGATGCGCACCGGATCGGCCAGCGGCTCCAGCGCAAAGGCAAATCCGGCATTTCGGTGCAGCTCCAACGGCCCGATTTCATCGATCACCAGCCAATCCGCATTGGCCAGCAGCGCGGCCGCCAGGACGCCGCGTGCCCATCCGATTGCACTGTCCTCAAGCCGGTAGATGCCGATATCGGGCTGTTCTTCTGATGCCACAACCCTGGCGAAGGTGTGATGTTGGCCCGTGGTCAGGTCCACCATCTGAATCCCGGTTTTGGTCCCTGCAGCGTCCAGAAGCGGCGGGGAGATGAACCCGGCGATTTTGACACCGGTGGCGCGCAGTCCGGGTAACGCCTTCCAGCATGCGGTTGTTTTGCCCGTGCCGTTTGGGCCGGTGAGAAGGATGAACATCGTTGTTCAAGCTCCAAGGGTATGATGGGCGAGCCTGCCCCATTTTTGAAGTCTTTCCACAAACAACCTCGCGGTGAGAGATACAGTCTCTTGCCTTCATAGTACGCTAATCGTGTTGGACGCGCAAAAAAGGCCGGGCGAGTGTTGAGACCTTGACCTATTTCATAGTGATAGGAGTCCGTTGATTGGGACAGCGGGCGGCGCGCCTATCGCAGCATCAAGACCATCAGCTCTTCATCCCAATATCGGTCGCCCGATTTCAGCGTGCGGGGCGCAATGCCGTATTGTTGAAAGCCCAATGATCGATAAAGGCTGCGTGCCGCACGTGCGGTCGGCACCACGGCCAGCAACAGTTGTTCCAGCCCCGCCAGCCGCCTGGCCTCCGAGATCAACGCCTGCGCCAGTGCCTTGCCCACGCCCTGGCCGCGCACCTCAGGTGCGACGAACAGGCTGACCAAGGTCCCCTTGTGGCGCTCTTTGGGGCCTTGTTCGCGAAAGAAGCCGACGATGCCGATCATTCGAGTTGAGCCGGGCATGTCGCCCGGCCCAAATGGGTCCTGCTCGAAGGCGCCCAGGTAGAAGTTCTCATTCCCGCCTTG
This sequence comes from uncultured Anaerolineales bacterium, assembly GCA_964474695.1. Taxonomy (GTDB): domain Bacteria; phylum Chloroflexota; class Anaerolineae; order CG2-30-64-16; family CG2-30-64-16; genus DAOUBP01. Next base: position 114,100 of record CAYYTK010000007.1, read on the forward strand.
TTGGAGCCGGCGCAGCATCGGCTCCTGGCCGCGCCGCAGCGTCTCCTCGTAGGTGGAGCCGAACGCTTCAGGGCTGTCGGTCAGTGCCTGTAACCGCAGCCGCCAGAGCGCCTCAAGATCGTCGCCGCCAAGTCGACGTATGAACATGACCGAGCTCCTTGAAAACAAAGAGAAACTTCCGGGGGCCACGTCCGGAAGTTTCGTTGGTCGTACTTATGCGGCTTTGCGCTGCCAGGGTAATCGCAGTTTCGGTTCGTTGCGATCCCGGCGCCGGCGTTCGCTGCTCTCATCGGCGTAATAGTAGTAATAGTAGTAGTAACCCCTGCCCCGTGTATCCATGCGGTTCAAGGCCACACCCAAGACATTGGCGCCGGTTTTGCGTAGTTCCTCCGTCGCGCCGGCCAGGGCATGCTCGCGGGTCGTGCCGGCATCTGCTACCAGTAAAACGCCGTCCACCTGCCGGCCCATGACGGCCGCGTCGGTGACCGCGAGGATGGGGGGGCTGTCGAAGATGATCACATCAGCCTGGTGCGACAGCGTTTCGATCAGTTTGGCCATGCGCTGCGAGCCCAGCAATTCGGAGGGGTTAGGCGGGATGGGGCCGCTGGTGAGCACCTGTAGGTTTTCGATCTCGGTGGGTTGGAGGTGGCCATCCAGAGAGATGTTTTCGCCATTCAGCAGGGCAGAGGTCAGCCCGGTGTTGTTGGGTACGCCGAACACCTTGTGCTGCACGGGGCGGCGGAGGTCGGTGTCGACCACGATGACCCGCTGGCCGGTTTGCGCTAACACGACGGCCAGGTTGGCCGCGGTGGTGCTTTTGCCCTCACTGGGGCTGGAGCTGCTGATCAATAGCGTGCGGATCGGCTTATCCACACTGGAAAACTGAATATTGGTCCGCAGGGCGCGATAGGCTTCGGACTCCGGGCTTTTGGTATGCAGCCAGGCGATGATCTGGCGAGTGGAATCGGTGTCTTTGAGCCGTGCGATCGCGCCCAGGGTGGAGAGGCCGCTGGCGGCGCTGACGTCATCGGGCGTCTTCACCGTATCATCCAGGTACTCGATCAGAAACGCGGCGCCCAGGGCGAGCATCATGCCGACGATGGCTGCCAGCACGGTGTTTGTGCCGGTGCGCGGCCGGATCGGCTTTGTGGAGGCCACGGCCGGTTCAGCGACCACGATGTTGTTGATCGATTGCGCTTCGGACAGCTTGGCTTGCTGATAGGTAGCAACCAGCGTGGAATAGGTGCTGCGGTATTGGGCGAGGCTCGTCTCCAGGCTGGTTCGTTCCGCGTCATCAGTGACTTCCTTCAGCGCCTCAGTGGTGCGAACGATATCAGCCTGCGTGTTATCGATTTCTGCTTCCAGGTTGGCGCGCGACTCGCTGACGCGGCCGATTTGAAGCTCGCGATTTTGTTCGATGAAGACCAGCGGCAAGGTGTTGGCGATGTCGGCAATGAGGGCGTTGTCCGGCCCATCGACCTTGATGGTCAGAAGCTGCGTATCACGCACCGGGGTCACGGTGATGCCCTTCTCCAACTCTGCAGCCGGGATGCCCAGCCTTGCGGCGGTCTCCTCTAGCACCGGGCGGCTGACCAGCAGATTGGCGTAGGTGCGTGCCAGCCGCTCGCTGGTCAGAATATCGGAATAACCGGCCGCGGTGGATGGGTTTGCGGCCTGATTGACCATCAGTGTGGCTGAGGCCTGGTAGATCTTTTGGCTGTTCCGACTGACGACGAAGGCGCTGACACCTGCCAGAGCGGTGCACAGGAGGATCAGCCAGAGCCATTTGCGCAGCAGTGTGACGTATTGCCGAAGTTCCATGTTTGCTCCCCAGGGATCTTACTATAGCACGGCCGCCTTATGAGGGCAAACCCTTCAGCCACAACGCGACTGTCTCTACGTGATAAGTCTGGGGGAAGAGATCGATCGGCTGTGCTTCGACCAGGTGGTAGCCTGCCTGAGCCAGGTAAACGGCATCGCGTGCCAGGGTGGCCGGATCGCCGGAGACGTAAACGATGCGACGCGGCCCCAGTGCGGCCAGCTCATGGATTACCACCGCACCTGCGCCGCCGAGCGGCGGATCCAGCACAGCGACGTCCACACGCAGCCCCGTGTTCTGGAGCGCCGGCAGCACCTCTTCCACCGGCCCCTCATGCAGCTCGATGTTGGGCCGATCACCCGCAGTGGCAGCCACGTTAACCGCGAAGTCCTCGCAAGCGGACGGGGATGCTTCGATGCCGACCACGGCCCGGGCCGCGCCGGCCAGAGCCAGCGAGAATAGACCGACGCCGCAGTAGGCATCCAGCAGCACGTCCGCTGGCTGCACCGCGGCATAGGCTGTCACAACGTCCACCAATGCTGCTGCGCCGACGGTGTTAACCTGGAAGACGCTTTCGGCGGAAACGCGGTAGATGCGCCCCAGCACCTCTTCGGTCAACCAGGGCTGGCCGATCAACGGCTGGACGCCGTGCGGCGTCCGAAGCGCCACCGCGGCCGGCAGGTCGATGGTTAGTGCGGGAAGATCGTCAACGGAGGAGTCAAGCAAGATCAGCGCATCTTCTGTGTTGATTCCAGCCCGCAGGCTGATCGCCTGCACTCCCAACTCAGTTGCGTCGACATCCAGGGCGGCGTACAGCTCGTCCAGCCGATCGTGCAGCAGCAGACAGCGTTCGATGGGGATGATATCGGGGCGGGCCGCGGCGCCATGCATGGCGGCGCCATGAATGGCGCAGCGAAAACCGGTTTGGCCCTGGGGGGTCAGCGCGAACTGCGCATGATTGCGATAGCCGTAGGCCAGGAACTGCGGGGACTCGTCCTGCCCTGCCGGATCGGCCAGGGCGATGATATCTGCCACGGGCGGGTCAGTGATCCGGCCGAGGCGTTGGAGTTGATCGGCGACGATAGCCTGTTTCAGCTCGGCCTGGCGCGGGTAGGCGATGTGCTGCCATTGGCAGCCGCCGCAACGATCAGGGCCGAAATACGGGCATGGTGGTTCCACTCGATCCTGGCTGGGTTCGAGGACCTCCAGCAGCCGTGCGCGAGCCCAGCGCTCTTTTTCTTCGACGATTTCAACACGGACGCGTTCGCCCGGGATGGCATAGGGCACGAAGATAGTCTTGCCGGCGTGTCGGCCAATGGCCTCGCCGCCGTGCGCGATGGACTCGAGCGTCAGGTCGATACGTTCTGTCATGTTATTCCTTCAGACCATTCCCCTGGTGTCTCAACTGCGCGCCGAATTCAGGAACGCTATCGCACGGCTGTCATCACCGCTCATCACCAGATCCAATACGCGGCCACCGGTGGTGGCGGGCACGTCGATCACTTTCACGAATTTCGTCCAGTTGGCTTCATCTGGCAGCAGGGCCGGCAGCGCATTCAGTGCTGTGTCGAAGAAAGCCTTGTTGAATTTGTTGCCGGTTTCGCCCGGGTAGATGGCCAGCGGGTAGATGCGCGACTCTACCAGATCCTGGAAGAAGTGCGTGCCGTAGGACAGGGTCGACCGCACCTTGCCTTTCGACCACCCGATTTCGACCAACGCCAGGGTGTTGTAGAAGTCGGAGTAGTTGACCTTGACACCTAAGTCGGGGTTTGAGCTGCCCCAGCGCCCCGGCCCCAGCAAGATGAATCGCTGGCCTTCCAGCCGTTGGTTGAGCCGTCCAATCAGCCGTGCGAGCTCGAGTTTCTGAGAGGGATTGGCCGCAGCGTACTGCTCCGGTTCGACATAGACCAGGTAAGCGATCTGGCGCGCCTGTCCCGTGGGCACGAGCTGATCGGTGCCGAAGACGATATCGGCTTCGGGCAACTGCTGCGGCAGGCTGACCCGGTCGGGATCGGATGGGTTGTTTTGCGGCCTGCATTGCAGCAGATGCAGGTTGACACGCGGGCGCGGGTATTCATTGCCCAGACTCAGGGTGAATTCGACGTCCACCGGGTGGCTGTAGGCGAATTCCAGTGCCTTGAGAATCGTGCGCAGGTCGGCCGCGAAGGAGGTTTGGGCCAGCAGGCCATCCAGGGTGATCACCAGGGAACGCGCATCCAGGTTTCGATCCACCGACACCATCGGGTTGATGTCCTCTTCTTTGGCTACCGAGGCCAGTATCCGCAACCCCGGATAGTCGCCGCCCAACACCTCGCTCAACGGCAGGGTGGCAAACTGATTGCGCGCCATGTCGATGATATCCATGTAGAATTGAGAGTAGTATTTGATCTCTTTGGCGCTCTTCTCCGGACGCAGATTGGGATGGCTGAGCGCCACCAGCCGCGGGTAGTCTTCGCCGCCGCGATCCACTGCGCGCGTCCCCAGGCCCACCACCAGGCGCGCAAAGCCATCCTCCCGGCGTAATTTCGGATTCCAGATATAGGGGTTGCGGCTGAAGGCCACGCCAGCCACGGCGGGGAAGTAAGCGTCGCGGTAGCGTTCTCCTTGCACCGCCTGGACCATCACGGCCATACGCTCATCGAAGTCAAGCACGGAGTGTTGTTTGCGATAGAGCAGCACGTTCGGGTTGTAAATGCTGGCGTAGACTCTGGTGATGGCCTGGGTGAAGGCGGCCAGTTTTTCTTCGATGGCGCCCTGGTTGGGGCAGAAAACGCTTTCATACATCCCGGCGAACGAGGTGCCGAAGTTGTCTTCCAACAGGCTGGATGAGCGGACGATCAGCGGCTTGTCCCCGATGAGGGACAGCAGCTCACGGAAGTCGTCCAGGATCGCTTCGGCGAAGCGGCCTCGTGCGTAAGCTGCTTGTAGCTCAGGATATTCTTTCTCAATCTGATCGACCGGCTTGTATTTTTGATTCAGATAGCCGACCAGGCCGTTCATGGACATGAACTCGTAACTGATATCTGCGCCGATGAAGTAGGTCTCAGGCAGCACCAGATTGAGCTGCTGACTGGAGTTGGAGAAGCGATCCAACGTGGCCTCGAGGATCTTCCAGGCCAGCACCAGGCCGGCCGCCTTACCGCCGATTTTGCCTCGTCCCACGCGATGGTCACGGATCCACTTGAGGTCATCCAGCGTGAGGTATTCCTTGGCTACGCGCACGAATTCAAGCTCATCGCTGATCAGCGCCTTGATGAGTACGACTTTGGTTTCCTGGATGTGATGCCGGGACCGAATCTGATCCTCCGGCGAAAGGCTGGCAAATCCTTCCATCTGCTGGAAAAGGATTTCCATGGAAGCCATCTCGGGGTTGAGACTCACCACCTGCTCGGCCTTGGGCCGCTGGTTCAAGACCGCGCGGGCAATTTCCTCGAACGCGTCAGGATTCACATTGTAGGCCCAGTAGAACTCAGTGAGGTTGTCTCGCACTTTGGCCAGCCGGCGCTCCCACACGTCGGCTGTTTCTTCCTGGTAGGGATTCAGAATGCCCTCGCGGCGTTGCGATTGCACCGCTTTTTCCCTGACCTCTTCTTCGAAGCGATCCTTGTTGATGATGCCGCGCCGGTACATCTCCTGGCGCATGCGTTCGCGCATGACATCGCCCAGGATCGGGTATTGGCCGAGCATCATTTGGAGGCGTTGCAGCTTGGGAATGTGACGCGATTCGTCGGGCATAAGTACATCTCCTGATAGATTGACGGGATAAGTATACCCCGGTCGGCGTATGAGAGACAAATGCGAGGGGTGACAGGTAGGCGCCGGCGCATCTTCCTGATCGGCTTGCGCGGCCGCATTGATCGTGCGACAATATGAAGCGCGAGACTGATCCTCTGGCTGCCGCACGATCTTCCCGCGTGCGGCCTTATGTCTCGGGCACTTATCGCGCCGCAAAAGGGGAACCGGTGCTGCTCGTCTACTTCACTATCGCCTGGGCCAGTGGCATCTCCCTGGCTTATGCCCTCTGGAATGTGGGGGCCTTGGACTGCACTACGCCTGTATGGCCGGTTGCTCTGGCGGCGTTGGGCGTTACGGTGGCGGGCTTCGCATTCTGCCGCCGGCTGCCCTGGCGCCGGGCGATGGTGATCACGCTTTTTGTGATCTTCGGCGCGTGGCGCTGCCAGACGCATCTCCGTGCGGCTTGCCCAACCCCCCAGCAACTGGCATTCTACAACGGCGGCGAGGCCAGCACGACGACAGCTACCGTCGAAGGGGTGGTGACCAGCTACCCCGACGCCGGCGATGCGCGCACCGACTATCACCTGCGGGCTGAGAAGGTGACCATTGCGGGGCGATCGCACGCCGTGCGCGGCGACCTGCTGGTGCAAGCAGGGCGGTATCCGGAGTATGGTTATGGGGACCGTCTGCGCGTCACCGGCTTCCTCCAGGCGCCGCCTGTGCTCGATGACTTCGACTACGCCGCGTTCCTGGCTCGCCAGGGGATTTATAGCATCATGCGTCGTGCTCGCGTTGAGCAGGTAGGTGCGGGCCAGGGCCAGCGATTCTGGCAACTACTGTTTGATCTGAAGGCGCGCGGCGCCGCGCTGTTGAACCGCGTCCTGCCGGAGCCGGCCGCAGCCCTGGCAAATGGCATGCTCCTGGGCATCGAAAGCGGTATCCCGGACGATCTGAGCGAGGCATTTGCCGTCACCGGCACTTCGCACGTCATTGTGATCTCGGGCAGCAATATCGTGCTGTTTTCGGGCGTGCTGATGACAGGGTTGAGCCGCCTGGTGGGTAAGCGCCGGGCGGTTTGGCCGGTGATGATCGGCATCATGTCCTATGTGCTGCTGGTGGGCGCAGACCCGCCGGCGCTGCGCGCCGGGTTGATGGGCGTTCTCTATGTCTTCGCGGTCTACCTGGGCAGGCAGAGCACGTCCTATGTTTCCTTGTGCGCCGCGGGCCTCTTGATGACAGCGTTGAATCCGCTGGCGCTGTTTGATGCCGGTTTCCAGCTCAGCTTCGCGGCCGCCCTGAGCCTGGTTCTGTTTACGCCAGCGATCCGGGCCTTCTTGGGGCGGACGCTTAGGCGCTGGCTAGATGCAAAGCAGGCGCGGCACATCACCGGACTCCTGGCGGATACGGTGATCGTGACGCTTGCGGCCCAGGTGCTGGCCCTGCCGTTCATCGTCTACTACTTCGGCCGGCTGTCGCCGGTCTCGCTGCTCACCAATCTTCTGATTTTGCCCGTGCAGCCGCTGATTATGTCCGGCGGCATGGCCACGGTGATCTTCGGGATCATCTGGGAGCCGGTGGGCCGGGTGTTGGCGGCAATCCCCTGGCTGTTTCTGACTTACACAACGGCAGTTGTGCGGCTGGCTGCGGCTGTGCCGCTGGCATCGGTGGAAACCGGCAGCTTTGGCCGGGCGGCAGCATTAGCTTACCTGGGTGGCTTGCTTGCAGTTGGGTTGTGGCGGGCAGCCTATCAGCGCGGTTGGACGGCGATCCCCGCGCACCGCGCGTTTGGCTGGGCTGCCGCCGCTGCCATCCCCGTCTGGCTGGGCGCAACCGCGCTGCAGGCGTTGCCCGATGGCCGGCTGCATGTGTTTTTTGTGCCGGGCGAAGATGGTGAGGCGGTCCTGTTCGTGACGCCCGATGGCCAGCAGGTCTGGCTGTGGGACGGCCGAGGGGACGGGGAGGCGTTGGCAGATGCCGCCCAGCCATTCTTGCGCCGCCCGGGCCGGGGGGTGGATGCGGCCATCGGTCCGCCGGGCGCCAGCCGTTGGCCGGCAACCCGGACGATCGACCCGGCGCAGTTGGCTGTTGGCGCCCGCATCCGCCTGGCCGAAGATGTGATGTTGACGCGCCTGGCGTCCGATGCGCAGGCGGTCCTGGCGCTGGAGCACCAGCGGTTCCGCCTCCTCCTGCCCACCACCCTATCGGTTGATACGCAAGCCGGCCTGTTGGCTCAGGACGCGGACCTGCACGTCACACTGCTCAAGGCGCCCGGCCCAGGCACCGGCGCCTGGCCTGCTGCCGGGTTCCTTGCAGCGGCCGCACCCCAGGTCGTACTCTGGCCCCAGGACACCACTTATCCGCCCGACGTGGCCGGGCTCCTGACCGCCCGCGGCGCGCTCAGAGCGCCGCCCGATGCCATCCTGGAAGCCATCACGGACGGCGAGCGGCTGTGGCTGCGGCAGCATGCTCCCGAGAGCCGCCGGTAAGCTGCACCCGTTTCGCCATCAGGATATCCGGCTTGCCAGGCCCATTGGCGTCGGGCACAACTCCAGCCACCACAAAGCCGCACCGGCGATAGAACTCAAACGGATGGCCCTTGAGGTTACGGATGGCTGCCAGATGGCCCGGCAGATCGGTATACAGATCGATGCCTGCCAGGGACGTCATAGCGTCCTCGTCATCCGTGCCCACCCAGAGCGTCAGGCCGCCGTGTTCGGCTACGCGTGCCTCCAGATCGGCCACCAGCGCCCGGCCGATGCCCTGCCCCTGGCGATCAGGTCGCACCACCAGCGGGTGCAGCTCCCACACGTTGCCGCCATAGCCCGGGATGCCGCCGATCCAGCCCAGCAGCCCGGCGTCGTCCACCGCAGCCAGGCAGAGCTTGCCTGGCTCCAACGCTTCGCGCACCTCGGCCGACGCCGCTTCCAGATCCGGCCAGGCGTTGGGCCAGTGTTCGCGGAAGCCTGCCACCAACAACTCGGCCGCTTGGCGGCGCAGATGGGCAGGACTGGCGCGCGTCAGGGGAACGATATGCATGATCACCTCTCAGGCGCTCGCCATGCTCACTAATGCGCGGAATGCCCGATACGCTTCGGGCATGTCCGCGGCGGTGTACGCCACCTGTTTACCCGCCGGCCGGCGCGCGCCGGGCATGATCGCTGCCGCGTCGGCCATCTCCGAGCGGATGAACTCGACTGTCACGGTGACAGGGGCTGCAATCCGGAAGGGTGCAGGCGCCTGGCCGGACACCGCCCGGCGGACCGCCCGCGCAGCCGCTTGCTCGATCAGTTGCGCGGTGATCTCAGGGGGCAGACATTCGGCCGAGTTTCGACCGGTGGCGTGCTTGACCACTGCGGTTTCGACAGGCCCCAGCAGTGCGGCGGCTTCGGCGCAGGCGGTCTGATCGGCGGAGATCAGCACCACCGGCGCGCTGAAGTGGCCGCACACAGCCGCGTTCATGCCGATCTCGCCGACTGCTTCGCCGTTTAGCCAGACCCCATTTACCCGGGCGCTGGACCAGGTGTGATCCAGGATCGCGTCGGTGGCGCCCACCCGGGCGTGATAGCCGACGAAAAAGACCGCATCCACGCCGCTTTCCACTCCCTGCACCATCGAAAGCGGGCGAGGCGAGCCGGAATTGAGCCGCGCTCGGCTGTCGAGCAGTTCAATCAGGATGTTGCGGTTGTCCCAGTGCCCGTCGCTGACGACCACTTCGCCGGCGCCGCCCGCATACGCCCCGCGGATGGCCGCGTTGACATCCCCCGTCATCAGCCGGCGAAACCGGTCATATTCGGCGTGTGACGGGTTGGTCTGGTCGCTGTGCACCACCCCTGTGATCCCTTCCATATCTGCTGCAATCAGAATCTTCATGCTTCACCTCTCTTGACAAATGACCTGAGCGGGGCATAGTATACGCTGTAGATTGTGAAACGCGAAACGTGGTGCGTGAAACGTGATGCGTGATGCGTGGTGCGTGGGGCGCGGTGAGCGGCGCGTGAGGGCGTCTCCGTTCGGAGATAGCAGGCGGTGCGAGGAGAGCCGATGACCTGGCTGAAGCGAGCCTTCTCGGGCTGGCGGTGGGTGGCGGTGCTGGCTTTGCTGGCTGTTGTCGCGTGGCTGGCGTTGCGCGGCCTGCCCGATGGCAAGCTGCACGTCTACTTTCTGGATGTCGGCCAGGGGGATGCGATCCTGGTGACGGCGCCTGATGGCCGGCAGATCCTGGTGGACGGTGGGCCGAATCCAACGGCGCTGCTCAACGAGCTCGGCGCGGTGCTGCCGTTCTGGGACCGGAGCCTGGACCTGGTCGTGTTGACCCATCCGGATGCCGATCACATGACCGGCCTGGTTGCGCTGCTCCAGCGGTACAGCATTGGGCAGGTGCTGGATGTCCCACGGTCGGACGTGGCGCAGAACGCCGGGCCCTGGTTGGAAGGCCTGCGCCGCGCGGCGGTCCCACGCAGCTATGCCCAACGCGGCAGCACCATTCCCGTGGGCGATCTACTGATCACCGTGCTTAACCCCGGCCCTGAGTCGTTGACCAGCACCGTCTTTGACGATAATAACAATGCTATCGTGCTGCGCCTGGATTACGGGCGGATCAGCCTGTTGCTGACCGGTGACGCCGAGCGCGAGGCCGAGGATGCGTTGATGGCGGGCGGTGCGCCGGTGCGCGCCGATGTACTGAAGATCGGCCACCACGGCAGCAACGGCGCCACTTCGGCGGCTTTCGTGGCCGCAGTCAGTCCGCACCTGGCGATCATTTCGGTTGGCCGCGATAATGACTTCGGCCATCCTCATCCGGCCGTGTTGGAGCGCCTGGCCGGCATCGAAGTGCTGCGGACCGATCTGAACGGGCGCATCGAGGTGGCGAGCGATGGGAGGACGATGTGGACAAGAACCGAGCGCTAGGATAGGGGTGCGAGATGCGGCTACTGATGTTTATGGCGCAGCGTTTCTGGTGGAGGTCCTATTCCAAAACGCTGGAAGATGTCGAGGACGTGCAGGTGGAGGAGACCGTAACCGAGGCGGCAGTGATCTTCATGCAGGTGGAGGCGAAGGATGCCGCGGTGCGCGAGGACGTCTTCCGTAAGGCGCTGAAGAATATCAAGTGGCTGGCCAACAAGCGCGGCCTGACACGCGTCGTCCTGCACTCGTTTACGCACCTGGGCGGCGAGAACGCGGAGCCGGAGTTTGCGGCCGCGCTGATCACCGAGCTGGCCGACCGCCTGCGCGCCACAGGCTATGAGGCCCGGATCACACCGTTCGGCTACTTCAACGAATGGGAGCTTAAAGTATACGGCGAGAGCCTGGGGAAGGTGTGGAAGGAGGTGTAGCCGGCGCAGCGCGGATGCCGCAGGGACATCTCAGCGGCGGGTTCAGCCTGCCAGCTCCAACTTCAGATTAGGCTCCACATCGAAATCCAGCGCCGCCGGTCCATCGCTTCGCAGCCGATGATAGGCGGCCGCGCCGATCATTGCGGCATTGTCGGTGCACAAGAAAAAGGGTGGGATGGAGACCGGCACAGGCAGGCGCGCGGCCGCGGCCGCGCGCAGCGCCTGATTGGCCGCGACCCCGCCGCAGACGCAGATCCTGGCCACGCCGAACTCCCGCGCGGCGTCCGCCGTTTTGCTCACCAACACGTCGACTACGGCCGCCTGAAAGCTTGCCGCAAGGTCAGCAACAGGCAGGCCGGCTGTTTCACTGCCCAGTTCGCGCACCTGGCGCAGCACGGCGGTCTTGAGTCCGCTGAAGCTGAAGTTGTAGCGATGCTCAGCCTGGGTCGCGGGGCTGGTTAACCCGCGCGGAAAGGGGAATGCGGCCGGATTCCCGCCTTCGGCGGCCTTCTGGATCGCGGGGCCGCCGGGGTAGCTCAGCCCTAACAGGCGTGCCACCTTGTCGAACGCCTCGCCCGCCGCGTCGTCCAGCGTCGCGCCCAGCCGTTCATAGTGGCCGTGATCGCGCATCAGGATCAGCTCGGTGTGACCGCCGGAGACGATCAGCACCAACAGGGGAAATGCCCGGCCTGCCGCATCCAGCGCAGCCAGGCTGGGCCGGGTGATCGCCGCGGGGTCGATCTTGCCGCCCTCGTCCAACCAGTTGGAATAGAGGTGCCCCTCCATGTGGTTGACCGCGACCAGAGGCAGGCCCTGCCCCCACGCGATCGCCTTGGCTGCGTTCACTCCTACCAACAGCGATCCTGCCAGCCCAGGCCCGCGCGTCACCGCCAGGGCGGTCAGGTCATCCCAACTCGTGCCTGCGTCGGACATGGCGCGCGCGATCACCGGCACGATGTCGAACATGTGCTGCCGCGAGGCGATCTCGGGGAAGACGCCGCCATAGGGGCGGTGCAGCTCGATCTGCGACGCGACGAAATTGGAGCGGATGCGATGTCCGTCCTCGATGACCGCCGCGGCGGTTTCATCGCATGATGTTTCGATAGCCAGAATCAAACTCATCGACCTATCTCGCCTCCTGCCATGCCAACCATTGGGCATAGAAGAACGCGCTGCCGCCGGGAGCCAGCAGTGTTTCCGCGGGCAGCGATTGCCCGATGATTTGCGCCCCCATCGCGGACAGCTCGCCGAGCGGCCGCGGTACGGCGTAGGTATGGAGCAGTATCTCCTGGTCCAACAGGATCAATCCGTGCATTTCCGCCGATGGCGCCGGCTCGCCGAGCGCAGCGGCTCGAAACACCGCGTTAACCATCGTCACCGGCGTCAGCTCCCGCCTGGGCCCGCGGCGCAGGTTGAAGACCGCCCTCCACACCAGCAAGGGGCGCACCGGCTCAGTCCAGCGATAGGCGATCGGGGATGGCGGGGCATCTTCCTGGCAGAAGTAGGTGACCGCGCTGTCGCCCAGCGAAATCGCAACGCAGGCCTCCTCTACGGCTTCGCGTGCGACAGCCTGTGTCCAGTTTTCGCCTGGGTCGAGGTGTCCCCCGATGCCCGTAAATGCAGCGATGTCTGTGCGGCCCCGCGCGCCCAACGGGATCGCGCGCGGCTCCAGCCCGAACACCAGCTTGTTGCGCCAGGTGAGAATCAAACCGGTGCTCAGTTCCGCGGCCGGCCCGCCCAGCTCAGCCAAATCCAGGCCGTTTCCCTTAATCAAGGCCGGCGTTTCGCCGATCATCTCGCTGTAGTCATCCACTATCCCGTCATCCATCATGCTATCTCACCATTGCACTATCTTACTGGCGCACTATTACACCGGCACGGAAGCTTCCGCTTCCTCCAGGTCAGGCTTGCTCCGCACACCCATGGTGTTCAACGCCGACACGGCGAGCTGGTCCGCACGCTCATTGAACGCATCCCCGGCGTGACCCCTGACCCAGTGCCAAGTGATGCGGTGCGGCTTGATGGCCGCGTTGAGCGCCTGCCATAGATCGCGGTTTTTCACCGGCTGTTTCGTTTGCGTGCGTGGATCGTAGCGCAGCCAGCCGTTGCGCAGCCAGCCGGACATCCACTCGGTCATACCTCGCTTCAGGTAATCGGAGTCGGTGTAGATCTCCACCACGCACGGCCGCGTCAACGCCTGAAACGCGGCGACTGCAGCGCGCAGCTCCATACGGTTGTTGGTGGTCAGCGACGCGCCCCCTTGCAGCACCTTCTCGTGCGGCCCGAAGCGCAAGATCGCGGCCCACCCGCCGGGGCCAGGATTGCCGGAGCACGCGCCGTCGGTGTGGATGATTACAGGGATGGGGTCAGCCAAGAGCGATACTCCGTGGGTCAGCGCACCCGGAATCTGGGTTCGGGTGGTGCATCTGCCGGTGTCATGATCTCCACGCTCGTCACATCCGCCATCGGCGGCCCCTGGTAGCACCACATCAACATCGCGTCCACCTTGGCCTCCGGCCCTTCGAACAGCGCCTCCACAGCGCCATCCCACCGGTTGTGCACCCAGCCGGTCAGGCCCAGGGCGACCGCCGCGTGCTGGCAACTGCCGCGAAAACCCACCCCCTGCACCCGGCCCCTGATCACGACCTGGATTCGTTTGTCTGCCATGTTTATCTTGTCACCGTTTTCGTGAGCATTCGAGGGTGGGCATGGCCTCGCGCCTGCCCCGCCAGGGCGACCGCAAGGGTGCGCCCCCTACGAGTCACCCACCTTGAGCGCAGCGACCGCGTCCGGCATCCCTTCGCTGCGATATGCGTGCGCCAGATAGGGCGTGCTATGTGCGAAACCGATCTGCCCGGCTGGCGAGATGCAGATCACGCCGCCCAGGCCATCTACCCGGTGGCGGAAATACGCGATGGCCACCCTGGCCGCGGTCATCGCATCGCCCAACAGGGCGATCTGGTCCACCGTGGTTTTGGCCAGGACGGTCTTCATGATTTGTTCGCCCCAGCCCGTGCACGCGGCTGCGCCCACATGATTGTCGGCGTAGAAGCCGCACCCGATGAGGGGCGTGTCACCCACACGGCCCGGGTGTTTGAAGAATGTGCCGCCGGTGGAGTTGCCCACCGCCAGGTCGCCTGCCGCATCAAGTGCGATTGCGCCCACGGTGTCGGTGCCAGCGCGGCCGGCAGCGCCGAACGCGCTCGGCTCAGCGCTGCCGGCCCCAGCGTTCTCGAGGTCCATCCTGCGTCTTGCTTCCCACAATGCCTGCTCGCGTTCCACGATCAACGCAGCCGGTTCGCACAACGGGATCCCCGCTGCTGCTGCGAATCGTTCAGCGCCTTCGCCGGTTAGAAAGACGTGGGGGCTGTCGTGCAGCACGCGTCGAGCCAGGGTGATGGGGTTGGCCACCCGTTTCACCGATGCGACTGCGCCGGCCATCAATGTGCGGCCGTCCATCATGCCTGCGTCCAACTCCACAACACCATCCGCGTTCAGGTGCGAGCCGGCGCCGGCATCAAATACCGAATGGTCTTCCATCACGCGTACAGCGGCTTCTACAGCATCCAGGGCCGCACCGCCGCGCGCCAGGATGGCCCAGCCCGCCTCGACCGCGGCTCGGCAACCCGCCTCATGACCGGCGTGCAGTGTGGGGGGAATGTCCCACGCGCCGCCGTGAACAATGATTCCTATCGCCATGGCAGCACCTTGCGCTCAACAGGTAATATGAAACAAGCCGAGCACCTTGCCTTCGGCTTCGTTCCAGCGTTTGATTGCCTCGGGCGTGGGGCTTAGTTCAACTTTGCAGCCCTTCTTTTCCAGGAATTCCGCGGCCTGGGGCGAAAGCTCCACCTGGCCTTCCTGGCCCGTGCCGATGATCAAGGCCTCGGCCTTGTCGCGATGGAGCTCCATGATCTCAGCCAGGCTGAGGATGTGAGAAGTGCCGTAGACTGCCTTGGAGAGCTGCTTGTTGCGCTTGCGGACCTTGCCGCTGAGCCGAATGACGATGTCGTGCTCGTAGCGTTTGCCTTCTACCGTGATGCTGCCGAACCATGTGTCTTCGATTTTGGGCCTCATGGCTTACCTCTGCTAAACCACGCGGGATTCTATAGGTCGATTCTAACATAATGCATGGTTTGCGGCAATCTGGCTGCCCGGCAGCAAACGGCCGGCCATTCTCAGGGAACAGCGAATTCGTGATTGCACTTACGGCATTGGGTGATATAATGGTGTAGTTTTGTAGTGTTGAGCGACGGTTGCGCACTTCTGGCATTTCTTGCTCTGGCCATAGAATCTGTCGCTTGCCCTTTTGATGTTTTGTCCGCTTCTAAATGTTCTGGGAGGTCCCATGAAAAGCGTGCGCATTGTCGCTGATAGCGGTTGCGACCTGCCGCCGGCGCTGGCTGCTCAATACGAGATTACACTGGTGCCGGTTTTTGTGCGGTTCGGGCAGGAGTCGATCTCCAGCGACGAGTTGACCAATGACGATTTCTGGCGGCGCGTCGATACTTCAGGTCAAGCCCCCGGCACCTCTTCTCCTGCTCCAGGCACCTTCTATCGCGCCTTTCAGAAGCTGGTGACTGCCGGTCACGATGTGATTTGCATGACACTGCCCAGCCGGGCCAGCGGCACCTACAATGCCGCGTGGGCGGCTGCGCAGGAGTTCGGCGAGCAGGTGCGCGTGGTAGACACCGGCTCGTTTTCTCTGGGCATGGGCTTGCAGGTGTTAGCGGCAGCCAAAGAAGCTTTGGCCGGCCGCAGCGCAGAGGTAATCCAGCAAGCTGCCGAGAATCTGCGGTTGCGCACTTCGATGTTCTTTGTGCTGGATACCCTGGAGTGGGTGCGTCGCGGCGGGCGACTGGATCTCATTATTCCGGTTATCGATCGTTTGGCTCGGACCCTGCGGATTAGACCTGTGCTGGAAATGACTAACGGCGAGTTTCGACTGCTAGGCGTTGCCCGTTCAAGCCACGCCGCGTTGCAGAGGTTGGAGGACGAAGTGCGGGCCCGGCTGCCGGCGGCCGCGCTGGGGGCAGCCTATACGCGGGGTTGCGAAGCGGTGTTTGAGCTGGTTGAGCGGGTCGCCGCGTTAACCAACAAGGCTGCCACAGAGGTCATGTTGGCCGAGGTCGGGCCGGCATTTGCTGCGCACGCGGGGCCTCGAGCGATGGGTGCAGCCGTAATTCGTGAATAGGCTGGACCGATTTTCTGTTGACGATGGAGGACACGCAATGACGCGCGTTGCACTGCTGTCTGATATCCATGGCAACATCGTGGCGCTGGATGCTGTGCTGGCCGACATGGCGCGGCGCGGCCCGTTCGATCAAGTGATTGTTGCGGGCGACCTGGCGTGGTCCGGCCCCTGGCCAGCCGAGGTTGTTGACCGGGTGCAAGCCCTGGACGCTGTTGTCATCCAGGGTAACACCGATGCGTTCTTCGGTTGCAGCTCGCCGGAAGAGGCGCCATCCGGCAAAAGCGCGGAGCGTTTTGCGGCATTGCTGGCCTGGATGCAACAGCAACTTGGCCCACAGCGCGTGGCATACCTGGCCGGGTTGCCCTTCTCCCATTGCATCACACCAGCTCCTCACCACACCCTGCTGGCGGTTCACGCCAACCCTTGGGACCTTAACCGTCCCATTATGCCCAAAATGGCAAAAGCTGACCTGGACGCCCTGCTTGCTGTGGATTCTGATCCTGATTGGGCTGTGTTGGCTTTCGGTCACGTGCATGTGCCGTTCACGCGGCAGTGGCGCAGCCGCACCCTCGTGGATGTCGCCAGCGTGGGCCTTTCCATGGATGGCGATACGCAGGCGGCCTACGCGATCCTGACATGGAAGAACCGGCGCTGGCAGGTGGAGCATCACCGGGTTCTGTATGATGTGCGGATCGTGGCCCATCAGATGCGCACTGGCGGCATGCCGCGGGGCAAGCACTTTGCCGAACGGTTGATGGCGGGCAGCTACGAGTCGTGAACCCAAGTCGCAATCGGTGTGGCCGACTGTGTGAAGGTTGAGTGACATGGCTATCAAATGGTATACCAGCGCGGGCGATGACGGCTTCACCGGGGTGTTGGGCCGCGAGCGAGTGCCCAAATACGCGTTGCGCCCCGAGGCCTACGGCACGGTGGATGAGGCGTCGGCCTTCTTGGGGATGGCGCGGGCTCAGGCGCTCGATGCGCACGCGCAAGAGGTCATCGTCAAGGTGCAGCGCGATCTCTACAACATGATGGCCGACCTGGCAACCTTGCCCGAGACAGCAACGCGGCCGCCGTGGTTGGCTGCAGAGCGGTTGGCCTGGCTGGAGCAGACCACCGATGCGTTGGGCGCCAGCGTAGAGATGCCTAAGGCGTTCATCGTGCCGGGCGATAGCAGAGGCGGCGCGATGCTGGATATCGCGCGCACGGTCGTCCGCCGAGCTGAGCGGCTGGTCGCCCGGTTGACCCATGAGGCCGAGGTGCGGGACGACATCCCGCTGCGATATTTGAATCGGCTATCGTCGCTCCTGTTCCTGTTAGCTCGTATCGAAGATCGTGCCGCCGGCGTCGAACGTTTCACCCTGGCTGCCGGCGATTGAAACGTGAGGACGTGAGAACGTGAAGACGTGAGAACATCTCCACGCACCACGCAGTATGTAGTTTCACATTTGACACACGGAGACCCCCCATGCTACTTGGCGCACACATGTCCGTTTCCGGTGGACTGAGCCTGGCTTTCGAGCGAGCGCAGTCCATCGGCATCAACACCATGCAGGTGTTCACCAAAAACCAGAACCGTTGGGATCAGAAGCCAGCCGCGCCGGACGAGATCGAGCGTTGGTTCCAGGTGCAGGCCGCGACCGGCATCAGCCCGGTGGTATCCCACGCAGCTTATCTGTTGAACCTGGGCACGCCGGATGGCGCGCTGTGGGAGAAATCGGTCAACGCGTTGATCGATGAGCTCACCCGCGCCGAGCAGCTCGGCATCTTGGGCGTAGTGCTGCACCCCGGCGCGCATATGAACAGCGGCGAGGAGGCGGGCATCGCGCGCATCGCGGCAGGCCTGAACCGGGCCCACGCGGCCACGCCGGGTTACAAGACGTTAACGCTGCTGGAGACGACCGCGGGGCAGGGCACGACGCTGGGGTATAAGTTCGAGCAACTCAGAGCGATGTTGGATGGTGTGGCCATGCCGGAACGGGTCGGCTTCTGCCTGGACACCTGCCATGTTTTCGTGGCAGGCTATGATATCCGCACGCCGGAGACCTATGCGGCGACGATGGGCGAATTTGATCGCTTGCTGGGGTTGGACCGCGTCAAGTGCTTCCATTTCAACGACGCCAAGAAGCCGCTGGGCTCCCGCGTCGACCGCCATGATGCCATCGGCACCGGCGAGCTGGGCCTGTCCGCGTTCGGCTTTTTCCTCAACGACCCGCGTTTTGCGAATACACCGATGATCCTGGAGACGCCCAAGAGCGAGGATATGCACGAGGATGTGGAGAACCTGAAGCTGCTGCGCGGGCTGATCCAGGGGTAGTCCGCAGTGAGGAATTACAAAGGCGCACGGATTGTTTTCGTGCGCCTTTGCGTTGGCTGTCTTGGCAAGGTGGACGGAGCCCGGAGCGCTGCGTCGTCCTTTGCTATTTCACCCACGGGGGGATGCTCGACAGCAGCCTCTCGAACTCCGCGATCAAGGCCGCCTCGTACGCGCCGGCATACGTGCCGCTTAGGAATCTATCAGATGCCTCATCGTAGAAGCGCTGCCAGGATAGCTCCTCCGCCCCCGGGTTGATCGGATAGAACAGCGCGCCCACCGCCTTCGCCGCGTCGCGGTCGCCCGGCGCATCACCGAGCACCAGGATGCGGTCATCGGGGTATTTCCCCTTGGCGGCCCACTCGAGGTGCTGTTTCTTTGAGCCCATGTCCTGCCCGGCGATTGCGGCCATGTACTGGGCGATGCCGTGTTCGCCCCACTCGCGACGCAGCGTCTCGGAGTTCGTTACCGAGACCACGATCATGTCGGCCTTGTCGTGAAGCTTCTGGAGGCTCTCGCGCACCAGGGGGAAGGGCGGCACCCCGCGCACCATCTCCTTAACCGAACGGTCAACGTCCCTGGTCCACTCCAGCCCGCGCCACAACTCCTCGTCCGCATGCCCGGCCGCGATGTAGGACTTCAGTCCGCCCTCGCTCAACGCAAAGCCTGAAGCCATGAATTCCTTGAGCGCCAGGCCCTCGGGCACCTTCACCCCGCGCGCCTGCACTTCAGGGCGTTCGGCGAGCAGCTCAAATACCTTGACCAGGGCCGGCCAGCGATTCGCGCCGCGCCATTGGGAGTAGAGGTTCACCCACTCCGCTGCTTCGCGCGCATACTTGGAAATGGGCTGCAGGCCCCAGGCCCGGATGGTGGCGGGGGTGAAGCATTCCTTTTGTTTCAGCTCCATCACGTCAAACGCGCAGCCGTCGGAGTCGATCCCGATGAAAAAGCCGTGCCGCGGCTTGAAATCGATGAGCACCTGAGATGCGGGTGGGATTTTCGCCATATGGTATCTCCTTTTGTTCTAATCTGAGGCTGCTTGCGCTGCCAACCAGGGGCGGTGCGCCCAGAGCGCGGCTACGAGGCCGCCGAGGATGATAAGCCCCCCGCCCAGCCACTGGTTCGCGACCATCCGTTCGCCCAAGAAGAGAGCACCCAACAGCGCACCGAACACCGGCAGCATGTTGTAGAAGGCCATCGCACCGTCCGGTCCCACCCGGCGCACACCTTCATTCCACGCCAGGTATGCCAGGCAGGTCGCAAACACCCCGATATAGAGCACGCCCAGCATCAACCGGAGGTTAACCGTCGGCGGCGCCTGGCGCCATTCCAGCGCCGCCGCCAGCCCAAGCAGCGGTGCGGCGAACCACGTCGAGTAGGCCGTTGCCCAGAGGGCGGAGCGGTTACGCGTGATCACCCGGGACATGACCGAATACAGCCCCCACATAATGACGTTGGTTAGCATAATCAAGCCGCCCTGGTTGAGGGTGAACTCGGACAGCTTCCGGCCCTCGCCCCCGCTAATCACCAGCAGGACGCCGAGCAGCGAGAGGATCGCGCCGGTGAACTGGCTCCGCGTCAGCCGCGTGCGGAGGAGCAAAGCCGCCAGCACCGCGGTGACGAGCGGCCCGGTGCCGTTGATGAGCGAGGTGCTGGTGGCCGTGGTGAAGCGTAGCGCCAGGTAAAGTGTGACGGGACACCCCACCATCCCGAGAAGCGACATCCCCAATAGCCAGGGCCACTCCCGTCCGAGGCGGCGTTCCGCAGGAGGCAGGCTGCGAATCAGGAACAAGAAGACGAGCGAGGCCACGCACATGCGCCCGGCCGCAATCGTGAACGGGCCGGCCGAGAAACGCAAGGCGCGGCCCAACGTCACATTGCCGCCCCAAAAGAGCGTGGCCATGAGCACGAAAATGTAGGCCCAGGCGGGATGGCCCCACCGGCGCCCCGGCTGCGCGCCGGATTGAAGGGATTCTGTCGGCATGCCTTCTCGTCTCCGATCTTGAGCTATCTCTCGGACGGGTGCGTCAAGTCTACGATAGCGGGCCGGCCGCCGCCATGATGCCTGTCATAAGACTTGGTCGTAGTATGCCGCATGGCGGGATGCGGGCAAAGTTGTGAGTAGGCTGAGTCGTTTGCCGGCCGCGTAACGCTTTTTTAACGGGGGGAGGATACATTCTCGACCGTTGGGGAAGTACGACCACGGTGGAAATACGAGGACAAGTATGGATTTCTCATACTGAGGAGGCTAACTATGTCTACGACTCAACTATCGAGCACTGACCGAGTGATCATCGAGAAAGATGTACCGCGCCGGCTGTCTGAAGCGGATCTTGTGCCGCGCCGGCTGTCTAAAGCGAATCTCGAGCCAAACCAGCGTGCGGTGCACCCCAGCCCCTGCGATTGGCGTGACCAGGTCCTGTACTTCCTCCTGCCCGATCGCTTCGCGAATGGACAGGAGGTGCGAGGCCCCGTGTACGACCGCAGCCGCCCCGACCAGTTCAAAGCCCGCGATCGGTGCGCCTGGATGAAAAGCGGGAAAACCTGGCAAGGCGGCACGCTCCAGGGGATCATCGGTGAGTTGGATTATCTGCAAAACCTGGGCGTGACCACCCTCTGGATCGGTCCGGTATGGCGCCAGCGCAAGAACGATCAGAACAGCTATCATGGGTATGGGATCCAGAATTTCCTTGACGTCGATCCGCGCTTCGGGAGCCGCCAGGATTTGCGCGATTTGGTGGATGCCGCGCATGCCCGCCGCATGTATGTCATCCTGGACATCATCCTCAACCACACCGGCAACAACTGGTTTTATAAGAACCCCGCGACCGGCGGGCCTTGGGAGGAGGGGACGGTGCCCTATCTCGTCGGTTCACGCCACGAGTTTCACAGTTGGCGCTCTGCGGATGACAAACCGACGGATGTTTGTGCATGGCCGGATGATGGGGTCTGGCCCATAGAGCTGCAAAACCCGGAGCTCTACCATATGGCCGGCGAGATCAATCGCTGGGATCCTGTGAAAAACGAAAGCCTGATAGACCCCGCCCTGCCGTTCCGCCGCGGGGACTTCATCGGCGCCCTCAAGGACCTGGATCATGAGCATAGCCCCGCGCTCTCGTATATGATCAAGATCTACCAATACTGGATCGCCCTTAGCGATTGCGACGGTTTCCGCATTGACACGGTCAAGCACATGTCCCACGAGGCATCGCACGAGTTCTGTGGCGCGATCCGGGAATATGCCGAGACCATCGGCAAGCAGAACTTCTGGCTGCTGGGCGAGGTCGCGGGCGATGACCGCATGCGCGTCGACTACCTCGATGTCTTCGGCCAGAACCTCTCGGCGGTGCTTGACATCGGCAATGCGCGGGTGCGGCTGGCTGAGATGGTGAGCCCAGGAGACGAGCCGGGTGCGGGCACCAGGTTTTTCAAACAGTTCGGTTCCAGTCCGGATGAGCCCCTCGGCGGTTATCGTGAGGTGGGCCGCTACCACGTGTCGATCCTGGACGATCATGATATGGTGTGGAAGGGCCTCGGTTCGAAGGAGCGGTTTGCCGCCGTCATTCCCGCCGCCGGCCGTGACCAACGGGTTGCACACGCGGTGGGGGTGCAACTGACAACGTTGGGCGTCCCGTGCATTTACTACGGCACCGAGCAGGCGTTCGATGGTTCCTCGGAGCGCGACGGCGATCCGAAGTTGAGCCCAGACTATGCCGATCGTTACATCCGAGAGGCGATGTTCGGCGCCACCTTCGGCGCTTTTGGCACGTCGGGGTGCCATTTCTTTGACGAGACCCACCCCACCTATCGCCGTATCGCTGCGATCGCCCGTCTGCGCGCCCAAAAGGATGCGGTTGGGCTGGCCCTCCGTCACGGGCGGCAGCTTCAGCGCCGGACCATCATGCCGAATGATAACGGCCCCCTGCCGGCCGGCCCCGGCGAGGTCGTCGCCTGGTCGCGCATCATGCACACCCAAGAAGTGCTGGTGGTGCTCAATACCTATGCCGCGGACGTATGCCGTGTCGCGGTGCAGGTGGATGCAAGTCGATGCGAGGGTTCGACGATGACTTATCTTTATCGTGGCGATTGGAGCGATCAGGAGGTGGCCAGCCCGCCTGCCAACCGGACTGCCGTTGTCACTTGCCACCCCGACTGTCAGCCTGTGATCCACATCGATCTGCCCGCAGGGGGGATGGCGATCCTGGCGTAGTGGGTGGCCGCGGCTGCGCGGCTGGCCGAGGGCGGCGAGTATGCGGAGTCCCACGCCGAGACGTTGAACCCGTTGCAGGTCAACTTTACCAACCTGACGGTTTGACCGGTCGAATAGTCCAACGTTCAAGAGGAGACCAGATGAAGCTATTACCCCAAGACTTCATCCACCCCGACGACCAGGCGGCGCTGAACAACCTGCAGTCGCTGCCGCTTTTCCCAGAGTGCATGAAGGCGTTTATGCGACTGGGCTGGGAGCAGTACTTCCACGGCACCAACATGGCCCAGAAGATCCGCCTGGGCCCGGACCAGTTGCCAGAGATCTACCGCTATCTGCTGCCCATCTGCGACCGGCTGGACATCCAGGAGCCGGAGCTTTACCTGGAGATGAACCCGCAGCCCAATGCCTACACCTACGGTGACACACGCACGTTCGTGACGCTGACCTCGGGGCTGCTGGAATACCTGGAAGAGGACGAGATCCAGGCCGTGATCGCGCACGAGTGCGGTCACATCTTCTGCCGGCATGTGCTGTATCACACCATGGCTACCCTGATCATCCAGTTTGGCGTGCCCTTGCTTGGCTTGCCCGAACTGGTGACGATGCCGGTGCGCCTGGCGCTCGCCTATTGGCAGCGTCGCAGCGAGCTATCGTCTGATCGCGCAGCAGCCGTGGCAATGGGGGACGCCAGGCCGGTCGTCGACACCATGATCCGGTTGGCCGGCGGCCCGAAGTCGCTCACCGGTAACGTCAACCTGGACCTGTACCTGAAGCAGGCCGACGCCTACGATCATCTGCAGGAATCCCAGTGGGACAAGGCTTTGCAGGGCCTGGCCATCATGAACGCAGAGCATCCTTTCCCGGCGGTCCGCGCGCGAGAGATCACACGTTGGTGCGCCACCGATCAATTCAAGAAGGTGATCCAGGCGCTGGCCAGCGAACCCCCAAGGCCCAGGTGTCCCCACTGCACTGCGCTGCTGACAGCCGGCTGGAAGTTCTGCCAGGCATGCGGTCAGCCCGTCAGTCCGCCGGCCGCGGCGGCGTAACACATATCTTTTTGAAGGAGGCTCACGATGAACAGACCCTGGTTCGACCCGGAAACGGGACTATTGTTGTTGGACGCCTATGTGGTCGAGCTGCCGTCCTACCGAGCAATTCTGGCCGACAGCGTGGTGACCAATGACGAGGTGGTTGAGCAAGGTCATCGCGTCGTCGAGTTGTTGGCCCGGCTGGAGCGCATGCTGAGCCCTGAGGCTCAGATGCTTGCTACCGAAGCCCTGTGCGAACTGGCCGTGCTCTACGCGCTGGAACGAGTTCACGGTTTGCAGGAGCGGTAGCGGAAAGCCCGCATATCTGACAGGAGGAAAAAGACAATGGGTGCTTTTGAAACATCTCGCTTGATCCCGGTGGTCGTCCCCGATCTCGCCCCCGTGGCCAATGACGTGGTGACGGACTTCCAGGCGCAGGGCTACGAAGCCACCGCGCAACAGCCTCTGTCGGGCGGCTGGCTGATCAGTCTGCGCAAAGGGAACGCGTTCAAGGCGGTCCTGGGCATGAACCTGGCGTTGAACCTGGAATTTTCGCTGATGGGCAACGGCACCTCCGCCAAGGCCAAGGTCGGCGTCGTAGGCCTGCAGGCCGTCCCGACGGCCATCTCAATGCTGATTTTTTGGCCGGTCGCGCTCACACAGGCTTGGGGGATGATCCAGCAGTCCTCGCTGGACGATCAGGCGCTGGCGGTGCTGGAATCGTCGTTGCGAGCGCATGCGGTCGGAGCCAGCGCCGCGGCCGCCCCAGCGGTGACCGTGACGGTGGCGACGGCGGCCGTGCCCGCTGCCACAACAGCCGCGCCCGCGCCGGCGGCCAAGTTCTGCACGGGCTGCGGCGGCGCGCTCCAACCCAACGCCCGCTTCTGCCCGCAGTGTGGGGCGAAGGTGGATGCATAAGAAAGAGGCTGGTGCTCTGTCAGGCTGGATTCTGTATATCCGCTCCCTCGTTTGGCGAAGTCAAGGACATTGTCCAGACGCTGAAAGAGGACTGAGGCCAGCCGCAACCTGTTGTGCCGCTGTGGCATCCAGGTCTGTCTATCCGGCAGGCTCTCGGCACTATACCAGGAGGTAATCATGTCTCTGCTTCAGGAATGGTCCCTTCGGCTGGCCGAGGAGGTTGCTCCGGATGAGATTGACATGGCCGGCATCTGGGGCCAGGCGTACGCCCAAGGAGGCAAGGCGCGGCGGCAGTTGCTCAGCGAGGCCGGGAGCAATCTCGGTGGGTTCGGCGCCGCGCAAATGGCCGCGGTGCTGCCCTGGGCGCTCAAGGCCCTGGCACTCGCTGGACCATTCGTCCTCGCCGTGTTGTCGCCCGCGACGAACACCGTGGCTACGACCGAGAAGCTTCTGGATGTCGTGAAGAACGCTGTCAGCGTCGTCGAGATCCAGGTCCGCGCAGGCGGCATCAAGCGCACCCAGAAGGCGCAGGCTGCTTCCGCCGCGTCTGCTGCCTCTCCGCCAGTCGCCGCCTCCCTGGTGCCCAAAGAGCCTGCATATGCACCCCTGTTCAGTGCGATCGAACGGGTTTCAGGCGAGCTACAGACCTCGGGAATGGATCCCGTGCAGTCCGACGCGCTTGCGCTGCGCATCCTCAAGGTGCTGTTGACAGATCCGCAGGGCGCCCGGACCTTCGTGGAACAACTGGGGGCAAAGACATGAATCAGAATACGAAATCATCTCCCCGCAGAGGCGCCGGCGCGCCGCCCTGGCTCTGGTTTTGGGTCGTGCTGTTCATCCTGTCTCTCAAAGACCTAGTCGCCAGCTTCCAATACACCATCGAGAGCCTCAAGACTATGGCGGCAAGTTCTCAGAGTCTTGGCCAGCTTGACCCGGCGGCGGTTCGTTTCGACGCCTTGCTGAACGCGACTGCCCTGATTGACCTTCTCCCGCCGTTCGCCCTGGTCCTGGGGCTGGCCTGGGTGCTGCTCCCGCAGCTCCGAGCGGCCTGGGTCGAGCGTCGCTTCGCCCTGGTCGACCCGCCCGCCAACTTTCCACCCTTGCTGGAAGTGAAAAGCTTCCTGGCCGAACACGCCCCGGCCTTGGAGGTCAAGACCAATCTTCTGCGGGCAGGCGACCTTGCCTTCGTCTACCCCGCTTCTTATCTGTGCAGCCGGGTGGCTCTGTTTGGCGGCTTCTTTCGGCTCTGGAAAGCTGACCGTCCGGCAGCCGAGGCAGTGCTGCTGCACGAAATCGGGCACCATCGGCTAGGCGACGCACAGATCGTCGGCGCGGGCAGCTTCTTTGAGGCCGTCGTTCGGCACAGCCCCGTCGCCGTTCTCATCCTGCTTATCTTTCCTGTGACAGCCACCACCGCCAACGGAATCTACAATTTGGTGGCCTGGAGCCGCCAGTTTGCCATCCCCTTTTCGACCGTGATGGTGCATGCGATCGGGCAGCTGTTCACGCTTGTCCTACCTGGCGTCATTCTCGGCGCAGCGGTGTCCCTGCTGCAGATGATGAATTATTTGTGGCTCCCGATAGCGGGCATTTGGACCGCCGAGCTCAACGCCGACCGCTTCGCCGCCGAACGCCTGGGGAGTGCCGAGCCCGTCCGCGCCGCCCTTGCGCCGGACGCCGGCCGCCTGACCTGGTGGCGGTGGCTCCTCTTTCGGCTCTATCATCCGCCGGCGCGGCTGCGCCGCTGGGCTGTGGCCGACGCGAGCGCGCGCAGCCGGTTGCTGCTTCTCCTGCTTTTTCCGCTCACATCTGTAGTTAAGCTGGGAGTCAGCTACCTGTATTCGATCATGGCCATGTTTCCGAAGCCCCTTAGCGAGAGCATACCTGAGGTCTGGGGGTATCTGGTCGCCGCGCTGCCGACCCACGTGCCTAAGTGGGCGGCCATGGCCGGCGTGTTGCTGGTCTGGCCGCTGTTGCGACCGTACTGGGAACGCCTCTTCAGCCATGATCGGTCGGCTACGCGTCCCGCGTACCAGTCTTCTTATGGGATCGCCCCCTCGAATGGCCGCCGAAGGTAAGCTTCCAGGATGAAGGATGGGATCAGGGTGTGCACAGTTCAAACGTCTTTCATTGCACGGTTCAGAGCTTCGGCCAGCCCGGCTTGGGCGTTTTCGGCGCCGGACTGGTAGCCTAACGCCTGAAAGATGCCCAGGGCCTCGCGGTAGCATCGCTCGGCCTCTGCAGCGGCGCCGCAGGCCAGGCGGACATCGCCCAGCAGGTTCAAAGCCAACCCACAGCCCCGCCGGTCGCGCATCTCCCGCCGGATGGCCAGGCTCTCCGCGAAGAGCTCACCGGCAACGTGGCAGTTCGCCTGGGCCAGGGCGATCCGCCCTAGCAGTTCCAACGAAAAGGCTATGCTCCAGCGGTTGCCCAGTGTCCGGGCGATCTCCAGACCCCTTTGACACTGCCGCTCGGCTTCGTTGTAGTCTCCGGTCTGGTGCGCGGCCTTGCCGAGAATGTCGCACGCGACCGTCATCCCGTAGCGGTCTCCGTTTGCCTCGTGGCGTGCCAGGCTCTCCGTACCGGCCGCGCGTGCGGTGGCGATGTCGCCCTGATGCAGCGCCATCGCGCCGCGGTAGGCCAGGATGAAAGCCAGCGCGGCGCCTCCGTTCGCGGCGCGGAGGTGGGCCAGGCCGCGCTCGAACAATACCTGCGCTTGCTCACCGCGACCTGTGAGGAACGCGAACCAGCCCTGGCTTGCCAACGCAGAGCCGTAGAGGGCGTCCCATCGGGCATCAGCCCGCTCGGCGAGAGCGTCCGCCAGACGGCCGAACGCGGCCAAGCCTTCCTGGAACCAACTGCGCATATAGCAGAACAGGAACCGTCCGGGCAAGGCTTTTTCCAGCTCGTCCCAGCGCCCATGCGCCACAGCCCAATCCCAGGCCGCGCGTATATTGTCACTCCGCTGCGTGATCTCGGCCAGCGCCTCCAGTTGACCGGCGCCGATCAGAGTCACTTGTTGCTCTGCCAGGAAGGCCAGGAAGTAGCTGCTGTGGCGGCTTTGTGTGGCAGCCGGCTCATCGGGCAGTTCGGACAAGCACCTGGCCGCATACTGCCGCACCAATTCGTGCAGGTTGTAGCAGCCGGCTTCGCCGTCCCTGCTTTGCGAGGCCGGTGAGCTGTCGTCGGCGCCGTCCTCGACCGGCCGGCCCTGCGGTAGGCATCTTTCTCGCCGCAGGAGCGCTTTATCGGTGAGGGAGGCAAGGATCGGCAGGGTGGCGCCGGCCACCGCGCCAGCGCTAGCCCGGTCGAAGCCGCGTTGGAAGACGCTCAGGCGGCCGAGCACCGCCTGTTCGGCTGCGGAGAGCAGCCCCCAAGAGTAGTCAAACACTGCGCGCAGGCTCCGGTGCCGTTCCGGGATATCTTGCAGCGACGTGGTGAGGAAATCCGGGTCACGCGTGATCTCTGCCGCAATCTCGGCGCAGGTCATGGTCGGGATCCAGGTGGCCGCCAGCTCAATGGCCAGGGGCATGCCCTCCACCAATTGGCAGATGCGCGCCACGTGAGGGAGCTCGCCCGCCGTCAATGAAAAGTCCGGCTGCACGCGGCAGGCGGATTGTACAAAGAGCTCAACGGCGCTGCAGGCCGCTTTCGGTGTCGAGCCGCACCCGGCCGGATCGGGGATGGCGGCAGGGAATGTCAGGCCCGCCACGCGCAACAGACACTCGCCGCGCACGTTCAGTCGTTGCGAAGCCGTGGCTAGGATCTTGATTTGGGGCGCACGTTGGAGCAGGTCAACGACCCAATTCGCGATCGCCGGCGACGGCCGCAGGTCGTCGAGTACGAGTAGGAGCTCTTTGTTGTGCAGATAGCCCAGGAGTTGGACCTTCGGGGTTGAGCCATTCCTGGTCAGCGGGAGCTGCAAGGCTTCGGCTAGGACGAGATCGTTCGCGTCGGGCGAGTCAGCGGCAGGCATCGGCGCGAAACAGATGCCATCTGGGAAAAGCGCCTCGTGCTGGGCGGCCGCAGCCAGCGCCAGCCGCGTCTTTCCGATGCCGCTCGTGCCGACCAGGGTGACCAACCGGCAGGCGGGCTGGTTGAGCCAACCAGCAATCTGCTCCCGCTCAGCTTCTCGGCCGATGAACGGCGTCAGCGGCGCGGCTAGGTTGGAGGCGCCGGCTTGGGCCAGCGCCCCGTCGCGGATGCGGGACCACAGCGCCGTTGTCTCAGGCTCCGGCTCGGCGCCCAGCTCATCGGCCAGCGCGCGGCGGCAGGCAGCGTATTGCAGCAGCGCCGCGTTGCGTTGGCCGTCCAACGCCAGGGCGCGCATCAATTGCCGGTGTGCTGTCTCGTGCCAGGGCTCCAGCGTCAGCAACTGCCGGGCATGTCGTTGCGCCTCGGGGAAGGCGTTCAGGGCGAGGTAGTGCTGGGCGATCTGCTCCAGTGCGCCGATGGCCTGCCGGTGGTAGCGTTCCTGGCACAGCAGCCGCCACTCCTCAAAGGCCGGGCCATCATCCACCGCCAGGTCGGTCACGAAATCCCCGCGGTACAGCGCGACCGCCTCAGTGAGGTGGTGGAGGCAGGCCGGGCAGCGGGTGATGGCCGGGTGCGCGTGGCTGGTGCTGGCCGCCAGGCGCGCGTCGAACTCACCCGCGTCCACCCAGCAGAGCTCGGGAACGGGGTTGAGTTGTACGGACTGGGGGGTGATTTCAAGTAATGCTGGATGGCCCTGGCCGGATTGTAGGGGCGCCAAGGCGTCGCGCAGGCTTGAAAGCGCCACGCGCAAGCTTAACCGGGCAGCTTCTTCGGGATGCTCGCCCCGCAGCAATGTGGCCAGCGCTGAGCGCTGATGTGGACGACCGGCCTCGCCTGCTAGATAGGCCAGCAGGGCACGGCTCTTGCCGGAGCGCAACCCTGCCAGCGGGGACTCATCCAATGTTGCTTGGAACCGCCCCAGCAGATACAGCTTCAGGCGCGCCATGTCCGGCATTTTAGCACCTGTGCAGCGCTTCTCAAAATCGCCAGTGAGGACGCGCGACTCGGTCAACTTCTTTTTACATCTCCGGGTAAGGATGTGGTTGTTGGCGCACCGCGTAACGCTGCATTAACGCTGATCGCATAGAATGTCGGCGATGGCTAGTTGTGGCGTGGGTCTCTGAATCTGTAGTCGGAGAAAAAAGGAGATTGGCATTGGAACACGACAAGCATCCCCGGCAGATCGTGCAGACGGAATATCACGCCTATCTGTTGCGGTTGTGGCGAGAAAGCCCGGGCGGCGCGTGGCGGGCTATGCTACAAGACGTCGCCACGGGCCGGCGGCACGGATTCGCGGGCTTAGTCACTCTGTGGACGTTCTTGCGTGCCGAGATCGGAGAATCTACGTCTTGTTCCGGTGAGCCGGCGCCCCCTGGCCGTGAAACCGCGGTAAATGAATGAGAGCCTTGATCGCCAGCGCAGCATTTTGAAAGGGCAGCGATCTAATTCTACAAGTCGCCTGCCCAGCGCATCACCGTAAGCAGGCCGGAATCTTACCTGCCACAACCGGCCGCGATGCGGTATCGCAACCATTCACGCGCGGCAATGCGCGGACTCAGGTGCTTGACACGCGCGTGCTGCGCGGCGACAATAGGGCTGCCATGACACACTGCCTGACTTTGATTAGGATCGCAGGCTCCCACTTGCAGGATGAGCACGGCCGCACGCTGATGCTGCGCGGGGTCAACCTGAGCGGCAGCAGCAAGGTGCCGAGCCGGCCGGACGGTGCAACGCACCTGCGCGAGGGCTTCTTCGACCACCGGGCTGTCTCTTTCGTCGGTCGGCCGTTCCCGCTGCAGGAGGCCGATGAGCATTTCGCGCGGTTGGCAGCGTGGGGGTTCACTACGCTGCGCTTCCTGGTGACCTGGGAGGCCATCGAGCACGCCGGTCCCGGCATTTACGACGAGGCCTACCTCGACTATGTGCGTGCGGTGGTGCGTAAAGCCGGTGAGCACGGTATCAACCTCATCATCGACCCGCATCAGGACGTCTGGAGCCGCTTCTCAGGCGGCGACGGCGCGCCGGGCTGGACGCTGGAGGCGGTCGGGTTCGACATGACCCGGTTCACCGAGACCGGCGCGGCTATCGTGCACGCGACCTACGGTGACCCCTTCCCTAAGATGATCTGGCCGACCAACGGGAGCAAGTTAGCCGCGGCCACCATGTTCACTCTGTTCTTCGGCGGCAATGACTTTGCGCCGCAGACGAAGGTGGCAGGCGAGCCGATCCAGGAGTATTTGCAGCGCCACTATATCGGAGCGATCCGGCAGGTGGCTTTGCGTCTCAGCGACCTGTCGAACGTGATCGGTTACGACACACTTAACGAGCCGCTGCCCGGTTACATCGGCTGGCGCGATCTGAACGCGGCCGGCGGCACGTTGCTGCTCGGCCCGTGCCCCACGCCGTTCCAGGCGATGCTGCTGGGTGTGGGTGTGCCGCAGGTGGTGGGAGTTTGGAAGCTAAGTCAGGTCGTCATCTGGCGGACCGGGACGCGGCTGCTGAACGCGGATCGTCAGCGCGCCTGGCGGGATGGCTGCGATTGCGTGTGGCGGCAGAACGGCATCTGGGATTTCGATGCCGTAGGCCGGCCGCACCTGCTGCGCCCCGATCATTTTAGCCGGGTGAACGACCGTCCGGTGGACTTTGGGGCGGATTACTACCGGCCTTTCGCGAACCGTTTCGCCGCGGCGATCGGGGAGGCCGATCCCGGGGCGCTGATCTTCCTCGAAGCGGAAGCGGGCAGTTTACGGCCGCCGAGGCACGCGGGCGATGCGGCACAGGTTTTTGCGCCGCATTGGTATGACGGCTTCGTATTGATGAGCAAGCGTTTTAGCTCCTGGGTGGCGGCTGATGCGCACACTCAGAAACCGGTCTTCCTGCCCGGCCCCATCCGCAGGTCGTTCGCTACGCAGCTTGCCCGCCTCAAGCGGGGCGGAGAGGAGGCGGGTATGCCGGTGCTGCTGGGCGAGTTCGGCATCCCGTTTGATCTGGAGGGTGATCCTATCAAGGCGTTGGATCGCAGCTTCCGCGCGGTGGAGGATAACCTGCTAAGCTGCACCCTGTGGAACTACACGCCCGACAACACCCGTGCGCACGGCGATGCCTGGAACGGTGAGGATCTCTCGATTTTCAGTCGTGAGGGGCAAGACGACCCGGGAGACATCAACTCCGGCGGCCGCGGCCTGCGCGCGGTCGTGCGCCCCTATCCGCGTGCCACCGCGGGCGAGCCGCTGCGTGTGGCGTTTGACATCAGACGCCGCATCTTTGAATTTGAGTTCCGCCACGATCCGGACATCAACGCAGCTACGGAGATCTTCGTGCCGGTGCTCCAGTATCTCGACGGCTATCAGGTCGAGGTGAGCGATGGGGCGGCTGAGAAGGAACCGGCGCGACAGGTGTTGATTTACCGCCACGACCCGGAACGTCGTGAACACTGGCTAAGAATCAGTCCGACAGGGGCCATGTAACGCAATCCGCTGGATTGCGGCTGAACAATCCAGCGGATTGTTTTGCGAGCCGTAAGTCACGGCAGGATTTCGAAGCTTGTGCAATGCCGGGGGCGGATCATTTCGAAGTGTCTGCGATCTACGGTCAGAAGACGGTGTATCTTCAGGCGTTCAGCGATGGCTGCTAGCGAAGCATCCACGAAACCGATCTTCGCTTCGCTGTAGGTGCGCAATAGCTCGGCCGCGCGCAGACAGTCAGCGCGCGTGACTTCTTCCAGTTGCATCTCCCCTTGCCCCAGGCTGGCGATCAGCCGCGCTTCGGCCTCGACGCCCAAAACGCGATTTGTCAGATAGGCCGCTTCGGTTAAGACAGGTGTAGGCACCAGCAACGCTTCACGCAAGGAGGACAGCAGCACTACGGCAGCCTGATGATTCGTGTCGCGTTTGTTGGCCAACGCCAGCAGGATGCCGGTATCCACCAATACGGCCATCAGTCCCACCCCCGCTCAAGGGAGGTGAGCTGTTCCAGCAGTTCTTCAGCCCGCGCGCTCAGGTCGGCCGGTCCTTCGCCAACCCCGACGAACGACGGAAGCGGCCGGACAGCCCGCGGGTCGGTCCGGGCCGCAATCACGTATTCAGCCAACGCCTCTCGGATCAGTTGGCTGGCGCTCGTGCCGCGCTCGTCGGCGATCTGGCCTAACTCCAGCAGGGTGCTTTCATCCACCATGACGGTTGTGCGTTTCATGGTCGTTCCTTCTCGTCGTGTGCTTCAGAGATATGATAGCATAACCATATTCATAAGTCAAGGGCTTTCAGAATCAGCGGCTGCGGCATACATGCCGTCGGCCGGTTTTGTGGCCCTCACGGTCGTGCACCGGACCGGCTGAAGCCTCGATTCCGGAGTGCTATGCGGCTTTTGCGGGGAAATCAGGAAGTGTTCTTGTCCAGTTGCTTCTCCAACGACGCCGGCTCGGAGACGGGCAGATTGCATGCGTAGTTCCGGCATACGTAGGCGGCCGCCTTGCCTTGCATCAGCCCTCGGCCGGCCAGCAGCGGTATGAGCGCCGACGCAGCATCATGGCCGGGCGCGGCAGATGCCAGCACGCTGTTCGGCAGGAAACGGCGGCGGATTTCGGCCAGCAGCGTCTGGGTGTCACCTGCGGCCGGGTCGCCGATGACCGCGATCTCGACGCCGGGGTTCAGATGCAGGTCGAGCACACACAGCAGCCGTCCGAACGCGCCGGGCTGTTCACCCAGCGCATCGGCCATCAGCGCCAGGATGCCGGCCGCGTGCTCAAAATAGGTCGGTCGATCCAAGAGTTTCGCCAGGCGCAAGAACAGCTCGGCCGCCAGCGAGTTGCCGGATGGCACGGCGCTGTCGATGAAATCTTTGCGCCGCGTGATCAGCACTTCGTGGTCATCTGCGGTCTGGAAGAAACCGGGTCGGGCCGGGTCGCGGAACTGCGCCAGGATCGTCTCGGCCAGGCCGGCCGCGGCCTCTAACCAGCGTAGGTCAAAGGTGGCCTGGTAGAGCGCGATGAGTCCCAGCGCCACGGCCGCGTAGTCCTCCAGGTAGGCGTTGAGGTGGGCGCGGCCGTCTTTGGAGGTGCGGAAGAGACGCACTGCGTGTTGCGTACTGCGTGGTGCGTGGTGCGTGGTGCGTGGTGCGTTATCATACTTTGGGACGGCCATCTGGGTAAGGACGAAGTAGGCGGCTTTTTCGGCGGCTTGGACATAGTCCGGCCGATCCAGGGCGACGCCGGCTTCGGCGAAGGCATGGAGCATCAGACCATTCCATTCGGCCAGCAGCTTGTCGTCGCGGCCGGGGTGGACGCGCTGTTCGCGCGCCTGGAATAGCACGCTTCGGCCGCGTTCAACGGCCTGTGCCAGCCTTTCCGGCGTTACCCCCAGGTCGGCGGCGACCACGGGCAGGTCGCGCCGTGTCCGGAGGATGTTGGCGCCCGGTCCGCCCTCGCGGAAGTTGCCGCGCGGGGTCACGTCGAAGTAGCCGGCAAACAGCCGAGCGTCCTCCTGGCCCAGCAGCGCCGCGACCTCTGTGGGCCGCCAGAGGAAGAACTTACCCTCAACCCCTTCGCTGTCTGCGTCCTGGGTGCTGTAGAACCCGCCCTCGGGCGACGTCATCTCGCGCAAGGCGTAGTCCAGCGTCTCCTCGAGCACGCGGCGGAAGCGCGGCTCGCCGGTGACCTGCCACGCGTGCAGATAGGTGCGGGCAAGCTGGGCGTTGTCGTAGAGCATCTTCTCGAAGTGCGGCGCCAGCCATTCGTCGTCGGTGCTGTAGCGATGGAAGCCGCCGCCGAGCTGATCGTAAATGCCGCCGGCAGCCATCTTGGTCAGGGTGGTGGTCACCGCGTTGAGGGCCTCCAGATCGTGCGTGCGCAGATAGTGCTGGAGCAGGAAGTCGAGGTTCATGGGCTGGGGGAATTTGGGTGCGCCGCCGAAGCCTCCCTCGACCCGGTCGAAGCCGCGCAACAGGCCGCGGGCTGCGCGATCGAGCAAGTCCGCAGCCAATGCCGTTTCGGCTGGCTGCAGCAGGGCGCTGCGACTGAGGGCATCTGCCAGCCGATCGCCGGCGGCCAACAGCTCACGACGCCTATCCTGCCAGGCGTCCGCGATGGCCAGCAGCAGTTGGCGGAAGCCGGGCATGTTGTAGCGCGGTTCGGGAGGAAAGTACGTGCCGCCGTAGAAAGGCTTGCCATCAGGAGTCAGGAACATCGTCATGGGCCAACCACCGTGGCCTGTCATCGCCTGCACCGCCTCCATGTAGATCGCGTCGATGTCCGGCCGCTCCTCCCGATCCACCTTGATATTGATGAATAGTTTATTCATCAGGGCTGCAGTTTCCGGGTCCTCGAACGACTCGTGGGCCATCACGTGGCACCAGTGGCAGGCCGAGTAGCCGATGCTCAGCAGGATCGGTTTCTCCTCGGCGGCCGCGCGTGCCAGTGCCTCCGGTCCCCAGGGATACCAGTCCACGGGGTTATGGGCGTGCTGGAGCAGATAGGGGCTGGTTTCGTTGATAAGGCGATTGGATGGGTGTGCGCGGTGGGTGCTAGTCATGGGCGGCTCCGTGATACGTGAGGGCTCGTTTCACAAACCAGGTTTCTCCGAGAAACCTGGTTTGTGAAACGAGGTGCGAGATGCGAAATGCGTGGACAATTCGTTACTAAAGGTCATCCATTCCCGTGTCCATTGCGCCGGACGTAGGTTTCGGCCTGGAGCACCACCTGTGCTTGCGTGCGGCCCTGGTCGACCACAGCGCGCGCGTGGGCACTGAGCACCTGCATTTGAGCAGGCGTAGCGTAGAAGCGCGCCTCGCGAGGATCGTGCTCTTCTCCTGCGTCCAGCGCCTCCTGCGCAACCAGCAGGATGCGATCACGGCCGATATCGTAGCCCAGCCCCATCGCGCCGACGGAGAACATCGGGTCCACCGGTTCCTTGATGGCCATCGCGGCTTCGTCTACCTTCAGTCCTTCGTGTCGCGCCAGGCCGGTCTCCTCTGCCAGGCTTTCGATCAGCTCGTCGATGGCTTCGGCCAGGGCAAGCACCTGATCTTTCTCACAGAGCAGCGTCACGCGGTCCAGCCCGCGCTCAGCCTGGATGAAGAAGGTCCGGTGGCCGGGCTTGCCTAACGCGCCGGCAGTGATGTGTGTGACGGGATCCAGTTCGATGATCGTATTCGCCATATGATCCCTTCCTTCACTCCTGGTACACGAACGGCGTTCCCGCCAGATAGTCGGCCAGCGATGGGGCGCGGCGATCACGCTCCGATAACAGCGGCGCGGCTGTCGGCCACGCAACGCCCAACTGCGGATCGTTCCATGCGATGCCTTGCTCGTGGGGCCTGCTATAAACGGCGCTGGTTTTGTAGAGCACCTCTGCCTCATCGCTCAGCACGCAGAAGCCGTGGGCAAAGCCCGCGGGAATGTAGAGCTGTTGGAAGTTGTCGGCGCTCAATTCGACGCCAACCCAACGCCCGAAGGTCGGTGATCCAACCCGGATATCGACGGCTGCATCCCAGATGGTCCCCCGCACGCAGCGCACCAGTTTCACCTGCTCCATGGGGGGAAGCTGGAAGTGTAAGCCGCGCAGCGAGCCGTGCGCGGAACGTGAATGGTTGTCTTGGACGAAAACGGTGCCGATGCCGTTGGCCCGCCATGTTTCCTGGTTATAGCTTTCGAAGAAGAACCCTCGTGCGTCCGGAAACACGCGCGGGGTTATCAGCAGGACTTCACGGAGCTCGGTCGGCTTGATTTGCATGGCCCAGGCTCTCCAAAGATGTATGGATCGGCGCCAGGTCGGCGCCGGCAAGTGCAGCGCCATTCTACCGCGCCGGTTGTGTGCTGTCAATCAAGTTCAGGGTCGCGTGATGCCTGGCGCCGCGACGGTTTCTCGCCTCGGTTCGCGCCTTGCTGATTGCTATGCTATAATTTCCGCATGTGCGCGGATGCGAAAATCCTCACCGGGCTGATGGAACGTCGAGCCCTGGAATCTGCCATCGGAGAGTTGGCCCAGATTTCCGACTCTACCCGCCTGGCTCAACACGCTGCATCCATCGCGCAGCGGGGCCTGGCTGTGCTGCCCGCGCTGCTCGCCGCTTTGGACACTGCTGACCCGCAGTTGCGGGGCGGCTTGGGCCAGCTTGCGCTGCTTCTGCCGCGGGAGCCAGTAATCTCAGCGTTGCGCAGTGCGGCGCGGGCGCAGGATCGCCCCCCCCAGGCTCGTTTGACAGCCCTTACGATCTTGGAGCGATTCTTCGATGAGCCGCCGGACGCAGCGGCGTTGGCCGGCCTGCAGAGCCCGGACGAGATAGCGTTGGGTTCACTGGGCGAGTTGGTGCAGGCCATGACGCAGGATCCGTTGGCGATCCTGGAATACTGTACGCAACTGGCTGCGCAGCCGCCGGATGTGCAGCACATGATCCTGGACGCAGTGCCGGCCGCTCCGTTTAGCCCGCACTTGATCACTTTGCTGCGCATGTTTGCTCAAGAGCCGGATGCGCGGCTGGCAAGCGATTCCCTGGAGCAGTTGAGCCGGATTCGCACGCCCGGCGCGGCACGGGCGCTGACTGCATTAGCTGCCACGCTGCCACCTGCACTGACGGCGTTGGCAGTCCGTGGCGTACGTAAGTTGCGATTGAGCGGCGTCATACCTGCGGGCGACGATGCGACCGATAGGCCGTGGGTCGCGCCTGATCGGCGCTGGCGGGTGTTGATGTCACCGATCGATGGCGCCGGCGCACAGCTTCTGTGGTTCGTCGGCCACGCGCCGGCAGAGGAACAAGCGGCCGTGCTCAGCGTGGTGGCAGAGGATGCCTACGGCTTGACGTCTGCCTCTGCCGTCCTCAGCGCAGGGTTGGCCGATTTGCCGCCCGAGCGGCCCGCCGGCCACCTGCATCGTCTGGCGGTGGGACGCCGCTCGCTCCCGCTGTTGTTGTTGGAAGCCCCTGTTGAGGCGGGTAGGAATGCTCTGCAGGTTGCATTGGCGCGCAACTGGGAGAGCAGTACGCCGACTCCGTTAGCGTATCGTCTGTTGAACCTGCCGATCTGGCTGGCAGAACCGGCCGGTGAGGCGGCCCCAGTACACGAGGCGGCGCCAGCACGCGAGGTAGCGGATGGGCGGGCGGGCGTCGTTGGCGCCGATGACTTCCAGGATACCGCCGGCTTGCTGGATCATCCGGCGTTACGGGGTTGGGCCTGGCCCTTGGAAGACGCACCGGCGCGTGTTGTTGGCGCGGATGCGGATCGGATCGCATTGGTGACGCGGCTGGTGCAGAGCCGGTTCACTCCGGCGGTTGTGTCCAGTTATCGGCGGCGTTTGCAGCGAATGGCTGAGTGGCTGGCGCTGGCGGGAGATGCGCCGGCAGCCGCACTCGTGGGCATCGTTGTCGACCAATTGGACGCAATGCGCCCCGAGGAGATTCCGTTCCTGCGCCGATTGATTGACACCGGTTTATCAACGTCAGAGTATCCTTCTGCAATGGAGACGAAACAATGAATTTTCTTCCGGGTGGATTGGAATGGGTGTTCCTGCTGCTGATCATCCTTGTCGTGTTTGGTGGGGGCCGTTTGCCTGAGGCCGGCCGTGCTATCGGCAAGAGCATTCGTGAATTCCGCGAGGCCAGCAAACGCGACGACAAGAAGGAAGATCAGCCCGAAGGGGATAAGACCGAGAAGTCGGAGTGAGATGGCAGCGCTAGCTCAAGAACAGCGCCGGACGCGTGAACTGGCGGCACTGTATGCCGTTTTGGCCGCTATTAACCAGGCGCTATCCGAGCATGAGGCGTTATCGCAGGCCCTGAAGCAGGTTTTGCCTGTCCTGAACCTGGACAGCGGCCGCATCTACCTGTGGGATGCATCCTCGGCTCAGTTGATCCTGGCCGCCTCGGAGGGCGAAGCACTGGGATCGGATCCCGCAGAGAGCACGCTTGCGCCCGGAGAATGCTTGTGCGGCCTGGCTTTCTCCTTTGGCGTTCCCTTCGCTGCGTGCGATGCAGCCAGCGATCCACGTATCGTCCTGGATGGGTGTCGCGCCTATAATGGGTACCCCTGCGCAGCCGTCCCCTTGCAAGCCAGAGAACGGGCCCTGGGCGTGTTGCACGTAGCCAGCCGCAGTGCGGCGCCCTTCAGTGACGGTGATGTGGCGCTGCTGCGTGCGGTGGCCGCGCAGATCGGGGTCGCATTGGAGAACATGCGCCTGCGCGAGGATGCCCGCCGAGTAGAGGCCTTGACAACGTTGATCCAGGAGATGCACCACCGGATCAAGAACAACCTGCAAACCGTCGCCGATTTGCTCAGCCTGGAGATGTCGGCTAATCCCAGCGCTGCGGCGCGTAAGAGCTTGCGCGATAGCATCAGCCGCATCAAGAGCATCGCAGTGGTGCACGAGCTGCTGTCAGCGGAACAGATGCGGCTGACGGATATCACGGAGTTGTCCCGGCAAGTCTGCAATACTGCGCTGAGCCATCTTGTCCGTCCTGATCAACAGGTGAACGCATCGATCGAGGGACCGCCGATCTTTTTGCCTTCCAAGCAAGCGACTGCTCTGGCGTTGGTCATGAATGAGTTGCTGTCTAACGCGCTGGAGCATGCATTTGGCGCCGGGGAGACGGGTGGGTTTTTGATGATCCGGCTGGCGACCGAGGGACCGCAGGTCACGGTGACGGTCAGCGATAATGGTCGGGGTCTACCTTCTGATTTTGATTTCGTGCGTGCGGGTGGGCTGGGCTTGCAGATCGTCCGCACCCTGGTAGAGAAAGACCTGGCCGGCGCCTTTTGTCTCGAATCCTCGCCCGAAGGCGGCAGCCGAGCCACGCTTGTATTCTACAAGTAGTCACAGAGGCTGAGATCACGTCACTCCGACAACCGGATGGTCCTATGCCAGCCCTACGTATCTTGATCGCCGATGATGAAAGCATCCGCCTGCTGAGCCTGCGGGCACAGCTTTCCGCGCTGGGCCATCAGGTGGTGGCTGAGGCCGCAACGGGCGCAGAAGCGGTCGCCCTTGCCCGGTCGACCCAACCCGATCTGGCAATTCTCGATATACGGATGCCTGTCATGGACGGCATCGAAGCGGCCGAAAAGATCACTCAGTTCCGCCCGATCCCCATCATTCTCCTCACGGCCTACAGCGAGTCTCAACTGGTGGAGCGCGCCGCGCAGGCTCACATTTCAGCCTATTTGATGAAACCTGTCGCCGAAGAAGACTTGCTTCCCGCGATTGTTTTGGCCTTGACGCGTTTTCGCGAATTCCAGGCAATGCGCCAGGAGGTGTCCGATCTGCGTGAGGCGCTGGAGGCGCGCAAACTGATCGAAAAAGCCAAGGGCATTCTGATGCGCCGTCTCGACTTGACCGAGGATGAGGCCTTCCGTCGCCTGCAGCGACAAAGCCAGGAGAGCAACCGCAAACTGGCCCAGGTGGCAGAGGCGATCGTGATGGCTGATCAGATGTTGTGACGGAGGAAATCCGATTGGAGAAATCCTGGTTGCCGCGTTGGGCCTTGTGAAAGTAAACGCAAGATGATATGCGTCATTGTTTAGTTTGGCGCATTTTCGTATTTTAAATTGTATTCATAGCTTTGCAGGCTGATGGTGGCTTGCAGCCGGTACAGGTGGCGAACGCCTGCCCATGTCGCTGCGCGCGAGGGGCGGGTGTTTTTAATTTCTGGTGGATGATCGGGGGCGGAGGTTACCGATCATCTGATTGACGTCCTCGGTCCAGCCCGGAGCATCTCATGCGAACCTGTTGGCAGATCAGAAAGGAGCTTGCCGAAGGAACCGGCAACGGCTCCAAGCCGAATGGCTGGCTTGTTGACTGCGTCGAGTGCGTGGTCAATGGGAATGAGATGTCTTGTTGGGAGCAGTGCAACGGCTCTCCTTGCTGCTGCGCGCCCATCCACGTCACGTGTGACTTCTGTATCCTCTACATCGAGCATCGGCGCGAGATTGCCGAGTTGTTGCATGCAGATGGGATTCCACCTGCAGCGATCCTGGGCGCGCCCGCGCGGCCGTCCACTCATGAGAAAGGAGAAGGTTCAGCGACTATGGAGAAATTGCAGCTTAACGTCCCCAATCTATGGGCAGACCATCATGTTCTCAAAGTGCGGGCGCTCTTGACCGCCCTGCCTGGTGTGCAAGATGTGATCTTGAGCTCAGCCTTTCGCATGGTGATGCTGAGCTATGACCCTGCACTCATCACTCCAGGCGCGATCATGGCCGAACTGGAGGAGGGGGGGTATCCTGTTGCCACTGACGGGGGTGTAATCGCCGAAACCGTCCCCAT
Organism: uncultured Anaerolineales bacterium; assembly: GCA_964474695.1. Lineage (GTDB taxonomy): Bacteria > Chloroflexota > Anaerolineae > CG2-30-64-16 > CG2-30-64-16 > DAOUBP01. Next base: position 154,931 of record CAYYTK010000007.1, read on the forward strand.
CGCCGACGGCAAGCGCGACCCGGCCTGGACCCGTCTCGGCATGCGCCAGATCAAGACTGACGAGCGAGATTTGAAGACGAAGAGATAAGGAGTAATCGTTATGGCTAAAGTCAACATCGTTCCGAGTATCGATCCGGCCGCCTGCGGCATTCTGGACTGGGCCAACGCAGCCGGTATTCAGACCTCTTTCAGCCGCGCCGCGGACTTCAAGCCTTGCACTGTCGGCAATGGCCAGTCGGGTGTGTGCTGCAAAAACTGCTATATGGGCCCATGCCGCATCACGAAGGACGGGCAGGTGGGCATTTGTGGCGCGACTGTCGAGACCATTGCCGCGCGGAACCTGGCCCGTGCTATCGCGGCAGGCTCGGCTGCGCACTCGGATCATGGCCGCGACCTGGCCTTTACCTTGCAGGCAGTGGCGACGGGGGAAGCCCAGGGCTACGAAATCCGTGATGAGGCCAAGCTCTATTCGGTCGCGGCCAAGCACGGCATCCCGACCAAGGGGCGCACGATCAAAGAGATCACACTCGACATCGCCAATAAGGCAATCGGCGAATTCGGCCAACAGCGCGGCCAGTTGAGCTATATCTCGGTGGCGCCGCCCAAGCGCCAGAAGATCTGGAAAGAGCAAGGGGTGATCCCGCGCGGCATCGATCGTGAGGTGGTCGAAATCCTGCATCGCACGCACATGGGCGACGATCAGGATGCCAGCCACATCCTGACCGCGGCGATTCGCACCTCGCTTTCGGATGGTTGGGGCGGCTCGATGTGGGCCACCGATATCTCCGATATCCTGTTCGGCACCCCCAGCCCCAAGGTGGGCGAGGTCAATCTGGGCTGCCTGGAAGAGAATCAGGTCAACATCATCGTGCACGGCCACGAGCCGACCCTTTCCGAGATGATCGTGACCGCGGTGCAGGATCCCGAGCTGATCGCCTATGCCAAGAGCAAGGGCGCAGATGGCATCAATCTGGCGGGCATCTGCTGCACCTCTAACGAGGTGATGATGCGCCAGGGCATCCCGTCGGCCGGCAACTTCCTGAACCAGGAGCTGGCGATCCTGACCGGCGCCATCGAGGCGATGGTGGTCGACGTCCAGTGCATCATGCAGTCGCTGGTCGGCGTGGCCGAACATTTCCACACTGAGATCATCACCACCAGCCCGAAGGTGAAGATGACCGGTGCGACGCACATCGAATTCGACGAGCACCACGCGTTGGATATTGCGAAAAGCATCGTGAAGCGCGCCTGTGATAACTACACCCGGCGCGGCGACACGCGAATCCCCCAGAATGCCGCACAGACGGTGGTGCCCGGTTTCAGCCACGAGTACCTCAACTACATGCTGGGCGGCTTCTATCGGCAGTCATTCCGGCCGTTGAACGAGGCCATTGCGACCGGTCGCCTGCGCGGCGTGGCAGCCGACGTGGGCTGCAACAACCCCGGCATGACCCAGGACAAGGCGCACATGGACGTCATTACCGAGCTGCTGAAGAACGATGTCCTGGTCGTCAGCACCGGCTGCGGCGCGCTGGCAGCGGGCAAGTACGGTTACCTGCGGGGCGAGGCGGGCCTGGACAAGGTGGGCCCAGGACTGCGAGAGATCTGCGAAACGATCGGCATCCCACCCGTGCTGCACATGGGCTCGTGCGTGGATAACAGCCGCATCCTGACCGTGCTGAGCCAGATGGCGACTGAGGGTGGCCTCGGCGACGACATCAGTGACATTCCTGCCGTGGGCCTGGCCCCTGAGTGGATGAGCGAAAAGGCGTTGGCCATTGCCGCATACTGCGTCGGTTCCGGCGCATACGTCATCATGGGCGTGCGCAACCCGGTCGAGTTTGCCGATGCGGTGAGCGACCTCCTCTCGCAGGAGTGGGAGCAAAAGTACGGCGGAAAGCTTGAATTCGTTGTCGAGCCAGAGGAGATCGTCAAGAAGACGCTGGAGCACATCGATAAGAAGCGCGCTGCGCTCAAGTTGCCGGCTTATGATCCCACCCGCTTCGGCGCCTCCGGCGATGCAGCGATGGATGAGTTTGTCGAGCTGCCGGTTGAGGAGCAGATGGCGGAGTTGTACGGTTGATTGGTACATTGGTAAATTGGTAGTTGGTAGCTTGATCGTTCATTGATGCTGACCAAGCTACCAATCTACCCTCTACCGTAAGCAGGAGGAACACATGTCTCGATACATCGCCACCCGCGCCATTCGCGGCGCAAACCTGCTCACGCAGGAAGCCGAGGCGTTACTGAATAAGGCCCTTAAAGAAAAAGGTCCTGACACTCCGGTAGCCTTCCCGAATACGGCTTATTACCTGCCGGTGATCCTGGGCTTCACCGGCCGCGAGGTCACCAAGCTGGGGGAACTCGTGCCGGTGTTAGAGCATGCTAAGGATCTGCTGCACCCGGTCCCGTCGGCCCAGTGCTGGACCCCCTACCTGGGCGAGACGCTCGACTCCGGCTCCGCGACGCTGCTGGCCGCGGAGATCATCGAGGCGGTGCGTTTCGTCTACGGCGAGGAGCCCGGTGCGATCGCCGGCTTTCATGGTGCGGGCGGCAGCTTCACCAGCCCGGACATGGCCAACGGCGCGGCCGTTGGTGCGGCGGGCGGCAACGGCAACGGCGCCGGCCGGCTTAACGGTCCGATCGATGATATCCAACTGCGCGCGTGGGGCATCCAGCTGGTGGACGGCCGCATGCCCGGTTTCGCGGCCATCGTCGGCTGCGCCAAGAGCAACGAGGTCGCGGTCAAGATCGTGCGCGAGCTGCAGAAGCGTAACATCCTGATTTTCCTCTGCGGCAATGTCAACGGCCGTTCCGTGATCCATCAACTCATGGAAGAGGGCGTCGAGATGGGTTACGACACATACATCGTGCCGTTCGGCCTCGATACCATCTCCGCGATCTACCCGTTGGGCTTTGCCACACGCTCTGCCCTCACTTTCGGCGGCATGAAGGGCGGCCAGGCCAAGGACATTCTGATTTATAACCGGCAGCGCGTCTTCGCGTTTGTGCTGGCGCTGGGCGAGGTGGATGACCTGAAGTATGCGGCCGCGGCCGGCGCGATCAATTACGGCTTCCCGGTCATTGCCGACACCCGCATCCCGCAAATCCTGCCCACCGGCGTCACCACCTATGAGCACGTCATTTCGATGCCTTTTAACGAGATCGAAGGCAAAGATGACCTGGAGCGCGCCGAGAAGCTGGTGCAGAAATGCATCGAGACCCGCGGGGTCAAGATCAAGCTGACCGAGGTGCCGATCCCGGTGCCTTACGGCTCCGCGTTCGAGGGCGAGGTGGTCCGCAAGGCCGATATGCGCATCGAGTTCGGCGGCAAGTACAGCCGCGCGTTCGAGTATCTGCGCATGGTGGACATGGACCAGGTGGAGGACGGCAAGATCGAGCTGATCGGCCCCAGCTTCGAGGACCTACCCGAAGGCAAAGCGATGGATATGGGCATTCTGGTGGAGGTGGCCGGCCGCAAGATGCAGAGCGACTTCGAACCGGTGCTCGAACGCCAGATCCATTACTTCTGCAACGGCGCCAGCGGCATCCAGCACATCGGCCAGCGCGACATTACCTGGATCCGCATCAGCAAGGCTGCGGCTGAAAAGGGCTTCAAGCTGAAGCACTTCGGTGACATCCTGCACGCCCGCTTCATGGCCGATTTCGGTGCGATCGTGGATAAGGTACAGGTGAAGATCATCACCGACCCGGACCTGTTCCACGAGTGGCTGGCTAAGGCGCGTGCGGCCTATGACTATCGCAACCGGCGCCTAGCTGACATGACCGATGAGGCGGTTGAGGAGTTCTATACCTGCACCCTCTGCCAGTCGTTTGCGCCGACCCATCTGTGCCTGGTGAGCCCGCAGCGTCTGGGCCTGTGCGGTGCGTACAACTATCTGGACTGCGCGGCGTCCTTCCAGATCAACCCCACCGGCCCCAACCAGCCGATCCGCAAGGGCCGCATGGTCGACCGGGAGAAGGGCATCTACACCGGCCTCAATGAGATTGCGGTGCAGAAGTCGAACGGCACGGTGCAGGAAGTCTCGATGTATTCGATCATGACCAGCCCGATGACGGCGTGCGGTTGCTTCGAGTGCATCGTGATGCTGATCCCCGAGGCCAACGGCGTGATGGTGGTGAGCCGCGAAGATACCAGCATGACTCCGGCCGGTATGACCTTCTCGACCCTGGCGGGCATGGCCGGCGGCGGGCTGCAGACCCCCGGCGTGATGGGGGTGGGCAAGTATTACCTGACCAGTCCGAAGTTCATCTCTGCCGATGGTGGCTTCAAGCGCGTCGTCTGGATGTCCAGCGTACTCAAGCAAACCATGGCCGCCGAGTTCGCCGAAGTGACCGCGCGCGAGGGCGACCCGGATCTGATCAGTAAGATTGCGGACGAGACGATCTGCACTGACGTGGATGGACTGCTGGCCCACCTTGAGGCGACGGGGCATCCGGCGCTGATGATGGATCCGATCTTCTAGTTGAATTTATGCCATCACTCCTACTCATCCGCGACGTCATGCGCATCGGCGTGCCTACCTGCAAGCTGGCGGACTCCGTTGCGCATGTCGCCGCGCTGATGATCGACGGCGGGCACTCCGCGGTGATCGTGCTGGACGAGGATGCCGATACGCGCGGGTGGATCAATGAGGCGTGTCTGGCTCAGGCTTACCTCAGGATCGCAGCGCTGCCCTCTGACTGCGGCTCGCTGGCTCCTGACTCCTGTCCCCTGACCGCTGCCGATGTGATGGACGAGGACGTGCCGGAGTGCGCGTCGGATCTCCCGCTGGCCGCGGCGACTGGGATCATGGCCGACCTGGGCGTCGACCATCTTTTCTTCTTGCACCGGGCCGGGGGGCGCGCCTGGCCCGCGTCAGTGTTGAGCTTGCGCGATGTGGTGAAGGCGCTGGCCGGGCCCGAATACATCAGGAGCCAGGGGATGCACGCCGCGCGCCCCACGCCCATGGATCTGTTCCGCCAGCGGCATGGTTTGCCGAAAAAGCAGGGGTGAACAGGAAGTCCAGATCATCACATGCGCAATCTTGTACACTAGTGGGTTACTTGGCTTGTTTGTAGCCATTTATCGAGCACGGTCTTGCGCC
>CAYYTK010000008.1:0-153691 GCA_964474695.1 uncultured Anaerolineales bacterium
ACGCGCACCTGGGCGAACGCGAGAACAAGCAGCTCAACGTGGTCGAGGCGCACGGCCTGCGCAACGTCCACTTGTACGAGGGCGAGGAGTGGATTCCGATCCGTGAGGCGGTGGGCGACCTGGCCAAAAAGTTCCTAGTGTTGAACGACGTCTACCCCGATGGCTTCATGATCCCCAAGCGGTTCATCGGTGAGAACATCATCCATCTGCCCACGGTCAAGACGCACATCTTCACCACCACCACCGGCGCGATGAAGAACGCCTTCGGCGGCTTGTTGAACGAGCGCCGTCACTGGACTCATCCGGTGATTCACGAGACACTGGTGGACCTGCTGATGATCCAGAAGCAGATCCATCGCGGCGTCTTCGCAGTGATGGACGGCACCTTTGCGGGTGACGGGCCGGGTCCGCGCTGCATGATCCCTTACGCCAAGAACGTGATCCTGGCCTCGGCCGATCAGGTGGCGATCGATGCGGTGGCGGCCAAGCTGATGGGCATGGACCCGCTGTCGATCAAGTTCATCCGCCTGGCGCATGACTTGGGGCTGGGGTGCGGCGACCCGCGCGAGATCGAGATCGTGGGGGATCTCGACGCCGCGGCCGAGAACTGGCATTTCGTGGGTCCATTCCAGAAGATGACCTTCGCCTCGCGCATGCAGCACAAGATCTACTGGGGACCGCTGAAGAAACCCATCGAATGGTCCCTGAAGACGGTGCTGGCGCCGTGGAGTTACCTGGCATCCGTTGGCTATCACGACACCATCTGGTATCCGTTGGTCGGCGCGCCGCGGGTGAAGGCCGCGCTCCGCAGCGATTGGGGCCGGCTCTTCCGCAACTGGGAGACCCGGCAGCCCGACCCGGCCGGCCAGGGCTACCCGGATGTGGGGCAGGAAACGCTGGAGCTGCAGCGCTCCGGCTCGTCGGTCTTCTGGCGCTCGTTCGGCGTCCTTGGTATGGCGGTCAAAGAAGCGCCGGAATTCGCGGCCAGTCGACGCCGCGCCGCAGCGCAGAAGTAACGGCGGCTTGACCCACCCATCACGGCAAGTGGTCCGTTCCGTTGCTGTCCCAGGCCTGTTACACGCGAATCACGGCCCACTTGCCGCTTCTGAAGCGCAGCCACATCCCCAGGCCGCGACATTGCAGGTCGATTCCCATGGCGATCCACGCGCCGATCAGACCCAGCGGTCCGGTCAGCAGGAAGGCCAGCGGCAGCCGCACCAGCCACAGCCCGACCGCGGTGATGACCAGGGTGGCGCGCGTATCACCGGCGCCGCGCAATCCGCCGGACAGCACCATCATGGTGGCCAACGCGGGCTGCGAGAACGCGACCAGCCGCAGCGGCCAGATGCCGAGCTGCACCACCTCGGGATCGTCGATGAAGATATCGATGATCGGCCCGGCGAACGCGAAGAAGAGCACCCCCATCGCGACCATCAGGATCACAGCCATCCGCTGCGCCATATAGCCATCCGCACGCGCTCTTTGAGGGGCGCCTGCGCCTAGCCCCTGGCCCACCAGCGTCGTGGCCGCGGCCGCGAATCCGAAGCCGGGCATGAAGGCCAGCGATTCCCCCTGCAGTGCCAGTTGGTGCGCGGCGTACGCTTTGGTGCCCAACGCCGCCACAGTGGTGACGTAGGCCATCATGCCCAAGCGCATCATGAGAAGCTCTGCGCCTGCTGGCAGCCCGATGTTGGCGATGCGTCTGAGCTGCGCCGGATCGGGCACGAGCGCGGCCAGGCGCAGCTTCAACCCGGCGTGGCCGCGCCACAGCAGCGCGGTGACCAACAGGCCGCCCACCCCTCGCCCAGCGGCGGCCCCCAGGGCCGAGCCAGCTACACCCAGCCTGGGAAAAGGGCCGGGACCGTAGATGAAGAGGTAGGCGACGGCGATGTTCACGAGGTTGACGACCAGCATAACCAGCATGGGCGCGCGGGTGTCGCCGGCCCCGCGCAGCGCGGCGTTGCCGATGAACAGCCAAGCCGCGCTGATAAAGATCGTGGAGGCAATACGTAGATAGGACGCGCCGGGCGCGACCACGTCCGCCGGTGCGCGCAGCGCGGTCATGATGGGCCCGGCGAATGCCAGTGCCAACGCAGTAGTGATAACGCCTAGGAGCGCGCCCACCAGGTAGCCCTGGTGAAGGATGCGGTTCGCGCCTTCGGGCTCATGCGCGCCGGTGTGACGGGCCACGAGCGCCGTGACCCCAGTGGCTACCGCGGAGAAAAAGGTGGTGGCGAGCATGATGGCCTGGTTGGACAGCCCCACGGCCGCGACCGCACTGGCACCCAGGTGGCCCACCATGAAGGTGTCAACCAAACCCACGGCCATATTGAGCAACTGCTCGCCCACGGCCGGCAGCGCCAAGGCCAGCACGCGGCCGGAGCGCTCACTTGTCATGCGGGCTTTGAGACTTTTCGCAAGCGGTACCGTATAAGACATAGTCGATCTTATCCTGATGCGAGCCGGGGTTCCGGCCTGACAGCCGGTATGCCATTATAGACCCGCCCAGGGGAGGCGGCAAACCAGGAATTCTTCAGGGGTGCACATAAGCTTTCCCCTAATCCCCAAATCCCCGCTAACCGTTTCAAGCATAGCCGGGATTAGGGGATTTGGGGTATACATACCGCCTTGTCGCAGATCGTTGATTACTGAAATGGCGAACATCGTATGCATAATATTGAATCTGATATGAACAAAATAAAATATCCGCTTGACAAAGTCAATATTCTGGAGTAAGATACCTGACGCAATACGCAATACGCAAGCGATCCGCAGATCGCCCGCAATACGCAATACGCAGGATATCACCATGAGACTATCATCCCCACCCACCCGTTGGGCTTCCCGCTTCTTCGCCATCTGGGGCGGACAGGCGTTTTCGTTGTTCGGCTCCAGCCTGGTGCAGTTCGCCCTGGTATGGTGGCTGACCCAGACCACCGGCTCGGCCACCGTGTTGGCGATGGCCACCCTGGCCGCAATACTGCCGCAGGTCGTGATTGGCCCGTTCGCCGGCGCGCTGGTCGATCGGTGGAATCGGCGACTGGTGATGATCGTTTCAGATAGCTTGATTGCGCTGATCACCCTGGGCTTGATCGGACTCAGCGTCGCGGGCCAGATGCAGGTGTGGCACGTCTATGTGGTGATGTTCCTCCGCTCTGCGCTCGGTGCTTTTCACTGGACCGCGATGCAGGCTTCGACCTCGTTGCTGGTGCCCAACGAGCAACTGGCGCGCGTCGCCGGATTGAACCAGACGCTGAACGGTGCGATGAGCATCGTGGCGCCGCCGACGGGCGCGCTGCTGTTGGGCGTGCTGCCGCTCTATGGCTTGCTGGCGATCGACGTGGTCACCGCACTCATGGCGGTGCTGCCGCTGCTCTTCGTTGCCATCCCGCAGCCCGTGCATAGCCTGGAGGCGGCCTCGGCCGGCGATGCACGGCCTTCGATGTGGCGCGACCTGAGGGCCGGGTTGCGTTACGTAGCTGCCTGGCCGGGATTGCTCGCGATCATCCTCATGGCGATGGCGCTCAATTTCATCATCAACCCGGCCTTCTCGTTGATGCCGATCCTGGTGACCAAGCATTTCGGCGGCGGTGCGTTGCAGCTTGGCTGGTTGGAATCGGCCTGGGGGATCGGGGTGGTGGTTGGCGGCCTGGTGCTGAGCGCCTGGGGTGGTTTTCGCCCCCGCATCCTCACATCATTGATGGGCGTCGTGGGGATGGGAGTTGGTACGCTGGTTATTGGCCTGTCACCTGCCGCTGTGTTCGTCCTGGCGCTGGCAGGCATGTTCTTCGGCGGTTTCATGAACCCCATGGCAAACGGCCCACTCTTTGCGGTGCTGCAATCCAGCGTGGCGCCTGAGATGCAGGGCCGCGTGATGTCGCTGGTTGGCAGCGGTGCGGCCGCGATGATGCCGCTCAGCCTGCTGATCGCCGGCCCGGTGGCCGACGCGGTGGGTGTGCGCGCCTGGTACGTGGTGGGCGGCCTGGCGTGCGCCGGCATCGGCCTGTTGGCCTTCGCCGTGCCGGCCATCATGAATGTGGAGCGGAACGGGCATGGCAAGCCGGCCGCGACCGACGCTGCCGTTGCCGTTCCCCCGGTCGCCGTCGAAGCGAGAACTGACTGACCCGAAACTCACCACAGAGGCACTGAAGAGCACTGAGACCTATTCGATCGGCATGTATGGCGCATTCTCTGTGTCTCTGTGGTGAGTTCTAGTCCGCCGTGGCGGCGAGAATTGCCGGTGTGGCCTCGGGATGGTTTGTCAAAGCAGATAGGTGATGTTACGATATTGAGCGGGCCGCGAGGCCCGCTTTCTTATTCGTACGGGGAGTATCAGCGTGATTGACCGTCTTCGCACCCTTGCCGCAGGCTACCCGCGTGCCTTTTGGGTGCTGTTTTGGGGTTTGTTGATCAACAGCATCGGCGGGAGCATGGTGTGGCCGTTCCTGACCATCTTCATGCGCCAGCGGTTGGGTGTGCCGCTCACGGTGGTGACGCTGCTCTTTTCGTTGAACTCCGGCGCAGGGATGGCCGCGCTCTCGTTCATCGGCCCGGCGGTGGATCGCTTCGGCCGCCGCTTCGCCATGATCACCGGGCTGGCGGCCGGCGGAGCGGTTCAACTGGCGATGAGCACGGCAGGCAGCCTGCCGGTCTGGGCCGCGGTGATGCTGGCGCAGGGCTTGTTCAGCCCTTTTTATCGCGTCGGCAGCGATGCGATGATCGCTGACCTGATCGAGCCGGAGCGACGCGTCGGCGCGTACGCGCTGCTGCGGATGATCAATAACCTGGGCATCGCCATCGGCCCGGCAATCGGTGGCTTCGTCACGGGCGTCTCCTACAACCTGGCATTCTACATCGCAGCCGGCGCCAGCCTGCTGTTTGTGGCCCTGATCGCGCTCAACGTGCCGGAGACGCTGCCATCTCGCGGTCATAGCGAGGGGCCGCAGCCCCGAAGCAATCCCAGCCCGGACGACGAGATTGCTTCGGGCTATCGCCCTCGCAATGACCATCTGCAGGGGAGCGATCGCGGCGCCGGAGGTTACGGCCCTGTGCTGAGCGATCGGTCGTTCGTGGCGTTCTGCGGCGTCTTCGTGCTGGCCACCATCCCGACCGCGGTGCTGATGATGCTGCTGGCGGTTTATGCCAAGGAGAACTTCGGCGTGCCCGAAAGCCAATACGGTTTCATCATGGCAACCAACGCGGCCATGGTGGTTCTGTTCCAATATCCAGTGACGCAGCGGAGCCAGCGTCATTCCAACTGGCGCATCCTGACGCTGGGCGCGCTGTTGTATGCGGTGGGCGCGGGGAGCGTGGCCTGGGGCCGCGGGTTCTGGGCATTTTGGGCCAGCATGGTGATCCTGACTATCGGGGAGTTGTTGTTGGCGCCCACCGGTTCGGCTATGGCGGCCAACCTGGCGCCGGCCGATATGCGCGGACGGTATATGGGGCTGTACGGCCTGACTTGGGGCGTCAGCTTTGGCATCGGGCCGGTGGTTGCCGGCCTGCTCAACGATAATGTCGCGCCGGCCGCGATGTGGGTGTTCGCCGGCCTGGCAGGGCTGGCCGCGAGCGTCGGGTTTGCGTGGCTGAGCCGGCGCACCTCGGCGCGTTTCTTGTCGAATACGATGACAGAAGCAAGCTGATGAGCTTCCAATTGCGGGTTCTGGTTTTCGACTGGGGCGATACGGTGATGCGCACCTTTCCCCAGTACGGCGGGCCGATGGCCGGCTGGCCGGAGGTGGCCGCGGAGCCGGGTGCGTTGGAGGCGCTCACCGGGCTGGCGAGGCGTTACCGGCTGGCGTTGGCGACCAATGCGCGGGATTCCGGCGCGCCGGCCGTGCGCGAGGCTCTCCGGCGCGTCGGGTTGGATGCGCCTTTCGATGTCGTGGTGAGCTCGAAGGAGGCGGGCGCGGCCAAGCCCGATGCGGCCTTCTACCGGGCAGTGCTGAGCCGCATGGGCTGCGCACCGGATGAGGCCGTCATGGTGGGAGATAGCTACGACGCGGATGTGGCGGGCGCCAAGGCCGCGGGCCTGCGCGCAGTCTGGTACAACCCGGCCCAAGCCGCGTGCCCCCAGCCCCATCCCGCCTACGATGCCGAGATCAGGCACATGGCCGATCTGCCTGCGGCGATCGCAGGCCTGCGGCTGCCCGACATGCCGGCGTGCCTGGCGTGGCTGGCCGAGCAGAGCGCGTCGGAGGGGCTGGTGCGCCACGTCAGGCTGGTGGCGGCGATCGCCTTTCGTTTGGCCGAGTTGCTGCGCCTGGCCGGCGAGGGGGTGGACCCATTGCTCGCCCATCGCGGTGGTTTGCTGCACGACCTGGCCAAGGTCAGCGCGCAGCGCGCCGGCCTGTTGCATGACGACCTGGCCGGCCAGCTTCTCCGCGCGCGCGGCTTCCCTGACCTGGCGCGCATTGCTGAGCGCCATCCGGTGTGGGCCCTCACCGATCCGGCCGACCGGCCCGAGACATGGGAGGAGAAGCTGGTGTACTACGCCGACCGCCTGGCCGATGGCGGCCGGCTGGTGGGGATCGAAGCGCGTATGGCAGGCCTGGTCAAGCGCCGGCCGGAGCTTGCGGCTGAGAGTGAAGCCTATCGCCGCGCGGCGTTGGCGCTTGAGGCGGAGATCACAGTGCGGTTAGCCACGGACTCGCCCGCGCTGCATGCCTGGCTGCACGGGGCGACGGCAGGGGCATAAGATAGATCCGCCGTGACGATTCAGGCTGCTAGCGGAGCATCCTGAGCGGAGCCGGGGTAGGGGCCCCGGCGCAGTCGAAGGATGCGGAGCGGTCATTGCACAAGGCCGCATCCTTCGACTCCGCTCCGCTGCGCTCAGGATGATGTGCTGCTCCGCTCAGGATGCTTTTTCTGGGGTCATAGTTGCCTTGTCGAAACCTTTAGCGACCTCCTCCGTAGAGAAGCATGAATCACCGCGCAACTGCGGTCAGCAAGGAGGGTAACCGTGTCAACATTCCGCATCTTGTGTTTGATCATGATTGGCATCCTGGTGGCGGGGTGCGTGAGCCTCCCATCCATCACGACGATCCGCGGCACAGGCCGGGCCGAGACCAAGAACTTTGACCTGGCTGGCTTCACCAGGCTGGACATTAGCAGCGCATTCACCGCTGACGTGACCCAGTCCGCGGCCTACAAGGTGGAGGTCACCGTCGATGAGAACCTCATGGACCGGCTGGATGTGCGGATGTCCGGTGACACCCTGCACATCGGCCTGAAGACAGGCACCAGCATCATCGGCTCCGCCATCCTGAAGGCGGTCGTCACCATGCCCGAACTGGCCGGCCTGGAACTGAGCGGTGCGACCCGCACCACCATTGCCGGGTTCGACTCCGGGAAAAGTCTGAATGTGAATGTTTCCGGGGCGAGCACCCTGAAGGGCGATATCGTTTGTGGCGACGCCCGCTTCGAGATTTCGGGCGCGAGCCGGGCCGAGTTGGACGGCGCAGCCCAGAACCTGCGCGTGAACGTTTCCGGGGCCAGCACCGCCGCGCTTGAGGGACTCCCGGCTGCGGCCGCTGAGGTGGAAGCCAGTGGAGCCAGCCGCGCCACGGTCAATGTGAGCGGTAAACTGAGGGCCGAGGCCAGCGGCGCCTCCACGATCCTGTACACCGGCAACCCCAGCTCGGTGGTCGAGGATACTTCGGGCGCGTCGACGGTGAAGAGCAAGTAAGCACCGCACTTGAGGGAGTTGGCAACTGGCGCACAGTTGCCAACTCCGGCCTCCCCGCACTTCGCTCTCACATTTTTAATCAAACTCTAATCCCCAAAAGCACAGAAACCGCGTATAATATCTGATTGGCGCGCCGAGTGACTGCTTGCGATACGGCGCGTCTATTCATGCGTTTGCCACCTAAGTGTCGAGGTATGCTGTATGATCGAAGTATCCGATCTGAAAAAGTCGTATGGTTCCGTGGAGGCGCTGCGCGGCGTCAGTTTTGCCATCCAACCGGGCCAGATCGTGGGCTTGTTGGGGCCGAACGGCGCCGGCAAGACGACTATCATCAAGATCATCACCGGGTTCTTGCAGCCTGATGCCGGCAGCGTTGTGGTCGATGGGCTGGATGTTCTCACGCACACGCGCGCAGTACAGGCCCGTATCGGCTATCTGCCGGAGAACGCGCCGCTCTATCCCGAGCTTTCCGTGCAATCCTATCTCAAGATGATCGCCGAGTTGCGCCAGCTCCCTGAAGCTGAGCAGGCGGCGCACATCTCCGAAGCGGTGCTTGCCACCGGCCTGGCCGAGCAACTGGCGCGGCCCATTGGCCAGCTCTCCAAGGGCTTCCGGCAGCGCGTTGGCCTGGCGCAAGCCATCCTGCACAAGCCCAAGCTGCTGATCTTGGACGAACCGACCGTGGGCCTGGACCCCACCCAGATCGTCGAAATCCGGCGTCTGATCCGCCGCCTGGCCAGGCACGCCACCATCCTGTTTTCAACCCACATCCTATCGGAAGTAGAGGCGTTGTGCGACCGGGCCATCATCCTGATCAACGGCCAGGTGCGTGCCGATAATCGCCTCGCGGATCTGGAGGAAACAGCGGATGCCGTGTTGGTGCTGGCGCAGAAAACCGATGGCGTCGAGCGGGAGCTGCGCTCTCTGAGCGGGGTGCGCGGCATCGAGCCGGCCCAGGCCGCGGGCGGCTATCCCTTGTATCGCGTGTACGGGATGGGGGACGTGGACCTGTGCCCGGCAATCTATGACCTTGCGCGACGGGGGAACTGGCCTTTGCGGGAACTGCGGCGCGACGTGCGGACGCTGGAGACGGTGTTCAATCAGTTGGCGACGGGGGGATGAGATGAAGCAAACACTTTCCATCACTCGCAAAGAGCTCTCCGCCTACTTCGGCTCGCCCATGGCGCTGCTGTTCATAGGCGTGTTCCTGGCGGTCACACTGCTGGCCTTTTTCTGGGTCGATGCCTTTTTTGACCGCGGCATCGCGGATGTGCGGCCGCTGTTTCGTTGGATGCCCGTCTTGCTGATCTTCCTGGTGGCCGCGTTGACCATGCGCCAGTGGAGCGAGGAAGAGCGGTCCGGAACGTTGGAAATGCTCCTGACGCTGCCTGTGAGCAAGGTGCAGCTCGTGCTCGGCAAGTTCCTGGCGGTGCTGACCCTGGTGGCCGTGTCGTTGGCTCTGACCCTCTTCCTGCCGATCACCGTGTCGTTGATGGGCCGGCTTGACTGGGGACCCGTGGCCGGCGGCTACCTGGCTGCGCTCCTCATGGCCGCCGCTTACGCCGCCATCGGCCTCTTCATCTCCTCGCGCACCGATAACCAGATCGTCTCGTTGATCCTCACCGTGTTGGTAGGTGGGCTGTTTTACCTGGTGGGCACTTCGACGATCGTCGATGCCGTGGGCCGCGGCCTCGGGCAGGTGTTCGCTGCGCTAGGTTCGGGCAGCCGCTTCGAAAGCATCCAGCGTGGGGTGATTGACCTGCGCGACCTGATCTACTACCTGACGCTGGCAGGCATCTTCCTGGTACTCAACATCGTGTCGCTGGATCGCAAGCGCTGGAGCGTGGGCGCTGTGACGGCAGGGTATCGGCGGGGCGTGACGCTCACCTCGGCGCTGCTGGTGACCAACCTGATCGCGGCCAACGTTTGGCTCTATCCCCTCAGCGGGCTGCGGCTTGATCTGACCTCCCAACGTGAGTACAGCCTCTCCGGCGCCACCACGACGCTGCTGCGCAGCCTGGCCGAGCCGCTCACGATTCGCGCCTACGTCAGCGAGAAGACGCACCCGCTGCTTGCGCCGCTGGCGCCTCAATTGAGCGATATGCTGCGTGAGTACGAGATCGCGGGCCGGGGCAAGGTGGCCGCTGAGGTGGTGGATCCGACTACTGACCCCGAGATCGAGATTGAGGCCAACCAGACCTATGGGATTCAACCGACCCCATTTCAGGTCGCGGGGCGCTACGAATCCTCGCTCATCAACGCCTATTTTGACGTCCTGGTGCGCTACGGCGACCAGAGTCAGGTGCTCAATTTCCGTGATCTCATCGAAGTGGAGTCACTGCGCGATGGCGCCGTCGACGTGCGCTTCGGCAACCTGGAATATGACCTGACCAGCGCGGTCAAGAAGGCAGTTTACGGCTTCCAGAGCGTGGATACGCTGCTGGCCTCGCTGCAGAACCCGGCCCGGCTGACCCTTTACGTCACGCCCAAAACCGTGCCTGCTGACTTGCAGGGCGTGCCTGAGACGATCACCAAAGTGGCACAGGAAATGGCCGGCAAGTCGAACGGCAAGCTGACGTTTGAGACCGTCGACCCGGATGCTGCCGGCGCCAGGATGACCCGCCAGCAGATCTTCGACACCTACAATCTGCGGCCCATTGCGGTTTCCCTCTTCTCCAACGACTCCTACTACCTGGACATGGTGTTGACGTCCGCTGCCCCGGAGGGCAGCCAGGAGACCTGGCAGCTCGTGTCTCCCGCGGGCGACCTGAGTGAGTCCAGCGTGCGCACGGCGATCGAGTCGGCGCTGAAGCGCACGTCAACCGGCTTCTTGAAAGTCGTCGGCTTGTGGACGCCGCCCGCCGTGCCCACTCAGGACATGTTCGGCCAGACCCAGCAGGCGTTGCGCACGTGGCAGTATCTGCAGCAGCAGTTGGCCGAGGACTACACGGTGCAGGCGGTCGATCTGTCCGGCGGCCAGGTGCCGCCGGAGGTCGATGTGCTGGTGTTGATCTCGCCGCAGGGCTTTGACGATAAGATGAAATTCGCCGTCGACCAATACCTGATGCGCGGGGGCGCGGTCGTCGTGGCTGCTGGCAACTATGAGGTGACCTACGATCAATACGCCGGCAACCTGGGGCTAAATCCTATCCAGGGCGGCATCAACGACATGCTGGCACATTACGGCGTATCCGTTGAGAACAAGCTGGTGATGGATCCACAGAACGAGCCTTTCCCGGTGCAGGTGGCGCGCAAGGTGGGCAACATGACGGTGAACGAGATGCAAGCCATCAACTACCCCTTCTTTGTCGACGTGCGTTCCGACGGCATGGACCAGGCCAGCCCCATTGTGAGCAAACTGACTGCGCTGACGCTCAACTGGGCGTCCCCTTTGACCGTGGACGAGACAAAGAACGAAGACCGCGAGGTGACGACCCTGCTGAAGTCCACCGCGAACGCGTGGCTGCGCACGGATGTCAATATCCAGCCCGATATGGAGACCTATCCCGGCATGGGGTTCGCCGTAGAGGGCGAGCGCGCGGCGCAGACGCTGGCCGTGTCGGTGCAGGGCGTCTTCGGTAGCTACTTCGCGGGCAAGGCCTCGCCGTTGGCCCAGGCGCCCCAGGCAGAGTCTGCCGCGCCGGACGCAGCCACCCCCACGCCAGCGCCGCAAACCGGCGGCACCCTGGAAGCTTCCTCGGCTGCCGCTCGGCTCGTAGTGATCGGCAGCGGCGACTTCCTCACCGATGTGGTGTTTCAGATCTCGGCCAGCATGAGCGCCGACCGCTACCGCAACAGCCTGCAGTTCATCAAGAATGCCGTGGACTGGTCGGTGGAGGACCTGGACCTGCTGGACATCCGCAGCCGCGGCCAGACGACGCGCGTGCTGGCGCCGATGTCCGCCACGCAGAAGACGATCTGGGAAGTGGTGAACTGGGGCCTGGCGCTGGCCGCACTGATCGGTATCTGGGCTCTGTGGCACCTGCGCCGGCGCAACGAGCAGCCAATGACGCTTCAGCGCAGTGACGCAGCGGCGTCTGCGAAGTGAGGGGGTGGTTGAGATGACGAAGCTTCAACGGATCCTGATCGGAATTCTGGCCGTGCAGCTCGTGCTGGCGGCGATCGTGTTCTGGCCACGGCAAGCTGCCGTGGCCGGCAAGCCGCTGCTTGACGTTGCGGCCGCCGACGTCACCGCACTGACGATCCAGGATGACCAGGGCAAGTCGGTCACGTTGACGAAGGCCGGGGATGCCTGGGTTGCATCCAGTGCTGCCGACTATCCCGCAGACGCAACCAAGATCACGCCGGTGCTTGACAAGTTGGTCGCTATCAACACCGGTCGGCTGGTGGGCGAGACGACTGCCAGCCACACCCAGCTCCAGGTCGCCGATGCCAAATTCGTGCGTAAGATCGACGTGCAAACCGCTGCCGGTGCGAAGACCCTGTATCTGGGTTCTTCGGCCGGATCGAACACCACCCACGTGCGCCTGGCCGGGCAGAACCAGGTCTATCTGGCGGGCGACCTGGCCGCGTGGAACATCGCCGCAGACCTCACGTCGTGGGTCGACCCGGTCTACTTCAGCGTGCCGGCGGCGGATGTCACCGGCTTCACGCTGAAGAACGCCAACGGTGAGTTCATCTTCGAGAAGGACGCGTCCGGCGTTTGGGCGCTGCGCGGCCTGGCTTCGGGGGAGGCCCTGGATGCCAACAAGGTGACTTCCCTGGTCAGCCAGTTCACTTCGCTGCGGCTGGCTAAGGTTCTGGGGAAGGCCGACGATCCCGCCTATGGGTTGGCGCAGCCCAGCGCGACGGTGATGATCCAGGCCAAGAGTGGGGACCAGATCAAGACCTACACCCTGACCATCGGCGCCAAAGATGCCGCCGACAACAGCTATGCTGTGAAGTCGTCTGAGTCGGCGTACTACGTACGCTCCGCCGAGTATAGCGTCAAGGATCTCGTAGAACGAACGCGTGAGCTCTTTATGCAGGCTACGCCCACAGCCCAGCCGGCCGGATCGGCGGTCACGACGCCTGCGCCGTAGGCCGGGAATCTGCGAGTGGCGCATGCTTGGTGTAGGGGCGGGGTCATCCCGCCCCTATCGTTATTCTGCGATCGGCGCGTACAGGTCAAGCACCAGTTCCGAATCGGGCGGGGGGAACGTCTGATTCAGGTGTTCCTCCAGCCACTGATGATCCGCATGCCCGTAGCTGCTGGCGGTGAGCCACTTGACCAGCGCCTGCCACGTCTCACCGATCGTCTCTACGCCCTGGCAGCGCGTGACCGCATACAGCCCTCCTTCGAACTTCCGGATGGGCACATCCTCCTCAGGTTCCACCTCCGGGCCGACGGCCAGCCAGAGCTCATAGCCATAGTTCGGACTGCCCGGTGACGGGTTCGGATTGTTGAAGCCGAAGATGCGGTGGTGTTGCCGGTCGTCCAGGTAGCCCCGCGGCCCCGCCCAGGCGGCGAGTTTTTGCTGAGCCAGGTGCTCCGGGCTGGCGCCGAATCCCTGGAAGCTGGCGACGCGCAGCGGTTCGAGCTTGACGATGCGGACAGCGAATTCGTCCATGGTTTTGCCTCCTTTGCTTGATGAACGAATCGTACCACACTATCCCTGACATCTCATGTCAAGGTTTATGTGGTAGAATAAGGGTGACGATTCAAGCTCAGCTCGCTACATTGGGATGCAGTCGAGACCACACGATGCGCGCCGACCGGTTATTATCTCTCCTCATGTTGCTCCAGGCTCGCGGCCGGATGACTGCCGGGAAGCTGGCCCGCGAGCTTGAGGTCTCCGAGCGGACGATTTACCGTGATATCGACGCGCTCAGCGCTGCCGGCGTGCCGGTTTACGGAGAACCTGGGCCGGAGGGTGGCTACGCGCTGCTTGATAGCTATCGCACCAACCTGACCGGGCTGACCGAGGGGGAGGTGAGCGCCCTGTTCATGCTCAGCATCCCCCAGCCGTTGGCCGATCTTGGGGTGGGCCATGAGTTGGGGGCCGCGCTGCGCAAGCTGTCGGCCGCACTGCCTGCGGCCCGCCGCAGCGAGGAACAGCGGGTGCGCCAGCGTTTCCACCTGGACGCGACCGGCTGGGACCAGGTCGAGGCGTCCGCGCCACATCTGCCGACCGTGCACCAGGCCGTGTGGCAGGACCGCAAGCTGCACCTGGCCTATCGGATCGGGCCGTTGGCGCTCCGCGTCGAACAGGTCGTCGATCCCTATGGGTTGGTGGCCAAGGCTGGGATCTGGCATCTGGTTTATGGCGTTGGCGGCGCGGTCCGGGTTTTGCGGGTGGCCGCGCTGCTCGATGCGCGTTTGTCTGAGGAGCCCTGCAAGCGGCCGGCCGATTTCGATCTGGCGCGCTTTTGGCGGGAGTGGTGTGCCGCGCGCGATTTGAGCCGCGGCCGTTACCTGGTTACCGTACAGGCGGCGCCCGAGTTTGTGTCCGAACTGCCGGCGTACTTCGGTGATGCGGTGCGGCGCCAGATCGCCCAGGCCGGCGGGAAGCGCGCGGATGCCGAAGGCCGGCTGACTCTGCAACTGCCGTTCGAATCGCTGGAGGCTGCGCGGGCGCGGATCCTGAGTTTCGGCCGGGGCGTCGAGGTTGTGGAACCATACGCGCTGCGGCGGAGCATCCAGGACTATGCGGAGCAAATCGTGCAACTCTATGGAGATGCCAGCCATGACGCCTGAAATGTGGAATGCTTCCCTGAGCGGCGACTACCTCTGGTCCAACGTCAATTTCGGCGAGGCGGTGACTGAGGCGATGACGCCGCTGACCTGGTCGGTGATTCAGTTCACGCTGGACGACTGGACCTACGTGCCGAACGCGCCTTCGGTGGGCAACATCGGCGGCCGGCCTTACCTCAATATCAGCGCGTTCGCTACAATGCTCAGCCTGATCGGCAAGGGTCGTGAGGGAATCCTGGCGGCGCTGGAGTCAACCCTCTATATGCGCCTGCCCGATACGATGGCGATCCCCCTGATTCCGCTCTCGTGGCCCGCGCGGTGGGAAAGCCTGGCAAATGGGGTGCGCGTGCGCGGCAAGCAGCAGGCGGGCGTGCGGAAGTTGGGGGCATACCTGGCCGCGAATCCATCCTGGTTCCAGGCGATGCGCGGGCGCGTCCGTGAGGCTGCCAGCCTGTTGTCTCTGCGTGCGTTGTGGGATGAGATCAGGCCGCATGTGAAGCAGGGGCGGTGGTGCGTGATGGGCGGCGCCGTCTACTCGGCCGACTACACCATGCAGTTGCGACGGGATTTGACGGTGTTGGTGGGCGCGGATGACGCCAACGCGCTAATCGCCAATGTGAGCGAGGAGGGGCTGCTGGCCAGCCTGGAGCCCCTCCGCGGGCTCGCGCGGGTTGCGGCCGGTGAAATGACCAGGGAGGCATACCTGCAGCAGTTCGGGCATCGGGGGCCCAATGAGTTCGAGCTTTCAATCCCGCGCCCGGCCGAAGATCCGGCCTGGCTCGAGCGCGAGTTGGCCGCCTGGCAAGAGACGCCGGCCGACCTTGCTGGCCGGTTGGCGCAGGGTCGTGCGGCGTTCGATGCCGCCTGGAGCCGCTTGCAGGCTCGTTACCCCGGCAAGGCCGGTAAGCTGCGGGGCCGCATTGCGGAGAGCGCGCGGCGAGCGCGACTGCGGGAGATGGCGCGTTCGGAATATGTGCGCGATCGCTGGCTGGTTCGCCTCTTCGCATGTCGCGCCGGCGGTTTGACGGGCCTGGGCGATGACGTTTTCTTCCTGACCCTGGATGAACTGCTTGGGCTTCTGGCCGGTGAGAAGACGGCCGCGGACCTTGTGGCGGACATCCCCGAGCGCCGCACCAGCTATCTGAAGGTCAAGGCCTTGCCGCCCTGCCCGCCCGTGATTTGTGGGCGCTTCGATCCTTTTGCATGGGCCGCGGACCCGGCGCGACGCAGCGATATCTATGACGGAACGCAGCTCCCGCTGCAGGGTGCGGCGCAGGAAGTGGCGCCAGAGGCGGTGAATATCATTCGAGGCGCAGCCGGCTCGGCCGGCCGCGTTGAGGGTGTAGTGCGCTGCCTGGCCGGCCCTGAAGAGGCCGCGCTCTTCCTGCCCGGCGAGATCCTCGTGGCGGTCCAGACCGATATTGCCTGGACATTGATCTTCCCGCGCGCGGCCGCGGTGATCACGGACGTGGGCGCGCCGTTGTCTCATGCAGCCATTGTCGCGCGCGAGTTGGGCATCCCCGCGGTGGTCGGCTGCGGCGACGCCACTGCGCGGCTGAAAACGGGCGATCGGGTGCGGGTAGATGGCGGAGCAGGCGTGGTGATGTTGTTGCGATCTGCTGACGCGGACTAGCACGCGCAGCACCGCATCCGGGCGTCTACTCCCTGTCGATGCCCGGCAGCCGCGCCTGCAGCGCACGCACTGACGCGGGCGAGTGTCCCTGGTAGTGGTTGTTGAAGTAGCCGTAGACGGCGAGGCCCTCCTGCAGGTAGCGTGCCACTTGTCCGGCCCAGCGGTCGAGCTGCACGTCGCGGTTGATGCGCACGCGGGAGAAGTCGTCGTCGATGATGTCCTCCCGACGGCCCAGCCACCGGACGTAGACGAACGGCGCAGTCACCTGGTCAATGACCGGCATCCCGGCTTGCTGAGTCAGGCACAGCGCCACAGCATGCCGGCGGAGCAGATCTACCAGCCGCGGGAATACCTCGGCGCCCAGCCATGACCGGTGGCGCACCTCCAGCGCACAGCGAAAGCCGGCCGGCAGATCACGCAGGAACGTTGCCAAAGCCTCGAACGCGCCGGTGCCCCACGAGGGCGGCATCTGTAGGAGGAGCGGCCCAAGCTTGTGTTCCAGCCGGGCCATCGTCATCAGGAAGGCGCCGGTTTCTTCGGCGCAGTCGATCAGCCCCTTCTTGTGCGTGATGTCCTGGGGGAACTTGGCCGCAAAACGAAAGCCGTCAGGGGTCCGAGTGCACCACCCGTCCACTGTCGATGCGCGCGGGATGGCATAGAAGGTAGTATCCAGCTCAACAGTGTCGAAGTGGGTCGCATAGGCTTCCAGGAACGCGCCCGACGGCGTGCCGGGCGGGTAGAACGGTCCCACCCACGAAGGGTAGCTCCAGCCTTGGGCGCCGAGGTAGAGGGTAGACATGGCAGGTGTCAGGAGACAGGAGACAGGAGACAGGAGTCAGGAGTCAGGAGTCAGGGGTCAGGAGTCTTTCTGATCCCTGACCCCTGATTCCTGATGCCTGATCCATGGATCCCTGATGCCTGCTAAAAGAACCCCAACTGGTCCTTAGCCTCTTGCGACATCATCTCCGGGTTCCACATCGGCGTCCAGACCACGTGTACATTGATGGCGTCAAGGTCGGGAAAGGCCTTGTGGACGTAGGTCTGCACGCCGCTGATGAGCTGCGGTCCCACCGGGCAGCCGGGACTGGTCAGCGTCATCTTGACGTCCACGTTTTTGCCGTCGGGCACCGTGATCTCATAGATCAGGCCCAGGTCGACGACGTTCAGGCCGATCTCCGGGTCAAAGACGTTCTTGCGGATGATTTCGCGGATGCTCTCTTCGGTTGGTGCGGCCATTTGTGCTCCTTATTGCGTATTGGGTGGTGCGTGACATGTTAAGTGCGCAGTACGCAGTACTCAGTACGCTTTCACCAGCACGTCTCCGTCCTGCACGCGTACTTCATATGTCGGCGCGGCCTCAACGGCGGGCAGGGCCAGCGCCGCGCCGGTGCGCACGTCGAAGCGCGCTCCGTGGCGCGGGCAGATCAACTGGCAGCCTTGCAGCTTGCCCTCACCTAGCGGGCCGCCATCGTGTGTGCATACGTCCTCGATGGCACAGAACTCGCCCTCCAGATTGACAATGACGATCTCAACGCCGTCAACTTCGACGGTTTTCTTCTCGCCCGGCGCGATCTCGTCGGTGCGAGCTGCTTTTACAAACTCAGGCATGATGACTCCACTTACTCCTCGTCTGCCAGCCCCCAGACTGCGGCTTTCATCGCCTTCAACGGGAGCAGCGCGCACTTGAGACGGACCGGACCTACCTCGATGCCGAGCAGGTCGAGGATGTCTTCTTTGTTCCACTCTTTCAACTCATCCAACGACTTGCCGATGATCTCTTCGGACATCATCGAGGCGGCCGCACGGCTGACCGCGCAGCCGTGGCCGGTGAAGGCCACATCTGCGATTTTGCCGTCCTCGAGCTTCAGCTCCAGCGTGATTTCGTCGCCGCACAGAGGGTTCCGGTCGTGATAGACCAGGGTCGGGTCATCCAGATGCCCGAAGTGGCGCGGGTGTTTGTAGTGATCCAGGATTTCTTCGGCGTACAGGTCCATAGCAAGCTTCTTTCTCAGTCAAGAAACCAGGTTTCTCCGAGAAACCTGGTTTCTCAAATCTTAGAAACTGAAGTACTCCACAATCTTTTTCAGACCGGCCACGAGGAGATCGATTTCCTCGCGGGTCGTATACACGTAGAAGCTGGCCCGCGCACTCGCGGCGATGTGATAGCGCTCATGGAGCGGCATCGCACAGTGATGCCCGGCGCGAATGGCGATGCCCATGCTGTCCAGGGCGGCCGCGATGTCATGAGGGTGAATGTTGCCGAGGACGAAGCTGACCAGTCCCCCGCGCCTGTCGGCCGATGGGCCCAAAACCTTGAGGCCTTCCACTTCGGACATGCGCTCCAGGGCGTAGGCAGTCAACTCGCGCTCGGCCGCGTGGATCGCAGCCATGCCCAGATTCTGCAGATAATCCACCGCGGCGCCCAGGCCGATAGCTTCCGCAATAGCCGGCGTGCCGGCCTCGAATTTCCACGGCAGCTCACTGGGCTTGAATCCGCTCAGGTGCACCTCTCGGATCATGTCACCGCCGCCCATAAACGGCGGCATCGCATTCAAGATCTCGCGCCGGCCCCACAACACGCCGCTGCCCGTCGGACCGAGCATCTTGTGGCCCGAAAATGCCATGAAGTCGACGTCCAGGTCCCGAACATTGACCGGCATGTGAGGCACGCTCTGGCACGCGTCCAGCAGGACCAGCGCGCCCGCCTTATGCGCTGCGTCCGTCAATTCGCGCACCGGATTGATAGTGCCCAGCACATTGGAAGCGGCCGCGAAGCCCAATAGCCTGGTGCGCGGGGTCAGCAGTTTGTCCAGGTTATCCAGGACCAGCGTGCCGTTGTCGGCCACAGGTATGAAGTCAAGCTGGATGCCCCGCTCCGCGGCCAGAATCTGCCACGGCACGAGATTGGCGTGGTGTTCCATCTCAGTGAGCAGGATGTGATCGCCGGCCTTCAGGTTCGCGCGCCCCCAGCTATAGGCCACCAGGTTGATCGCCTCGGTCGCGTTGCGCGTCCAGATGACTTCTTTGGGACAACACGCGCCGATGAAATCGGACACTTTGCCTCGCGCACCCTCATACAGCGCGGTGGCTTCCTCGCTCAGGGTGTGCACGCCGCGATGAACGTTGGCATGCGTTTGCTTGTAGTAGCGATTCATCGCATCAAGCACCTGCACCGGCTTCTGCGAGCTGGCCGCGCTGTCCAGGTAAACCAGCGGCCTGTCTTTGATGCGGCGGCTCAGGATCGGGAAGTCGGCGCGTATCGCCTCGACATCGAGGCCGGCAGCTTGGAGTGTGATCGACTGGGTCATGGTTGCTATGGACATGACCACCTCATCCTGTAGTTTGACGAAATTGTCGTGCTGAAGCTTTCAGCGTATTCAGCCCTAGCGTCGCGCACTTGAGCCGTGTTGCAGCCAGTTCGCGTCCCAGCGTATCCAGAACGACATCCGCAGGCATCGCTTCCACCTCGGCCAGCGTTTTGCCCCAGAGTAGCTCCGTCACCAGCGAAGCTCCGGCCTGGCTGATGGTGCAGCCTTCGCCTTCGAAGGCGATATCGCTGATGCGCTCGTCGCTATCCACCTTAAGATAGAACGTCACAACATCACCGCAGCCAGGATTACCTCCCTTCTGGACGATCGTTGGGTGCTCCATCGCCCCGTAGTGCCGGGGATTCTCGTAGTGATCCAGGATAAAGTCGATCTGGGCCTGGCGATCCACGCTGCTATCTTCCTCTCAGGTCAGGTATTGCGCTAGTATAACGCTGTCGGAACGGTGTTGCAAGGCTGGCTATTGGAAGTTGGAAGCCGGCTATCGGATGCTCTTCCAGCCGCTAACCTCTCGCCCTCAACTCACCTCTCGATTGGCGCCCCAACCAGGTTCCCCCACTCTGTCCAGCTTCCGTCATAGTTGCGCACGTTGGGATAACCCAGCAGGTACTTCAGTACGAACCAGGTGTGGCTGGAACGCTCACCGATGCGGCAGTAGGTGATGACGCTGTTGCTTGGCGCCAGTCCCTTTTCGGCTTCATAGATTCTCCGCAAATCTTCCGCATTCCGGAAAGAACCGTCTTCCGGATGGGCGGCGCGGGACCACGGCACGTTGATGGCCCCCTTGATATGGCCGGCGCGCAGCGCGCCCTCCTGCGGATAGCCGTCCATGTGATACAGCTTGCCCGAGTACTCGCCAGGGCTGCGCACATCGATGAGCGGGTGGCCGGCCGCCAGGTGCGTCAAGACATCATCCCGGTACGCGCGAATCTTGTAATCAGTCCGATCTTGGGCATGGTACTCAGTGATCGGAACGGGCGGCACCTCTTTGGTCATGGGGCGGTCCTCCAGTTCCCATTTCAGTCGTCCCCCATCCATGATCGCCGTGTTGGTGTGTCCGAACAACTCGAAGATCCACAGCGTGTAGCATGCCCACCAGTTGCCTTTATCGCCATAGAACACCACAAACGTATCGTTGGCAATGCCGTTGCGAGCCATCAGATGCTCGAACTGCTGCCGGTTGAGGTAGTCGCGGTGGATCGGGTCGTTCAGGTCGGCCACCCAATCGATTTGCACCGCGCCAGGCACGTGCCCGCGAGAATAGAGCACGATATCCTCGTTGGATTCCACGATCCGCACGTTTGGATCGTCCAGATGTTCCGCCACCCATTGCGTACTTACCAGTTTTTCGGGATGGGCATAATCCGTCTCAGCCATAGCAATCTCCTATACACCCTCTGCCCTCTGTCAATATGCCATCTCACAGCCCTAGTTTTCGCGCGATTTCGACTTCCAGCTTATTCCGCACGCCCTCTACGGGGATGCGATTGAGAACCTCCTCGAAGAAACCCTGCACAATCATGCGTTCGGCGTTCGTGCGATCGATGCCGCGCGCCATCAGATAGAAGAGATACTCTTCGGGCAGTTGGCCGGCGGTGGCGCCGTGGGTGCAGCGCACATCGTCCGCCTCGATCTCCAGGCCGGGGATGCTGTCGGCGCGGGCCAGTTTGCTCAGCATCAGGTTCCGATTGGCCTGATACGCGTTGGTTTTTTGCGCGTTCGGATAGACTTTGATGTAGCCCTGGTACACCGAGCGGGCCCGATCCTTCAGCGCGCCTTTGATCAGCAGGTCGCTGGTGCTGTGGGGCGCCCTGTGAAATTGATTCGTGTGGTGATCGAGGTGCTGCCGGCCGCCGGGGAAGTACAACCCCAGCAGCTCGCCCTGTGCGCCCGCGCCGTTCAAATCCATATTGATCCAATTCTTAGAAAGGCGGCTGCCCCATGAGCCGATGAAGTAGCGCAGCAGGCTGTCACGGCCCAGGGTCATGCGTTGTGTGCTGAAGTTCCATGCAGAGTCGGCCAGGTTTTGCAGGTGCAGATAGTGCACCTGGCTGTTGGCGCCGGGCAGCAATTCTACGACATTGTCCGTCATGCCATTTTCCGCGCCAATAAAGTCCTCCACCAGCGTGACGGCCGCCCCCTCTTCTGTCACGATCAGGGTGTGATGCAGTCCGGCGTGCTTGCCCGCGCGCTGGCCGATCACAGCCTGTAGCGGGCGATCGACCACAACGTTGCGCGGCACATAGACGAAGGTGCCGCTGTTCCAGAGCGCGTAGTGCAGCGCGCTGAATTTGTTTTCGTCGATGGCCACGACGCTGTTGAAAGTGCGCTGAACCAATTCGGGATAGCGGCGCACCGCATCATCCAGGCTGGTGAAAACCACGCCCCTGGCGGTCAATGATGCATCCAGGCTGTGGTGCGCTGGCGCCGCATCTACAAATGCCAGGCTGCCGATGCTTTCCACCTCTGCCAGGCTCTTGGCCACGTCTTCGGTCGGGTTGTCCAGCTTGTCGACGCCGTGGAGCGGTTGGTACTCCTCCAGCTTGAACCCCGTCAGCTTGGTGCGGCGCCACGTCTCCTCGCCGCCCGTGGGCCAGGGGATTTCCTCAAAGAACCGCCATGCCTTCCGGCGGATGTCCAGCATCCATGCCGGCTCATTTTTGGCTTGGGAAAGGGCCTCGACGGGTGTGTCCTGGGTCGTCGTCAGTGTATCTGTTGTCATGCTGTTCACCTTGTCACCCAACCGATCCTTCCATCTGCAACTGGATCAGCCGGTTCATCTCCACCGCGTATTCCATCGGCAGTTCCTTGACCATCGGTTCAATGAAGCCGGAAACGATCATGGCGCTGGCCTCGTCCTCGCTCAGGCCGCGGCTCTGCAGGTAAAAGAGCTGCTCCTCGCCGATTTTGCTGACGGAGGCCTCGTGGCCGACGGTGACGTCATCCTCGTCGATCTCGATATAGGGATAGGTGTCTGAGCGGCTGTGGTCGTCCAACAGAAGCGCGTCGCACACCACATTGGATTTGGCGCCATGCGCGCCCTTGCCCACCTTCAGCAGGCCGCGATAGGAAGCCCGCCCGCCGTTCTTGCTGATCGACTTCGAGATAAGCTGGCTGGAGGTGTTGGGCGCAGCATGCACCAGCTTGCCGCCGGTGTCCAGGTGCTGGCCCACGCCAGCAAAGGCCATGGAGAGGATCTGCCCGCGTGCGCCATCGCCCAGCATGTACACCGAGGGGTACTTCATGGTGACTTTGGAACCCAGGTTGGCGTCCACCCACTCCATCGTGCCGCCATCGTAGACCAGCGACCGTTGTGTCACAAGGTTATACACATTGGTGGACCAGTTTTGGATGGTCGTATAGCGGCAGCGGGCATTCTTGCGGACGATGATCTCGATGACGCCTGAGTGCAGCGAATCCTGTGAATAGGTGGGCGCGGTGCAGCCTTCCACGTAATGGACGCTGGCGCCTTCGTCCACGATAATCAGCGTGCGCTCGAACTGCCCCATGCTCTGGGCGTTGATGCGGAAGTAGGCTTGCAGCGGGATGTCGAGGTGCACGCCCTTTGGCACGTAGACGAATGAGCCGCCCGACCATGCCGCGGTGTTCAACGCCGCGAAGACGTTGTCGGTGGATGGCACGACGGTGCCAAAAAACTCGCGGTAGATGTCCTCGTGCTCGCGCAAGCCGCTGTCGCTGTCCATGAAGATGACGCCCTGCTTTTCCCATTCTTGCTTCAGTGAGTGGTAGATGGCCTCACTTTCATACTGCGCGCCAACACCGGCCAGGAACTTGCGTTCGGCCTCGGGGATGCCCAGCTTGTCGAAAGTCTCCTTGATATCCGCAGGCACATCATCCCAGCTCTTGCCCTGCGCTTCCATGGGCTTGATGTAATAAAAGATCTCGTCGTACTTGATCTCGCTGAGGTTGGCGCCCCAGGTCGGGATCGGCTTAGAAAAAAAGATATCCAACGCCTCATGGCGGAGCTGGCGCATCCACGCGGGTTCACCTTTCATCACGCTGATCTGGTCGATGATCTCGTGATCCAGCCCTTTGCGTGCCTTGAAAACGTAGTTTTCGGGCTGACTCCAGCCGTACTTATACTCGTTCTTGACGCTGTCCAGCGCCTGACGGTCGGTGTCTGTTGCGGGCATTTGTTTCTCCTGTAGTTCTTGCGGTCGTGCGTGGTGCGTGTTGCGTCTCACGCTTCACGCCTCACGTTTTACGCCTCAGGCAGTTTCCTGCCCCACCATCGGCTCGCCGTATTTCTCTCGCACCCAGTTATAGCCCTTCGCCTCCAGCTCCAGCGCCATCTCCGGCCCGCCGGACATGACGATGTGGCCGTTGTAGAAAACGTGCACGAAATCCGGCTTGATGTAATTCAGAAGCCGCTGGTAGTGGGTGATCAATAGCACCCCCAGATTGGGGCCCAGCAGGCTGTTGACGCCCTCAGACACGACGCGCAACGCGTCGATGTCCAGCCCGGAGTCGGTCTCATCGAGCACTGCGATCTTGGGGTCGAGCATAGCCATCTGCAGGATTTCGGCGCGCTTCTTTTCGCCGCCGGAGAAGCCGTCGTTCAGATAGCGCCGGGCGAAGGCCGGGTCAATGTGCAGCCGGTCCATCTTCTCGGTCAGCTCTTTGCGAAATTCGCGCATCGGTATCAGTTCGGAGCCGATCGGCTTGGCGCTGCCGCCTTCGGCCACCGCCTGCTTGGCTTTCTCTGTGTAGCCGCGCACCGCGCTGACCGCCTGACGCAGGAAGTTCGCCATGCTGACGCCCGGGATGGCCGTAGGATACTGGAACGCGAGGAAAAGGCCGGCCTTCGCGCGTTCGTCCGGCGCCATCGTCAGGATGCTGCGGCCGTCCAGCAGGATCTCGCCGCTGACAACTGCATAATGTGGGTGGCCCGCAACCGTGTACGCCAGGGTGCTCTTGCCGGAGCCGTTCGGCCCCATCAACGCATGCACTTCGCCCTGACGGATGGTCAGGTTGACCCCCTGCAGGATGGGCTTGCCTTCAACGTTGACATGCAGGTCCTTGATCACCAGTTCTGTAGGCATGAAATCGATCTCCTTAATCGTATAGTGCTCTTTATGCTTCGATGCGAAATTGACACCCATGATGCCCGTCCAGCGAACATGAGACCAATTCCACAGGGCGGTTCATGGCATGGGCAATCATCTCTTCTTCCATATCGCAGATGGCTCGATGCTCGCGGGCCAATTGGTAGTAGGGGCATGTATACTCGTGAACCACAATGCCATCCTCCTCGAATTTGATCTCCGCCACGATTCCTTTCGCGTTCAGCAGTTCCGCCAGTTTCGTGGCGCGCTCGTCGGATGGCAGATCTGCCAACTCGTGTTCGTACTGGGCGGCCAGGCGGCGGCTCATTCTGCCCAGCAACTCCTGCACCTTTTCGGGACCCTCACTCACCAGAATCTCGCGCAGTAGTGAGTTGGTGAACTCGTCGTAGTGATATGTGAAGAGGGATCGCCCTTTGGTAGTCAGCCCATAGACATGCTTGGGGCGTCCGCGGCCAATGTTCTCGGCTTGCTGGCTGATGTAACCAGCAGCCAGGAGCGCCGTCAACTGTTGGCGCACGGCGTTGGCGGTCACACTCAGGGCCTCTTCCAGGTCCTTGACCGTCACCTCTCCCCGGCGCTGCATCACGCTCAATACCTCGCCGGCAGGGCTGCCCGATAACTGTTTCTGCAACATATCCCAGCTCTTGAATCACTCACGTCATTTGCGTGCAACGCAATCATACCATCGCTGATCGATTTTCGCCAAATTCATATGTGTAAAATATCAAAATCCTGAACACGACTCAGTATGCCATGCTCCGGTTCGACAAAAGGCGCGTGGGCGACGTAGAATAGGGATGGACTTATCGGGGAGGTGTGACCTATGGATCTTCACGGCAAAGCTGCATTGATCACTGGCGGCGCAGTGCGCGTGGGCAAAGCGATCGCTTTGGCGCTGGCTGACGCCGGCGCGGATATCGCATTCAGCTACAACTCGTCGGCGGAGGCCGCAGTTGCGACTGCTGCGGAGATTACGGCGCGAGGTCGGCAGGTTTTCTACGCCAGGACCGACGCGGGGGAGGTGGCCGAGGTGCAGGCATTTGTCGCGGCGGCGGCAGACCACCTTGGCCGGCTGGATGTGCTGGTGAACAGTGCGTCCTTGTGGCTGAGGACGCCGTTCGTTGAGTTGAACGAGGCGGACTGGGATCGTGTGCATAACATCATGGTCAAGGGCGCGGCGTTTTGCAGCCAGGCGGCCGCGCCCCATCTGGCAGCGCACGGCGACGGCGCTATCGTCAACATCATCGACCTGTCGGCCTGCGTGCCTTTTCCGAACTTCATGGCTCACTCGGCCGGTAAGGCGGCATTGCTCAACCTGACCTATAGCCTGGCGCTGGAGCTGGCGCCCGCCGTGCGGGTCAACGCCGTCGCGCCTGGTCCAGTATTGCCACCCCCCGGCTACACCGAGAAGCAGATGGCCGCGGCCGCACGGCGGACTCTGTTGGGCCGGTGGGGCCGCGCCGAGGATGTGGCGGGCGCCGTGCGGTATCTGGTTGAGGCGGATTACGTCACCGGCGCGGTGATCCACGTTGATGGCGGTGAACACCTGGGGGGGCGGCGGTAATCATGTCACGATCAGGCTGATGGCGAGTGATACTGCCGACAGTAGAGTGGTGAGGATGATGATGCTTGCCGCCAGTTTTTCATCGGATCCAAGCTGCTCGGACATGACATAAGACGCGGCAGCGGTTGGTCCGGCCAGAAAGATCAGGGCAATGCGCAGTTCAACAGGCGTCAAGCCGAGCGCCGTTGCGATGAGGTAACCGGCAAGTGGAGAGATGCCAATCTTGAGCACGGTCGCATAGCTCGCCAGGCGCAGGTTGTGTTGCAGCGTGGTGAGTGTCAGGGACGCGCCGATGCCCAACAGCGCCAACGGCGTGCTCATTTGGCCAACTGTGGATAAGGTGCGGCTCGCGATCGGGGGAAGCTGCCACGGAAGCAGCGCAAACAGCAGCCCGGCGACACATGCGAGCACCAGTGGGTTGGTGGCTATTGCAAGCAGTATCTTGCGCATCTCCTGGCCGAACTGCGTCTGTGTGTCTTTGGGGCGGGCCGTCAGCAACACGACGACTGCGACCAGGTTATAGACCGGGGTGAGCATGCCGAGAGCGACCACTGCCAAAGCCCTCTGATCGGTTGCCACGGCGCCATCTGCACCCGTCAGCGCCAGCAGGATGACCGGCAGGCCCACATAGGCCAGGTTACTGCGGAATCCCCCCTGCACGAACGCACCGAGCGCGGTGCGCGGCACCCGCAGGACAGAAGCCAGCCCATATCCCAGCACGACCGTGATCATCATGGCGCCGCAGAGCGTGAGAAACACGCGTAGCACCGCGTCTCCCTGGATCTGCGCTTCGGCAGTCTCGTAGAAGAGCATGGCAGGCAGGACGATCCAATAGAGCAGGCGGTTGGTGTCTCGGACGGTGGCGGGGTGCAAGAATCCGATGCGGCGCAGGTACGCGCCGAGTGCGACGACTGCCAATAATGGGATCAGGGTGTTGAGCGCAACCATACGGGATAGTATCCATGAGCGCGGCTGGATCGTCAACTGGCGAGTAGCAGAACCAGCCCTTGCCATAACTGAATGGCGCCGAAGGCAGCCAAAGCCGCGACAGAGACCCCAAGCAGATCTCGGCTGATCCGCGCCCCCAAGCGTTGTGCCGTGCCAAAGAGGATGATCAGGCCGGCCAGGCAGGTGACCATGAGGCCATAGAAACCGGCCAGGAACGCCGCCGCATGGGTGGGTCCCGCGCGCCAACCCTCGATCAACACCGGGCCGGTCACCAGGCTCCAATAGAGGTAAGGTCCCGGCCCCAACATATTCATCAGCGCCGCGCGCAGCAGGCTGCGCTGGCCGCTGCGCGCCTGGGCTGCAGTCAGGGCTTCCGGGCGAAATCTGCGCCAGTTGAGGTACGCGCCGCGGGCCAGGTGAAAAATGAACGCGCCGCTCGCCAGGTGAAGCACGATTCGGAAGGAATCCGGCAAGCG
Source organism: uncultured Anaerolineales bacterium (assembly GCA_964474695.1). GTDB lineage: Bacteria > Chloroflexota > Anaerolineae > CG2-30-64-16 > CG2-30-64-16 > DAOUBP01. Next base: position 27,416 of record CAYYTK010000008.1, read on the forward strand.
GGTCAGCACCAGCAGCATCAGCGCGATGATCGGGCCGTCGCTGATGAGAGGAGCCAGTGCGGCGGAAAGGGTGCGCCGCCAGCCGTTCGCCAACGTCTGCGAGATCAGATAAGCCATGAAGGGGCCGGGCTGGACCGCGGCAGCCAGTCCGAAGCCGGCACCTTGGACAAGATAGCTGAGGAGCAGCATCGTCAGGGCGCGGCCGATTACTTCTGCACCGGGTAGCCTGCCTGCTGCCAGGCCACGATGCCGCCCAGCATGTTGTGGATATTGGTGTAACCCTGCTGCTGCAGGAAGCTGACAACCTGTTGGCTGCGGTTGCCGCTCCGACAGGTCACAATGACCGGTTTGTCTTTGGGGATCTCGGCCAGGCGGTTTGCCACCTGGTTCATCGGAATCAGGGTGACGCCGGGGATATGGCCGGCATCGTACTCAGCCTGCTCGCGCACGTCGATGATCAAAACGTCGTCGCGCCCCAGCAGGGCGTTGACGGTGGCAACATCGACGTTGGGGGGCAGATTGCGGATGTCAACAGCAGGCAGGTCGGTAGGTGTGGCCGTAGTGCGGCAGCCGGCCAGGACGATGACCAGCAACAACAAAGCTCCTAGCAAAACGATGCGACTCATAAACTCCCTCTCTGATTCAGCTTGAAGAGATCGAAAAATCCTGGTTTCAAACGAAATCCTGTGCGTAGGCGAACAGGGCCGGGCTGCCGCCGGTGTGCCAGAAGAGGATGTTCGCCGCGCCGGATCTGCCGGGGCTTTCAAGCCTGGCAGGGCTTGAGTGCAGGATATCCACCAGCCCACCGAACGCCCGCCCCGTGTAAACCGGGTCCAACAGGATGCCTTCGGTGTGAGCCATCAGCCTGATGGCCTCGCGCTCCAGGTCTCCCATGATGCCGTAGCCGCCGCCCAGGTAGCTGTCGTCGACCCGGACGTCGGCCGCCACGAAGGTGTGAGGCCGGCCCAGGTGCGCAGCGGTGCGCGTGGCCAGATCGGCAACATGCGCCTGCAAGTTGGCCGCCGCCTCGTCGATGCTGATGCCGAGGATCGGCACATCCCAGCCTAACTGCCACGCACCGACAATGAGACCGGCCTGCGTGCCGCCGGAGCTGGACGCGACCACGATGGCGTCCAACTGGATGCCGCGCGCCCGGCTCTGTCCGTACAGTTCCTCCAGCGCCAACACGTACCCCGTTGCTCCCACCGGGTCGGAACCGCCGTAGGTGATGAAGTAGGGGTGGCGCCCCGCGGCGCGCAGCTCATCCTCCAGTGCGTGCAGGCGCGGCAGCCGGTTCTCCCGCGTCGTCCAGTGAATCTCGGCCCCCAGCAGCTTGTCCAGCAGCAGGTTGCCGTTGGCTATCTCCGGTGGCTGGCCGCCCAGGACTAACTGGCAACCCAGGCCGGCTTTTGCGGCGGCCGCCGCGGTCTGCCGGCAGTGGTTGGATTGAGTGGCGCCGGTGGTGATCAGGGTGTCGGCGCCTTGCGCCAACGCATCCGCCACCAGCAGCTCCAGCTTGCGCGTCTTGTTGCCACCGCCGGCCAGGCCCGTCTGGTCGTCGCGCTTGATCCAGAGCTGGAAGCTGGAGGCAGGAAGCTGGGCGCCGGCACTCAAAGCTTCGCTCAATCCGGGGAGCGGATGCAGTGGGGTAGGCAGGAACGCCAAGGGGAAGCGTTGCGTGCGATCCGTGGTGGGCATGGTGCTCTCTTTCAGATAAACATGGAGGCGGCGGTCAGCATAGGGCGAATTCGCCTCTGCGCGGCCGCCGCCTCGGTGCTGTTTGCTGTTGATTTACCAGAGATTGCCCCTCTGGCCGGTCTTCGATCAGGCCGCTGCGGCCTGGTTGGCCTGCCCTGGCTCGGCCAAGAGCCAGCCAGGGCAGGCAGCACACGAACGCACTAACTCACGAACGCACTAACTTACCACTGCGTCGGCGTCCACGTCATATCGACGTTCTGTGCATCCGCGTCCGGGATGTCTGCCGCGACGGTGGTCTGCTCCGGCATGACCCACTCCAGGCCCCAGGTGGCTTCCGGCTCGGCTGCGGCCACTGCTGCGCCGCCACCCTGGAAGACCAGGCGGCCTTCGATGGCCGGCGAGATCGGGCCGGTCTGATCCTTGATGTAGTCGATCACGGCATCGCGGACGTAGTACTGCGTGTCGGCCTCGATTTGGTCCAGCGGCCACAGCGAGACGGTGCCATCTTTGAAGTTGCACGAGCCGGCCGCCAGGTAGTTCACGGTCGAGACCGAGTAGTACGTCGTCGCGTCGTTGAAGTCGATGGACTGGCCGCCCACCACCAGCGACACCACGTTGTTGCCATCCGGCAGGTTCGGGTAGGTGTCGTTGTAGGTGATCACATTGCCCGCGTTGGTGTCCAGCATGCAGGTGGTGTAGTACGAATAGCCGCCGTAGCCGGGCACATACTTGTAGTAATAGTAGTTGCGGTACGCGCGCTCCAACACCGTCTTGAGCTGCGGGCCGTTCATGCTCATGACAAGCAGCGAGTTCTCGTACGGCATCAGGGTGAACATATCGCTCACCTTGAGGCTGTACGGCGCGTCTGGGGTGGCCCCTGCCGCGACCTTGCGGTTGCTCATGGCGCCCGACAGGTGGAAGTCCACGGTGATGCCGTTCTTGGTCAGCACGTGCACCCCAGCGTCGGCCTGCAGGTTGGCGCCGTTGGTTTCCTCGGTGTACGCGTTCAGCGCATCGATCGGCACCGTGGTCTGGCCGATCACGGTGTTGTTGTAGGTATTGAACAGCGTCATATACGGATCGACGACCGCCTTGACGGCCGGATCTTCAGGCGTGCTCATGGTCACGGCCTGGTAGCGACCCGCGCGGGAGACGACCCGCCACTGACCCGCCGGGCCGGGCAGCAGGCCGATCACGTTCTGGGTCAGGTAGTTGTTGTAGCGATAGGAGTGGTTGATCAGCACCGGGGTGCCGTCGGCCGAGCCGACGAAGGTCGGCAGATATTGATAGTCGCCGGAGTAGAGGGTCTTCTTGCTCGGATCGGTGTGGCTGTGCCCGCCCAGGATCATGTCGATCCCGGTGGTTTGCGCAGCCAAAACGGTGTCGACGTTGAGATCGACCTCAAGACTGCCGGGGACATCGGTGAAGCCGATGTGCGTCAACGCGATGACGATATCGTTCTGAGCCTGCAGCGTCGGCGCCAACTGTTTGGCTTTGGCGATGGGGTCGCTGAAGGTGAGCCCAGGGATGTTGCTGGGCAGCTCGTAGTTGGGGATGCGATGGTTGCCGATGCCCAGGACGGCCACGTCGATCGTCTTGTGGAACGACGGGGCAGGCAGGGTGATCGTGGTGTAGGGCTCGACCGGCACGGTGGCCAGTCCATACCTGCCATCATCCGCGATGTTGGCCTGCAGCACCGTTGCATCCGACTGCTGCAGGACACTGGTGAAGATATCTTTGCCGAAGTTGAACTCGTGGTTGCCCAGCGTCCACGCATCGTAGTCCAGGGCATTCATCACGGCCATCATCGGGTGGGTGGTCAGCTCGGCCGGCAGCGGGGTGCCGTCGGAACCGAAACCGGTGGGCGCGGTCTTGAAGTAGTTCATCATCGCGTCGCCCTGGATCTGGTCGCCGGCGTTCAGCAGCAGCGTGCGCTCCGGGTTGTGCGCCCGCTCCTGCTGGATCAAAGTTGCAAGCTGGGTGTAGCCCACATATTGGCCCTTGGCCAGGTTGCCGTGCGAGTCGCTGTTGTGCAGGATCGTCACCGGCACGATGGGGCCGCCGGCCGCGGTGCCGTTGCGCCGGATGCGGCCATCCTTCTTGGCGATGTACGGATGATCCATCGTGTAGTTCGCCGACACCCAGCGCTCGACGCCGTCCAGCATGTCGCCCCAGTACGTGATGTTCTTGACGTACTTGAAGGCGACGAAGCCGTCCTGGCCGGCGGGCGCCAGGAATTCGTTGGTGGCGATCCGGTACGTCTTGTTGACGTCCAGCGGCTCATAGTGACCAGTCGTCTTGTTCAGCACCTGGGCATTATAGGCGCCCCAGGCCCACGGCTGCGGGCCCGGTTTGCTGTCGGTGTAGTTGTAGAAGATGAAGCGGATGCCAGACACCTGAATGGCGCCCTTGAACAGCGTGGCGCTCTGGTTCAGGAGTTCCAGGATCGCAGCGCCGGACATCTCGCCCACCGCCGTGGCGTTGCCGAACGGCAGCACATTGAACAACAGGCCGTGCGTCAGCGTGAAGGGCGCTACGCCGCCGGTGAGGATGTCCGCGCGCAGGCCGCCCGGGTTGTTGAACACCATATCCACGTCGTTGTCGGGCGTGGCGTCGGTATTCAGGTCGTTGTAGATGGCATCGTTGATGAACGAGCCCATGGTGTTGTCGCCGTTGTAGTCACGGACGAGATCACCGTTGGTGTAGCCGACCACGCGGTTGATTTCACCCTGGTACCAGGGATCGTTCGCCCAGGTGGCGACGCGCGCCTTGACGTTCGGGTCTTCCGCGCCCGAGGTCGAGACGACCAGGCGCTGCCAGGCGACGGTCACTTCATGGGTCGTCTTGTTGATCGTGATATCGGCGCGGCCGACCTTGCGGCCGGCGTAGTGCGCCTGGGCCACGGTGATGCCCTGGACGACAGTAGCCGCGGCCAGGTCGGTATGGCTGTGGCCGCCGATGATCAGCGCGGGCTTCTTGCCGGCCGTCGCCAGCTTCGTAGCCAAGGTCTTGTCGCCGTATACGGTGAAGCCGTAGCCGTAGCCTCCATCGTCGAAGCCCAGGTGGCTCAGCACGATCACGGCATCCACACCCGCCGCCGTCATCGCATCGAAGTAATGCAGGATGGACTCGGTCGGCTCCTTGAAGCAGAGGCCTTCGGTGGCCGATGCAATGGTGATGTATGGCGTTTCCTGGGTGGTCACGCCGATGATGCCCAGGGTGGCCTGGTTGCCTGCCGCGCCCACCGTCAGGGTGGTCCAGGGCTGGATGTAGGCCGGTGGGGTCCAGCCGGCTGTGGCGCAGTTGCCGGTATCATTCACCACCAGGTTGGCGGCCACGAGGGGGAAGGAAGCCTCGGCGGCGCGCTGCTGCAGCACTGTCTGGCCCCAGTCGAACTCGTGATTGCCGACTGTCGCAGCCTGGGTGCCAATGAAGTTTAGCAGATCGATGGTGGGTTGACCCTTGAACAGGTTCGAGAGCAGAGACCCTTGCATCATGTCGCCAGCGTTGACCAGCGCAACGTTTTCGGCGCCTACAGACGAGCGCACGTTATTGATGACCGCGGCCATGCGGGCGATGCCGGGGTTGCTGCCCGCGAGTTCCAGGTTGCCGTGGAAGTCATTGTAGTGCAGCACGGTGACAGTCACTGTGTCCTCTGGTGCAGCGAGCGCGGGGCTGATCACCAGCGAAAGCAGCATGAAAGCGGCCAGCAGACTTCGAAACACTTTTTGTCGAGAAGCGACACGGAACATTGTTTCCTCCTGTGAGATGGTGGGTAGAGAAAGGATGCACGGAAGGTTAGCTTGACGGATAGGCGCCTCCTTGTCCTGCCAGGTGACGAGTTTCGGTGACTCGAGTGCTTCTGGGATCATGTGATGCAGCGCGCTTCCATATAGAAGCGTTTCTCTTTCGCTTCCCCCATGGAAAAGGTCTTGCGCGGCAGCGCGCCGTCGACGATCACGGTTTTGAAAAACGCGTCCTTAGAAAGGGCCGGCAGATAAAACCCCAGGTTGCCCGGCTGCGAGCCCAGGCGCGCTGTCACATCGGCGCCGTGCACGTAGTCGATTTTGGCGAAGCCGCCGGCCCGGCCCCACGCGTCCAGGAAGGTTTGCAGCGTGCCGACCGGCAGATTGCTTGGCGGGTCGGCAACGTAGGCCACGGAGCAGCCATCCGGCGATATGACGCCGAAGGCGTGTTCGCGACGCACCGCCTGGTTCACGACATCCACCATAGTCTGCGCATCAGCGCAAGGCTCGAGTTGGCAGCGGTCGGGGTAGAACTCGCGGAGCGCGGCGATGAAGTCAGCGCGCACATCGAAGAGCACGCGGTGGATCGGCTCGAACTCCAGGCCGGCGTCATGGATATTCTCGATTTCGACCAAAGCGTAGCGAGCCGGGTGATCCGCCGTGATGCTCAGGCCTGAAGGCTCAGCCTGGTTCTTGAGGCTTTCCCAGATAGCCTTGGCTGTGGCCAGTGAATGGTTGCCGTCTCCCATGGCAAAGAGCAGCACTGGGCTATCAGGTTGGAGCTGGTACTTCTGCATGTAGCTGGCCGGGTCGGCCAGCCGGGCCAATGCAGCAGACACCTGTTCCCGCAACGCCGGATCATCGGCGAAGTAGCCGGTCAGGTGGCCGCTGCCCAACATCAGGTCGAAATCGTAGAGCTTACGCAGTTGTTGGCAGCCGGCGACCAGGGGCTCAATCACCGTCTGTTCCGGGTCATCGATCAGCACCAGGATGTGAGGCAACTCCAGCGGCGCGCCGGAGCGAATGCGCACGCGCGGGGGGATGCGCTCCAGGATGGTGCCCTCGGTAGCGCGAATCAGGCTGATGGAGCCTTTGTTGTAGTCGTAGTGTTCCAGGTCCAGCGCCAGCATCAACCCGTGTCGCGTCTTACCGGCCACCGTTCGCTCCACCAGCATCAGCCCTTCGTACTCGGCGAACAGACCGCGGGCCAAGTATTCCTGCATCGTGTCTCGGATGGAGCGGACGCGCGCGTGTTCCTCGGGCGTATCCAGGTAGACCTCGGGCAGGGTGATGTGAAAGGTAGAGGGCGCGTCGCCCACCAGCCGGGTGACCTCATCCCAGTACTCGGGTTCGGAGGTGAACTGGTCGCACGCGATGACGGCCCACTTTTGCAGGTCAACGCCGGGTTTGGGCAGTAGGAATCTGGGTAGCTGAAAACCGGTTGCGGTGGTCATAGTGATGGCAGCATCTCCGTTGGTGCACGGCCCGGCGAACTGAGCAGCCTGGCGGTTGAAACCGTAGACTTAGGCTTCTTTGTCGAACGCGATCAGCAAGTCCGCCACTTCGTCGCCGATGCGCGCGGTCGCTTCCTTGGTGCCGGCGCCGATGTGCGGCGAGCCGATCACCTGTGGCAACTCGAACAGCTTGCGATCGGTCAGCGGCTCATTCTCGAAGACATCCAACGCGGCCGCGGCCACCTGGCCCGCGACGATCGCATCGTAGAGCGCATTTTCATCGATCACGCCGCCGCGCGCGCAGTCCACGATACGTACGCCCTTCTTCATCTTGCCAAGCACTTCGACGTTGATCATGTGGCGCGATGATTCGGTCAGCGGGAGGTGCAGCGACAGGAAGTCGGCCTTGGCGAGCAGTTCATCCAGCTCCACCATCTGCAGATAGGTCTCGGCGTTCACCGGGTAACTGTCATACCCCAGCACCTGCATTCCAAGTGCGGCGGCGCGCTGCGCGACCGCTTTCCCGATGCGGCCCGCGCCGACGATGCCCAGCACTTTGCCGGCCAACTCGATGCCCTCGAATTTCGACTTCTCCCACTGTCCATCGCGCAGCGAGACGGTTGCCTGCACGATCGGGCGGGACATAGCGAACAGATAGGCAATGGTCAACTCAGCGACCGCCTGCGTGCTGGCGCCGGGGGTGTTCATGATTTTGACCCCCTTGGCCTTGGCGTAGTCGACGTCGATATTATCCACACCCACGCCGCCGCGCACGATCACTTTGAGATGACTCGCCGCATCGAGCACCGGCTTGCGCACCTTGGTCCGGCTGCGCACCACCATAGCTTCGTAGCCGCCGATGACTTGCAAGAGCTCTTCGGGGGTGATCTTGTCGTTGACGTCAACCTGAAGGCCAGCCTGCCGCATGCGTTCGACGGCCTTGGGAGAGATGGAATCGCAGACGAGTACCTTCATGGCTCATAGCTCCTTATTTTAGTCCCAAGATGTCATCAATCTGCGCAGTCAGCCACTGCACGTCAGCCAGCGTCAGATCACCCATGTGGCCGATGCGGAAGGTCTTGCCCTTGAAGGGACCATAGCCATCAGAGATCTGGGCGCCGCGCTGCCCCAACTCCTTGTTCAACATCTTGAAGTCGAAGCCGGTGGTGTTGGTGATATGTGAGACGGTAGGAGATGCGTACTTTTCGTCGCCGAAGAGGGCGAAGTGCTGCTTGGCCCAGGCGCGGCAGTGTTCGGCCATGGCCAGGTGGCGGGCGTAACGGTTGTCCAGCCCTTCGGCGAACATGGCGTCCATCTGCTTGTCGAGTGCATAGAGGAAGCTGATGCCCGGGGTGGCCGGAGTGTTGTATTTGACCGCGTATTTCTCGTTCTCGATGAAATCGAAGTAGTAGCCGCGATTCGGCACCGTTGCGGCGCGTGCCATTGCCCGCGGGCTCACGGCGCACACGGCGAAGCCCGGCGGCAGTGCGAAGCACTTCTGTACGCCGGCCAGGCACACATCCAGCCCCCACTCGTCGAAGTTGATCGGGGTGCCGGCCATACAGCTCACCGCATCTACCATGACGACGATATCGGGATACTTCTCCCGCACCATCTTGGCGATCTCGGGCACCGGGCTCAGGATGCCGGTCGAGGTTTCGTTATAGGTCAGACAGAGGGTGTCGAACCCGCCTTCGGCGAGTTTCGCATCCACGACATCCGGCGTGATGGCCTTGCCGGGCTCTACTTCCACCGTGTCATAAGCCAGGCCATTTGCCTTCGAGATCTCGCACCAGCGCCGGGAGAACTCGCCATTGAGGGTGTGCAACACCTTTTTCCCGACGCAACTGCGGACGGCGCCTTCCATGACGCCGGTGGAGGAGGACGTGAACAGGAAAACCCGTCCCTCGTGGCCGAGGAGCTTTGCCACTTTCTCTTCGACTGACTTGTGGAGGTCCGCATAAGCGGTTGAGCGATGGCCGATCATTGGTGTGGCCATGGCCTGCAGGATTTCTTCTCGTACTTCGGTTGGGCCGGGGATGAACAGTTTCTTGTGCATTACCGCTTCTCCTTTGAGGTGGTCATGAACTGCGGGCGCGTTGGAGACCCGCTTGGAGTTTGTTCTGTATCATACCCCAAACCTGCGTCACTGACAAGTACCTGCATCATGTTTTTGGTCATCCCATCTGCCCCAATCCGTTCCAGGTTTTGTCACGCATCCGCCAGGGACCGGCCCAGATCTGCGAAGGCAGCCAACTGCTCCCGGTCCGCCAAAACCGCGATCCGGTCGCCGGTCTTGAAGTCAAAGTCGGGCGCGGGGTTGATGTGGGGTTTCTCATCGCGCAGCGCGGCGACCACCGATGCGCCCGTGCGCGTGCGGATGGCTAACTCTTGCAGGGTGCGGCCGACCAGCGGGCTGCTATCATCGAGGGTGAACCAACTCAATGTCAACCCACGCTGCGTCGCGCGCAATTGCTCCAGCGTCCGATAGTCCGCATGCATGTTCATCATGGGTTGATACTGCTCGTGGCGCACGGTGTTGGTGAAACGATGGATCTCGGTGGGCGCGATGCCCAGGTGCAGCAGCGCCTGGCGCGTGACCTCCAGCGCAGCTTCCAGCTCGGGTTGCACGATCTCGTACACGCCCATTTGACGGAGGATGGGTATCTGCTCAACCCCTTCCACGCGCGCGACGATATGCAGGTCGGGCCGCAGCCGCCGGGCGTGATCCGTGATCATCTGGGTGACGACCAGGGGCGGGGTTGTGATCAGCAGCAGACGCGCCTGGGCCAGGCCGGCCGCCTCCAGCACCAGCGGATGGTTGGCCTCACCGTAGATCACCGGGTAGCCTGCCTCTTTGCACTGCTCTACCCGGCGCTGATCCGGGTCGATGGCCACAAAACTCAGGCCCATGCGCTGCAGCACTGCTGCTACATACTGCCCGACGCGGCCGGCGCCCGCGATGACGACATGATCGTGCAGCCCGCCCTCCGGCAGGTTGATCGTCTGGAGCAATTCGCCCTTGAACCAACGCCGTCCCAGCCTGTAGAGCGGCTCGGCCGCCGCGCTCACGAACGGGGTGGCGACCATGGTGACCAGCGTCACCGTCAGGATCAGGGCGTACAGGTCGGCATCGATGCTCCCGCTGCTGAACCCGACGCGCGCCAGCACGAAAGAGAACTCGCCGATCTGGGAGAGCCCCAACCCTACGGCCAGCGGCGCCGCGTTGCCGTAGCGAAACAGCCGCGTGACCCCGCTGAAGATGAGCGCCTTGCCGGCCATCACCGCCAGGGCGACCATCAGCACCGTGCCCAGGTGCCTGAACAAGTAGACCGGGTCGAACAGCATGCCGACCGAGGCGAAGAAGAGCAGCCCGAACAGGTCGCGCAACGGGATGATGTCGCTCAGCGCCTGGTGGTTGTAGTCCGATTCGCTGAGTACAATGCCAGCCGCGAACGCGCCGAAGGTAAAGGAGAGGCCCACCAGGTAGGTGGCATACCCAATGCCGATGCCCAAGGCGGTCACCGCCAGCAGGAAGAGCTCCCGCGAATTCCAACGGGCGACCACCTGCATGAGCCTCGGGATGACTTTCGTGCCGACGAATACGATGGCGGCCAGGAACAGGACTCCGCGTAGTGCCGCCCACTCCAGGGCCACCAGCCCGGCTTCCAGGTCACCCAACTGGGGCAAGATGATCAGCATCGGCACCACGATCAGGTCCTGCACGATGAGCATGCCGATCATAACCCGGCTGGAGAGGGTGCCGAGGCGGCCCTGGTTCATCAGCGTTTTCAGGGTGACCATAGTGCTGGAGAGGGAGATGGCGGCGCCGAACCAGATAGACGGAATCCAACCCCAGCCCAGCCATTTGCCCAGGCCCACGCCCGCCAGGGTGGTCAGCGCGACCTGGATGGGGGTGCCGATGAGCGCGATGCGGCGGACGGGGCGCAGCTCCTTAAAGGAGAACTCGATGCCCAGCGCGAAGAGCAGCAGCGCTACACCGATTTCGGCCAGCAGCTCGATGGTGTGCACGTCGGAAACGGTGATGCCGCCGGTGTGCGGCCCCACCAGGATGCCTGCAAAGATGTAGCCCAGGATGAGGGGCTGGCGCAACCGCTGCGCGATGAGGCCCCCGATGAGGCCGGCAACAACGATGATGGCGATGTCGGCAGCTACGCCCATGACACAAAACCCCTACTCGCCGCAGAGGCGAATTCACTACGGATTCGGTTCACCGCTAGCAGCTCCATCCGGCGCAGTGGCGTTGCCGGCGACGACCTGACGTGCGGTATCCAGCACCTCCTTATCTGCCAGGAGCAGTAGCCGATCGCACGACTCCAAAACGGTGTTGCCGTCCGGCACGATATGTTCGCCTTCCCGGCCGATCAGCACGATCAGGGCCCCCTTGGGCAGGCCCAGCTCGAGGACCTGGCGGCCGACGGCGGGGGCATCCGGCAGGACGATCAGTTCCGCCAGTTCGCTCTTGAGCCGATCGTCCGGTGTAAGTTCTAGCGGTGGACGCCGCACCGGCGGGAGCGCCGCCGTCACCTTCAGCCAACGGGCCACCGGCGTGAGCGAGGTGCCTTGGATCAGCACCGAAGTCAAAACGACAAAGAAGACGATATCGAAGATCAATTCCGCCTGCGGCAGGCCGGCCACGCGCGGGTAGGTGGCCAGGATGATGGGCACTGCACCGCGCAGTCCCACCCAGGCAACCAGCGTTTGATCTCGCACGGGCAAACGGAAGGGCAGCAGCGTGATGGCGACGCCAATCGGCCGGGCGACGAACATCAGAAACAGCGCGGCCAACAGCGCTACGCCGGCCACAGAAAGCAGCCGCGACGGGTAGACGAGCAAGCCCAGCGCGAGGAACATGATAATCTGCATCAGCCACGCCAGGGCGTCGTGGAAGCGCAGCAAGCTGCGTTTATGGATCAAGTCGCTGGCCGCGACGACCAGGCCGGCCAGGTAGACGGCCAGAAAACCATTGCCGCCCAGCGCGGCCGTGCCGCCGTATGTCAGCAGGGTGAGCGCCACCATCAAGACCGGGTACAGGCCCTCAACTTGCAGCCGCACGTGGTTGACCGTCCAGGTGATCACCCGCCCCATGCCATAACCCAGGGCCGCGCCCAAGACCATCTGTTGGATGAAGGCCGTGATCAGGCGCCAGGGCTGCGCGTCCGGTGTGGACAGGAGCCCCGTCAGCGCCACCGTGAGGAAAACGGCCATGGGATCATTGCTGCCTGACTCAAACTCCAGCAATGGCTCCAGCGGGTCGCGCAGACGGACGCTGCGGCTGCGCAACACGGTGAACACTGCGGCCGCATCGGTGGACGAGACGATGGCGCCCAACAGCAGACCCTGGAGCAGCGTGAAATTCAGCGCCAGCACCGCGAAGGCGCCCATCAGCAGCGCGGTGAGGAGCACGCCCAGGGTAGACAGCGCCAGGCCATGGGCCAAGACGGGCCGGATGCGCTGCCAATCAGTGTCCAGCCCGCCGGCAAAGAGAATGAACGCCAGCGCGACCACGCCCAGGGCCTGCGCCAGCCACGGATCATCGAAGTAGATGTTCCCCGGCCCGTCGGAGCCGGCAAGCATGCCGACAACCAGGAACAGCGCCAGGGTCGGCACCCCCAGCCTGCCAGAGGCCTTGCTCGCCAGGATGCTCGCGAGCAGGAGCACCGCGGCTCCGAGCAAGAGATACTCCGTGGGTGTCTGTGTGATCATCGTGGGTCCCATCCGAGATGAGTGTTGCCCTCCTCTGCATCTGCGCCGGCCGGGCCGGTTTGCAGCAAGGGGTGCCTACTTGCGCGAGAGCATTGGCAGCCAGATAAGCGGCCAGCTTGGATCGCGCACGGTCCAGGTGTAGCTGCTCCTGAGGGCGTCACCCGCCATCTGGCTGTGGACCAGCGAGGTCGCGTCCTCGACGAGCAGCTTGATTTCGACATTCCCTGTCACCGAGCTGTCGCGAGTATAAACGAAGGTGTCGGTGTGCGCGCTGAGGTCGGCGACGTCGTTGACAAGCCACTGGATCCTGGCGGCCGGCCCACCGGAGGGCTGCAGGATATCAGCGTGGAAGGCCTGGCTCTGGCCCGGCGGGAGGATGATCACGCTGGAAGCAGGCACGGCCGTGCCGGGCTCGATCAGCCGGACCCCGCCCGCAGGTACGCCCCAGCCGCCGGTGTAGAGTTTCAGGATGTAAGCCTGGCCCGGCGCCTGGCAGTAGGGGCGGCCAAGGGAGCGCATGATGCAGTTCTGGCCGGAACGGTAGATGCCCGTGGCCCGGTAGCGCGCGCCTTCAAACAAGCCGACCACGTTGGCCCACTGCGGGTCCATCTCGGGCGTGGTCGGGATCGGCGTGGTGTCGCTGATCCAAGGGCTCCACTTGATCTGGCTGCGTCCGGTGACGTCGGTGACATTGGCCTCGCAAGGACTGGAACCGCCCAGGTCGCTGCACACGGGATAGCCGGGGTAGGCGTCTTCATACTCGTCGGCCAGGCCGGCGAAAGCATGGCCATACTCGTGGATGGCGATCTGAGGCGCAGACGAGTGCATGGAGATGGTGGTCAAGACGCCCCCTGAGCCTCCATAGGTCGTGTCGTTCACGATGACCAGGATCTCGTCCCAGTCCGGCACGGCAGCGGCGGCCGCGTAAACCTTGCTCGAGCTGACCATCAGCAAACGATGGATGTTATAGGCGCAGAAGGCGGCGTCGAAGGCGGTGTTGACCCAGGTGCCCGCCAGCGGGTCGGAGAGCATGGCGGTGTCGCCGCAGCAGGACGAGCCCCAGCAGCCCGCCTGATAGGGTGGATGGTCGGCGCCGGATTGTTGGGAGGCGGTGAAGAGAGTGTGGAGATTATAGTAGTTACTGTATTCGGAGTGCGGCGTGATGTCGAAGAATGAGCTGAGCACGCCGGCCGCATCGCTGGAGAACTTGGATTGTTGCGCGGAGGTATAGCCGTCGCCCATGACCAGGAGGTCGACTCGATTCGCCGCGTTGCCCGTCGCCTGAGATGCGGTCCCGGCGCCGCGAGACAGCTCACTGCGTGGGGTGGTGCGCGCCAACTGGTCGAGATCGAACCGCGCCAACGGCGCGGAGGCAGCATCGCGCAGCACGAGCGTGGCACCCGTGATGGCAGGCACGCGGACGACGAAGGCGGGCTGGCTGGCGGTCAGCAGGTAACCTTCGATCGGGTCGCCGGGGTTGGCGCCGTGGTACTCGCCGCGCAGCCAGCGGGGCACATCCACTGCGGTCTGGAACAGGATCTCGCCTGAGTCGGAGATAACCGCCGCGGCCAGGTGTTCGGTATTACGGCTGGGGCCGGCCAGGGCGGCGGCAAGCTCGGCGTCGCGTAGACCCGTGGGGCCGGGGCCACTCCATTGGATGGGGGCATAGTAGCGCGGCCGGATGACGCCATCGGCGTCCTTTTCGAAAACGATATAGTGAGCCGCATAGGGAGACGATGTGCCCGCAAGCGCCGCGCGGGCATCCTGCTGGATCGGGCCCGCTTGCGCCTCCGCCACGCTTGAGGTCAGGACCAGCACCGCGATCATCGTCAGGTAAAACCGGACAACCGCAACGAACTGAGTCGGTGCAACAGCGAACCGTCTAGTAATCATGATCTGCCTCCGCAAGTGGTATGTCCCAGCCCGCCCATGATCGGATATCGAGAAGACTGCCGGCTCGGGGGCTTAGTATAGCATGCCGGCAACGACACGGCAACGGCGCGCGATGGCGAGCTTGCGGTCTGCATCTAGCTGTGCTATCATCCCATCCTAAGCTTTGGGTGTTCCGCAGCGGTCGTCTGCACTTGTTCCAACGTACTAGCGGGAGATAGCCAGTGTTCGCCTACCTCGCTCGACGTGCCCTGACCCTGTTGCCTATACTGCTGTTGATGTCCATCATCGTCTTCGCCCTGATCCGCACAGTGCCGGGCGACCCCATCGACGTGATGTACGGCAGCGAGGGGATGGATGCGATCCGCCGCGCGGCGCTGACCCACGAGCTCGGCCTCGATCAGCCCGTTGTCCTCCAATACGGTAAGTGGCTGTGGCGGGCTGTCCGGGGTGACCTGGGCAACTCGTATCGCGCGGGCATGCCTGTCCTCCAACTGATCGGCCAACGCCTCCCGGCCACGCTGCTGTTGTCCTTCACCGCCCTCTTGCTCTCGATCATCATCGCCCTCCCGTTGGGCCTGCTGGCCGCAGTAAAGCGTAATTCCGGGGCCGACATAGGGGCCATGGTCTTCGCGATCCTGGGGATCTCCATGCCCAACTTCTGGTCCGGCATCCTGTTCGTGCTGGTGTTCGCCGTCTGGCTCAAGTGGCTGCCATCTATCGGCTACGTCTCACCGTTTCAAGATTTCTTTAAGTCCCTCCGTCACCTGATCTTGCCTGCCGTCACATTGGGCTGGTCGCTCGCCGGCACCACTACACGCCTGGCGCGCTCCAGCCTGTTGGAGGAGTTGGGCAAGGACTATGTGCGCACGGCCCGCGGCAAGGGGCTGCGTGAGCGCACCGTGCTGCTCACTCACGCCCTGCGCAACGCGCTCATCCCCACCGTGACCATGATCGGCCTGCAACTGGGCTTTTTGATCGGCGGCACGGTGGTGGTCGAAACGGTTTTCGCCTGGCCCGGCGTGGGCATGCTCGTGGTGGACAGCATCTTTGCCCGCGATTATCCTGTCGTCCAGGGCGTGGTGCTGGTGATCGCCGTGCTGGTCGTGGCGATCAACTTGCTGGTGGATGTGATTTATACTGTGCTCGATCCGCGGATCAGGTTAGGCTAACATTTTCTCAAAGGAGGAACCTCATGAAACGTTCGATGTTGTTTGCGCTGTTGGCCGTGCTGGCCTTGTTGCTCGCTGCGTGCACGCAAACGCCCGCGGCGACAGCGCCTGCACCCACCACCGCGCCTGCAGCGGCCGCTGAAGCACCCGCGGCCGCCGCGCCAGCCGCACCCAAAGCGGGCGGCACCCTTACCTTCGCCATGAAGGAAGACGTCACCTCGTTGGACCCGCTCAAGGCCATCCAATACGGTGACATCCGCCTGAACATCCTGGTGGCCCAACAGCTCGTCGCGCCCGACCGCACAGGCAAGTTCGTGGGCGTGCTGGCCGAAAGCTGGGAAACCTCGGCCGACGGCAAGACCTGGACCTTCAAGCTACGCCCCGGCGTGAAGTTCCACAACGGCCAGGAGCTCACTGCGGATGACGTGAAGTGGATCTTCGATCGCATCCTGGACGAGAAGGCCGGCGCGGCGCAGCGCAGCGCCTACGCGGGCATCAAGCTCCAGACCGAGGTGGTGGACAAGAGCACGATCAAATTCACTATCGAAAGCGGCATGGGCCCGTTCCCCTCGTACCTGGCGCTCCTCAACCGCTCGGCCATCATCCACCGGGATAGCTACGACGCCGAGGGCAAGGTCGCCAAGATCATCGGCACCGGCCCGTTCATGATGGACACGCTCAAGCCCGGCGAGTCATACACCCTCGTGAAGAACCCGAACTACTGGAAGGCGGGTGAGCCGCTGCTTGACAGCGTGGTGCTCAAGGTCATCACCGACCCCGTGGTGCGCTTGAATGCGCTGCGCACCGGCGAAGTGGATATGGCCGAAGAGCTGCCCATGGTCGATGTGAAGAAGCTGGTGGACGCGCCTGACCCGAACTTCACCGTGCAGGTGTACTACATCAACTCCGGCGAGCGCCTGGTGATGAACAATACCCGCGCACCGTTCAGCAACAAGGACGCGCGGCTGGCGCTGCAGGCCGTGTTCGACCGGGATCAGTACAACGAGGCAATCTTCTTCGGCCTGGGCCAGGTGCACAACCAACCCTTCACGCCCGACAACGTCTGGCGGCTCGATGTGCCGATCGTGAAGCCCGATCTGGCCAAGGCTAAGGAGTACTTCAAGGCCAGCGGCCTGCCCGAGGGCACGCCCGTCAAGTTCCTGTTGATGGCCAACCAGAAGGACAAGGGCGAAGTCATCCAGGCTATGCTCGGCCAGGTGGGCTTCAGCGTGGAGTTCGACGTGGTCGACTCGGCCGCGTGGAACAGCAAGGGCAAGGAGTATGACTACGACCTGCTGCTGGGCACCATGACCGGCATCTTCGACCCGGACCGGCCTTACGGCTACCTGACCAAGGCCAGTGGCTCGAGCTGGCTGTGCGGCGGCTACGACTCGCCTCAGATGAACGAGCTGTTGGCCGCAGGCAAGGCCGAGGTCGACGTGGCCAAGCGGCAGGCAATCTACAAGCAGGTCGTGCAGTTGGTGCAGGATGACGCGGCCACGATCTACGTGCTGGGCCTGCCCTGGGTTGAGGCGTGGCGCAACACCGTCAAGGACTACCAGCCCGGCACCTCTCCCGCGCTCATGATGATGGATGCGAGCGATGGGTTGAACAAGGCGTGGCTGGATAAGTAGTTTGGTAGACTGGTAAGTTGGTAGATTGGTGAGTCAGTAAGTCGCGAGACCGACAACTCCCAATCTACCAATCTACTGATCCACCAATTCCCGCATCGTGAGCCAGTGATGACGACAGCGCCATCTGCCCCACTGAGCAGCCGGCGGCCTCGCAAGGGCCGGAGCCTCGGCGCGCGGCTGTGGCGCAATCCGCTGGCGCGTGTCGGTATGCTGATCTCGGCGGTGGTGGTGCTGGCGGCCATCTTCGGCCCGCCCCTGGCGCCCTATGATCCCGTGGCGATCAATCTGGCCGACCGTTTCCAGGCTCCGGGTCATGCTCATCTGATGGGCGCGGACCATCTGGGTCGCGACATCCTGAGCCGGGTGCTCTACGGCGCGCGCATCTCGCTGCAGGTTGGCATCGTCTCGGTGGCGTTGGGCACGCTGATCGGCCTGATCTTGGGCGCATTGGCCGGCTACTTGGGCGGCCGGATCGATACGGTGATCATGGCGGTGATGGACGCGATCTATGCCTTCCCTGCCATTCTGCTGGCATTGGTGCTGGTGGCCGTATTCAAGCCGGGTCTGCTGACAGTGATGACGGCCATCGCGATCGTCCGTATCCCGATCTTTGCGCGCACGGTGCGCGCTTCGGTGCTGGCCGAGCGCGAGAAGGAGTATATCTCGGCCTCGCGCTCGGTGGGCCAGCGGGAGCTGCTTCTTTTGGCGAAGCACATCCTGCCCAACATTGTCGCACCGCTGATCGTTGTGACAACCACCTACTTCGCCACAGCCATCGTTGTTGAGGCCTCGCTGAGCTTCCTGGGCCTGGGCGTGCCGCCCCCGGCCGCGAGTTGGGGGACGATGCTCAACGACGGTCGCAAATTCATGGAGAGCGCGCCTCACACGGTGATCTTCCCCGGCGTTGCCATCTCGCTTAGTGTGCTCGGCTTCAACCTGCTTGGCGATGGCCTGCGCGATGTCCTTGACCCGCGGTTGAAGACGTTGCAGTAGGGAGTTCACTCGGAGCCGCAGGTTGTTTTGGATTCGTATGTTCTTGATGGATGTTGTGTGCCTCCTGACGTCCTCGACTTGACCCGCTCCCTCATCCGCATTCCGAGTCCCTCCGGGGGTGAAGGTGACGCGGCCGCTTTGGTGGCCGAGACTCTGCGCCGCTGCAGATTCAGCGAGGTGCGGGTCGATGCGTGGGGAAATTGTATCGGCCTGCGCCGCGGCCTCAAGCCCGGCCCCGTGCTGCTCTTCGACGGCCATATGGATGTCGTTGACCCTGGCCTCGAACCGTGGGAGCATGATCCCTACGGCGGCGAGGTGCTGGAGGGGCGGCTGTGGGGCCGGGGCGCCGCTGATACGAAGGCCGCGCTCGCGGCAATGATTTGCGCGGGGGCTGGCCTTCCGCTCGAGGACCTGGCAGGCACGCTTGTTGTCGCCGCTACAGTATGTGAGGAGAATCTGACCGGCGCGGCCCTGGGCCATGTGCTCGACGCGTTCCGGGCTGACCTTGTGATCACCGGCGAGCCGACCAGCTTGCGGCTGGGGGCGTCGCAGAAGGGGCGGGCAACCCTCAGCCTGCATGCGGTTGGCCGCAGCAGCCACACGTCGCAGCCCGAGCTCGGCGACAACGCCGCCTACAAGATGGTCGAGGCGGTGGGCCGGCTGCGCAGCCTAACGCTGCCGGGGGACCCCGAGCTCGGCCCCGGCGTCCTGGAACTGGTCGAGCTCTGCTCCGAGCCGCTGCCCAACCAAACCCTGGTCCCCGCCGGGTGCCGCGCTCGTTTCGTTGCGCGCACCATGCCTGGCGAGACCGCAGACGCCTTCCTTGGTCGCATAACCGTGGCCGTGGCTGACTTGCCCGGCATCACCCTGGCGCTCGATCGCCTCCACCAGCCTTGCTACACCGGAGCAGTCTTGGAAGCCGTCGATTTTCTGCCCGGCTGGCGTTGTCCTCCGGATGACCCCTGGCGCATGGCGATCCTGGCTGCGCTTGGCGCTGCCGGCCTGCGCATTGACACCTATGCCGCGCCGTGCGGCACCAATGCTTCCGAGAGCGCAGGCCGGCAAGGCATCCCAAGCTTCATCTACGGTCCCGGTTCCCTCGCCCAGGCACACATTGCGGATGAATGGGTCGCAGTTGATGACGTGCTCGCGGCCCAGGCCGGTTACGCCGCAATTGCCCGCTGTGTGCTGGCGGCTAAAGTCTCCGCCTGACCGGCGAAGGGGCAGGAAGGCGAGATCGCTCCGGCTGCAATATGCGCTTCGCCCCAAATTGCCGGTTTGCGCCTGCGCGGCCTCCGTGCTAAAATCCACACGTTGAATTGACATCGTGAGAAACCGGGTTTCTCGCAGAAACCCGGTTTCTGAATCATTTGAGAAGGGTCTTATCCTATGTCTGCACCTGAAACAACACCAGTCCCCCTCGACTTCATCCGCGAGGCGGTGGAAGAGCATAACCGCACCGGGCGCTTCGGCGGCCGCGTGCACACGCGTTTCCCGCCGGAGCCCAATGGCTATCTGCATATCGGCCACGCCAAGGCGATCGCCATCGACTTCGGCCTGGCGCGCGATTACGGCGGCAAGTGCAACCTCCGCTTCGATGACACTAACCCGGTCAAGGAAGAAACGGAGTTCGTGGATGCCATCATGGAAAGCATCCGCTGGCTGGGATGGGATTGGGAAGACCGTCTCTTCTTTGCCTCAGATTACTTCGAGCAGCTTTACGAGTGGGCGAGGGTCCTGATCCGCAAGGGCAAGGCGTATGTTTGCGATCTGTCGCCGGAACAGGTGCGCGAGTATCGCGGTACATTGACGGAGCCGGGGAAGAACAGCCCGTGGCGCGACCGGTCGGTTGAGGAGAACCTTGATCTGTTTGAGCGCATGAAGAACGGCGAGTTCCCCGACGGCGCGCGCACGCTGCGCGCAAAGATCGACATGACGCACCCGAACTTCAACCTGCGCGATCCCGTAATGTATCGCATCCTCCACGCCGAGCACCATCGCACTGGGAACAAATGGTGTATCTACCCCATGTACGACTGGGCGCATGGGCAGAGCGACTCGATCGAGGGGGTCACCCACTCGCTGTGCGATCTGGCTTACGAGGATCACCGGCCGCTGTACGAATGGTTCTGCAACGAGCTGGGCATCTACTGTCCGCAGCAGATCGAGTTTGCCAAGCTGGAACTGACCTACACCGTGCTCAGCAAGCGCAACCTGCGCCGGATGGTGAACGAGGGGCTGGTGCGCGGCTGGGATGACCCGCGCTTTCCCACCCTGGTCGGGTTGCGGCGCCGCGGCTACACTCCCGAGGCGATTAACGATTTTATGGGGCGGGTCGGTGTGTCGAAGGCGAACACGGTGGTTGATATCCAACTGCTGGAGCATTGCGTGCGCGAGGATCTCAATAAGCGAGTCCATCGCGTGATGGCGGTGCTCAATCCGCTCAAGGTGGTCATCGAAAACTGGCCCGTGGGGGCAGACGGACGCCCATCGGTGGAATGGGTCGAGGCGGTGAACAACCCCGAAGATGAGTCCATGGGCACGCGCAAGATTCCGTTCTCCGGCGAGCTTTACATCGAGGCAGATGACTATCGCGAGGACGCGCCCAAAGGCTGGTTCCGCCTGGGTCCGGGCCGCGAGGTGCGTCTGAAGCACGGCTACTACATCAAGTGCCATGAGGCCGTCAAGGATGCGGCCGGGAATACTGTCGAGCTGCTCTGCACCTATGACCCTGAATCCGGCGGCGGTGTCACGCCCGACGGCCGGATGATCAAGGGCACGCTGCACTGGGTGTCTGCCGCGCATGCGGTCGATGCTGAGGTGCGCCTGTACGATTACCTCTACACCAAGGCCGATCCCAGCGACGCGCCCGAGGGACAGGATTTCACCGCCAACCTCAACCCGAACTCTGAGATGGTGCTGACCGGCTGCAAGGTGGAGCCCGGCCTGGCCGAGAGCCGGCCCGGTGACCGCTTCCAGTTCCTGCGCCAGGGTTACTTCTGCACTGACCCGGACAGCGCGCCGGGCCACCCGGTTTTCAATCGCACCCTGGGCCTGAAGGACACGTGGGCGAAGCTGGAGAAGAAAGGGTAGGCAGTGAGTTAGTGAGGCAGTGAGTTAGTGAGGCAGTGAGTTAGTGAGGCAGTGAGTTAGTGAGGTCGTGAGTTAGTGAGGTCGTGAGTTAGTGAGGTCGTGAACACGCAATATCCAACATCACGTATCACTTATCACGCAACACGCATCAAGCATCAAGTCGACAAGGAGAAAACACCAATGAAGGGCGACGCCAAAATCATCGAGTTCCTGAACGCTGCGCTTGCCGATGAGCTCTCTGCTATCAACCAGTACATCGTGCATTCCGAGATGTGCGCCGACTGGGGCTATGGCGAGCTGCACGAGGCCATCGAGAAGCGTGCCATCGTTGAGATGGGGCACGCGGAGAAGTTGATCGGCCGGATCATTTTCCTGGAGGGCAGGCCCATCGTCAGCAATTTGAACCCCATCCACATTGGCGCTGACGTGCCGGCTCAATTCGAGAAAGACCTGGCCTCGGAGACCGGCGCCGTCAAGCTGTACAACGAGGGCATCCGCCTGGCGGTGGAGGTGGGCGACAACGGCACCCGAGGGTTGCTCGAAAGCATCTTGCACGACGAAGAAGATCATGCCGATTGGGTCGAGACGCAACTCAGCCAGATCGAGCAGATGACTCTGCCGCAGTATCTGGTGGAGCAGGTGGGCTGAGCTTTCCAAATTATGACGTCTACCCAACCCACCTGGACGCACTACCTGACTGACTACAACGAAGGCCTCGGCCTGGTTTACGAGCGTTTCGTGCTCAACGATTTCCTGCTTGCCTTGAAGGGCCGCTACGGCTTCAGTTCCGTGCTTGAGGCGCCGCTGTACGGCATGGCGGGGGTGAGCGGCATCAACAGCGTCGCGCTGGCGAAGGTCAGGACGCCGGTGACGCTGGTCGATGATCATGCCGAGCGCCTGGAAGGGGTCAAACGCATCTGGGGTGAGTTGGGGCTGTCAGCGCGGCTCATCCTGGCCGAGGATTGGGCGCGGCTGCCGTTGCCGGATCGCAGCTACGAATTCGTTTGGAATTGGGCTGCGATCTGGCATCTGGGGAATCCGGACGCGCTGCTGGCCGAGATGGTGCGCTGTTCCAATAAGCTGGTGTTTGTGGCCGTGCCCAATCCGGTGCAGGTCGGCTACCAGTTCCGAAAGTACGTTGCCGAGCCGGAGTTCGTCAAGGAGATCGACGAGCGCTGGACGAACATCAGCATGATCCGGCGCAGGCTCGAAGCGCTGGGCGTGGAGATCCTGGAGCAGGGGGTGTTGGACACGCCGCCCTGGCCGGATACGGTCATGCCCGCGTCCGAGCTGCTGTCCCGCCTGGGCATCCGATCCAAGAAGCTGCAAGGCCGCTTCCAGGGCGAGGGTTGGCGTTGGTCCACTATGGAGTACTACTTAGGCCGGGATCTCGACCTCTACAAGCGGGTGATGAAGTATGCCTGGTTGGAGAGGCTGCGCCTCCCCTGGCGCCTTAAGCAGATCTGGTCGCACCACCGCTGGGTGCTGGGGCGTGTGAAGGTGAGTTAGCTCCAGATAGCCGTTCTGAGCGGGTTAACCACCCAAAGTCAGTTACGGCGAGACCCCAGCGAAGTACACATGCCGCGGATGTCACCACGGCCGATGAAAACCAAGCAGAGCATCCTGAGCGGAGCACCGCAGTGCGCAGTCGAAGGATGCGAAGCGGCTCATTTTCAGGACAAGAATCTCCGTCCGCGCGGCATCGAGGGTCTCAGGGTGACGGTTGCGAGGTTTTCTGGACGACGGTGATCTCGTGCCACCCGTCGGGCGAGTCGGGTGTTGCTGCCGGCAGCCCATCCCGCTGATCGATCAAGCGCAAGCGCAGCAGCGCGGGCGGCGCGCCCTCCCAGCCCTTGAGCGGGTGCCAGGTGATGAATCGACCGCCGTCCACCCACTCTGTCGGGCGGAACGCCTCGAAGGGCTGGGTCACCTGCCACTGGTTTTCCGCGCCGTCAGCCGAGGGTGCAATCTCCAATTGATAGGCCCGCCAGGCCTCCGGGTCGGGCCCTGTCGTCCGCCACTCCAACCATAGCTCATAGGCGCCGGCATCCGTCTGCTTGAGCGTCGCATTGCCGAGCGCCAGGCTACTGGTGAAGGAGACAGGCGGCGTCCGGCTTGCCGCCATCAGGTCAGCCTCTCCGGCGCCGGTCACTTCCTGGACGATCAGGGCCGGTTGGCCATCCGGCGCTTCCACGCTTCCTATTTGCCGGGCATAGGGTGCGAGCAGCTTCGCGGCCTCAGAGGCCAGGGGGGATGACGCGGCGATCAGGTAGGTGGCCGGTTCGCCTGGCGGTGGCAGTGGTAGCGCCTGCCGCGCATCGAACCAACTCAGCCCGGGGTTGCTGTGCTGGAAATAGGTCTGCACGGTCGCGCGCTCGTGCAGCAACATGAATGTGGGATGCCGGTAGATGTCGGAGGACAGATAGACGTGCTCCGTGCTCGGATGGTCGGCCAGCCACTGCCAGGCAGCCGTCATATCCCCTTCGAAGGCATCGAAGGTAGCCGCCGACGGCCCCCAGACGCGGAAGTAGTCGCGATAGGTGAGTGCTGCGTGGACGCCGAGCGCAGCAATGATCAAAACCAGTGCAGCTATCCGGAAGCGAGCCTTCAGGCGGTTTGACGCCCGAGCCACCTGACCGGCTGAAGCCTCGATTCCACTCATGCCGGAAGATGCGGCGCGCGTTACGAGCCTTGTCAGGGCCACCAGTCCGAGCGCCGGCAGGAAGTAGATCGCAGGGATGACCCCCAAGACGCGCGGCAGGGTGGGCCAGCGATCGGTGGCCAGGAAGGACGGCAGCAGCAGGGCCGGCAGCCAGAGCAGCAAGAAGAGCGCCGGCCCTTGACGCCACCGCCGGATGAGCAGGCCGAGCCCAAGGAGAGCCAGGATGGCGGTGAGAGGGTCAAAGACGGCGCGGCGCGGCAGATTGTAGAACTGATCGGCATCACCGCTGCCCGGCACGAAGAACTGAATCACGTTTGCGGCCGCGGCGCGGCCCATGCGCAGCCAGGGATTGTCTGCGCCGAAGGCTGTCACTTCCGAGGCTCGTTGTGTGAAGCTGCCGGGGTGCTGCAGGAAGTAGATCCCCAACGGTGCGAACACCAACGCTGCAACGACGAACAGCAGCACGATCCCGGTCAGGCGCCTGGACAGGAGCGCTTCTCGCGGGCGTCGGGCGATCAAGGCGGCCAGCCACTGCACCACGAGAAATCCGCCGAGGAAGAAGGGCAGGAAACGGCCGGCCGTGTAGAAGTGAGCCGCCAGACCCAGGCAGGCGCCGCTGATGACAAACCATCCACGGGCGTTGCGGTTCGTGCCGCGCCAGAAGGCTGCAAAGGCCAGCGCGCCGAACAGGGGCGTGAAGACCCCCCGGATGCCGAAGCGAGAGAAGTGCACGTGCCAGAAGGAGGTGGCAAGGTAGAGCGCCGCAACCAGTGGCAGCAGGTCCCAGGGGCCGGCCGCACTTGTTAATCTGTTAGGAGCACCCTGAGCGGAGGCGCCGGGCAGCGGCCCGGCGTCCGGAGTCGAAGGGGCGGCGTGGCCCTTGGGAAGGGTCGCATCCTTCGACTGCGTCGGGGCCCCCACCCCGGCTCCGCTCAGGATGCTTTCAGAGTCTTTCGCAGCCAGCAGTTCTCTGCCGAGCCAGTACGTTGCGAGGGCGGTGAAGATGCCGGCCAGGGCCGATGGGAGTCGCAGCGCGAGCGGCACAACCCCCAACAGCCGGAACATGGCGGCGATGAGCCACATGTGCAAGCCTTCGCGGCCGAAATTCGCCGGAAAGAAGATGGCCCCGCGGCCAGCGAGGATGTCGAGGGCATCCAGGCCGTTAGTCGCCTCATCGCCGAACAAGCCGGGCGGGATGCTGTCGATCTGCCACAGCCGGAACCAGCCGGCAACCAGCAGGATGACAGCGACATGCACGCGGGGGTCAGTGTACCAGGGACGAGAGGATTTCATAGCTGACAACGCAGGAGTTTAGCACAATTGCCAACTGTGTACAATTGGCAACCGTGCTGAGTTGGGGTACACTTAGCCCGTGGATTCCAGTTCTACCCGGCAGCGTTCGCGGCCATCACGCAAGCGTCTATACGCCGTCGCGCAGATCAGCATCAGCGCCATCCTGCTATTCGTGGTCATGCGCCGCGTGCAGTGGAGTGATCTCAAAAGCACGCTCGCCCAGATGGATCTCACCTGGCTTGCCGTAGCCTGGTGTCTGTTTTTACTCGGTATTGCTATGCGCGCGCTGCGCTGGCAGGTGTTGCTGCAGGCGCTTCAGGTGCACCGCTCGCTGGGTGAACTGATGCTGTGGTACTTTGTGGGCGGTTTTTTCAATGTGTTGCTGCCCACAGGTTTTGGCGGAGATGCCGTAAGGGTGCTGGAGCTTTCGCGTGACGAGCGGCGGGTCGGGCCGGTCTTGAACAGCGTGGTCGTCGATCGTTACCTGGGGCTGATGGCGCTGCTGGCGATGGGCTTGATCGCGGGCGCGGTCAGGCCGGATTTGGCGCCGGGCCCCGTTCTGGGCCTGATCGCGCTGTTGCTGTTCGGCGGGATTGCGGCCGCCTGGCTGTTGACGAGGCCGTGGTGGCGGCGCTGGGCGCAGGGCGCCGGGCTTACGGCCCGCCTGGTCAGGACATCCAAGCTGGCAACGATTGCCTCGGGCTTGAGCAGTTACAGCCCGGCTTTGTTGGCGCGGGCAGTCACGGCTTCGGTCGTATTCAACCTGATCCAGATCGGCTGGAACGCCGCGATCGCACTGGGCCTGGGCCTGCGTTTGCCGCCTCTGCTCTTCTTTGTCTTTGTGCCGCTTACATCCGTCGCGCTCTTGCTGCCGGCGTTTGGCGGCCTGGGGGTGCGGGAGCTTACCTATGTGACCCTGTTGGGCAGCGTTGGCGTGCCGCAGGCGAGCGCCGTAGCTCTTTCACTCACCATCTATGCGGTGACTGTCGCCTCCGGGCTGGTGGGCGGGGTGTTGTACCTGGGCCAAGGGCTGCGGCGCGCGCGCAGAAAGGGTTAGCATGGCTTTAGCGCTTTCGATCGTGATACCCCTGTACAACGAGGGGGAGAACATAGCGCCTCTCTACGGCGAGCTCTCCGCCGCACTCGATGGGCTGGGCCGGACGTACGAAGTCATCGTAGTGGACGACGGCAGCACGGATGACAGCTTTGCCAGGCTGAGCGAGGTTCATCACCGAGATCCTCGCTGGCGCATTATCCGTTTTCGACGCAACTTCGGCCAGACGGCCGGGTTCGCGGCCGGCTTCGCGGCCGCGCGCGGCGAGGTCGTGGTGACTTCGGATGCTGACCTGCAGAATGACCCGCGCGATATCGGGCGCCTCCTGGCCAAGCTGGACGAGGGCTACGACATCGTGAGCGGCTGGCGCACCGAGCGCAAGGAGCCTTTCCTGAGCCGGCGCCTCCCATCGCTGATGGCGAACCGGATGATTTCCGGCGCCACACGGGTTGTGTTGCACGATTACGGCTGCTCGTTGAAGGCCTACCGCAGCGAGGTCGCTAAGAACATCCGCTTGTATGGCGAGCTGCATCGCTTCATCCCGGCGCTGGCAAGCTGGATGGGCGTGCGGGTTGCCGAGGTGCCGGTCAATGATCGCAAGCGCCGGTTTGGCAAAAGCAAGTACGGCATCGGCCGGACCTTTCGGGTATTCCTCGACCTGATCACGGTTCGGTTCTTGCTCGGCTACTCGACGCGACCGCTCCATGTTTTTGGTGGGGCCGGCCTGGCATCGTTCGGCGCAGGATTCCTGATCGGCATCTACCTGACTTTCGTGAAGCTGGTGCTGGGTGAGAACATCGGTGCGCGGCCGTTGTTGTCGCTTGCGGTCTTGCTGCTGGTCCTGGGCGTGCAGTTGCTGAGCATGGGACTGCTGGCGGAGATGATCACGCGCACCTACCATGAGGCTCAAAACAAGCCGATCTATGCGATCCGCGAGCAACTGGATGGCCCGGTTACACCTCAAGCGGGGACTATCGGCGCGGCGGGCGATGAACCGCGGGGCCTGGAATGAGTAGGGTGAGATGATCGATCCTGCAGCAGACGGTTTTCCGGGGCGGCTGATTCTGGTGACGGGCGCGGCCGGTTTCGTCGGCTCCCATCTGTGCGAGGCCTTGTTGGCGCAGGGCCAGCACGTCCTTGGCGTCGATTGCTTCACGGACTACTATGGCCGTGATCTCAAGCAGGCGAACCTTGGCGGCCTGCTGGCCTCCCCGCGTTTCCGTTTGGTCGAGGCCGATCTGGTGGAGGCAGAGATGCCCCGCCTGCTGGATGGCGTCGGGCTGATCTATCACCTGGCAGGCCAGCCGGGTGTCCGCAGCAGCTGGGGCAGCCAGTTCGAGGTGTATGCGCGCAACAATATCCTGGCCACCCAGCGCCTCCTGGAGGCAGGCCTGGCCGCAGGCAAGATTCCGATCGTCTATGCTTCCTCGTCATCGGTCTATGGGAATCTGCCCGAGATGCCGTTGCGCGAGTCCGCGGCCCCCGCGCCCCTCAGCCCCTACGGCGTCACCAAACTGGCGGCGGAGCATCTCTGCCGGCTCTATGCCGGTCTTTACGACCTGCCCACACTTTCGCTGCGCCTGTTCACGGTTTACGGGCCGCGCCAGCGCCCCGACATGGCATTTCAGCGATTCCTCACGGCAACCGCGCTGGGCCAGGAGATCGTGTTGTATGGCGACGGGGCACAGACGCGCGATTTCACGTTCGTGGCAGATGTCGTCCGCGCCTTCCTGGCTGCCGGCGCGGCTTGCCTGGCAGGCAAGGCGACGGGCCAGGTGCTCAACATTGCCGGGGGGTCGCGTGCATCGGTGAACGAAGTTCTGGCGATCATTTCAAGTATGACTGGCGCTGACCTCCGCATCCGTCGTCTACCGGCACAGCCGGGCGATGTGCGGGATACCTGGGCTGATACGCAGTTGGCAGTCTCTCTGCTGGGTTTTCAGCCTGCGATCGGCCTTGCTGAAGGACTGGAGCGGCAGTGGCAGGCTCAATGCAAAAAGGGTAGCGCCCCATGAAGACGAGTGAACCGCCGTTGGAGTCCAGGCGATGGCCCTGGCCGAAACCATCCGGGCTGGTCTTCGGCGCCCTGGCCGTTCTCACTTTGATTCTTTCCTGGCCCTTGATCGCGCGGCTGAGCACGCGCCTGCCCGGAACGGCTACCTGGGCCTTTGACGAATCGACCTTCGCCTGGAACATCTGGTATTTCAAGCATGCCCTGTTGGACCTCGGCGCCAGTCCACTGCACTCTGACCTGATCTGGTACCCGCTCGGCATTGACTTGATCCTCTACACCTATAACTTCTTCAACGCGGTGGTGGCCTTGCCGCTGCAGGTGGCGTTCAACTTGCCGCTGGCCAGCAATGTCACCCTGCTGCTGGCGACGGCGCTCAGTGGATTCGGGGCGTATTTGTTGACGTATAACGTACTACGTACTACGTACTACGTACTGCCTGCTGCGGATGGCGTTCAGTCGGACTCGCGAGCCATGCCCAATAAGCAATACGCCCGCGATCCGCAGAGCACCCGCAATACGCAATACACACCGCGCAGTACGCAATACGCAATACGCAATACGCAACACGCCCACCTCGCCGCGCTCCTCGCCGCTCTGATCTACGCTTTTGCTTCCAACCGCGCCATCTACGCGGCAATGGGCCATTATGACATGGTGACCACCCAGTGGCTGCCGTTTTACGCGCTGTATCTGCTGAAGCTGCTGCGCGAGCCGCGCCTCAAGAATGCACTGATGGCAGGCCTGTTCTTCGCGCTTGCGGCATACGCTGAGATGATCTTCGCGTCCTTTCTGGTGTTGCTGTCTTTGGTGCTGCTTCTTGCCTGCTGGCGTGAGCTGCGATCGCGCTGGCGGGCGGTGGGCCGGTTGGCGCTTGCCGGGGTTATCGCCGCGGTGCTTTGGTCCCCTGCGTTGGTCCCCATCGCCCGCGAATTCCTGCGCGGCGATTATGCCCTGGAGGGCTGGGGTGAGAGCCTCAAGCTCAGTGCGGATGTCGTGGGGTTGGTGACGCCCACGGATCTCAATCCACTGTTCGGAAGCGCTGAAGCGCAGGGGCTATCGCCCAGCGCGCGCTGGCAGACCGCGCTGCGCGCGGTCGAGGAAGGCAAGAGCCGTTTCGGCGATGTGAACACCGTCTTCTTGGGGTGGGTCACCCTGGGACTGGCGGCCCTGGGCGGTTGGCTGGGAAGACGTCGGCTGAGGGGGTGGGTCTGGAGCGCGATCGTCTTCGGCGTGTTAGTGCTCGGCCCGCTGCTCCAGGTCAACGGTCGCTATCGCTTCAGCCTGGATCATCTGCTGCCCGAAGGGGTCACGTTGCCGCTGCCTTTTGCGATATTGCACTTCATCCCCTTTGTCAATGCCAACCGTGCGCCTAACCGTAACAGCGTGATTTTGATGTTGGCGCTGGCCGTGCTCGCGGGGTGCG
Organism: uncultured Anaerolineales bacterium; assembly: GCA_964474695.1. Lineage (GTDB taxonomy): Bacteria > Chloroflexota > Anaerolineae > CG2-30-64-16 > CG2-30-64-16 > DAOUBP01. Next base: position 57,269 of record CAYYTK010000008.1, read on the forward strand.
GCGTCTGGTGGTTGTTGAGTCGCATCAGTGCACCGCGCGCTGCGGGCCAGCCATCACGTGTCAACGCGCCGCTCGCCCTCACAGCGGCTTGTCTGCTGGCGGCGCTCGTCCTCTTGGAGCATCTCGCCGTCCCGCTGCCCACCACCGACGCGCGTGCGCCCGAGGTCTATGAGCAGATCGCGGCGGAGCCGGGGCAGTTTGCGATCATGCAGTTGCCGCTGGGCTGGCGCAACAGCTTCGGGGCGCTGGGCAGCGAGCAGACGCAGCTCCAGTACTTCCAGACCGTGCACGGCAAACCGATGATCGGCGGCAACATCAGCCGCGCGCCTGATTTCAAGATGGACTATTTCGCGCGCATCCCGCTCTTCAGGGCGTTGACCGATCTGGAGATGTACCAGGCGCCATCGCCTGAGATCGATGCTGCCGCACGGGCCCAGGCAGGCCAGTTGATGGCGCTGTACGACGTGCGTTATTTCGTGACGAACCCGCCCATCACCGGCCGCTATCCCTATCAGGACACCTGGCAGCAGACCGAGGCGTATGCTTTGGATGTGCTGCCGCTGCAGGAGCCGCCGGTCTGGGAGCAAGACGGGTATCGCGTCTATCGCGTGGAACAGGCCGCGCTCCAGTTCCCGTTCTTCGTCGATGTCGGCGCGCCGGGCCAGGAGCCGTATCTGGGGGGCGGTTGGGATGTGCGCGCGGATGAGCAGCCCTACGGCGCCACCGCAGCCTGGGCCACCGCTACGACGGCCGATCTGTATCTGCCGTTGGCCGGCCCGAGCAATGTTCAGATTCTGCCGGGCGCCCGAAAGCTCCGCCTGGCCATCGCGCCGCTCGCCTACGATGGCGCGCCGGCCCAACGCCTGACGATCACCGTCAACGATGCAGTTGTGTTGCAGGACTACGCGCTCACGGCCGGTTGGCAGACGGTGGAGGCAACGGTTCCGGCGGCTGCGGTGCGGGCCGGGCCGAGCCGCGTGCGCCTGCAATTCGCTCAGGCGCTGAGCCCTCGCCGGGCTTTTCCTGACCCTGCCAGCCGCGCCAGCATCGGTGCGACCGGCATCGTCAGCCCGGTTAATCTTGAGGTGCATGGTTTCTCAGAGGCGTACCTGACCGCAACCGACGCCGGCGGGCATCAGGTCGATCTTTCGGCCGGCCGGCAGGGCTACAACGTGGCAGTGCTCGACCAGCGCACCGGCAAACTGATCGAGAAGCAGGGCTTCGATACGACCGCGAACAGCTTCGAAGCCGATGCAATGGCGGCCTATCTGGCGACGATTCCGGCGGGCCGCATCGTCGTCCTGGCCACCAAAGGGGACGCGACCGCCTACCTCACCCCGGACGCCATCCTTGCGCTGCGCAACCTGGGCTCGCGTGTCGCGGCGGCTGCGGAACTGGCCGGCAAGGCCCATGTGCTGGTCGGCGTACAAGCTGCAACCCCAGGCACTGCGGCCGAGGTGGTCGATGTGGGCGACGCCTTTTTGCGCGTGACCGGTGACTTCCGAACCCTGGCCGCTGCGGTGGATTGGGTGGAGCTAGATGTCAGGGACTGAGTTTGGCGGGCCGAGAAACCAGGTTTCTGGCAGAAACCTGGTTTCTTTGCGTGCTCATTTCGATACCTGGCTGGCCCTCGGTGCCGGCCTCGCGGCGTTTGCGTTGTTCCTGCGCACCCTGGCGCCGGGGCTGTTATGGGGCGACTCGGCCGAATTCCAGTTTGCGGCCTGGCTCGGCGGGTTTGCCCATCCCACCGGCTATCCGCTCTATTTGATGGCGGGCTGGCTTTGGACGCATCTTTTGCCCTGGGGTGATCCGGCCTGGCGGATGAACCTGTTTTCCGCGGCCTGGGGCGGCGTGACGGTGGGACTGGTCTATCTGGTGGTCGTGCGCGGCCTGCGCCTGTTGGATGGCGCGGCCGGCCGGTCCACAGCACCTCTCTTCCGACGCCTGGCCGCCCTGTGCGCGGCTGCTGCCTTCGCCGTGACGCCCACCTTTTGGTCCCAAGCGGTCATCACCGAGGTATATACGCTGCATGCCGCGTTTGTGGCTGCTGCGCTGTTGGCGCTCCTGATCTGGGCTGAGCGGCCGGCCGGCCTGCGGGACAACCTCCTGTACACGGTGGCGTTGCTGTGTGGCTTGAGCCTTGCCCATCACCGCACGACTCTGCTGCTGCTGCCGGCCATTGCGGCCTTCCTCTCGCTGGCGCGTCATCCGGCCGGCGCGGGGCCTTCGAAGCAGAGGATCCGCGGTCGTGCTTTGCTTGCGGGCGCCCTCTGCCTCGCGCCGCTCTTCCTCTACCTCTATATCCCGCTGCGCGCGCCGCTTGCGCCCTATTCCCGGCTTACGGTGGGGCCGGGCCAGACGCTCACGCTCTACCAGGCCACTCTGGCCGGCTTTCTGGAGCACATCAGCGGCAGCGTCTTCAGCTCGGCGTTGGGCGGCAGGGGCGATCTCGGCTCAGCAGTGGCCGGGCTTGCCCAGCGCTTCGTTCATGAGCTGACCTGGCCCGGCGTGGCCCTGGGGACGATTGGGTTGGCCTACCTGGTGGCGCTGGTTTTCCGCCGGGCCGAGGTGGGCTTGAAGCGCAACCGAACGGCCTGGCTGGCGTTGACCCTGCTTGCATTCCTCGCCACGGTCAGCTTCAACCTCCTCTACGGCATCGGCGATATCTACGTGTTTTACATCCCGGCGTATCTGATCTGGACGTTGTGGCTGGGCGCAGGGGTGTGGGCATGTGGACGCGCGGTGGCGTGGGCAGCCGGTCGCATCGGCCTGCGAGGCCGCGGGCAGCTTCTTGTCTATGGTTTGATTGGTTTGCTGGCGTTCCTGCTGCCGGGATCGCAGGCGGCGCGCTCCTTCACGGCTAACGATCGCAGCAGGGAAGTTACGGCGCGCCGCACCTGGGAGTCGGTTCTGGCGCAGCCGATCCCGCAAGGCGCGATCCTGGTCAGCAATGATCGCGATGAGATGGTGCCGCAGTGGTATCTCAAGTTTGTCGAAGGCTGGCGCCCTGATCTGGATGGCCTCTTCCCACTCATTCAACCCGGTGCAGCGTGGTCAGATGTCGCCGCGGTGGTCGGGCAGGCATTGGCGAGCGGCCGCCCGGTCTATCTGATCAAGCCGATGCCGGGTCTCGAAGTCAAGTTCGACCTGGAACCGGCCGCCGGAGGCGCGGAAATCGGGGATCTGGTGCGCGTGTCAGGCCCGGCGAGCGGGGGCGAGGCGGCGCAGAGCAGCGGGGTGACATTTGGTGAGCAGCTTCGGCTGGCGGGCTATGAGGCCCGGCCCGAGACGGCCAGCGCGGGACATGAGTTCACGGTGGTCTTGTACTGGGAGGCGCTGGCGCCGCTCGGCCGGGATTACACCACCTTCGTGCATCTGGTGAACGCGGCCGGCGCAGTCGTGGGGCAGAGCGACCACCAACCGGGCGGCGCCTACTACCCGTCAAGCCTGTGGCGGCCCGGCGACCGGGTGCGCGACGCGCATCGGCTCGCGGTCGCTGCCGATCCTGGCGTGGGCCCTTATACTTTGGAGGTCGGCGTATACCGGCTGGCTCCTGACCTGCAACATTTGGGTGCTCCTCAGCGGGTGGGTGAACTGATGGGGAGCAACTGATATTTCTGTCCGATGAAAAGGAGGTCATTCGTATGAAGTTTGTAGTTTGTGTCAAGCTGACGCCCGATTCCGAGGAGTTGGCCGAGGTGCGGCCGCAGGATGTCGGCTCAGATGACCTGGGGGTGACGATGGTGCTTAACCCCTGGGATGAGTTCGCGGTCGAGGAAGCGTTGCAGCTTCAAGAGCGCTTTGAGGGTGAAACGGTTGCGATCACCCTGGGCAGTGAGGCGGCAACCGAAGCGCTCAAGCGCGCGGTGGCCATGGGGATCGAGGAGGCAGTGTTGCTTTCCGACCCAGCCTTTGACGGCAGCGATGCCTGGGGTGCCGCGGCCATCCTCGCCGAGGCGATCAAGAAAATGGGCGGCTGCACCTTGGTGCTCACCGGCAAGCAATCGGTGGATGGCGGCAGCGGCCTGGTGGGGGCCGGCCTCTCTGTCAAACTGGGCGTGCCGTTCGTCTCCAGTGTGGCGAAAGTGATCGACGTGAACGAAGAGCATGCCACGCTGCTGCGGTCGTTGGATGGCGTCATGCAGACCGTGCGGGTGAAGCTGCCCGCCGTGATTGCAGTCAGCAAGGAAATCAACGAGCCGCGTTACCCCAATTTCGTGGGCATCCGCAAGGCTTCCAAGATGCAGTACCCTGCTGCCAGGGCCAAGGATTTGCCGGGCCTGGACATGAGCAAGATCGGTGCGGATGCGGCGTTGCTGGAGTGGACCAACATCCGCAAGCCGCCGGCGCACACAGGCAAATGCGAGTTCATCCAGGGCGACACGCCGGCCGAGAAGGCCGCGGCCCTGGCCGGCGCGCTTATTGCCGAGAAAGTGATCTGAGCGAACAAAAGGAAGATGACAATGAGCATTTTGGTTTACGTGGATCACATTCAGGGCATCGCCCGGCCGACTTCATGGGAGATCATGGGCAAGGCGCATGAGATGGCCCGCCAACTGGGTGCACCGGTGGTGGCGTTGGTAGCCGGCCAGGCCGTGAGCGGCCTGGCGGCCGATGCGATTGCCTACGGCGCCGATCGCGTGTTGCTGGTCGACGCGCCGGAGTTCGCCCTGTTCCGTACGCATGCATATGCGGCGGCGCTCAAGGCTGCGATCGGCGCCGTCAACCCACGCATGATCCTGGCGCCGGCCACAGCCGGTGCGCGCGACATCGCCGCTCTGGTTGCGGCCGAGCTGAACATCGGCCTGGCTGCAGAAGCTCAGGCGTTGCATCTCGATGCGGCAGGCAATTTGACGGCCGACCAGCCGATCTTTGCCGGCAACATCATCGCCACCGTCGCCTTCCGCGGCCCAGTGCAGATGGCCACGATTCGCGGCCGCAGCTTCTCGCTGCCCGCGCGTGATGCCGCCCGCACGGGCGAGATTACGCCTTTGGCGGTGTCGCTGGATGGCCTTGCCGCCGCGGAAGAGGTGTTAGCCGTGACGGTCACCGAGACCGGCGAGCTCAGCGTTGAGAATGCAGGCATCATCGTCGCTGGCGGTCGCGGCGTGAAGGGTCCCGAAGGCTTCGAGCCGATCCGCCAGTTGGCCCAGACCCTCGGCGCTGCGGTGGGCGCCTCCCGCGCGGCCGTGGATGCTGGCTGGATCCCGTATCAGCACCAGGTGGGGCAGACCGGCAAAACCGTGCGCCCCGACCTCTATATCGCCTGCGGCATCTCCGGCGCCATCCAACATCTGGCCGGCATCAGCGGCGCCAAGATGGTGGTGGCGATCAACAAGGATAAGGACGCACCGATTTTCGCTATCGCACGGTACGGCATCGTCGGCGATCTTTTTGAGGTGGTGCCCGCGTTGACGCAAAGCCTCAAGGCCAGGCTCGGCCGCTGAACGCCGCGGCTTTGAATGAGGGGCGCGGTGCGTTGACAACCACCGCGCCTTTCGTTTATAATACCTCAGTCTCGCAAGGCGAGGATTTTTGCGCGTGTAAAACAGAGTTAGCTTCCAGCGGCCCAGGGTCCGGTGACCGCGCGATGGAAGCGGTGGCGTTAACCGGGCCGCGCTTTTGCCTTGGGCTATAGCATCCCAAGAGATCTTCTCAATCTATCGTTCGGAGGTTCCTGTTCCTATGACTACCATTCTGCCCCCCACCAAGCCGCCTGCTGAAGTGCATCCGATGCAAGCCCTTCTCGACCAGGGAGGGTACGACATGCCGCAGCGCGGAGATATTCGCGAAGGCACCATCATCTCCGTCAGCCCTCAGGAGGTCGTCATCGACCTGGGTCTGAAGCGAGAAGGCATCGTGCCGGCCAATGACCTGAGCCGGCTCGACAAGGGCACCTTCGATGAACTCAAGGAAGGCACAACCTGGCCGGTGTACATCCTGCAGCCGTCCGATCGGGAAGGGAACCTCATCGTCTCGCTCTCGCGCGCGCTTCAAGAGAAAGACTGGCTGGTCGCCCAGCAGATGATGGACAACAATGAGATGTTCGAGGCCGAGGTCAGCGGTCACAATGCTGGCGGCTTGGAAGTCATCTTCGGTAAGCTGCGCGGCTTCGTGCCGGCGTCGCATATCTCTTCGCTGCCGCGCGATATGTCACCCGAAGATCGCCGCGCGCATCTTGCCACCTACATGGGCAAGACCATCCCGGTGAAGGTGGTTGAGGTCGACCGCAAGCGTCGGCGCTTGATCATGTCTGAGCGCGCCGCACGCCGGCGCTGGCAGCGCGAGCATCGCAAGCAGTTGCTGGATGACATCCAGGTGGGTGAGGTGCGCACGGGCATCGTTCGCAGCCTGTCTGAGTTCGGCGCGTTTGTCGACCTGGGCGGGGCTGACGGTCTGGTGCACATCTCTGAACTGGCCTGGTTCCCGGTGGCACATCCCAGCGAGGTGTTGAAGGTCGGCCAGGAGATCGAAGTCAAGGTTCTGCGTATCGACAAGCAGCGCGAGCGCGTCGGCCTGAGCCTGAAGCGCGTTCAACCCGATCCGTGGAGCCACATCGAGGACCTGTACAGCCCCAATGAGCTGGTTGAAGCTGTTGTCACGCGGGTCACCGATTTCGGTGCGTTTGTCCGCCTGCGCAGTGGCGTTGAGGGGCTGCTGCACGTCTCCGAGATGGCTGATATCCGGCCGGATCATCCGCAGAGCCTGGTTTCCCCTGGCGACCTCTTGCTGCTGCGCGTTTTGCGTGTGGAACCGGAACGCCGCCGGATCGGCCTGAGCTTGCGCCAGGTGTCCGAAACGGAGTGGGCTGAATGGGCTGCCAGCTACCGCGAACGCCAGGCGAGCGCGGTTGAGCCCGAGCCTGAAGCGGTCGTTGAGACCGAAGCGGTCGAGCCAACGGCTGTAGAGGCTGAGCCGGTTCAGGCTGTCGCCGCTGAACTGGAGACCGAGGCCGAAGCGTTGGTCGTTGAGGCCACGGAAGAAGTCGAGACGGCGGTCGTTGAGGTCGAGGAAGAAGTCGAGACGGCGGTCGTCGAGGCCACGGAAGAAGCCGAGACGGCGGTTGTTGAGGCCACGGAAGAAGCCGAGGCGGCGGTCGTCGAGGCCACGGAAGAAGCCGAGGCGGCGGTTGTTGAGGCCACGGAAGAAGCCGAGGCGGCGGTCGTCGAGGCCACGGAAGAAGCCGAGGCGGCGGTCGTCGAGGCCGGGGAAGAAGTCGAGTCAGCGGTCGCTGAGGTTGAGGAAGAAATTGTAGCAGCCGTCGAGGCTGGGAAGCCCGAGGTCGAAGCTGCCGTGGCTGAGGCGTTGCCAGGTGAGGATGCCCCTTCCGTTGATGAGGACATCAAGGCCTGAGGGTCCGATGTCCGCCTGACTGGGAGATCCAGCAGCGATGACCACGAACAAAGACCAGCTTACTGAGGCGCGCGCGCGGCTCCTTGCGGAGCGCGCGGAAGTGATCGCGCAACTCGAGCAACTCCGAGTCCGCCTGGAGACGAAAGGCGATTACGAGTTGGGCGAGGGTGATCCCATGATCTACCAGTGGGAGCTCAACCTGGCTTTGTGCAGTCGCGCCGAACAGCATCTGGCCGAGATCGACGAAGCACTAGAGCAACTCGATATGGGGATGTATGGCCGCTGTGAGCGGTGCGGCAGGCCGATCGAGCCGGAGCGGCTGGCCGTCTTAAGCCACACCACCGTTTGCAGCCAATGCGCTCAACGCCGGCGCTGAAGTCAGTTGGCGTAACTATCTGAAACAACGCCCGGCATCAAGCCGGGCGTTTGACTATCAGGGTCGGGGGCGCTGCTTTCGAGGTCTTCAGCGGCACTGACGCCGCTGCCGCCAGCCGCCCGATCAGTCATGATAATAGCGATAAGACAAACATGCCCAGCCGTGCGACCTTTCCTACGCTTGTGTTGACTCACGAGCATACTGACTTTGATGCCTTAGCCAGCATGCTGGCCGCGGCGCGTCTTTATCCCCAGGCCGTGCCGGTGCTGCCGCGCCAGTTGAACCGGAATCTTGAGGCGTTTCTGGCCGACTACCGGGATGTTTTGCCCTTCATGCGCCTGGACGAACTGCCCAAGGGACGCGTCGACAATGTGATACTTGTCGACACGCAGACGATCCAGCCGGTGCGCGGCATGCACCCGGGCACCACCGGTGTGATTCTTGATCATCACCCCCAAATGCGCGAACTGCCTGTGGGCTGGACGTTCTCCGGCGAAGAAACGGGCGCCACGACGACTCTGTTGGTGGAACGGATCGCCAACGAGGCGTTGGCCGTGCACCCGCTGGAAGCAACCTTGCTAATGCTCGGCATCTACGAAGACACTGGCGCGCTGAGCTATCAAACGACCACCGCGCGTGATATACGCGCCGCTGCCTGGCTTCTGGAGCGGGGCGCGAACCTCCTGCTTGTCAATAAATTCCTGCATCATCCGCTCACGGACGAGCAGCGCCAGCTCTATCAGCAACTGGCCGATAATAGCCAGCCCTACGAGTTTCATGGGCACTCCGTCATCATTGCCTCTGCAACGGTTGCCGAGCCGGTGGATGAGATTTCCACCCTGGCTCATGAGCTGCGCAGCCTATACGAGCCGGACGGCCTTTTCTTGCTGGTCCAGATGCGTGATACCATCCAAATGGTGGCACGGAGCACCAGCGACGCGATCGATGTCGGCAAGATCGCCCAGGCATTCGGCGGAGGCGGACACAGCCGCGCTGCGGCCGCTTTGGTGCGCGACGGTTCGTTGCCCAGCGTGTTCGAGGCTTTGGTCTACTTGTTGCAGAGCGAGGTGCATCCCACGGTCACGGTCGGCCAGATCATGTCTTACGGCGAGCCGCAGACGTTGGCGCCCACCGACACCATCGGCGCGGCGGCAGAGCGCGGGCGCCGATACGGCTTCGAGGGATTCCCGGTGCTGGAGAATGGCCGCATCGTGGGGATGCTCACTCGCCGCGAGATCGATCGTGCGATGCATCACGGCCTCGAACAGCACCCGGTCAGCCGTTACATGCGCGCCGGTGAGGTCTATGTCACCCCGGATGACTCGGTGGCGATGCTGCGCAAGGTGATGACGGACCAGGATTGGGGGCAGGTGCCCGTGCTCGACCCGCGCTCAGGCAAGCTTCTGGGGATTGTCACACGCACCGACCTGATCAAGCAATGGACGGCCCCCGCCGCCGCGCGGATCGAGACTCTGGAAGAACTGATGGTCAAGGCGCTCCCGGTAGCGCTGTTGGGTTTGTTGCGGCAAGCCGGCGCGGCCGCCGGTGAATTGGGCTACCCCCTGTACGCGGTCGGCGGCTTCGTGCGCGATCTGCTTTTGGGCGAGCCGACCTTCGATGTGGATCTGGTTGTTGAGGGGGATGCCATTCGATTGGCGCAGGCATTAGCCCATCAACTCGGGGGCCGGGTGCGCAGTCACCGGCGGTTTGGCACAGCCAAATGGATCCTGCCTGAGGCCATCCTGGGGGCCCGAGCCGGCAACGGGACGCTGGCTTCCGAGAAGGCGCTGCCGGAAGCCCTGGACTTCGTCACTGCGCGGACTGAGTTCTATGAACATCCCACCGCGCTGCCGACAGTTGAGCGCAGCAGCATCAAACAAGATCTTCACAGACGGGATTTCACGATCAACACCCTGGCTGTGCGCCTGACCCCCGATCGTTGGGGGGAGTTGCTGGACTTCTACGGCGGTCGCAAGGACCTTGAGGATGGTCTGATACGCGTCTTGCACAGCCTCAGCTTCGTCGAAGATCCAACGCGCATCTTGCGCGCGGCGCGCTTTGAGCAGCGCTTCGGCTTCACGATCGAGGGACGCACCGAGGAGCTGATCTCTGGCGCGCTGGATCTGTTGGATCGCATCACCGGCGAACGTGTGCGCCACGAGTTGGAGCTGCTTCTGGCCGAGGCGCGGCCTGAACGCGCCCTGTGCCGTTTGATGGAATTGGGCGTGTTGGCCAAACTGCATCCTTTGCTGCGCTGCAATGGAGGGTTTGTGGCCAAAGCAGCGGAGCTGCGCGCCGCGCTGTTGTCGACGCCAGGCCCTGAGCAGCCATCCACGGCTGTTCCGGCGCCCGATGCGGCTGCCGCGCCCAGGCTCTATCTGGCGTTGCTCACCTACTCGCTGCCTGCGCAGGCGGTTGTAGAGTTTCTGTCGCGCCTGAAGATTCGGAAAGAGTACCGCGATTTGATCCTGGAAGTGCATGCCCTGGCGGATCGCGCAGCGATCCTGAGCACCCTCAGCCTTTCGCCCAGCGCCATCGTGAAGGTTCTGGATGAAACCAGCGAGGAGGCCCGTTTCCTGTTGCGCGTGGTCACCGATGATTGGCTCGTGCGCCAACGCCTTGATCTGTATCAGCGCCGGCTCCAACACGTGCATGCGGTTTTGACCGGCGACGACCTGCAGCGGATGGGCATCGCACCCGGGCCGGTCTACCGGCGCATCCTCGAGCGGCTGCGCGCTGCCTGGTTGGATGGTGAAATCAGCAGTCGCGCCGAAGAAGAAGCCCTGGCCCATAGCGTTCTGGAATCGAGGCTTCAGCCGGTTTCTGGCCCCTCGGGACCGCATGTTTGACCGGCTAAAGCCTCGATTCCGGACACATTTGGAATTCATCGGGTGTTTGGGGCCCATTGGTGGGTGTGCTATACTCTGGACGGTTGGTTCAACCTCACCCTGGAAGGAGCAGAAGCATGGGGCATCGCACCTTATCGCTGGCACTGATGTTCAGGGCGTTGTTTCTCGATAGTGAGGCCTTCGAGGAACTGCGTGATGATGATAATCCGTTTATAGAGGGCCTTTTCCTGGTGACGCTGATCGGGGCCGGCGCCGCCCTGCTCAGCCTGGTGGGCCGGGCCCTGGCCTGGACGGTCACTCCCAGCCTGGATGCCATCAAGCAGGTCGTCTTGAAGGCTCTACAACAGCAGAGCTGGTGGCCCGGAATGGCCGCGGATGCCGAAGGAATGGCCGCGTTTCAAAGGAGCTGGGACGCCGTGTGGCAGATGCTGCCGGGACAGCTTGGCGCGCCTGACCTCAATGCCGCTGCACTCAATCTCCTGTTTTGGCCGTGTGCGGCAGTGCTGGCTTGGCTGACTTACGGCGTGTTAGCCCATCTGTTTGCCCGGTTGCTCGGCGGGCAGGGCAGCTTGAACCAGACCTTGGGCGCCACCGCACTGGCGTCTACGCCGCTCTTGCTGCGCGGCCTCGGGTTCATTCCCTTTTTCGTCATCGGCGGTGTGCTCCAAACCTGGCAACTGATTCTCCGCTATAAGGCGTTGCGTGTGGCCCATCGCCTGCCCTGGAAGCCGGCCCTGGGCGCGACGCTGCTGCCTTTTGTCGTCTACGGGATGTTTTGGCTGGCGGCGGGGGGCATGGTTTCCGCGGTGATTGCACTCCTGGCGGCGGGGAGGTGAGCGATGAAAGCATGGTTGCGTGACCTGTGGGGCGCTGCCCAGTTGCGGACGAGTGTGTTCTCGGCCTTGGCCGCACGTTCCGATGCGTTCCTGCAAGGCTTCCTGGTGATCGTGGCCGTTGCGTTGGTGGCGGGCCTGCCGGCTTTTGTGTTGGATTTGGCCGGAAACGCGCGGACGAAGGAGGTGGCGGACGCAGGTGCGGCCCGCGCAGAAGTCCGCCAGGCCCTGGAAGCTGCGGCGCCGACGCTGGAAGGCCTGGGGGTAGGAGCGGAGAAACGCCAGCAGATCGCGGAGGCCTTTGACTTGGGCCTGACCATCGGCACCGAAGTGTCCGCACTGCCGACCCGGCTGCCTGCGCCGGTCGGGGCGGCCTTTCAGGCGGTGGGCGGCTGGCTGTCTCGGCCATTTGCCGATGGGGCTTTCCCATTGGCGGCCGCAGCCCTTGGCACATGGCTGGGCTACGGGGTTTGGGTGATGCTATTTGCCAAACTGCTCGGCGGTCGTGGCGCCTTGCACAGCTTCTTCGGATCGACCGCGTTGTTTGCCGTGCCGCACGTGTTGGACGTGTTCGGCCGCGTCCCGGTGTTGGGTGTGATCTTGGGGGTGGTTGCCTTCGTGTGGGGCATCGCGATCTATGTCAAAGCTACGGCTGTCAGCCACGCATTATCGTTCGAACGAGCACTTTTGGCGGTCGCGCTGCCGTTGTTGATCCTGCTTCTGGCCATCGCCTTGTTGGCGCCTGTGCTTGCCGGAGCCATCGCGGTCCTGCTTGCAGCCGGTCGCTGATATGACGCAGTTTCTGACTCTTAAAACCGCTGAGGAGGCCTGGGAAATCTTCCTGGGCCACTTCGCGCCGCGTGCAGTGGCAGAACGCGTGCAGGTGATTGAGGCCCTGGGCCGCGTGCTGGCCCAAGCAGTGACGGCCCCGCACCGTTTGCCTAGTTTCTTGCGCAGCACCGTGGATGGCTATGCGGTGCTGGCGGCTGACACGCACGGCGCGTCGACAGGCGCGCCGGCCTATCTGGATGTGGTGGCCGAGGTGCCGATGGGCACCCAGGCAGACATAACGCTGAGAGCGGGCCGGGCGGTGCTGATGCATACCGGCGGCATGGTGCCCCCGGGTGCCGATGCAGTGGTGATGGTCGAGAACACGCACCGCATCGGCGCGCCAATGTTCGGCAGCGCGCCGTTGCAGCCCGGTTTCGAGCCTTACGGCATCGAGGTATACCGGCCGGCTGCCGCAGGAGAAAACTGCATCCAGCCGGGCGAAGACGTGGAGCAGGGCGAAACGATCCTGGCTGCCGGTCATACGCTGCGCCCACAGGATATCGGCGGGCTGCTGGCCCTGGGTCTGACCGAGGTGGCTGTGACGCAGCGGCCGCGCGTGGGCATTGTCAGCCAGGGGGATGAGGTTGTGCCCCCTGACCAGGAGCCCGGCCCTGGCCAGGTGCGCGATATCAACAGCTACACGCTGGCAGGCCTGGTCAGCCAGGCAGGCGGCACTCCGATGACTTATCCCATTGCCCCTGATCGGCAGGAGGCATTGGATGCGGCGGTGCGGCGTGCCTTCGATGACGCCGATGTGGTGGTCATCACCGCGGGCAGTTCGGTGAGCTATCGCGACCTGACTGCCAACGCGATCAACCAACTTGGCGCGCCGGGCGTGTTAGTTCACGGCGTGGCCATACGCCCCGGCAAGCCCACGATCCTGGCTGTGTGTGACGGCAAGCCGGTCATGGGTTTGCCTGGCAATCCGGTGTCGTGCATCAACATCTTCAAACATTTCGTGGCGCCCACGATCCGATTGTTGTTGGGTGCGCAGCCGCAGTTGATCCGAACGACCGCGGCAAGGTTGGCGCGCAACATCCCCGCGGGCAGCGGCCGCGCGGATTTCGTGCGCGTGCGGTTGGAGCAGCGAGACGGAGAGACGTGGGCCGTGCCGGTCTTCGGCAAATCGAACCTCATCTTCACGCTGGTGCGCTCGGAAGGAGTGGTCGAGGTGCCGCTGAACAGCAACGGCATCCCGGCGGGGGAAATGGTGAGTGTGCGGTTGGATTGAAGAGCCGCACGTCGGGTTAACGCGAAGAACGGTGTGGGCTACGACAACCCACACCGTTTACTTTTTAACCTATATGGAGCTTGGAGCAGCGAAGAGGGGTGTCTAGAGGCCCTTGCTTCGGCGGTGATGCTCGATAGTGCGGCTGATGAGGTCTTCTTCCTCGTCTTCTTCCGGCTCCCACAAGCGGGACTTCTTGCGCCGTTCACGACGCCGGTCCGTTGCCTGATTGGCTTGCTGGAAGGCGAGTTCAAAAGGTGAAGTGAACTCCTCTTCGACCACTGCGACCTCGGAGCCCGCGGGCTCTTTGGACGCCGCATGCGCAACTGCTACAGGCTCGGGCTCGGGAGGCAGCAGTTCCTTAATGCTGAGGTCGACCCGGCCGCGGCGCTGATCGATCCCGACGATCTGCACCTGGATGTCGTCGCCGATCTTGAGTACGTCTTCGGGCTTCTCGACGTAGCCACGGCCCATTTCCTTGACGTGCAGCATGCCGTCGCGGCCAATGCCGACATCTACAAAGGCGCCGTAGCGTTCCAGGCGCGTCACGCGTCCGGTGACAACCATGCCTTCTTCAAGGTCTCGCAAGGTGCGCGTACCGGGTGCGACCATACTGAGGCTGATGCGGTTCTTGTCCCGATCCAGCTCCTTGATCCATACCCGGATCTTATCGCCTTCCTTGACGACGTCGGAGGCTTTGGTGACACGACCCTGAGCCATCTCAGAGACGTGCACCAACCCATCGCGGCCCACGCCGATATCCACAAAGGCACCGAATTCGGTGACCCGCTTGACGATTCCCTCGACTTCCTGGCCCACGGCAATGGTTTTGACGACCTTGCGCGGCGGGATATTGAGGGTGCTAACTTCCTGCCCCACGATTTCCCTGCTCCTTGGAGGATAATAACTTATGTGGCCCAACAGCCACTAAACGAAGATTATACTAGGCTTAGGGTCAAGTGTCAAAACGACGCCTAACCGCTAATCTGATTTGACAGCGGTCTGATTCCTCGCTATCATGGTTGGGTGCAAAGGGGTGAAACGAGCGTGCAGGTCAAGCTTTTGTTGTCTTACAACATTCGTTCGGGCAAGGAGAACGCCTATCGGCGTTTTGTGTTGGAGGAGTTGCTGCCGAAGGCGCAGGAACTCGGCCTGGCGCCGACCGATGCCTGGCATACGGCCTATGGCAGCTATCCGGCACGGCTCGTCGGTTTCGCGGCCGAGGATTTGAATGCCGCGCATACGGCCCTGGCCAGCGACGAGTGGGATGCACTGATGCGGCAGCTCAAGGATTACACCGATGAGCTATCACAGCGCCTCGTCCCCTTGCGCGGCGGCTTTCAGTGGTGAGATTTCCAATTCCAACTCGTCGCGGATCGGAATGCCATCGTTGCCGAGCCGTGGAATCTCCGGCTTGATGCTGCGAGCGGCGTCAATAGCCCCCGGTCGAAGAGCAACCAATCTGAACCCCCGCTGCTGGTAAAACCGAAGCGCGTGCGTGTTGTCGTTGGTGGTGATCAACCACAGCCGCCGGCAGCCGGCGCAGATCGCCGCCTCCTGAACGGCCTCAATCAGCATCGTGCCGATGCCCAGCCCTTCCTGCAGACTATCCAACGTCACGATTTCGCATGCGGCACCGGCGATATGATAGGTCACCAGCCCGGCGATTTGTTCATTGCGGACCGCGGCGAAACCGGGCAGTTCAGCCGGCCGATAGAGCGCACCGTGAGCCACCACGATCTCGGCACCCCAGTGTTCGAGCGTAAACTTGCGCACCCAGGCCCGGTCGGCCTCGGTCAAAGCATGCACCGCGATAGGCATATCTGCCTTTTTGGGCCTGTTAGCTATCGGTGAACTCCGGTTGGCGCTTCTGCAGAAACGCCGAGATGCCTTCGCTGGCGTCGCGGCTGCCGAGCAGTGCCGAGAATTGGTCCACCTCCAGCAACAAGCCTTCGGCCAGGGTTGTCTTCAGGCCGCCGTAGACCGCGCGAAGGGAAGCCTCATTGGTGAGCCGGCTCTTCGCTGCGATTTTCCCGGCCAGGCTCATGGCTTCGGAAAGTACCTCGTCAGCGGGTGCGACTTTGTTGACCAGGCCCAGCCGGAACGCCTCCTGGGCGTCAATTGGGTCGCCCGTGAGAATCATCTCAATGGCTTTGGCCGCGCCAATCAGCCGCGGCAGGCGCTGGGTGCCGCCCCAGCCGGGGATGATGCCCAGGTTGCTTTCCGGCTGGCCGATCCGCGCGCGTTCCGATGCGATGCGGATGTGACAGGCCAGGGCCAGTTCCAGGCCCCCGCCCAACGCCATGGCGTTGATCGCCGCGATGACCGGCTTGGGGCAGGCCGCGACCTTGCCGAACACCGCATGGCCTTTCAGGATGAACTCCTTGACCTCTTCGGCGGACCTGGCCGTGCCCATTTCGTTGACATCCGCCCCGGCGCTGAAGGCGAGGCGGCCCGCACCGGTAATGATGATCGCCTTGGCCCGGTCATCAGCGATCAGCTCATCTATTGCCTTGTCCAGATCCTCGATCGTGGCACGATCAAGCGTGTTGGCGCGTGGATGGTCGAGGCTGAGCACCGCTACGCGTTCTTCGATGTTAATCTTGACGTTGGCATACTCGGACATGGTCAGCTCCTTCGCTCGGATTCGTGGCATCCGCTGACTATCATCCCACAGAGCCTCGCGCGTGTCAACAGCAGCACGTGGTCGGGTGCGTCTTAACTTGGCGGCAGAAATCAGCGGAGCATCCTGAGCGGAGGTCGGCATCAGTTCGCCGACCGTAGTCGAAGGGTGCGGAGCGGTCGTCGGCAAGGCCGCATCCTTCGACTACGTCCCGCGGACCGCGGCGGGACTCCGCTCAGGATGCTCGCGCCCCGAAATCAAGACGCACCCACGTGGTCCGCGGCGGAATCTCCCGGATAGCTTAAGCACTCGAAAAAGTGCACAAGGTCCGGGTGTGTGTTACAATCTATCTCTATGCCGATTCGCATTCTATCCACTGAGGTCGCCAATCAAATCGCCGCGGGCGAGGTGGTCGAGCGCCCGGCGTCCGCCGTGAAAGAGCTCATCGAGAACAGCCTGGACGCTGGCGCGACGGATCTGCGCGTGGAGGTTCGAGAGGGCGGCCGTCGCTTATTGCGCGTCCAAGACGATGGCTGTGGCATTCCCGCGGCCGAGGCAAGCCTGGCCTTCCAACGCCACGCTACCAGCAAAATTGCCTCGGCCGATGATCTCAGCCGCATCACCACGCTCGGGTTCCGGGGCGAGGCGCTGGCCAGCATCGCATCGGTGGCGCACGTGACTCTGCTCACGAGAACGCCGGAGGAGGACGCCGGCGCCCGGCTGCGCGTCGTCGAGGGGCGCGAGGTGGAACGCGGGCTGGTGGGGATGCCGGCGGGCACTATTGTCACCGTGGAGCATCTCTTTGCCAACGTGCCCGCGCGCCTGAAGTTCCTGAAGCAGCCGGCCACCGAAGCCGCGCACATTCAGCAGGTGATCACTCGCTACGCGTTAGCGTATCCGGAACGGCGCTTCAGCCTGGTCACTGAAGGCAAGCTGGTCTTTCAATCGAACGGCAGCGGCAAACGGTATGATGTGTTGGCCAAGGTGTATGGGCTGGAGATGGCGCGGGAGATGCTGGAAATCAGCGAATCAGCGAATCAGGGAATCGATGAGTCAACGAGTCTGCCTATCCGTTCATTCGCTGATTCGCTAACTCGTGTCTCCGGTTACGCCAGTTCTCCCGGCCTGCATCGCGGCAATCGGGGCTACATCACGCTCTATGTTAACCGGCGCTGGTTTCAGGATTCGTCGGTGGCCTACGCGGTGATTCAGGCGTATCATACGCTGCTGCCGGTGGGCCGCTACCCGGTGGCGCTGGTTTTTCTCGAGGTGGACCCGGCCGATGTGGATGTGAACGTGCATCCTACCAAGGCTGAGGTGCGTTTTCGTGAGCCGGGTGCGATCTTCAGCGCGGTGCAAAAGGCTGTGCGCAAGATGCTGACCAGCCACGCGCCTATTCCTCAGGTGAATCTCGGCGGCTCGCCCTCCTCTGCGCCGTGGCCAGTGGAGCAGCCGCCAAGTATCTTGGGCGGCGAAGGTTGGGCCGAACGTCGCGACGCCTTGCTCGGCGCAGGCCAGAATCGCCTCTTTCCATCGGCGGCGCTGGGCGCTGAGCCAGGGTGGCCGTTGGACACGCGTTCCGGCCGCGAGATCGCAGCCTCTGCCCTCGAGCAGCCGGCCTTCGGGGCTCAATCGCCGGCCGTTCCGCTTCTGCCACTGCTGCGCGTGGTCGGGCAGCTCAGCGCGACCTATATCATTGCCGAGGGCCCGGACGGCCTGTATCTGATCGATCAGCACGCGGCGCACGAGCGGATCCTGTATGAGCAGATGTTGGCCGAGCACGCAGCCAACCGGCTCGCCATCCAGCCGCTGCTGGAGCCGCTGGTGCTGGATCTGAACCCGGAGCAGGCCGCCATCGTTGCCGAGGAGATCGAGACACTGAATGATCTCGGGGTTGCCATTGAGCCGTTCGGCGGCGCTAGCTATCTGGTGCGTAGCTTGCCTGCGGTGCTGAGTACTGAAAGTCCCGCGGCTGCGCTCGTCGAGATCATCGATGGCCTGGCCCTCCAGAACGACCTGGTCGAGGCCACCCACGAAGCCCGCCTGATTACGCTGATCTGCAAGCGCGCGGCGGTGAAGGGCAATACCCCCATGCCGCTGCCTGCGATGCAGGAGCTGGTGCGTCGGTTGGAGGCGTGCCGCTCGCCGCGCACTTGTCCCCATGGCCGGCCCACCATGGTGTACATGAGCTCGTCCGAGTTGGCGCGGCAGTTTGGCCGGATATGACCGCCCCTGAGATTTCGTGCTTTCACTCTTCGTGTGTATAATGCATAACGTTAGCTCTCTAGCGAGTAGCGAGCAAGAAGTGAGGTGGTTTCAGCCTTATGTCTTGCTTGTTACTCGTTACTTGTGTTATGGAGGATTCCTTTGGCAGAAGCGTTGATCATCACCACGTCGCCTCGCGACGACCACCAGCTCAACTTGAGCATCGAGCTGGGCCCAGAGCGCACCGAGCAGGCGCTGCAGCGCGCCGCCCGCGTAGTCGCCAAGAAAGCGCGCATCCCGGGTTTTCGGCCCGGCAAGGCGCCTTACGCTACTGTGTTGCGCATGTTCGGCAAAGAGGCGTTGCTCAACGAGATCATGACCGATCTCGGCCAGGAGGTCTATCAAGAGGCCTTGGATGCCCAGGGATTCGACATGTACGGGCCGGCGGGCCTGGAGGATGTCGAATTTGACCCGATCAAGTTCAAACTGGTGGTTCCTCTGCGACCCACGGTTGACTTGGGCGATTATTCCGGCCTGCGGATTGAGGCCCCCGAGGCGGTCGTGACCGAGGCGGATGTGAACGCAGCGTTGGTGCAGGCCCGCCAGTCAAGCGCGACGCTAGAGGAGGTTGCGCGACCGGCGGCGCTCGGCGACTCAGTGCTGGTGGATATCAAGGGCTCCGTGGGCGAGAATAGCATCATGGACAACCATGACTGGGAGCTCACGCTGCGCGGCGAGAGCGGCTGGCTGCCTGGGTTCGACGAGGCGTTTGTCGGACTCTCCGCAGGTGATGAAAAGAGCTTCGAGATCACCTATCCCGAGGACTCGGCATCCCGCTATAAGGGCCAGGTGGCTTCCTTTGCGGTGAGTGTCAAGGCCGTCAAGAGCAAGGTCCTGCCGGCGCTGGACGATGCCTTTGTTCAGGCGCTGGGCGACTACACCGATCTGGCCGATTACCGGGCCAAGAAGCTGGCCGAACTCCAGAAACAGCGCACGGCCGAGGCGTTGACCCAGCAGAACGACGCCGCCGTGGAGGCGTTGGTGGCCAACGCAGCCATCGCGTACCCACCGGCTGCGGTCGAGGATGTGGTCGAGGAGATGATAGAGGACATGAAGATGCGCCTCTCCAATATCGGCTACACCCTGGAGGACTCACTGCGCCTGCAGAGCAAGACGATGGAGGCGTATCACCAAGAACTGCATCCTCTGGCTGAGCGTCGTTTGAAGGGCCGCCTGGCGTTGGTCGAGCTGGCCAACCGCGAGGCCATTACCGTTTCGCCGGAAGAAGTGCAGGCCCAGCTCGATCGCATGGTTGATGAGGCTGAGAGCGAAGAGTCCAAGAAGATGCTGCGCGAGGTGTTCGGTGGGGAAAATGGGCTGCGCGTCATCAGGCAGGATGTGCTGACCGACAAGACGCTGGCGCGGCTGCGGGGCATCGTCGCCGGGCAGATTGCTGCGGCTCCCTTGCCTGTCGTCGCGGACATGGTCGCGGACACGGCTGCAGAGGCGGTTGTCAACGCGGAGGAGCCTGCCGAGAGTGCGGTGCAGGCCGCGCCAGAGTCATTAGAGGACAATGGCGGCGCAAAGTAAGCTAGACTGCTGTAAACATGACTGAGAACGAGTAACTAAGAACGAGTAAGGCGCTGCGAGGTGATCAGTGACGCAAGACTCGTTACTGGTTACTCGTTATTCATTTCAAGGGAGTGGTGTGCTGTGACCGATCACATTCTTACGCCCCAATCGCTGATCCCGATGGTCATTGAGACCTCAGGTCGCGGCGAACGGGCCTATGACATCTACTCGTTGCTCCTGAAGGAGCGCATCGTCTTTCTGGGTACGCCTATCAACGATCAAGTGGCGAACACCATTGTGGCTCAATTGCTGTTCCTGGATCGCGAGGATCCGGAAAAGGACATTCAGCTCTATATCAATTCGCCCGGCGGCCAGGTGTATGCGGGCATGGCCATCTACGATACGATGCAGCTTATCCGGGCCCAGGTCAGCACCATTGCGGTGGGCGTCACTGCGAGCTTCGGCACCGTTTTGCTGGCTGCCGGCGCCAAGGGCAAGCGCTACGCTCTGCCACATGCCACCATCCATATGCATCAGCCCCTGGGCGGCGCGCAGGGCCAGGCGACCGAGATCGAGATTCAGGCCAAGGAGATCTTGCGCCTGCGCGAAGACCTGAACGGCATCCTGGCCCATCACACCGGCCAGCCGGTCGAGCGCATCGCAGAGGATACCGAGCGCGATCGCTACATGACCGCGGATCAGGCCAAGGGATACGGGCTGTTGGACGAAGTGCTGCATCCGGTCAAAGGGGTCAAGGGTGGCAAGTAAGACGCGGGTCGATGTCGAGCGCTGCTCGTTCTGTCACCGGGATCCGACTCAGGTGCGCCGGTTGATTTCAGGGCCGGAGGGCGTTTTTATCTGCGACGAGTGCGTTGGGCTGTGCCGGGAGGTGCTGGATGAGGACGGCATCAAGCCCGGCGCGGCCAGCGCTTCGCCGCGTTCACGCCTCGTGCCCCCCAAGGAGATCCTGGCGCTTCTGGATCAGTATGTCGTCGGACAGACGCGCGCCAAGAAGGTGCTCTCAGTCGCAGTTTACAATCATTACAAGCGCATTGCGATGGACGACGCACCGGCGGGGGACGACTCGGTTGCCTTGCAACTGGGTGCAGGTGAAAACAAGAAACTGCTGGCCGAGGTGGAACTTGAGAAGAGCAATATCCTTCTGATCGGCCCCACCGGCTGCGGCAAGACCCTGTTGGCCCGCACCCTGGCGCGTATCCTGGACGTGCCCTTCACGATCGCTGATGCCACCGGCCTCACCGAAGCCGGTTATGTGGGCGAAGATGTCGAGAACATCCTGGTGCAACTGCTCCATGCTGCGGATTGGGATGTGGCACGCGCTTCGGTGGGCATCATCTATGTGGATGAGATCGACAAGATCGCGCGTAAGAGCGGCGCCAATCCATCCATCACGCGCGATGTTTCCGGCGAAGGGGTGCAGCAAGGCCTGCTGAAGATTATCGAGGGCGCGGTGGCCAATGTGCCGCCCCAGGGCGGCCGCAAACATCCCAACCAGGAATTCATCCGACTGGACACCCGCAACATCCTGTTTATCTGCGGCGGCTCGTTCTCCGGTTTGGATGAGATCATCGGCCAGCGCATCGGCGTCAAAGGCCGCGTGGGCTTTGCCACCTCTGACGAGGCGCTGCTCCCGCGCGACGCGCAGGTCGCCGCGCTGCTTCAGCATGTCATCTCAGATGACTTGCTGAAGTACGGCCTGATCCCCGAGTTTGTGGGCCGGCTGCCGGTCACTGTCAGCGTGGACCCTCTGGATGAAGATGCCCTGGTGGCCGTGCTGACCGAGCCGAAAAACTCGATCGTCAAACAGTATCAACGTTTGTTCGAGCTGGATCACGTGGAGCTGGTCTTCACATCCGAGGCGCTGCGCGCGGCCGCGCGCGAGGCGATGAAGCTGAAGACCGGCGCGCGCGGTTTGCGCACCATTATCGAGCGGGTGCTGCTGGATGTGATGTACGAGATCCCGTCGCATCCGGAAGTTGTCAAGTGCGTGGTGAACGCCGATTGCATCGCTCACGGCTCGCCCCCGCTGCTGGTGTTGCAGGACGGCCAGGCGATTGCCTGGGGCGAGTTCCTGAACGAGAAATCAGCCTGAGCGCAAGACCGGATATGCCAGAGTTGACGCACCTTGACGAGCAGGGCCAGGCGCACATGGTGGACGTGGGCGCCAAGGCTGAGACCGAACGCGAGGCGCTTGCCGCCGGGCGTGTTCGCATGCAGCCGGAGACGCTGCAGCTGCTGCGCGCGGGCGATCTGCCAAAAGGCGATGTGCTAGGCACGGCGCGCGTGGCCGGCATCATGGCCGCCAAGCGCACCTTTGAATTGATCCCCATGTGCCACCCGCTGCTGTTGACTCACGTCGCGATCGATTTCGCTTTCGATGAGGCGGCCTCTGCGGTGGAAATCCTGGCCACAGTGCAGTGCAAGGGCCGGACCGGCGTCGAGATGGAGGCGTTGACCGCCGTCAGCGTCGCGGCTTTAACCATCTATGACATGGCGAAGGCCGTCGAAAAAGGCATGGTGATCGAGGGCATCCGCCTGCTGGAGAAGCGCGGCGGCAAAAGCGGGAACTGGAGGTCAGAGGTTGGAAGTTAAGGTGCGCGCGTTTGCCGGACTGCGCGAGGCGCTGGGGACGGCGGTATCCACGGTGACGCTGCCTGATGGCGCCGATGTGGCGGGGTTGCTGGCGCGGTTGGCCCAGGAGTGGCCGGAAGCAAAGCTCCATAACCGACGCTTGACGGTTGCAGTCAACCGGGCCTACGCGCGACCTGACTATGTCCTGGTGGATGGGGATGAGGTGGCGTTGTTCCCGCCTGTCAGCGGCGGGTCGGGTCGCGGTGCTGTAGGGGCGGGGTTACCCCGGCCCTACGAGATCACCGATCGGCCGATTTCGCTCGACGACGTGGTCGGTCGGGTTGTTGCGCCCGAGCTCGGGGGCGTCACTCTCTTCGCAGGCACGGTGCGCGGGCTGACGCGTGCGGGCCGGCCCGACGAAGTCCAGACTGACTATCTCGAATACGAGGCCTATCCCGAGATGGCCGAGGCTTCATTTGCCGAGATTGCAGTCGAGGCGCGCACGCGTTGGCCGGATATCAGCGCGGTGGCGGTGGTTCATCGCGTGGGCCGGCTTGAGGTGGGCGATATATCGATTGCCATCGCCGTTGCCGCGGCGCATCGGGCCAACATTTTCGATGCATGCCACTTCATCATCGATCGCATCAAGCAGATCTCACCCATCTGGAAAAAGGAATACGGCCCGGCCGGGTCGGTTTGGGTCGAGGGCCCTGACTCGCGTTTGAAAGGAGAGAACTGATGGAAGGGGAACGCACTCCAACCAAGATCGCCATTGTGGGTGGCGCAGGAGCGGTGGGCGCAAGCGCAGCGTATGCTCTGATGATCAGCGGCCTGGCCAGCGAGATCGTGCTGGTGGATGTGAACGAGCGGCGCGCCGAAGGCGAAGCGATGGATCTGGCGCAGGGCGCACCGTTTGTACGGCCGGTGATCGTACGCCATGGCACGTATGCCGATTGCGCCGGTTGCCATATCGTGATCATCACGGCTGGCGCGGCGCAGAAGCCGGGCGAAACGCGACTGGACCTGGTCAAGAAGAACACCGGCATCTTCCGCAGCATGATCCCCCAGATCGCTGAGGCTGCACCCCATGCGATCCTGTTGGTGGTCGCGAATCCGGTGGACGTATTGACGCTTGCAGCGCTGAAGTTCTCGGGCTTCCCGACGGGTCGGGTTATCGGCTCGGGAACCGTGCTTGACACCGGCCGGCTGCGCTCCCTGGTGGGGCAGAAGCTGGAGGTGGATCCGCGCAGCGTGCATGGCTACGTGATCGGCGAACACGGCGACAGCGAGGTGGTTGTTTGGAGCCGGACCACGGTGGGCAGCATGCCCCTTGCCGATTTCTGCATCCAGCGCAACCGCCCTTTCGACCGGTATATCCTGGATAGGATCGCCGACGAAGTCTGTCACGCGGCCTACGAGATCATCGAGCGCAAGGGCGCCACCTACTACGCGATCGGCCTGGCCATCCGCCACATCGTCGAGGCGATCTTGCGCGACCAGAACACCATCCTGACCGTGTCCTCCCTGTTGACCGGTCAATACGGGATCTCCGATATCTGCCTGAGCCTGCCTTCGATCGTGGACCATAACGGCGTCGAAGTCGTGCTTGAGCCGCCCCTCTGCAAGGAAGAGCTTGCCGCACTCCAACGCTCGGCGCAGGTGCTGGGAGAAACGGCTCGGGCTGCGGGCCTGTGATCAAGAGACGTTAGTGCGCGCAGTCGTCCAACGCGTCAGTCAGGCTTCCGTCACGGTCGATGGCGAGATTGTCGGCCGGATCGGTCGCGGGTTCCTGGTGCTGCTCGGCGTGACCCATGCGGACGGCCGCGCAGAGGCCGATTGGCTGGCGCACAAGATTGCCGGGCTGCGGGTCTTCGATGATGCAGTGGCTGGCGGTCATGGCAAAATGAACCTGGGACTGGCAGATGTCGGAGGTGCGGCCCTGGTGGTGTCGCAGTTCACCCTCTACGGTGACGCACGCAAGGGCCGCCGTCCCGACTTCCTCCAGGCCGCGCGGCCTGAAATCGCGGAGCCCCTGGTGGAGTACTTTGTGACCAGGCTGCGCGGCGAAGGGCTGCACGTCGAGACCGGCCGCTTCCAGGCCATCATGGAGGTGGCCCTGGTGAACGATGGGCCGGTGACGCTGTGGCTTGACACGGCGGATGCACTGCCGAAGGCGAATTGAAGAGATGTCCTCCGGACGGGATGGCGTGGGCCTGCTCAATGAAAAGCCGCTGCATGCGGCTCTCAAGGCGTGGTATGCGCGGCCGGAGGATGATTTTGAGGTCCTCGTTGGCGGGTCCGTCATCGATATCGTGCGCGATGACTTGCTGATCGAGATTCAAACGCGCGGCTTCGCGGCCTTGAAGCGCAAGCTGGAAAAGCTGGTCGTAAGTCACCCCGTACGCCTGGTCTATCCCATCGCCAGCGAGAAGTGGATCGTACGACTGGCCGATGACGGCGTCACGCCGGCATCCCGCCGGAAATCTCCTAGACGCGGATCCGAACTTGATCTGTTCCGGGAGCTGGTCAGTTTCCCATATCTCATCGCGCATCCCAACTTCTCGCTGGAAGTGCTTTTGATCCAGGAAGAGGAGGTGCGCCGCTACGATCCCCGGTTGAATTGGCGGCGCCGCGGCTGGGGGACCGAGGAACGCCGTTTGCTGCAGGTGGTGGATCGCCGCCTATTTGCGTCTCCGGCGGACCTGGCCGCTCTCATCCCGGAGAGCCTGGCTGCCCCTTTCACCACCGCCGAGTTGGCGGCGGCCATCGGCCGGCCGCGGCGGCTCGCCCAGCAGATGGCCTACTGCCTGCGGTGCATCGGCGTGCTCTCAGAAGCCGGCAAGCAGGGCCGGGCGCTCCTGTACGCCTGGGACCAGTAAGGCCTATCGATCCGCTGGGCCCCGCCTCAAATCCGGGCGCCCCCTGCGGCCGCGGAGCCGGGAACGGCAGGCAGCCAGGCGCCCTGCTCCGATGCTGCGGGTGGCTGCACGGTCTCGCCGGGCTTGGCGCTGAGTTCCTGGCGCACGGTTCGCACCAGTGCGTCGGCCTTGAGCTCCGGCAGGGTCAGACAGGGCCCGCCCACGGCGGCGGCGAGCTGTTGCGCCAGGCCGCGGTCGAACGCAGGATGCTCCATATTGATCACCAGCGTGCGAAAGTGGCTTTCGTGGATCATGTCGGCCATGCGCAGCGCCTCTTCTTGCGGCGGCATGCCGGTGACTGAGACGTTGCCCGCGCCGTCGGTGAGGATGATGACCAGCGGCTTGATCTCGGGGCTGCGACGTTGGGCCATGGTGCAGACACGGTAGGCGGCCAACAGACCGGCCGAGAGCGGCGTCTTTCCGCCGACGGGGATATCCTTCAAGGCGCGTTGCGCCAGCTCCACGCTGGAGGTGGGTGGGAGCACGATGCGCGCCTCTTCGCGCTGGAATACGATGAGCCCGACCTGGTCACGGCGCTGATACGCATCATGCAGCAGCGACAGCACCGCGCCTTTGGTGGCCTCGATGCGCTCAGCGGCAGCCATGCTCCACGAGGCGTCGACCACGAACAGCACCAGGTTAGCGGCGCGGCGCACCCGCACCTTCTTCTGAAAATCCTGGCGTTGAATCACGAAGGCGACCTTCCGGCCGGCGCGCTCGTTCGCACGACGGCGCTGAAAGGGCGCCGCCGTGCGGATCGTGGCGTCAAATGCCAGGTCATCAGGCCGGCCCTGCATCGGCCGCGCGCGGATGTAGCGCCCGCGCTTCCGGTCAGTGAGCGTGGAGCTGCGTTTGCCGGCCGCCTGGCGCGTCAATTTATCCAGCGGGGTGTCCAGTCGTTTCACCTGGAAGTCGGCGCCGATTTTGACGGCGCGGCCGGCTTGCGGCCCTGTGTTGGAGGGCTGGGACTGGCCGGCGTCGAGTTCCGCAGGTTCGCCGCTAGCAGAGCTGTCGCCTGACTCTGCTAACGGCTCAGTGCTTTTTTTACGCTGGAGGTCGTCTGGTCTTGTTCGGAGCGCGGCTGCGGCTGATCGGGAGGGGCCTCCGCGCGGGCCTTCTTCAGCCGATCTTCAAGCTGACCTGCGTCCATCGCAGCTTCCTCGAAAGGCTGCCGCTTTAGCCGATGGGCCAACGCCAGCTCGGCGGCCAGCAGAATATCCTGCTCGCTGATGAACGCCCGTCCCTGCCACGCCGCGTGGGCTCGCGCCGTTTTCAGGATGACGATGTCGGCCCGGTGGCCGTCCACCTTGAACGAGGTGGTCAGCGATGCAATGGTGAAGAGATCACGCTGGGTGTGCCTGACGCTCGGCAACGCGGCACGCGCCTGGGCAATCTCATCCGAAAGCTGCTCTTCTCGGGGCAGCCATTCCTGGTAGAACCCTTCAGCATCGCTTTCATAGGCCACGCGGCGCTCGACAATAGCCACGCGCTGTCTCGGGTCCGCGATCCCGTGCATGTCGACGCAGAGGGCGAAACGATCCAGGAGCTGCGGCCGCAGGTCCCCCTCCTCGGGGTTCATGGTGCCCACCAGCATGAACCGCGCAGGGTGGCTGAAGCTGATCCCCTCCCGTTCCACCACGTTAACGCCCATCGCGGCCGAGTCCAGCAGCAGGTCCACCACATGATCGTCGAGCAGGTTCACTTCGTCGACGTAGAGCAGGCCCCGGTTGGCCGCGGCGAGGACGCCCGGCTCGAAGTGGCGTTCGCCGTGCTGGATCGCCTTCTCGATGTCCAGCGTGCCGACGACCCGGTCCTCGGTGGCGCTGACGGGCAGATCCACGAAGCGGGTGCGGTGCAGCGCGTGCGGCAGCGTCTCGCCGCGCGCGAGCCGGTCCCGGCAGTTATCGCACAGCGTCTCGATGCCGCTGGGATCGCACGAGAAGGGACAGTCGGCCACAACCTCGATCTCCGGCAGCAGGGCAGCCAGGGCGCGGGCCGCGGTCGACTTGGCGGTGCCGCGCTCGCCGCGGATCAGCACGCCGCCGATGGCGTTGCTGATGGCGTTCAGGATCAGGGCGCGCTTCATGCGCTCTTGACCGACAATAGCGGTGAATGGATAAGGTCGGATGGGTGGCAAAGATGGACTCCTGGTATCTTGGTTTGCCGCAGATGGGTGTTATGGCTTGGGTTTGCGTCTCAGTCGCTTGTATTCTTTGACCAGGGTGGAATCGTCCAGCGCCTGCTCAAACTGGCGTAGCCAATCGAGAACATACGCATCGTTCAGCTTATCGCCCTGCCGCCGGATCACGCCGACTGCATCCTCACGATCGCGCAGCCGGGTCGAGATGAACTTGTAGATGATCAGGTCCTCGGGTGAGCACAGCCGGATCGATAGGCCGGGTTGCACCTCGATATCGCGGCCGCGGTGTATAGCAAGCACATCGTAGGGTGTATCGGCCAGCAGCAAATCGAGCCGGGCGCCCGTCGCGTCCTGGACGAAGATCATGGCTTGCTTGCGCAACGCCTGCTCTGGATCAGGCAGGAGCGACACGTAATCCGGCGAGAGTAGGCTCAGCAGCCTCTCGGCATCCTCGCGGCCGAGCAGGACTTTCATATCGGCGTCGCGGGTCACACGTGGCTCACCCCAGGCGCCTACTGCCAATCCGCCGATGATGACTGACGGGACGTTGGCCTCATCCAGACGCTGCTGCAGCGCCTGAATCGAGCGAAAGAGGTTCTCCATGCTTCCTTTGCCATTCCGCTAGTTTGTGCAGACGGTCCTGTAACTCGGCGAGAGCCTGCCTGCGCGCTGGGGTGAAGAGCTCGGCCGTCTGCTGCAATTGGTGTTCGAAGGCCTGCTGCAAACTCAGCCATTGCGCCAGGCTTTCTTGTACGCTTATGGCGCGCGACAATTGGGCTTCGATCGCCTCGATCTCATCCCATCCTTCGCGCAACGATGCCAACTCGCGCATTTTCTGCTCCAGCGCCTCCTCGAATTGATGACCCGATTATACCACTACCGGCCCCTTATCGCCAACCCAGGGTTTTATAGCCCAAGATCGGGAAACAGGCAACCGACCGGCGTGAACGTTAACAGTCTCTCTGCAGCGTGTTGAATTCCTGCATAGCTTTCCGTCTGCGCCATTCTGAGGTATGATCTCGCCAGAAACCGGGAGCTGCGACATCATGAAGCACAGCGGATATCCGTCATCTATCATCCTCGTTCCGTAATCGCAAGCTGCGGCGGTCGCCTGAAAGCGCATAAAGGAAACATCAATGACCAACAACTCATCCCTCGGCATGTATGCCGCCTTCACCCCCTTGCAACTCCGTGCAGTAACGGCTCGCAACCGGCTGTGGATCTCGCCGATGTGCCAATATTCGGTCTTCAAGGAAGATGGGGTGGCCACCGACTGGCACCTTGTGCACCTGGGCAGCCGCGCGGTGGGTGGCGCCGGGCTGATCATCGTCGAGGCGACCGCGGTCGAGCCGCGCGGCCGCATCAGCCGGCAGGACCTGGGGCTGTGGAACGACGACCAGGCCGGCGGCCTGGCCCCCCTCGCGCGCGTCATGGCCGACCACGGCGCAGTACCGGCTATCCAACTGGCGCATGCCGGCCGTAAGGCGGACGATGCCGGGGCGATCGCGCCCAGCGCGCTGGCGTTCTCGGAGCAGTCAATCACGCCGCGCGCCATGGACGCGGCGGATCTGGCCGCGGTCGTGCGTGCGTTTCGGGACGCTGCGGCGCGGGCCGCGGCCGCGGGGTTCCAGGCGGTCGAGATCCACGCCGCGCACGGCTACCTGCTGCACGAGTTTCTCTCGCCGATCAGCAATCGCCGGACCGATGACTACGGCGGCAGCTTCGCGCACCGTGTGCGCCTGCTGCTGGAGGTTGTGGCCGCGGTGCGCAGCGTCTGGCCGGAGCGGCTGCCGCTGTTCGTCCGCATCAGCGCCACCGATTGGGCGGCCGGGCCGGCGTGGGACCTGGAGCAGAGCGTGGCGCTGGCGGGCCTGCTCAAGGCGGCGGGCGTGGACCTGATCGATTGTTCGTCCGGCGGCCTGACCCCCGCGCAGGAGATCCCCCTCGCGCCGGGCTACCAGGTCCCCTTCGCAGCCCGCATCCGCCGCGAGGCCGGGATCGCGACCGGCGCGGTCGGGCTGATCACCACGGCGCACCAGGTCGAAGAGATCCTCCAGATGGGCCAGGCCGACGCGGTGCTGATCGGCCGGCAGTCGCTGCGCGATCCGTATTTCCCGCTGCGCGCCGCGCGCGAGCTGGGCCAGGAGCTCGCCGTGCCGTTCCAGTACCAGCGGGCCTGGTGAGGCGCGGCTTCTGGATGCGCCTCGGCCCGGCAGACCGCGCGGTAGGGGCGCTAACGGGGCGCCAGGGAGCGAGACCATGAACAAACGTGACATCATGCTGAGCCTGATCGACGGCGGCGCACCGGCCGGCTACACGCCGGCCGCGTTTTTCCTGCACTTCGGGCCGGGCTATCAAGTCGGCCAGGCGGCGATCGACCGCCACCTCCAGTTCTTCCGCCACACCGGCATGGACTTCGTCAAGGTGCAGTTCGAGCAGGACATGCCGCAGTGCGCGATCGCCTCGCCCGCCGATTGGGCGCGCGCCCCGCGGCTGACCGCAGAGGACTTTGCGCCGACCGTGCGCGTGGTGCGCGGTTTGGTCGAGGCTGCGGGCCGCGACGCGCTGGTGATCCTCACCCTCTATTCGCCGTTCATGTGGGCGCGGCATCTGGCCGGGGATGAAGTGCTGCACGCGCATTTGTGCGAGCACCCGGCCCGGGCCGCCGTAGGGCTGGCGATCAGTACGGAGAACGTGCTGACGTTGGTGGCCGCGTGTCAGGCTGCGGGCGTGGATGGCTTCTATGCGTCCACCCAGGGCGGCGAGGCGTTCCGCTTCGGCGGAAGCCGCACGAGCGGCGGCGACATCTTCGAGCGGCTGATCAAGCCGACCGACCTGGCGGTGTGGGATGCGATCTCGGCGTGCCGCTGCAACATCCTGCATGTCTGCGACTACGAGGGCGCTTACGACGACCTGACCCCCTTCCGCGACTACCCCGGCCATATCGTCAACTGCTCGCTGGAGGTGGGCGGTCTACACATGACGCCGCAGGCGGCGGCCGCGTTCTTCGGCCGGCCCTTCATGGGCGGGCTGGAGCGCAAGGGGGTGCTGGCGACCGGTGCGCCCGCGGAGGTGCGCCGCGCGGCCCAGGCGGTTTTGGCCGCAGCGCCGGCGCGCTTCATCCTGGCGGCCGACTGCACCGTGCCGGCCGATACGTCGTGGGACAACCTGAAGGCGGCGATTGACGCGGCTCACGGCGCATGAATAATTGGAGGTCAACATGCCGGTTCGCTTCTCTGAACGCCTGATCCGGTTTTCCAAAGGCTGGCTGGCGCTGGCCGCCTTGGTGATTTTCCTGTGCTTCACCGCCCTGGTGTTGCCGGGCCAGGCGGCGGGGTCGGCCGAGCGCACAGGGGGCGCGCGGCAGCCCGACACATCCCTGTTCTATACCCCGGCTGAACTCTACGGCATGGCGGAGGCGTTTGGCCCGGACGGCCGGCAGGCACCGCGGCCAGTCTGCGCTGCAGCACGTACGCGAAGAGAAGGTTCGCCAGCTTGCTCTGCCCGTAGGCGCCCCACTTGAAGTAGGACCGGTTGCCCTGCAAGTCGTTGAAGTGGATCCTGCCGAACCAATGCACACTGCTGCTGACTGTCACGACGCGCGCGCCAGGGGTCTCCAGGATCAACGGCAGCAGCAGGCCAGTGAGCGCGAAATGGCCCAAATGATTGGTGCCGAACTGCATCTCGAAGCCGTCGGTTGTCTCCCGCCGCGGGATGGCCATCACGCCGGCGTTGTTGATCAGCATGTTGAGTCGGTCGTGGCCGGCCAGGAAGGCGCCGGCGAAAGAGCGGATGGATGTCAGGCTGGCAAGGTCCAGGGCCATCACCGTCAGGTCAGCTTTTGGCACGGAGGCAAGGATCTCCGCGGCAGCCTGGCTGCCCTTTGCCGTGTCGCGCACCGCCATCACCACCCGCGCGCCTTTCTTGGCCAGTATCCTGGCCGCTTCGAAAGGCGCACAGCAGATCAACTCACAGGCAGGAAAAGGCAGAGCAAACCGAACCAGATGCCTAAAACAATGCCAGTTGGTTGGCCGTGAGGGTCTGGTATGGAGGTACCCTACGCAGCAGGCCGAAACGGTCGGCCAGGTCGGCAAACACAGTTTCGAGTTGGGCCGCGCGTTCGGCCGCGGCCGAGTAGCGCTCGCCGAACGCGCGGCGATACCGTTCGCTGAGGCCGGGGAAGAGGCGATCCAACTGCCGGTAGTAATGCGTCCGCTGGCGATCGCGCAGGGTCATGCCGAAGGCCGGAACGACGTGGCGCGCGCCGCACGCGTGGGCCTGCTCGACGATCTGCTGGATGTTTTCCGGGTCATCTTCGATGAAGGGCAGCACCGGCATCAGCATGATCCCGGTGGTGATGCCTCGGTCTGCAAACGCGGCCATAGCGCGGAAGCGGGCTGAGGGTGGTGGCGCGCCCGGCTCCAGCTTGCCCGCCAGGTCATCGTCCGCGGCGGTCACGGTGAAACTGACCACCGCGCCCGGCGACGCACCGCCGGCCGCCTGCTCGATGGCGGCCAACGTCTCGATATCTCGCAGCACAAGATCGCTTTTGGTCAGCACATGCACCGGGAAGCGCAGCTCGGCGATGATCTCCAATGCGCGGCCGGTGAGGCGCAGCTCGCGCTCCAGCGGCATGTAGGGATCGTTCATCGAGCCGGTGCCGACGTACCCTTTGACCCGCTTGCTCCGCAGCTCGCGGCGCAGCAGATCCAGGGCATTGGCCTTCACCAACACCTCGCCATCGAAGTTCTCGATCCCGTAGCATTCGCTTCTCGAATCGCAATAGGTGCAGCGATGCTGGCAGCCCCGATAGAGGTTCATGGTGTACTTGATGCCGAACCACGGGTCAGGCTGTCGGCTGGATGAGAGCAGCGTCTTGGCTTCGATCTCCCGGACGTTCATGAGCATATCATGCCATAAGGCTGCTCGATGGGCAAGCGCTTTGGCAGTAGAACCAGGGATTCCTCATAGAGCCACTGGGCTTCGCTGGAATAAAGACTGCAGCTTGATCTTTTCCTGACCTCCGGTATTTTCCTCTTGTCCCCCCCTTGACCTCTTTTGGCTTACACTGGCCTTGCATGGGGCGGCGATCGAAGAGGCGCCGCGCGAACACATCGGATGAAACGGATGGATAAAGTGGCAGATATCGTCTACCTGGCGATCGGCCTCGGGCTCTTTGCTGCCGGCCTGGCGATGCTCAGGCTGTGTGAACGCTTGCTGCGAGGATGAGCATGGATGTTACTTACCTGTTGGTGGGTGCGGCCGCGTTGCTTTTGCTTGTTTACCTGGCGGCGACGCTTTTGAAACCGGAGTGGTTCGAATGATGACGAATGGGGTTCAGCTTGTGCTCTTCACGGCGCTGCTTCTCCTGCTTGTGCGGCCGCTTGGCGCCTATATGGCGCGGGCATACCGTGGGGAGCGCACCTTACTTTCACGCGTCGTAGGACCGTTGGAACGCGGCCTGTATCGGGCAGCGGGCATCCGGCCGGAGCGCGAGATGACCTGGCAGGCCTATGCCGCGGCGGTGCTTTTCTTCAGCGTCACCGGGTTCCTTTTCTTGTATCTGCTGTTGCGTGCGCAGCACTTGCTGCCGCTGAACCCACAGCGGCTAGGGCCGCTCTCGCCGGACCTGGCTTTCAACACCGCGGCGAGTTTCGTGTCCAACACGAACTGGCAGAGCTACGGCGGCGAGACCACCCTGAGCTATCTATCGCAGATGCTGGGGCTCACGGTCCAGAACTTCCTATCGGCCGCGACCGGCATGGCGGTGCTGGTTGCGCTCGTGCGCGGCCTCAGCCGGCAGAGCAGCAGGACGGTGGGGAATTTCTGGGTGGATCTGACGCGCTCCACGCTGTACATCCTGCTGCCGTTGGCCTTGGTGCTGGCGCTTGCACTTGTCTCGCAGGGGGTCGTCCAGTCGCTCGGGAACTATCAGGCAGTGGCAGCGCTGCAACCCGGCGGGGCGGGCCAGGTGCTGCCGATGGGACCGGCCGCATCGCAAGTGGCGATCAAGCAGCTTGGCACGAACGGCGGCGGCTTCTTCAGCGTCAATTCGGCGCATCCGTTCGAGAACCCGACCCCACTGAGCAATCTGCTCGAAGGGGTGGCGATCCTTCTCATCCCGGCCGCGCTGACGTACACGTTCGGCCGCCTTGTGGGCGATGCGCGGCAGGGCTGGGCGCTGCTGGTGGCCATGACGGTCGTGTTCGTGATCTTCGCCGGGCTGACGATCTGGGCCGAGGGCCGGCCAAATCCGGCCTTGGCCGGGCTGCCGATCGACCAGGGCGCGGGCAGTCTGGAGGGCAAGGAGCTCCGCTTCGGCGCCGCGGGGTCGGCGCTGTGGGCGGTGGCAACGACTGCGGCCTCCAACGGGTCCGTCAACTCGATGCACGCCTCCTTCACGCCGTTGGGCAGCCTCATGCCGATAGTGCTGATGCAGCTCGGCGAGGTCATCTACGGCGGCGTGGGCTCGGGCCTCTATGGCATGCTTGCGTTCGTCATCATTGCGGTATTTGTGGCCGGCCTGATGGTTGGCCGTACGCCCGAATATCTCGGCAAGAAGATCGAGGTGTTCGAGATGAAAATGGCCGCCTTGATTGTGTTGATCCCCGTGGTCACCGTGCTGGTGGGGACCGCGATAGCGGTTGTGATGCCGTCCGGACTGGCCGCGCTGCTGAACAAAGGCCCGCAGGGCTTCAGCGAGGTGCTGTATGCGTTTTCATCGGCAGGCAACAATAACGGCAGTGCCTTTGCAGGACTCTCGTCGAACGCGCCCTTCTACAATATTGCGTTGGGGAT
Source organism: uncultured Anaerolineales bacterium (assembly GCA_964474695.1). Classification (GTDB taxonomy): domain Bacteria; phylum Chloroflexota; class Anaerolineae; order CG2-30-64-16; family CG2-30-64-16; genus DAOUBP01. Next base: position 91,587 of record CAYYTK010000008.1, read on the forward strand.
CGTCATGCTCATCTCGCGCTTCTGGCTGATCGTGCCGACGCTGGCCATGGCAGGCAGCCTGGGCGCCAAGAAGCGCGTGGCCGCAAGCGCCGGGACGCTGCCGACTCATTCGCCGCTGTTCATCGGCTGGTTGGTGGCTGTTGTGCTGCTCGTGGGTGCGTTGAGCTTCCTGCCCAGCCTGGCGCTGGGTCCGCTTGTACAGGAGTTCATGATCGGGAGGCTATTCTGATGATGACTGAACTGCGCAACGATCCCAACGTGCTGAGGGAAAGACCGTATCGTCGTGCGGTGGTGGCTGCCTTCGCCAAACTTGACCCGCGGCGCCAGGTGCGCAACCCGGTCATGTTTGTGACAGAGGTCGGGGCGCTGGTGGTGTCACTGTTGGCCTTTCAGGCCGCCGGGCAGGTCGGCTTCACGCTCGCGATTGCCGGCTGGCTCTGGCTGACGGTGCTGTTCGCCAACTTCTCAGAAGCGCTGGCGGAGGGCCGCGGCAGGGCCCAGGCGGAGGCACTGCGCCGGACGCGACGGGACACGCAAGCCAGGAAAATCGTCGGGCCGGGCCGCGGCCCAGATCGCCGGGTGGAGGTGACCGCTTCCGGAGCACTGCGACAGGGCGACCTGTACCTGGTGCAGACCGGCGACGTGTTGCCCGCGGACGGGGAAATCATCGAGGGCATTGCATCGGTGGACGAAAGCGCGGTCACTGGCGAGAGCGCGCCTGTGGTGCGTGAAGCCGGGGGCGACCGCAGCGCGGTCACCGGAGGCACCCGGCTGCTGTCCGACTGGTTGGTAGTGCGCGTGACGGCAGAGCCAGGCCACGGCTTCCTCGAACGCATGATCGCGATGGTCGAAGGCGCCAAGCGGCAACGGACGCCGAACGAAATCGCCCTGAGCATCTTGCTGTCGAGCTTCACCATCGTGTTTCTGGTGGTCTGCGCGACGCTGCTGCCGTTCTCGATCTACAGCGTGCGGGCCGCGGGGCAGGGCGCGCCCTTGTCCATCACGGTGTTGGTGGCGCTGCTGGTGTGCCTGATACCGACGACCATCGGTGGGCTGTTGTCGGCCATCGGCATTGCGGGCATGGACCGCATGATCCGGCGCAACGTGGTCGCCACGTCGGGACGGGCGGTTGAGGCTGCCGGCGATGTCGACGTGCTCTTGCTGGACAAGACGGGCACAATTACGCTCGGCAACCGCCAGGCGGTGGGGTTCATTCCGATCGGCGGGACGGCGCTGCGCGACCTGGTCGAGGCGGCCCAACTGGCCTCGCTGGCGGATGATACACCTGAGGGGCGGAGCATCGTGGTGTTGGCCAAGGAGAAGTACGGCCTGCGGGGCCGCTCCCTGAGCGCCAGCGCTCCGGATGCTCGTGATGACCATGGACATGAGATGGCCTTCGTCCCGTTTACGGCGCAGACGCGCATGAGCGGCGTTGACATCCCGGCCGATGGCCGAACCGCCACCAGTATCCGCAAGGGCGCGCCGGACGCGATCATCAGCTTGGTGGAGGCGGCCGGCAACACCGCGCCGTCAGACCTGCGCGGCGCGGTGGAAACCATTGCTCGCTCAGGGGGCACTCCGTTGGTGGTCAGCCAGGACGGTTGCGCGCTGGGAGTGGTTCATCTTAAAGACATCGTCAAGGGCGGCATCAAAGAGCGCTTTGAGCAACTGCGCCGAATGGGCATCAAGACCGTGATGATCACGGGCGACAACCCGTTGACTGCGGCTGCGATTGCAGCGGAAGCCGGCGTGGACGATTTCCTGGCGCAAGCGACGCCTGAAACGAAACTCAAGTTGATTCGCGAGTACCAGGCAGGCGGCCGGCTGGTGGCGATGACCGGGGATGGCACCAACGATGCGCCCGCGCTGGCGCAGGCCGATGTGGCGGTCGCAATGAACACCGGCACGCAGCCGGCGCGCGAGGCCGCGAACATGGTTGACCTGGACTCGAATCCTACCAAGCTGATCGAGATCGTGGAAATTGGCAAGCAGTTACTGATGACACGCGGCGCACTGACCACGTTCAGCATCGCCAACGACGTCAGCAAGTACTTTGCGATCATCCCGGCCGCCTTCGTCGCTATCTACCCGGAGCTGGGCGTGCTCAACTTCATGCGGTTGGCGACGCCCCAGAGCGCGATCCTTTCTGCGGTGATCTTTAATGCGCTGATTATCGTGCTGCTCGTGCCGTTGGCCTTGCGCGGGGTGCCGTACCGTGCACTGCCGGCCGCACAATTGCTGCGCAACAATCTGTTGGTCTACGGCGTTGGTGGGCTGGTGGCCCCGTTCATCGGCATCAAGCTGATCGACATGCTACTCATTACACTAAGGCTTTCCTAACTGCTAGAACTTGGAGGTGGGCATGAATCGGGCGCATGATTTGCGGAAGCGGGAAGTCCCCCCGAGGTTTGGGGTGATCTACGTTGTTACGATGAACGCGTACTTACGTCCGGTATTAGTGATCTTCGCCGGCCTGGCGCTTCTGGGCGGGCTGGCCTATCCGCTCCTGGTGACCGGGGTGGCGCAGGCTGTGCTGCCGAAGCAAGCCAACGGCAGCGTCGTGCTCGGCGCCGATGGTGAACTCGTTGGCTCTGAGTTGATCGGGCAGAACTTCACCGATCCCGGGTACTTCTGGGGCAGGCCGTCGGTCGCGGCAGGCGGACCGTACGTCCCCTATGATGGCAAGGCTTTGACCTGCGCCGGCGGCTCGAACCTGGGCCCGTTGTCGGCCAACCTCCGGCAGGAAGTGGAAGCGCGGATGGCCGCGCTGCAGGCCGCAGATCCGGGGAATACAGCGCCCATCCCCGCTGACCTGGTGACGGCCTCAGCCAGCGGCCTCGATCCTGACATCAGCGTGGCGGCCGCACTCTATCAGGCGCCGAGAGTGGCGCGTGCGCGGGGCATCGCTGAGCAAGCAGTGCGCCTGTTGATCCTGGCGCACGCCCAAGGCCGGTGGTTGGGGGTGTTCGGCGAGCCACGCGTTAACGTCCTTGCACTTAATCAGGCGCTCGATGCGCTCCGCCAGGGTGTATAATAGAGACATGATGGAACGATCGGACCCCGATGCCTTATTGAGACGAGTGCAGGCCGAAGAAGAGCGAGCCGGCCGCGGCCGGCTGAAGATTTTTCTCGGCTACGCCGCGGGCGTGGGCAAAACCTACGCCATGCTCGAAGCGGCGCATCAGCGCAAGGCCGAGGGGGTTGACGTGCTGGTCGGCTACGTTGAAACCCACGGCCGTGCCGAGACCGAGGCGCTGCTGCGCGATCTGGAAGCTCTGCCGCCGCGCCAGGTCGCGTACAGCAACGTCACTTTGCGCGAACTCGACGGCGACGCCCTGCTCGCTCGCCGGCCTCAGCTTGCGCTGATCGATGAGCTGGCGCACACCAATGCGCCCGGCATGCGCCATCCCAAGCGATATCAAGACGTGGAAGAGCTGCTCGCGGCCGGGATCGACGTCTACGCCACGCTGAACGTGCAGCACCTGGAGAGCCTGAACGACGTGGTGGCTCAGATCACCGGCACGCGGCAGCGGGAAACAGTGCCGGACCAGGTGCTCGATGAGGCGGCTGAGATCGAGATGGTCGATCTGCCTCCGGACGAGCTCCTCGCACGCTTGCGTGAAGGCAAGGTCTACATCCCGGATCAGGCGGCCCGGGCGATCGAGCAGTTCTTCCGCAAGGGTAATCTGACGGCGTTGCGCGAGATGGCGCTGCGCCGCACCGCAGAGCGCGTCGATGACCAGATGCGCGCTTACATGCAGACGCGCGCGATCCCGGGTCCGTGGCACGCCAGCGAACGCCTCCTGGTTTGTGTGAGCGCAAGCCCCAGTTCTGAGCGCCTGGTCCGGTCGGCGCGCCGGCTGGCAGACGAGCTGAATGCGCCCTGGTACGCGCTACACTTCGAATCCGCAACGCGCCCCGATCTGCGCGCGGCGAACCGTGTGGCGGTGACGGCGCACCTGCAACTGGCGGAATCGTTGGGCGCGGAGACCGTGACGGCCACGGGGGAGACCCTTGCTGACGCCGTTCTCGATTTCGCGACCCGGCATAACGTGACGAAGATCGTGATTGGGTCGACGGTGCGCTCCCGATGGCGCGACCAGTTTCGTGTCTCGCTCGTCGAAGACCTGGTGCGCATCAGCGGCGATATCGACGTCTACGTCATCAGCGAACCAGCGGCGGCGCCGCGGCGCGCAGCAAAGCGGTGGATTGAGGGGACCCCAGCCTGGCGCGGATATGCTCTGAGCGTCGCGCTGGTGGCCATCGCGACCCTTGTCGGGTGGCCGCTGCGCGTGCAGATCGAGCCGGCAAATCTCGTGATGCCATACCTGGCCGCCGTGCTCATCGCGGCGCTATACCTGGGGCGCATGCCCGCCGTGCTCAGCGCGGTGCTCGGCGTGCTTGCCTTTGACTTCTTTCTTGTGCCACCCTACTTCACGCTGGCGGTCAGCGACACCCAGTATGCGCTGACTTTCCTGGGCCTGTTCCTGCTCGGCTTGGTGGTGAGCGGGCTGGCGGCGCGTGCGCGCGACCAGGCGCTGGCCGCAATGCGTCGCGAGGCGCAGACCGTCGCACTCTACGATCTCGGTCGCGAGCTCACTTCCGCCACCGATTTGCCCGGGATCGCCACCGTCGTTATCAACCAGGTCGAGCAGGTTTTCGAGCGCGGTGCGGTCGTCTTCCTGCCGCATGCAGCGGGTTTGCAGCCGTTTGCGGGGGCAGAAGCCACAGGCGCGGCAGCAGCCACCGAGCATGATCTGGCCGTTGCGACATGGGCGTTCGAACATGGACAACCCGCAGGGCGAGGCACAGACACCTTGCCGGCTGCACAGTTGCGCTGCCTGCCGATGTTGACTCCGCGCGGGACCATCGGGGTATTGGGGATTCGCCCGTCGAGTGACGAGCGCGTACTCACAATAGACCAGCAGCGGACCCTCAACTCTTTTGCCAACCAGGCCGCGCTGGCCATCGAGCGCGCCCAACTCGTCGAGAAGGCGCGCGCGGCCGAGCTGCTGCAGGCTACGGAAAGGCTGCAGCGCTCGCTGCTCGACTCAGTGTCGCACGAGTTGCGCACGCCGTTAGTCACCATCACCGGCGCGCTCAGTACGTTGGAGGAAGATAGCGCGCGGCTGGACGCGGCCGCGCTGCACAGCCTGGTAGCCACCGCACGCGAGGAGGCTGAGCGGCTGAACCGTCTTGTCGCAAACCTGCTCAGCATGACCCGCCTGGAAGCCGGCGCGGTGCACCTGGTCTTGCAGGATGCCGATGTAGAGGATCTGGTCGGCAGCGCCCTGGATATGCTGAGCGCGAGAACACATGGCCGGCGGATCGAAACGCACATTCCGCCAGACCTGCCGATGGTGCGTGTGGATTTTGTGCTGATGGTGCAGGTGCTCGTCAATGTGCTGGACAACGCGATCAAATACTCGCCGGCCGAGGCGCCGATTTGCATCTTCGCCGAACGCGCTGGCGACTCTGTGCGGGTCTGGGTCACTGACCGTGGTCCCGGCATTCCCAGCGCCGATCTCGACCGCGTTTTCGATAAGTTCTACCGCGTCCAACGGCAGGGGGATGTGAGCGGCACCGGCCTGGGGCTTTCCATCTGTCGCGGAATCGTCGAAGCCCACGGCGGACGCATCTGGGCTGAAGTAGCGCCCGAAGGCGGGACAGCGATCGCTTTTGTCCTGCCAATTGATGCAAGGTGACGGAGCGATGAGCGAGCCCCAAGTCCGCGTTCTGGTGATCGACGACGAAGCGCCGATCCGGCGTTTCCTGCATACCGCGTTGACCACGCACGGCTACAAGGTCTTCGAGGCCAGCACGGGCCAGGATGGGCTCATGCGCATCATGGAGGATCATCCGGATCTGATCATTCTGGATCTGGGGCTTCCCGATATGGATGGCGTGGACGTGACGCGGCGCGTGCGTGAGTGGAGCCAGACGCCCATCATCATCCTGTCGGTGCGCGAAGAAGAGCTGCAGAAGGTGGCCGCGCTGGATTCTGGGGCGGATGACTATTTGACGAAGCCGTTCGGACTGAGCGAGCTCCTGGCGCGGATGCGCGTCGTAATGCGGCGTCAGGTGACTCCTGCCGGGGAGCCGGTCATTCACTCAGGGGACCTGACGATTGACCTGGCCCGGCGATCTGTGACTGTCGGCGGCGAAGTTGTCAGCCTGACCCCGACCGAGTATGCGCTGCTGCGAGTGCTGGCGCTCCAGGCCGGCCGGGTGCTGACACATAACCAGTTATTGCGGCAGGTGTGGGGCATGGGCTACGCAGGCGAGCTGCACATGCTGCGGGTGAACCTCAGCAACTTGCGGCGGAAGATTGAGCCGGATTCAACGCGCCCGACTTACATCCAAACCGAACCGGGAGTGGGGTACCGGCTGAGGCTCCTTGAGTAATAAGCCCTGCTTGTTCTGCAAACAGGGCTTTTGTCTGATGCTTCAGGCTAGCGCTCGATCGATGGCAGCCGAGGTGTTCTCATATGCTGGCCGGCCGGCGGCGGCGTTCGTAGTGAACCAGGGGTGTTGCGCGGTGTGCCTTGCGCCCTGGTGGAAGCGCTGACCGGCTGGCGTGTCCGCGGGGCAGGCCTCGGTTCGCGCGCGAACTCGCGATCGTGCGCGGGCGCCGGGGTCGTGTAATCGAAACCAGGCACCGTGCGGCGCTCCACCTTGTAACCCAGCACCTTCTCCACCGCTTTCACCTCGTTCGCGTCCTCAGCCGTGACCAGGGTGTAGGCCTGGCCGGTTTGCTCGGCCCGGCCGGTGCGGCCGATGCGGTGCGTGTAGGCGTCGGTGGTATCGGGCATGTCATAGTTGATGACGTGCGAGATGCTCAGCACGTCGATGCCGCGCGCGGCAATGTCGGTGGCAACCAGGATGCGATGTGTGCCGTCGCGGAAGCCGTCCAGCGCGGCCTGGCGGCGGTTCTGCGAGAGGTTCCCTTGGAGCTCGGCGGCTGTGAAGCCCGCGCGCTGCAACTGCTGTGTGACGCGCTTGGCGCGGTGCTTGGTGCGGGTGAAGACCAGCACCGACCCGCTCCCGGTGCTGCGCAACAGCTCGGTGAGCAGCGCAGTCTTGAGGTGCTGCGCCACGGGATAGAGCGCATGCGACACGGTCTCGACCGGCGCGGCGTGGCCGATCTGCACGGTCAGTGGGTCGCGGAGCGTCTCGTTGGCCAGGGCGCGGATGTCATCGGGCATGGTGGCCGAGAAGAGCAGCGTCTGGCGCCGCGCAGGCACGGCGCGGATGATGCGCCGCACGTCAGGCAGGAATCCCATGTCAAACATGCGGTCCGCCTCATCCAGCACGAGCACTTCCACGTTGGACAGGTTCACGGTGCCCTGGCCGATATGATCGAGCAGCCGGCCGGGGCAGGCCACCACGATCTCCGGCCCTGCACGCAGCGCCTGCAACTGCGGTCCCAGGCTCACGCCGCCGTAGATGGCGACGCTGCGCAACTGGGTCTGCCGTCCCAGGTCCGTGAACGCCTGATGGATCTGTTCGGCCAGCTCGCGCGTGGGCGCGACGACCAGCGCGCGTACGCGGCCGCGCGGCCCGCGTTCCAGGCGCTGCAGAATGGGAAGTCCGAAAGCGGCGGTCTTGCCGGTGCCGGTCTGGGCGAGGCCCATGACATCGCGGCCGGCCATGATGGGCGGGATGGCTTGTTGTTGGATCGGCGTCGGTTCTTCGTAACCGAGCGCGGCGACGCCCGACGCGAGGCGCGGGCTGAGATTGAGTTCTGAAAAAGTCACTGAGAGTCCTTCTTGGCTGTGATATGAGCCAAGTCGCACTCTCAGCCCACGTGCATCATGGGATGATATATATCGCATCCCAACTGCCGAATTAGTATAACACGTTTGATCGAAAATACCTAATACGTAGGGGCGCGCCCTCGCGGCCGCCCATGTGGGCAGGCGCGAGGCCATGCCCCTACGCAGGAGATGCCCCCCACAATTGCTCCGGATACACTCCGGCAGCCACCAACTCCCGGATCGCGGCCTTGACCTGCGGCTTGTCCTGGCTGTAGGTGACGCCGTGCCAGCGTTCGGAGGTGGCCAGCACTTTCACCCGCGCCTGCCCGGCGTGGATCAGGTCGGCTACGAAATTCGGGATGTAGAACTCGGCCTTTTCGATGGTGGCGTGAGAGGCAGCCAGGAAGGCGGGAAACCGCTCCAGCAGTTGGGCATAGACGTGCGGCGTGAAGCCCCACATGTTCATGGAGACGATGGTGTCCAGTGGCAACGTCTGCCATTGCTCACCATCTTCGGTGAAGGCGGCATACATGCCGGTCGCGACGTCACCGCGGCGTTCGATGCGCGTGCGCTCCTGGGCGTGGACCAGGTAGCCGTCCGCGTTCACGGTGCAGACCGCGCGCGCGACATGCCCGTGCTCGGTGAGGGTGTTGCCCACGCGATAGCCGACCATGCAGTAATCGGCGACCGGCACGGTTGCCGCCCCATCATGCGGGTGCGGCCCGAGCAGATAGCCGGCAACGGCCTGGTAGGCGGTGCGGCCGTAGTAGTCGTCCGCGTTGATGACCACGAATGGACTGTCCACGACCGCGCGGCTGGCGAGCGTGGCGTGCGCCGTGCCCCACGGCTTCTTCCGCCCCGCGGGGATCTCGAAGCCGGCGGGTACGTCGTCCAACCGCTGGAAAGCGTAAGCCGTGTCGACCTGGCGCTCGATCGTCTTCCCCACGCGCTCGCGGAACGCGTCCTCGATGGCCGCGGAGATGACGAAGACGACCTTATCGAATCCGGCCCGCAGGGCATCGTAGACCGAGTAGTCGAGGATGATCTCGCCGCTGGGACCCATGGGATCGATCTGCTTGAGCCCGCCGTAGCGGCTGCCGATGCCGGCAGCCAGAACCACTAGAGTCAACCTGTTGTTCATCATGCATACCCCCAAGGATTGGCCGATTGCCAGCGCCAGGTGTCGGCGCACATGTCCAGCAGGTCACGTTCGGCGGTCCAGACCAGTTCGTCTCGAGCTTTGGCCGGGTCGGCGTAACTGGCCGCTACATCACCGGGCCGCCGGTCAATGATCCTGTACGGTATCTTGCGGCCGGATGCCTGTTCGAATGCCCTCACAACTTCCAAGACGCTGTAGCCCCGGCCGGTGCCCAGGTTGTGCACCATGATACCCGGCTTCCGGATCAGCTTGTCAAGAGCGCGCAAATGGCCGACCGCCAGGTCCACAACGTGGATGTAATCGCGGATGCCGGTGCCGTCGGAGGTGGGGTAGTCGGAGCCGAAAACGCGCAGCTCAGGCAGTTTTCCCACCGCCACTTGCGCCACGTAGGGCATCAGGTTATTCGGGATGCCGCTTGGATCTTCGCCGATACGCCCACTGGCATGCGCGCCGACCGGGTTGAAGTAGCGCAGGATGGAAATGTGCCAGGCCGGGTCCGAACGGTGAAGGTCACGCAGGATCTCCTCGATGAACAGCTTTGTCCGGCCATAAGGGTTGGTGACGGAGAGTGGAAAGTCCTCGGTGATGGGCACTGCGGCCGGATCGCCGTACACCGTTGCGGAGGAGCTGAACACCAGGTTCTTCACGCCATGCTGGGCCATCACGTCACAGAGGATCAAAGCGCCCGTCACGTTGTTGTGGTAATACTGAAGTGGGATAGCGACCGACTCGCCCACCGCCTTCAGGCCGGCGAAATGGATCACTGCATCCACCGCCGTGCCGGCGAAGACAGCATCCAGGGCGGCCCGGTCCCGCAGATCCACCTGATGGAACGCCAGCGCCCGGCCCGCCAATGCTTGCACGCGGCGCAGCGATTCCTCTTTGCTGTTGCTGAGATTATCGACGACGACGACGTCGTGACCGGCGTTCAGTAACTCGACGCAAGTATGGCTGCCGATGTACCCTGCGCCGCCAGTGACCAGAATATTCACGCGCTTGCCTCCTGTCCCCGCCATGAGCGCCTCGGAGGGCGCTCCGTCTTATTGTGTTGTTAACCTTATTGTAGCCGGTGTGGAAGTGCCGGTCAATCTACGCGCCCCCGTTTGGGAGTGTCTTCTTGTATACATCTTCAGCCTACAGGGACGATGCTTCATCAGAATTTCATCTGCCCGGACTATTCTATTCGAGTTCACTATCCATTGTAGGGAGTTTTGGGTATGATACTACGTTCGCGACTGTTTCTCTGGGGCCTTACGGCACTGCTGGTTTTCGTCACCCTGGGGGCAATGGGGCTGATGGCTCCTCAGATGACCGGCGCTGCGCCGGCGTCTGGTGATCGGGGGGCGGTCGCCTTCATGGCCGCGGCAACTCCTGCTGCCGGGGTCCGCAACCCCACCTCCAATGGCTGGGAGCAGCTTTTCGATGCGTCCACGGTCATCACTGACCCGGACTTCCATTTCTACGGCATGACCTTTGCCAGTCGGCAGATTGGTTTCGCGTACGGCGGCCCGTCCTGGGATAATGACGGCACAGGGCGCGTCTTCCGTACTACCGATGGGGGTGCTACCTGGACGCAGGTGCTGGCGAACTGGGGCTGGAAGATCGGTATGGCCTGCACCAGCACATCGCGGTGCTGGGTCGGCGGGAAGCATGGCCGTGTGCACTACACCCTGGATGGCGGAAGTTCCTGGTATCCGGCAAACACCTACACCTGGTACGGCATGGACCTGGACCCGCCGGCGCCCCAACAGACGCCGGTGCCCTTCATCGGCTGGATTCGTTCAGCAGCCGCCACTACGGACGGTGGCACGGTGCTCTTCGGCGCGACTGACAAGACCATCCTGCATGCCACTGACGGCGTGAATTTTTACAACTACTGGCCGCTCAGTACGCTATCGGTCGCAACCTGGTCAGTGGAGTGCCCTTCCCCCACGATATGTTACGGCGGGCAGATCAACCAGTTCATCGTGAAGAGCACTGACGCGGGCAACACCTGGTTTTTGCCGGCGTACACAGGCGGAAGCGACCTCCAAACGCGCTGCCTGACCGATCTGGGCCCCGCTGATGAACCGGGGGTGCAAAGGCGTTACTACGGCCTATCTTTTGTGGATCCGAATTACGGCTGGGCGGTGGGTAGCTGTGCGGGGATCTTCCGGACGACGAGCGGTGCAGCCAGTCGTTGGCAGGCACAGAACGCCGGGATTCCAGAGGAAGTGCAATTCCGCCGCGTTGAGGCATTTAGCCGAACCAAAGCGATTGCCGTGGGCGGCGATACCCCGGATTTGATCGATCCGAGCATGGCCACCCATGCGCTGGTTTATCTTACGCAGGATGGCGTGACCTGGGCGCCGGCCGCCGCGCCGGACACGAGTGAACTGCATGGCCTTGCCGCGTTCGCTGATGCTATCCTGGTAGCTGATTGGTCCGGCAAGATCTGGCGCTGGGAGGGCAATCCGCTGCCGATCACTCCCACGCCAACCCCCACTGAGACGCCGGATGTGACCAACACGCCGACCGCCACCTCTACCGCGACGGCGACCGCTACGCCAACTGCGACCCCAACGGAGACCCCCACTAGCACGCCCACCGCGACCGTCACGCCGACCCCCACCCCTGAGACGGGCGAAATACAGGTTCGGGCCTTCGATGACGCAGATCACGATGCAGAATATGATTCCGGAGAAACGCGGTTGGCAGGGGCGGCATTTGCCTTGAAACGCGATGACCAGACGATAGCGACCGGAGTCACGGGGCTTGACGGATTGTTCACCTTCTCGAGCCTGCCGCCTGCGATCTATACCGTCATCGAAACGTTGCCGCCGGCCGGCTATGCCGCCGTGCGCTGGCGCATCATCGTGCCTGTTGATGCGGGGCAGACGCTGGTGATCGACTTCCCGCACCAGGCCGTCACGCCGACGCCAACGCCGACTGAGACGCCAACGGCGACCTCCACCCCGACGGAAACGCCGACGGCAACCGCCACCCCGACGGACACGCCCACGCCCACCGCCACCTTGACGGCTACGCCAACCGCAACGGCAACGCGGCCACAGCGAACCTGGCTCCCGCTGCTTCTGCGCTGATTCCTTCGCTCAAATCCGGAGCATTGGCCGCCCGTAGGGCCGGCGCCATGCCGCCTCGAGCCTCTTGATGAGGCCAGGGGCGGCGCCTGCCGGGTCGGCCCCGATTCCCTGCGCCTTGCGCAGATCCGTGACCGCTTCCGCGAAGCGATCCCAGCGCGCCTTGGGCGCGAGACGCTCGGCGACGGTGATGCCCTGCGAGTAGGTGTGCTCGGCGGCGTCCAGCTCTGAGGCGGCCAGGTAGGCCAAACCCTGGTTGAAGATGACCGAGGGATCCCCCGGCCTCAAGGCCATGGCCCGGCCGGAGACTTCGACGGAGAGGGCATAGTCGCCGGCTGTGTATGCGTCCCAGCCAAGCCGCTTCCATTCATCGAAAGCGGTGGGCTGGTCTTCAGGCATTAGCTCGACCGCTTGCGCGTCGGCAGCAGCCGCTTCCGCGAAAAAGGCCGGGCCCTGCTTCAAATAGGCTTTCGATAGGGCGATCGCGAAATTCCAACTTGTCGGCGACTTGTTAAGGGCGCTTGCGTAGCTTGTCGCGGCCTCGGCATAGTCCGCCACGATGAATTGGAGATTGCCCTGTGTGTACCACCATTGGCTGAGATCGGAGGCCGGTTCCAGGCCTTCGCCGTACCTCAGTGCCAGGTCGTAATCCGCGATGGCTGCGCGGTATTGCGCATCGCGATCGTACTTGTCTGAGCAGTAACGGCCCAAAATGTACTTGAGTTGTGCGCGCGTCCGGTAGTGGTAGGCGCCGTTGGGGTCCCGTGCGATCACCTGGTCGATTGCTTTGATCGCTTCTGCGGTGTTGGCGCTGTAACCTTCCTCGCAAGCTTTGAGGCCCTGGCTGATAAAGTAGTAGCTCCAGGCCAGCCCGGTATACGCTGACATTTGCTCAGGATCAAGACTCGTAGCCATCAGAAAATCAGCGCGGGCAGTCTCCAGCTTCCCTGTCCACTGATCCGACTTGCTTTTGAATTGGCGCCGCAACTGCAAATCGACCCAACCTCGGCCGGCGAGCGCAATAGCCCGGTTGCTTCGCGACATGCCTGCGTTGTCGATGATCCATTGGTAGTCTTGCCTTGCGGCCTCGTACTTGGGAAACTGCGCCGGGTCAGTGCTCTTGCCCTGAAACAGGATTTGTCCCTGCTGATAGCGTGCCCCACCGCGCAAAAGGCGGTACATGATCAGGCGAGACGTGGCGCTGGGGGCGATTTCATTGATCAGTTCGTCGTAAATCCGGATCGCCTGCTCGTACAGAGCGATGCGGTCCGTTGCTTGCGTGCGATCGGCTGCCCAGGCCTCGTAGGCCAAAGCGATGTTCCCTCGATATGTCAGTGCGTTGGACGGGTCCTGATCCAGGGCTTCCTGGTGGTGCGTGATCGCAGCCTCGTACTGGTTCAACTGGACTGACACCAGGCCGAGGTTGTTGAGGGTGGCGGCGTTCTTCGGGCGCAGGCTCTGAGAGCGTCCATAGGCCAGCAAGGCCTGCTCATAGTTCGCATGGGCGCCGGCCGGGTCGGTTTTGATTTGCTTTTCGGCCGTCTGCGCGTAGGAGTTGCCCCGCACCAGTTGGTGGAAGCTCAGCACCTCCCGGCCCACGGCGAAGAGGGTGGCGGCGATCAGCAGCAGCGCCACGCTCAGCGTCCCCCAGCGCACGGCGGGCGGATACACCGGGCCTGCGCGCTGTTCGATTTGTGTCGCATCCCCTGCTTCGCCCGGCCGCCAACGGGCGCTGACAACGTGCGTGGCGGTCAGGCCCAGCAGGAATGCTCCAAGCAAGCCGGGGGCGATGTCAGGTCGGGGCAGGTTCACAAATCCTCGGCTGAGCTGAAGTATGGAGAGCACCGCAAAGACCAGGCCGATCCCACCGGCCGCCCACACCAAAGGGCTGGCCGATCGCACTAACAACCGGGCGCGCAGCGGCTTGACGCCAAACCACCAGCCCAGCGGTGCTGCCAGCCCCAAATAGCCCAGGCTGTAGAGATCTGCCAGCGCGTACGGCCTGATGAACGAGCGATCGGTGAGCATAGAACTACGGAAGTTGGCCAACACGACGAACGCGGCGAGATACCCGAGGGCCAGCCAGAAGAGCCAGCCGGCCCGCCCGCCCAAGATACTGAAGCTGGTGTCGTACACAGCCACCGGCTCCCTTGCCGGGCCCTCCAGTCGCTCCCGGATCCCTTGCTGCACACTGGCATAGTGGCGGGTCAGGCCCGAAATGTGCAGGTCAGGGCCGTCGCCCGAGATGATCATGCCCGACATGGATGCCATCAACTGGCCGAGTATGCGCCGGTCGTAGATCGCCAGCGATTTGACTTCATCCCAGGGATACTCGCAAACGCCTTTCGGCTCCGTGAACAGCTTGACGCCCTGTTCATCGACCGTCACGTCCTTGAATTGACCTTGTTGGATGCTGGCGAGCGGCGCCTTGATGATCAGGTATAGTCCCAGCACGGTATAGACGATCAGATAGCCCGCGGCTGCCCAGCCGATGACGGCTCCCGCCACCAGCGGCTTGAAGATTGGGGTTGTCTGTTGTTCGATGGTTAGTTCTGCTCGCGGCGAGAATTCCTCACCGGGCGGCCGGTACTGCGGGGTGACAAGCGCTGCACTGGCATCCACGGCTGTGCCGGTTTCGGTGCGGATTCCAAGGAAGAGCGCAAAGAAGAAGACGATCGCCAGGGCAATCAAAGCGGCTATCTGGAAGCCGTCCACCAGAGGATGGATATAGCGGATCGGGTAGTCGCGCCTGGTCACCTGCTTGCTTGTCTGGCTGAGCTCGACGCAGGCTTGCAGCGAGAGCCGGGGGTGCAGCACGAGGGCCTCGGCTTCTTCGACGGTGTCGGTGAGGGCATTTGGTTCTCCGGCTTCACGCCAGGCAGCGATGGCCTTCTCGTAGTGGGCGGCTGCCGTGTCGAAATCATCCTGCAGAACCGCGGCGTGAGCCAGCTCGGTGTACGTCTCAGCGATGCGTTTGCGATGGCCGCAACTGACGAAAACCGGCTGTGCTTGTTCCAGGCATGATGTGCCTTCCGCGGCCTTGCGCTGGCGCAGCAAGGCTTGTGCCAGATTCAACTGTGCGCGCGCGGTGCGATATTCGCCCAGGACCGCCCCTTCCGTTTGCAGCAGGCTGCGCGAAACGGCCTCCGCTTCACGGGGATGGTTCAACGCCAGGTAAAGATAGACTTGATCCTCGCGGGTAGTCGCCAACCCGACGTGATCGTCCAGCGCTACCAGGATCTTCTCCGCGCGTTTGAACCAGGTGGCCGCAGTGCCGAACAGCCGAGCGATGACCCAGTCCATGCCCCGGCCGATACGGTGCAGCACGGGTAAAAGCGGACGCGGGCCCAATCGGATGATGAGGAAAAGCACCAGGGGTAGACGCGTGAACCACCCCGCGAGATCAGACAGCAGCCGGAAGCGGGATGCCCGTTCGATCTGGAAAGGTTCGCCGCCTCCCCAGGTATTCAGGCCCAGGTCCAGGTAGGCGCGGCCGATGTCGTTCATCGTGAGCGCGGCCTCTCTGCGATCTCCTTGCGCCTGGAAAGCCGCCAGAGCTTGCTGATACAGGGCGATCGCGGTCACCCACTGCTTCTCGTTCACCAGGGTGCGCCCCAGAGACCGGCGGCAGCGTGTTTGTAGATCGGCCGGCGTAGCATCTCGCGCCAGGATGTTTTCCAGTCGTTCGCGACTGGGCGCCCAGCGCTCATAGAGTTGATCCACCAGCCCCTGGGCATAGTCGAGCGCGGCAAGGGCGGCCGGAGGCAGCAGCTCGCGTTGTTCCTCCGCAATGGAAACATAGCGTTCGGCGGCCGCCACCCGATGCTCGGCGCCGGCATCGTTCACCAGTTGCTCCAGCAGTGTGACGCCGGCCGTAGGATCGATTGCCAGGGTATGGTAGAGGATCGCCTGTGTTGCTGCCTCGTACGGGGATGTGTACGGTTCGCTGGCGGCAAGTTGGGCCTGGAAGTAGGTTAAGGCGCGGCGATTGGCCTCGGCAAATCCGGCAGGATCGGATTGCCACCGGTGTAGCAGGTGCCGGCGCACATCCCGGTTGTAGACCAGGTGGTCCGCCTGCTCGGTGACGAAGGTGTATCGCTCCAGGCGGCCGAACAGCTTGTCGTCCTGCCCATCCTGCTTAGCCCGCAGAGCCGCCAGCAACGGCCGATCCACCCAGAACGGGATCGCGGCGAGCCTGATCGCCTCGGCGAGGGCCGGACGGCTCTGTTCCAGGATGCCGTCAACGATCTGCGCCAGCAGTGCGTCCACTTCTTCGCCGGAAGCGATCTCTGCATGGGCGGCTGCATCGTCCGTCGCGGGTGCGGGCAGGTCAGGCAGGGTCATGTGCGTGCTCCCCGGCCGCGGAGCAGATCAGGGACTGTCGGCTGCTGCGTTATCGGCGAGCATGCCAAGCAGGCCGGGTATGCCCTTGGTCGTCACACTCAACGTTTCAACGCTCAAGTTGGTGAGTTTTCGTTTCTCTTCAATGTATTCGGCCACCTGGTCGGTGCTGAAACAATCCAGGCCGGTCTGCCACGAGGGATCGACGGTGGGCACGGTCCGGCCCGCGATCACGACGACCACGTTAGGGAGCCTGCCATCGCGGACGCGGGTCAGCAGGAACGCCTGCAGCCACTGATCCGCGGCCTGCGTGACTTGATCGTAGGTGTCGAAGAGGCAGGCCACCACGCGGTCGCGCTGCAGGGCGTCCAGGCAAGTCAGGAAAGCGTCAGTGATGCGCACCTCGATATTCTGGCGGGTGGTTTCGTTGTTTGTTTGGATGAAGAAGAAGTTGTCTTTGATGATGTCCCGGCCGGCCACGTCTCCCACGGTGAGCTGGCTGTCGCTTATCTGGCCGCCCCCGGTCGCCACGTTGATGTTTGCGCCGCCGGTTCCCGCGCTCGTTGCCAACTGCACCTGGATGTTGGTGGATGCGTTGATGGCCTCGGTAAGTGGGTTGAAAGCGGCGGGCCCGAGCTGATCCCGCGCTTCGCGCACGATGGCGAGATAATCCCAGGCTCGCCGGTCGCCGAAGTCGATGCGCGCGACGGGGATGCTGGCGCTCCGGCAGTCGTTTTGCAGGTGGAGGATCAGCCAGGTCTTGCCCATCTGCCTTGGCGCCTGGACGAGCATGATCTGCTTCTGCGTCTGCCGGGGCCGGGCGACCATTTTGAGGAAGCCGTCCCGCTGTTTCTGTCGGTTCACAAACCAGTCAACATAGTCCGGCATCGCGCACCTTCATGGATCCTATGTCATAATATCTTCTGGCACAACCGCATCCCAGTTGATGTCAGGCCGCTGGCTCTTGCCGACGCGTGCGAGGTCAGCAAGGCGGCCGCGGCTGTCCAGATGGCGGACTAACTCCCTGGCTTTGCCCGCTTTGCCCTCGGCCTCCAGGCTATCATAATCCACGTCCAGGTCGAAGCATAGGGTGCGCAACTCCTCGGCACTTAAGCGCTCAGCGAGCAGCGTGCGCAACAGCCTCAGTTTTTCCAGCCGCGCGGCTTTAGGGTCGCTGTTGGCGGCGGGGCCGGGTTGGTTCGCAGGGGCGGGGACCGGCTGCACGATATTCCCCCCGGCCACATTCCCGATGGTGATGTGCGCGTTGTGGAGGGCGCCTCCCGTCCCGATGTTGACTTGGACGCCCCCGACCGGCTGGGCCGGCGCTTCCGCTTTCTTCTTCGGGGACGCCCGCCGCGAGAAATCAAAGATGCGGCCGTCAGGAGCGCGCATGTAGAGTACGGGCGTGCCCCATTCGGCCGCGTCGCACTGCACGGAGAGCGCCTTGCGCGCCTCGGCCAACGCGGCGTCGACCGGGTAGGCGTCGCCGACCGCGGCGTAAAGCTCTTCGGCGAGAACGGCCGCCGCCCGGTCGCTGATCGGGAACTGCATGGCAATGACGGCAGGGATGCCGTGCTGCACCAGGCGCTGCGCAACGCCGGCAAAAGGCGCATTTGGGGCCGCGCGTGCGCCCTCGCAGGCATTGAGCACCACCAGCCGCAGGGTGCGGACGTCTTGCAGGATCGTACCCAGATCCTGGCCGCTGACCGAGTGGGCCCGGCCGGCCTCGTCTTCGAGCACCAAGAAGCCGTCCTGGTTCTGCTCATCGAATGCGCCGTGGCCGATGAAGTGGATGGCGTGATACCCATTGCCGCGCAGCCGGCGCAGCAGCGCGGGCAGCGTGGGCGGCTGCAGCCGTTCGAAGACTACCAGGTCGGGCTTGTGCATGTTCGCTGCCGTTGCGGCCAGCTTGGCCCATTCATGTTCTGCATCGATCGGCGGCAAGCCGGAGGGCGCCGCAATGATGGCGAGAACGCGCAACGGAGGTCTTATTGCCAGCGGCTTGATCGGCTCCGGCAGATCCAGGTAGCGGACGATCGGCGTTTCCGCGGAGAGCGCCAGAAAGCGGCCGGATGCGGGGTTATGCAAGTATTCCCAGGGCAGCGCGGCCAGTTCCGGGACGTTGGTCAGGCGCAGGCGCAGGCGGAGCCCAGCGCTCTGCTGGTCAGCCCGATCCAGGCTGCTCTTGAAACGGGCGCCGACCTCACCGGCAAACAGGGCATTGAAGAGACGCTCTCCGATCCGGCCCGCGTCCGCATCCGTGGGAGCCGGATCGCTGAGCCTGGCAGCAGCCAAATCGGCGGCGGGCAGATCCAACGCGGCGGACGCCTCGCCGGCCGGGGAGTTCAGCACACGTGCGACGTAACCCTGGTCTGTGCGTTCGATGAGCAGGTCGCAATTCAGGTGTTTCAACTTCGCCATGCTTGTCCCCCTTCTCGGTCAGCCAGCCTCCCGGCAGGTGACGAAGGTTCAATCCGCCTCAGCTATGGCAACTTCTCCTGGGCAAGGTTATGCTGCTTACAAGTTGATTATATTGCTTTGCGCACTCTATGTCAAGCATTTGTGGAAATATCTCGCTCCTTTTCCCTTTCAGGGCTGGCGTACGCCTTGCAGCGCCGCCACCGAGAGCAGGAACATCACGCCCAGGATCGCAAAGAGCAGGATATACCCGGCGCCCGGCAACTGTGGCAATTGCGTGGTCACGAAATCAGCCAACGGTCCGCCGATGTACGCGCCAACAGCTCCCGCTCCGGCGCCGGCCAGGTTGGAGATGCCCAGATAGCGGCCCGCTTCGGCCTTCGGCGCCAGCTCGGTTCCCAAGGCCCAATTGGCGGTGTAAAAGAGCCCGGTGGCGATGCCGATCAGGCTGCCGCCGAGATAGATCACATTCATGTTTGGCAACAGCAGGGCAATCACCGCGCCCGCGAAAGCCATGATCCCGGCCACGGTCACCAGCCGCTTATGTCCGAACTTATCGGCCAGCCAGCCGCTTGGCAGTGCGGCGAGCAGAATGAAGACGCCGATCACGGCCATCAGCAGTGCGGCCGGGCCGGCTGCCTTCTCGCGCACCAGGCCGAGGCGGCCCTGCAAGAAATAGACGGCGAAGGTGGAGAGGTTGGTGGTGCCCACCAGGAATGCCAGGCGATTCACCACCCACCATGTAAATGAGGGGTTGCCTCGCGCCGCGCTGCCACCGATGCTGATGCGCACGCTGATCCAAACGCCGATCGCGACGGTGACGGCTATCGCGAGCAGCCCGATGAGGCCCGCCACCGGCAGCAAACTAGCAGGGGTGGTGAGCGTCGCCAACAGCCGGCTCAATTGCATCACGCCCGCACCCATGCCCAGGATGATTACAGTGAAGAGCCCGGTCATCAATGCCAGGCGCAGAATCGGCGCCCAGTTGAAAGGGCCGGGCGCCGCCGCCAGTCGCTTCTCCGGAGCCAACATGGTCAGCAGCATCACGATGAGCAGGACCGCCATAACGAGGCCCAGGCCGCCCCAGAGGTTCCCCGCGCTGATCATCTTGGCCACGGTGAAAGAGACCAGGATCATCGGGAGGGGGATTTCGAGCACCGCTTTGACGCCGGAGAAGCGCCCGCGCTTGTCCTCGGGCACCAGGTCGGGGATCAGGCCTTGCTGCGCGCCGTGCGCGGTGTTGGACGCAAAGGACTGGAGGATGGCCATAGCAAACAGGAACCAGAACCCTGCCATGCCGGCCATGCCCGCCGACACGCCGGTGAGCGCGACAAATACCACCATACCCAGGGCGCCGACGAAAATGAACGGCCTGCGCCGCCCCCAACGCAGCGTGCTGCGATCCGACAGCATCCCAATGACTGCCTGCCACAGCAGCGCCACCATCAGGGTCCATAGCCGAAGTTGGCCCAGGTAAGTGCCCTTCACCGCTTCGCCGACAAATCGCTGAATCAGCAGTGGGAAAATCAGTCCGTTCGTCTGCGACAGAGCCGTGAGGCCGAAGAAGAAGATGTTGATGGTAATGAAGTCATACCAGCGAAGTGATCGGGACATGAGATCTCCTTTACGCCAGACTGTGTACCAGGAATCGGGCGGTCAACTCGAAAACATGGTCGCGTTCCTGATCCAGGATAACGCAATGCGAAGAGTGGTCCATCCAGTGCAGTTCCTTGGCTGTCGAGCGGACATTGTCGTAAATGGTCTGGGGCGCTTCGGGGAGTACGGTCCTGTCGAGGCGCCCCTGGACGATCAGGATCGGCTGGTTGATGCGCGCCAGGCCCGGGCGCACCTGGCGCTGCAAACGGAGCAGTTCGATGGCCCCCTTGAGCGGAGTGACAGTATAGCCCTGCCACAGGTCATCCGCCGCGGTCGGTGGTCCGTGATGTTTCGGTATAGTCGCCAGGAAGGGACTTAGGAGGTACAGTTGGATGATGGTGGGCCTGCGCAAGGCCAGGCGCAAGGCGGGCGCGTAGGTCAGGATGGCGGCAATCTCCGGATGCTGTTGGGCCAGGTGGAGCGCCAGCAGGCCGCCGGTCGACTCCCCACCGACCGCAACTCGCTGGCAGCGCGCGGCGATGTTGCGATACGCTTCCTCAGCCGTCTGGACCCAGTCCTGCCAGCGATAGCGATTAATATCTGCGGGCGTCTGCTTGTGGCCCGGCAGCAGTGGTCCTGCCACCGTGTAGCCGCGGTCACGCAGATATCGCGCCAGGGGCCGCACCTCGGCCGTGGTAGCCGTGAACCCGTGAATCAGCAGCACGCCCGTGGGCCCGCCTTCCCAAAAGAAAGGATCTCCCTCCAGGTGCGGGTTTTGCAGGAAGGTGTTGGGCTGATCATCTGCTTGCATCTCAGTGCCACCCTTCCGCAGCGACCCGGGCGGCAAAGCGAGCGTTTGTTTGGCGCAACGCGCTTTCCACATCGAGGCCGCGGGCCATGGCCCACGCGACCAACTCGAATAGCGCTTCTCCCATTAATTCCTCCGTCGGCGCTGCGCCCGGCGGCAGATTCGCCAGCGAGGCCCACGGCGTCTCGGACGGCGCGGCCGCCCGCAGGCGCGACATCCGATCCAGGTACGCCTGGGCCTGCGCCAGCGCCGGCAGTCCCGCCGGGACTCCGGCCAACGGCGACCGCTTTTCTCCATTTCGCGCGCGTTCGTCCGCTTTGATAGCTTCCCAGTTGGCCAGCACCTCCTCGGTGCCGCTCACCTGCGTATCGCCGAAGACGTGCGGGTGCCGGCGGATCAGTTTGGCAACGATGTGCGCGATGACGTTGGGCAGGCGGAAATACCCTGCCTCGGTGGCAATCTGGGCTTGCAGGGCCACCTGCAGCAGGAGGTCGCCCTGCTCCTCCAACACTTTGTTGGGGTCGCCGGCGTCCAGCGCAGCCAGCAGCTCATGCGTTTCTTCCAGCAAGGATGGCCGCAGCGTCTCCCACGTCAACGCGCGATCCCACGGGCAGCCGTCAGGTGCGCGCAGCCGGGCGGCGATATCTTGCAGCGCGGCATAGGCGCCGGGCGCCGGCTGCGGGGGAATGAAAAGCGCGGTCGCCCTGTCATCGCAGTTCAGTGCTGCCAGGGTTGCCTCACGCTGCGCGTCGCCAACGAGCAAGATCAACCGGTGGTCGGGTGGATAGGCCTGCAGCAAGACCGGCTTGATTTGGGCCGGCAGCGAAAAGGTTCCGGCATTCAGGACCAGCACCGGCTGGTTGGGATCCAGGTGCGGGTAGTATTGGCCGGCGAGCACCTCAGCCGAGATCACTTGCAGCGCCTCGGGGGATGGCAGTGCTAACGTTGCCAGCGCGTGCGTTAGCTCATCAACGGTAAACGGCATGATTGTCTCCAGTTGAGCAGATGGATGCAGGCGAAAGGCAAGTCCGGCGCATTGTCAGTCATTGTGCGTCAGGCGGGCGTGCTTTGCCGCATGGAGTGTCAGGATTTCCTCTTGCATGGATGCCAGGCGTTGGCCGTGCAGCGGGAAGGCCATCAGGATGAGTGCGCCGAGGATCAGAGCCAATCCCGGAACCAGCCCGATCAGTGCCCGGATGCCAAACAGCGCCGCTCCGGGCTGGTCCAGCGTGATCTGGCCGCCGCCGGCCTCACGCGTTACAAAGCCGGAGATCTGCAAGATCCAGGACTGCAGCGCCAGGGCCACCGATTGCGCCGGCTTGGTCAGCAGCGCGTTCACACCGAAGAAGACGCCTTCGCGGCGGACGCCGGAACGCAGCTCATCGTCATCCGCCACCTGCGCGAAGAGCACGTTTGTCAGCGTCTGCGGCCCCGCGAGACCAAAGCCGGCCACCGCCAGGCAGACCAGTATCAGCGGCTTCGGTGCGAAGGTCAGCAGCACCAGGGCGACCCCGGCGACCATCAGCAGCAATTGCTGCGTGCGCAGCACTCCCAGCCGGCGCCGCAGCGGTTGGGTGGCCACAATTCCGATAAGCAGGGGAATGAACAGCGCCGCCAGTGGGATCATGGCGTTGGTCTGCAATACGTAGTCGGACAGGTAATACATGACCCCCAGCAGCAGGGCGTTAATCAGGATCGACATAAAGTTGGCGGCCACCAGGATCATGAACGGCCGGCTGGTGAAGGTATAACGGAGCGCCCGGCGCAGCGGCAGGGGTTGGTCGCCGATGTGAAACTCGGGGCGTTCTTTTACCCTGGATGCCGTGAAGAGGATGAGTGCGGCGCCGATCACAGCCATCGCGATCATGGAGACCTGCAGCGGCAGGAACGAGGGCGCTATGCCCGTTTTCGGCCGGAAGAGGTCCGGGATGAGGAAGCCCAGCAGGGTGCCGAGCAGCCCCAGCAACGAGGCCGAGACCTGCATGCCATGCCGGTCAGCATCCAGTTCGGTGATCTCAGGCAGCAGAGCCGAGTAGACCAGCCCGATCATGGTGTAGCAGGTGTCATAAAGCAGCATCGTGACAAGCATCCACCAGAACAGGGCCGGCTGGCCTGCACCGCGCGGAGCAAACCACACCAGGCAGAAGGTCAATGCCAGGAAGGGGGCGGTGAAGCGCATGTAGGGCAGGCGCCGGCCGTGCCGCGACCGGGTGCTGTCGGTGATGTAGCCAAACAGCGGATCGTTGAACGCATTCCAAAGTGCGTAGATGGTGGAGGCCAGGGTGATCCAGCTCGCCTGGAGCCCCAGGTAGTCCTGGTAGAAAATGGGCAGGAGGGCACCGAAAGTACCGGCGATGAGGGATTTGCCCAGCTCGGCAAGGCCCCACACGAACAGGAATCGCTTGCTGAGCCGGGCGGGCCTGAGTGGGGTGTGAGTCATGCGAGTCCTTTCTCCAGACGAGATTGCGTGGATCAACCGGGCGGACTGCTCGATGATTAGCGACGTAACCTCAAGTAGGCCTGCCAGCGCCAGGTATCGCGGCGGTGATACAGGATGACTTCATGCACCGTGATCGGCTGGAAGTGCATCTCCTGGCGTTCAGCCAGGAAAAACCAGTTCACGCTATCCGCCAACATTTTTACAAAGTCGCCGTAACCTTGCTTCAAGATGCTGCTGAGGAGATCCAGCGCGACGCGGCGAAAATCGTAATAGCGGGTCATCATGTCGGCCAGAAGGGCGCGCCGGACGAACGGCAGTGTGACAACCGGAAAGGCCCGCAAGAAGGGGGTTGGATCGAATTGTTCAACCCCGTGCTGGCGCATGAGCGGTGTGCCGACATCCAAATAGCTTAACTTTGGACGGTCTGGCAGCTCGCATCGCGCTCGATCGAAACCGACGACGGACCAGTTGGAGATGCGGCCATCGAATCCCAGCTCGAGATCATCCCGGCGCGCGTTGTTGAAATCGAACACTTTGGCCGCTTCGGTCAACACGGCAACCGCCAGTCGATTCATCTCGTTGGGCGGCAGGTCGCCGATGACGCGATGGCCCAGCGTCGCTTCCGGCATGCGTTCCTGGATAATGTAGACGATCCACCGATCGCGGCCTGGGTTGTGGATGTGCTCAGTGGTGCAGGAGGCGACGCGCACACCGGCACGCTGTCCCAGTGAGCGGACGTAGCGGCGCAGAGTCGCCTCATAGCGCCCGGCCTCCTCCTCCTTACGAAAAATGGCCACGCGTTTGAAAACGAGCCCTGCGGTTTTTTCGTGCTCGATGGCCAGGATGGTGCAGCCTTTGCCGTGGGCCAGGATGCGCGCCGGGATATCACCGCGTTCCGGGCGGCGTAGATCCAGCCCGGACTCGAACGTCTCCAGCATGGCGCGATCGACATGCAGATCTGCCACAAGCTCCTCCTCGCGCTTTGGTCAGGATCTACCTCGTGAATTGCTGATGAGCGCCGGCCGCGTCTGGCGCACGACTTCGAGCGATGCGAGCGCTTCCGGCACCGTCAGCTCGAACACCAGCGGCCCGCTGAAATCGGCGGCTGCCAATCGATCCAGCAGCCGCCCCAGGTCGAGGTCGCCCTTGCCCAACGCCCGGTGATCCTGCCCATAAACAATCGGACCGCCCGGCGTCCAGCGGGGCGCGTCATTCAAATGCACCTCGGCCAGCCGCGGCAACATCGTCTCCAGTGCGTCGAACACATCGATGGGCCCCGAGAACCCCGATAGGATATGCCCCGTATCCAGACACAACGCCAGATCGAGCTTCTCCGCCAACTCCAGGGTCAGTTCAAAGGGGAATTCCACCGTCTCAATAGCCAGTTTGCGGGAGGGCAGGCCCGTCTCGTGCAGGATGGCGCTCAGGCTTGCGGCCGCACGGGCCTGGAACTGGCGCAGGATCAGCGCTCGCCCCATCTCAGGCAGTTGCATGCGATAGAACTCGGCTGCCAGTGCACCGGTCGCGTGAAACACGTAGGTTTCAGGCGCCAGGGGCAGTGTGGCCTGGATGCAGTTCACGGTCGCCTGAACGGAGCCCAGCCGCACCGGCTCGAGCAGCGTCGACGGCTCTGATGACCAGAGCGGCAAATGCACCGTGTAACCCAGCCCCGTCTCCGCCTTGAGCGCCGCCAGCTTATCGATGGCTGCTGGTGCATAGGTGTGCGGCATGAACAGCACGAGATCGCCGCCCAGTTCCACCGGATCAAAGCCGTATGCGTGCAGGTCGTAGACCAGCGCCGCATGGTCGAAGCCCATGACATGGGCCATCAGTTGCGAAGGGGCGATCTCGGATGGAACCAGCGCACCCAGTTGCAAGGCCATGATCCCGAATCGCATAAGCGCCTCCGATGGGTCTTATTCCAGGTCAGCCGTAAGTATAGCCTGCGCCTTGGCAAAACTGCAAGCGAAGAGCCGGGCAGTTGCCTGCTGAGGTGACACGCCGGAGCCGCGACTGTTATTCCGGTGGCGGAGTTCGGCCGGGTGACCGCAACTCGCCGAGTCGCAACTCGCCGAGTCGCAACTCGCCACGATACCAGCGCGCCGCCAAAGCACCGGTAGCGCGCGTCGAGGCATAGTTGAACACGAAGCCCACCAGGGCGCCCACCACCGGCACCACTTTCAGCAGCGACTCCGCGACCGTTTCGGCCAACAGCCGGGTGAGGAGCCGCTCCAGGGCTGCTTGGGCGGCGCGGCTGGAGACGTCGATAGCCTGTTGGGTGAAGCGGTTGCCGGCCAGAAGCAGGTACGTTTGGGCGCGCAGCCTGTCGGGCGGTTGGCCCGGCGCGTAGATCCCCGCGATGAAGTGCACCAGGCCGGCCTGGAGTTGTGTTGACAGCGCGAAATCCACCGGGATCGCGATCGGCAACGTAACGATGCCGCCCCACCCGGTCAACGCGCCCACCAGCCCGGCTTTGAGCGCCTGTTGCATGATGACCTTCTCCACCAAGGCACTTTGGCCCAGGGTGGGAAAGCGCTGTTGAAGCTCGGCCAGCCGCGCCTGCAGCCGCGCCGGATCAGGCGTGATCCAGCGCTCGAATGCCTCGCGGGCACGGCGCGTGCTGTTGATGGCCAGGATGGCGCATGCCGTCAGAACGAGGGTGAAGAAAAGCCCCAGGCACGCCAGCCCGAGCAAAATCGACCAGGCCATTTCGCGATCTATCGTTGTGGTCATGGCTCATTCCGCCAGTTCGATCCCCGCATCGCCCAGCCGCCGGTAAATCACTTCAAACATGCGGAGTTTCAGCATGGCCGCTTTGGCGAATTCGGTGTGTGCTGTCACGGTGAGCTCGGTCTTGGGCCCCATCACATCTGAGGTGGAGATCACCTGCCACGACTCCGACAACTCGGGCAGCAGGGTCACAGCCTCCTGCCCCAGCGGCTCCAACAGCGCGAGGGTGCGCGCGAGCGCTTCCGTTTTCACGGTGAACTTGATTTTGGCGATTGAGTAGGGGGCCCGCGTGTAGTTCCGGATCACGCTGATCTCTCCGTTGGGCACCACGCAGAGCTCACCAGTACGCGAGCGGATGGTCGTATTGGTCACGTTGACCTCCTCGACGATGCCATCCACGGTCGTGGCGCCTGCGGTGAACTCAACTTTTTCGCCGATGGCAAAGGTGTTCCGGAAGATGAACCTTCCGCCCGCCACGACATCGGCAACCATGGCCCGCGCACCTAAGCCGAAAGCCGCGCTAAACAGGCCGGTGATCCACAACAGGGTCTCCGCACTGACGAAGTGCGAGAGGGTGGCGATGACCGCGGCGACCACGGCAAGCAATGAGATCAGGCTGCCGACCAGGCCTTCCAGTGTTTTGCGCCGGTCAGGAGTCGGGCGTTGCTCGTTGGGCAGGAGTTGGTTCAGTCCCAACAGGACCCGGGCGATGTGCCTTGAGAACCCGAGCACCAGCAGCATCAGAAGCAAGTAAAGCCCAATCGAGCCGAGCAGGGCTGGCACGGTCGATTCCAGGGTTTCCACGTGTGTGCCGATACCGCTCATACAACACCTCCCGTTCGCGGCGAATCGTTGATCCTATTCTAACCGAAAGCGGCGTTGACCGGTAATCGTTCGTGTGCTATGCTGGCGCCATGACACAGAACCTGCTTGATCTGGATCGATCACAACTGGCCGAGCTGTTGACAGGTTGGGGCGAGCCGCGCTATCGCGCCGACCAGGTGTGGAGCTGGCTGTACAAGAAGCTGGCAACTCACCCGGAGCAGATGACCAACTTGCCGGCTTCTTTGCGCGCGCGGCTGTCGGCTGAGGCGCGCGTGGATCCGCTGCAACAGGTCTACGAGCAGCGTTCGACGGACCGGCACACCGTCAAGTGGTTGTTCCGTCTGCAAGATGGCAGCTCTCAAGGGAGCGGCTCCCCTTTGACGGTCGAGACGGTGCTGATGCGCTACGATCAGCGGCGGACGGTCTGCATCAGCACGCAGGCCGGCTGTGCGATGGGCTGCGTCTTCTGCGCCACGGGCCAGGCCGGCCTGGCCCGCAACCTGACCGCCGGCGAGATCGTGGCCCAGGTGCTTCACGCGCAGCGCAGCTTGCTAGATGCCGCTGTTTCAGCCCCGGCCGACGCCCTGAGCGGGTTCAGTTCCCTCGGCTCGCTGGAGGACCTCCCGGCGGCCGAGTTTCCGAATGAGCAGGCCGCCGCCGGCCGCCCGCCGTCCGGCGGCAACCGCATCACGAATATCGTCGTCATGGGTATGGGTGAGCCGTTTGCCAACCTCCAGGCCACCTGGCAAGCATTGCGCACCCTCACTGCTCCGGATGCCTTCGGCCTGGGCGCTCGCCATATCACGGTATCCACCGTGGGCCTGCCGCAAGGGATCCGCAAGATGGCGGCTCCCGGGGGAGCTTGGGAGCCGCTTCAAGTGAATCTGGCGGTGAGCCTGCATGCTCCGGAGGACACACTGCGTTCGAAGCTGCTGCCGATAAACCAGCGCTATCCGATTGCGGACCTGATGGCTGCGGTTCGCGAGTATATTGCAGCGACGAACCGCCGGGTGACCTTCGAATACGCTTTGATGGATGGCATCAACGACACACCTGAGCTGGCAGTGCTGCTGGCGGCCCTCCTGAAGCCGCTGCGCAGCTCGACGGGCGGAGTGATGTGTCACGTAAATCTCATCCCGCTCAATCCGGTTGCTGAGTCGCCTTATCAACCTTCGACCCCTGAAGCGGTAGCCGCGTTCCAGAGCATCCTGGAGCGCGGCGGCATTCCTGCCACGGTGCGGATGCGGCGGGGCATCGATATCGACGCGGGGTGCGGGCAGCTCAGGCGGCGGGTGGCTGGGTCAGCCGGCCTCGGCCCGCCGTGAACCATGCGGGCGGTGACTTGCGCGGTAGGCGGCGTCACCGCCGATGGGAACGCGTTTTCTCCCTCACCTGATCGTCACAGGGGTTTCCAGCAGCGTTTGATCGGCCGCGCCCGTCGTTTGCAGCCGTTCCCCGCTCGCCGCATCATAGAATCCGATCGCCAGGCGGTAGACCCCGGCAGGGGCATCCGCTGAAACCGCCACCGTGTGCGCATCGACCAGGTACTCGCCGGCCAGCCAGCCGGGGGTCGGGAACGCGCCCCCGCCCGGTTCGGCATCGCCATAGCCGCAGACGCTGTCCGTGGCATCGATCAAATGGACGAAAACGGTGTAGGGCCTGTCGCTGGCAGCTAACGCCTGCCAGTGCAGCGTGAGGTTGAACGTGCCACCGGGCTGCGCTTCGGCCGCGGCGAGGTCGTAGCCCACCAGCCGGGCCAGTGAGCCGAAGGTGGCATCGGCGGCTTGTTGGGATTGCGGCGGGGTCATCTGGTGGGAACGACCGCGCACGGTGACCGTCCCCAGCGCAATCGTGTCAGCCCCGGCGGACGTGCGCAGGCGCGCCTTGTCCTCGGCCCGAAACAGGCCGGCGATGAGCCGGTAGCGGCCATCGGGGGTCGACGCCGGGATGCGGAAGCCGGCCTGCGTGCGCATCAACGTGCCGGGCGCCCAGCTCGAGGTGGGCCAGGCAGCGCCGGGCGGCGCCTCCCACAGTGCCACCGGCGCGCCGTCCCGTCCAAGCACCTGCACAAAGGCGACCGCATCGACCGTGGGTTGGGCGGCGGCCTGCCAGAACAGGCTGACCTTGCGCAACTCGCCGGGAGCCAACACGGCATCCTCAGTGCTGTGGCCCAGGAAACTCAGGCCGTCCGTCAGGTCGGCGGTGCGCCGCGTCGCGATCGGCAGCCGTTCCGGGGACAGCTCGCGGCCGGCGGGGATGACCTCCATGTCGAACAGCCGGGCCGCGGGACCGAGGACGCGCCCGTCCTGCGCCAACGCTTCGATGGCGCGGCTGCTCCCCTTGGGCTGGATGACCAGGTCGACATGATAACGTCCGGGTGGCGTGCCGGCTGGGATCAGCAGGCCGAGGCGATCGGTGGCGTGCCAGGCATCCTTCGACTCCGTCCCGCGCACCGATGCGGGGCTCCGCTCAGGATGATCTGCTTGCAGGGTGAGTCCACCCAACGGCTCATAGTCGTGCTGCGCCCAAATCTGCCCCAGGTCATCGGTCAGGCGCACGCTGACGTTGAGCACCGGGGGAGCTGCGTCGGCCTGCCACGCAAGCTCGATCGGCGTCACGGCATTGGCTGCGGGCGCCGGTGCGACTGATCCGGCCGCGGTTTGCAGGTGCACTGTCCTCCCCTCCGGCGTTGCGAACTGGATGCCGGCCTCTGTGGTTGTAAGGGGCGTTGTGTTCTGGTTTGGATCCGCCCATGCGCTGAGACGGGTGCCCGGCCCGTACCACTCGTTAACGAACGGCATTGCCCGTCCGGCCAGGTGCGCCTCGACCTGAGCCTCCAGGATGCCGCCCAAGGCCAGGTGCGCGGGGAACCAGACCCGGCCCTGCGCCAGTGCGGCGTCCAGCGCATCGGCGACGGCGGAATCCCAGGCTGCATCGGGGCTCAGCAGGGGGGCCGGGCCGTCCCCGGGGGCATAGCTGCGCCAATAGCCCACCTGCCACGGATAAACGGCGAAGACCGTATCGCCGGGCAGCCCTTGTTCGCTAACGCGCGCGATCAGGGATCGGTAATCGTCGTCGGCATAGCGCGGCGCAGTGTAGAATGCCGCCAGGCTGGCGACCGAAACCGCCGCCACAAGCCCCAACATGACATAACCGGCAGCGCGCCAGCGCGTCCACAAGGCATCCAGGCCGGCCGCTGCCAACAGCACGAAAGCCGGCAGCGCCAGGATCAGCAGCCTTTCGCCCCGCTCCGGGAAGAAGGGCGCGCGCAGGGAGATCAACCAACCGAGGAGCAGGGCGCTGAGGAGGAGCGTGGCGAGCATGGCGATGGCGTGGTGCGTGGTGCGTATTGCGTACTGCGTACTGCGTACTGTGGTTTGTGGATATGTTGTTGGAGGGCGGGTGAGCAGCAACCACAGGCCGACCGCAATCGGCAGCAGCAGCACCAACGCGGCCGGCCACCATGCTGCCAGGGGGCCTTCCAGGTGCCCTGCGCTAAACGCGGCCAGGTGCCGCGCGATGTAGGCGATCAGTCCGAGCGGCTTATCCGCGTCGGCAACGACCTTCTGGCTGACGTACAGCGCCAGCTTCGGGGCCGCGAAGAGAATCCACGGCAGATACAGCAGCGCAATTCCCACCTGGGCCGCCAGCCATCGGGCCAGCGCCCGCCCATCCCGGCGCCAACGCCATAACGCATAGAGGGTGATACCGATCGGCAGGAAGGCAGCGTAGTATTGAGTGTAGAGCGCCAGGGTGGTGAGAAGGACGTAGGTGAGCAGCGCGTCCCAACCCGTTCGTCCCTTTGCGCCAGCCGGTTTCAACCGGCTTTCGTCTGTATCAGACCGAGGTTTCAACCCCGGTCGGGCCATGTCAGCAGCCCCCACCACCCGCCATGCCGCGACCATCACACCTGTGCTCAACAGCGCCACCAGCCCATACATCCGCACTTCCTGGCTGTAGAACACGTGCATGGGGCTGATGGCCAGCAAGAACGCGGCCAGCAGCGGCACGCGCTGTCTACCGAAGAGCCGCCGACCGGCCAGGTAGATCGCCGGAACCGCCAGGACGCCGAAGACGACCGAGAGCAGCCGCAACGCGACCGGACCCGCTCCGAGCAGGCCGGTCCAGCCGTGCAAAAGCGCGTAGTAGAATGGCGGGTGTATATCCTCGGCGGTCAACGCAGCCATCTGGCCCAGGGGGTGGGTGGCGAACCAGACGGAATAGCCCTCATCCCACCAGAGCGGCTGGAAGTTCAGCCGCAAGATGCGCAGGAGGAGGGCTGAAAAAGTGATGAGTCCCAGAACCCCGGCTGCTGCTCGGAACCGGGGTCCTGTTTTGTCCGGACGGTCGATCAGCGTCTGTTCCAATTCAGGAGGACATCGTGGGTGATGTCCAGGAGGGTGCCGTTGATGGGATCAGAGACTTCGTTGCCGCCGCTGTCGAGAATCACCGCGCGGAAGGCGCCGGCCGCACGGGGCAGCTCCAGCTTCACGTTGTAGAGAAACTCGCTTGGCTGGCCCGTGTATGCGTATTGCCAGGTATAATCGACCGCCTGCTTGCCGGAGCCTCCCGGTGCACTCACCGACAGCGTGTAACCGCTGCCAGCTCCAGCCTGGCCTTTCGTGCCCAGGCGCCCCCAGAAGGTCACTACGGAATGGTTGGTGTTGTCGGCGTTCCGAAACTCGGCCCCTGCCTGCGCCCAGGCGAGGGATGACGTGGTGGCAGGCGGCTGTGTTGCTGCCGGCCGGGTTGTCGGCCTCGCGGTCGGTCGCGGGGCGCTTGTTGGCGGGGCCGGGATGTTCGCGGCCACCTGCACGCTCTCGGCGCCTGTCACCCGAACCAACTGGCCCGAGACCCAACCGGCGCGGCCGTTGTAGTCGAATTGCCACCAGTTCCCCGCCGAGTTCTTCCCGGTGATCGGGAAGGTCTGCCCCTGGCGTATCTGGCCGATGGCGTTGTAGTTGGTGCCCGGCCCGCTGCGCACGTTGAGCGTGGCGCCGGTCACGGTGAAGGAGGCCGGGGCTGGGGTTGGCGTGAGCGTCGCTTCCGGCGTCGGCGGTACGGGAGTGTCTGTGGGCGCCTCAGCAGTGGGCGTTGCCGTAGGCGGCGCAGGGGTCGGCGTCGAAGTGGGCTTTGCCGGCGTATTCGTGAAAGTCGGCCTCAGCGTCTTGGTCGGCACCGGCGTCATGACCGGACCCCGGCTGCCGCGGCCATCGGTGCAGGCGGTCGCGACAGTCAGCAGCAATGTCAGGGCAAGCAGCACCCATATACGCACACGCATCTCTCGATCTCCCTCATGTACAAGAATGGGGAACACGGCAAGCCGGTTGACCCCGGAGGTTGCTGGCGGCTTCAACGCGCCAGCCAGTAGGCGATATAGACTACCAGATTGCGGTAGGAATCGCCCTTGGTCGTAAACGGAGCGATAGGCGAGACGCGGAAGCCGCCCGGCTTGGCCAGGTAGATCTCCCAGTCGGCCTCACCCGCGTTGATCATCTCGAATTTCAGATTATACTCGCGCGAGCCTTCGCTGGCCGCGGTGGTGTCGAAATCCCGATCGTCGAAGGATTGACGATCCTCGCTTACATCCACGCCATCCCGGCGCACATTAAGGACATAACCGCCCAACGGTTTTTGGTTGTCCGAGGGTCCCTCATACACCTTCACATAGATCGTCATGATGCCGGTATCGCGCTGGAAGGGAAATTCCGGGCCGCGCGCAATGTCGAACGGCGGCAGCGGCGTTGGTGTGATCGTGGCGGTGGGCAGCGGCGCCGGCGGGGATGTGGGCGTCGGCGTGGGCGCTGGCGTCATCATGGGGACACTTTCGAGCGGCCCTTTGGCCGTCACGAATTCGGCCGCCACCCAAACGGGTTGATTGGCCATGCAGCACACCTGCCACCAATTGCCGTCCGGCGTGCGCCCCAGGATGGTGAGTTCGGCGCCCTGGTTCACCTCGCCGACCCGCGCAAAACTGACGTCGGGGCCGCGCCTGCCGACGAGGTTTGATGCGTTGACGACGGCGTACGGCGTCGGCACCGCCCGGGGACCCGCATCGCGCGTGGGCCGATTGGTCTCAACATCCGGCGTAGGCGTCGCCGTGGGGCCGGCCGGTTCTCGCGTGGGAGTGGGCGGCAATGTCTCGGTGGCGTAAATGACGAGACTGGTGCTGCCTTCCGGTTCGCTCCCGGACGCCTGTCCAGCGGCCGCGCCGGTTCCGGGCGCTTCAACAGTCACGCCCGGCGGCAGCGCGCCGCGAACCACTGCCCCTGAGGTGGCCAGGGGCAGGAGTGCACCGGGCAACGGCGTGAAGGTGGCTCGAGGCGTCCTTGTGGGGGTCGCGATGGGCTGCGAACGGCCCACCAGTATCTGTCCCACGGAGCAGCTCAAGCTGACGGCCGCCAGCAGCAGGGCCAGGGCCATAATGGAATAGAGTGCGCGTCGCGTTAGCAGACGCTGGAAGGGTTCGTTCATTGCTGGCTGGTGAAAACGATATAGTACCACTTCGAATTCGCGACACTGGTATACAGGCGCACCGGCGATGACACCGGGTTATTGGCGCCATCCACCACGGCGACCTCCCAGACATCATCCCCCAAAGGTATGCCGACGCCGTTGCTGTCCCATTTGACATTAGATCTGCTGCAAAGCAGGCCGGTGCGAGGGCTCGGGCAGTCGACCGACGGGTTGACACCTTTGTCATCATCCGGAACCTGCAACACGTACCAGGTCCAGGAAGTCTGCGATGGCCCGCTGAACCAGGTGTCTCCCGTGGACAGCTTGCGGACCCGTAGTTTGTAGCCCCATAGCGGAGTCGAACCATTATAGATGACGGCATCAACCCGGAAGAAGTTCTGCCCATGCGCATATTCTCGCACAGTCCCTTCAACTCGGAAAGGCCATGCATAGGTCGGCGTGGGTGATGGCGTAGGCTGCGGCGTAGCTGTGGCCGGCGCCGGCGGCACATTGACCACCTCTGGCACTGTCCAGAGCGGGCCGTCAACACGCACCACTGAGTCAGCAATCCAAACATCGGCGCCATTGACGCAGCAGATCTTCCACCAATCGCCGGCCTGGTTGCGTCCAACTACCGTCACCTTGGTCCCGACGTCCAGCCGGGTGACAACCGGATAGTAGATGCTGGGGCCCTGACGCACGTTCGCCTTGTCCGTCGTCACCTCCACCATCACCGGCGGCAGCGGAGTGGGCGTGACAGTAGGTGTGGCGGTAGGCGGGCCCGGTGTGGCAGTGGGCGGCGGCGCCGAGGTGGGCGGCCCAGGGGTCGGTGTGGGGGCCGGAGGCGGCGTGGCGGTGACGATGACAACGACCACGGTCTGCACGGCGGGACCGCCCGCCGGTGGCGGGGGCACAAACAATGATCCTTCGTTGCCGGGCACCAGTTGTTGCGGCGTGGAGGGCGGTTCCGTAGGCAACGTCACGCCCGGAAAGCGCGTGGCATCGAGCGTCGGCGTCGCGATTTGCAGCCCACCCGCCTGTGTCCAGGTCGGCCGAGGCGTCCGGGTCGGCGTTCCGGTCGGAGATGATTCACGGACAACCAATTGGGAGACGGAGCAACTCAACGAGCCTAGCGCCAATGCCAGAATAGCTCCCAAGAGCACCGCTATGGTTCGGCGACCCGCAGGTCGTTGCATTGAGAAGAATCCTCTCATGTTTTCTTATCGTTAGTATAGCACAACTCGCCGCTGAACAACAACCTCAGGCTCGGGCCAGCAATTCCAGATTTACCCGGAATCGAGGCTTTAGCCGGTGAGCCACATGGCGCTCAAGTGGCCAATAACCGGCTAAAGCCTCCATTCCAGACGTCTGCAGCGATCAGATTTGGAATTCCTGGGCTAGGGCGAAGTCGCTTCGTTCGGGGCAACGGACTCGAACGGTGATTCTTGACACATGTAGGGATGTGGTAGAATGACCTCCAGGGCCCGTTGGCCCACCCAGCATATGCGAGGAGCTTTTGGAGATGTTCGATAAGATTGAGATGGCTCCGCCCGATCCGATCCTGGGACTGGACGAGGCGTTCAAGAGCGATCCAAACCCTATGAAGATCAACCTGGGCGTGGGGGTGTATAAGGACGAGCGCGGCAATACGCCGATCTTCAGCGCTGTCAAGCGCGCAGAGGCGATCATGCTGCAGGGTGAGACCAGCAAAAGCTACCTGGGCATTACCGGCGCCCCGGAATATGCGGTGGCAGTGCAAGGCTTGTTGTTCGGAGCGAATCATCCCATCGTGGCGGCTCGCCGCGCGGTCACCGCTCACTGCCCCGGCGGCACGGGCAGCCTGCGCGTGGCCGCCGACTTCATCAAGCGGGTCAACCCTGGGGCGCGTGCGTGGATCAGCCAGCCGACCTGGCCCAATCATCCAGGGGTGATGGCTGCGGCGGGCCTGGCCGTCGAGACCTATCCCTATTTTGACGCCGCAGGCAACCGCGTAGCCTTCGCCGAGATGCAGGCTGCCCTGGCCCACGCTTCCGCGGGAGATGTGGTGGTGTTGCACGGCAGTTGCCACAACCCTACCGGGGCGGACCCCACGCCCGCGCAGTGGGAGGCCCTTGCAGATCTCCTGGCCGAGCGCAAAGTGCTGCCGCTCATCGATTTCGCTTATCAGGGCTTTGGCGCAGGATTGGCCGAGGATGCTCGCGGGTTGCGCACCGTTTGTGCGCGGCTGGGCGAGGTGATGATTGCCAGCTCTTTCTCGAAGAATTTCGGCCTTTACAACGAGCGGGTGGGTGCATTGACGTTGGTGGCGAACTCCGCTGCTGCGGCTGACTCGGCGCTGAGCCAGATCAAGACGATCATCCGCGTCATCTACTCCAACCCGCCGGCGCATGGCGCCAAGATCGTGACGACGATCCTGAACTCGGCCGAACTGCGCGCTGAATGGGAGACTGAGCTTGCGGCAACTCGAGGCCGGATTCGCGAGATGCGCCGGCGGTTCGTGGCTGAGCTGGCTGCACTGGGGGCCGCGCGCGATTTTTCCTTTATCGAACAGCAGAACGGCATGTTCTCGTTCACCGGCCTGACCAGGGATCAGGTGCGCAGCTTGCGCCAGCAGTACGCCATCTACATGGTGGATTCAGGCCGCATCAATGTGGCCGGGTTGACATCCAGCAATCTATCGGCCGTGTGCGAGGCAATCGCCGATGTGCTGTAAGGTTCAGGGTTGCCAGCTTTCGGAAAGTTGGCAACCCCTGAATTTCATAGCCCCAGTACAGCCCCTTCGCTTCCTGATGTGACCATCGCTGCGTAGCGCTTCAGCCAGCCAGTCAGGGCCTTCTGTTGCGGCTGCCATTCGGTCCGGCGGCGGGCCAGCTCCTCATCCGATACCTCGACGTCCAGGCGCCTTCCCGGGATATCCAGCGCCACCAGGTCGCCATCTTGAATCAGGCCGATTGGGCCGCCGGCCGCGGCTTCGGGCGAGACATGGCCGATGCACGCCCCGCGCGTGCCGCCGCTGAATCGACCATCGGTGATCAGGGCAACTGAGGCGCCCAGTCCCATGCCCATAATGTTGGAGGTTGGCGCCAGCATCTCCTGCATCCCCGGCCCGCCCTTTGGTCCCTCGTACCGAATGACCACGACATCGCCCGCTCTCACCTTCCCACTCAGGATGCCCGCGTTCGCTTCATCATGCGAGTTGAAGACCACGGCCGGGCCGCGATGCCGCAGCATTTCGGGCAGCACACCCGCGGTCTTGATCACCGCCCCATCGGGCGCCAGGTTGCCGAACAGGATCGCCAGCCCACCGCGCTCGCTGTACGCTGCGTCCAGCGGCCGCACACACGCCTTATCCTGGCTCTCCACGCCCTGCACGTTCTCCAGCAGCGTCTTTCCGGTCACCGTGATCGCATCGCCGTGCAGGATGCCGGGCCGCTTGGACAGCTCCCAAAGGATGGCGGACACGCCCCCGGCCTGGTCTACATCCTGTAGATGGTAGGGTGATGAAGGCGACACTTTGCAGATGTTCGGCACTCGCTCGGCTACGTCGTTCAGGCGCGCCAGTGGGTAGTCCACACCGGCCTCGTGCGCCAGCGCCAGGGTGTGCAGCACGGTATTGGTCGAGCCGCCCATCGCCATGTCCAAGGCAAAGGCATTGTCGATTGCTTCCGCCGTGACGATATCCCGCGGCTTGAGATCCAGATCGATCAGCTTCATCACCTGGCGGGCAGCGGCGCGGGCCAACTCCTCGCGCCGGGGGTTGATCCCCCCCGGCGTCGCAGGGTCGATGGCCAGGATCGTGCCGTTGCCAGGCAGCGCCATGCCCAGCGCTTCGCACAGGCAGTTCATCGAGTTTGCCGTGAACATGCCGGAGCATGAGCCGCACGTAGGGCAGCCGAACTGCTCAAGCTCGCGCAGCTCGTCGGCGCTTATTTTGCCGGACTTGTGCGCACCCACCCCTTCGAAGATCGAGATCAGATCCACCACCCTGCCGGCAGGGGTCACACCGGCCTGCATCGGCCCGCCGCTGACGAAGATCGTGGGGACATTCAGCCGCAGCGCGGCCATCAGCATGCCCGGCACGATCTTGTCGCAGTTGGGAATGCAGATCATCGCATCGAAGCAATGGGCAGCGACCATTGTTTCAACCGAGTCGGCGATCAACTCGCGGCTGGCCAGGCTGTACTTCATGCCCAGATGGCCCATCGCGATGCCGTCATCCACGCCGATGGTGTGAAACATGAACGGCACCCCGCCCGCCTCCCGCACCGCCTCGCGCACCGTCTCGCCGAATTGCTGCAGGTGCACGTGGCCGGGGATGATGTCGGTATATGAGTTGGCAATGGCGATGAACGGCTTGTCCCAATCAGCTTCGTCCCGGATGACGCCGGTGGCGCGCAGCAGCGCCCGGTGGGGAGCACGCTCAAAGCCCTTCTTGATCATGTCGGAGCGCATCGTATTCTCCTTAGTTAAGAAACCCGGTTTCGCGACCTTGCGGTCGTTGGAGAAACCGGGTTTCTCTATGATCTTTGGTCGATCGGCACGAAGGGCAGGCCCATCTCGCCGATGTACTTGGAGGTCGGCCGGATCAGGCGATTGTCGGCATATTGTTCCATGATGTGGGCGATCCAGCCCGATGTTCTCGCCGCCGCAAAGACCGCGGTGAAGTACTCCGGCGGAATGTCCAGGGCGTGTTGCACCGTGGCGGCGTAGAAGTCCACGTTCGGGTAGATGCCCTTGGCGTCCATCACAGCTTTCTCGATGCGTTGCGAGATGGCGTGCAGATGGCCCGTGTTGTGCGCGGCGCACAGCAGCTCGGAATATTTGAACAGGTGCTTGGTGCGGGGGTCCTCAGTTCGATAGACGCGGTGCCCAAAGCCCATGATCTTCTGCTTGTTTTCCAGCATGCCCGCGATGTAAGCCTCTACCATTGCCACATCGGGTATGTCGAGGATCATTTCCATGACCTTCTGGTTGGCGCCGCCGTGCAGCGGGCCTTTCAATGCGCCGATGGCCGCAGAGAGCGCCGAGTGCATGTCAGACAGGGTGCTGGCGACGACCCGTGCCGTAAAGGTGCTGGCATTCAGCTCATGATCGGCCAGCAGGACCATCAGCACCTCCATCGCTCCAGCCTCAAGCTCATTAGGCGGGACGCCGCGCAACATATAAAGAAAGTTCGCCGAGAGGCTGAAATTGGGATCGGGGGACAGCAACGGCTGTCCGCGGCGAACGCGATGCAGATCGGCGATGATGGTGGGAACCTGGGCGAGCAGGCGCTTTGCCTTCCGCCAGTTCGCTTCGCGAGAGTTGTTGTTCACGTCGGGATCGAAGTTGCCCAACATGCTGACCGCTGTGCGCAGCACAGACATCGGGTGGCTGTTGGGCGGCGTGAGCCGCAACATTTCAACCACCTGACTGGGCAGCCGCATCTCGGCCACGAGTTCCGAGGTGAACGCGTCGCGCTCCGCGCGGGTCGGCAGCCGGCCCCGCCATAGCAGCCAGACGGTTTCGGCGAATGTCATGTTTTCGGCGATCTGGTCGATGTCATAGCCCTGATAGAGCAGGCGGCCATGGACGCCGTCCACGAAGGAAATACTTGTCTCGGCAGCCACGACCCCTTCCAGGCCTCTGACTGCGGCTTTCTCTTCCGGCAAAACTGACATAAAAGCAACCTCCTCAAAAACCGGTGCTTGTCGTGGTTTTTACGCGCTGCGCGCCATCCGCGCCGCCACCTGATCGCCCATGGCTGCCGTGTCGACCAGTGTACAGCCTGGCGTTTTGACGTCACTGCAACGATAGCCGGCGGCCAGCGTGGCATCCACGGCGGCTTCCACCACCGCTGCTTCCACGATCAGCCCCAGCGACCAACGCAGCAACATGGCGCAGCTCAAGATGGTGGCCAGCGGGTTGGCGATGCCTTGCCCGGCAATATCAGGCGCGCTGCCGTGGATCGGTTCGTAAAGGCCGAAGTAGGGGCGGGTCTGCGTGGCGAGACCCATGCCCGTGGATTGCTCAGAGAGACCCGCCCCTACGGTTTCGCCCAACGAGGCGGATGGCAACATGCCCATGCTGCCCGCCAGCATGGCGGCCTCGTCGGAGAGAATATCGCCGAACATATTCTCCGTGGCGATCACGTCGAAGTCAGCCGGCCGGCGGATCAGATACATCGAGCAGGCGTCTACCAGGATGTCCTCGATTTCAACGTCGGGATATTCATCCGCCACCTCGTGGGCCACTGTGCGCCATAGCCGCGATGAGGCCAACACGTTGGCCTTATCCACCGAAGTCACCTTGCCGCGGCGGCCGCGCGCCAGCTCGAACGCCAGGCGCATCAGGCGGGCGATCTCGGCTTCGGTGTAGGCCATCGTGTCAACGCCCGATCGGTTCGGTTTTTCGCCGCTCTGCCCTTGCGGCTTGCCAAAGTAGAGGCCGCCCGTGAGCTCCCGGAGGATGATCATGTCCACGCCCGCCACAACCTCAGGCTTCAGCGTGGACGCATTCATCAGGGCCGGGTAGACCTTGACCGGCCGCACATTGGCAAAAAGTCCCAGCTCGCTGCGTAGGCCGAGCAGACCCTGCTCCGGCCGCACCGATGCGCGCGGGTCGCTCCATTTGGGCCCGCCCACCGCGCCCAACAGCACCGCGTCGCTCGCCCGGCAGGCCGCCAGCGTCTCAGCCGGCAGCGGGCTGCCCGTCCTGTCGATGGCGATGCCGCCGATCAATGACTCAGTGAACTCGAATGTATGCCCGAACTTCTCAGCCACGGTCCGCAGGATTTTGACGCCTTCTGCAACCACCTCCGGGCCGATGCCGTCGCCCGGCAAAAGTGCGATTTTCGCTTGCATGACTCCTCCTTACTTCAGAGAATTGTGCTATTTGCGTATCGAAGCCTTCCACGCACCACGCACTGGCCACCACGCACTGGCCACCACGCATCACGCACTACGCATTCAGCAGCGCGTATTCCATGCTATCCGCCAGCGCCTGCCAGGAGGACTCGATGATGTTCGACGATGCGCCGACGGTGCTCCACGAGGAGTGACCGTTGCGCGTCTCGATGATCACGCGCGTGATGGCTGCGGTACCGGCTGCGCCGTCGAGGATGCGCACCTTGTAGTCTGCCAGTTGGATATCGGCCAGGCGCGGGAAGTGCGGCACGAGCGCCTTGCGCAGCGCCCCGTCGAGTGCGTTGACCGGGCCGTTGCCTTCGGCCGCGGTGTGCATGATCTCAGCCCCGACGCGCACTTTGACCGTGGCTTCTGCCAACATGCCGCGGCCTGTGCGATGTTCAACCACTGCCATGAAGTCCACCAATTCGAACGGCGGCCGGTAATCCGGCTGCATTCGCTGGAGCATCAGCGCCACTGAGGCTTCGGCGCCCTCAAAATAGAAGCCCCGGCTCTCCAGCTCCTTCACCTGACTCAATACGCGTTGCACATCTTCGCGCGTTGCATCCAGGCCAAACTCGCGCGCCTTGTACACCAGGTTGCCGCGGCCCGAGAGCTCGCTCACCAGCACGCGCTTGCGGTTGCCCACCAGCGAAGGATCGATGTGTTGGTAGCTGGCTTCCACCTTGAGGATGGCTGCCACATGAATCCCGCCCTTGTGTGCAAAGGCGCTGGCACCGACAAAGGGCAGCCGCGGGTTGGGCACCATGTTGGCTGACTCATCCACGAAGTGCGATAGCTCTGTCAGGCGGCTCAGCCCGGTCTCACCCAGGCAGCGGCAGTCCATTTTGAGCTGCAGATCGGGGATCAGGGTGCAAAGGTTGCAGTTGCCCACCCGCTCGCCGTAACCGTTGATCGTGCCCTGCACCTGTGTCGCGCCTGCGCGCACCGCGGCCAGGGCGTTGGCTGTGGCGAGCCCGCCATCGTCATGCGTGTGAATCCCCATCCGTATCGGCCCGGCGCCGTCGCGCTCAGCGGCATGTGAAGCCAAATAGGCGTCTGCCTTGCGGACGATTTCCTCGACTTCCCAGGGCAGCGCGCCGCCGTTCGTCTCACAGAGGACCACGAACTCCGCGCCGCCGCGCGCCGCCGCGGCGATGGTGGCCAGGGCGTATTCGGGATTGGCTTTGAACCCATCGAAA
This sequence comes from uncultured Anaerolineales bacterium, assembly GCA_964474695.1. GTDB lineage: Bacteria > Chloroflexota > Anaerolineae > CG2-30-64-16 > CG2-30-64-16 > DAOUBP01. Next base: position 133,283 of record CAYYTK010000008.1, read on the forward strand.
AAGTGCTCAGCATCGTAGAAAACGCGGCGGCCGTTGGCGACAAGGTAACGGACGCTCTCCGCGATCATCGCCAGGTTCTCATCCGGCGTAGTCTCCAGCACGTGACGCACGTGGAGATCCCAGCTCTTGCCGACCAGGGTGACGCAGGGCGTATCTGCTGCGAGCAGCATGGCGATCTGAGGGTCCGCTTCGCAGGAGGTTCCGGCGCGCCGCGTTGCCCCGAACGCGGCAATCTGGGCCTGGTGCAGCGGCCGTTCACGGATGCGGCGAAAGAAATCGACGTCTTTGGCGTTGGAGCCTGGCCAGCCGCCTTCTATGAAGTGAATGCCGATCTCGTCCAGCCGATGGGCGACCTTGAGTTTGTCCTCCAGCGAGAAGGCAATGCCCTCGCCTTGGGCGCCATCGCGCAGCGTGGTGTCGTAAGCGTAGATTTGCTTCAATTAGAGAGCGCTCCGCATGTGAGGTGTTCGCAAGCGCGGCATCTATGCCGTTGCGGCTTGCATCACGCCGCTTCGTACGCGGCGATGGCGTCGGCTTGATCCAGCAGATAGCCCAATTCATCCACCCCTTGCAGCAGGCAGGTCCGCGCAAAGGCGTCGATCGGGAAGGCGACTTCTGTGCCGTCCGGCAGGCGCAGCGTCTGGCTGGCCAGGTCAATCGTTGCCTCAGCCGCAAGATCGGCCCTTACCAGGTCGAGCAGTCGATGGTGGGTTGGGCTGTCCACCACAACGGGCAGCAGGCCGTTTTTGAGGGCATTGTTGCGGAAAATGTCGGCGAACGATGTGCTGATCACGGCTCGGAAGCCGAAGTCGGTCAGCGCCCACGGCGCGTGCTCGCGTGAGCTGCCGCAGCCGAAGTTGTCGCCCGCCAACAGCACCCGGCAGCCCTGGGCTTCCGGCCGGTTGAGCACGAAGTCGGGTTTAGGCCGGCCCGCAGCCTCATAGCGCCAATCGGCGAAGAGATTATCGCCCAGGCCGGTCTTGGTCGTGGTCTTCAGAAACCGCGCCGGGATGATTTGGTCGGTGTCGATGTTGTCGATGGGCAGCGCAACGATGCGCGAAGTAAGTATCGTAAAGGGTTCCATGTCCATGCCTTTCGCGGTGACCCGTACTGCGTATTACGTACTACGTATCGAGGACAGCCTACAGCTCAACCACGTAGTACGAAATACGCAATACGTCACATCATCGTCCGCGGATCCGTCACGCACCCCATCACTGCCGATGCTGCGGCGGTCAACGGGCTGGCCAGGAGGGTGCGGCCGCCCGGCCCCTGCCTTCCCTCGAAGTTGCGATTGCTGGTGCTCACAGCATACTGCCCGGGGGCGAGCTGATCGCCGTTCATCGCGATGCACATGCTGCAGCCAGGCTCGCGCCACTCGCAGCCGGCTTCTTGGAAGATGAGGTCCAACCGCTCCGCCTCAGCCTGAGCCTTGATTTTCTGCGATCCAGGCGCCACCAACACACGCACCCCGGGGTGCACGCGGCGTCCCTTGATGATCCGGGCGGCATCTTGCAGGTCAGACAGGCGGCCGTTGGTGCAACTGCCGATGAAGACCACATCGATCGGCTGGCCCGCGATCGGCTGGCCGGGCCGCAAATTCATGTAGGTCAGCGCTTTCTCCAACGCTTTCCCCTGACCGCTGCGATCGGCTGCCGGATCGGGCACGCGTCCTGTGATGGGGATAGCCATGCCGGGATTGGTGCCATACGTGATCATTGGCTCCAGGCGGCCGGCATCGATCGTAACCACCTGATCCCAGGTCGCCTCCGCATCGCTGGGCAACGCTCTCCAACGCGCCAGCGCAGCATCCCAATCCGCGCCCTGGGGCGCATGCGGCCGGCCGGCCAGGTATTCATAGGTGGTGTCGTCCGGCGCGATCAGCCCGGCCCGCGCCCCCCCCTCGATGCTCATGTTGCACACCGTCATCCGCTGCTCCATCGAGAGCGCCCGGATGGCCGCGCCGGCGTACTCGATCACGTGCCCTGTGCCGCCGCCGACCCCGATCCGGGCGATGACGCCCAGGATGAGATCTTTGGCCGATACGCCTGGTGCCAACCGGCCGGTGACCTCCACCTTGAGCGTCCGGGGCTTGGCCTGCAGCAGGCATTGGGTGGCCAGCACATGCGCCACCTCGCTGGTGCCGATGCCGAAAGCCAGGGCGCCAAACGCGCCATGGGTGGCCGTGTGGCTGTCGCCGCAGACGATGGTCATGCCCGGCTGGGTGTGCCCCTGTTCCGGCCCAATGACGTGGACAACGCCCTGCTTGCCGCTGGGCGGATCGTACAGGGGAATGCCGTAGTCATGGCAGTTTGCCGCCAGTTGCGCGATCTGGGCGGCTGCCAGGGCGTCCTCGATCGGCAGGCTTCGGTCGTGGGTGGGAATGCTGTGATCCACGGTTGCGACGGTTTTGTCCGGGCGCCGCACCACAAGGCCGCGCTCGCGCAGCGTCTGAAACGCCTGCGGTGACGTGACTTCATGGACCAGGTGCAGGTCGATGTACAGGACCGTTGGGCTGCCGGCCTCTTGCATGACGACATGGCTGTTCCAGATCTTGTCGAACAATGTCTGAGGCATCGTGCTACTCCTTGGCCTGCGCCTTCACCACTGTCAGCATCTTGTTCAGCGCGCTCATGTAGGCCTTGGCGCTGGCGACGATGATATCCATGTCGGCGCCGTGACCGCTGTAGGTGCGGGCGCGCGGGCCGGTCTGGGTGAGATAGGGGCCGCCGCTGCGGTCGCCGTTGCCGTTGCTGCTGGAACCGGCTTCCGCCTGCAATCCGGCGGATTGCATTACATCTGTCGGTTCGATGCGAATCGTCACCTCGCCCACGGCATCGATGCCCTCGGTCACCGCCTTGATGCTGAACTCGGTCAGCTCGTTTGGCACCTGCGTGATGCGGTTGATGGCCCTGTAGACCGAATCCACCGGCCCGGTGCCGATGGCGGCGTCCTCGCGCACGATGCCGTCGGGCCCGCGCAGGCGGACCGTGGCGGTGGGCCGCAGGCCGCTGCCGCACGAGACCTGGATGTGCTCCAGCCGCCAGAGCTCCATCGGCTGATAGATCTCGTCGTTGACGATCGCTTCGATATCCGCGTCCGCGACGATTTTCTTTTTGTCGCACAGCTCCTTGAAGCGCTCGAAAACGCGGTTCAGGTCGTCGGCGTTGAGATCGTAGCCCAACCCGGCGACCTTGCTCTGGAAGGCGTGCCGGCCGCTGTGTTTGCCGAGCACCAGCTTGCTCTCGGTCAGGCCAACTGTCTCCGGCTTCATGATCTCATAGGTCAGCGGATTCTTCATCACGCCATCCTGGTGGATGCCGGCTTCATGGGCGAACGCGTTGGCCCCGACGATGGCCTTATTCGGTTGGACGACCATGCCGGTGTAGGCGCTGACCAGGCGGCTGGTGCGCGCGATCTGGGTGGTGTCGATATTCGTGCGGAGCCCATACACCGTTGGCCGGGTATGCAGCGCCATCACGACCTCTTCCAGCGAGGTGTTGCCTGCCCGCTCGCCGATGCCGTTGATGGTCACCTCGGCCTGTCGCGCGCCGTTTTGGATCGCGGCCAAGGTGTTGGCGGTGGCCAGGCCCAGGTCGTTGTGGCAGTGCGCCGAGATGATGACGTCTTTGGCGCCCGGCACATGCTCGCGGATGCCGGCGATCAGCGCGCCGAACTCGGCCGGGGTGGTGTAGCCCACGGTGTCGGGGATGTTCAGCGTGGTCGCACCGGCCTTGATCGCCACCTCGAGCACCTGGTACAGGAATTCCGGGTCGGACCGGCCGCCGTCCTCCGGTGAGAATTCTATATCGCCGCATAGGTTACGGGCGTAGGCCACCATCTCACCGACCCGCTTCACGCATTCTGCGCGGTCGATCTTGAGCTTGTACTTCAGGTGGATGTCGGAGGTCGCGAGGAAGGTATGGATGCGCGGGCGCTTGGCCTCGCGCACGGCTTCCCAGGCGCGATCGAGATCCGCTTTGTTGCAGCGTGCCAGGCCGGCGATGATGGGCGCTTTCTCGGCCTGTCCCACCTCGCGCGCCACGCGGCGCACGGCCTCGAAATCGCCCGGCGAAGCGATCGGGAAACCGGCTTCGATCACGTCCACGCCCAGCCGGGCCAACTGCCGCGCGATCTCCAGCTTCTCGTCGATGTTCAGCGTGGCGCCCGGCGATTGCTCCCCGTCGCGCAGCGTGGTGTCGAAAATGCGAACAACAGCAGGTTCATCCATGGGTTCCTCCAGGGTGAGGCTAAGGTTAAGATTGAGGTTAAGGTTAAGGTTGAGGCCTGGCCTTAACCTCAGCCTTAGCCTCAGCCTTAGCCTTAACTCAGCAAAGTCTTGATGATTCGGTTCAGGTTGTAGTAGAAATGCGCCTTGTCTCGGCTGTGTTGTCTTCCGAAGCCTTCGGCAATATTGCTGCTCACCGAGACAACCGCCCGGCGAATCTGGGAGGTCAAGGCATACTGCTCTTCCTTAGGGAAGCCATTCGAGATACGATATACCGGAAGTATCATCTTGTGCGCCGATTGCCAAACCGGCATCTCCGTGAAATGCTGATACGTCATCGCCTTCTCCTTAGCCTCAACCTTGGCCTCTGCCTCGTCTCACGCCCCACCCTCGCCCGGCTTGACCTCTTTCGGGTTCAGCCACGGCATCATGCGGCGTAGGTCCTTGCCAACCTGCTCGACCTGGGAGTCGGAACGTTCCTGCCGCCAGCGATTGAAGTTCGGCCGGCCGTTAGCGTTCTCTTCGATCCATTCTTCGGCGTAGGCGCCGCTCTGGATGTCGGCCAGGATCCGCTTCATGGCTGCCCGCGTCTGATCGGTGACGATCTTCGGCCCGGCGGTGTAATCGCCGTGTTCGGCTGTGTCGCTGACGCTGTAGCGCATGTAGCTCAGACCCCCCTGGTACATCAGATCGACGATGAGCTTTAGCTCGTGCAGGCACTCGAAGTAGGCGATTTCGGGTTGGTAGCCGGCCTCGACCAGGGTGTTGAAGCCCGCCTCGACCAACGCGCTTGCTCCGCCGCACAGCACCGCCTGCTCACCGAAGAGGTCGGTCTCGGTCTCCTCGGTGAAGGTGGTCTCTATAACGCCGGCGCGCGTGCCGCCGATGCCCTTGGCGTAGGCTAACGCAAACGCCTTGGCCTGGCCGCTGGCATCCTGTTGAACCGCCACCAGGCAGGGTGTGCCGGCGCCGTCCACGAAGACCTCGCGGACGCGGTGGCCCGGCGCCTTCGGCGCCACCATGCTGACATCCACGAATGCGGGTGGGATGATCTGGCCGTAGCGGATATTGAAGCCGTGCCCGAACATCAACGTTTTGCCGGGCGCCAGGTTGGCCGCGATCGACTCACGGTAGATCTTAGCCTGAGCGGTGTCAGGCGCCAGCACCATGATCACGTCGGCCTCTGCGCACGCATCCTCGACGGACAGGACGCGCAGCCCCTGGGCTTCTGCCTTGCCCCACGACTTGCTGCCGGGGTAGAGACCTACGCGTACATCCGCGCCGCTATCACGCAGATTGAGCGCATGTGCATGCCCCTGGCTGCCGAATCCGATGATCGCGATCTTCTTGCCGTTGAGCAGGTTCAAGTCCGCATCTTTGTCGTAATAGATCTTGGCCATGATGAAATTCGCTCCTTTGATGTCGATTTATCGTATGATTACCAACTGAGAATCTCGCCGTTTCCGTTCTCCTCCACCGGCGGTAGGCCCGTGAAGTACCCGGAACCGCGCACCATCGCGACCAGGCCGGTGCGGACCATCTCCAGGATGCCGTAGGGCGCCAGGTTATCGACGAGTGAGTCGATCTTGGCCTCCGGGCCGGTCACTTCGACCATCACAGACTCGGTGCAGATGTCGACGACGTTAGCCCGGTAGATGTCGACCATTTGCTTGAGCTCGAACAACGTCTGCGGGGTGGATCTCACTTTAATCAGCGCCAGGTCGCGCATCACGGTTGGTTGGTGCGTGACATCTTGCACGGCAATGACGTTGACGAGCTTGACCAGATTGTTGGCCACCATGGCCGCGTTCGTCTTGTTGGCATCCACCACAATGGTCATGCGGGAGTTGTCCGGGTTTTCGGTGTGGCCGACGGTGAGGCTTTCGATATTGAACCCGCGGCGGCGGAAGAGGCTGGCCACGCGCGTCAACACGCCGGGCTTGTCTTCAACGAGTGCCATCAAGACGTGAGGAGATTGCTTACTGTGACCGTTGGTGTGATCTACTAGAGTCATTTCTGGCTTCCTTTTGCACTCATGGCTCGTGCTATCCTTCACAGCCCGCTTGCTATCCGTTCGTTCACCGGTCGCCGCATCATGTCGTTCAGCGCACGGCCCGGCCCTACCATCGGATAGACGTTCACTTCTCTCTCGACGACGAAATCGAGCAGCACCGGCCCGCCGTGCGAGCGCGCTTCCGCAATCACCTCGCCGGCCTCGGCTTTGGTCTGGGCGCGCATGGCCATGATGCCATAGGCGCTGGCCAGTTTCAACAGGTCGGGGCTGCTGATGTCCACCTCAGAGTAGCGATGATTATGGATCAGCTCCTGCCACTGGCGCACCATGCCCAGGAAGCCGTTGCGCATTACGGCGATTTTGATCTTCCGGTGTTCCTGCATGATGGTCGCCAGCTCCGGGATGCTCATCTGGAACCCGCCATCGCCGACGATCACCCAGATCTCATCATCGGGTCGAGCGAAGCTGGCCCCGATGGCTGTGGGCACGCCGAAACCCATCGCACCCAGCCCGCCGGAAGTCAGCAGGCCGTTTTTGCGCTCCTGGCGGTAATATTGCGCGGTCCACATCTGGTGTTGGCCCACGTCGGTGACTACGGTGACGCTCTCGCTGCCGGCCTGGCGATGAATCTCGCTCAAGACGAAGGGCACGTGCAGTGTATCTTCTTCCCGCTCAAGAATGTCGCGCGTCTGTGCTTCCTTCTGCCATTCGGCGATCGGTTCAAACCAGGCCTCGCGGGGTTTATGCTCGATCAGCGGCGTGAGCTGCGCCAGCACCTGCTTGACATCGCCCACAATGCCGACGTCGGCCAGCACGTTCTTATTGATCTCGGCCGGGTCGATGTCCACGTGGATTACCTGGGCGTGTTTGGCATAGGAGCCCAGGTTGCCGGTGACGCGATCGTCGAAGCGCATGCCCAGGGCGATCAGCAGGTCGGCGTTCTGGATTGCCTGATTGACCCAGGCTTCGCCGTGCATGCCCATCAAGCGCAAGTTCAACGGATGCGATTCGGAGATGGCGCCGATGCCCAGAAGGGTCGTGGAGATCGGGATGTTGCCCTGCTCGGCAAACTCGCGCAGTTCGTCGTGTGCGCCGCTGAGGATGACGCCGTGACCCGCCAGGATGATGGGCCGCTGAGCGTTATTGATGTAGAGCGCTGCCTGCTGGATTTGCTGGTCGGCGCCGCGCAGTTTGGGCTGATAGCCGGGGAGGCGCACCTTAAGGGCATCGTAGTCGAAGTCGGTGGAGGCGAATTGGACGTCCTTACAGATGTCCACCAGGACAGGGCCGGGACGGCCGCTGCGGGCGATGTAGAACGCCTCTTTCATCACCTGGGGCAGTTCCCGCACATTCTTCACCAGGTAGTTGTGCTTGGTAACGGGCAGCGTCACGCCCGTAACATCGGTCTCCTGGAAAGCGTCCGAGCCGACGAAGGCCGATCCCACCTGCCCGGTGATCGCCACCACGGGGACCGAATCCAACATCATGTCAGCTAAACTCGTCACCAGGTTGGTGGCGCCCGGGCCCGATGTCACCATGCAGACTCCGACCCGACCGCTGGCCCGGGCGTAGCCGCCTGCTGCGAAGCCGGCGTTCTCCTCATGCCGCACCAACACGTGATGGACAGATGGATAATCCAACAGCGCATCGTAGGCGGGCATGATGGAGCCTCCCGGATACCCGAATACGACCTCTACGCCTTCTCGGATCAGGCTCTCCCAGATGATTTGTGCGCCTGTACGTTGCATCGCTACCCTCCGTAAATGAGTGCTGTAAAATAGAAACCCTCCATCAAGACACGGGAGGTGTCTTGGTGGAGGGCGTCTTTGCCACGGTTGCGCCGGCTGCGGCGCTTGTTGTCAGGCTCCCCAAGGGATTGGGGGCACAAAAAAGGGCCTCCTGCTTGGGAGGCCCTTCTCACGTCTCAAGGTCCACGCTGGCTCTGTTACGGCCCAGTCCCCCCAAGCAGTTTTAGCTCCTTGAGCACAAGGAGCTCGCTAATGACGATAAGGACCAGGTCGGTATGGAAAGTCATGTTGTTACCTTCTCGCGGAACGGGGGGGACTTTATCACACGTCCACCTGCTTGTCAATTCTCGAAAACCGGCGAGAGCACCCCGTGAACGAGCCTCCAGGTATTCCTCTCGGTGACCGGTTTTGAGCTTCAGGGCGCGTACACCTCGGGGTTGACGCAGTTTGGCAGCCGCTCGCCGCGCAAGCCGGTGATCAGGTTTTCGGCCGCCATCACCGCCATCTTGTCGCGTGTGGTCACACTGGCGCTGGCGATATGCGGTGCGATCAGGCAGTTGTCCAGGGTCAGCAGCAGGCTGTCGGCCGGGATCGGTTCCGGGTCAGTGACATCCAGCGCGGCCGCGAAGATGCGCCGGGCCGCTAAGGCCTCGTAGAGCGCTTGGGGGTCTACTACCGGCCCGCGCGCGGTGTTGATCAGCACCGAGGTCGGCTTCATCCACGCCAACGTGGTCCGGTTGATCATGCCGCGCGTCTGCGGGGTGAGCGGCACGTGCAGCGACACGAAATCGGACTCTCGCAACAACGGCTCCAGGTCTACAGCCGCGGCGCGCAATTCGGGGGGCGCGGCCGGGGCGGAGGGGTCAAAGTAGAGCACGCGCATATCGAAGCCGGACGCGCGGCGGGCCATCGCCTGTCCGATCCGCCCGAAGCCGATGAGACCCAGGGTTGCGCCATGTACATCGGATCCAAGCAACAGCGATGGTCCCCAGGTCACCCACCGGCCCGCGCGTACGAAGCGTTCCCCTTCAGTCACGCGCCGCGCGGCGGCCATCAACAGCGCGAACGCGAAATCGGCGGTGGCATCGGTGAGGATGCCGGGGGTGTTGCCCACCGGGATGCCGCGCGCGGTGGCGGCCGGCACGTCGATATTGTCGAAGCCGACTGCATGGTTGCTGATCACCTTCAGGCCCGGCCCGGCCGCGTCCATCACCTCACTGTCGATGCGGTCGGTCAGCAGACTCAACAGGCCATCGATCCCGGCCACGTGTGCGAGCAGTACTTCGCGAGTGGGCGGCAGTTCCTCGCTCCATAGATCCACGTCGCAGAATTGTTGCACCAGCCTGAGACCTTTGTCAGGGATGACGCGCGTCACGAAGACTCTCGGTTTGGTCATGCGTGGCTCCATGATATCCTATCTTGCCGGGTGTAGCGCGCACGGCGTCCGATCTGAGCGAAGTGCAGACGGTCATACAGGCGCCTGGCCGTTGGGTTGTTTACGTTGACGCCCAGTGCAACCTCTGCGCGTCCCGCATCTCGAAAGCGGCGCAGCACCTCACCCAACAGCGCCGCGCCCAGCCCGCGGCCGCGCCACTCGGGCCGCACTCCCACCTGCGCGACCCAGCCATCATCGCAGATCGCGAAACCAGCGGGCAGGTCACCTGCTGATGCCAGCAGCGACATTTCGGGCGCGAAGTCGTCATCGTCTGTCGCCCAGGCGATCCAGTCCACCCGGCTCATGCCTCGGAAGCCCGGACGCTCTCGGAAGGACGCCCAGTAAGTTTCATAGAAGGCTCCGGCCAGCATGGGCTGCCAGGTTGTGAGCGTGATGCCAGGTGGAAGCGGCGTCTCGGGCAGCGGTGCGCCGAGATCGCGTTGCATGACGTCCTCGGCGAAGGTTTGGGCGAAGCCGTGCCTCCGGTAAAGCCGGTCGGCCGCCGGCGTCAGTGATTCGGTAGCGATCTCCATCACGCGTTCAGCGTCGGGGCAGGCCTCCAAAAGCGCGTCCGCCTGGGTTGTGCCCCAGCGTATCAGCGCGGCGCCGATCCCACGGCCGCGCCATGCGGGATGCACCTGGCCGACGAGCGTGGCCCGGCACGCTTCCTGCTGCACTGCCGCGGCCGCCACGATTCCCGCCTCCGGCGAGAACGCGCCGAGTGTTTTGCCAGGCGCTTTGGGCAGATATCGCGGGCGAAAGAAGCCGGGGTCTGCTGCAAACGGCAGGCCGCCGTCAGCTGCCAGGCATGCGGCGGAGAGCAGGACGAGCGCGGGCAAGTCGTTTGCATCTAGCGTACGCCAGATCAGAGCAGAATCGGTTGACATGTTCAAGGACTACCCCCTTCAACGCAATGCGTCGATATCAGGCCAGCCGTAGGCCACTTCGATTATGGCAAGACCGAAGTCCTCGTTGCCATCCCACGGTTTCTCCGCCAGCAGCCGGCCGCCCAGCCGCTCATACCAGCCCCGTGCAGGATTCGGCCCCAAGGTCCACAGCATGGTGGATGTGCATCCGGCTTCACGCAGCGCTCCGGCAGCTACAGACAACAGACGCCGGCCGACGCCGCGGCCTTGATGGCTCCGGCGGACGTGCAAAGCGATCAACTCGCTGGCGTAGCTGGTCGCGGCCTCAGCCCCCGGCCGTGCCAGCGCGTAGCCTATGACTTTGTCAGCGGGGTCAACAGCGACAATCACCAGGTCCGCCGGATGTTCTCTGATCCAGGCGCGCCAGTCAGCCGCCTGTTCCTCGCAGGTGAAGCCGGCGAGATAGGTCGGGGGCAGGATGCCTGCGTAAGCGGTGCGGAAGCTGCTGACCTGTACCTCGGCGATGCCGGCGCTATCATCGCCCGTTGCCCGCCGGACGCGGACATCTGCCAGGGAGCGAGCATAGGCGTCAGCAGCTTCCAGCATGGCAGCCGCGAAGGTCGCTAACCAATGGTCGCCCATATAATGGCCGCTGGCGACGCCGGCCAGCCCGACCCCGGCATGCAGTGCGGCCGCATGAGTCAGGATTCGGGCACGAGCGTCGCCGGCCGGCAGCGCGGCTGCGATCGACCACATGCACCACGCCCGGCTCAGGTTCAGACCATCCAGGTGTACGAGCTGGCCGTCCGCCCTATCGGTCACAGCCGCCGGCGTTAGCAAGCCAGACGGCTCACCCGCGGCCAATCCTGGCAGGAAGCGGTCGAGCCAGGCGCTGAACCCGGCCGCCGGCAGCACGCGACGCATGAGGTCCGCCTCCATCAGGCAGGGCGAGAAGAAGTCGTTGCCGCCCGGTTCCCAGGCTGCGGGGCAGGCGCGGTCTTCTGCATAGTAATCCAGGCTGCGCTGTCGCGCCAGTTCGTAGAGCGCGGCGTGCCCGGCCGCTGCGGCGTAATCCAGTGCGAACGCCAGGCCGAAAGCGGTGTTCGGGTGGGTGCCGGCACGAATCGGATAGACCTGCCGCGGCAGGAAATCCATGTAGCGTGCCACGATCACCTCGGCCAACGGCGCAAGGGCACGCGCCCAGCGTTGGCCGTCCGGGTCTTCCCAGCCGCTCAGCTCCTCGGCCAGCTTCAACAGCCATGCCCATCCGTAAGTCCGCTCGAAGCCGCTTCGGCCCGGTTGCTGAAAATAGGCCGCTTCCGAGGCCAGGTTGGCCTCGGTCAGGTTGGCTGACAACCCGGCGCGTATCTCATCGACCCGGGGCAGATCGGGGAAGCGGCGCAGGATGTGGGCCAGCAGCCAGTGGCCGTGAACGGCCGAATGCCAGTCGAAGCAGCCGTAGAAGGCCGGGTGCAAGACACGCGGGGTGGCGATGTCATCCGGGCCGGTGACCACGTGCGCTGGATTGTACGGATACTCGCAGCCGATGCAGCGCAGCGCCAGATCGGCAAAGCGGCCCGCCAGGGCGGGGGTCAAGGAATGCTCAGTCATCAGACATCCTTCAGAAGGCGGGAAAGACACCACACGCCATTTTGCAGGTGCTATGATAGCACAAAATGATGGGAAGTGTGCTCACGGAAACCCCGGCGCGGCGGGTGTATCTTGCAAGCAGTTTGCGATAAAGCTTGATTTGTGTGATACTAGTTCGGATGCTATGCTTATCGCACCAAGTAAGGAGCATGCGCGAACGTGAAGCAATTGACATTACCGGTTACCGGTATGACGTGCGCGAACTGCGTTGCTACGGTGGAGCGCAACCTGAAAAAGCTGGATGGCGTCCAGTCCGCGGTTGTCAATCTATCGTCTGAGCGCGCCAGCGTGGATTTCGATCCCGCGAAGCTGGGGCTGACGGATTTGATCGCGCGCGTTGAGCGCGCAGGCTACGGTGTGGCGACCGGCGAGGCGGACCTGGTCATCAAGCGGCTGGCCGACGATAGCGATGCCCGGCGCCTGGAGAACGCGCTGCGCAAGCTGGAGGGCGTGCTTGAGGCTCAGGTGACCTATGCGGCCGAGAAGGCGCGGGTGCGATATGTGCCGACGATCATCAGCCAGGCTGAGATTCGCCGCGCGGTCGTTGCCGCCGGGTTCGAGGCGTTGGAGCTAGGCGGAGACGCCGAGGATGCAGAGGCGGCGGCGCGGCAGCACGAGATCGACTCCCAGCGGCGCCTGCTGATCATCGGGCTGGTGTTCACTGTGCCGCTCTTCCTGCTTTCGATGGGCAAGGATGCCGGCCTCTTGCCCGCGTTCGTCTACGATCCGAGCGCCGCGGCTCACGCGGGCGCCATGCGCGTGGCGCAGCCCTGGTTCAACTGGGTCTTGCTGGCGTTGGCGACGCCGGTGCAGTTCTATGTCGGGTGGCAGTACTATGTCGGCGCGTTCAAGGCGCTGCGCAACAAATCAGCCAACATGGATGTGCTGATCGCCTTAGGCTCCTCGACCGCGTATTTCTACAGCCTGCCTATCACCTTTGGCTGGCTGGGCGGCCACGTCTACTTCGAGACGGCGGCGGTGATCATCACGCTCATCAAGCTGGGCAAGTTCCTGGAGGCGCGCGCGAAAGGGCGCACGAGCGAAGCGATCAAGAAGCTGATGGGGCTGCGCGCCGTCACGGCCAGGGTCATGCGCGACGGCCAGGAGTTGGAAGTCCCGATCGACGATGTCAAAGTCGGCGATGTGGTCCTGGTGCGGCCGGGCGAGAAGATACCGGTGGATGGGGTGATCATCGACGGGCGCTCGGCGGTGGACGAATCGATGCTCACCGGTGAATCGCTGCCGGTCGAGAAGGGCCCGGGGGCGCCGGTGATTGGCGCGACGCTGAACAGGCAAGGCCTGTTGAAGTTCGAGGCCACCAAGGTCGGACGGGAGACGGCGCTCGCGCAAATCATCCGCCTGGTGGAGGAAGCCCAGGGCAGCAAGGCGCCGATCCAGAAACTGGCCGATCAGGTCTCGGCGGTCTTTGTGCCCGCTGTCATCGGGCTGGCGGCATTGACGTTCGTGGGCTGGTATTTCTTTGGCCCCAGCCTGCCGGTCAACGCCGACGTGAATGTGTTCACGCGTGCGCTCGTCAATATGGTAGCCGTGCTGGTGATCGCTTGCCCGTGTGCCATGGGCCTTGCCACACCCACCGCGGTGATGGTGGGCACGGGCAAGGGGGCTGAGCTGGGCATTTTGTTTCGCACTTCCGAGGCGCTGGAGCGGGCAGGCAAGGTGAACGTGGTGGTGCTCGACAAGACAGGTACGATCACGAAGGGCCAGCCCGCGGTGACCGATATCGTCACCGATGGGCAGATCGCAGCGGATGCGTTGCTGCGCGCCGCGGCCTCGGTGGAACGGGGGAGCGAGCATCCCCTCGGTGCGGCCATTTGGGCCGAGGCGACATCGCGCGGCCTGGCGTTAGTTGAGCCGCAAGGTTTCCGGGCCGAGGCGGGGCGCGGGGTGGAGGCTGAGGTGGACGGCCGGCGTGTGACGGTGGGCAACCTGCGCATGCTGGCAGCGCGCGGTTACGCGCTCAATGGCCTGAGCAGTGCGGTCGAGCGTTTTGAAAATGAGGCGAAGACGGCGATGCTCGTGGCGGTTGACGGTGCGGTGCGTGGTGTGATCGCCGTGGCCGATACGGTCAAGGATGGCTCGCGCGAAGCGATTGCCGAACTGCGCCGCATGGGCCTGCGCGTGGTCATGATCACCGGCGACAACCGTCGCACCGCCGAAGCGATTGCGGGCCAGGTGGGCATCGATACGGTGCTCGCCGAGGTGCTCCCAGGCGAGAAGGCCGCGCAGGTGAAGGCGCTGCAGGATTTTCGATCTTCGATTGCCGATTTGCGATCTGAAGGCTCGAACATCCCCGATCGCAAATCGCAAATCGCAAATCAAAAATCCGTCGTCGCGATGGTCGGCGACGGTGTCAACGATGCTCCGGCCCTGGCGCAGGCCGATGTCGGCCTGGCGATCGGCACGGGCACGGACGTAGCGATGGCCGCCGCGCCGGTCACTCTGATCAGCGGCGACCTGCGTGGGGTAGTGCGTGCGATCTCGCTCTCACGCAAGACCTTGCGGACGATCAAGCAAAACCTGTTCTGGGCGTTTTTCTACAACGTCATCCTGATCCCGGCGGCCGCGCTTGGCTATCTGAACCCGATGTTGGCCGCGGGCGCGATGGCGTTCAGCAGCGTCTTCGTGGTCAGCAACAGCCTGCGCTTGCGTCGACAGAAGATCGTTTTGTGAATCTGAGGAGACCACCTATGAAACCAAACCGATATGATGTCGTCGCCGGTGATCTACGTGCCTTCGCTGGCAGATGTCCCGGCCACTGCACTCGCCCAGGTTTATGTGTTTGACAATGGGTTGAAGGGTAACGGTCCATTCGGCTTTCAGGCGGACGTGTTTGGAGATCCGCCTGGCAGTGATGCTTACACACCACTGCGCAACATCAATACTGTGACCTGGTTGGACTCCGCCAAGGCACGCGAGCTGAAGTCAGTGGCGGCGATCATGGCAGCACGGGATGCCGGCGAAATCACTATCGCCCAGCCGAATGTGGTTGTCAACATGCCGTTTGTGGTTTGGGAAGGGGGCAAGCGCTGATCTATGGAATCGATCATTCTAGCCTTTGTTACCGGGTTGACTACCGGTGGCTTGAGTTGTCTGGCGGTGCAGGGCGGCCTGCTTGCAGGCTCCCTCGCCCGGCAGATCGAGCAGGACCTCGTTGCCGCTCCTGCCGATGCGCGTAAAGGTAAGGGGAAGGTCGTCCCAGCGCCGCGCACCGACACGGCGCTGCCGATTGCATTGTTTCTGCTCGCCAAGATCGTTGCATACACCCTGTTGGGTGCACTGCTCGGTCTGGTCGGCTCGTTCCTGACCCTCTCTCCGGTAACGCGCGGAGTCTTGATGTTGGCGATCGGCATCTTCATGGTGGGCAACGGCCTGCGCATGTTAGACGTGCATCCGATCTTTCGCTTCTTTGTGATCGAACCGCCTCGCTTCATCACCCGGTACATCCGGCGCACGGCCAAGCGGCAGACCGACGTTTCCACGCCGCTCTTCCTCGGCGCGCTGACCGTGTTGATCCCGTGCGGCGTGACCCAGGCGATGATGGCCGCGGCGCTGGGCACGGGCAGTCCGGCTGCCGGCGCGGCGCTGATGGCCGCGTTCACGCTTGGGACGAGCCCGGTTTTCTTCGTGGTGGCCTATCTTGCCACGCAGATCGGCGCGCGACTGCACGGCTATTTCCTGCGCTTTGTGGCGATCGTAGTATTGATCCTGGGACTGGTTACGGTCGAGAGCGGACTGAACGTGCTGGGGTCGCCGGTCTCGTTCGCAAGCCTGGTGCGCAATCTGCGGCCTGGGACTGCATCTGTGGCTGCTCCACCGGCTGCAGGGAGCCCGACCACATCCGCGTCGCCCGCCCTAACGTTTGATCCGACCCCGGAGCCGCTCGGCGCTTCCGGCCGGGCCGCGTCCGTCATCGAGCTCAAGGTGGCAAATGAAGGCTACATTCCCGACGTGCTGCGCGCACCTGCCAACCAGGACGTTTCGCTTGCCCTGGTGACCGACAAGACCTATTCGTGTGCGCGTGACTTCGTCATTCCGACGCTCAAGTTCTACCAGTTGTTGCCCGAGAGCGGTCGCGTGATGGTGTCGATTCCACCGCAGAAGCCCGGCACGGTGATGCGTTTCACCTGTTCGATGGGGATGTACACTGGGCAGATCCTGTTCGAGGGGTGACGGGTAGCGGCGGGTTTTCCATGGTGAACGGCAAGCATCGTGTGCGCATAAGAAAACCCGCCCCTACGTTGGTGACGGAGGAGAATCGTGATCAAGAAGACCTACATCGTCAGTGATATGCACTGCGTCAACTGTGCGATGCGCATCGAGGGCATCGAAGATGACCTGCCCGGCATCAAGAGCGTATCGGCAAGCTACAAGAAGGGACAGGTGGTGGTGGAATTCGACGAGACGCGGCTCAGCGATGCTCAAATCATCGCCGCCGTGCAGGAAATGGGATACACCGTCCCGCCCGAATAATCCCTGTGCAGGGGCGAGGCCACCTCGTCCCTACATTGCCGCCAATTCAGTCGTTGCCCACCAACAGCCCGGGCTGGCACGCGCGGCAGAAGTTCGTTGCCCGCCGCTCGCGCTTGACTTCGCTGATCGGGCTGCCGCAGCGAGGACATGGCTCGCCGGGCTTGCCATGCACCGCCAGGAAATCCCGGATTTCCACGTCGATCTGTATATCTGCCGTCGCATCCCCCATGCGTTCTTCCAGCGCGGCGATAGCCTTCTCCAGCACGATCCTCATCACCCGGTACAGCCGGGCCACATCATCACCGGAGAGGCTGGCGCGACGCCGGAAGGGATAGAGGCCCGCGGCCCAGCAGATTTCGTCGGCATACGCGTTGCCGATGCCGGCGACGAACGCCTGGTTGGTCAGGATTCCCTTGATCTCACCGTGGTGCTTGCGGAGTCGTTCGCGAAAAGCCTCCAGGGTCAATGCGGGATCATCTGCATCCGGTCCTTGCTCGGCGTAGGTGGGCACCTGGGTCAGGTCCCGTGTCAGGTAGATCTTGCCCATATCTGCCGCGTCATGGTAGCGCAGTTCATGGCCATCCTCCAGCCGCAGGATCAACGCATCGCGGGCGCGGTCGCGCGGCAGCGGCTGGCCGTAGCGGAGGCGGCCCGCCAGCATGGGATTGATGACCAGGGTGGCGCCGTCATCCAGCGATAACAGCAGAAATTTTCCCCGTCGCGAGACGCCGGCAAAGCGGCGCCCCACCAGGAGTTCAGCGATGTCGCCGTCCAGCAGGTGCGGCATGCCTGCCGAGCGCAGCACCGTGGGCCGGTGCACGCGCGCGCCTGCGATGGCGGCCCCGGTGAGTCGCGGCGCCAGGCGGCGGCGGATGATCTCAAGATCGGGGAGTTCGGGCATCGATGCCTCCGGTGTGTTAGCGAATCGGTGAATGGCGAATTGACGACGTGAGGGCTACCGGGCGCCCGGATGTACACTTGCCGGGAATTGCGGCGGACGGCGCACCTTTGTCCCCTGCTCGAACGCGTACGCGTAACGGATCAGCTTTGCTTCGCTCCACGCCGCGCCGATGAATGAGATGCCCACCGGCAGCCCCCAAACGTACCCCGCGGGCACGGTGATGCTGGGGTAGCCGGCGACGGCCGCCGGCGTCGAGCTCCCACCGCCATAATGGTCGCCGCACACGTGGTCGATCAGCCAGGCGGGACCGCCCGAGGGTGCGACGATGGCGTCGAGCGAATGCTGGCGCAGTGTTGCGTCGATCCCTTCATCCCGCGCCAGCCGGCGAGCGGCGGCCAGCGCCGCCAGGTACTTTTCGTCGGTCAGCGGACCCTTCTCCTGAGCTTTCAGCATGATCTCCTGGTCGAAGATGGGCATGACTACGTCACGGTGGGCTTCGTTGAACGCGATCACGTCGGCCAGCGAATGCACCGCTGCATCCGCGCCGCGGCCCGCCAGGTAGGCGTCCAGGTCGGCTTTGAACTCATACAGCAGCACTTCGAACTCCGGCTCATCGAGCTGTTTGACGGTCGCGATGTCGGCCGGATCGATGATCTCCGCACCGAGGTCGCGCAGCGCTGCCAGGCTCTCCTCGAAGATCGCGTTCACGCGGGGGAGGAATTCGCCCATGTTGCGCGCTACGCCGATGCGCGCGCCCCGCAGGCCGCCTTTGCTCAGGGCATAGGCGTCTCCCGCGTTCTCGGGGCCGGCCTGCGTCCGCTTGTTTTCCAGCGTGATCGCGTCGCGAGGGTCCGGGCCGGCCAGCGCGGCCAGCAGGAGCGCAGCATCGGCGACCGTGCGCGCCATCGGCCCGGCGGTGTCCTGGCTGTGCGCAATGGGGATGATGCCGGCCCGGCTCACCAGGCCCAGGGTCGGCTTGATGCCCACAATGCCGCAGACGTGCGATGGGCAAACGATTGAGCCATCGGTTTCGGTGCCCACGGCTGCTGCGCATAGGTTCGCGGCCACCGCCACGGCGGAGCCGGAGCTGGAGCCGCATGGGTTGCGATCCGGCGCGTAGGGGTTGCGCGTCTGTCCGCCGCGGCTGCTCCACCCGCTGACCGAATGAGTGGAACGGAAATTGGCCCATTCGCTGAGGTTGGTTTTGCCCAGGATAATCGCGCCGGCCGCGCGTAGCCGGGCGGCAACGCCGGCATCTTGTGCCGCATGAGAACCCGCCAGCGCCAGCGAGCCTGCGGTTGTCTGCATCCGGTCGGCGGTGTCGATGTTCTCTTTGAGCAGGATCGGAACACCGTGCAGCGGGCCCGCGTGGCGCCCTGGCTGCGTTCCTGATCCAGCCTGTCGGCGATCGCCACGGCATCCGGGTTGACTTCGATCACGCTGTTAAGGCCGGGTCCGGCCTGATCGATCTCACCGATGCGGGACAGGTAGCTTTCGGTCAGTTGGCGCGCCGTGAGTTCCCCCGCGGCCATCCGGCTTTGGATTTCGTGCAGCGTCAATTCTTCCACGGTCGAGAGCTCCTTTCAAGGCGCCCAGCTCAGCGTCGGTAAGGTCCCGCCACTCGCCGGGTTTGAGTCCGCGCAGCGTCAATGGGCCGATAGCAACGCGCACCAGGCGCAGGGTGGGGTGGCCCGCGGCCGCGGTCATGTGGCGGATTTGGCGCTTTTTGCCTTCACGCAACACGATGCGCAGCCAGGCGGTGGGAATGGTGGGTTGGCAACGGATCGGAACGCTGCGCGGTGGCAAATCCGGCTCTGCCGGCAGCAACTCGACTTCGTCCGCCGCCATCCACGCGCCCTGTACGAAAAGGCCGCGCCCCAGCGTCTTCACCGCTTCCGCGGTAGGTATGTGTTCCACCTGGACGAAGTAGATCTTGGGCAGCTTGAAGCGGGGATGGGTGAGTCGATGCGCCAGTTGGCCATCGTCGGTGAGCAGCATCAGCCCCTCGCTGTCGCGATCCAACCGGCCGGCCGCGTCGACGCCCGGCACAGGCACAAAATCCGCCAGGGTGGGGCGGCCCGCGGGATCGGCGAAGCTGCACAGGACATCATAGGGTTTGTAGAACAACAGGTAGTGGCGGGCGGGACCTGATTTTATGGCGGCTGCCTGTTGTGTGGGTTGGTTGGACATGGCGGCTCTCTGCTGCTGATATCAGCGCCTATTTTACCACGTGGGCTACAGATTGGACAGACGCGCCGTCTTCTCCTAAAAGAAGTCAGAAGATAGGAGTATCTTGAGGGGAGTACAGCCAACAAAAACGGCCCCGATGTACCCTTGCGGCATCATCGAGACCGTGTTATCATCTGCCCACGGTTGCCGATGTTTCCGCATCGGTTCCCTACGAACGGCGGGACGTTGAGAGCGTCCGCCGTTCGGCTTTAACTGACCAGCATCGTAGCATGATCTATCTAGTTCTGCAAGTCTTGAAAACCGCCTATGACCACCTCAGAAGTAGGGTTTCGCACCCTCCGCGCGCTATTCGTGCATCATGGCGCAATCGCAAAGCGCCTTGCAGAAAACGCCCCAAAACGGCCCATAATGGCCCCCATGTTCACACTATAGCCATTATGTAGATGCATTTCTGCACTTATCATTGATTCCGTGGGGTATCGTTGCGGATTGCGTCCGCGTTGTCAACATCTGCCGCCATGACAGTTTCACCCCGCTTAACCGCCATGTCCGTTGCCGTTTCCCCGCCCGTTTCGCAATTCGCGGCATCTGCGAGAGTCGCCGGATAGCCTATCTCTGGACCCGACCGGACAGCGTAAACCCGACCGTGGGCGCCCGTTTCTAGGGGGCACCCGCAGGATAGCCGCGCGCCCTCATCATCCTGGACCCCATGCCAGGGACAGCGTAACCGCCCGCTGTCTATGTCAATCTGGCAGAGTCGTTTCATAGTCTCTCGCTTAATCGATCAAAACCGGCCCGATCATCTGTATCAGCCCGTTTCATTTGTGCAAGCCATCACAACTTAGAACTATCGAGTGCAATCGCGCCAGGGGTGTAATGATATGGC
>CAYYTK010000009.1:0-147210 GCA_964474695.1 uncultured Anaerolineales bacterium
GTTGCGTAACCCGCGGATCCCGGCGTTTCAGCCGGTGTAAGCGAAAGTCCTGCAAATGCCGCACCCGACCAGGAGAATGGCAACCCAGGGATCGGCTTGCCGAAAAGCGCATGCACCTGAGCCGGAGAGACGATCCGGCGGATGCCACTACCGTCGGCATTCATCACATACAGCCCGGCTTCGTACACCTGATTCGGATGCACATCCCTGTCAATGGCGAAGAAAACCTGCGTCCCGTCGGCAGAAAGACGGAAGTACGGGTAAGCGCCAAGCTCAATCACCTGGCGCCGGTTGCTGCCGTCGGCGTTGACCATGTACGCGATCACGCCGTCCCAGTAGAGCACCTTCGATCCGTCGGCGCTGATGTCCACTGCCGGCGCCCAGTCTCCGGGAAGCGTGTCCAGCTCGCGCATTCCCGTGCCATCCGCGTTGATCACATAGACGTGAGAAGGAGCGCCTTTCACGATAAACGCAGCGCGGCTGCCATCTGCCGAGAGGATGGACCCCCGTTTGCCGGCGTACGCACCCGGTAGGCTGGCAAAGGTCGTGAGCTGGCGATAGGCCAGGGTGCGGATGACCGTCCCCGCCTCAGACGACCCGCCACAGCCGCCGGGGGTCCAGGTCGGCGTGGGCGTGGCGGTCGCCGTCGCGGTGCGCGTCGGCGTGGGGGAGTAGGTGGGGGTGCCGGTCGGCGTCGCCGTCGCGGTGGGGGTGGGCGTTGGCGTGGGTGTGCAGGTGCCCATGCCCGGCGGGACCTGGTTGACGACCTCCAGTTGTGCCACATCGAGCGCGGTGGAGTGGCGCTTGCCGTCACCCGCCTGGACCTCGGCCCTCATGCGCACCAGGCGCGGACCGAGCGGCGCGCCACTGGACGCCCGCACCGCATTGTTGCTAAAGACCTGGTCGCCGTCATCGTCGAGCAGGATCGCACCCCCATTCATGACGGTGCTGTCGTTGATCCCATCGCGCAGCGACACACCATTGACCCGCACAAGAGTTTGATCGGTGGTGACGCGGGCGCGGATAGCCGCCGCCGAACTGCCGTCGGCCATCACATACGGCGGCGCGATCTTCGGATCGGTCATCACGGGCGCCAGGCCGAGGCTGGGTGGGTTGAGATCCAGGATGGCCATCTGCAAAGGTCCCGCGTTGTAGTCCGCCCCGTACAGAAAACGTGCGCCGCTGCTGCTCATAGCAGCAGCGTACAGGCCGTAGTTGTTGACCAGCGATGGGGGATCCGACGTGTAGAACGGCCCGCGGATCGCCAGCTCCACGCGCCCGCTGCCATCGGTGTTGTAGAGCGTGCCGAGGTAGTTCACCTTGGAGCCTTCCCATGTCAGTTGGATCCGAGTGCTGTTGGTGTTCGGACTGCAGTAGTCACTCAACTGTGTCGCAGACCCGCTGCCATCCCAGTTCAATGCCTTCAACTCGCAAGGCGCGGAGCAGCACGGGGTGCGTTGGGCAAGGTAAACCACCTTGCTGCCATCGCCGCTAAGGGCCACGATATGAATGTACAGGTAGTAGTCCTGGGGAACCGGGTATTCTGCCAGGCCGCTGCCATCGCCGTTGACCCGCATCACGCGCGCCCCGCCGTTGGAAACCTGGGTGCCAAACACCAGGCGACTGCCATCATGCGAGACATCGAAGTAGACCTCCGTGCCCGCCGCGAAATGTGTAAACGAGTCGGGGTTCACGCCGTAGAACGCGGCCACCTGGTTCTTGGTGACAATCGCACGCGGGGCGCCGCCGTTCCAGCTTACTGCATACAAGCCGGCCGGGTAGTTCTGGCCGCTCACGCTGAACCCCTGATCGGTCATGAAGAACACCTGGGCGCCATCGCCCGACAGGCGGAAGAATGGGTAACCTTCCGTCCCGATGATCGCGTGGCTGCCGCTGCCGTCGGCATTGACGCCGCGCACCGAATGATAGCTCTTCTCCCTGCCCTTGGTAATCACGCGCGAGCCATCGGCGCTGATATCCACCCGCGCCTCATAGATGCCCTCCGTGCCGCTGCGCGTGTCCACCAGCACCGGCTCGCCGGAGCCATCGGTTCTCATCACCCAGAACTTAGTGGGGTCGAAATAGCGGGTAAAGACAGCATAACTGCCGTCAGCGCTGATCTTGAAAGAGCCATAATCAGCCCAGGCGCCAGACCCGGTGAAGGCAGTGATTTGATGATAGGCCAGTGTGCGCACGATGGTCCCCGCCTCCGCAGGCTCGCCGCAGCCGCCCGGGGTGACGGTCGAAGTGGGGGTTGGTGTGGGCGTGCGCGAGGGCGTCGCTGTCGGTGTGAGTGTGGGGGTGCGCGAGGGTGTTGCCGTCGGTGTGAGCGTGGGAGTGGGCGTAGCGGTAGCAGAAGCCACGCGCAGGGTCAGGTACGATGTGCCGTAAACGGCCTGCGATGCCGAGATCACCGCCTCGCACCCCGGCGCGGCGCCCGCCGCGGCCTGCGCCAGGAAACCCACGCTGGTCTGACCTTGCGCCACCGTCACCGAAGCAGGCACGGTGATGCAACCTGGCGCAGAGGAGCTCAACGAAACGTTGACAGCCTGAGCCGCCGCCTCGCTCAAGCTCACCGTCATGTTCGAGCTGCCTCCCGGCACAAGGACAAACGGATCGGCTGACAAGATCAGGCGTTTGGTCGGCAGGCAACTGATCTCGATGACCGAGGCATAGTCCGGGTAGTTGGTCTTGACGTCAAAGCCGATGTTGGCGCCAATCAGGCTCCGCCAGTCACCTGCCCAATTCACAGGCGCCACGGCCCAGTGCCAATCCCCCGTCGCCCAATCGCTGACTTGCAGGTAGCCGCCCGGATTTCCTCCGGACGACTTCCATTCCATCGTGCCGTCACCTGCCGCCGTCCATGCCTCCGACCCGGCATCGAATCCGGCGCCGAACCACGATCCGACAGCCACGTTGTCTACCCCACCGATATCCGCTCCATCGTGCATCTCGGTGCGGATGCGAAACTGCGTAACCTGGGACATCACCCTCTGAAACGTCGCGCTGTCCACATTGAAGGTTGCCGCTGACAGCGGGATCGTGAACCGCTGCCAGGTGTTGGCGGCCGAAGGCGGCCCGAACGACGCCGTGATGGTCTGGTTGCACACTTCCACCGTGCTCGTGGCCGTCGGCGTCACCGTAACTGTCGCGGTAGAGGTAGCCGTTGGGGTGGGGGTCGGCTCCGGGCCGGGCAACGTGGGGATGCTGCCGAACGTCCACCAATCCCCGACCGACGTGCTGGCGCCCGGCCCGATCGTCCGCTGCCATTGCAGGCCGAAGCCGTTGTCAGCGCCATCCGCGCTGGTGTCGATGGTGTTGTCGAACCCCGGCCCGGCATAGCATGACCCTGACACAGGACAAGTCATGTTATCGCCGCAGTAGCCGATGCCCGCCCAGATGTCGAAGAACCAGCCTTCCTGGTAGGCGGTGGCGGTTGACGCAGGCACGAACAGCATATACCACGGTCCGCCGGGAGCATAACCGCCCACGGCGCCGCTGATCGGATCGTAGTAGCCACGGCCGTAGTCATCATTGGCGAAGTGGCTGTCGACGGCGTGGAAGAGCTTTACGGTCTGAGACGAACCGGACGTGTTGGCAACGTCCCAATCGAGGCGGAAGTAGCCCTGCCCGTTCACATAGGACGCGCGCTGCGTCACCCGGACGCCCGTCGTCCCCGCGTCGAGCACTGTCGTGACCACCCACGGATCACCCGCCGTGCCGGAGCCGATCGGCCCGCTGTGACTCACGGTCGTCCACGGCCGCACGGTGTACATGGCCGTGGTCACCCGCCCGCTGAAACAGGCATCCGGCCCGAAAATGTCGCCGCCAACCTGAAGCCAGATGCCGCTATCCGCGCTGCCATCCTGCCAACCGTAAGCCTGGCCCACACCATTGTAATAGGGCTGGATGCTGCTGTCCGCGCCAATGGCCACCTGCAGCGGGCTGCCAGCGATCGTGAGCGGGTTGGGGAGGTTGGAGGGTGAAAGCGGGACGCCGTGAGGCGCCAGACTTGAAGCGCGAGCTATGATCGGAACAGAAGCTGCCACCAGGGCAGCGAAACACATGACTGCGAGAGAGACGAGGGTGCGAGGCATAGCAGATCGTGCGGAGATCATCTTCTACTCCTTCGTGAAGAAACCCAGGCGAGACGCAGGCTAACGGCGGAGAGGTCACGAACTGCTGACCGTGTTGCCCGCATTGCAGTACGATGGGCTCAGTATATCAGAATGCCATCGGCTTGACAATCCGCTTTGGGGCCTTACTTGCCGAAAAAGCGAAGATGATGCATACTGGCCGCATGCACAACCAACGTCTTCAACGATACCGGTTGCTCTGCGTACTTTTCCTCTCACTAGCGCTGTACTCGCCCTTCAACGCAACCGCAACCGGACTCACCGACGCCGCTACGACAGCGGAAACCAGCTCTCTCTACACGATTCAACCCGGCGATACGCTTTGGCATATCGCCGCAGCCCACGGCATCACCCTGCAGGAGCTACTGGCGCTCAACAAGGGCCTGGGGGATCCCACGCTCCTGCGGCCCGGGCAGACTATCCGGGTGCCGGGCAACGGCGCGGGAGTAGATCCTTCACCGGCCCCCGCGAGCGCGACCTACATCGTGCGGCCCGACGACACCTTATGGGACATTGCCGCCAACTACGGCCTTTCGATCGCCGACTTGCTTGCCGCCAATCCCGGGGTGGATCCCCGGCGTCTCGCGGTGGGCCAACAACTGAAGGTCCCCGGCATCGCGCAGGAAGCGCTGCTGGCAACACAGTCCGCTGCCGACGCGGCGCAGCCCCCTGCAGCCGAAACAACGCCTCAGGCGGCATCCGACGCAGGCGCTGCTCCAGCGCCGGGAATCAATTCCATGGCCCTGGACCTGCTGAACCGCATCAACGAAAAGCGGCTGACAGGCGGCAGAACGGCGCTCACGTGGAACAACGAGCTGGCCGCCGCGGCCCAGGCGCACGCCGACGATTGTGCCCGGCGCAACCGGGGCAGCCACGTCGGTTCCGATGGTGCGCGGTTGGCCGGTCGCTTGCAGCGGGCCGGCTACGTCCCGGCCTGGTCAGGGGAAAACTGGGCCAACGCGCAGAGCGTGGAACATGCGCTGGCGTTGTGGTGGAATGAGCCGCCCGGCGCTGATCCCCACGTGCAGAACATTATGGCCAGCCGCGCCACCGAAATCGGCATCGGCGTGGCGCAAGGCTCCTGGGGCATCTACTTCATCGCGGATTTCGGATCCCAATAAGGAGGTATCTCACAACCATGAAAATCATCGACCTCACCATCCCCCTGGGCATCGGCACACCGGCGTGGCCAACCTATGAGCCGCTGCAGGTGAAGTACTTCAAGCGGCTGGCGCCCAACGGCGCCAACGGCCAACTGCTCACCCACTCCAACCACCTGGGCACGCATCTCGATGGCGAGATCCACTTCTTCACGCCCGGCAAGGACATCGCCAGCCTGGACATGGACTTCCTGGTCGGCCCCGGCGCGATCGTGGACCTCTCGGACGCCTGCGGCAACTACGACATCTACACTCCCAAAATGATCGAGGAACGCGTCGAAGTGCGCGCGGGCGACATCCTGATCATCCACACCGGTTACCACCATTTCGGCTGGGATATGCCCACCGCGGACGAGATCCGCTACATGGTGCAGCACCCCGGGCCTGACCGCGAATTTGCGCTTTGGGCCAAACAGAAGCAGATCAAGTGGATCGGCGTGGACTGCGGCAGCGCGGATCATCCGATGAACACCATCATCCGGCAGTGGATGCCGCGCCAGGCCAAAGAGGCGGACGCGCACTTCCGCAAGAAGTACGGCGAGGGCCTGGAGGAACGCTTCGACGATTCGAAGTACCAGCTCATGCACATCGAGATGTTCCCTGACCACATCATCCATGCGGAGTGCATCGGCGGCGAGATCGATCTGCTGTTGAACCGCCGCGCCACGATCGGCTTCTTTCCGTGGCGCTTCGTGGACGGTGAAAGCTCCATCGGCCGCTGCGTCGCGTTCGTGGAAGATGCCGAATACGATGAGCTGATGCAGCTCAAAGAAGTGATGGGTATCACCAAATTCGGCGACGCGTTCAACCCCGCGCACGTGGATCGGATCAACGCGCTATCGCGCTAGGGAGCGCCCATGCAACGCTTCACTGCCGCGTGCGCGCAATACGCCATCACGCCGATGGACACCGCGGCCAACGTCGCCAAATCGGCCGCCTGGACCCGCCGCGCGTTTGACGAATCCGGCGCCCAGCTCATCGTGCTGCCGGAGACCATCACCACCGGCTTCGTGCCCAAAATCGGTCCCGGCGAGCTCTGGGACCTGGTGGACGCGTTGCCGGGGCGCTTGTCCGAGCCGATGCAGGCAGTCGCGCAGGAACTGGGCGTCCACCTGGCTTTCGGCACCTACGAGCGCGGGGGGACGCGCGGCGTTGTGTACAACTCGGCCGGGTTGATCGGGCCCAACGGTGATCTGCTGGGGGTGTACCGCAAAACCCACCTGTTTCCCACTGAGCGCCTGACGGCCCTCACCCCTGACCCCTCTCCCGAACACGGGCGAGGGGAAACCGAAGTGAGTGGGTGGTCAACCCCCGGCAACGATCCCGTGGTGATCGAGACGCCGCTGGCAAAGATCGGCCTGACCATTTGCTACGACGGTGACTTCCCGGAGCTGTACCGCGCGGAAGCGATCATGGGCGCGGAGGTGATCATCCGCACCAGCGCCCTGCTGCGCTCGTTCGAAATCTGGGAGCTCACCAACCGGGCTCGCGCTTATGACAACCACGTTTACTTGATTGGCTGCAACTATGTGGGTTCTGACGCGGGCGGCAACTACTACTTCGGGCACAGCATGATCGTCGATCCCATCGCGCATAAGTTGGCGCAGGCGCGCGGCACCGAGGAGGTCTGCTTCGCCGAGCTCGACCCCGATCCGATCAAGCGCATCACCTACGGCGCGGCCAGCCCGATGATCTTCGAGCATTTGCGCGATCGCAACCTGGCCGCGTATCGCAATATCCTGACGCCGGGACAGAGCGGATTCGAACCGGGAAAACGAAGTACGTAAGGAGCGTCTATCCCCATGAAATGGGTCACCCGTTCCCATGTCCACGTGGACCGTGTTGCCTGCCCGTGGCTGATCAGCCGCTTCGTGGACTCCGATGCCGAATTCCTCTTCGTCCCGGCCAGCCGCATTCAAGAAGTCGTGACAAGCGAGGGCGCGATCCCGTTCGACGCGCCCGGCGTCGAATTGGGACACCGTGACGGCAAGTGCTCGTTTGAGACGATCATCGAAAAGTACGGATTGAAGGACAAGGCGCTGTTGAAGCTCGCGCACATCGTCCACTGCGCCGACACCGACGCGCTAGCCGATAACCCGCTTGCGGCAGGGTTGGAAGCCATCGCCGTCGGCTACAGCATGCGCTTCCCAGACGACCATGAGAACCTGGCACGCCAATTCGAAGTCTATGACGCGCTGTATGCGTGGTGCAGGTTGAACCCATGACCTTCCGGCGCCGCCTCATCGACTTCCTCGGCCTACGCCGCAGCATGGCAGCACTGCTCGCCATGGTGATCCTGGTCGGCATGGGCGAGAAGCTGGGCGAGCGCTTCCTGCCCATCTACATCCTGGCGCTGGGCGGCAGCGCGTATGTGATCGGCCTCCTCAATGGGCTGGACAATCTGCTCAGCGCGCTCTATTCTTTCCCCGGCGGCTATCTGAGCGACCGGCTGGGATACAAGCGAGCACTGGCAGTTTTCAACCTCGTATCGATGGCCGGTTACGTGCTCGTCATCCTCTTCCCCACCTGGCAGGCCGTCATCTTCGGCGCGTTCTTCTTCATCTCGTGGGATGCGTTATCGCTGCCCGCCACCATGAGCCTGGTGGCAAGCGCCCTGCCCAAAGACAAGCGCACGATGGGCGTCTCGCTGCATTCGCTGGTCCGGCGCATCCCCATGGCGCTGGGGCCGGTGGTGGGCGGGCTGCTGATCAGCCGTTTCGGCGAGCGGGACGGGGTGCGCATCGCGTTCGGCGTAGCGCTGGCGTTGGCCGTGGTGGCGCTGGTCCTGCAGCAGTTGATGATCGAAGAGGGGCAGCGGAAGACGCAGGCCGAGAGGAATCCGTTGCGGCTGGCCCGCGCCATAACCCCGGAGCTGCGCAACCTGCTGGTATCCGATATCCTGGTGCGGTTCTGCGAGCAAATCCCGTACGCGTTCGCCGTTGTCTACTGCATGAAGATCGTCGGCGTCTCAGCGGTGCAGTTCGGCCTGCTGACGACCATCGAGATGGTGGTTGCCATGCTGATCTACATCCCGGTGGCCTACCTGGCGGACCGGGGCGGCAAGAAGCCGTTTGTGGTGATCACTTTCTTCAACTTCACCCTCTTCCCGCTCGTTCTGCTTGCCTCGCACAGCTTCGCCATGCTGGTCCTCGCGTTTATCGTGCGCGGGCTGAAGGAATTCGGTGAGCCGACCCGAAAGGCGCTGATCATGGACCTGGCGCCGGAAGACAAGAAGGCGGCGATGTTCGGCCTGTATTATCTCATTCGCGACGTGATCGTCTCGCTGGCGGCATTCGGCGGCGCTTTCCTGTGGGAGGTCTCGCCGCAGACTAACTTCCTGGTGGCCGCTGCGTTCGGCGCGGCAGGGACACTATTCTTCGCCCTATTCGGCCGCGATCTATCCAGGCCAGGGACCAAAGAGGTGAGGTAGCCCCATGCAAGCGTTGGAAGGAATTCGCATCATCGAAATGACGGAGGCGCTGGCCGGGCCATTTTGTGCCATGATGCTGGGCGACCTGGGGGCTGAGGTCATCAAGATCGAGCGCCCCGGCGCAGGCGACATGACGCGCGGCTGGGCGCCCCCCTATGTGAAAGAAGAAAGCGCCTACTTCATGAGCGTCAACCGCAACAAGCGCGGCATCACGCTGAACCTGAAGGATCCTGAGGCGCAAGCCGTCCTCCACCGCCTGATCGCCGGGGCCGATATCTTCATGGTCAACCAGCCCAGCCTGGAATCGCTGCGCCGGCTGTGCGCCGACCCGGAGACCCTGCGCGGCATCAACCCCCGTTTGATCTATTGCCTCATCAGCGGCTTCGGCATGACCGGGCCGGAGGCGGGGCAGGGCGGCTACGATGTGGTGGCCCAGGGGCGGGCGGGACTGATGGCGCAAACCGGCGAGCCGGAGATGGGGCCCATCCGCTTCCCGATCCCACTCGCCGACGCCACGTGCAGCCTGTACTGCATGATCGGCCTTCTATCGGCGCTCGTAGCCCGTGAACGCACAGGGCAGGGTCAGGTGCTGGATGTCGCGCTGCTTGACAGCCAGCTCGCCTGGATGACGCACATGGCGGGCGCGTACTTTGCCACGGGCGAACGTCCTCGGAAGCTGGGCAACGCCCACGCCACCATCGTGCCCTATCAGCCGTTCCGCGCGCGCGACAAATACCTGATCGTCGCGGTCGGCACCGAGCGGCTCTGGGCGCGGTTCTGCCAGGCGCTCGACATCGTTGACACCGTTGGCGCCGATCCCCGTTTTGCTACCAACCCGGATCGCATCCGCAACCGCGGTGCACTCATTCCGCTGTTAGAGCAGGTGTTCGCTACCCAAGATGCGGCCTTCTGGCTGGCGAGATTGCGCGCAGCCGACATCCCCTGCGGCCCCATCAACGAAGTGGACGAGGCGCTCAACGATCCCCAGATCATCGCGCGGGGGATGATCGTGGAACAATTGCATCCGACCGTCGGCCCGGTGCGCTCGGTGGGCAACCCGGTGCACCTGAGCGATACGCCCGTCAGCTACCGGCTGCCATCGCCGATGCTGGGACAGCACACCGGAGAGATCCTGGCCGGGCTGGGCTACACCCAGGAACAGATCGATCAGTTCACAGCCCAAGGGGTGATCTGACCGCCCTGCGGACGGCGCTCCGAAAATGAATTGACACGGTCGCGCGACGATGCTATACTGCCGCGCGTTGGAAGTCTCAGGGTTGCTACACGTTTGCTCCGCGCCTGTCTGCAATCAGTTCTACTGGACTGATTTGAAGTCTATCGATCGGAGTCAGCATGACGATTGCCAAAGCTGAGGTACGGCGTAGTGCCTACTACGACTCCATAGTTCTCATGCAACTGCGCGCCTCCCTCGCCGCGCTCCCCAATGTCATCGATGCCGGGGTCGTGATGGGCACGCCCGCCAACCTGGAGCTGTTGGCCCAGAGCGGCCTGCTGCCGCCGGAGACCCCGGAAGCCAGGCCCGACGATCTGATCATCACCATCAGCGCCCGCGATGAGGCATCGGCCAGCGCGGCTCTGGCCCAGGTCGATGCGCTGCTCACCCGGCGCCGTTCCACCCTCCAGCAAGATTACCGGCCGCAAAGCCTGGAAACCGCCGCGTCCCTGCTTCCCGAAGCCTCATGGGTATTGATCTCCGTCGCCGGCCGCTACGCGGCCGGGGTCGCTCGCACCGCGCTGGGCCTGGGCAAGCACGTCTTCCTGTTCAGCGACAACATAGCGATCGAGGACGAGATAGCGCTGAAGGAGCTGGCAGCGGCCCGCGGCTTGCTGGTGATGGGCCCGGATTGCGGGACCGCCATCATCAACGGGATCGGCCTGGGCTTCGCCAACAAAGTGCGCCGCGGGAGCATCGGCGTGGTGGCCGCGGCCGGCACGGGCTTGCAGCAGGTCACAGCGCGCATCCACCAGTTGGGCGGCGGCGTCGCCCACGGCATCGGCACCGGCGGCCGCGATCTCACGGAACAGGTCGGCGCGGTCACCTTCCGCCAGGCCATTGATCTGCTGGCGCGCGACCCGGAAACGCAGGTCATCACCCTGGTGTCCAAGCCGCCCGCGCCCAAGGTCGCCGATGAGGTGCTGGCGTTGGCCCGCCAGGCCTCGAAGCCGGTGGTGGTGAATTTCATCGGCCGCGCCGCGTCAGCTCGCCAGATCGACAATCTCACCTTTGCATCCGGGCTGGACGACGCGGCGCGATTGGCTGTTGGCCTCACCCTCCTACCCCCCTCTCCTGACAGCAATTCTTCGACTGCGCTGCGGTCGATGCTTGCATCGCGCGCTCAGGATACGATTGTCAGGAGAGGGGGGATTGAAGAGGTGAGGTTTGCGTCCGGGCAGCGCTATCTGCGCGGCCTGTTTTCCGGCGGCACACTGGCCTACGAAGCGCAGTACTTGCTCCAGGATTACCTGCCCCGCGTGTGGGCCAACGCACCGCTCAAGAAGGAAAACCGGATCCCGAACGCATTGACCAGCCAGGAACACACGATCATCGACCTGGGCGAGGACGAGTTCACCGTCGGCCGGCTGCACCCAATGATGGACAACGAGCTGCGCATCCGCCGACTGGAGCAGGAAGCCGCAGATCCGGAGACCGCGGTGATCCTGGTGGACGTAGTGCTCGGCTACGGGTCGCACCCCGACCCGGCCGGCGAGCTAGCCCCCGCCATCGCCGGGGCCAAGGCCGCGGCCGAGGCGGCCGGCCGCCACCTGGAGGTCGTCGCCGTGGTCACGGGCACCGACGAAGATCCGCAAGGTTTAGCCGGGCAGATCGAAGGGTTGCGAGCCGCAGGCGCATGGGTTGATACGAATAACGAGGCGGCAGTGCGTCACGCCGGCGAACTGGTGCGCGGCCTCAATCCCCAAACCGCCGCCGGCAAGTCGCAGCCAATCACACCCGTCGACCTCGCGACGCTGCAAAGGCCGCTTGCGGCCATCAACGTCGGCCTGGAATCATTCGCCGAGACCCTGATCGCGCAGGGGAGCCAGGCCATTCAGGTGAACTGGCGGCCGCCCGCCGGGGGCAACGAGAAGCTCGCCGCAATCCTCGCGCGCATGAAAGGGGCCGGCAGGCCGTCATCCTGAACGGAGTGAAGATCTCTATGATAGACATCGAACAGGCCAACCGCACAAGCGTTGAGCGAATGATGGCGTCCAGGCCAGCGCTGATCGGGTTAGGCCGGGCGCGCGATGTGATCCCCGGGATGCGCGAGAACCTGCTGCTGCACGCGGGCCCACCGATCACCTGGAAGCGCATGGCCGGCCCGATGAAAGGCGCGGCCGTGGGCGCGCTGATCTTCGAAGGCAAAGCCGAAAGCTGGGACGAGGCGGAGGCGCTGATCACCTCGGGCGCGATCGATTTCGAGCCGTGTCACCATCACTCGGCAGCCGGCCCGATGGCAGGCCTGATCTCGCCCTCGATGATGGTCTACATCGTCGAAGACCAGGCCGATGGCCACGGCGGGACGCGCGCCTTCTCGGGCATCAACGAGGGCCGCGGCAAGGTGCTGCGGATGGGCGCGTACAGCGGGGACGTGCTGCAGCGCCTGCAGTGGCTGAACGAGGTGATGGCGCCTGTGCTGGATGCTGCGATCCGTCTGAGCGGCGGCGTCGACATGCGCGCGCTGCTGGCGCAGTCGCTGCACATGGGTGATGACGGCCACAACCGGATGCAGGCCGGCGCGCTGCTCTTCCTCAAGAGTTTGGACCCATTCATCGTCAAGGTCGCACCCACCCCCGATATCGCATCCGATATCCTGCGGCTGATCGGCGATAACCCGTTGGCGGTGCTGAACCCGGGCATGGCCGCGTGCAAGCTGATGACGCTGGCCGGCCACGGCATCCCGGGCAGCACCATCGTCACCACCATGGCCCGCAACGGCACGGATTTCGGCATCCGCGTCAGCGGCCTGGGCGACCGCTGGTTCATCGGCCCGGCCGGCAAAGTGAAGGCGCTGTACTTCCCCGGGTTCACCGAAGCCGACGCCAACCCGGACATCGGTGACAGCACCATCACCGAGACGGCGGGCATCGGTGGGTTTGCGATGGCCTCGGCGCCCGCCATCGTCCAGTTCACCGGCGGCTCAGCGCGCGACGCGATCAACACCACGCTCGACATGTACGAAATCACCTATGCCGAGCACAGGTTCTTCACGATGCCCCCCCTGGACTTCCGCGGCACGCCGACCGGCATCGATATCCGCAAGGTGGTGGAGAAGGGCATTCCCCCGCGGGTCAACACCGGCGTGGCACACAAGGATCCGGGCATCGGCCAGGTCGGCGGCGGCATCGTGACCGCGCCGATGAACGTGTTCGAGGACGCGTTGGTGGCCTTCGCGGAGGAGTACGGCTACTAGAAAAACACTCACTGTCGAGTCCAGGTCAGCGCCAGACCACAGCGCGAGCGTTGGCTTAACGATATGTAAGCGTAGAGCAGGCGCCCGTAACCTATGTTATGATGACACGTCAAGATAGCCAGATCATCCTGCTGTCTTGGCGTGCGAACGGAGGTGACTGCCCTAAAACAACCTATCCGGCTCGACGTATATTTGTCGGTTTTTTATCCTACCCATTCATAGCGAAAAGGAGTAATCCAAGATGGCAGTCGAAACCAAACGAGGCGTCTTGGGCTATATGCCCGACGACACACCCCCCATCGGCGCTACGCTGAGTCTCGGTTTCCAGCAGGTGCTGACTATGTTCCCGGCAACGGTCCTGGTTGCGCTCCTCACTCACTTCGATATTGGCGTGACCCTTCTGACCTCAGGCCTCGGCACTATTATTGCTCTGCTCGTCACTAAGCGCCGTATCCCGCTCTACTACGGCTCCAGCTTCAGCTATATCGCAATCGTTGGTGCTGTGGTAGCTCAATACGGCGGGGATTGCGTTAAAACTTTCGGCGCCTACTGCGCCGAGGGTGTGCAGATTGCCCAACTTGGCATTCTTGGTACTGCAGTGGTCGAAATTGTATTCGGTCTGCTTATCATGCGATCCGGTAAGGCAGCCCTCGACAGAATCCTGCCTCCTATCATCACCGGCAGCGTTGCAATCGTCATCGGCATCGCACTAGCCTTCGAGGCTATCAAAAACGCAGCAGGAGCCAATATCCTGGGCACCCCGGAATGGACCCAAACAGCCTTGACTACCCCGTATATC
Source organism: uncultured Anaerolineales bacterium (assembly GCA_964474695.1). Taxonomy (GTDB): domain Bacteria; phylum Chloroflexota; class Anaerolineae; order CG2-30-64-16; family CG2-30-64-16; genus DAOUBP01. The sequence continues at coordinate 13,956 of CAYYTK010000009.1, forward strand.
TACTGGCTCGTGGCTGCAATCACCCTGCTGGCCACAGTGCTCTACTCAGTTTATCTGCAAGGCAAGGGCCTCATCGGCATGCTGCCTATCCTGCTGGGCGCAGTCACTGGCTACATCTTCTCCTTGCTGTTCGATCTCCTGCACCTGGTTCCCGATGGATTGCCGCCTTTGGTGGATTTCAGTAAAGTTAGTACCGCGCTATGGTTCCGCGTACCGCCTATCACCTTCCCTGCAGTGACAGATGGACGGGCCTGGGGCGCCTTCATCAGCGTTGCGCTCATCGCTATTGCCACCATCCCCGAATCCACAGCGCATCTTTATCAGATGAGCCTCTACATCGATCAATTGGCCAAGGACCTGGGTCGCAAGCCAAAATCCATTAAGAATCTGATCGGGCTAAACCTCATCGCCGATGGTTCGGATGATGTCGTTGCTGGACTCCTTGGCGGCTGCGCAGGCACCAACTACGGCGAAAACAATTCACTGATGGCGATCACTCGCAATTACTCTGTGGCTGTCCTCATGGCAGCCGGGGGCATGGCGATTGTCCTCGGTTTCATTGGTAAGCTCGCAGAGGTGGTCCGAACAATCCCTCAGCCGGTAGTGGGCGGCCTGTCCATCTACTTGTTTGGCGTCATCGGTAAGCAGGGCGTCGCGCTCATTCAGAGCGAGCGCGTCAACCTGTTCGATCCGAAGAACCTGGCCATTGGCGCGATCACCCTGGTGCTGGGCATCGGTGGAAGCATCGGCTTGCCAAACGGTTTCTTCCCGTTCAAAATACCGTGGGTCTTTCCTAACGGCATCCCGGCGATCGTGTTCGCAGCCATCGTCGGCATCCTGCTCAACCTGATCTTCGTCCTTCTGCCGCCGTCGAAGTTCGGCGTCCAGGAACGAAGCAATATCGAGTTCTAGGCGCCGGTAGAACGGTAAATTGGTAGATTGGTGGTGCTTAGTCCAATCTACCAATCTACCAATTTACCAAGAATATACGGAGGACGCAACGTTGCAACCCTTCGACTACATCATTCCCAAGGATCACGCCGAGGCCAGCGCGCTGCTGGCGGCCGGGGGCGGCGTGACGAGGCCTTTGCTGGGCGGCACCGATCTGTTGATCCGGGCGCGCGGCGGGTTCGTGAAACCGCAGCGGGTCGTGGATCTCAAGCCCCTGCCCGGCATGCGGGAGATCAACCGCAGCGCAGACGGCTGGCTGATCATCGGCGCCGCGTGCACCATGAACCAGGTCGCCGCGCATCCGCTCGTACAAGAGCACTACGATCTGCTGGCGCAAGCCTGCAACGCGGTCGCCTCGTACCAGCTTCGCAATCGAGCCACCATCGGCGGCAACTGCTGCAACGCCAGCCCGGCGGCCGACACCGCACCGGCGCTCTACTGCCTGGACGCAGTTGCCGAGGCCTACGGCCCCAACGGTTCACGGCGCATCCCCATCATGCAATTCTTCGCCGGGCCGGGCCGCACCGCGCTCCAGCCGGGCGAGTTCTTGACCGCCATCCACCTGCCCCCAACGCCGGCCGGCGCCCGAGGCGCGTTCAACAAACTCGGTCGCACCAGGCTGGGCGACATCTCCACCGTCAGCGTCGCGGTGTGGGTGGATTTCGCGCTCGAAGAGCCGAAGGCCATACGCAATACGCAATACGCAATACGCAATGTCCGCATCGCCCTGGGTGCAGTGGGGCCGACGCCGCTCCGAGCGCCAGAGGCCGAGGCCGCGCTCGCCGCGGATGCCACGCCAGCAGGCGTGCGCCGCGCCGCCGAGTTGGCCGCTGCGGCTGCCCGACCGATCACCGATATCCGCGCCAGCGCAGACTATCGCCGGGCGATGGTGGCCGTATTGACCCGCCGCGGCATCGAGGCGGTGTTGGGAGGCGCCGTATGAACCACACCATCCATCTCACTGTCAACGGCGAGCCCTACACCCTGAATGTGGCCTCACACCACACCCTGCTGCAGGTGCTGCGCGAGCAACTGGTCCTCACCGGCACCAAGAACGGCTGTGAGGCCGGCGAATGCGGCGCGTGCGCCGTACTCATCAAGTGGCCGGGCGCGGATCATGCGGAGCCGGTCAATTCGTGCATGGTGCTGGCCCCGGAAGCTGACGGCGCGACGATCGTCACCATCGAAGGCCTGGCCCACGACAGCCAGCTCGACCCGCTGCAAGAGGCCTTCATCGCCACCGGCGCCACCCAGTGCGGCTTCTGCACGCCGGGCATCCTGGTCAATGCCCGGGCGCTGCTGGACCGCAACCCGGATCCGACGGAAGCGGAGATTCGCGAGGCGCTGGTGGGCAACCTCTGCCGCTGCACCGGCTACGTCCGCATCATCGACGCGATCGAGCTGGCAGCACGCTCGACAGACAAACCGGGTTTCTCGGAGAAACCCGGTTTGTCTGCCGAGAAGGAGGCGGTGCGATGAGCAAGAAGCACTCCCTGATCGGCGCCAGCCCTGAGCGCATCGAGGGCCGGGAAAAGGTAACAGGCGCAGCCACCTATGTGGACGACATGCAGTTCGGACCGAACCTGCTGTACGGCATGCTGAAACGCAGCCCGATCCCGCACGGCGTCATCAAGTCGATTGACACCAGCCAGGCCCGGGCGCTGCCCGGCGTACGCGTGGTCGTGACCGGGCAAGACTTCCCCGGCTACACCGGACTGTACCTGAAAGACCGGCGCATCTTCGCCCTGGATCGCGTCCGCTACGTGGGCGATGCGGTGGCTGCGGTCGCGGCCGATACGCCGGAGATCGCACAGCAAGCGCTGGATTTGATCGAAGTCGAGTATGAGCCGCTGCCCGGCGTGTTCGATCCCGAGTACGGGGCCAGCCCCGAGGCCCCCTTGGTGCACCCCGATCTGGCCAACTATGAGGCCGTGCCGTTCATCTTTCCACAGGCCGGGACCAACATCTCCAACTGGTTCAAAGTGCGCAAAGGCGATATGGAGCAGGGCTGGACCGAGGCAGACCTGATCTATGAACACAAGTATCGCGTGCCGCACATCCAACATGTGCCGCTGGAGACCCACGTCTGCGTTGCCCAGCAAGACGTCAACGGCAAGATCACGCTGTGGTCCTCCAGCCAGTCACCGTTTGCCCAGCGCAACCTGATTGCCAAGGCGCTGCATATCGGCCACAGCAAACTGCGCGTGATCACCCCTTACGTCGGCGGCGGTTTCGGCTCCAAGGCGGGCATCAGCATGGAAGGCGCGGCGGTGGCGCTGGCAATGCACGCCAAGGGCCGGCCGGTCAAGCTGCGCATGACGCGGGAGGAGGAGTTCTACACTACCTTCGTGCGCCAGGGGCTGGTCGCTTATGTCAAAATGGGCATGACCAGGGACGGCCGGATCACGGCAATGCACAACCGTTTCTACTGGGATGGCGGGGCCAGCACCGAGTACGGGACCAACATCACCCGCGCGGCCGGCTACAGCGGCACGGGTCCGTATTACGTGCCCAACATCCACGTAGACAGCATGTGCGTCTACACCAACCACCCCATCGGCGGCGCGATGCGCGGCTTCGGCATGCCGGAAATCCACTGGGGCATCGAGCAGCACATCGACCAGATGGCCCAGAAGCTGGGGCTTGACCCGGTACAGGTGCGCTTGATCAACTGTTTGAAGGACGGCGACGAGACGCTCACCGGCATGAAGATGCACCCCACGGGGCTCAGCCAGTGCATCCGGAAGGCCGCGGAGGCGATCGAGTGGGAGACAGAAACAAACCGGGTTTCTCGGAGAAACCCGGTTTGTGCCGAACCGCCGCACAAACATCGCGGCAAAGGGCTGGCAGCCATGTGGAAGGCGCCGGCGATGCCGCCCAATCCCGGCTCCAGCGCGATCGTCCGGCTGAACGAAGATGGTACTGCCACGGTCAGCATTGGCGGCGTCGACATCGGCCAGGGCGCACTTACTGCGATGGCCCAGCTCGCGGCCGAAGGACTGGGCGTCAAGGTGACGGACGTCCGCGTCAATACCGTGGACACCGACTACAGCCCTTACGAGTGGCAAACGGTGGCGAGCCGCCTCACGTGGAGCATGGGCAATGCGGTGCTGCAGGCCGCGGAGAACGCCCGGCTCCAAATCCTGCAGACTGTGGCCGCGGCATGGAACGAAGATGTCGATGACCTGGACATCATCGATGGGGAGGTGATCAGCTACAAGAGCGAGGAATCGGTATCGCTCAAGGACATCGTCATCTACGGGTTGCAGCGGCCCGATGGCACCTGGGTGGGCGGGCCCGTGGTGGCGCAAGGCAAGTTCATGCCGGAGTATGTGACGCCGCTCGATCCGGAAACCGGCCAGGGGCCGCGCGCGGTGGTGCACTTCACCACGGGCTGTCAGGCGGTCGAGGTGGAAGTGGACGACGAAACCGGCGAGGTGCAGGTGCTGAAGATCGTGTCGGCGTATGATGTGGGGCGGGCCATCAACCCGGAAATGGTGCGCACGCAGATGGAGGGCGGTGCAGTGCAAGGCATGAGCACCGCGCTGCTGGAAGGCATCATCCTGCACGATGGTGTGCCGCGCAACCCGAACTTCACCGATTACCGGATTGCCACCGCAGTGGACGCGCCGCTCGAAACCGAAAGCATCATCGTGGAAGTGCCGCAGGACGATGGTCCCTTTGGCGCGCGCGGCATCGGCGAGCACCCCATGGTGCCCACTGCGCCGGCAATCGCGAACGCGGTCTTCAACGCGGTCGGAGTTCGCGTCGACAGCATGCCCATCACTTCCGAGAAGGTATGGCGGGCATTGCAGAAGTAGGGGGTTTCCACCCCTTGTGTAACGTGCAGAAGTGTGGTACACTTGTCAATGAGTTGTTCCCTGGGTGTACAATCGCTTCAGCCGTCCCGCCACGCGTTCGGGTGTCGGGTGATCAGTCTCAATGTGGAGGTGCTCAATGAAGCGTAGCCTTTGGCTCACGTGGGTCGTCCTGTTGGTGTTGCTGACCGCATGCAGTGGCGAACCCACACAACCCTCAGGCGCCGCGGCGTCCCCATCGGATGAGATTTTCCAGATGGCCCTGCCGCGCCTGGTCGTCGACCTGGACGAGAACGGCGTGCCGTCCATCATGGGAATCAGCCCGCTTTTCCTTAAGGCGGTGGGCGTCGATGTGTCCCGATTCTCTGCGCCGCCGGAGCTCGTAAAAACCATGGCGCAGGCCGGCGTTCAGCACATCGAGCTGGCCGCGGTCGGCGACCGCCTCGTGATCCTGGTGAACAGCAAACCGATGCCTCAGCTCGGCTTCAGCGAGGGCAGCCTGCAGCGTGCGCTGGATCTCGCCAGCCTCTTCGGTGTCCAGAACACCGACAGCATCGCCAAGTTGGTGCCGTGGGTGACGCGCCTGGGCCTGAACGTCGTGCTCCGTTTCCCGCGGGGTGAGGCCGCCGAAATTCCCCTCAGCAAGCCGGACACAGCCAAGGAACTGACGATCTCGCCCGTCACCGATGCGCCCTCATTGGTCACGAAATTCGAAGTCAAGTTCGACCAGGATGGCACACCCGGCATCCTGGGATTCACTGCCGACGACCTGACCCAGCTGACGGGAGCTGCTATCGGTGGCCTGGCCCCGGAAACGCTGGTCAAGCTGCAAGCAGGCAACGTCCAACACCTGGAGGTGCGCAATAAGCCGGACGGCCTGCATCTGTATGCTAACGGCGAACCGCTGCCCACGTTGACCTGGGACACCCAGTTGCTGAAAAACCTGGTCGAGGTGTATGGCCAGCTCCAGCCGGAAGGCGCATTCAAACCGCTTGTCGACGCGCTTTTGCCGACGTTGGATCGGGCCGATATCGGGATCATGCTCCACTTCCCGGTCGCAGCAGGTGCGGAGGCAATCCCGGCCAAGATGCACGAGTAAGGGGCGCTCCTGGCATTCGCCCGCGGGCGAACGCCAGGGTGTGACCCCACCGCGAATATCCCTATTCACAACAGCACATGGAGGTGCAAAATGCGTAGTTCTGTCGTAGTTGTGTTGCTGATCGTCGGGTTGGTGCTCAGCGCTTGTGGACCCGCGATTGTTCCCGCCGCCGCTCCCGAAACTGAGAACGGCGAGACGTTCCTGATCGCGCTGCCCCGGATCGTCATTACGTTCGACGAGCAAGGCAAGCCCGGGATCGAGGGGGTTGCAGTCGAAGATATCGCTAAGACCTTGGGCATGGAACTCAGCCTCGCGCAGTATCGCATCGATCCCTACTATCCCACCTGGATGACCGCATCCAACATCCAGCACATCGAGTTGCGCTCAACCGGTGACGGCATCGCGGTGCTGGTGAACGGCGAACTTATGCCCAGCCTGTCGTTCCAGGACGGTACGCTGGAACGCGTGGGCGACCTGGCGCCGCTCTTGGGCCCCACCGCCGACGTGGCCCTGATTCAGGACCTGGTCGTCAAGTTCGCGCCGATGGTGCAGCGACTGGGCCTCTCGCTGGTGGCGAAATTCCCGCTGCGAGAAGGGGCGGAAGAGATCCCATACGGTGACCTCAATGTCAAGCTGGGCGAATTGGCCCCCTCCACTGACCCAGCCACGGCGGTGGTGCAGTTCGAGATCACCTATGATGACCAGGGGGTGCCGGCCGTGCTCGGCATCTCGGCCCATGACCTGAAGGCTCTGATCGGCGAAGCGCCGGTGGCCCTGGCGCCCAACTATCTGCAGTTGCTGCAAGCCAACAATATCCAGCATTTCCAGCTCCACACGGAGGCTGACGGGTTGCATCTGTTCGTCAACAGCACGCCGCTGCCCACGTTGGCCTGGGATGGCACAACGTTGGAGAACGCGGTCGATGTTTACGCCCAGCTAAACGCCGCCGCACCTGCGGAAGTGCTGAATCTGGTCAAGATGTTCGTGCCGATGTTGGGGAAGTCGGACGTTTCGGTCATGGTGCATTTCCCCGTGGCGCCGGGCGCCGAAGTGATCCCGGCCAAGGTCCAATAGCACCAAGACGGGGTGCTTACCGGGGGGACGATGTCCCCCCGGCGAACATCCATGCCTTCACATCAGAAAGGACAAAGGTATCATGAGCGTACCACGCAAGTATGGCTTTTTGCGCATCGTGGCATTCATCTTGAAGCTCCTGGCCTGGGTGGCGCTCCTGGGCGGCGTGATCGGCGCCATCGTGGCCAAGACACCCCTCAGCAACTTGCTGCAGAGCCTGGACTTGTCCGCCACCTGGCTGCCGGGCGCGGGCACCGTCGGTGTGTTGTTGATATGCGTGATCTGGTTTGTGCAGCTCTTTGTATTTGGCAGCGTCTTGTCGTTGCTGATCGACATCGAAGAAAACACCCGCGCGTTGGCCGGCCGGCCCGAATAGCCGAAATCACCTTCCCCTGCCGAAGGCTCCGATCGGGATTAGAATAGAGGCGGGGTGTTTCATGCTGGGTACCGTCGTCAGCACTCGGCTGGCGACGATGCCCGAATGAGGCGCCCTGCCTCTTCTTTCTTAAATCCAGGGCCTGAACTTGCCAAAAGAGATACTGCGCGCTAAACTTGCATGTTGTGGCATTATCCCGAACTGTCTAGGAGTACATTTCATGGCACCAATGAAGACCCTGGGCATCCTGACCGGCGGCGGTGACGTACCGGGCTTGAACCCATGCATTAAAGCAGTAGTAGACCGCGCCATCGACGATGGCATGGAGATCATCGGCTTTCGGCGGGGCTGGGCCGGGCCGGTCAATATCAACCCGGATGATCCGGCTGAAGATTGGCGTTGGGTCATGCGGCTCAATAAGGCTGTGGTGCGCAAGATCGACCGCTCCGGCGGCACCTTCCTGCACACCTCACGCACCCGGCCGTCACACGTCAAAACCAATGACGTTCCGGAATTCTTGCGCAGCAGCTTCAGCGCCCCTACCCCCCCGGCCGATTCTGTGGATCTGACCCCGCACGTATTGCGTGTGCTGAACCACTTGGGCGTGGATGGCCTGATCGCCATCGGCGGCGATGATACCTTGAGCTATGCCGCACGGCTGCACCAGGAGGGCTTCCCGGTCGTCGCCATCCCCAAGACCATGGACAACGACGTGTACGGCACCGATTACTGCATCGGTTTCAGCACCGCAGTGACCCGCAGCGTTGATCTCATCACGGCGCTGCGCACGCCCAGCGGCTCGCACGAACGCATCGCCGTCGTGGAGCTCTTCGGGCGCAACTCCGGCGAAACGTCGCTCTTTGCGGCCTATTTGGGCAACGTCGATCGGGCTATTATCTCCGAAGTGCCGTTCGATGTGCAGAAACTGTCGGCGCTGCTGGTGGAGGACAAGCGCGCCAATCCCAGCAACTATGCGGTTATGACCATTTCAGAAGGCGCTACTTTGCTCGGGGGCGAGATCGTGGAGACCGGCGAAGCGGACGCCTATGGCCATCGCAAGCTTGGCGGCATCGGACAACAGACAGCGGATCTGATCAAGAAGATCAGCGGCGAGAACATCATCTACCAGCAGCTCGGCTACCTGATGCGTTCGGGTGCGCCGGACTCGCTGGACCGCATGGTGGCGCTGAGCTATGCCAACCTGGCCACCGACCTGATCTGCCAGGGCCGCTCGGGCCGCATGGTGGCGCTGCGTGATGGCAAGTATACGCACCTGCCGCTCAGCACGGTCATCTCAGGCATCAAGCGGGTCGACGTGGATGAGCTGTACGACCGGGACAGGTATCGCCCGAAGGTCGCGAACATGCTCGGCAAGCCGATGTTCCTCTACTAGGCTGCTCCTCAGAATACAAACGGGGGACATCGCCGACAGGGCGATGTCCCCCGTTTTCATGTTTGAAGTCCGCGACCGGATTTTGCAGAAGAAACGGCTTACCTCTCCGGGATGCAGGCTGCCTGGGTGGCCGTGCAGGTCTTGAGGACACGCGCGAAGACCAGGCGGCATTCCGCCACCGCAGCGATCTCGCGAGCAAGGGCTGCAACCTCAACGGGCCCGCGGCAGTCGGCGCAACCGCCATAGCAGACGATTCCCAGCAAACGCTCGATCATCATCCGTTTCCATGCGGAGCTCTTCCTGGCGGCACGTCCGTGCCAGTATGCGCACAAGGCCGCGCCCTGATCATCCCACGCCTCAGACAGTGCGTCGTAGCGCGCGATGATCCGATCATAGAAGCCGGGTGGAATGAAACTCTGAATAATCCGCTCGGCATCCGGTATATGCCGCTTGCTGGCGAAAACCAACGAATCCATCAGAATCAGTTCAAGAAGATAATCATCGAGGACCCTTCTCATTAGGTCCCTCCTTGAAGATGAAATCATGCTATAATGATCGTATGATACCTGCGATGATCCTGGCCGCCGGACTTTCGCGCCGCATGGGACGCTTTAAGCTGACCCTGCCGTGGAGGAAAACAACCGTCATCGGGCAGGTCGTGGCGACGCTCGAAACTGCCGGGATTTCCAAGATCATCGTGGTCACCGGCCATCGCGCAGATGACGTGCGGGCAACTCTACAGCCAAGTATAATCCATTTTGTTTTTAATTCACATTACGACACGGGCGAAATGTTGAGTTCGATCCAGGCCGGGCTGGCGGCGTTGAGCAGCGATCTTCCCCCACCCGCCGTGCTGCTCTGCCTCGGCGACCAGCCGCAGATGGAGGTTGCGAGTGTGCAGGCGGTGTTGGCTGCCGGCACCGAGGACGGCTGGACGCGCATCGTGATCCCCAGCTATCAGATGCGCGCGGGCCACCCGATCCTGCTGCCGGCCTGGCTCTGGCCGGAGATCCTGGCGTGCACCGGCACCCTGCGCGATGTGATGGCCTGCCATCGCGACCGCACCCGTTACCTCGTCGTTGACACACCATCGGTGCTGGCAGACCTGGATGCGCCCGAGGATTATGAGAGAGAGGAGAGCACTCCATGCGTATGACCCGCCTGTTCGGCCGGACGCTGCGCGAAGCGCCCACTGATGCGGAAGTCATCAGCCATCAGCTTTTGGTCCGCGCCGGTTTCATTCGCCAGTTGGGCTCTGGCATCTTCAGCTACCTGCCGCTGGCCCGCCGCTCGCTGAGCAAGCTGGAAGCTATCATGCGGCAGGAGATCAACGCGATCGGCGGTCAAGAGGTCACCATGCCAGTCGTTCACCCGGCCGACCTGTGGCAGGAGACCGGGCGCTGGTATCAGATCGGCTCCGAGATGGGCCGGTTCAAGGACAAGGCAGATCACGATATGGTGCTCGCGATGACTCACGAGGAGGTCGTCGCGGACCTGGTGCGGAGCGAAGTGCGTTCCTACCGCCAGCTTCCGGCCCTGATTTACCACATCCAAACCAAGTGGCGCGACGACCCCCGCCCACGCGCCGGTTTGATCCGGGTGCGCGAGTTCACCATGCTGGACAGTTACAGCCTGGATGCCGACACCGATGGGTTGGCGATCCAATACCAGGCGCACTATGCCGCATACTTCCGCATCTTCGGCCGCTGCGGACTGCCGGCCCTTGCGGTCAAGTCGGATACGGGGATGATGGGCGGCAAGCTGGCTCACGAATTCATGTACCTGACGCCCATCGGCGAGGACACCCTGATCCTCTGCGACGGGTGCGGCTACACGGCCAACCGGCAGGTAGCGACTTTCCGCAAGCCCCAGCCGGAGCCCGAACCGCTGCGGCCCATGGAAAAGGTCGCCACGCCGCACACCACCACCATCGCGGATCTCGCCGCTTTCCTGGGCGTGCCCGAAAGCCGCACGGCAAAGGCGGTCTTTATGATGGCGAAGGTCGCAGGAACCGAGGTCGAGCGGTTCATCTTCGCGGTGATCCGAGGCGACATGGAGGTGAACGAGACCAAGCTGGCTAATGCCGTCGGTGCGCTTGCGCTGCGGCCGGCCGTCGAAGCGGAAATCCGCGCGGCCGGCGCTGTCCCAGGCTACGCCTCGCCGGTCGGACTGCAGGACCATCCTGAGCGGAGCACAGCGCAGTCGAAGGATGTTCTGGTGGTGGCAGATGACCTGGCGCCGGCTGCGCCGAACCTGGTTGCAGGCGCAAATGAAGAGGGCTATCACCTGCTGAACGTCAACTACGGCCGCGATTACACTGCGGCGATCGTGACCGATATCGCGGCCGCGCGCGATGGCGACTTGTGCCCGCGCTGTGGGGCGGCCCTGTATACCGCGCGCGGGGTAGAGGTGGGCAACATCTTCCAGCTCGGCACGCGTTACACCGATGCGCTGGGCGCCAGCTACCTGGACAGCGAGGGCAAGGCCAGGCCGGTGGTGATGGGATCTTACGGCATCGGCAGCGGCCGGCTGTTGGCATGCATCGCTGAGGAACACCACGATGATTTCGGCCTGATCTGGCCTGTCACGGTCGCGCCGTACCATGTGCATCTGATCGGGATGCCCGGGGCCGAGGCCGAAAGCGAGAGCCTCTACACGGCGCTGTGGGCGAACGGAATCGAGACACTCTACGACGATCGGGCAGACACCGCAGGAGTCAAGTTCAACGATGCCGACCTGATCGGCTTGCCGATCCGGCTGACCCTGGGGAAGCGCTCGCTCAAAGAGGGCGGCGTCGAATGCAAGCGCCGCGACCGGGCCGAGAAGGGCATCCTCCCGCTCGATGGCGCGGTCGAGCACATCCAGCGGGAGCTGGTCGCGTTGGAGTCTGAGATCAACGCGCGCATCGTCGTGGCTGAGGGCTGATGGAAATGATTTACGAAAAACTCATAGAATTCGCGGAGGCCGGGGACACCGTTGCCGTGGCCACCATCATCGAAGTGAAAGGCTCGGTGCCGCGCGAAGTGGGCGCCAAGATGATCATCCATCCCGTGGGGCAACACGTCGGCACCGTGGGCGGCGGTTGCGGTGAAGCGGACGTGATCCGTGCGGCGCTGGACGTGATCCAGACCGGCACACCGGCCACCGTGCGCGTGGATCTGACCGAAGATGTTTCGATGCAGGCCCTGGGCGTGTGCGGCGGGATCATGGATGTGTTTGTCTTCTCGTCCAAACCAGGTTTTTCAGAAAAACCTGGTTTGGACGAGAAGATCGCCCTCCTCCGCGCGTCCGCGCTCAGCCGCGAACCGGTGGCGCTGGCCACCGTCACCAGCGGCGCATCAGCCGGCCGCGAGGCCGTGATCTGGCTCGATCGACCGCCCCTGGGCGACCTGGGCCTGGGCGACCTCGCACCTCAAGTCATCGCGGACGCGCAAACCGTCCTGCGCGGCCGTCAGCACAAGCTCCTGCGCTATCCAACCGCGGACAGCCCATCGCCCATCACCGTCTTCATCGATGTGCAGCGCCGGGCGCCCGAGCTGATCATCGTCGGCGGCGGGCACATCGCAGTGCCGCTGGCGCAGATGGCCTCGTTGTGCGAATTCTCGGTCACCGTGCTGGACGACCGTCCCAGCTTTGCCAGCCGCGAACGCTTCCCCACGGCCCAAAAGGTCATCGCTGCGCCGCTGCGCGAGACCGTGCGCGCCCTGCCGATCGACTCGGACACCTTCATTGTGTTGGTGACGCGCGGGCACAGCCACGACGTCGAATGCCTGCTGGAAGTGCTCGACCGGCCCGCGGCCTACATCGGCATGATCGGCTCGCAGCGCCGGGTCAATGCCGTGTTCGAGCTGCTGGCGGATGAGCAGGGGATCGATCCCGCCAAGTTCGACCGCGTCTATGCGCCGATCGGCGTCGCCATCGGCGCGCTGACCCCCGCGGAGATCGCCATCTCCATCCTGGCCGAGCTGATCAACGTCTTGCGCGTCGGGCCAGCAGCTTCCATCTCGGACAAGCGCCGCGAGCGGGAACGCAGGCGGAGAAGCGGAGAAGCGAAAGAGTAGGGATCACCGGGTGGGCTGATTTGCGAGGGGCTGTGACAAATATTCCGTTGCCTGAACCGGCCGGGGCGCGCGCGTCGGGCCGCTGCCGTGCCCGCGAGTTGAGGATTGCGCCCGGCGTACTGCCGCCCGGCCCGCTGAATGCCATCACCGACGTAGCCGGCGTGCGCGTCGGCCATGTCACCCTGATCGAAGGGGATGCCGTCCGCACCGGCGCCACCGCGATCTTGCCCCACGGCGGCAACCTCCATCAGGACCGCGTCCCGGCCGGCCTGGTGGTCGGGAACGGCTTCGGCAAGCTGATGGGAAGCACGCAACTGGTGGAACTGGGTGAGATCGAGACGCCGCTCGTGCTGACCAACACCCTGGCCGCACCTCAGGCGGCCGAGGCGATCGTGGCCTGGACCCTGGCCCAGTCCGGCAACGAGGAGGTTGTCTCGGTCAATCCCGTGGTGGGCGAGACCAACGACAGCCGGCTGAACGACATCCGACACCGCACCATCACGCCTCAGCACGTGCTGCAAGCCATCGCGTGTGCCCAGGACGGACCAGTCGCTGAGGGGTGCGTGGGCGCGGGCACAGGCACCGTCGCTTTCGGCTGGAAGGGCGGCATCGGAACCAGCTCGCGGCGGCTGCCTGCGGCGCTGGGCGGCTACACAACCGGTGTGCTGGTGCAAGCCAACTTCGGCGGCGTGCTGCAGATGGCGGGCCTTCCGGTGGGACGGGCGCTGGGGCGCTACACCTTGCAAGACATCGTCGAGCGAGGTGGCGCAGACGGCTCGATCATGATCATCGCGGCTACCGACGCTCCGCTGTCGGACCGAAACCTGACGCGGCTGGCCCGGCGCGGGCTGGCCGGCCTGGCGCGAACCGGCGCGGCGCTGTCCGATGGCTCGGGCGACTATGTGATCGCGTTCTCGACAGCCGAGACGGTGCGGCGCACTCAGGTGCGGCGGAACGGCCTGGCAACCGTGACCGAGCTGCCGAACGCGCGGTTGTCCCCCTTGTTCGAGGCTATGATCGAGGCAACTGAAGAGGCGATCTACAACGCCCTGTGCATGGCGACCACGATGACAGGCCATCGAGGGCGCACGGTGGAGGCGCTGCCGCTGGACGGCGTGATCGCACTGAGACCCTGAGGGTTTCCGAACCCTCAGGGTCTCTTGAGGTTTCTCCCCGCCTATCGCTCACTCATACCGCAGCGCCCTGATGATCTCCATGTGCGCAGCCCGGCGGGCCGGGTAAAGCGCGGCCAGGACGCCGAAGATCAGGCCGGCGGCAATGGCCGCGAGGATGCTGGCGGCCGGGAACGAGAACGCCATCCTGAAGACGCCGCTGGCGCTCAGGCCGGCGACCATCAGATAGCTGAGGTACAGCCCGCCCAGGATGCCGAAAGCGGTGCCGATCGCAGCCAGCAGCAGCGCCTCCGCGACGACCATGCGACGCACCTGGCCTCGCGCCGCGCCGATCGCGCGCAGCATGCCGATCTCGCGCGTGCGCTCGATGACCCCGATCGCCAACGTGTTGAGGATCGCGATCAGCGACGGCACCGAGAGCAGCGCCAGCAGAACGTACACGCCCGCGAACATCGCATCGAACTGCGTGCTGAATTCGGCCAGATACTCACGCGTCGACACAAACCGGAACTGCGGGTAGTCCTCGACGACCGTCTCCAACCGTGCTTCGACCGCGTCCGCGTCCGCGCCCTGGGCCAGGTTGATCTGTATGAAGATATCCTCAGCGGTGTTGAAGTCCTGGCGCAGCATGGCCTGCGAGATGTAGGCCGTGTTGACTTTCATGTTCAGCACGTCGCCGCCCACTGCGGCCACCCGATAGTCCAACTGCCCTTGCGGCGTGGCCAGCGTCACCGTGTCGCCCGCCTTGATGCCCGCCTGTACCGCCAGGATCCCATTGATGATGATGCCCCGGCCGGCGGCCAGAGCGGCGTAAGCCTGGTCGGGATCTCCCTCGGTGAAGTCCATCCCAGAGACCTCGCGGTACGTCGGCGGGTCGATGCCCAGCACTGAGATCTCGACCTCACCCGTGCCGCGCGCGCTGTTGGTGGGGAGCACGGAGTGGGCATAGCGCAGCGTGCTGACCGTGCCGACGCCCGGCACCGAGCGGATCTTGTCTGCCAGGATCGTGGTCGCGCCGACGTCGCCTTCCCAGATCGCGACCGAGGGCGGCACGAGCATGAAGTCGCTGCCCATCGTCTTCCGGAAGATATCCATCAGGCTGCCTTGCATGCTCCACATCAGGCCGCCCGCGCCAACGACGATCGCCAACCCGATCATGGTGGCGCTGGCAGTGATGGCCGACCGCGTGGGCTGGCGGGTGATGTTGCCCTGTGCGAGTTCAGCCGTGCCTTCTCGGGCAATCGCCAACGCCACCAGCCCACCGAGCACCCGGGCAAGCGGTTTGACGAGCGCCGGCCCGACGAAGATCAGGCCGATCAAGAAGAGCAGGCCGCCCAGCGCGACGACCGCGAAGTTGCCGGAGAGAAGTCCGATGAGCGCGGCCACGATCATAGCGGCCCCGGTGATGGTGAGGCCCCGGCCGATGCGCTGCGATTTATCCCCCGCCATGGGTCGCAGCACCTCCAGCGGCGTCACCTTGCCGGCGCTGAAGGCAGGGAGCAAGCCTGCCAGCAACGTCACGCCGATGCCCATCACGATGGACACGATCAACTGGGGTGGTTCGATGACCGGCGCCCCGAGCTGAACGCTGAGGAACTGCTTGGAGACGGTTGCTGCCCCAGCCAGGACCGCGGACGCCAGGAAATACCCCAGGACCAGGCCCAAGGCGGTGCCGACCAGGCCCTGCACCAAACCTTCGGTCAGGATCAGTCCTGTGATCATGCCCCGGCCCGCACCGATTGCGCGCAGCATGCCGATGTCATGGCGCCGCTCCGCGACGATGGTGCGGAAGGTGTTGAAGATGATGAACGCGCCCATGAACAGCGTCAGAAAACCCAGGCCGTTGAACACGGCCTGCGCCATGCTGAGGGACGCGAAGATCTCCGAGCCGCTGGTCAGCGCATTGAGGTTGTAACTCTTGCCCAACTGCTCCTGAATTTGCGCAGTGATCGCCGCGCGCTGCGCCTCGTCCGTCGTGTTCAGGTTGGCCTCAATGACGTTGAGCTGACCCTGCATGGCGAGCAGCTTCTGCGCTTGCGCCAGGGTGATCAGCACCTCATCACCGCCTGCCAGGGTCACGCCGGGACGCAGGCCCACGATCTCAAGCTTGGCCACCCCTTCCGTGGTCGGTACGCGCAGGGTGTCGCCGAGTTGCAGGCCCAGATCCTCCGCCAGGTTCTTTGGGATCACCGCCACGTTGCCGTCGCCCTGCTTCAAGAAACGCCCTTCTATCGCCGTATAGTCGTGCACCGTCGGGCCGGCGACCGGGTCGACGCCGACCAGCGTGAGGCTGGTAATGGACGAGCCTTTGCCGGTCGATAAAGCGAAATCGGGCGGCAGATTGACCGGTCGCGAGATCGAGCCGGCGATCGCGCTGACCCCAGCCACGCTTTGCACCTGATTCAGCACGCGCGCAGAGAAGGCCTGGCCGGTCTTGTGGGTGACGGTGACGTCCGTCTGCCCCGAAAGCGCAAGCATGTTGCGCTGGAACGTCTTTGACATCGTCGGCAGTACGGATCCCATGCCGAAGATGACGGCCACGCCGATCACAATCGCCAGCGTTGTCAGGAACGACCGCAGCTTGCGGCCCCACAGATAACGGGCAGCGAGCGATAATTGAAAGCTCATAGTCCTCCTTTCGCTCTAGCGGGACTCAATGCTGACTTTAGCCGTCATGTTCCAGCGCAAACGCGGGTCCTGGCGGTCGAGAATGACGTCAACAGTATACACGATATCGCCCTGCTTGCTCTCGCCGTAGGGGCTGACCGCGCTGACGCGGCCCGTCAGCTCCAGATCGGGCAGTGCATCAAAGGTCACCCTGGCCGTTGCAGCCTCGCCGACCTGAGCCACGTTCAGCTCGGTCAGGTCGATGGTTTCCACCTGCCAGGCCGACGTATCGGCCAGCAGCAGAAGCGTTGCGCCGGGCGCGGCGTACTCCCCAGGGGCGATGTTCACCTTCATCACCGTCCCTGCGAACGGCGCGACCAATGTTGCGTTTTTAAGCTGCGCGGCCGCCAGGTCACGGCCGGCCTGGGCCGCGGCAAGGCTGGCCTGCAGCACAGCGCGGTCATCGGCGGACGGCTGAAGCCGCCCCAGTTGCGCCTTGGCGGTTTGGAGCGCTGCAAGCGCGGCCTGGACCTGCGCGGCATCCGGCGTCAGGCGGTCCAGGGCGGCCTGTGCTGCCTGCACCTGTGCGACGGCCGCGGACAACTCAGCCGCGGTGGGGTGGCTGGCGGCCGCCTTGTATGCGGCGTTTGCCGCAGCAAGGTTGTTGGTGGCCTGCTGCAACGCGGCGCTTTGCGGCAGTGCGCCCACGTTAGGGGCGCCCCGCACCAGATCGTAGGCCGCCTGCGCCTGGCTCACCGCGGCCTGGGCGTTATCCGCCAGCGCTTTGAGCTGCGCCAGCTCCTGCGCGGATGGACCGGCGCGCACGTGCGCGTAGTTCTGCTGCGCGGCGGTGAGCGCCGCCTGCGCCGCGGCGACCTCGGCGGCGTCAGGGCCTGCGGCGAGCTTATCGTAGGTCGCCTGCGCCGAGGTCACATTCTGCTCGGCCGCGGCGAGGTCGGTCGCAGATGGGCCGCGGTCGAGCTGGTTCAGCCGCGCCTGTGCAGCGGCGAGGTTGGCTTCGGCCTGCGCAAGCTGTTGATCCAGCAGGCCGGTGTCAAGCTGCAGCAACACCTGGCCCGCAGCCACTTGCTCTCCCGATTTGACTGGCAGTTGTGCGACGATGCCGCCGCTGGCGAGGCTGAGGGCCACGCTCTGGCTGGGGACAATCTTGCCCCCGGCGACGATGCGGCCGCCCGCGGGCGCCCCTCCGGTCGAAGCAGCCGGCGCCGCGGTCGGCGTCGGTTTCACGGGAAGCTCCTGCTGCCGGCACCCGGCCAATGCCAGGCTCAACACCAAGATCAGCCACAAAACACGGAATGACATTTTCAGCATGGCACGCCCCCTACTGCATCACCGCGCGCACCTGCTCGACGGCCAGTTCATGATCGCCGGAATTCCTGTCTTCCAGGGCAGTCTCGTTCACGATCGTGCCGTCCTTAAGAAACACGATGCGATCTGCGTGTGCTGCGATGCGCGGATCGTGCGTCACCATAAGCACAGCGTGACCCCACTCCTTGGCCACCTGGTGCAGCAACCCGGCGATCTCGTCGGCCGCGCGCGAGTCCAGGTTGCCGGTCGGCTCGTCGGCCAGAACCAACATCGGGTCGGTGAGCAGGGCGCGGGCGATCGCCACGCGCTGCTGCTGCCCGGCCGAAAGCTCATCGGGCCGGTTGCCCAATCTGCCGCCCAGGCCGACTTTCTGCAGCCACTCGGTCGCCTTCTGCTTCGCCTGCGCGCTGTTCTTGCCATCCAGAAGCAGCGGCAGCGCGGCGTTGTCCACGGCGTCGAGGATCGGGATCAAGTTGAAAAACTGGAAGATGAAGCCGATCTTGCGGCGCCGCAGTTGCGCCAGCGCATTATCAGAGAGGCTGGAGAGCGACTTGCCGTCGATCAGCACGCTGCCCTCTGATGGCCGGTCGAGACCGCCCATCAGGTGCAGCAGCGTCGACTTACCGCAGCCGCTTGGTCCCATCACGGCGACAAGCTCGCCCGCGTTCACGGACATCGTCACGTGGTCGAGGGCGACAACAGCCGTCTCTCCTTGGCCGTACACTTTGGTCAAATTCTCGGTTTGAACGAGTGGCATGGTTTCCTCCTGATCGAGCAACTTGATAGCCGGGCAACTATCCGGTGTTTCTCCGGGGGCGCCCGCGCGGCCTGGCTTCAGGCTCAGGCAGCGGTTGGCGCCTGATATCGTCGAGACGGGCTTCGGTCATATCCAGCCAGCGCAGATCCGCCTCCAACTGCATGGCTGCTTTATCGAGCAGCAGAAGCTTAGCCAGCTCCTGTTTAGGGTCCACGCGCGAGCGCTGGTTCGTGATCGCATGGAGCTCCCGGTACAGCAAGGTGCGCTGGGTGCCGATCAGACGATATGGATCGGCCGTCCCCGAAATCAGCGCCAGCATCAGCTTGAGGAAGAACGCATCGCGCTGATGCTCCGGCGGAGTTCCCTCCGCAAACCAATCTCGCAGGATCGTTCGGCCCGCGGGCGTGATAGCATAGATGCGCTTTTCCGGTCCGGCATCTTGTTCGACGGACTGTTCAGTAACAAGGCCGCCCTTTTCCAGGCGCGTCAGGGTCGTGTAAACCTGGGCGGGCTTCACGTCCCAATTCTCTTCACCGCCGGCAACAGCCGCGAACGCTGCCCGCAGATCATAGCCATGTCTCGGGCGTTGCGCCAGCAGGGCCAGGATAGCGTGGCGAACGGTCAAGCGGCACCTCGACTCCAGGATCACACAACAGTGCTCTACAAGTTACTAGATTTATTCTAACTATACTACGGGTTACTAGATTTGTCAAGAGGCTCGAATTGAGGTCGAGATGTGAATTCACACATTCGGGAGTTCGTGATTGTGGTTGGCGCAGGCGGTGTCGCAGATACTGCGCTCTTGCCCGTAACCGGCAAGCTCAAACTGGATGGTGGTATGCTCAACGCCAAACCCGGCGCGCAGGCGGCTCTTGAGGTCGTCCAGTAAAACCTGCATCTGGCCCAGGCCCTGATCGGCAATGACGACATGGGCGCTCAGCGCCACGTGCCCGGAGCACAAGTTCCAGACGTGCAGGTCATGCACGTCCTGCACGCCAGGGGCGCCGGCCAGGCTACGACCGATCTCGTTAAGCGAGAGCCCTTCGGGGACCCCTTCGATCAAAATGTGAAGCGAGCTTCTGAGCACGCGCCAGGAACTGACCAGAATCAGGATCCCAATCAGGGCACTGACGAGGGGATCCAGCCATGTCGAGCCAGTGAAGCGGATCAGGATCGCCGCCAGAATGACGCCCCCCGAAGAAACCGCATCGCCGATGACATGCAACAGCGCGCTGCGAAGGTTTAAGTCTTCAGCGAAACCTGCATGTTCATGGCCTTCATGTCGGTGATTGTGCGCCCCGTGAGCTTGACCCCCGCGGAGCACGAAGACCACAATCAGGTTGGCGATCAGGCCCAACGCAGCGATCAGCAGCATTTCGGCGGTCTTGACAGGCTGCGGGTTTTGCCAGCGTTCCCAGGCTTCCGCAAAGATGCCGATCGCGACTGCACCAAGTGAGACTCCGTTGATGAGCGCGGCCAGAACTTCCAGACGGTGGAAGCCATAGGTATGGCGGTCGTCGGCAGGCAAGGCGGAGAGCCGGAGGGCGAAGTAGCTCAAGGCGAGCGCGAAGATGTCCATGAAGACATGGGCCGCATCTGAGAGCAGCGCCAGGCTACCCGTCCAGTAACCGCCGATGACTTCGAGAGCCAGGATCGCAACCGTAACGCCGATGGAGATCAGAAAGCGCCGTCCGGTGCTCTGGTTTTCATGTACTGGCATAACGTTTGCCTCTATCGCTCATTGGCCCTGTCTTGCGCGGCTCTTACCCTGGCCGCGCACGTATCGGCGATTGCCATGATGCAAATGATGCCAGCCAGTGCGCGCTTTGTCAAGCGGTAGGCGCCGATTGCGCCGCCACCTCATACGGTTGGGGCAGCACGAAATGATACAGTGCAAACGCTGCTACCAGAGCCACCAGGATCAGCAGATCGATCACCACAATCCTCGCCAGCGGCGCCGGTGGCCGACTCGCTTTCGGCTCACCTGCACCGTTGATCGTGTTATCGCTCACGCCGACCGCCGGCCGGCGAATGTGCTCCAGATTCATCACAACTCTCCCTCTCGGGTCGTTCAGTCATCATCATCCAGCACCAACTGGGGCGCTTCCACGAACGTAGCCCATCTCGGCTCCCGGCCATCGGACTCATCGAAGTACACCCGCAGCTCGGCCGTATCGTTCAGCAGGTTCAGATGGCCGATTTCCACCCGTTTGACAGGCAGGCCGGTTCGCTGGCGCAGGTCGGCCAACAGTTCGTCCCTGTGCTGCGGGCTGATCAGGTCAATCCGGTCGTAGCGGACCGACTTCCGGCTCTCGTAGTGGAATCCCCACTCTCGCTCCAGCAACCAAAGAACGGCCACTACGATGCCATCCACCAGCGCCAACATCGGCAGATCGCTGCCCTTCATAAGCATGGCGTTGATCACCGGCAGCGCAATGACGACAAACAGGTATGTCATCTCGCGGGTTGACATGGTGCTGGTCCGGTAACGCAGCACGGAAAAAATCGCAAACAACCCGAATCCCACACCCAGGCTGAGCTCCGCGCTCGTCATGAAAGCCATCACAAAGTAAATGATCGTGTTGAATGCCAGGTAGGTGAATACGTAGTCTTTGTTGTGGTTGGCCGGGTAATAGATGAAGCGCACAATCACCAGCGCCACGAGCAGATTCAACGCAAACCCAGCCAACAGGCTAGAAAATGTCATGACTGCCTCCTACATAACGGCCAGGTGCGCCGCCTCCGTTTGTTCCGGCGATGCGCGCCACCTGCCGCTGCGTCTCCTTGAAATTATTGTGCTTGATCTCGGGATAGAGCAGGCTCACCCCGATGCAGTACTTACTGAAGCCCGCCGCGCGCAGGTGACAACGGTGCATCAGCCCCATGAACTCGGATGCGCCCGGCCGGCCCTGGTATTTGACCTCTGCCACCACGACGCCAGGCAGCATGACCAACGCGTCGCCCCAGGAGAAGGCCAGGTTGACATCGAGCGTCACTCGCTCGGTCCGTGTCTTACTGACCAGCGTGATGCGGGTCGCGTAGCTCCACAGCTTCGGCCGCAGCTTCTCCGCCCCATACGGGCAGACAGCAGCCAGGAATGCCGCCTGTTCGCCCAGCTCGTCGGTCGGGTCCACCACGGGCACCCGGTTCTTGACCGTCCGGTTGAGTCCCACCTTATGCTTCACCTCGAGGAAAGCCAGGTGCGAGTCCAGGTACTCGCGGGTCCGCACCTTGTAGCGTTCTCGTGCCCCTGCATGATGACGCAGGTAGAGCGCCATGCCCTCCGTGTCGAAATAGAGCGTGCGGTTGCGGCTCCAGGGCAGACCGGCGGCCACAAACGCCCGATGCGTATCTGTCAGCTCCGACAGCACCGTCGTGAGCAAGACCTGGGAGAAGAGATATTTCGTCTCCAACCGGTCGAGCAGACGCGTTTCGTTCATCTCCGCCAATGTGATCGGTTCATACGCCGTGAGCAACTCCCACGGCAACGTTTCCAAATCGGTATTCATGGTCAATCTCCGTAGGGGCGCACGGCCGTGCGCCCCTACTATCAACCTACGGCCGACGAGGGCGGCCCATGCCGCCCGGGCCACCCATGCCGCCGGCCGCGCCCGTCACGACGCTGCTCAAGGTGTAGCTCGCCACCTGTTGGCCAGGTGTATACGTGCCACCGCTGACCAGGCTATCCTGCACCGCGCCGGTCGACTTGCCGCCGCTGTAAATCACGTAGGCCCCGCCCTTCACCAGATCGGGCGAAGAGACCACGACCGACTGGTAGGGCTTGAGCGGCGCGAAGGTGACGATCTCCTGACCATCCTGCGACTGGATATGCACCAACGTTCCCGCAGCCTGTACGGACGAGAAGGTCTGCGCCAGGGAGTACTGCGTCGATGTGGCGCTCGGCGCCTCGGCCATACCCGCGCTGCCCACCGCCACCAGGAATCCACCGGTGATGTTGAACGCGCCGCCGTAGTCGAGCGCGCCGTTGTTGTTCGTCGTAGGGCCATTGACGAGCACCGTGCCGCCAGTCATGTCAATGGGACCGTTGATGTCGATGCCGTCGCCGCCCGCGTTCACCGCCACGTAGCCGCCGTTGATGTACAGGTGGCTGTTGCCCGTCTCGGCACCCGGGCCCGGCTGTCTGCCCGGCATTCCGCTCGCAGCGGCCGCGCTGTCCGTGCCGTTGATCCCGTCATCCTGGCTCACCATCCGCAGGTCGCCCGCGTTGATCGTAATCGTCTCGCTCTCGACGCCCTCGTAGGACTTGATGATCTCCACCTTGCCGCCGTTCAGAGTGAGAGCTTTGTCCGCGTGGATGCCGTCGTCACCCGTCGTCAGGGTGAGCTCGCCGCCGTCGATCGTGATAGCGTTGTTCGCGTTGAGCGCGTCGTCGCCTGCATCCACCTTGACCACGCCGCCCAGGACGAGGATGTCAACTCCCGCCTTGAGCCCTTTGCCGCTCTCCATGCCCTTGCCCGCCTGGCTGCCCCCGCCCGTATTGAGCGTGATGGTCCCACCGTTAACCTCCAACATCGTCTCCGCCTGGATGCCGTCCTGGGCGGCCGTAATGTTCAACGTCCCGCCGTCGATCACCACGTAGCCCTTGCTGGCATCCTGGTCGTTGTTGGCCTGCAACCCGTCGCCGCCAGCCTTGACGGTGAGCACCCCGTCCTTGATCGCCAGCGAATCGCGGCCCTTGATGCCGTCATTCACTGCACTCACGGTGATTGTCCCGCCGGTGATTTTCAGGTCGTCTTTGCTGGTGATGCCGTTCTTGTAGTTCGCGTTGATGGTCAGGCTGCCGGCGCCGTTAATGGTCAGGTCGTCGTGGCTGAAGATCGCCGCGTCAGGCTCCGTGGTCGCCGCACCCTCTGCGCCGTCGTCGGGAAAGCTGTAGCTTTTGCCGTCGGTCACGATGTTCTGGGAACCGTCTGCCAGGGTGAGCACAACCTTCTCCGCGTTCGCCACGTAGATGGCTGCGCCGGTGGTGTTAGTAATGTCTACGCCGTCGATCTCGATCACGACATTTTGCGCGTCCTTCGTGTCAACGACGAGCTGTCCGTTGGTCAGCTTGCCGCTGACGCTGTACCGGCCCGCAGCCGTGATGGTGACGACGCTTCCCTTGACGGACACACCGCTGCCGTCGACACTGGTCGCATCGTCTGCCAGCTTGATGGCGGCTGCGACAGTCTGCCCTGCGTTGCTAGCACCGGCGGCCACGTCTGCGGCGTCGTAATCAACCGCAAGGGACGCCACGGTGGCCGCTGGCGCAGCCGGTTGGCTCGCCGCCGCTGCCGCTGAGCCGCTGGCCGCGCTCGCGGCCGCACTCGCCGCGGTGCTGGTTGCCTGCTGAGCGTTCGAACAGGATGCCACGCCGAAGAGCAGCGTGGCCGAGAGAAACAAAGCTATCAAACGTTGCTTCATCGATTAAGTCTCCAAGAGTAGATCGAAGGGCAAGTGCAGAGCTGCCATCCGCGCTCGCCCTTCTCAAGTGATGTTATGACGGAAAGTTGTGATGAAGCCTAGAGGATGCTGAGAGGATGCTTAAAATAAGATTCAAGCTGGATGCCTGATGTAAATCAATCCGATCAGGCGATTCGCTATTCAAAGCGAGGGAAGGTTCGCCCAGTGGTCACACTTTCCGTGCCGATACCGACAGGCTGTACACTTCCACGCCCGCCAGTTCCCCACCACTCAGGCTGCGCTGTCCCAGGACATCCGTGAATCCTGCCTGGCGCACCAGGTCCAGGTATTCGCGTTCCGGCAACGCGCCGTTGATGCAGCCGGCCCACATCTGCGGATCGCTGCGCAGGCCCATCGGCAGCGGCCCCGCCGTCACCATGTCGCTGATGCTCAGGCGGCCGCCCGGCTTCAGCACTCGATAGGCCTCTTCGAACACCTTGCCCTTGTCCTCGGCGAGGTTGATGACGCAGTTTGACAAGATTACGTCAACCGTATCGTCTTCAATCGGCATCGCTTCCGCCTGGCCGAGGCGGAACTCGACCTGAGCCAACCCGGCCGCCTCGGCCGAACGCCGCGCCCGTTCGATCATCGCCGGCGTCATGTCCAGCCCGATCACGCGGCCCTGCGGACCGACGCGCCTGGCGGCGTAGAAAGCGTCGATCCCCGCGCCGCTGCCGATATCCAGCACCGTCTCGCCCGGCCGCAGTGCAGCCATCGCGGTCGGATTCCCGCAGCCCAGTGATAGGTTTGCCGCCTCCGCTGGCACCAGATCGATCTGCCCGGCACTGTATCCCGTATCCCACAGGACTACTTCCGGCCGTCCGGCCTCGATCAGTTCCATCGCATTCGATGACGGCGAGCAGCAACTGCTCTGCGCCCCAGCGGAGTCGCAGCAGCCACCGTTGGTCGCGAGTTCACCGTAGTTGGACTGCACGGCTTCGGTCGCGCCGGTCACGCGGCGGCTGCCGGTCGCAACAAAGACGGAGACCGCCGCTTTGGCCGAGGGGTCGGCCTGCGAAGCGGCGCAACAGTCCTGGGTGGTGCAGTCCACGATCACGTTCACCAGGCCCGCCGACCGCAGCCAGCCCTTCACCGCGAGGCGCTCGAAGCCCAGCCAGGTGTCAGCCATCTCCTCGCGCATCCACGCGTGCTCGTGCTGATCAAGATCGGTGATCACCAACCGGCCGCCGGGCTTCAGAATGCGCACCATTTCGCCGATCGCCGCCCGGGGATCAGGGCAGTGGTGCAGGTACATGTTGGCGAAGACGGCATCCAGGCTGGCATCGTCAAACGGCAGCGCCGCGCAGTCGGCCAGTCGCGGCTCGACGTTGCTGAAGGCGGCCAGGTTCTGCCGTCCGGCCTCCAGCATCGCCGCGGAGCCGTCCACCGCGTAGACTTTCGCGACCAGCGGTGCAAGCCCGGCGGCGATGAACCCCGTCCCAGAGCCAACGTCGGCCACGGCCATCTCTGGCCGCAGGTAGGCGCGGCGAATAGCCGCGTCGCGCACCGCCTCCCCGAAATAGCCAGTCCGCAGGCTGTCCCACTCGCCCGCCACCCTTTCGAAATA
This sequence comes from uncultured Anaerolineales bacterium, assembly GCA_964474695.1. Classification (GTDB taxonomy): domain Bacteria; phylum Chloroflexota; class Anaerolineae; order CG2-30-64-16; family CG2-30-64-16; genus DAOUBP01. The sequence continues at coordinate 39,584 of CAYYTK010000009.1, forward strand.
CTCGGCCGACGCCTGAGTTATACTCATCTTACGCTCTCCCTGATTCTTGATTTGATCTCACGGTCTTGACCTCTGGGGACGCAATTCGCACACCCAGCTCACAGCACCCCGGCAGCCAGGCTTCGATCTGCTCCTTCAGCCATCGTACGCCGTCCTCGCTGAGGCAGTAGCAGGTCGCCGGTCCTTCAACTTCGCCCTCGATCAGCCCAGACTCGCGCAGCACCTTCAGATGCTGGCTGACCGTGGACTGGGCGAGCGGTGTCGTGGTGACGATCTCCTGCGTGATGCACACCCGGCGCTCGGCAAGCGTCTGCATGATCCGAAAGCGGACCGGGTTGCCCAGCGCCTTCAGCATACCGACGAGCCGCGTTTCATCGGCCGCGCTCCGCCGATCTTGGTGTGTCGTCATTGCGATTGCTCCGCTTGCATTATATCGTAATTATACGATATAGGGTGCGCCTTGTCAAACCCCGAATCTCGACCCCGAGTTTCAGGCTTGATCGTAGTTCACTCACGCGCAGCGCGATAGGGTCGCACACCGGACGGCAAGAGCGAAGCGTCATACTGAAGTTCCGGACCTCGCTACCACTGGTTCAGGCGTGCGTATTAGTGAGAGGCGACGGTCTTCAATAACCTGGCAGCGCGGAGGTTCGGATGAAAAGGATACGGCAGGCAGTGGCAGTGGGTGCGGCCGGTGGTGTGGTGGCCACTATCGTCATCGATGTGATCCAGGCTTTCGTCATGCCGCTCATGGGGCTCCCGGCGACCGGCGCGTTCGCCATCATCGGCGACACCGCAGCCGGGTTCTTTGAGTTGATCGGCCTGCAAGTGGCCGGCGGCGTGCTGCTCGGCGCAAGCCTGCACTATCTGATTGGGCTGGCTCTCGGTGCGATCTTCGGCGCGGGCGTAGCCGCCCTACCAGCGTTTCGGCTGACCTCCATCAAGTGCGGCATCGGTGTGGGTATTCTGTACACTGAGCTTGTCAGCCTGCCCATCCTGGTGACGCCGCCCCTGATTCTGAACTGGGGCCGCGCCGACACCGTGCAATGGTTCGGTTTCTCCTTTGTGATGCACGCGATCTGGGGCACGGTGCTGGGTACGGTCGTTGCCTTCGGGTTGGAGTCAGCCCGCCGGCAGCGTCCATCCAACACGAATCCGACGCAAGATTCACCCTGACGCCCTAAGTCGTTGTCATTTCGCCTGCCAGCAAGTCGCTCACCCGCGCCGCAATTTCGTCACGCACCCGCCTGAAGACGGCCATGACCTGCTCTTCGCTGCCGGTCGCCTTGGCCGGGTCAGGAAAGCCCAGGTGGACTCGCCGGCCTTTGCCCAGCCACACCGGACAGTTCTCCGCGGCATCATCGCAGACGGTCACCACCAGGTCGAAGGGCACAGCGCGGTATTCATTGGCATGTTTCGAGTGTCCTTCATGCGCGATGCCGATCTCGGCCAGGGCGCGCATCGCCAAAGGATGGACGTAGCCGGCCGGCTGCGTGCCTGCGCTGTAGGCTTCCCAGGCGTCGCCCAAGCGGGCGTTGACGATGGCCTCGGCCATTTGCGACCGGCAGGAGTTGCCGGTGCAAAGAAAGAGCACTTTGCGTTTCATCGGTCACTCCTCGGAGGTAGGATCATCCGGATGGACGATGTTGGATGCCCGCACCGGGCGTCTCGAGCAGCACTTTTCAGCCGCCCTCCAACAGGTCGCGTGCCTTGCCTTTGAGGTGCTGCTGCAAGAAGGCCAGCGCAGCATCGGTATCGCGGTCGAGTAAGATGCGACACAACTCAACCAACTCAGCATCTTCCAGGATCAACGTCAGGCCTTTTTTCATCGCAATCCCTCACGTAACCCACAAAGACCGGCGAAAGCCTCAATTCCAGAATAGCAGTCAACCGTTACTCAGCATCACAGGGCATGCAGATTGGGCGCGGCGGCCCCGTCCTCGACTTGGTCCAGCATCTCCGCCAACGCCTGCCGTTGTGCGGCAAAAGCGGGAGCGGCCAGCGCCGGGCACTCGTCGGGTCGGTGGTGACTCTCCAGCAGGCCGAAGGCGAATGCCATGCAGGTCGCCTCGCCGCATGCCCGGCAGTTGCTGCGCGGCAGCAGCTCGTAGACGTCCAGCGGCCGGGGCACGCGGCGTCCCTCAGGCCTGGGCTGGATCTCGTCCCGCCGCGCCCAGGTCTGGTTGAGCAGATCGCGTACAGCCGCCAGCAGCGCCAGGCCCTCCTCCACATCGGCCACCTGGGTGATCATCACCTTATCGGGATACAGTGTGATCAGTCCCGGCCGGCGGCGCAGGGTCATCACGCCGTTGAAGGGGTGATAGCTGACGACATTGGGCAGGATCGCGTTCAGTAGGGGCAACACGGGGTCGATTGCCGCGCCGGTCTCACCGATCACGATAAGCTTGCCGGGATCGGCCAGGCAGGGCAAGGTGCGAATCAGGGTGATCGCGCCGACCAGCGGAGCGCTCGTCATGGTGCGTCGTCCTCCGGGCCACGCAAGAGCGCCTGCACCTGTGCTTCATCCACTTGGCAGGCAGGTTGTCTCAGCAGCTCGAACGGGTTGACACTGACGCCATCCACCAGGATGCCGGGCGAGGCGCGCAGATCGTGTTGCGCGGCCAGCACCTGGCCGGCCGGCGACTCCAGGTCAACACGCGTGAACGGGATGGCGTGCGCCGTAAGATAGTCGAGCAGCCGGCGGCTGCGCCGGCACCCCTGCGCCGGCAGGACGGTGATCTGGCGCCAGGTTGTCACCCCGCATTCTCCTGTCCGTGCGGCCGGCCGTCCCGGCCCCGCGCCCAATGCGCTCCCCCGTAAAGTGGGCGGCTATCACGCCAGCCATACCAGGTACAACCCCACGCCGATGATGATGGCGCCGCTGAGCTTCTCCAGCGCACCGCTCCAGCGGCCGAACGCGCGCAACTGCTTCAGCGCGCCGGTGAAGGTGCCGGCCGCCACGATCGGCACGCCGCGGCCGAGCGCGTAGATGAACAACAGCAGCGCGCCATAGGCGACCGCGCCCTCAGCCATCACGTAAGTCAGGATCGCGGCCAGCACCGGCGTGGCGCACTGCGAAGCTACCAGGCCCGACACCAGTCCCAACGCCAGCGCGCCCGGCGCCCCGCGCCAGGTCATCCGCTGCCGCTGCTCGGCCAGGAAGTCGGGCATGGGCAGATGGATCACCCCCAGCAGTTGCAGGCCGATCACGATGCAGACGCCGGCCACGATGTAGTAGAACCACTGGTGCCCCGCGCCCACCAGCCCGCCCACGAACGAGACGATCACCCCCAGCAGCATGAAGGTGAGCGCCAGGCCGGTCGCGAAGGTCGCCGAAAGCACGAAGCTGCGCCCGCGCGTCAGCTCTCGGCTGCCGCCCACGTAGCCGATGATTAGCGGGATCATTGCCATGTTGCACGGGCCGATGCTGGTCACCACGCCGCCGGCGAAGACTAGGATCAGCGCCAGGGGTGAGAGGCGCTGGATGACCGAGAAGTCCCAGTCCATCTCAGCCCCCCAGGGCACTTTGGCGCAGGAAGGTGCGGAACGCATCCGGCTGCATCGCGCCGACGTTCTGCGCTGCCTTACCTTTCCGGTCATACACTACAAGTGTGGGAATGTAGCGCAGGCCCAGCGCCTGTATCAATTGGCTGTTGGCGCTGTCGTAGATGTCTACATCTACCAGGACCACCTGGTTGGCGAACTCCGGGTAGACCTCGTCAACCACCTTCATCATGTCGGTGCAGGACTTACAGGTCGTGGAATGCATAAAAACCAGGGTCGGTTTGCCTTGCGCCAGCGCCTGGCTGAGCTGATCGGCCGGCGAGCTGGTTCTGAACGGACCGGCCACCACGGCTGGGCCGCTCACGGTCGTCGGCCTGCCCGGGGCTGACGAACTGCCCTGAGCGGTCGGGCGGCTTGCCGGCGGCGCGGAGAGCACCACGGCGCGCTGTTGGCGATCCTTGAGCAGCAGGATGCCGATGATGACGACCGCGATACTGGCGATCACCAAGACCGGCAAGAGTCTGCTCGGTTTCGCGGCGGCCAGCTTGGCCTTCGACTGCGCCTGGCGCGGCAGAGCCGCATTTTTGGATATCTGTGACATGCGGTTGCGCTACTCCCCTGCTCCGGGCTCGGCAGCAGGCATGAACTGCTCGATAGCGTCCAGAGCGTGCGCAGCGTACATCGAAGCCGGGCCGCCGCCCATCAGGATAGCTATGCCGATGGTTTCCAGCAGCTCCGTCCGGGTCGCGCCCGCGGCGATCGCATCGTGCGTGTGATACGCGATGCAACCCTCGCAGCGTACCGCGACGCTGATCGCCAGCGCCATAAGTTCCTTGGTTTTTGCGCTCAGCGCCCCGTCTTCGATCGCTTTCTTGTGCAGCCGGGCAAAGCCGCTCATGGGACCGGGCATTTCCTGGCCCAACTGGCCCAAGCGCTCCTCCAGATGGCGGTGATAGGCTACGTAATCGGTGGTCATGTTGGCTTGCTTGCCAGGTGTCGTTCGACTGCAGCCATGATCTCCGGCCCGCTCGGCAGCCGGCCGCCCACGACGAGCTGTTCATTGATGACCAGCCCGGGCGTGTGCAGCAGATGATACCTGCGAAAGTCGTCTGGATCGCTCAGGTGATCCAAAGTCACCTCAACACCTTCGAAAAGTTCAGGCTTCTGCTCGCCAAGGATTTGTACGGTAGCCGTCACCAGACCTTCCATGATGAAACAGTTGGCGCAACCCGGCCCTAGGACCTTGATGTCTAACATGACATTACCTCTCCCTCACGGTGATTGTTGGTTCCACACTGATCTCGCTCTTCACCGAATTGGCCACCAGGCTGTATTTCTGGGCGGATGCCAGCGCCTTGCGCACGCGTTTTTCGGTGCTGGCCGCGTCCCCCTCAGCGTCGGCCCGCACGGTGATCTCGGGCCAGAAGCGCAGGTGCGTGAAGAGCTCGGTGCGATCCAGCTCGATCTTCTTGGTGCCCTCGGTCCGGCAGCGGTAGTCCACCAGGTCGATCTTGAACCGTTCGCAGGCCCAGAGGAACATCATCATGACGCAAGTGTTGGCCGCGGCCACGTAGGCATCCTCCGGGGTCAACACGCCGGCCTGCCCGTACGCATCGGGCGGCGCGGAGAACATCATCTGCGGGCCGTTGCCCATGATGATGTGCCCCGTGTGCTCGCCCTGCCAGGAGACTTCGGTGTGGTAGGTGGCGGTCTTAGCCATTGCCCTGCCCCTCTCGCTTCTCACAGTAGGCCTGCCAGGCCAGCGCCAGCGCCTCGGCGTACAACTCCTCTTCACCGGCCGGAATCGAGTTGTAGACCTGTACGGTCTGCAGAACTTCACCAGGCAGCGCACCGTTGGCGCGCAGGCCCTGGTTGTAGGCCAGCTCCAGGATGGGTTCCAGCGCCAGGATCTGCACCGCGCGGCCGGCCACCTGCACGGTGGTCATCGGGATGCCGGACCCGCAGGCGCACCCTGTCGTGTTGACGGTCTCCTGGGGCGCGGGAGTCAGATCCAGGATCGCACCCTCCGTCCGGCTCCAGCGCACGGCCATCAGATGATCCACCTCGGCGGCGATGGCGTCGGCCAGGGCGTCTACGACGAGCTGGCTCTCCGGCGTGAGCCTGCGCAGCCCCTGTGGCGCGGGTAAGTTGTGCTGCGCCAGGATGTCGTCCACCACGATGCTGGCCGCCGGCTTGTTGCTGTACAGCTCAGTGGCGTGCGCGGCACAGCGCTTCTCGCAGCCGTCCACGGCGATGGTGGGGTAGAACTTGGCGAAGGCGCGGTCCCCTTCGCCGCCGGCCAGGAAGAGCGGCAGGCAGATGGTGACCGTCTCAGCGGGCCGCAACTGCTCGAGCACCTTGAGTGCGGCCAGCCGGGTGACGGTGCCCGCGGGCAGCTCTTCGCCGGAACACGCCACAACACCCACTTTGCGTTTCGGTAGATTAGGCATGGTCGGCGCCTCCCGCGGTCAGCTCATCGGCCGTCTGCGCAACCTCATCTGCCAGCGCACGGGCCAGAGCCAGGCCGCCTTCGTTCAGCTCACTGATGCCCTGGGGTTTCAGGGCCTTGTTACGCCGGAAAACGTCCAGCACGGTGAAGTCCTTAGCTACCGTCCCGCCGGCCTGGCGCACATTGAGCGTGGCGCATGCCAGCTTACAGCCATCCATCGTGATCACCTGGGCGCCCTGCACAGCCGCACGCGCCTCTTCGTCACCCAAGACCAGCAGCGACAGCGGCACGATGGTGGTTGTCTCTGTCCGCAGCTCTTCGGCTACTACGTAAGCCGCCTCGCGCGTCACGGTGCCATAGGACTTGCCGATGCCGCTGCACGGCACAATGATCACCCGATCGCTCATTTGTCCGCCTCCGCTTGGGCTTGCGCCTGCATCACGGCCAAGTAGGCCGGCGCATCCAGCAAACCCTCGGCAGGCCAGATCTCCGGTTTCAACTCGACCAGCCAACCGTCGCCATACGGCGCCTGGTTGATCAGCTCCGGGGCGTCTCCCAGTGCTTCGTTGACGGCTGTTACCTCTCCGTCGAACGGTGCAGGCACGGTCAGGTCTACCTTGATGGTTTCGATATTGGCCAGATCGCCGCCGGCTGTCACCTGGCTGCCGGTCGTGGGCAAGTCCACGAACGCCACATCGCCGCTGGCCTGCTGGCGGAAGTCGCTCAATCCGACGCGGGCCGTGTTGCGCGCGGCGTCATAGGCTATCCAAACGCCGGCCTCGCTGTAGAGGTAGCCGGCCTTCACGCGAAAGATAAATTTGTCGACCGTTATTTCAAGGTACTCTGTACTCACTACAATCTCCTCCACTGGTTAAGATGCTCGTCCTGAATTGGTCATCATTCGATCCCCTGGCGGCTCAAAGCACGTCCAAGCGGATGGAATACGGTTTACGGACACAGCACGATCCCCTGCGCCCACAAGCATTCGCTGCACGATGGAAACGGGCTGCCGTAGCAATCCGTATCATTGGTGTCGGTCTCCGGGCAGCCGCCGCAGGCGAAGCACGGTGCAAAGTCGAAGGAGCGCACTCGCGCGCGAAAGTCACGGCTGGCGCCGTCCCGCCAGATGTCGGCCAGCGGCCGCTCATCCACGTGCCCGATCGCGAAGCTGCGCACCGTCTTCCAATGGCCGTTGACGTGCTCCGGATGCGTGTGCAGCAGCGATAGGCAGGGCGCCACGCGACCATCCCAACTCACCGCGAGCATCCCCTCATGAACAAAGCGGCAGTGGTTAAGCCGCGCGCCGTCGTCCAGGTTGGGCGGCGGAAACAGCGGCGCCCGTTCGATGATGGCCGCTACTGCCGGCCGGGTGTCCCCGTCCAGATCCAGGTGGGCCAACGCCAGGCGCGGCCGCCAGCCTGCAGGCGGGAAGCTGCTAGCCCAGGCCGCGCGGCCCCACAGCATCTCGGCCGCCATCTCTGCCGTATGCGGCACAACGTTGCTGACCGAGACGAAGTCGAGATCCAGGTCACGGGCCAATTGCAGCAATTGCGGCAGGCCGGCGATGTTCCGTCTGGTGGCCACGAACGCGGCCCCGATCGTCATGGCGCTGCGCGCCCGCCGCCGCGCATCGAGGAGCGCCTTGACCGCCCCGACCGCCGCCCCTAGATCCCGGTCTCGGATGCAGCCGTAGGCAGCGTCATCCCCGCCGTCGAGCGACACGGCCACCTGCGCCACGCCCAGCGCGGCCAACTGCGCGGCCAGCGAGGCGTCGAGCAGCGTCCCGTTGGTGATGATCTCCAGGCGCAGCCCATCCTCCCGCGCCAGCGCCACCAACGTCAAGAAATCAGGATGGGCCAGGGGCTCGCCGAAACCGCTGAGAGACAACGTCACCGGCCACGTGGGCGTGTCGCCGCCCGCCGGAAGCCCCTGCACCAGTCGCCGGAACCGCGCCAACGGCATGTGCCCCAGGGGTTCATCCCACGAATGACGGATGCAGGTGACGCAGGCGAGATTGCAGGCGCTAGTCACCTCGACGTAGACCTTGCGCAGCCGGTCGGCAGTCAGGCGCAGACCGTTCGGCCCGGCCTCGCAGATGAGCTCAGCATCGGCCGCCAGGCCCGCTTGACTGAGCAGCCCGGCAGGCAGGGTCAGGTCGCCGGCGGCAGTGCGGAGATCACCGACAAGCGACCAGTACCGCGCGTTCCCCTTGACTGCTTGGGCATCCCGCAGACCAAGAGTGCTGGGCATGTGATCAATTTCCGTCACATGGCCGCGAGCGCGTTCGTCAACAGCGTCGTGATCTCCGCCACCGAAGGCACGCGGCCGGCGCTGACGAGCTGCCCGTTCACCACCAGGCCCGGCGTGAAGAGCAGCCCGTAGCGCGGATACTCGGCGCGGTCCTTGATCTTTTCAACGGTCGCCTCAATGCCCAATTGCGCGGCGGCAGCGCGGGCGTTGTTCTCCAGGTTCTGGCAGTTGGTGCATCCGGGGCCGAGGACTTTGATATCGAGCGTCATGAGGTCTCCTCCTTGGTTGAATTGCATTTGGGACAATAACAACTTGCAGCAGGCCGTGGTCCTTTCACGGCCTCAGATTGATCATCGGCGAACAGGGCTGCGAGGACGGCATCCAACATTCCGGCCATCTCTCCATCGCCTAAACCATAATAGACGTAGGTGCCCTCGTTGTGGTCCGCGATGAGGCCCTCTCTGCGCAAGATAGCCAGTTGTTGGGATACGTAAGGCTGGGGCTTCTTGAGCGCCGCCGACAAGTGACAGACGCACTCGTCCGATCGGCGCAAGATCGCCAGGATCTCAAGCCGCATGGGGTGCGCCATCAGCCTGAGCAAACGCGCCTGTTCACGATAGGAATTCATATGCAAACTCCGACATATAGCGATTTCTGCATGTCTCATGCTACAACCACCCACACGATCATGGTATGACCTGCATCATGTAGAAGGACATTGACAGCGACGCCGTTCAGGGGCATGATTACGGCCTGATCCGAAATGACTCAAGGAGGCGGAAAGTGTACCGAACTGACATGTACGAAGGGATGCTGGCCGAAACGGTCATGCTGCACGGCGCACGGGAGGAGATGATCAATGCCTATTTCGCCCGCCCCCTGGGACCAGGGCCTTTCCCCGGCATGGTCTTGATCCATCACCTGCCCGGATGGGACGAGTGGTACCGCGAGGCGGCGCGAAAATTCGCGCATCACGGCTATGCGACCCTTTCGCCCAACCTCTACTATCGCGAAGGGCATGGTGCGCCCGAGGATGTGGCGGCCAAGGTGCGCGGGGCCGGCGGCGTGCCCGACGATCAGGTGCTGGGCGACGTGGCAGGCGCACTGGCGTATCTGGTCGGCTTGCCCCTCTGCAGCGGCAAGGTGGGCGTCTTCGGCACCTGTTCGGGCGGGCGCCACGCGTACCTGGCCGCGTGCCGCATCCCGGGCTTCGCGGCTGCAATCGACTGCTGGGGCGGCCGCGTGGTGATGGCGCAAGAGGAGCTTACGCCCAAACAGCCGGTCGCGCCGCTGGACTATACGGCGGACCTGGCCTGCCCGCTCCTGGGGTTATTTGGTGAGGAGGATCACAGCCCGACGCCGGAACAAGTGGCTCGACTCGAAGAAGAGCTGCGCAAGTACAACAAGATCTATGAGTTCCACATGTATCCGGGAGCGGGCCACGGCTTCCTCTATTACGATCGACCGAACTACCGCCAGGCGCAGGCCGTGGACGCCTGGCAGAAGGTGTTTGCGTTCCTGGGAAAGCACCTGCACACCGCGTAGGGGCGAGGCATTCCCAGCAGACCTGCCGTGATGGTGCGCAGTGCGTCGTATGAGATCTCTGCCGTTGTGGGAAGTCTGGGAAGGAATGCCTCGCCCCTACCTGTTGATATGAGGAGACAACCCATGTGTACGATGATCAGCCAGCAGGCGTCGATCAGCGGCAGCGGCAAGGGAGCGAGTGGCTGGTTCCAGGTGCGACAGGCCAGCGTGTCCTACGACCACCCATTCGACGCACCGCTGGAATACGCCCTGAACATCGACTTCGTGAACGATGCATTGGGGCCGGGCGCCCGGGTGGCGGTGGAGATCGACGCGGCCTCGGCGCGCGCATTGGTTGCGACGATCCAGGCCGTGCTGGCGCGCGCCGAACGGGGTGGGTATCTGGAGCCAGACCTCAAGTAACACCATCCGCTGGATTGTGTGATGCACCGCGTCTGCTAACTACAGAACGCCTGCGCCACCGCCGTGTAGACGTCGGCGCACTGCTGCACGGAGTCAAGGTCGATCCACTCGACGACGCCGTGCGCGCCTGCACCGAGCGGTCCCAAGATAACGGCGGGCACGCCGGCCGCGGCAATCAGCGCCGCGTCACACCAATACGAGACCCCGCCAACCACTGCCGGACGGCCGGTGGCCTGGGCCAGATGCTGCCGACACAACTGCACAAAGGGATGATCTTGCCCGACCTCGAAGGCATCCCTCGCCAGCCCCCGGGTCAGTTGCGCCCGGAATGCGCTGTCGCTGCCCGCGCATCGATCGAGGACGGCCTGCAGTTGCGCCTCGGCCAGCGCCGGCGACTCACCCGGGATGGTGCGCCGCTCGAGCTGCAGCCTGCAATATGCCGGATAGGATGACAGCTCCTGCCCGCCCTGAATCAGGGAGGCATGGACAGAACCGCTGCCGAGGTGGGGGTGCGTTGGCGAGGCGCGCAATGCGAGGTCATGCTGCTCAAGCTCCGCCAGCACCTTCCCCATTTTGACGATGGCGTCCACACCCAGGTGCGGCCGCGACCCGTGTGCGGCGACGCCGTAGGTCTCGACATCAAACCACACGAAACCCTTGTGGGCGACGGCCAGCTCCAGCTCGGTCGGCTCGGTCACGATCGCGGCATCGACCGGCCAGCGCGGCAGCTCGCGAAGCGCCGCCTGCGTGCCCAGGCTGGCCATCTCTTCGTCGGCGACTGCGGCCACGACCACATCCCCGCGCAGGCCGAGCGTCTTGGCTCGCTTGGCCGCGATCAGGCTGGCCGCCACACCGGCTTTCATGTCGTACACCCCGCGGCCGAACATCTTGTTCCCCTCGATGCGCGCGGCGAAGGGGTCAACCATGTCCGCCAGGCCCACGGTGTCGATGTGGCCGTTGAGCATGAGGCTCTTGCCGCCCCCTGAGCCGCGGGCAATGACGATAGCGTTCGCCCGGCCGGGTGCTATCTCCTGCACGATGGCCTCCAGCCCGGCGCGGTTGGCCCACTCCGCAATGAACGCGGCGATTTCCGCCTCGCCCCTGGCGCCTGGGACCAGATCCGGGTTGACGGAATCGATCTTCACGAGGCTTGCAAGCAAATCGATCAGTTCGTTTTGGTTTCTCTCATCCGAAGTCGATGTCATAATCGTGTCACAACTCCACAGAGCGTTTGGCAATGGTACAGCCTGATCATTAGCTTAACACAAAATCTGCTATAATCATAGTCGCGGATGCCAGGACCGCTTCACGCCGGGATCGGTCTGGCAGGCGGAGAACAAGATCAGGAGAACACCATGACCCCTACAAAGCCAACCACCACAAAACGCGCCACGCCGGCCAGGCCGCGCTCATCTGTCGTCAAACGCAAGCCGGCGGCCGCGGCGCAAAGCGGGAGTGGGGCCGCTGCGCCTTCCCAACAGGTGCTCCGGGCCGTGAACCGTTATCGCGACACGCAAGGAAAGGCGGATCTGGCGTGGGACGCGCGCCTGGCAAAATTCGCCCAGGCGCGCGCGCAGGACATGTTGGCGCGCGACTATTTCAGCCATCGGGATCCGGAGACCGGCAAGTCATACCTGGAACAACTGGGAAGCGCGCACGCCAACGGGGAGACGTTGTATCAACTGAGCGGCAATGTTGCGGCCAAGCTGCCGCAGCTCGGTGACCTGGCGCTGGCGGAGTGGCAGGACAGCCCGCCGCACGCCGCCATTATCGCGGATGCGCGCATGACGCGGGGTGGCGTGGGGGTGGGGCTGGCCGACCGTCAGGTGATCGTGGTTTTGGTTGTTGAGCAATAGTGCGGGCGGCGGAGTGCAGTCGTCCTTCGACTTAGCTCAGGAGATGTGGCTCTGCCCGATGGCCGCTGCGCACCCTTCGACTGCGCACTGCGGTGCTCCGCTCAGGGTGCTCCGCTGCGTTACTGTGAGAATGACTTTGCAGGCGTCCTTCGACTGCGCCCGGCAGAGATGACCGCCGGGCTCCGCTCAGGACGCTTACCTTACCTTGTCCTCTTCGGATTCCCGGAACGCCGCAGCGCCCAGCCGGCCGCCATCAGAGCAGCAGATAGGCCTGCCAGGGGCAGAGCCAACGCCGCGGCTCCCGTCTCCGGCAAGATGGTGGGTTCCTCAGAATCCAGATGCGAAACCAGGGCCTGGGCATCTTGCCCGCCGGCCGGCGGAAAGACCGTGCCCTCGGCAAACAGGAAAGTGACGGTCTCCTGGGTTGGGTTCGACACCACCAGATCGGCCTTGCCGAAGAAAGGCGCGTACCGCGTCACTTCAGAAGGCAGCGTGTCGGTCACCGGCCCAAAGCTGTTGATGGCATAGGCAACCTTGCCGGCCGCGACTGCCTGATCCAACGTGAGCACGCCCGCGGGGAGCGGCGCGACCGTGACTTGGGCCGACTCATTGTAAATCTCCTCGGCCAGCGCATAGCCCTGCGACGCGTAATCGTTGAATCGCCCGGTGCGCACGCGCCAGATCGCCAATTCAGTCTGGTAAATATCGGAGACAACGCTGCCCTTGTTGATTGCCGTCTGCAACACGGCGATCACCCCATCCTGGGCGCGCGCCGTCGGTGCGTCCAGCGCGGCCGGGAACGGCTTACCGTAATCGAGGCACCACAGGCGCAGCGGGAGCGTAGCTTGCTGACCCGGCCTCAAGGTCACAGTAAGGTCCTCGGCGTGGGCCGCTGGGATCGACATCAAGAAAATCAAGGCCAGCAAACAAATCGTTAGGAAAACGCGGATTCTCATGAGATCAGGTCTCCTCGGGTCAAAGATAGACGAGCCGCGATTACAGAAACTGTCGGGCTGTGACTCATCAATATAGACATCATGCTAATCGGACAAGATTACATTCCTACTTACGGTCGTGAGCGCGGCGACCGGCTGGATTCAGAAATCGCACCGGTCCAACGCGACTTCTGAGCGCTTCAAACGTCCTAATTCTATAAGATCACAAAAATGCTGGTCCGTCTATTTGGCTGCCCGACGTTATTACGGCGCCATGCGACGCGATAGCGCAGGCCATCGGCGCAGCAGAGGAGGTCTCTGATGAAATTGCGCACTCTTCTCTTGCTCGGCGCTTTACTGGCGCTTGCTCTGGCGGCCGCAGTTGCCAACGCTGAGCCCGCCTCGCCGTTCACCTCACCCTGGCTGGCGCTCGCGCCGCCAGACAGCAATCCCATCGACGCGATGGCGGCCTCTCCGGCCTTCGCGGCCGATCGGACGCTGTTCACCGCGACGGCCGGCGGTGTCTATAGCAGCCCTAACGCAGGTCGGAGTTGGGCTGCGTTAAGCCCCGGGCCCACCGGCGTCATCAGCGGCACGACGAAAATCGTGCCCTCCGCGGCCTATGCCACCGACCAGACCCTCTTCTTATTGACCACGACCACGGAGCCACCGGGCCGTCGCGTGCTACGCTCCACAGATGACGGCGCCTCATGGCAAGCGATCTGGGAGGGCAGCGGGGCCCAGGATCTGGTCGTATCGCCCGCCTTCGCCAGCGATGGGACGTTATTCCTGGCAGGCGCCGAATTCGGCCAGCCGCAGGTGTATCGTTCGACCGATCGCGGGGATACCTGGCTGCCCACCGGCGGTCAACCCGGCGACCTCGATGCCTATCGGCTGGCCATCTCGCCCAACTACGCGGTCGACCACACCCTGTTCGTGGCCGGCTACGGCCCGCTGCAGCGCTCGATCGATGGCGGCACCACCTGGCAGCGGCTGGGTGCGGCAGGCCCGAACTACAGCCTGGCCATCTCGCCGAACTTCGCCGCGAACGGCACCATCTGGGCCATGTACCGGGAGATCGAAGGCTCGGCCACGCAGCCTGAGGCCGGGATCATTCGCTCCACCAACCGCGGCGCGGCCTGGAGTAACGTCACGGCCGGTCTGTACGGCAACTACAACATGAATTACCGCAGCCTGACGTCCGACCCGGCCGGCGAAGCGGTGTACCTGGCGCTTACCGGGCCTGAGTGGGACGCACGCTTCCCGCCGCGCGTCTATCGCTCCGACACCGGTGGGCTGCGTTGGGCGCCCCAGCCGCTGCTTCCGGCCGGCGTCGTCCCCCAGCAGGTGTTGGCGCTCGGCCCGCTGCCTGACCTGTTCGTACTGGCCGAGGGCGTGGCCTATCGCTATGATTCGACCTGCTACGAGGCGGTGGCGGACGGTGACTTCGAAACCGACCCTGACCTCCTGGGCTACACCGGCATCGCTCGCGCCTGGACCTTCCCTGACACACCACTGCCGGCCGGCTATGCCGAAGATATCCGCCACAGCGGCCACACCGCTGTGCGCACCGGCACCGGGCCGGAAGGCCCCAACGTCTACAGCTACTCCAGCGTGGATCAGGAAATCGGCATCCCGACCAGCGCCATCTCAGCCACGCTCACCTTCTGGCGCTATCCAACGCTGGGCGACGCGGCAGGCGTAGGCAATCATGCGGTGGATAGGGCGACTGTGCTGGCGGCTGCGCCGGATGTCAACGACTACCAGTATCTGCTGGCTGTCTTTGCCGACAACAGCTATGCCGTGCTGCGCACCTGGCGCGACAACAGCCAGGCATGGACGTTCACCACGGTCGATTTGAGCGCCTACGCGGGCCGCAGCTTCAAACTACACTTCGGCACCTTCAACAACGGCAGCGGCGGACGCAGCAGCATGGTCATCGATGAGGTGGCTCTGCAGATATGCCTGCCGGCCCCGCAGCAAGAGTCGATGCTCTATCTGCCCCTCATCTTGCGCAGCCCGGCAGTCCTCACGCCAACGCCTACCAGCACCGCGACAGCAACGTCAACCCCAACGGCTACGCCAACGCGCACCGGCACCGCCACGCCGACATGGACCCAAACCGCCACATCGACGCCAACACCGACCAGCACCGCTACCCGCACGCCCACCCGCACCTTGACACCCACGCCGACGCCCACCCAGGGCTTCCCGGCCGTTGTCCGCGAGTTGATCGTGGCGCCGGGCGAGCCGGGACCGCTGTATACCCTGACGAACAGCGAGCTGCTGCTGATCAGCTACGATCGCGGGGAGACCTGGCAGGAAGCGCCGCAAGGGGTGCCGATAGCCGTGGGACGAGGCGGCCTGGGCATGGACTATGCTAACCCAAGCACACTGTACCTGGGCACGGCGGCCGGCCTGTTCCGCACCAACGCCAGCGGGCAGTGGCAGTTCCTGCACACCGTGCGCACGCACGCGCTGTCCGTGGAGTATGGCCGGCCCACCACGCTGTGGGCCGAGCCCAACTGGGGCCATGATTTCGGCAGCGGCGTGATGGTGATCAAGAGCGATGACGGCGGCCAGATCTGGCGCTCGGCCAGCGGCGACCTGAGCGGATGGTCCGCAGCCAATCCCATCATCATCGATCCGGACGACGCCAACACCCTGTATGTCACCACCGCCACCAAGTACGGCAGCGGCATGTTGTATCGAGGCACCAACTCCGGCAACTGGCGCCGGTTGCCAGGGCCGACCTCCGAGTGGTACGTGAACACCGGATTAGCGTTTGACAACACCGCCAACGCCCTTTACATGGGCAGCCGCTACTCCGGCCAGTTATGGCGCAGCCTCAACGCCAACGCGCCTGCGCCCGAAGATGTGCAGTGGCAACTGATGCATGACTTCGGCGCGAACATGTCCGTGGTGCCGCTGGCTGTGGGTTGGGGGCCGCAAGGCGCGGCGCTTTACGTCAATCTGACCGATACCAGCAGTTGGAGCACGCAACTGCTGCGCAGCGATGACGGCGGCAATACGTGGCAGACGTTGACTCTACCGCCCGGGCCGCCACCGCAGCCCAGCAACCAGTACCAACTGATCGTCAACGGCTATCCGGCCACGCGGCTGATCGCCGACTATCGCACACAGGACCGCTATGCCACCAGCTTCGCAGGCTTGCACCGGCGCATCGGCTACGGCGACTGGGTGCTGGTCAACAACGCCGCGCCGCGGCCGAAGTTCGTCTACAGCCCCGCCAATTCAGCCGTGATCTGGGCCGGACTCGTCCCGCGCTGCCTGGCCGGCGGGCCGGATGAGCCGATGTACAAGAGCGAGGACGGCGGTCGCACCTGGCACGAGCTGCCCAACGGGCTGAATATCCAGCCGGTGGTGGCGCATCCCACGAACCCGCTGAAGGTCTACGGCTTCGGATGCGACGGCGTGTATCTCACCTCCGACGGCGGCGCCACCTGGCAGCACCAGGACTCCGACCTATGGCGCAGCTACTTCGTCTCCGACGTCGCGGCGGTGGATCCAGGCTGGACCACGGTCTACGCCAGCGGCGTCAGCGAGGGAGGCGGGGGCATGCTGGCCCGCAGCACCGACGGCAGCCAAACCTGGCAGCAGGTGACGCCGTTGTACGAAGATATCTGGTGGATCACCGACGTGTGGGTGGATCCGACCAACCCCAGCCGCGTCTACTTCGTGGAGCCGAAAGGGGTGTGGCGCAGCCTGGACGGCGGTGATTCATGGCAGCGCTTCACGGCCGGATTGGAGGATGTGCTCTACCAGGACGGCCGCGAGGACTACGGCTTACTTGAGATCGTCAGCCGCCTGGACGATCCGAGCCGGCTCTACGTCGGCACGGCGGCCGGGCTGTACGAGGGCTTCAACTACGGCGAAACATGGCAGAAGGTCGGCGGCTACACCTGGGACGACCAACCGGTGGACGGGCTGCTGGCCGATGACGGCTACGGCGTTTGGCTGAACAGCCCTGACGGCGCCTTCTACCTCTACCGCGGCAACATCACACCCGTGCCGACCGCCACAGCCACGCCCACGGCCACGCCGACCGTCAATTGCGCGGAAGGGCTGGGCAACGGCGGATTCGAGACGAGTGCAGCCTGGATCATCCGCTCCAACCCGGTGCTGGCCGCTTACGTGACCACGCCGGTGCACGGCGGCAGCCGCAGTATGCGCACCGGCATCGCCCTGGGCGGCGCCAACGTGGAAAGCTACTCGCCCATCGAGCAGGCGATCACGATTCCGGCAGGATCTGCTTCGGCGACCCTGACCTTCTGGCGTTACAACGTCTGGGGAGATGGGAGCACGTACGCTTCAGCCCTGGCGCCGGAAACCAACACACTGCCCAAAACACTGGAGGAATTACTTGCTGCGAGTCCAAACGCACTCGCCGACTACTTTTACGTCCTCGCGCTTAGGCCGGACAATTCGATTGTCTGGCTGCTGACGGAGCGCACCGATAATCCGTCCTGGCGTCGGGCCTCGCTCGACCTGACCAGCCTGGCCGGTATTCCGATCCGCCTGCAATTCGGCACCTACAACAACGGCAGCGGCGGCATCAGCCGCACATTCGTGGATGATGTGTCGCTGGTCTATTGCTCGTCCGCGGCAACGCCCACGCGGACGGCGACCCCTACGGCCACGGGGGTAGGGGCAAGCCCTACCCCTACAGCGACGCGCACAGCTACCCCTACAGCCACACGCACGGTCACTTCCACAGCAACGCGCACGGTCACCCCGACGGTGACGCAGATAGCCACCGCGACGGCAACGGGAACGCCGTCAGTGATTCCAACGGCTCCGCCCGTCTTCGTGTCCACACCCTATTGGAGCGGACAGTTGAACCTGCCGGCCGGCAGCCGGCCGCACGGTGTTGCGGTGAGTGCGACGGGCCAGCGCGTCTATGTAGCATTCCATGGCATAGACCACGCCGGCCGCACGTTGGGGGTCGTCAACGAGTACCTGAGCCTGCAAGCGCAAATCGACTTGGGGCCGGCCGCCCAGGGACCTAACGGCGTGGCGATAATTCCCTCCAACGGCCATATGGTCGTGGCCAACCGGCAGACAGCCAACGCTTCGGTGGTGGATCCCGTGGCCGGAACGGCCCTCCAGAATATCGCGGCCAATACCAATCCCGATGGCGTTATCGTCCACGGCGGCTACGGCTACATCGCCAACTACGGCAACGATACGGTGACGGTCTTCGATCCGCTGACGTTGGAGGTAGTTCGCACCCTGTACGGGGTCGGCCACGAACCGGCCATGTTCGCGGCGGATGCAAGCTCAGGCGACGTCTACCTATCGGCGCACGGCTCGAACCAGGTGTACGTGCTGCGCGACGGGCAAGTGGCCTCACACTGGGATAACATCCCGGAGCCTTATGGCCTGTCGTACGATGAAGCGAGCCGGCGGCTGTACATCGCTAACCGAGGCACGTCACACACGGTCACCGTGCTCGACGTATACTACGATGCGATCGTTGGCGCCATCCTGCTTT
This sequence comes from uncultured Anaerolineales bacterium, assembly GCA_964474695.1. Taxonomy (GTDB): domain Bacteria; phylum Chloroflexota; class Anaerolineae; order CG2-30-64-16; family CG2-30-64-16; genus DAOUBP01. The sequence goes on from CAYYTK010000009.1 coordinate 58,040, forward strand.
ACAAAGAGCCATTTGTGCTCTTCGCCAATCCTGAGAGCGGCCACCTGTTCATCGCTTGCGGCGACCGGGTCGAGGTCTACGACACCATGGACTGGCATCAGATCACCAGCATCCCCGTGCCGGAGGGTGCGGAAGAGGGCATCGCCTTCGACCCGCGGCTGGGCAAGGTGTTCGTGACCAGCCGGGACAGCGATGCGCTGACCGTGATCCAGGACCAGGGGCCGGCCCAGGTGCTGTTCACCAGCGACCGGGACGGCAACGGCGAGATCTATCGCATGCTGCCGGATGGCAGCAACCAGACCCGCCTCACCTTCACGGCCGACGCCGCCGAAACCACCGCGGTTGGCTCACCCTCTGGCCGATGGATCGCCTACGAGCGCACCGAGCTCAGCTCCGGCGCCGGCGGCTACAACCAGATCTGGCTGATGAGCCGCGATGGCCGCGGGGCGACCATGCTGACCGATGGTCCCTTCAACAACCAGCACCCTACCTGGTCGGGCGACAGCAGCAAGATCGCCTTCGCGTCCGACCGCGACGGCGACTGGGAGATTTATGTGATGGACCTGGCCACGCGCGGCCTGACAAAACTGACCGACAACGCCTGGTTCGACATCCTGCCTGATTGGGAGAAGAGCGCCGGGCGGATCGCCTTCGTGTCGAACCGCAACGCGCCGAACAGCGAAATCTTCATAATGGCCGCGGATGGCTCCGATGTGCGCCCGCTCACAACCAACATCAATGGCGACACCACGCCGAGTTGGTCGCCGGGCGGCAATCGCCTGGTGTTCTGGGGCAGCCGTCCCCAAGGCCAGGGGCTGTACACGGCAGACAGCGATGGCACGGATGTGCAACTGCTGGCGCCGCAGTGGCTGCTTCCTAACTTCCCGGCCTGGGGCTTCGTGGGCGATAGGATCGTTTTCTCCGGCTATCGGCCCGGCAACGGCCACGCCGAAGTGATGCGCATCAATGCCGATGGCACCGGATTGGTGCTGCTGACCAACAACGAGGTGAATTTCGACTACGCGCCGGGATGGTTGTCCGGCTGGTAAATCAGAGACAGACGCGCGATGCGGCGCGGGGCCGCTTCCAGGCCCAACTCGGCCAGTAACTCATCCGGGCGACCGGTGGCGCCCGGTTCCGCGCGCATCGTGACGTCGAAGCTATGCCCGATATCGGTTTGGCCCATGTAGGATAGCGCCTGCACCAGCGGCCGCAAGTTGTAGCGCGCCACCTCTTTGCCCTTGCGCCGCGCGCGCCACGCCTCAGCCCGCGCCAGGAACGCATCCAGCCGCGCCGCAAACCCATCGACGGACTCGACGCTCTCCACCTCAACGCGATAGTTCGCGCCACAGACCTGCGACTGCAGCGACGGCAGCTCGCGCGGGATCGGCTCGGCGCGCAAAGGGCGGATGCCAAGCGGCAGCGCCGCAGTCAGCCGGGCCAGGAACCCGGCCGGCTCCAGCTCCTCATTGAGATAGACGTCTGCCTGCTCGGCCTGCCCGGTGAAACCGACCGGCAGCGCGGCGGCAAACTGCAGCCGCGCCTGGGGGTTGAAGCCTTGCGTGTAGGCCAGGGGCAACCGCGCCCGGCGGATGGCTCGCTCCCAGGTGCGGTGCATATCCAGGTGACCGACATACTTCACGGTTTCATCAGTGGCAAACGTAACGCGCATGCGTTGCGTATAAGTTTCAGCCATCGGATGCCCCCTTGCCTTTGCCTACGGGCGGACAACCCCAGGCATCGTCAGCGACCTGCCGGCGCTGCTCCATGAAGTGGCTCAAGATGCCGCAGGCGACGCAGTGCTCACGGCAGTCTTCGGTCGGACGGCCTTGCAGCGCAGCCGCATACTCCCGCGCCAGAAAGGCCTTGTTGACGCCGACGCTGATGTGATCCCACGGCAGGATCTCATCCTGAGCGCGTTCGCGACGGGCATACCAGTCCGGATCCAGGCCCGTGTCTGTGAAGGCCTGAGCCCAGGCGCCGGCATTGAACTGATCGCCCCAACCGTCGAATCCGGCGCCCAGCTCCCAGGCTCGCTGGATCACGTCGGCCAGACGCCGGTCGCCACGACTGAGCACAGCCTCCAACAGGGTTTCGAGCGGATTGTTCCACGAGAATTCCAGCCCCGGGCCGCGTAGTTGGCGCTCCAGCAGCCCGATTTGAGCCCGGATGGTCTGCTCATCGGCCAGCGGCGCCCACTGAAACGGCGTATGCGGCTTGGGCACCAGGGTGCTGACGCCAACCCGCACCGTAGACTTCCGGCCCAACTCCTGGAAGCCGAGGCGTCTCACCTGGTGGGTCAGGTCCGCGATCGCCTGAACATCCTCCAGGGTCTGGGTCGGGTGGCCGATCATGAAGTAGAGCTTGAGGCTGGGCCAGCCGCGGCGATACACCTCAGCGGCCGTTTCCAACAGCGCCTCGGTAGCGATGGGCTTATTGATGACGTCGCGCAACCGGTCGGTGGCGGCTTCCGGCGCAAAGGTGAACCCCGAGCGCCGCCGCCCCTTCTCGAGCTGCTCCATCAATTCCAGGCTGAAGGATTCGATGCGCAGGCTGGGCAGGCCGATCGACAGTTTCTCGCTGCCGTGCCGGGCCATCACCTCAGCCACCAGCTCATGAATTCCGCTGTAGTCGGAGGAGCTCAACGACAGGAAGCTGATCTCTTCGAAGCCGGTATCGCGCATGATCGCGTCGACTGCGTCCAGCACCTCGGCCACCGGCCGCTCGCGCACGGGACGGAAGATCATGCCGGCCTGACAGAAACGACAGCCACGGGTGCAGCCGCGCTGAATCTCGATCGCCGCCCGGTCGTGTACGATATCGATGAAGGGGACGATGAACCTGGTCGGCGGCGGCGGCAGGGTGGAGACGATGCGTTTGGTGATGGGAAGGCGTAGGGCGTGCTGCGTATTGCGTACTGCGTATTGCGTATTGCGTACTGCGTATTGCGTATTGCGTACTGCGTGTTGCGTGTTGGGTGAAGCAGGTGTCGGGGCGAAGGTTGCGATGCGGCCGTCGGGGTGATAGGTCACTTCGTAGAGCGCCGGAACGTAGACGCCATCGATCTGCGCCAGGCGCGCGAGCGCGTCGCGACGGCTCAGTCCGGCACGGCGCGCGTCGTTCCACGCGCGAACGATCTCGACGATCGCGTCCTCCCCTTCACCGATGAAGAACGCGTCAAAGAACGCATGCATCGGCTCCGGGTTGAGGCATGCCGACCCACCGGCCAGGATCAGCGGCTCCTGATCGCGGTCGGCCGCGCGCAACGGAATGCCGGCCAACTGCAAGGTCGTCAGCACATTCGTGTAGAGCTGCTCATACGGCAGGGAGAACCCGAGCACGGAGAAATCGGCCAGCGGGTGGCGCGTCTCCAAAGAGTAGAGCGGGAGGCCCTCGCGACGCATCGCCACCAGCATGTCCACCCAGGGGGTGAAGGCGCGTTCGGCCAACATGTCCGGCTGCCGATTGACGATGTCGTAGAGGATCGCCAGCCCCAGGTTGGACATGCCCAGATCATACACATCGGGAAAGATCAACGCGAGGCGATGGGGCGTCGCCTCCCAATCCTTGACGATGCTGTTGAATTCGCCGCCGGTGTAGCGCGCCGGCTGTTGCACCGAAAGAAGCACGCGGTCGAGCCCGCGCGAGATCGCTTGTGGGGTTGTGGGCATGAAAGACTCCTGGCGCCCGCCCTGCTGTGCAGGACGAGGCGGGGCTAGAACCCGCGATAAGATAGAATCATCGCAATCATAACACAAGCCGGCAGTATGCAGGAATTTCCACGTCTGGCATACCCGCAAGCGCCCGAAATTTGACAGCTTCCTCACTGATCCATATAATACCTTCCTCAGTGGCGGATTCGTCTAGAGGCCCAGGATATCGCCCTCTCAAGGCGGAGACACGGGTTCGAATCCCGTATCCGCTACTTAGCACCTGACCAGCCCCGGGAAGATCTTCCCGGGGCTATTGTTTTCTGCTTTTCGAAGCTCACACTTGCATTTCTGGCGTTTCCGATTACCATTTACCTTATGACTGATGCATTTCCCGCTTTCGCTGCGCTTCCGTACTTCGAGGAAGAAGAGATCTTTCCTGTGACGCGCATCACCACCGGCGCACTCGGTGAGCCGGGCTACCGCGTCCTGGTGCTGCAAGCCCAGTTCGGCCCTGAGATTCTTTCGTGGGTTATCGAGAAGCACCAGGCGCTAGCGCTGGTGCGCGACATCCCGCAACTGCTGGCCAATGTGCAGGATGCGTTTCCTGAACTGGCCGAGCCGCTGGTGGCTGCCCAGCCTAACCTGACGTTGATCGAGCCCCTGGCCCCACTCTTTCGGGTCGGCGGCATGGGGTTGGAGTACGATCGCGAGCATGACCTGGTCATGTTGACGTTGGTGGATGCCAAGGTATTGCGCGGCGAAATCGAAAGCGAAGCGGACAATGCTGAGGATGAAGCCGGACAACGCCTCTACACAACGCGCGGCCAGGCGTTGTTGCTCAGCCAACAGACCGAAAAGATCGTGGCGGCGGGACGGCCCTACTGCCCCGCCTGCGGTGAACCTATCGACGATTTCGGGCACTTCTGCCTTCCTTTGAGCGCCAGGAACAGGCAAACCGGAGAGTATCTGCACTGAGATGACTCAGCGCGACTTTTCGCCGGCAGATTGCATTCCCTGGCCCACCGAAGGCCCGGAGCATGAACGCCTGGTCACGCTGCTGGGCCATGGCGAATTATCCCTGATTGGGCTGATACCGTGGAGCTCCAATTACACGTTCCTGGGCCAGGTCAGCCAGGGCGAGCAAGCAGTTCAGGTGATCTATAAGCCGACGCGAGGGGAGCGCCCGTTGTGGGATTTCCCGAGCGGCACTCTCGCCAAGCGCGAAACTGCCGCCTACGTGGTGTGTCGCGCACTCGGCTGGAACTTCGTGCCGCCTACCGTTCTGAGGACCGGCCCACATGGCCGGGGGTCGGTGCAGCTCTTTGTCGAGGTTGATCAGAACGCTCATTACTTCACTTTCAGAGATCAACCGGCGTTCCGTCGCAGCCTGCAGGCCCTGTGCCTCTTCGACATGATCGCTAACAACGCGGATCGCAAGGGCGGGCACTGCCTGGCTGCCGGCAATGGCTGCATCGTGGCCATCGACCAGGGGCTTTGCTTCCATGTGGAGCCCAAGATCCGCACCGTGATCTGGGACTTTGCCGGCGACCCGCTGCCGGCCGATCTGGCCGCCGATCTGAGCCGGCTGGTGGATGAGCTTGGCCGGCCGGAGAACAAGACGCGGCAAACATTGACAACCTTACTGAGCCCGGGCGAGATTGCAGCGCTCATGCGGCGAACCGCCGCGCTGTTAGCGGAGGGACATTTCCCGTCCCCGCCTGAAGACCGCCGCGCGCACCCCTGGCCTTTGGTGTAGAGGATGGCATGACTGCCAACGTTCACGCCTTGCCTTCAGCCGTTGAGTCGCCGGCCGCACCGGATAATCCGTCCGCGCGCCTGGCACGGGGCGGCGGCTGGCTGATGCTGGTGTTGGCCCTGACCGCGTTGCTGGCCATGACGGAGGCCCTGGTCTCGGCCGAGTGGAGCGATGGGCTGGAGCTCGTGAGGTTCGCGGTGCTGGGCGGCGCGCTGCTGGCCTTTGCATTGTCGCTCACCCGCTGGGATGGCATCTTCCCGGTCATCTACAGCACACTGGCCAGCTTCGCCTGGATCACCACGCTCTTCAATCAGATCGTTTTTGCCGGCTTTACGCGCGATGAGGGCATTCGCGAGCTCGTCACCCGCAACGCCAACTGGCTCCTCGCGCTGGTGAATGGCAAGGCCAGCGCAGACAACCTGATCTTTGTGACGCAGCTCACCTTCCTCGGCTGGTGGATCGGCTACCTTGCCATCTGGAGCCTGATGCGGCATCAACGCCTGCTGCTGGCGGTGCTGCCGGCCGGCATCGGCCTGCTGGTCAACATTTACTTCTCTTCGCAGAATCTGACCGGCTTCCTGGTTCTCTTTCTGGCGGCCGCGCTGCTGCTTGCCATCCGCCTGCAACTCGCCCGCAATGAGATCCGTTGGCAGCTTACACGCGTGCGCTATGCATCGGACATCTCGCTGGATTTCCTCAAGGCTGGCGCGGGATTCGCCGTGCTGGTGATCGGGTTGGCCTGGCTCCTCCCCAGCGCCACGGGCCAGCTCACCGCAGAACGCCTGCTGCGGCCGTTCGAAGAGCCCTGGCAGAAGGTCGAAGATACCTGGAATCGCATGTACAAGTCGTTGAATTACGGCAGCACAGCGGCGACTGTGTCTGCCTTTGGCAAGACCTCCACACTGGGCGGCCCCGTGTCGCTGTCCGATCGCCCGATCTTCGAGGCTGAGATCGCTGAGCCGACCTACTGGCGGGCCGCCATATTCGACGCCTACACCGGCAGCGGCTGGCTCAACTCCGATACGGAAGTCATGGTCATTGAGCGAAGCACTTCGCTGGGCGAGCCGCTTTACTCCCAAACGCACACGATCACCGGCACCGTCCGGATCTTGCAGCAGGGAGGGACCACGGTCTTCACACCGCCGCAGCCGCTGCGCGTCACCGTGCCGGTCAACGCCGATTTCCACCCCATCCCGAGCGTTCTGGAGGTGCGCACGGTATCCCTTTTGCGCAGCCGCGTCAGCCTGAGCGCGCAGGAACCCTATCTGGCGGCCGCGGCCTTCTCAGATGCCACGCTGGATGCACTGCGCGCCGACACTGCGAACTACCCTGAGTGGGTGCTGCAGCGCTACCTGCAACTGCCGGATACGCTCCCCGCACGCATCAGGGACCTGGCGACTAACACCACAGCAGCCAAAAACAACGCATACGATAAGGCCGAGGCGCTGGAGTCGATGCTCCGAACTTACACGTACAATCAACAAATCGCGGCACCGCCGGCCGGCGCGGATGGCGTCGACTATTTCCTGTTCGAGGTTCGAGAGGGTTACTGCGACTATTACGCCAGCGCCATGGTGGTCATGCTGCGTGCTGTCGGCGTGCCGGCCCGCCTCGTCATGGGCTATACAGCCGGCCAGGTAGTCGACGGCGATAAGGAGATTGACTTCGATACACCGGTGACCCGCCGTATCCTGGAACGCAATGCGCATGCATGGCCCGAGGTTTTCTTCCCCACCTATGGCTGGATTCAATTCGAGCCGACTGCGTCCGAACCGCTGCTGGCACGTCCGCGACCTGCGGCAGAGGCGCCGGACGAGGCGGGCCTGATCCCTGATTCGGAGCGCCACGGCGACACCGGGGATGACCTGCTCCCGGACGATCTGGCGCGCTCCGACGACGGCGCATCCAACCAGGCATGGCTGCGCTGGCGAATCTGGTTGAGCCGCAACTGGGGCTGGTTCGCAGGCATTCTGATCCTGGCCGCGGCAGCCTGGGGCGGGTGGCGCCTGGCGCGCGCGCGGCAGGCAGCCTTATTCCGTGATCACGAAGTACTGATGAAGCTGTTCGGCCTGTTGGGAATGTGGGCCGCGCGCCTGCGAATCCCCTGGCTCGCCAGCCAAACGCCGTTGGAGCGCGCGACGTCGTTTAGCTCACAGCTACCGGAAGCTGCACCGGTGGCCGAAGACATCGCCCACCTGTTTGTAGCGCAGCGATATGGCCGCGAGCGGCCGGCGGCTGAGACGCTGACATCGCTGGCCGAGAAGTGGCAGATATTGCAGCCCGCCCTCTGGCGCGGTTGGCTGAGGGGCAGACTGGCCGCTCTCAGCCTGCATCTTCCCCCGGGTCCTCGTAGAGACAGTCCAGCGTAACTCCCCGCGCCGCGCGACCGGCGTCAGTGAAAGAGTTGATGAAACTCAGTCGAAATTACTTGCAAACGCGCTAAAAAAGGTGTAGAATGGATGCAAGTGATTCGTTCCGGCGAATGAGGAGCCGCAATGAACTGCCCCAAGTGCCGGCACCCGTCTCCCGCGGACTTTGCGTACTGCCCCCGCTGCGGGACAGCCCTGGAATACGCCTGCCCTCACTGCGGCAACCTTACGCCTGCCGACACCGCCTTCTGCCCGCGCTGCGGGACTGCTTTGGAAAACGGGTCACCAAGACCTGAAAAAAACCTCGCTCCCGATTCTCTTGCCGCCGGACGCATCTTGCAGCCCGGTCAGAGCTCGCACAGCCACGCCAATTCCGAGGCGGGGCGCCCTGCGCTGGAGCGCCTGGTGCCCCGCGAGTATGTAGATCAGTTGCTGGCGGCGCGCGATGCCTTGGCGCAGCCCCAGCGGCGAATGATCACCATCCTGTTCTGCGACGTCGTGGACTCTGTGGCCATGGCGGAACACCTTGATCCCGAAGAAGTCCTCGAAGTGATGAATGGCGCTTTCGAGGCGCTGATTCCCCCCGTCTTCCACCACGGAGGCACGCTGGCCCGCCTGATGGGTGATGCCATCCTGGCGTTCTTCGGTGCACCCGTGGCCCACGAAGACGACCCCGAGCGGGCCGTGCGCGCTTCCCTGGAGATGGTCGACAATGCACGCCTCTATTGTGCACGGCTGGCCCAAGAGCGCGGCATCGCGGGATTTGCCGTCCGCGCTGGCATCAACACCGGACTGGTAGTTGTCGGCGAAGTAGGCACTGATCTCCGAGTCGAATACACCGCCATGGGGGATGCCGTGAACCTGGCCGCCCGCATGGAGGCGGCAGCGCCGCCGGGCGGCATCCTCATCACCCAGGACACCTACCGCCAGGTGCGCGGCCGTTTCGACGTCGTGCCCCAAGCGCCCCTCACTGTCAAGGGCCACTCCAGCCCCGTGCAGTCTTACCTCGTAGAGCGGGCGAAGCCGCATGCCTTTCCCATTGCGAACCGGGGCGTCGAAGGGGTGGCAACGCGCATGGTGGGACGCGATGCAGAGCTGGCCGCACTCCAGTACGCTTACCTGGATGCTATTGAGGGGCGTCAGACGGGTGTGGTGACCGTGTTCGGGGAGGCCGGGATCGGCAAAAGCCGCCTGCTGGACGAATTCGTCAGTTGGGTCGAACTGCGGCCCGAACACGTGCACTATTGGAAGGCCCAGCCCGCGCGTGCGGCGCAGACAATGCCCTACGGCTTGCTGCGCGACCTGTTCGCTCGCCGGTTCGGCATCCTTGACAGCGATAGCGTGGCTGTGGCGCTATCTCGTTTCCGCCAGGGCATGGCTGGCATCCTCGAAGTAGATAAAATCGATCTGGCTGGCCACCTCGCCGGTTTCGACTTCTCGTCCAGCCCGGCCGTCGGCGCGCTCTTGGGGAGCCCCTCATTCGGTCCAATCGCCGCCGCTTCCCTGCGCCAGGCCCTGCGCACCCTCTGGCAGCCTGACCTACATACTCCGACCCCCTCTCCGTCCGGAGATGAGGCGGCACGCGCCACTGCCCGCAATCCAGGCGCCGATGGGCCAGCGGAATCGGTATTGCTGCTGCTGGAAGATCTGCACTGGGGCGATGATGCCTCCCTGGACCTGATCGCCAGCCTCCTCGCCGAGATACCGCGTGCGCGCCTGCTGGTGTTAGCGGCGACGCGCCCTGAGTTCCTGGAGCGCCGCCCCAACTGGGGCGAAGGACTAGACGCTTACGTCCGCCTGGAGCTGCGGCCGCTTTCGCGGCGCGGCAGTCGAGCCTTAGTCGGTGAGATCTTGCAGCGAGTTACCGAGGTGCCGGAGGAGCTGCACGAGATGTTGGTGGAGGGTGCTGACGGCAACCCCTTCTTCCTGGAAGAACTGGTCAAGATGCTGATTGAGGACGGGGCCATCGAGCCGGGGGTTGATCGGTGGCGCGTTGACAGCCAACGGCTCCGCCAGGTGCGGCTGCCTCCGACGCTGACCGCGGTGCTGCAGGCCCGACTAGATGCCCTGCCGGCCGATGAGCGGTTGCTGCTGCAGCGCGCGTCGGTGATCGGCCGGCAATTCTGGGATAGCCTGCTAGCCGAGCTCGCGCCCGAGGTGGCGGACGTCGCGCCGCTGCTTGCCGCGTTGCGAACCCGCGAATTGGTATTCCAGCGCGAGCGGTCGGCCTTTATCGGCGTACAAGAGTACACGTTCAAGCACGCCATCCTGCGCGAAGTGACTTACGAAACGGTCCTGCTTCATATGCGCCGGTCCTGCCATACCCAAGTGGCCCGCTGGCTTGAGGCGCACGCGGGAGAGCGCCTGGGCGAGTATCTGGCGCTTATCGCCCTGCATTACCGCCTGGCCGGTGAAGGTGCGGCGGCGGCGGGCTGGTATATCCGGGCAGGTGAACGGGCAGCCGCCTTGGGCGCGACCGGCGAAGCGCGCGGATTCTTCGAGACGGCGCTGGAGCTCCTGCCGCCGAGCGACCTGGAGCAGCGCTGGCATGCCCTGGCTGCCCATGATGAGGCCCTGGGCATACTCGGTGAGTCGAATGCCCGGCGGGTCGACGACGATGCGCTGCTGGAGCTCGCCCAGCAGATGGGCGACGACAATCGGGTGGCTGAGGCTCATTATCGCCGCGGCCACTACCTGGGCGTGCTGAGCCGGTATTCGGAGGCGATCGAGGCGCTGGACGCGGCGCTGGCTGTTGCGACGCGCGCCGGCAACGCGGAGATACAAGCCAAAACTCTCCCGGTCAAGGTGTTCAACCTGACCCGCATGGGTCGGATGGCAGACGCCGGGGCGATCGCTGCCGAAGCGCTGGATTGCGCCGAGACACTCGGTGAGCCGGAGATCTTGGCCCGTGCGCTGACCAACGTGTCTGGCTACTTCGCGGCTGCGGGAGATCTCGCCCGGGCCGCCCAGCTCATCGCACGCCAGCCCGAAATCATGCAACGCGCTGGAAATCTGATGGGTCAGTCCATCAGCCTCGGAAATCTGGGCTACTATTATCTGCTGCTGGGTCTCTACCCGATGGCCCGCACGGCGCTGGAACAAGCGTTGGCTCTGTCGCAGGCCATCGGAGCCCAGCAGCATCGTATGTACGGCCAGCTCAATCTCGGGCTGGCCTGTTGGCGCATTGGCGACAGTGAAACGGCCCGCCGTCTGTTGGCAGAGGTCATCCCTGAGCTGGAGGCGCTCGGTGATACTTTCGCAGCCGCATCCGGTCGCAGCTATCTGGGGCTGGTGTTGGAGCAGTGCGGAGATGTCGTTGCTGCCACAGCGGCATTTCAACAGGCGCACAAGGCCATGGCCGCGATCGGCGTGCGAGGCTGCGCAGCAGATGCCCTGGCAGGCCTGATCCGCTGCGAGATGATGCAGGGTGATCTGCCGGCAATCAGCGCAGGCGTCGAGGCGCTGTGGACTTGCCTCGCTGAGGGCATGGAGGGCATGGAATTCCCCCTGCTCGCCTACGAGACGTGTGTGAAAGGCCTCGAGATGACCGGCAAACCGGAACAAGCAGCGGCCGCGGCCAGGGCCGGCTATGCCGTTCTCATGGACCGGGCGAACAAGATCAGTGATCCCGAGTGGCGGCAGACGTTTCTAGAAGACATTGCCGAACATCGCGCCCTGGGGGAACGGCAAACGGCGGTACTCACGATCACGACGCCATAGGAGTCAAACAACCACTCCCCACATTGCGGAAAACAAACAGAGTCATAGGAGGACGCACGATGATCACTTACAATGAGAACGGCTTAGACTTCACGGATGAGGAGCAGGGTGTGTGGGTCACTGTGCCCGTCCAACGAATCCATCCGGTGGATGTCCGCCTTGACCCGGTAAGTGCCCTCACGATACCGATGGGGACCCAAGATGACTTCCATCCACTGAGAGTCATCGGCAACCTCAAATTCACAAACCCCGACAACCCGGAGCAGTTGCAGTTCGTGTTCGATCCCGCTGTGCAGATGCGAGTGCGCTACACCTGCGCGGATCTCTTTCGCGCCATGGAGCGGGGCCAGCCCCTGGCCCTGGCTTATTGGAATGACCAGGTCAAGCACTGGGTGCGCTTCGCAGAGCGGCCTCAAGCTCCTGATCCGGACGGCTACGTGTATCTCACGCTGCAGGAGTTCGGTGATCCCGCGATCTGTTGGGGCACGTAAGCCGAACAACCTCCTTGTGTGGCGCCGGACCATTCGGAAAGCCGGCCTCGCGGCGCACGGCGCCTGGATCATGACGCCTGCCAGCGATTCTGCTGGCAGGCGTCATCAGCATGGCTAGAATGCAATCTCCCGCGCCAGAAAGGCGCGCAGCAGCCTCACGGTGGCCTCCACATCGCGGCGGTCGACGATCTGCGACGGGGTATGGATGTGGCGGCTGGGGAATGAAAGCGCGGTCGCGGGCACGCCCGCGCGCGCGACCTGCATGGCGTACGCGTCAGTAGTGCCGCCCTGCAGCACCTCAAGCTGGTAGGGGATGCCGTCCGCCTCAGCCGCAGCGATCAACAGCCGGTTGAGCCCGGGATGGCTGATCATGCCGGAATCCTGGATCTTGATCGCGACCCCGCGGCCCAGGTAGACCTCCATAGCCGGCGTGGCATACGGCACATCACCGGTATCGGTGACGTCCAGGGCGATGGCCACGTCAGGCTCGATGGCATAGGCCGAGGTGGCGGCCCCGCGTGGGCCCACCTCTTCCTGCGTGGTGAACACGGCGTACAGATCGTGCGCGATGCTCGCGCCCGCGAGCTCTTTCAGCAGTTGGGCCAGTGCAACGCACCCGGCGCGGTCGTCGAGGTTCGGTGAGAACCAGGCATCGCCCTGGGCCACGAAGCCCGGCCAAAACGCGGCCACATCGCCCACCCGCGGCTTCACCTGCTCCCGGCCGGTGGCGCCCACATCCAGGAACAGATCACGCAACTGCGGCACCTCATGGCGCCAGTCGAACCGGCCGTCCAGCCCCACCGATGCCACCGTGCCGTCGGCAAAGTGCACCTGCGCACCCCAGCAAGTGGGTGAGAAGATGCCTCCGACCGGCGCAAAACGCAAAAAACCTTTGGCGTCGATGTGAGTCACCATCAGCCCGATCTGGTCCATGTGCGCGGCCAGCATCACGCGGCGGCCGCCGCCGACGCCCTTGCGGTACGCGATGAGGTTACCCAACGCATCGACGCGCACATCGTCCACATAGCCAACGACCTCGCTGCGGATCGCCGCGCGAACCTTGTCCTCGTACCCCGAGACGCCGAACGCCTCGATGATTCGTTTCGCCAATGCTTCCACAATGATCTCCTAACTAAAGCTTGCTTGATGGCTGCTGCACATCCTTCGACTACGGGCTGCGGCCCTCCGCTCAGGATGCTCCGCTCAGGATGCTCCGCTCAGGATGTTCCGCTCTCGAGTTCACTTATCTGACGTCCCAATCAATCACGCACCAGATCGCTGCCCTCAATCCGCCGCAACGCGGCGGCAACCAGCTCCACCGTGTTCGCCAAATCGTCCAGGTTGATGATCGCTGCCGGGCTGTGAATGTAGCGGCACGGCACGGCGACGGTGATGGCCGGCACGCCGGCGCGCGTGAGATGGATGGCGCCCGAGTCGGTGCCGCCCAGGCCGGGCGCCTTGTATTGCACGGCAATGCCCTCAGCCTGGGCCGTATCTTGCAGCAGCCGCAGCAGGCCCGGGTGCGACACCATGCTGCGATCCATCAGCGTGATGGCCGGGCCGCCGCCCAGCCGCGTCACCGGTGTGTTGTCCTCATCGGGCGGCTGCGGCAGATCATCACAGATCGTGCCCTCCAGCGAGATAGCGGCATCGGGCGCAATGCCATAAGCTGCCACCCGAGCCCCGCGCAGCCCTACCTCTTCCTGCACGGTAAAAACGCCATAGAGATCCACCGGGTAGCGCTGGGTCAACAGGGCGATCAGGGCTGCGCAGCCCGCCCGGTCATCGAACGCCTTGCCCCGCGCCGTCGGCCAGGCCGGATCGTCGCTGAGAACGGCAAAGCGCGTGGCGAAGGCGGCGTAGTCGCCCACCTTCACCCTGGCGCCCGCGGCCTTGTTGTCCTCCGCGCCGATGTCGATGGCGAGATCATCGATCTCCGCCACTTTGTCGGCCGGACCTTGCTGCAAATGCGGCACCGGCGCCGCAATCACCCCCGGCACGCGCTCGTCACCGATCAACACTCGCTTGGCCGGCAGCATGCGGGCATCGATGCCCCCTACTGCCCGAAAGCTCAAGGCGCCGCTCTTGCCGACTTCGGTGATCATCAGGCCGACCTCATCCATGTGTGCGGCCAACATCACCCGCAACCGCGGATCAGGGCCGGCGCCAGCCTTGAAGGTGATCAGATTGCCCAGGCTGTCCACCTCGACCCGGTCGACCAGCCCAGCCACTTCCGCCTTGATCAGGTTCCGGACCTCTTTTTCGCGGCCCGATGGCCCGATCGCGTTGGAGAGCTTTTCCAGCAAATCGCGTAGCACAACCATAGCTGCTCCTTCAGTCCAACGCCGCGGCCAGCGCGGTGAGAACCTCGCCGTCCAGGCGGCTGATGAATGCGGCCAGGAGCCGCGCGGTGCGATCGATATCGGCCAGCACCACCGTTTCGACGACCGAGTGCATGTAACGGATGGGGATGCTCAGCAGCCCGGTGGGAATGCCCGCGCGCGTCACTTGCACCGCCCACGCGTCGGTGCCCGAATGCCCCGGCAGCGGTTCGGTCACGTAAGGGATCTCCAATGCATCGGCCGTGTCGCGCAGCCGCTGCACGATGCCAGGGTGCAGGTTCGGCCCCCAGCCGATTGCCGGCCCCTTGTCCATGGCCACCATCTCGCTGCTGCTGACGCCCGGCGTCTCACCGAAGGTCACGTCGATGGCAATGGCCAGGTCAGGCGCGACGCCGAACGCGGCCGGGATCGCGCCGCGCAGGCCGAACTCCTCCTGCGCCGTCGCCACCGCGACGACGTCCCAGGCATGCTGCATGCCAGCCAGGTAGCCCAGGGCGCCCAACATAGCAGCCACGCTGGCGCGATTGTCCAGCGACTTGGTTGCCGCGCGGCCGCCCAACAGCTCCGTATATGGGCCGCGCAGCGCGACCCGATCCCCTACGCGGACGATACCGGTCTCAAAGAATGCCGCCGGCCGGCCCAGGTCCACCCGCAAATCGCGCAGGGGGATCACCTTATCGCGCTCGCCCGGAGCCAACATGTGCGGCGGCCGGCTGCCGATGTAGCCGGGCAGGCCGCCCGGGTGCGCCTCGGCGCCCGGCCCAGAGGGGTAGACCGTCACTTCCTGGCCGATCACAGAACGCGGATCGACACCGCCCACCTTGCCGACATGCAAGAAGGCGGCCTCCACCTTTGTGACTATCAAGCCGATCTCGTCCAGGTGCGCGGCCAGCATGATCCGGCCGGAACCGGCGGTCCCCCGCCGCAGCGCGATCAGGCTGCCCAGCGCGTCCGAGCGCAGCTCAGAGACGGTGTCGGCCGCCAGACTGCGCGCCACTTCGGCCACCCGCCCCTCAGCCCCCGATGGCCCGTCCGCGGCCACCAGCTTCTGCAGCATCGCCGCGATGCCAGCTTTGTCCATGCAGTGCACCTCCATCATATAGATTGCGTAGGGGCAATGCATTGCCCTTACTGGTTCCACGACCATTGTACCCTGGCAAAAGGGACGCGTCAAAAGCCGATTTGATGGGCGGATTACTTTCAATCCCAACCGCAATCGAGTACAATGGCGGGGATCGCAAAGTGGGAGGACAATATGTCTAACGGAAAGATGATACCGCCGCATGGCGGCGAAAGGGCGCCCAGGCTGGCAGGTGAAGCCCGTGCACTGGTGCGAGAGGCGCGGCGGGGTGTGCTGTGCTCCCTCATTCCGGAGGGCGGTTTCCCATACGGCTCGCTGGTCGAGGTGTTGCCCCTGCCTGACGGCGACCTGGTCCTCTTCCTGAGCCGGTTGGCTGAGCATCAACACAATATCGAAGCGGACGGCCGCGCGTCCATCCTGATTGCACCGCATTTCGCCGATGAGGATGCGATGGCTAAGCCGCGCGTCACCCTGGTTGGCCGGCTCGAGCCGGTCGACGACCGGGCCAGCGTTGCCAATGCTTATGTCGAACGCCATCCCGGCGCCGCAGGCTACATCAACTTCCCCGACTTCCAGTTCTACCGCCTACGCGTCGAGCGCGCGCGCTATATCGCCGGCTTCGGCCAGATGGGCTGGATCAAGAGGGACACGTACTACGCCGCGTAACGCTTGCCTGGAAAAACTACGGAAAGGAACAATCATGAACTATCGTCGCATGGGTAAGGCTGGGCTGAAGCTCAGCGCGCTGTCGCTGGGCGCGTGGGTCACTTATGGCGGCCAGGTGGGCCAGGAAATGGCCGAGCAGTGCATGGCGGCCGCGTACGAGCACGGCGTAAACTTCTTCGACAACGCCGAGGCGTACGCGGGCGGCAACGCCGAGATCGTCATGGGCAATGTCATCA
The DNA here is from genome assembly GCA_964474695.1 of uncultured Anaerolineales bacterium. Taxonomy (GTDB): domain Bacteria; phylum Chloroflexota; class Anaerolineae; order CG2-30-64-16; family CG2-30-64-16; genus DAOUBP01. Next base: position 74,354 of record CAYYTK010000009.1, read on the forward strand.
AGAAACTGGGGTGGCGCCGCGAGAGCATCGTCGTTTCCACCAAGGTCTTCTGGGGCGGCGATGGCCCTAACGACCTCGGCCTGTCGCACAAACATATCATCGAAGGGGTGAATGCTGCGCTACGCCGCCTGCAGATGGATTATGTCGATCTGGTATTCTGCCACCGGCCCGACCCCGAAACCCCCATCGAAGAAACCGTACGGGCCATGGATATCATCGTCAGGCAGGGCAAGGCGTTCTATTGGGGCACCTCAGAGTGGAGCGCGGCCGATATCATGGCCGCTGACGGCATCGCCCGCAGGTATGGCCTGACCCCGCCCAGCATGGAACAGCCGCAGTATAACATGTTCACGCGCGAGCGCTTCGAGAAAGAATACGCGCCGTTGTACAAAGAGCTGGGCTATGGGACCACCATCTGGAGCCCGCTGGCGTCGGGCCTGCTGACCGGCAAATACAATGACGGCATCCCGGCAGACAGCCGCGCTGCGCTGCCCGGCTACGAGTGGTTGCGAAACAACATGCTCAAGCCGGAGCGCATCGAAAAGGTGAAACGGCTCGCGCCTATCGCGGCCGACCTGGGATGCACCCTGGCGCAGCTTGGGCTGGCCTGGTGCCTGACCAATCCCAACGTCAGCACGGTGATCACCGGCGCCACCCGGCCCGCACAGGTGCACGAGAACATGGCGGCGCTGGAGGTCGCACCCAAACTGACCGAGGACGTGCTCGCGGCCATCGAGGATGTGTTGGGGAATAAACCGTCGTAAGAATGTACCCGGTCGACAAACCAGGTTTCTGAAGAAACCTGGTTTGTCGACCGGCGGTTTGTTCGACCAGCGCCCATACGTGACCCATGCTCACACTTACTTTCGATACGATCCGGATTCACCGCGACCGCACCTATCGGTTGATGCCGGGCGCGCGGCTGATCAGCAAAGAGCAAGCGATCGCGTGGGTCAACGAGCGCGGGTTCGTGTACTTCTGGCCCATCAAAGAGGTCACGCTGCCCAGCCTGTGGTCGGCGGTGGCCGGTGACCGCCCGGTCGCGGACGAGCACGACGATTCCGGCCATGTCACCTGGGGCTGGAAGGATGAGCTGCTGGGTGCGCGGGCCTGGTACTATGCCAAGGTGCTGCGCAAGAAGGCCACTTTCATCAGCCTGGACGTCGTCCCCTATTTCTACGCCCTGTCGGAAAACTACGGTGAGCCGGAACAAGATTACCTGGTGCAGTACGACGAAGGCCGCCTGACCGTGGAGGCCAAGACGCTCTACGAGACGCTGTTGGCCCAGGGGCCGTTGGACACCGTGAGCCTGCGCAAGCTGGCGCGCATGACCAGCAAGGCGAGCGACTCTCCGTTCAACCGGGCGCTGGAGATGCTCCAGGCCGACTTCAAAATCCTGCCCGTGGGCATCGCAGAGGCAGGCGCCTGGAAATATGCGTTCGTCTACGAGTGTACGCATCGCCACTTCCCGGATCTGCCCGAACGCGGCCGGCCGATCCGCCAGGCCGAGGCGCGGGCGAAGCTGATTGAGCTGTACCTGCGCTCGGTGGGTGCAGCCTCGATGCGCGATGTGACGCTGTTGTTCGGCTGGCCGGCCAGGGAAGTCAAGCAAGCGGTGGATGCGTTGGCTGCAGGCGGCATCGCACAGCAGGAGATCGTTGTGGATGGCCGCGCAGGAACGTGGATCGCGTTGACGGATTTGATCACAACCGCGTAGAGACGTCCCCTCAGGACGTCTCTACAGCGCGGCGGCCGGCCACACCGGATGATACATGAGCCACTGTTCGGGCGTCTCCGAGATCCATCGCTCGATCACCGCCAGGACGCGACGAGCATTATGATACACATCGGCTGAACGATCACCGACATGCTCTGGCTCGATCGGCGGCGCGGTCATCGCATAGTAGCCGCGTTCCGGAGACCAACGGCAGGCCAACGGCAGCAACAATGCATTCGCGCTGAGCGCAATACGAATGTAGCCCGTGGGTAACAACGACGGCCTGCCGAAAAAGTCAATCGGATCGCCTTCTACTGCGCCATAGGGCCAATCGACCCCGGTTGCGACGTAGCCCCCAGCTCGCAGCCGCAAGATAGCCTTCCGCAATGCCGCGCCATCCAGTGGCGTCTCCTCCAGCGCGCCGCGGGCGCGCATCTCCGAAACCAATTGAAACCCGCCGCGGGTCACGGCTGTCGAAAGCACCTGCACTGGCAACCCTTCCAGGGCGAATTTCAAAAGCGCGAGGTTGAAGTTGCTGAGGTGAACGCCGCAGGCCAACACCCCGCGGCCGCTGGTCCGGGCAGCATCGATATTGGCCCAAAACTCCGGCGAGAAATCCACAGAACGCCTGACCACTTCCTCACCACGCGCTCCCATCTGCATCAGATCGAGCGTGACCATACCCGCGTGCTTCAATACTGCCTTGACGCCCAGGTCAAGCTCCTTGGGCGATGCGCCTGGCCCACGCACCGCAGCCTGGTTGGCATAGATGGTGCGGTAGAGAGGGGCGCCCTTGCGGCGGTAAAGCACGCCTGTGACCACGTTTGCCAGGGCATGGCCGGCGCGCGGCGGCAGCCACCGGGCCAGCATCATCCACAAGCGGGTGCCGAAACCGGATGTGGCGAATTGTTGAAACGTCACCGGACCGCTCCGCTGGCGTGCGTCACTGCACGTATTCCCACCAGAAATCCTCCAGTGCCTGCTCTGTTTCTGGGGTCAAATGCCAGACGCCCCGTTCCCGCAGGCGGTTCATCAGCGCGTAGGCCCGGCGCAGTTCCAGCGAGGCCACCGCAATCTCGATGTCGCGAGCCTCGGCCGGAAAACGCGCAGCCTGGCCGCGCAAGCTCTCCAACAAAACCTGTGTGATGTTCGGCTCGGTCATACGAACTCCTTGCGACCCTGCAGCCTCCCCACCGCCCAGGATGCCGCGCCGGCCAACGCGTAAAGCAAGCCCGCAATCACCAGGAGGAACTTAATGGTCGCACAGGTGGCGGCCAGCGCGGGCCAGGGCGCGGCAGCCACACCCGCCAGGAGCATTTTGAGCAGCGCAAAGTTCTCGGTCGCGTCCAACAATGCGGCCACCCCCAGGCCCCAGGCCAGCGCCAAGCCCACGGCAGCCAACCCCGGCCGGTGCGCGGCCAGCCGGCGCCGCGCCCACAGGCAGCCCAGGGCAATGGCCAGCGCGTAGCTCGGCATATATAGATAGTCCAGGCCCAGGCCGAACGCCGCGTAGAGCCGCGCCCGGGCATCCCACGAATCGATCATCGCCTGCGCCGCGGTCACCGAACCGGCCAGCTCGTAGGCGACGATGCCTGATGTCGCGATGCCGGGGGCGATTTCTTTGGCCGCGGCCGGGGTATGAAGCGGCGCATCGATGATGCCGAACACCACCATAATGGCCAGGGCCAGGATCAGAGCTGGCCAGAAGAGCCGTTGCAGGGGGCTAGCCGGCAGCGGCCCGTTTGCGAGTCTGCCATGCATGCTTCACCTCAGTAACAAGATCCGCGCTTTGGGTGGGTCTGAGACCCGCCGAAAGCTATTGGTAACTGCGGCCGGGCTACCCGTAGCCCTTGCAGACCTGAATACTGACGTCGGCAGGCAGCGCCAGGCCAGCCTCGACCTCGATGGCCTTGATGATGCCTGAGGGCACCGGACACGCAGGATGTGTCAGGCACTGCGGCGCCAACTCATAGATGCCGGTCGGCATCTTGCGACGCCAGAAAACCTCCCGGTATGGATCAACGTCCTGGAGCTGTTCTGCCAGCTTGCAGACCGCCTTACAGTCACTCTGGATAGTCAGATGGATGGAGCCATTGCCTTTTGCGCCATCCGCATTCGCCCGCGCGATGACCGTTGTCTTGAAACCACAGATGCCCGCATTGATCTCAGCTTTTGCCATGCACCCTCCTTGCAGGGAAAAGTGAGGCGATGATAATGCACGTCGGCCATCCTGTCAATAGGAGTATCTCGTGCTATAATATGAAAAATGCTACCGCATGCGAACGAAAGGAGAAACAAGATGCAAGTCCGAGTTGCCTCCCGGCCGCGGCCCGTAGTTGTCGCGCTGCTGATCGTCATCGCCCTGCTCGCCGCCTGCGGCGGAAGCGGCGACAAGCCCGCGGCCACCAGCGCGCCCGCCGTGGCCGCTGAACTCACCGCAGTCCCTGCTGCCACCCAAGCGCCCGCACCGACCACGGCCCCTGAACCCACGACGGAATCGAAGCCGATCGCCGCGCCGACCGCGAAACCGGCGCCGACCGCGACTCCCCAACCCACATCGACACCGGAGCCAACTGCGGTTCCCGAGGCGCCTACCGGGCAGGCAGCCTTAGACCTCTTCAATGAGATCGCCAAGGCACAGGCCGAGCAGAAGACCATGCGCGCAAATATGACCTCCGAAAAGAGCGGCGTGGTCACCGAGATGGTCATTGAGTTGGTGCGGCCCGATCGCATGGCCAGCAGGGGCAGCGCCGGCGGGGACATCATCTTCGTTCCTGAGGGCACCTACATGAGGCAACCCGGCGGTGAATGGACCAAGGTGCCGTTCGATATGAGCGCGGCCATTACCGAAATGATGTCGCAGACCACGGCCGAGGATCTGCTGCAGTACCTGAACATTGATAGTCTGCGCGCCGCCGGGGCGGGCATCGTGGATGGGAAACCGTGCTGGGTGTACGAGTACGAAACCACCATCGACGTGGTGAACATCACAGTGCAGACACAGGCCAAGATCTGGGTGGGCATCGCGGATAAGCTCCCCTACAAGACCGTTTCGGTGACCCATTCATCTGACGATCCGGCCGGCGTGACGACTACGGCCACGATCCTTTACGAATACGGGCTGGACCTCAAGATCGAGGCGCCCATCAAATAACACTCTGGCGTGAGCGCGCGACGTCACGCCGCAGGAAACCGAGTCGGGGGGCAAGCTTTGCGCGGGATCTTCACCGAAGAGGCGCTCAACTGGCTGGACCGGGCGGTCGGCGCCGCGGGCCTGGACCTGGACGTCGAACGGCTGCCCGGTTCGACCTCCTCCTCTCTGTACTTGATCAAGGACGCGCGCGACCCGGTCTCGCGGCGTTGGGTGCTGCGCGTCCTCGACAACCAGGAATGGCTCGCCGACGAGCCCGACTTGATCCGCCACGAGGCCGCGGCGTTGGACGAGGCCCAGCGGGCGGGCCTGCCTGCGCCGCGGCCCATCGCGTACAGCGACGATGACGTGGGATTCGGCGCGCCGGTCCTGCTCATGTCGTTCGTCGAGGGGCAGATCGAGCTGCGGCCGCCGGATTTCAGTAGCTGGCTGCGTGAGCTCGCGCGCCAATGCGCCGCCATCCACCGGCATGCGGCGGCCGGCTTCCCCTGGCGCTTCCGTTCCTGGGTGATCCCGGCTGCCCTGACGCCCCCGCGGTGGAGCGCCATACCCGATCTCTGGCAGCGCGCCATCGACATCTGGCGGGCCGGCCCGCCGGAGACCCGGACGGTGTTCATCCATCGCGACTATCACCCCACCAACGTGCTATGGCGCGGCGGCAGCATCAGCGGCGTCGTGGACTGGATCAACGCGTGCCGCGGCCCCGCAGGCGTCGACGTCGCGCACTGCCGGCACAACCTGGCCGAGATGTACGGCATGGACGCCGCGGATCAGTTCCTGGCCGCCTACTGCGCGGCCGCTGACGGGTTCGTCTACGATCCGTATTGGGACATCGACTCCCTGCTCGACATGAGCCACCCGGAGCCGACCTTCTACGATCCGTGGGAGTATTTCGGACTCAAGAGGATTCCGCGGGAAGAGGCCATCCGCCGGGTCGACGCATATCTCGCACACGTAATGCGGCGGGTTTAGGGATCACGGACTGCCATTGGGGTGTTGGACAATGGGACCGCAACCGTTGAACTCACAGATGGCATCGTATGATCGGTCTGATCACTGATGGGCATTGTTCTGAACCCTCTCGCCAGCCTGCTGCTGCTTACGGCGCTCCTGCTCGCAGCGTTCTTCGTCTTTGCCCGCGTCAGGTCGGACTACCGGACCCACGGGCAGCTCTCGCGACCGGCCGCGATCCTGCAGACCGGTTATTTCTGCGTCTACGCGCTCTGCTCATATCTCGTTCTGGATGCCCGGTTGTCGCACGTGAGGACCGCCGGGCCGCTCTTCCCCCTGGCAATCACCCTGATGCTGCTCGGCTTGCTGGCGGTCCTCTTCTCGATGCCCTTCCTGGGCCGCCGATCGTTCGGACAGGAGGTCGGCAGCCTGCGCACCGATGGCCTCTACCGCTATAGCCGCAACCCACAGCTAGTCGGTGGATTCCTGTTCATCGCCGGTTATGTCATGTTGTGGCCCTCCTGGCAGGGCGCGGCCTGGGCGAGCCTCTGGCTGGTGAGCGCTCAACTCATGGTGCGGGCCGAAGAGGAGCATCTGGGGCGCGTGTTCGGCGCTGCATTCCGGGACTACTGTGCACGGACGCCGCGGTATCTTGGGCTCCCGAAGAAGTGAGCCAGGCTTTCGGAGATTCTTCGCTGGCGTCTCGCCGTAACGAAAACTGAGCGTTGACCCGCTCGGAATGACCATCCAATAAGAAACCAGGTTTCTTGCGGAAACCTGGTTTCTGCCTTCTGACCCCTGTCTGCTGATTCCTACGATAGACACTCTCCTAAGTCGCACCGCCCGTTGTTGTTGCTGTCCGTATATTTGCGGCAGTGGCCGGGGTACGAACAGCGCCGGTTGCAGTGCACGGTGCAGGAGCTGGACGTTGTGGTCGAGGAGCTGGCGCCCTGGGTCGATGCGGCGCTCGCGCTTGTCGATGCCACTGCCGTTTCGCCGAGCGCCATTGCGCCCGTCTTAGCCCCCACCTTGGCCCCCGCCCTGACGCCTGCCAGCAGGGCGACCGCGCTCACACCTGCCATCAGCCGCACGAAGTCCCGGCGGTTGACCTGGGACACTGCCGCCACGGGCTGCACAACGCCAGTCACGCCGACCGGAGCCGGCGCCGGGAAGATGCTTCGCCGCGCCACGCTGATGATCCACCGCCAGTGCAGGCCGATTTTGGCCACTAACAGCCCCAGCGTCGCAATGGAGGCGGTCACATGAACGGCGTACCAGGCCGTATAGCTCGCCAGGCTCAGATCAAGCCAGGTGGAGATGACCAGGCCGGTGCCTGCGATGGTCGCGAGACCGGCCGCCAGTACGGCATCCACTGCATAGAACGTGCGCGATTGTGAGCTGGTGTGGCCGCTGCCACCGCTAATCAACCGGGCGGTCACCGCCTTCACCCAACTCCAATGCTTGATCAGATGATAGGCCGCCAGCACCCCGACGCCCAGGCCCAGCCACTGATGCATGGCCACGCCGGTCAGGTCGAGCCATAACGATCCCAAAAAGCCGCCGAACAGCGCGGCGTCGATGATCCAGTTGCTCTTTTGTTTATCGTGTTTCATATACCGATCGCTCCCTTGAAAACGCCGGTCATCCTGAACTTGCGGAAGGATGACGTTATGATGGCTTCAAGATAAAGGAGTCGGCTGAAAACGAAGTGAGTAGGGGCTGAGAGATGGCTGAGAGGGGGAGCTCTGATAGAAACCAGGTTTCTTCGAGAAACCTGGTTTCTATCAGAGCACTTATACTATTCGTACCGCAGCGCGTCGATAGGGTTCAACACGGCCGCACGGTTAGCGGGATAGAAGCCGAAGAAGATGCCGATAGCCAGCGACACGGCCACGGCCAGCGCGACGCTCTGCCCCGTGACCAGGGTCTGGGTGCTGAGCAGCGACGAGATCGCGCGCGCGCCCACTATGCCCAGTGTCACGCCGATCATGCCGCCCAGCACGCTGATGACCACCGCTTCGGTCAAGAACTGGATCAGGATGTCCCCGCGCTTGGCGCCAACCGCCTTGCGCAGGCCGATCTCCCGCGTGCGCTCGGTGACGCTCACCAGCATGATGTTCATGATGCCGATGCCGCCAACCAGCAGCGAGATCGCCGCGATGCTGCCCAGCAGCGTTGTGAAAGTGCCGGTGGTCTCCTCGATGCTGGTGACGAGATCCGCCTGGTTCTGCACCTGGAAATCGTCATCCTCGCTGGCCGCCAGGCCATGCTTCGTCCGCAGGATCGCAGTTACCTCCGCCTGCGCCAGGTCCATCTCGTCATCCGAGCGGGCCTGCAGGTTGATCGTGCTCACGGTGGTCGTGCCCGCGCCGCCCAGCTTCAGTTGTGCGGTTCGCAGCGGCATGATGATCACATTATCCTGGTTGCCCATGCCGCTGTTGCCCTTGGACTTCAGGACGCCGATCACCTCGTAGTTCTGGCGGCTGATGCGGATCGTCTCGCCGACAGGATTCGCCGACGCGCTGCCGAACAGATCTTCCACGACACCCGAGCCCAGCACCGCGACCATCGCGATCTTATCGTTGTCTGCGTCCGTGACGAAGCGCCCACGGTCCACCGCCTGGTTGCGCACCGTGGCGTAGGCCGCAGTAGCCCCCGTGATGCTGACGCGCGTCGTATTGCCGCCGTAGGTGACGGTTGCATTGCTGCTGTAAACCGGCGCCACCAGGCTGACGGCATCAGCCAGCGCCTCGATCGCGGTCACATCAGCCATGGTGAGTTCAGATGTGCTTTGCACCTGGCCGCCCGGCCGGAAGCCGAAGTCCTGCTGGCTCGATACCGTAATCAGGTTGGACCCCAGCGACTGGAACTGGTTCAGCACCTGCGCCTGGGCGCCCTGGCCCACCGCCACCAACGCGATCACCGCCGCCACACCGATCACAATGCCCAACATGGTCAAGAACGTCCGCATCATATGAACCGTCAGTGCGTTCAACGCGACCCGGAAGACCATCATCAGCTTTCTCATCAGACCAACTCCCCATGCTCAAGGAAGGCGTCACCGGTCGCCAAAAATGCCACCAAACCCGCCCATGGCGCCGCCGCCCACGCGAACTTCACGGCCATAACGGTTGCTGCTGGTCGTGCTGCCCTTTTCGAGCTGCACAAGAACCTTATCACCCTCGTTCAACCCTTTCGTCACCACGGTGTACGTGCCGTTGCTCAACCCGATCTGCACCGGCACCGCTTCGGACGACCCTTTGGGATCGGTCGTGTTTGGCACCAGCACCTGGTACCGGTTGTTGAACTGGGTCAGGGCCAGGGTCGGCACCAGCAGCGCATCCTGCACCGCACCCACCTGGATCTCCACGTTGGCGGTCATGCCCACCAGCAGCGTCAACTTCTCAGCGCCGATCAGCGAGACCGGCACGCTGTAGACCATCACATCCCCTTGCAGCGTCCCCTGCAGCGGCACCTCCAGCACCTTGCCCGTGAAAGTCTGGCCCGGGAAGGCATCGAACGTGATGCTGGCCTCCTGTCCCACGCTCACCTGGCGGATCGCCGTTTCATCGACCGAGGCTTCGACCCGGAGGACCTTAAGGTTCGCCACCGTCAGGATGTTGCTGCCGGCCGACACCCGGTCGCCCTCGCTGGCGTTGACGTCCAGGATCGTGCCTCCAAAAGGTGCGACCAACTGCGTGCCGGCGAGCGCGATTTCAGCATTGCTCACCGTCAGCCGCTTCTTGTCCACCGCCGCCCGCGCGGTAGCGATCTTCGTCGCATCCGCGCCCTGGTCGAGCTCTTTCCGGGCTTCCTGCGCGGACTGCAGATTGACGTCGGCCTCGTTCACGGCAAGCTGCGCCTGGGCCAATGCCAGCTTGTCGCCGCCGGCCTTCGCCACCGCCAACGCCTCCTGGGCCTCGGCCAATGTCGCCTGGGCCTGGGCCATTTCGGCCTCCCGGGCCTGCCGCGCCAGCTCTCGTTGCGCCTGGACACTGGCCAGGTCGGCCCGGGCCGCAGAGAGCTTGTCTTGATCGTCGCTCAGTTCTTGAAGCTGCTCCAGGTTGGGGTTCTTCAGGGCTTTCAGTTGCTCGATGCGACGCTCGTACCAGTTCACGCTATAGGTGAGGTCGCGCTCGCTCTTCGCCAGGGAATCGCGTTGCGCTTGTTCCTCTTCAAGCTGCAGCAAGGTGATGTTGTCCTGCGCGTCTTTGATCGCATTCTCCAGGGTGGTCAGGTCCGGATCCTGCAGATCGGCCAGGTCGGCCTTGGCCTGCTCCAGCGATTGCTCGGCCGTCGCCGCGGTGGCATCGGCCTGAGCAATCTCCAACGCAGTAGCCGCCGTCGTCAGGTCCGTCAAGGTCTTCTCAGCGGCCTGCAAGTCACTTCTCGCCTGGTCAAGCGCCTGCCGGTACGAGGCGTCATCGATCGTCGCCAGCACCTGGCCCTTGGTCACGACTTCGCCCGCCGTGACCGACACGGTCTTCAGCTCGGTCGTCCCGCTCATATGCGCAAAAGAAAGGATACTGCTCTGCTCCGCGGCCAACTGCCCCACAACGCTCAGCGTCGAGCTCAGGTTCCCCCGGGTCACCTGGACAATCTGGGTGTAGGTCGTGGCGGCAGCGCCGGCGGCGTTAACCGCAGTGCCGGCAGTGCGGCTCCGATAGTAGAAATAGCCTCCACCGACGGCTGCAACGAACAGCACGACCAGCAAGATCCTCATGGTGCGTTTCATAATCCTATCTCCGGTAAACTCATCCGTCTTGACAAGACGCTCACCTGATTTCTCACATCGAGGCCGTAGCATACATGCCGCAGCCTCGATCCCAGATCGCCGAAGGTTATTGGCCCGGACGTGCGCTGCCGCTCGGCGGCACACCACCACCCGGAGGCCCACCGCCATCCATCATGCTGCCCGGCCCAAACATCTGCTGATCCTGATTGGTGCTGGTAGATATCCGCACCACGACCTGATCGCCCTCATTGAGGCCCTTGAGGACCGCGGTGTACGTGCCATCGCTTCCGCCGATCTCGACCGGCACTGCCTCAGGCTCGCCGTTGGGATCGGTCGTACTGGGCACCAACACTTGATACCTGCCGTTGGACTGGGTCAGCGCCAGGGCCGGCACGAGCAACGTCTCGCCCGTCTGGCCCACCTGGATCTCCACGTTGGCGGTCATGCCCACCCGCAGCGCCAGGCCCTCGGCGCCGGTCAACGAAATCGGCACGCTGTAGACCATCACATCGCCCTGCAGCGTCCCCTGCATCGGCACATCCAGCACCACGCCGCTGAACGTCTGACCGGGGAAGGCGTCGAAGGTAATCGCGGCGGGTTGGTCCTTGCTGATCTGCCGGATGGTGGTCTCATCTATCGAGGCAACCACCTGCAGCGTCTTCAGGTCCGCCAGGGTCAAGATCGTCGTCGTGGCTGCCACACGGTCGCCCGCGCTGACGCTCGTCTGCAGGACTGTGCCGTCAAAAGGCGCCACCAACTTGGCGCCGGCCAGCGCGGCCACAGCATCGCTCACCGCCAACTGCTTTTTGTCCACTGCGGCCTGCGCCGTCGCAAGATCCGTCGCGTCCGCGCCCTGGTCCAGGTCCGCACGCGCCTCGTTCGCCGTTTCGAGATCCACTTCGGCCTGGTGCACTGCAACCTTGGCCGCGGCCACCTTGAGCTTATCGCCGCCGGCCTTCGCCTCGGCCAATGCTTCCTGCGCATTTGCCAGGTTCGCCTGGGCCCTACGCAGCGACATCTGCGCCTGGAGCGCACTGACCTGGCTGTTCAACTGATACGAGACCCGGGCGTCCTGAGCATCCATCATCTTGTTGTACGCCAACGCCAACCGATCCTGGTAGGAAGCATCCGAGTAAGTCTCGCCGGCAAGCCGATTGTATTCCGCCGTCGGCGTCGACTCAGCATAGACCAGCCTGTCCAACTGGTTCTGGGCAGCAGCATCCTGCTGCTGCGCCAAGACGTTGGCTTGAGCCTTCGCCAGCGCACTCTGGGCGCTCGCCACCGCCGATTCCAGGCTCGGAATATCCGGAGTGACCAAATCGTTCAACGTATCCTGCGTCTTCTGCAGCGTCACCCTGGCTTTGGCCACGGCCACATCGGCCCTTGCGATCGCCAACGCGGTGGCCGGGGTGCGCAAGTCTTCCAGGGTCTCCTGCGCGGCCAACAGGTCACTGTTGGCCTGATCCAGCGCCTGCTGATAAGCCGCGTCATCAATCGTCGCCAGCACCTGGCCCTTGGTCACGACAGTGCCCGCCTGAACGTCTAGCGTCAGCAAATTGGCGGTGTCGCTCATCTTCTCGAACGCCAGTGAGGCGCTCTGCACCGCCTCCAATTGGCCCACCACGGTCACCGACGCATCCAGCGCGCCCTTCTTCACCTGCACCACCCGGGTGTAGGTCGTGGCACTCGCGGCCGTTGTGGCCTTGGGCACCACTTTGCTGCGATAAATCCAATAGCCGCCGCCAGCGGCGACGGCCAGAATCACCAGCGTCAACAATACGCGCATACCCTTCTTCATAATTCGTCTCCTCGGCTACCTGGCGCCGGCTGCGGCGGACAGACGTTCCGGCTCACCGACGGCGGGCCGACCGGCCGGCCGCGCGGAGGGCGAAATCTGGCGCGCAGCCCGCCGCGGGTCTGTTACGGGTGCGTCGCTGACGATCCGCCCGTCGGCCAGGCGTACGATGCGCCGCGTATGCCCGGCGATGTCCGGCTCGTGCGTCACGAACATGATCGTGATGCCGTTCTTCTCGTTCAGCTCCTGGAAAATGCCCATGATCTCTTCGCCGGCCTTCGAGTCCAGGTTGCCAGTCGGCTCATCGGCCAGAATGAGGCTAGGATTGTTAACCAGCGCACGGGCGATCGCCACGCGCTGCTGCTGCCCGCCAGAAAGCTCGTTCGGCTTGTGGCCCAGGCGGTCGCCCAGCCCCACCATCTCCAGCGCGACCACACAGCGGTCGTGCGCGTTGCTGATGCCGGCATAGATCAGCGGCAGTTCGACGTTGGCCAGCGCAGTGGTGCGCGGCAGCAGGTTGAAGCTCTGAAAAACGAACCCAATCTTGCGATTACGTATCCCCGACAACGCATCTTCTCCCAGTCGGCTCACATCCTGGCCATCCAGCCAATAGGATCCGCTGGTGGGCACATCCAACGCGCCCAAGATGTTCATCAGCGTGGACTTGCCGGACCCGGACGGTCCCATGATGGCCAGCATTTCGCCCGAACGCACTTCCAACGAAACCCCGCGCAAGGCTTCGACCGTCACATCACCCATCCGATAGATCTTGGTCATATCCTGGATCTTAATCAGTGCATGATCATCTTCCATTGAGGATCAACCTCCTGCTCAAGTATCGACGCGCACGCGTGCGCACGAGTGTCAACGCGTTCACCTTCCAACGCGCTCGTTACTCAGACGCCATTATGCTTGCGCCGCCTGAGATGTCCCTGTGTGAAAACTGAGTAGAAGCTGAGAAATAGTTACACTTCAGGGTATCACCAGATTAGCCATCTGGCCAATATGGACATCCCCCAGGCGTCCGATGCATCTCAGGCGCCCAGCTCGTATACTTGCAACCATGAGAATCCTGATTGCGGATGACCAGGACAGGGTAAGACATGCGCTGAAGGTGCTCCTGACACAACAGTCCGGGCTCAAAGTCGTTGGTGAGGCATCTGAAGGCGCTACATTGCTGGCACAAGCAGTGATCACCCAAGCCGACCTGGTCCTGGTGGATTGGGAATTGCCGGGGCTGGTTGAGGCAGGTGGGTTGCCGGCCCTTCATGAATCCTATCCTGCGCTTCAGGTCGTGGTTTTGAGCAGCAGGCCCGGCATTCGCCGGGCTGCACAGGCTGCCGGGGCAGATGCATACGTGAGCAAGAGCGATCCTCCGGAACGTTTGTTGGCCATTGTACGGCGGTGCAGCGAGAAAGTCAGGTAGAAAAGGAGGCGCATATGCTACCCCTGAATGATTACCTCTTGCTGAAAGACTACAAACTGAACAAGCTATCGGCCCTCCATGCCAGGGCGGAGCAACATCGCATCCTGGCGGAAGCCGGCCTGATCCGGCGGCCGTGGCTATCATGTCAGATCTGCCGGTCGCTGTGGCGGCTGGGACGCGCGATGGTAAGCGCCGGCTTGCGGCTCGAGCAGCGCTATGCGCCGGCCGCGCTGAGACCCACCGCGGCCTGAACCAGCAGATCATCCATAGTAGAGACGCCCGCCTGGACGTCTCTACTTCCGTATGTGAGGTGCTGTCCGATGCAGGAGACTGAGCTTATCGCAAATGTGCGCGCAGGCGATGCGCGGGCGTTCGCCGCGCTTGTAGCCACGTACCAAACCGGCATCTACAACCTCTGCTACCGCATGGTGGGCGATGCCAGGGAGGCAGAGGACGCCGCGCAGGAGACGTTGCTGCGCGCCTACAGCCAGTTTCACCGTTACGATCCCGACCGGCCCTTCAAGACCTGGCTCTTCGCTATCGCCAGCCATTACTGCATCGACCGTCTGCGCAAACAGCGGAGCGGCTGGTTATCGCTGGATGACGATCTGCTGGCCGAGGGAGAAATGTGGCGCGCCTCGACGCCCGGCCCAGAAGAGATCGCGCTGCGACATGAGCGCCGTGACGAAGTCACCACCCTGCTGGAACAGTTGGCGCCCAAGGATCGCAGCGCGGTCGTGCTGCGCTATTGGGGCGACCTCTCCTACGTGGAGATCGCCGCGGTATGCGGCACAAGCGTAAGTGCGGTCAAAAGCCGGCTGCACCGGGCGCGCGTGGCGCTCGGCCGCCGGATGGCGGCTGAACCGCAGCGGCGAGAAGCGCGAAAGGCTCCCGCACGCGCTGCATTCAGCGGAGCGGTAAACTGACCTGCTTGCCGAAAGGATACCGTTCGATGTGCCCAGTGATCGAGGTCCGTGACCTGCGCAAAGCCTACGGGAGCGTCGTTGCGGTGGATGGCGTCTCATTCCAGGTGAACGCGGGCGAGATCTTCGGCATGGTCGGCCCCAACGGCGCAGGCAAGACCACCACCATCGAGTGCATCGAAGGGCTGCGCCGGCCGGACGGCGGCGATGTGCGCCTGTTGGGTCTGAACCCCCTGGCGCAGCGAGAGGCCGCGGCGCAACGCGTGGGGGTCCAATTGCAGGAGTCGGCGCTGCCCCCGCGGCTGCGCGTGCGAGAGGCGATGGCGCTGTTCGGCTCATTCTATGACCGGCAGGCCGGCCCAGACGAACTGCTGGACCGCCTCGGGTTGGCCGAGAAACGCAACGCCGCGTTCGGCAAGCTTTCGGGCGGCCAGAAGCAGCGCCTGTTCATTGCGCTGGCGCTGATCAACCGGCCGGAGGTCGTCTTCTTCGATGAGTTGACTACCGGGCTCGACCCGCAGGCGCGGCGCGCCACCTGGGACCTCGTGCGCCAGGTGCGCGAGGGGGGCTGCACGGTGGTGCTGACCACGCACTCGATGGAGGAGGCCGAGCGGCTGTGTGACCGCGTCCTGATCATCGACCACGGGCGGATCGTGGCCTTGGACACGCCCGAGGCGCTGATCCGTTCGCTGAGGGCGGAGAAACGGCTGGTGTTCACGCTGCCGCCGGGCCAGGCGCCGGCAGCGCCCCTCACCGACCTGCCCCAGGTAAGCCGCGTGGAACATTCAGACGGCCGGCTCGTCATCTACGGCCAGGGCGACCGCTTTGTCAGTTCGGTGGTCAACGTACTGGAGGATGCCAGGGTGCCGTTCCTCGACCTGCGCACCATACAGCCCAGCCTGGAAGATGTGTTTCTGGCTCTCACGGGCCGGGAGATGCGGGAGTGATGCCATGAGAAGCTACGCACAACTGCTGGCCGTCAACCTGCGCCTGCTCCTGCGCGAGCCGGTCACGGCGTTCTTTACCCTGGGGTTTCCGGTGATGCTGGTGCTTATTTTCGGGGCTATGTACGGCAACGAGCCGACGCCGCTCTTCGGAGGTCGCGGCTCGATGGATATCGCGATGCCGGGCTACGCGGCGCTGATCCTGGGCGCGGTCGGCTTTATGACGGTGACCATCAACACCAGCAACTACCGCGAGGCGCGCATCCTGCGCCGCTTCCGCGCCACCCCACTCCGCCCCCTGGCCTACATCGCGGCCGACGTGACCGCGAACCTGGTCATGACACTGCTGGGCATGGCGGGCTTTCTGCTCGTCGGCTGGCTGCTCTATCACGTGCATTTCGAAGGCAACCCGGCGAGCGTCTTCCTGGCAGTCATCTTCAGCGCGCTGGCCATGTTCTCGGCCGGTTATCTGATCGCCAGCCTGGCGCCCAATGCACGCGCCGCCCAGGTGATCAGCATGGTGGTCTTCTACCCGATGATGTTCTTGTCGGGCGCGGGGATGCCGCTGGAGATCTTGCCAACGACAATCCGGCGCATCTCCGACTTCTTGCCGCTGACCTACGCGGCCCGGCTGCTGCGCGGGCTGTGGTTTGGCGAGGCATGGCGCACACATTCGTTGGAAGTGGCGGTGCTGGGCGGCATACTGGTGGTGTGCACCGCACTAGCCACGCGCTTGTTTAAGTGGGAGTAATCTATAGGGGCCTCACGCTATGTCAACCATCGAAACCACAATCCTACCGACACAAATTCCACCCGGCTACTCCGCGCGGCCCGTCACAACGGACGACGCCGAGGCCGCCGCCGAGCTGTCCAACACCTGCAACATGGCGCTGACCGGCCATCCGAGCATCGAGGCGGGCGAAATCCGCAGCGACTGGGGGCAGCCCACCATGAATCTGGCCGCCAACACGCTGGCCTTCTTCGCGCCGGCCGGAGCGATGGCCGGCGTGCCAGCCTCAACGATGGCTGGCCTGGCGGAGGTATGGGACTCCGAGCCGCACGTCCGCCATTTCGTCTTCGCCGAGGTGCACCCGGCCCACCAAGGGCTGGGGATCGGCGCGGCGCTGGCCGAGTGGGCCGAAGCGCGCGGCCGCCAACTGCTGCCCTCTGCGCCGGACGGCGCGCGCGTGATCCTGCGGCAGTTTAAGATGAACGCGGACGAGGCGGCCGGCCGGCTGCTGGTCGCCCAGGGCTACCAGGTGGTGCGGCACAACCTGCGCATGGTCATCGACTTCGATGGTCCGCCGGCCGAACCGGTCGTGCCTGAGGGGCTGATCATCCGACCGATGATCCGCGGCCGCGAGGAGCGCGCAACGATCATGGCCGTACGTGAGGAATTCCGGGATCATTGGGGGAACGTCGAGACCCCCATCGAGCAGGACTACGAAGAGTGGCTGCACTTCATGGAGACCAGCCCAACCTGCGACCCTTCCCTCTTCTTTGTGGCGGTCGACGACGATCAGATCGCCGGCACGACGTTCGGCCAGGCCGCGTGGGTCGAGGACCCTGAAGCGGGCTGGATCTATGCGCTGGGGGTGCGGCGGCCGTGGCGGCGCCGCGGGGTGGCGCTGGCGTTGCTGCAGACGTGCTTCGCCGAGTTTTACCGCCGCGGCAAGCGCCGCGCCAAGCTGGGCGTCGATGCGGACAGCCTCACCGGCGCAACGAGGCTCTATGAGAAGGCCGGCATGCGCGTGGAGCGCGTTTTCGACGCCTACGAAAAGGAACTGCGGCCGGGGACAGATCTGAGTACGCAGAAAGCCCCGTGACGCAATCCGCTGGATTGTGTGGGCGCAATCGCGGCATACATGCCGTTGCGGATTGCGTTACAAGGCTCAATAATATGTCTGCGTGAAGGTCTCGCCCAGGGCAACGCAGCCCTGGCGGCCCGTGCACGCGCTCTTCGTGGCCTCGACATAGAGATCAAAGTTGTGCGAACCGGCATTCGGCAGTTGCGCGGCAATGCGATACCGGCCTGTGCCCTGCAGAATGAAGCGGTAGGTGCCCGGCGTGTTGCCCACCTTGCCCTCCACCCGGAAATTCTGATCGTTCACCTGCATCGTGATGTAGCGGCCAATATGATTCTCGATCACAAGGTACGCCACGTTGGCAGCAGGCCGGGCTGTGGGTGTGGGCGGCGGGACAGGAGCGGTTGCTACAGCCACCTTCGCCAAATCGATGGTGATGTTCAACAGCGAGACGGACACCCACGCCTGGCTCTGGCCCGCCAGCTCGATCTTGGCCCACTGGCTGTCGGCGCTGCGACCGATGATGCGGACGGCATCCCCCTGTTTCAGGGTCGCGACCACCGCGTAAGCGGTGGAGGGGCCGCCGCGCACGTTGAGGGTGGCCGATTTGACGGTCGCGTCGCTGCGAGATGCGGGTTTGCGCGGGGTAGCCGTCGCAGTCGGCTTGATCGATTTACGGCTGATGCCGCCGCCCTGGCTGCCCGCCTTCGTCCACAGCCAAAGGTTATCGAAGGCGATCTCCACGTCCGCCTCAGCGTTGGTTCCTGCCAGCAGAGCTATCGCGCCTGCGGCGAAGGAGTCATCCTGCACCCGGGTCAACTCCTCGTTGTTGATGTACAGCGCCATCTCGTTCCCCACTGCGAGCAGGCCCAGGCGATTCTCGCCCCCTGCCCCGGTCTCGATGGCGTCAGTCGACTCCCAATCCACCAACGAGGACCACTCATCGTCGACGTATCTGCCCAGGCTGTATGCACCGTCGCTGCTGATCATGAACAGGTAGAAATTTTCGGAGTCCTCCATCCGAAAAATGACCCCCAAGGCGTTGTCCACCGGCCCGGCAACGTGCGCTGTGTCGACCTCCAGATAGAAGTCTTCATAGTCGCCGTCCAGGGTGGACCAGCGCATCAGGTCCGCCTCATCGACGCGAATCGTCAGCACGCCGCCGGCAATGCTGCGTGCGGCGGTTCTGCCGGTGTCGAGCGTCCAGAGATCCGAGGCTTCTCGAAACGCCTCACGGAAGGACGGCGCGCCCAAACGCCAGTCGGCCGGGTCAGGGCCGGCACCCTGGGCCGCGGCGGAACTCACAGGGAGAAGCAAAACCAGGACGGCAAACAGGCTGAACCAGCGAGACAGGAAGCGGGACATCGGGCTCACTCCTTTCCGGGTCAAATTGACTTACAGTGACGGGAGTATTATAGCCCAACAGATTGCAGGGTTCAAGTGCCGAGTTTCCAGCGAACACGTTTCACATTTAGGCAGAGCGAGCAGAGCTGAAGTCTGCCCCCAAACCAAGATACACTCCTGCTTCCAGCCGGCGTGACAATCTCCCGGAACACAGGTAGAATAGCACCAAGGAGGTGTTCCAATGCTACGAGCCGCTATCCGCTTCCTTCTGATGCTCCTCATCCTGTGCGGGGTGCTCTTCCTAGCCGCGGGCACCCTCAACTGGCCGATGGGCTGGGTCTACGTCGCGCTCACCCTGTTCGCCACGCTCGCCAGCCGCCTGCTGGCGCTCCGCCGCCACCCCGATCTGCTGAAAGAGCGCGCGAGTTTCGCCGAAAAACGAAACGCCAAGCCGTGGGACGCGGCGCTGGTGCAACTCGTCGCGGTCATCGGCCCGGCGATCACCCAGATCGTGGCCGGGCTGAACTACCGCTTCGGCTGGCCGCCCGCGATCCCTCTCTGGCTGGCGCTGGTCGCGCTCGTGCTGGTGATAGCCGGCTGGGCGATCGGCACG
This sequence comes from uncultured Anaerolineales bacterium, assembly GCA_964474695.1. Lineage (GTDB taxonomy): Bacteria > Chloroflexota > Anaerolineae > CG2-30-64-16 > CG2-30-64-16 > DAOUBP01. The sequence goes on from CAYYTK010000009.1 coordinate 93,758, forward strand.
TGGGCGATGGTAACCAACCGCTTCTTCTCCGCGGTGGTGCGCATCCAGACCGACCGCGGGCACACGGTGGTCGCTGATGGGCCCTACCGCTGGGTGCGCCACCCGGCCTACGCGGGCGGCGTAATCGCTAACCTGGCCGTGCCCCTCATGCTCGGCTCCGCCTGGGCGCTGATCCCCGGCGTGCTGACGGCCGGCCTCACCGTGCTGCGCACCAGCCTGGAGGACCGCACCCTGCAAGCCGAGCTGCCCGGCTACGCCGACTACACGCAGCGGACACGCTACCGCCTGCTGCCTGGGGTGTGGTGAAGACAAACACTGTCATTGCGAGTGTCCCATCCCGCCGCGGCAGGATGCGGCGACCTGCGGGTCGTGGCAAGAGACTCTCTCGCTGTCATCCTGAGCGGGTTAGCCACTCAAAGTCAGTTGCGGCGAGACCCCAGCGAAGGATCTCGGCTTCACCCGATTTGCATTTTCCCGAAATTGATACTAAAACCGGGAATATAGTCCCAAGATTCGCAGTACAACCCGGATAACTACCTGGAGTTTGCACTTGGGAAAGTATAAGTCCCCACATCCCATAACCTGACCCGGAAAGGCGGCGGACATGGCGCGTGACGAGGCATATCGCAAAGCAGAACAGAAAATCGAAGCGGCGCGGCGCTCGAGGGCAACCAAACTCGATCTGTACAGCATGGGCCTTTCCGAGCTGCCGGAGTCGCTGGGCCAGCTCATGCAGTTGCAGTCGCTGGATCTCCATAGCAACCAACTGACGGTGCTGCCGGAGTCGCTGGGGCAGCTCACGCAGTTGCAGTCGCTGGATCTCTCCCACAACCAACTGACGGCGCTGCCAGAGTGGATGGGCCAACTCACGCAACTGCAGTCGCTTGATCTCTCCCACAACCAACTGGCGGCGCTGCCCGAGTGGCTGGGCTGGCTCACACAGTTGCAGTCGCTCGATCTCTACGGAAACCAGTTAACGGCACTGCCAGAATCTATGGAGCGACTCACTCAGTTGCACACACTGAATATCGGTCATATCCCTCTGAAGGGATTTCCTAAAGACCTAGGAAGGCTTACGCAACTGCAAAAATTGGTGCTGTCTGACTATCCACTTGGAACACTGCCAGAATGCTTGAGTCAGCTTAGACAATTGCGAGGGCTGTATCTCAATACCAACAACCTATACGAGCTTCCAGAGTGGCTGGGGCAATTCGAGCAATTACAGAACTTGCAACTTGTCAATAACGCCCTAGTAGATCTTCCTCCCTCCCTCGTTCAGCTCAAGCAGTTGGGGGAGCTCCGCCTCAACGACAACCCCCTCAACCCCGAACTCGCCGCCGCCTACAAACAAGGCATTGACGCGGTCAAAGCCTATCTGCGCGCCAAGGCCGAAGCGCCGATTACGCTCCACGAGGCCAAGCTCATTCTGGTCGGCGAGGGGGAGGTGGGCAAAAGCTGCCTGCTCGGCGCGCTGCGCGGGGACCCGTGGGAGGAGGGCCGGCCGACCACGCACGGCATCGAGATCAAGCCCGTCATCGTGGCCAGCCCCGACGGCAAAACGGAGATCACCCTCAACGGCTGGGACTTCGGCGGGCAGCGCGTCTACCGCCCCACGCACCAGTTGTTCTTCAGCGCGCCCGCGGTTTACCTGGTGGTCTGGAAGCCGCGCGAGGGCCCACAGCAGGGCTTCGTTCGGGAGTGGATCCAGCTCATCGTGCGCCGCGAGCCTACCGCCAAGATCCTGGTCGTCGCCACGCACGGCGGCCCGCAGCAGCGCCAGCCCGACATCGACCGCCAGGAGCTGTGGGACCTCTTCGGCCGGGACACGGTGCTCGATTTCTTCTTCGTCGAAAGCAAGCCGGACGCACAGGGGGTGCGCCGCGGGGTCGAGGAGCTCAAATGTGCGATCGCGGCCGTCGCCGCGAGCCTGCCCGAGGTGGGGCGCTCCGTGCCCAAGAGCTTCCAGGAGACGTGGCAGGCGCTGCAGGAGGCCGGCGCAGCCTACCTGCCGCTGGAGCGCGTGCTGGCCATCTGCCGCGAGCACAAGATGGACGACGAGCTGGCGCGGCTCTTCGTGACCATCTCCCACAAGCTCGGCCATCTCATCCACTACGAGCACGACCCTGCCTTGCGCGACATCGTGGTGCTCAAGCCCGACTGGCTCGCCACCGCCATCAGCTTCGTGCTGGACGATGAGGTCACGCGCAGCGCGCACGGCTTGGTGCGGCTCTCCCGCCTGGGCCGGCTGTGGGATGACCCGACCCGGCCCGCGGAGACGCGCTATCCGGCCGATCTCCACCCGATCTTCCTTCGCCTGATGGAGCGCTTCGACCTCTCCTACCGGGTGACGGACCCCACGGCCAGGAATGACACAGACCCGCTGAGTTTGATCGCCCAGCTCGTCCCCGACATGCGCCCCGGCAACCTGGACGCGGCCTGGCTGCCCGCGCCGACCACAGGCGACCTGCAGCAGACCCAGATCTGCCGCATCGTGGACGCGCAGAACGGCGGCTCCGCCGCGGCCGAAGGGCTGTTCTTCCAGATGATCGTCCGCCTGCACAAGTACTCGCTCGGCCGCGCGGACTACAACGACAGCGTCCACTGGCAGCGTGGGCTGGTGCTGGATCATGCCTACAACGGCCGCGCGCTGCTGGAGCACCGGGGCAACGACGTGCACATCACCGTGCGCGCACCGTACCCGGAACGGTTCCTGGCCATGCTGACGGAGGAAGCCAAGTACCTGGTGGAAAGCTTCTGGGAGGGGCTGCGCTGCAGCGTCATGGTTCCCTGTATCGAGCCATGCGGCGCCAACAAGCCTGGTAGTGGTCTTTATGATGTGAAGAGCTTAATCGAAAGCAAGAAAGAGGGATTCCCCAAGTTCCCTTGCCCGACCTGCAACAGATGGCAGGACATCAACTGTCTGCTGCGGAACGCGCCAGCGGCCACGCAGCCCTTCTCGGCAGATGCACTGTTGGCAGAACTCGCCACCATCAAGGGCCAATTGGATAGAGTGGACGCCAACACCAGCCGCGTCCTCAGCCGCATCGACGAGAAGTACGCCGAGTTCCTCAAGGTCTACACCGACGAAGCCAAGGAAGGCCCGCGACTCTTCAGCCTCGTGCCCGTCGACCGCAGCGGCTTCGATCCGCGCAGGTGGGTGCGCGCCAGTTTCCGCCTGATCTTGTGGTGCGAGCACTCTCATCTGCCATTGCCCATGCTGAACGCGGATAAGGGAGAGAGAGAAAAGAAGAAGGGGGTCTACGAGATTGAGCTCGACCGCGAGTGGTTCAAGAGGGCCGCGCCGTTCCTGAAGGTGGCGACCGGCACGCTGAGCCTCATCCTGCCCGTGGCCGCGTCCGGGATCAAGCTGGCGCTCGACGAGGCCGCGTACAAGGCCATTGAGGAGCAGCTCGACTTCGGCAAGAACGTGATCGACGCGGCCCTGGGCGAGGGGGGCAAGATCGGCGGGCGATTGGATGGGGGAAAGCGAATCCGCCCGGCTGGGGCGGGGGGAGGCGATCCGCGCCGAGGGTGCGACCCTGCGCGAGATCCAGGCGATTCTCCAGGCCAAGGACCCCGGCTTCGGCGGCCTGGTGCGCGTGATGAACAAGCGCCAGGAGTTCCTGTGGGTGCATCCGCAGTTCGAGAAGGAATACTAAAGTAGGGGCGATGCATTCCCAGGCGAATCGTGGTTTGCCAGGGATTTGCTTCTGACGGAAAAGCTTGCGTTGTGGCGGTTCGTGGATGGAATGCATCGCCCCTACCGCATTTCGCAGTGCGAGAGGGAATACTAAATGAAAGAACAACTCATCGCCAGGCTGGAAGACGCCGGCATCCCAGCGGAGCTAAAAGGCGCGCTGGAAGACCTGCTCCACGCGATCGCCCTGCTCTGGCCGGAGCTGTCCCCCATGCAGCAGCGGCGCATCCGTTACCGGCTAGATCGGGTCATCACCGAGGCGGTCGATCCGTCCACGGAGACGCATTGGTGGGAGGTTTACCTCGACCTTACCGCCAAGATCGCACAGGAGCACGGCGCGACGGGAGAGCCGGTCACGGCGGCGATCGGGCGGCTGCTCCCACTGCTGGCCGCGCACCTGGGGCCGTATGACGAGGTCACCCTGCAGCCGATCACCGAGGACACCGTCTGGGGCATCTGCCAGCTCAGCGACACCCTGACGGAGCCGCGCAAGTACTTCGTCGCGACCAACGCGGTCTCTCTCGCGCAGGCGCATTTCAACAAGCACGCCTGGTTCCGCGCCATTTATGCGGGCAAAGCGCCTGTCGGCTTCATGATGATCGTGGATGACGACGGGACGCCCGAGTACTTCCTGTGGCGGTTCATGATTGCAGGGCCCTACCAGGGCCGCGGTTACGGCCGCCAGGCCATTCAACGGCTGGTGGAGTACGTCAGGACTCGCCCCGCCGCCAGCGAGCTGCTCGTGAGCTGCGGCGAAGGGCAGGGCAGCCCCAAGGAGTTTTACCTGAAGCAGGGGTTCGTGCCCACCGGTGAGATGGAAGATGATGAAACGGTGCTGCGGCTGGCGCTGTAGACGCCGGCAAGGCCCATCAGAATGAGAGGTACATGATGCCCGAAACGACTATCCGCCGCCTCGAAGGCCTCGAGAAGCTCGATCCCATGTACAGCCTCACCTCGTACGCGCTGGACGCCTCGCCGCCGCTGCGGGACAAGGAGGAGTGGAAGGCGATCGTCGGGTCGCGAGAAGGGGTGATCACCATGGTGCTGTTCGAGGATGCCGCACCGGCGTCCTGCGCCTCGAGCACGGCCATGGTCCAAAATGTGCGCGGCAAGCTGTTCGACGCCAACGGCGTCTGGGGCGTGGCGACCGGGCCTTCCGCGCGACGCCGCGGCTACTGCCGCCGGACGATCGCAGCACTGCTCGCCGCGGGCCGCGCGGAAGGCCAGGCGTTCTCAAACCTCTACCCGTTCCGCGAATCGTTCTACGAGCGCCTCGGCTACGTCGCCTTCCCCCAGACCCGCATCGCGAGGTTTGCGCCGGCCGCGCTGGCCCCGCTGCTGCGCCGCGACCTGGGCGGCCGGATCGAGCTGAGCCTGATCGGTGACGCCTACGACGCCTATCGCGACACCCTGGCGCGCGTGCGAGCCCGCACGCACGGCATGGGTATCTTCGTCCACGCCGACCGGGCCTCCGCAGCACACAACCGCTATTGGCTGGCGCAGGCGGTGGTCGAGAGGCAGACGGCCGGGCTGATGCTGTACGACCTCAAGGGGGATGGGCCGACCAAGTTCCTGTTCCGCGCCGTCCGCTTCTACTACGACTCGGCCCTGGCCCGCGGCCTGCTGCTGCAATGGATCGCCCGCCACGTGGACCAGGCGGATCGCGTCGAGCTGTGGCTGGCGCCGGACGAGCAGCCGGAAACATGGCTGGCCGACCTGGGAGCCAGGACGGAGTCCGACCCCCTGGCGCCCCTGGGCCGTGTGCTCGATGTGGCGCGGATCGGGGGGATGCCGGTGGGACCAGGGCGCTTCACTGCCAGGATCGCCGATCCCATCTGCCCGTGGAACGAGGGGGTCTGGCGGTTCGAGGCGACGGACGGCGTGCTGCGCGTCGCACCCGACGCGCAGCCGGAGTGTGACCTGACGATCCAGGGGCTGGCCGCGCTGGTCTACGGCGCCTACGACCCCGGCGAAATTGCGCTGCGCGGCTGGGGCGACCCTCCGCCTGACGTGCAGGCGGCCATGCAGGCGATGTTCCCGCGTCAAACCCCTTACCTGCACGAGCGGTTCTAATCGCCCGGGGGTGTCCCCTTTTCCCGCCTGGGCCAGCCCGCAGTGATGCGCGCCCAGGTCTCATCCCAGGTGCGGATCCCCGAGAGCGCGTCCGCGGCCTCCACGTTGCATGCGCCCACCGCGGCTGCTGCGGTCAGCGCATCCTCAGGCCCCAGCCCGCGCAGCAGCCCGGCGAGGAACCCCGCGATCGCCGCATCGCCCGCGCCGGTCGCACCGACCACCCCCACCTCGAACGCCGGCGCCCACAGCTCGCGGTCGGCCCAGGCGGCCGGATCGGCCGGCCGGCCGCGGCCCAGCGCAGACAGCGCTGCACGGTCCGCAGTGCGCAGGTAGACGCCCCGCTCCCCCAGCTTGATGAGCACGATCTTCGCGCCCCATGTCATGAGTTGCTCCGCCAGGCCGGCGAGCAGGCCGGGGGTGATCGGGATCGCGCCGGGGCTGGGAGACCCAGGGCTGGGAGACCCAGCCCCTACGGCCTTCATGCGGTCGTAGTCGGGGCGGCGGAGCATGAAGAGGAGCTCGTCGATGCTGGGCGCGCAGATATCCACCCAGGGCAGGGCCGCGCGAAGAACGGTGGGCCAGTCTGCGCGGCCTGCGTCCGACGCGGGGTCAGGCAGCGACAGGTCGAGCGAGGTGGTGCATCCGCCCTGTCGGGCGGCGCCGGCAGGGCCGGCGGCCTTCACCCGGCGGAACATCTCCGCCAAATTGCGGCCCCCGCCCTCGTACATCGGCCGCGACAGGGGCGGATAGCCGAAGTGGAACAGCCGGGCCTGCGCGGCGAGGTCATCGCTCACCATGTCGGACGTAAAGGTGTCATTGATGCTGATGTGGCTGAGCAGGATGCGGTCAACCCCCGGCACGTTGATGACCACGGTGTACGCGGAGGCGGCTGCCGGGTCAATCACGATGCCGTCGGTCAGCCCTGCGCCATGGGCCGCTACGATGTGCGTGATCGCGGCCCCAAACTGGTCACCCCCTACCTTGCCCAGCAGCCGGGTTGCGATGCCCAATTTGTGCAGCGCCAGCCCGGTGTTCGAGACCGCACCGCCGGTGGACAACGCGGCAGGCCCCACCGTGCTGAGCTTGCCAGGCGTCATCAGGCTGACCAGCGCGGCAGAACCCGCTTCTGACCCGGGCGGAATCTCCGGGATGATGTCGAGACATAAGTGGCCGGCAACGATGGCATCGAAGGTGGCGTGGGTGGGCATGGAATGAAGCCCTCCGTGGTGCGTGTTGGACGGATTATACCACTAAACTGCTGCAATGGGCGAGGCTGGCGCGTATTGTCCACCTGTCCAATGCCCATACCCCCCACCTGGCCGATGCCGTGGGGGTGGGGTTGCGGTATGGTGGTATGAGTGAAGGTGCAACGGATGGCAGCGGATAAACGGATAGCACCCTCGCTTCATCCGTATATCCACAAATCCGGAGGCCATCCGTTGCCGCACTGTTCGGAGGAGGCTGCCGTGTCTACCCAAGCTTTGAACGCCCTTGCAACACCGAGGAAGACTGCCGCGGGACGCGCGGCGAACGTCGGCTTGTTCCTGCTTTTCCTGGTGCTCAGCATGATCGTCACGGCGATCGGCCAGATGTCGTTGGTCCCTACCCAGTGGCGGCTGGCTGCCAGGGTGGGGCTGTCGCTCGCCTTTCTCGCGGCGGCCATTTTCCTATATCGCAGCGAGCGCCTGCGGCTGCTTGGGAAGATCAGCACGGCTTACCTGGCCGTGGCGCTGGGCTTCCTGCTGACCTTCGTCATCGGCCGCGCGCTGCCCGCACCCAACAGCCTGACCGGCAGCCCCATCATCGCGCTGACGCTGAGCAAGCTGTTTGACGCCGCACCGCTGGTGGCGGTCATGCTGCTGGTCCCCCTGCTGGCGGGCGACAGCCTCGGCGACCTCTATCTGCAGCGCGGCAAGCTGGGGCGGTCGCTGCTGCTGGGCCTGCTGGTCGGTGCGACGTGCGTCGTTCCCTTCGTGCTGCTGGACGGGCTCGAAGGCGCACGCGCGGCAGGTGGGGCGGCCGTCGCGGCTGCGCTGCCCTGGATCGCCATCTTTGCGCTGGCCAACAGCTTCATGGAGGAGCTGTGGTGGCGCGGCCTGTTCCTGCGCAAATTCCAGGCGCTGCTGGGCGCGGGGGGCGCATTGCTGCTGACCGCGCTGGGCTGGGCCCTGATGCATGGGATGGTCACCTACTTCGCGGGGTTCCAGCTCGTGCTGTTCGTAGTCTGGGACATCCTGTTGGGCCTGGCTTTCGGCTGGATCACCCAACGCACGGACACCCTGTGGGGCGCGATCCTGGCGCATGCCATCGCCGACGCTCTCCTCGTGCTGGGCATGCTGTCGACCCTGACGAGGCTCGGGTGAAGGGGCTGACACTGGGAGGCGTTCAGATGTCTGCGAAGCCAGGTCTTCACATTGCCCTGGTGCTCGTCACGTTCTTGACCCTTGCGGGATGCGGCGCTGACGGCGGCACGCGCCAGGCGACAGGGGACGGGGGACAGGCGACAGGGGACACGCGCCAGGCGACAGGGGACGGGGGGCAAGGGACAACGGACGGGGGGAAGGCGGCGGGTGGCCCGAGCCTGAAGGCGCTCGACGGAGCGCCCGTGTCAACTGCCGAGATGGAAGCCGCAATCGAGCAGGCGATGGCGAAAGCGAACGTTGCAGGACTGTCGGTCTCGATCATCAACGACAACCGGATCGCCTACACGCACGCGTTCGGCTATCGGGACAAGGCCGGCGGGACACCCTTCGACACGCAGACGGTCACCGGGGCGGCCTCCCTCAGCAAGACCGTCTTTGCCTACCTGGTGATGCTGTTAGCCGAGGAAGGTGTCATCGACCTCGATACGCCGGTGCAGGCGTACCTGGCCAAGCCGCTGCCGGAGTACGCGAACTACGCGGACCTGGCCGGCGATGACCGCTACAAGCAGATCACAGCGCGAATGGCGCTCAGCCACAGCACCGGCTTCCCAAACTGGCGCATCCTCGAGCCAGATGGCCAGCTGAAATTCCTGTTCACGCCGGGCAGCCGGCACAGCTACTCGGGTGAAGGCATTGCTCTGCTGCAAATGGTCATCGAGGAGGTGACCGGACGCGACCTCCAGACGCTGGCCCAGGAAAAGGTCTTCGGGCCGCTGGGCATGACCCGCACCAGCTATGCCTGGCGGGAGACATTCGACGCGAACGCCGCGCGGCCCCACGACGAGTACGGCCGGCCCAAGAAGCTGCCGCGGCGGACTGCACCGGACGCGGCCGGCTCCATGGTCACCACGGCCGAGGACTACGCCCGCCTGCTGGTTGCAATCTTAAACGCGACCGGCCAGCGCCAAACCACGATGGATGAGATGTTGCGACCGCAGATCGCCATCGCGTACCAGCAAATGTTTGGGCCGGGCGCCTGGCAAGATACGAACAAATACCAGGACATCCACCTGGCCTGGGGCTTAGGCTGGGGCCGCTTCGACGCCGAGCAGGGGCGCGCCTTCTTCCACACCGGCCACGACTTCGGCTACCAGAACCTCACCGTGACCTACGCGGATCGAGGCATTGGGATCGTGTTGCTGAGCAACAGCGACAACTTCGAGAGTGTAGCAGCCGAGATCGTGCAGGCGGCCATCGGCGACGTCTATACGCCGTTCGACTGGCTGGGCTATACACCCTTCGACCCCTCACAGGTGAAGATCCCGCCGCCCGAGCCGGTGGCGATTGAGGTCGATCCGGCGATTTTGCAAGCCTACGCCGGCACCTATGAGCTGACCACCGGGGGGGCGGTCTACGTCAAGCTCGAAGGCGGGAGCCTATACGTCTCCACCGACGGCCAGCACTGGGCGCAGGTGTATGCCGAATCGGAGACCCGTTTCTTCGTGCAGGATGAAGACACGCGGGTCGTGTTTGCCAGGGATGCCGTCGGCCAGACGACCGGTCTCAACGTGGAGATGCAGGGATTCGTGCTGCCGGCCAGGAAAGTGAAGTAAGAGATATGCTGGGATCGAAAACAGGAGGAGAGGAAAAATGATCGCGACTGAGCACGTCACCCAGGCGGTCGAGGTCGGCAGCTTCGACCGCATCTCGCTGCAGGTCAACAACATCGAAAACCAGGTTGAGATCAAACACGGCCAGCGGGAATCGCTGACGATCGAGGCCGATTCGGACGTTCTTGCCAGGCTCAAGGTGGAAGTCCTGGACGGCCAGCTCGCCATCCGAATGGGCGGAAGCTGGTCGGAGAAGCTCAGCGCAGCGCTCGCCACCAGCTTGACGCGAACGCAGGTCAGGTATTTCGTGACGGCCAGGAATCTCACCGGCCTGGAGATGGCCGGCCTGGCGCACGCCAGCGTGGATGGCATCGAGACCGAGCGGCTGGACGTGAGGTTTGGCGGGGTGGGGGATCTGCGCATTGCCGGGCTCAATGCCGGAAGGCTCGACATTGCAGTGCCGGCGCCGAGTCCATGTCGAATCGAGGTGAGCGGCCGGGCCCACGAACAGCATGTGACACTGCACGGCATGGGGGAGTACGATGGCCGCGGCCTGGAGAGCCGCAAGACCACGGTCGGGCTCAAAGGGCCGGGCGGCCACGCCGTCGTTCGGGCGGAGGATGAGCTGGATGTCACGATCGGCGGTCCGGGCAGGGTGGAGTATATCGGTCATCCGAGGGTGACTCGGAAGATCTCACCGATGGGCGTCTTGACGCATCTGAGCGAGAATGCGTAGCTTTACCCTCTCGACCGCCGCAGCGCCAGTCCCACCAGGGCGTAGGTCACGACTGCGGCCGCGGCCAGGGCCGCCGCGCTTGACCACAGCAGCGCGGCCGGCACGTTGCCTGCCATCGAGTAGCGCAGCAGGTTAATCATCTGTGCGCCGGGCAGCCAGGCCAGAACCAAACGCAGCGCCGCAGGCCAGGTCGCAGGAGCCAGGAACGCGGCTGCGGTCAGCCCCCCTAGCCCCAGCAGCCCGCCGACACCCCACAGGCTCAGCGCGCTTGGGTTGTCTGCCAGCACCCCCAACAATAGGCCCAGCGCCACGACACAGGCGATGCCCAACAGCACGGCGGCAAGCGCGGCACCCGGGGCGGCGAAAAATGACCAGTTGAACACCAACAGCACCGCGGCCGCGACCACGCAGTAGGTGAAGCCCGCCGCGGCTTTCGCGGTTACCAACTGCCCCAAGCTGGCCGGCGAGACCAGCAGCGTGTCCAGCGTATGAGCTTCTTTCTCCTCAATCAGCAGCAGCGGCACCAACGCCAAACCCAATGTGGTAACCACAATGGCCAACAGGAGTGCAGCCATCAACGGTTCGCCCCCGGCATCGACAGCGGGGTAAAGTAGATGCGCCGCGTCAGTGAGCCCTGCGCCCAAGTTGATGCGCACCGGCCGACCGAGCACAGCGCTCAACTCAGCGGCGAAGAGGTCAGCCCACGCGGCGATCTTATCCGGTGCAGCCCAGTGCGCCCGGTAGCCGGTCACCTCGATGGCCTGGCCGCCGGCCGTGTCTGCCGGTATCACTAGTCCCAACCGTTCGGCGCGCGTTTGCGTTAGAGCTTGCTCTAGCTCGGCGCGGGAGTCCATCATGACCAGCCGATAATCGCTGCGCCCCACCAACGCGCGCAGCGCATTGTAGCGCGAGCTGCCAGGTTGCGCCTCGTCGTAGACGACCGCAGTTGGGACCATACCTCGGAACAGGAGCCGCGGCAGCAGCGCATTGGTAGCGATCATAATCCCGACGCCGAACAAGATCGATATGAACAGCCGGTTGCGCAGCGCCTCCCGGATGTCCTTGGCGGTGATGGCAAGGACGATGCGGAGAGGGGCAGGGAGACCTGACCCAACCACGCGAGCATCCTGAGCGGAGTCCGGCGTTGTTTGCCGGACGGAGCCGAAGGATGCGCTTGTCGGGAGATCAGGCTCCTCGCTGTGAGGCCGCATCCTTCGACTGCGGGCCGCGAACCACTGCACCCCTCCGCTCAGGATGCTCCGCGATCCAGGTAGAGCCTGCTTTACGTTCGGCAGGGCCGGCGTGGCTCCCTCGGCCACCCGGTCCAGCCGTCGCACCAGCCAGGCACCCGCCGCCATCGCCACGCCTGCCCAGGCCAACACCCACGCGAGGCCGCTCAGCCCACTCCCGGCAGGAATGGGGTTGGCGATCGCTGTGCGCAACAGGTTGAAGACCACGACCGTTGGAATCCAGCGCACACCCTGCACCAGCACGTCCGGGATGAGTGGTTCCAGCAACGTCAGGATCACCGGGAAGAGCAACGGGACGATGAGAATCGAGATCCAGACGGACAATTGTCCGCGGTCTTCGATGCGCATGCCCAGCCACAGCCCCACCGCCACCAGGAACAACGCGCCCGCCACCGTAGCCGCGATCGCCAGCCCCCAGTGCAGGATCAGGTTGCTGCTGATCGCCAGTGCGGCGGCTGCGGCGAGCAGCGTGTAGAAGAGGCCAGTGAGAGCCTTGCCGATGAGCAGATGCCAAACACTGGCTGGGGAAACCAGCAGCACCTCCAACGTGCGGTCCTTCTTCTCCTCCAGCATCAAGTGCGGTATCAGCACCAGCCCGACCATCGTCAGGACGAAGAGGAGGCCCATCCCCATCGTGACGCCTACCCCGCCGGAATCGGGGCGCGGGTACACGGGCGCCTGCGGCTCGATCGTTACCGACGCGCCGACCAGCCGGCTGATCTCGGCTGCCGCGCTCCCACGCAGGGCTGCGGCGGCTTCGTCCGGCACCCAGTTCATAGTGTAGCTCGGCAAAACGAGGGGGCGCCCCTCAGCCAGGGCCTGGTCGAAGCCGGCCGGAAGCACCAGGCCCAGCTCCGGCGCGTCGCCATTGGCCAAATCCTCCTGGAGCTGCGCCACCGACCGATAGCGGACCCAGACATCAAACGTCGGGCTGGCCTCCAGTTGCGCGACCAGGGCAGAGGCGCCCTCGTCGTAAATCAGCAGGCTGGGCAGTTCCCCGCCCCTGAGCAGCCCAGGGTAGACCCGGTAGAAGACCACCATCAGCAGCGATGTGGCGAGCAAGGCAACGATGTTCTTGTTCTTGAGCGCCTCAAGGATATCTTTGGTGGTGATGGCCCACATGATGCGTAGATGGGCCAGCCAACGAGTCTTCGTGGTATTCATGGTTGTCCCTCCGTTACTCCGGCAAGGGCAGGCGCAAGGCCCTGCCCCTACAGCAACTCCCGGCCGGTCAGCACGATGAAGATATCCTCCAGCGTGCCCCCGCCGTGAGCGGCTCTCAGCCGGCCGGGCGCGTCGAGTGCGACGATCCGGCCTCGATCCAGGATCGCGACCCGGTTACAGAGCTGATCGGCCTCTTCCATGTAGTGGGTGGTCAAGAAGATCGTGATGCCCTGTCGCGCAAGGTCGGCGACCATCTGGCGGATGCTGCGCGCCATGCCGGGGTCGAGGCCGCGCGTCGGCTCATCCAGGAAGAGCACCGCCGGTCGGTGGATCAGCGCGCGGCCGATCAGCAGCCGTTGCTTCATGCCGTTAGAGTAAGCCTTCAGGCCGTCGTTCGCGCGTTCCTGCAGCCCGACCTGTTCAAGGACTTCATCCACGCGAGACTTCGGGACGCCGTAGAGGCTGGCAGCGAAGTTCAGGTTGTCACGGGCCGAAAGGCGTTGATAAAGGTTCTGATACTCGAACACGACCCCGATTTGCGGCTTGAGCGCGTCCCGTTCTGTCACCACGTCGCAGCCCATCACCCAGGCGCGGCCCGCGCTGGGGCGCAGTTGCCCGGTCAGGATCTTGATAGTTGTGGTCTTGCCTGCGCCGTTAGGGCCGAGAAAGCCGAAGATCTCCCCCCGCTCGACGTCGAAGCTGATGCCGGCCAGCGCGACCAACGGCATGTATACCGTCCCGTCGTAGCGCCGCGCTAGATCTTGTACCTGGATTGCCTTGCCGTTCATGGCGCACCTCCGAACGCAAACTCTGCGCTCAGTATATAGAGTCCGGCGGACGGATGCAACAAAAATGCGCTGAACGGCGCTTCGGAGTGATGAATGGCGGTTTTGGCGGGCTGAGTGAATGCCGTAAGTATGCCGGAATCGAGGCTTTAGCCGGTTGGGTGATCAACGCAAGAAACCGGCCAAAGCCTCGATACCAGAGATTGCTGAGAACTACCCCCAGCCGATTTCACCTGGCGCAATGCTCATCAGTATCCCAGCAGTGCCTTCAATTCCCCTGCGGCCGATTTGCTCAGCGGGACCTCAGTGCCGGCCGCGTCATCCAGGCGGAGGCTGAAGCTGTTGCGGGTATACGGGATGATCTCCTGGATGTGCTGTAGGTTGACCAGGTAAGAACGATGGGCGCGGAAAAAGCCGCTGCGCGCCAGCCGCGCCTCAAGCTCGGCCAGCGTGAATTGGGTGGCCAGCCGGCCAGAGGCGGTTTGTACGACCGCGTGGCCGCCCTGCGCTTCGATGTAGCGGATGTCACCGGGGTTGAGGAGGATCACCTTATCCTCAGTGCGGACGGGGATCTTGAAGGGTTGCGCGGCGGCCGCACTTTCAGTAGGCTGAGATGCTTCTGCCAGGCGACCGCTATCTACCGTGTAAATGACGTCGCATAGGGGGTCCAGCAGAGTGGTGTCATGGGTATCGACCAGGATCAGCACGGCCGCGCCCGCCTCGGCCAGGTCACGCATCAGGCGCCCCAGGAGCGCGATGGTCGCCTGGTCGCATCGGGTGAATGGATCGCACAGCAGCAGCACCTGAGGCCGATGCAGGATCGCGCGGCCGAAGGCCAGCCGGCGGCGCAAGCCTGAGGGCAACTTATCAAACCCGGCATCGGCCTGGTCGCTCAGCCCCACCAGCGCCAGCACCTCGTCGGCCCTGGCCGGGGGAAGGCCGTGCAATTGGCAGTGCAGAAGCAGGTTCGCGCGCGATGAGCGGTGTATGTACAGACCATCCTCTGCGAAGAGGACGCCGACCTGGCGGCTGAAGACTGCCTTATCGGTGGGATCGCTCCCAGCCATCCGCACCCCGCCCGCCGAAGGCCGCACCCTACCGAGCAGCACATCGAAAAGTACCTCCGCGCCGCTTCCCGCTGGACCTGCGATCGCCGCAATCTCGCCCGGCTCCACGCGAAGGGCCGTGACATTGAGGACAAGCTGCTGTCCAGCCATCTTCTGCAGGTTCTTGATCTCGATCATGGCGTGCCATCCATGCGTGCCAAACATGACGTGCCATATACGGCAATGCTGATTGTACTATGAACGGCGCACCGCGGCAACCTGCCAGATCATCCACCTGTCCAATCCGCGGACTCCCCACTTGGCCGATGCCGGCGGGGAGTTTGTGTTGTATGGTAGGGATCGGGAGGCAAAGGCGCACCCGTGGGAGGAACAGGATGAGCATCGTCGAGGCCCGTCACATCGCCAAGTCATTCAGCGGCACACGTGCGGTCGACGACGTGTCGTTCGAGGTGGAGCGTGGGGAAATCTTCGGCCTGCTGGGCCCCAACGGCGCAGGCAAGACCACCACCATTCGGATACTGCTGAATATCTTCAAGCCGGACAGCGGCACGATATCTCTCCTTGGCGGCCCGATGACTGAGGACAAGAAAGCTCGCATCGGCTATATGCCGGAGGAGCGCGGCCTCTATCAGGACGTTTCGTTGGAGCGCTGCCTGCTGTATATGGCCTCACTGCAGGGCGTCCCGGAGCGGGAGGCCCGCAGACGTTTGAATGGATATCTCGAGCGTTTCGATCTCGCCGCGCACAAGGGCAAGAAGGTCAAGGAACTGAGCAAAGGCATGCAGCAGAAGGCCCAGATCATCAACACCATCCTCCACGGGCCGGAGCTGATCGTCGTTGACGAACCATTCGCAGCCCTGGATCCGGTGAACGTCCAACTGGTGAAGGACCTGCTGGCTGAGCTGCGCGGGGCCGGGGTGACGACCATCATGTGCACCCACCAGATGCACCAGGTGGAGGAGCTGTGCGACCGCATCCTGCTCATCGACCAGGGACGCACCGTGCTCTATGGCGGCCTGGATGAGATCCAGCGGCGCTTCTCCGGCCACGCGGTGCTGGTGCGCGGCGCGGGCGAGCTGCCGCGCATCGCCGGGGTGAAGGAAAGCCGGCCGCACAACAACGCCGTGCTCTGGACGCTGGACGATCGCACGATGCCGCAGGATGTCCTGAAAGAGTTGATGACCGGCGGCGCGCTGCTGGAGAAGTTCGAGATCGCGATCCCCTCGCTGGATGAGATCTTCATTCGCGTGGTGTCGGAGGGAGATATGCGATGAATAAGCTCTGGCGCGTAGCCGCGTATGAATACCGGCGGAACGTCCTCAAGCGGAGCTTCATTTTCACGCTGCTCAGCATCCCTTTCTTCATTGCACTCAGTGTCGGGCTAGGCTTGTACATGGAGTCGCTCCGAGACCGATCGCAACCGGTTGGGTACGTGGATCATGCGGGGGTGCTGGACGAGGCGCGTATTGCCGCTGAGATCAGGTCGCGCTGGGCGGCCGAATACGACGATCCGCTGGCATTTGTCTCCTTCGCCACTGAAGCGGACGGCCGCGCGGCCCTGGAAGCGAACCGGATCCAGGCCTGCTTCGTGCTGCCATCGGATTACCGGGAGACACGGCGCCTGGAGGTGCTCCATGCCGAGAAGGTGGGAGAAAACGCCTGGCGCCAATTCTACGATCTGCTGCAGGTCAGTCTGCTCACCGATCAGCCGCCGGAGATCGCCTATCGGGCAGCGATGGGGGCGGATTTCGTCGTCCGCTCCATAGACGGCAAGCGGCAAGCCCCCACGGACGCGCCAACCTTCGGCTTGATGATGCCGCTCTTCATCGCGGCCGCGTTCTTGTTCATGCTCATACTGAGCGCCGGCTACACGCTGAGCGCGATGGCCGACGAGAAGGAGAACCGCACGATGGAGGTGCTGATCACGACCGTCTCGCCGCTCCAGTTGATCGGTGGGAAAATCGTGGGCATCGTGGCCATCAGCCTGACCCTGCTGGCTTCGTGGACCGCCGTGGTGCTCCTCGGGGTCTTCGCCGGCAGAGCGGCAGGCATCGAATGGCTCAGCGATCTGAGCATGGACTGGCGCACTGTCACCGCCGTCGTGGCGGTCGGCATCCCCTCCTATGTGCTGGCAACTGCCCTGATGACCGCCATCGGGGCGACCGTCAGCACCACGCAGGAAGGCCAGTCGGTCAGCGGGATCTTCTTCGTGCTGCATCTCCTGCCGTTTTACGTCAGTTGGTCGTTTCTGAGCACGCCGCACAGCCCCCTCGCGACCCTGATGAGCGTCTTGCCCTTTACATCGCTGATGACGATCGGCATGCGAAACATCTTCACCGTAGTGCCGGCCTGGCAGGTGGCGGCAAGCGCGGCGGTGCAGGCGCTGTGTGCAGCCGGCGCCATCTGGCTGGCGAGCCGCGCCTTCCGGCTGGGGATGCTGCGCTACGGGCGGCGGCTGAGCTTCAGACGGCTGCTGCAAAGGAGTTAGGGAACGGACATGCCGAAAACGCTACTGGTGATGCGGCAGGAGATCTCCAAGACGCTGCACAGCGCGGGGTACGTGATCTTCGCTTTCGTCGTGCCTCTCGTGGCGGTGCTGATCGTCGCGGCCGTCACGTTCACGCGAGGAAGCTCCGGTGATGGCGAGAACATCGCAGCCGGCGCTCCGCAGCAATCCGAGATCGCCGTCGAGGGCTACGTGGACCAGAGCAGCCTGATTCGCGCCATCCCCTCAAATATCCCGGCAGACCGTCTGCGCGGCTATGCGGACGAAGCACACGCGCAGCAGGCGCTGGCGGCCGGGGAGATCACCGCGTACTACATCGTCCCACCGGACGTCGTTCAGCGCGGCCTGGTCTACTATGTGTACCCTGACACACGCTCGTATCTCGCAGACGGGCAGCCCTGGGTGATGGCCTGGACGCTGACGGTCAATCTGCTGGGCCGGGATGAGAAGCTGGCAGACCAGGTCCGGAATCCTGCCTGGAATGTCACGACGACCGACGTCACGGCGCAGAGCGGTGTTGGCCAGGCAGGCGAGGACTGCTCCCGCCCCGGCGCGGCCTGCCAATCAAACGATCTCGTCCGCTACTTCCCATCGATAATGGTGGCGATCTTCTTTGCCACCTTCATGATTAGCTCGAGCCTGCTGTTCAATGCCGTCGGCGTCGAAAAGGAAAACCGCACCCTGGAAGTCGTGCTGCTTGCAGTCAGCCCCCGGCAGCTCCTGGCAGGGAAAACACTGGCGCTTGGCGCCCTGGGCATCCTCCAAACGGTCACCTGGCTGGCCGCGATGGCCATCTCGGCCAACCTGGGCGGCTCCACCCTGCGCCTGCCGGCGAACTTCGCGTTTCCGGTCGAGATCCTGGTCTGGGGCGTGGTGTTCTTCGCAGGCGGGTACGGGCTGTACGCCAGCCTGATGGCCGGAGCGGGTGCATTGGCGCCCAAGATGAAGGAGGCCGGGGTTGCCAACGTCATCGCCATGATCCCGCTGCTGATCGGTTACATGGTCGGCCTGATGGCCCCGGTAGCTGAGGTCGCAGACGCACCGCTGCCGGTTGCCTTAAGCTTCTTTCCTTTCACCGCGCCGGTGGTGATGATCATGCGGCTGAGCAATGGCGTGGTGCCGTTGTGGCAGTTGCTGCTGGCGGCAGGGCTGACGTACGCGGCGGCCTGGTGGGCGCTGCGGGCGGTGGCGAGACTGTTCCACGCGCAGAACCTGCTGTCCGGCCAGCCGTTCTCGGTGAGTCGCTACCTCGGCGCGTTGTTCGCTGGGAGAGCCGCCGGTGGCTGAAGTCCGCCGGTGGCTGAAGCCGACCGGCTGATAAAGTGCAAGCCGGTTGAAACCGGCTGGGAGCGCGTGGGGGTAGAAGCCGATGAAGAAGGTCCTGGCGGGTCAACAAAAGAGAAAATAAGGTGAGAAGGAAGATGGACACCACTCAACACATCACCAAAACCATCGAGGCCGGCAGCTTCTATCGCGTCGCGCTGCAGGTCGGTAACGTGGAGAACGAAGTCGTGATCGAGCAGGGCCAACGTGAGTCGCTGACCATCGAGGCCAGTCCGGATATCCTCACCAAAATCAAGACGGAGGTCCAGAACGGCCAACTCAGCATCCAGATGGGCGGGAGTTGGTCGGACAAGCTTAGCGCCGCGCTGGCCACCAGCTTGACGCGCGCGCAGGTCAAGTACGTCGTGACGGTCAAGCATCTCACCAGCCTGGACATCTTCGGCCTGGCCCATGCCAGCGCAGACAACGTCGAGACCGAGCGGCTGCACGTGAAGTTCGGCGGGGTAGGCGCCCTGCGCATTGCCGGCCTCAACGCGGGACGGCTCGACGTCACCGTGGCGGCGCCGAGTCCGTGCAAGATCGAGGTGAGCGGCCGGGCCGGCGAGCAGCATGTGTTGCTGAACGGCATGAGCGAGTACGCTGCGCATGGCCTGGAGAGCCGCAAGACCACGGTTATCCTCCGTGGGCCGGGGGGTCATGCCGTCGTGCGCGCGGCAGATGAGCTGGACGTCACTATCGGCGGTCCGGGCAGGGTGGAGTACATCGGTCATCCGAGGGTGACTCGGAAGATCTCACCGATGGGCGTCTTGACGCATCTGAGCGAGTCGGTCTGTTGAAGCCGAAGATGCGGTGCCGGGCCGGATCGGCCAGGTAGCCGCGCGGCCCGGCCCAGGCGGCCAGCTTCTCCGCGGCCAAGTGCTCTGGGCTTGGGCCGAAGCCGTGAAAGCTGGCGACGCGCAGCGGTTCGAGTTTCACGATGCGGACGGCGAGATCGTTCATGGGATGGTCTCCTTTCGACTTATTGCGTATTGCGTACTGCTGCCCTTCGAGTCGCTGGAGGCCGCGCGGGCGCGCCTACTGGGCTTCGGCGCCGCGGTCGAGGTCCTGGCGCCCTGCCCGCTGCGGCGCAGCATCCAGGACTACGCCGAGCAGATCGCAGGCTTGTACGGGGGGTGAGCGGAGTGCGAGATGTAGATCTTCCAGGAGGATCCTGCGAGCGGTCATCCGACAGGCGCAGCTACGTTGAGCTGGCGGACAGGGACCGCCTGGCGCCATCCCGCGTTCCGCCTGCCACAGGCGTTCCGCCTCCAGGTCCAACGTGAACGCGACCAACAGGCGGCGGCCGCGCTTGCCGGCCAGCGCCCGTTGGGGAGGGTAACAACAAGTTACTGCACGCCGCCATTTCGTGCCCGAGATGGCAGGTGTGCTTGCTCAGCGGTGACGCGGCTCAAGGGGGACAAAGCCCCCTTGAGGATCCCTCCGTTCCAGAACGCCCTGAAGTCCACGCCTGCTTCGCAGGCAGTCCAGGACCCCGCGCCTTCAGCGTCAATCGGAGCGGGCGCAACGGAAGCCGAGAACGTTGTTCCAGTAGTCGGGACCCCATGCGTGGCGGGACACCGTCCGGACCATCGACGCAGGGAGCCACCATGACCCGCTCCGCACCGCCCTCCAGATCCCCGTCGCCGGTCCCTGCGGATTGATGACCGGCTCCGATAATGAGCTATAGTAGGTGTCACTAAACCAGTCGTTGACCCATTCCATCACATTGCCCGCCATGTCCAGCGCGCCGTACGGGCTGGCCCCCAGAGGGTAGCTGCCTACCGCACTGGTGTCGCCCACGTTCATGCCGCAATTCGCCAGATCGCAGATCGGCCCCGGGGCGTCCCACGGGTAGGGGCGGGTATCGTTCGACCCGCGGGCCGCCTTCTCCCACTCCGCCTCGGTTGGCAGCCGCTTGTCCGCCCATTGACAGTAGTCGTTGGCCTGGTACCAGGTCACATTGATCACCGGGTAGGCATCGTAGAGCGGGTTGCCGTAATAGAACGGATGGCTGTAGGACGAACTGTCAGCCGGCGCCGCGCACCCCAAGGCTGTCACACATTGCTCATATTGCGTGTTGGTTACCTCCGTCTTGTCAATGCAATACGCGTCCAGGATCACCTCGTGCAGTGGCAGCTCGCCCCCCAAGGGCAGATCGCCCGAGTTGCACAAGTAACCGCCGTTGTTCGCCGCGTCGCAGCCCATCTGGAACGGGCCGGCGGGGACGGGGACCATCTCGGGCGACGCGCAGAACGACGTCGGTGTTGCCGTCGGCGTGGCCGTGGCAGTTGGCGTCGGTGTCAAGGTCGCGGTTGGCGTCGGTGTCGGCGTGAAGGTGGCGGTTGGCGTCGGCGTGAAGGTGGCAGTCGGCGTGAAGGTGGCGGTGGCGGTCGGCGTCGGCGTAGCAGGCGACGTATCGGAGAAGGCGCAACGAAAGCCGAAGATGTAGTGCGCGAAGCCGGGATAGCTCCCGTCGCGGTCCGCCACACGGACGTTCGCCGCAACATAATCCCACGAACCGCTCCGGATCGCCCTGTAGCTCCCCGTCATCGGTCCCTGCGGATTGCTGGCCGGCTCCGGCAATGAGTCGTAGTAGCTGGCATCATACCAATCGTTGACCCATTCCATCACATTGCCCGCCATGTCCAGCGCGCCGTACGGGCTAGCCCCCGCCGAGTAGGCGCCCACTGGGCTGGTGTCGCCGACACAGTTCGAGGCCGGGTAAGGCCAGAAATTCGCCCGCGAGCAATCGGGCGCCTCGGAGCCCCACGGGTAAGGGCGGGTATCGCTCGCCCCGCGCGCCGCCTTCTCCCACTCCGCCTCGGTTGGCAGCCGCTTGTGCGCCCACTGACAGAATTCTTTGGCCTGATACCAACTCACCCAAATCACCGGGTAGGCATCATAGGTCGAGTTACCGTAATAGAAAGGACGGGTGAAGGACGAACTGTTAGCCGGCGCCGTGCACCCCCCGTCCTGCACACAGTTGCGATAGCGCCTGTTCATCACCTCCGTCCTATCAATGCAATACGCGTCCAAAATCACCGTGTGCAGCGACTCATCGGGGGGACAGCCAAGGCCGCCATCGTTCTCCGGGTCGCAGCCCATCTGGAACGGGCCGGCGGGGATGGGGACCATGTCGGACGACGGGCAGGTCGGCGTCAGTGTGGCCGTCGGGGTCGGGTTCTTAACGGATTTGTTCGCAACGAGGGGCAGGAAGATCCCGACCGCCGGCGTGACGGTGGGCGTGTCATTGGCGATCGGCGCATTCTGCGCGGCGCTGACGGCGCCCGGCGAGTGCTGCTGGGCAAAGAGGGACAGGCAGGCGATCACGCCGATGCACACGGCGAGACCCAACTGGGGCAGGAACTGAAACTTGCGGTTCATCTCGTCAACCTCCCTGTTGAAAGAGAGACCGGTAGTTTGTGATAAAATATCACAAACGCAAGTTTACTCTCTTTCACCTTGTTTGTCAATAGGGAATTTATCAAAAACCAGAGTAACTATCTCTATTTTTTGCCGTTTCACTATTTTTTAAACCAGGCTTGCCGAAGATTCCCCATCTGGCCGATGCCGCTGGGGTGTTTTTAGCGTATCATGTCGGTGAAAAACCTGCGGGAGGCAGAAGAGGATGTACACCATCCGTCCCTATCACGATTCCGATGCGGAGTGCGTCGGCCGGCTCATCGCCGACACATACAGCCGTTTCAACCTCTCCTTTGCCTCAGGGGATGAGCTGGGCAAGCTGCTCGGCCCCTTCCGGCACGCGTGGTCGGCGGAGCCGGCCCATCAGGAGGCCATCGCAAAGGTGATCCGCGCCCCGTGGGTCTTCGTCGCCGAAGAGGATGACGAGATCGTCGGCGTGCTGCGCGGCCGCAAGGAGCGGCTGGCGAGCCTGTTCGTCCGGGGCGACCGCCAGCGCCGCGGGATCGGCCGGCGGCTGGTGGAAGCGTTCGAGCAGGTGTTCATCGGTGAAGACGTGACCGTGATCCGACTCGCCTCAACGCTGTACGCGATCCCGTTCTACACCGCCCTGGGCTACCGGCGCACGACCGGCGTCCGCAACGGGTGGAGCTTCGAGGGAACCGGGCTGAAGTATCAGCCGATGAAGAAGGTCCTGAAGGGCTCATGAAGATGACAGGAGAAGGTGTCCGGACCAGTTCTTTCCGCGCGTGCGCACCTTCCTTGGGCTGGACCCCGGCCCGCAGTGATGCTCAAATAGAGGATAATACGATGAGACTGACCCTGCGTCCGTATCGCGATGAAAATGATTACTGGCGTATCCGGGGCTTTCTTCGCGAGGTGATGCTGCTCAACGAGCTGCGCGAGCGGAGCTGGCACGTCGCCCGGCTCGACTACTGGCGGTGGCACGTCGTCGAGAACTGCCGGGCCAGCGATGCAGTCGAGCGGACGACCTTCCTCTGGGAGACGCCCGACGACCGGCTCGCCGCGGTGCTGAACCCGGAGGGCGGCGGAGAGGCACACTTCCAGGTGCATCCGGAGCTGCGCACGCCGGAGCTCGAAGCGGCGATGCTGGATGTCGCCGAGCAGCGGTTGGCCGAGCAACGCCCGAATGGCCGGCGCAGCCTGCTCGTCTTCGCAGACGCCAGCGATGATATGCGTCACGACCTGTTGGCGCGGTGCGGCTACAAGCTCGCTGACTGGCCTGACGCCGCGGAGCACCAGCGCCGCCAGCCGCTGTCCGCACCGCTCCCGGCCATAACGGCGCCCGCGAGCTACACGGTGCGGCCGCTGGGCGATGCGGCCGAGCTGCCGGCCCGGAGCTGGGTCTCGTGGCGCGCGTTCCACCCCAACGAGCCGGATGAAAAGTACGAAGGGTGGGCGTGGTACCACAACATCCAGCGGCAGCCCCTCTACCGCCGCGACCTCGACATCGTCGCCGTGTCGGAGCAGCCTGCGGTCACCAAGCACGCGCCCACCGGTGAGATGGCCGCGTTCTGCACGGCCTGGTACGACGA
The DNA here is from genome assembly GCA_964474695.1 of uncultured Anaerolineales bacterium. Classification (GTDB taxonomy): domain Bacteria; phylum Chloroflexota; class Anaerolineae; order CG2-30-64-16; family CG2-30-64-16; genus DAOUBP01. The sequence continues at coordinate 117,308 of CAYYTK010000009.1, forward strand.
CGTGACGCGCACCGCGTACTTCGAGCCGGTGGGCGCCGCGCCGGAGCACCAGCGCCGCGGCCTGGGCAAGGCGGTGCTGACCGAGGCGCTGCGCCGATTGCAGCGACTGGGGTGCGCCGTGGCGTTCGTTGGCGGCTACAGCGTCCCGGCCAACGCGCTTTATGCCTCGGCGGGGTTCACGGCGTATGATCTCTCTGAACCGTGGGTGCGGGAGTGGTAGAACAGGAGACACGATGAAGACACGTTCTCCGGCCTTGCTGCTGTTGTGCGTGTGGCTTGCCGCGTGCGCGACGGCGCCTGCATCCGATGGCAGGGATGGCGCGGCGGGGGTGACCGCAGAGGGATCGCCCCTGCGGGGGGGCAGCGCGGCGGTTCTGGCGCTGGTCAACGGCACACTCATTGACGGCACGGGCGCTAGTCCCGTCACCGATGCGGTTGTGCTGATCGAGGACGGCCGCATCGTCGGGGCCGGTCCGCGCGATCAGGTCGGTGTGCCGGCAGACGCACAAGTGATCGATGTGTGGGGTGCGACGATCCTGCCGGGCTTCATCAACGCACACATCCACGCCGGCTACAACGCAAGCAACCTCAAGGCCTGGGCGCAAGGGGGCGTGACCACCGTGCGCGATCTGAGCGCCACGCCGGCCGGCGACCTCTTCACCCGCCGCGATGCGCTGGCTGACGACGACGCGAACGCGCGCCTGGTGTCGGCCGGGACGATGGTCACCGTGCCGGACGGCTATCCGATGATCCCTTGGGGCGCGTCGGGGCTGGCGGTGACCTCGCCCCAGGATGCCGTTGTTAAGATCAACCGGCTGCTGGACGACGGCGCGGACCTCATCAAGATCGCCCTGGAGTCGGGCGGCTCCTTCGGCCAGGTGATCCCGATGCTCTCCTCTGAAGAAGCGGCCGCGATCGTGGATACGGCCCACGCTCGCGGGGCCTGGGTCTCGGCGCACGTGCTGCGGACAGGTGACCTGGCGGCCGCGCTGGATGCCGGCGTGGACGACATCGCGCACATGGTCGAGGACGAGCTGCCGGACGCGGTGATCGGCCGCATGGTGGACAGGGGAGTATACTGGGAGCCGACGCTGGAGCTGTGGCAGCGCGTGGGGCTGCGGAGCAAGCGGCCCGTGACCAACCTGGGACGCTTCGTGGCCGCCGGGGGCCGCGTCGCGCTGGGCACGGACTACGCCGGGTATGACGCCGAGTTCGACCTGGGGATGCCGGTCACCGAGATCGGCCTGATGGCGGAGGCCGGCATGACGCCGATGCAGATCATCGTCGCCGCCACTCGCAATGCCGCGGTCGTCTGCAACCTCGGCCGTGAGCTGGGCACGCTGGAGCCGGGCAAGATCGCGGATGTGCTGGTGGTGGACGGCGACCCGCTGGCTGACCTGGCAGTGCTGGCCGAGGTGCGGTTGGTGATCCATAACGGGGTGGCGATTCGAAAGTAGCCGCAGTACGACAGGGAGGCCAAGACAATGTCCGAATCAATTCCAGATGCGATCCAAGTCCCTGGCGCCCCGGCCATCCCGGGGCTGGTGTTCCGCCACTTTCGCGGACCCGCCGATTTCCCGGCCATGGTTGCAGCAGTCAATGCCAGCGAGGCCGCAGATGGCGAGGAACGCGTCGTCACCCTGGAAGGGATCACGAACAACTAGGCGCACCTGTCGAACAGCGACCCGGCGCATGATATGCTGATCATCGAGGTAAACGGCGAGGTGGCCGGCTATGCGCGCGTCTTTTGGTTTGACGAAACCGGCGGGCCGCTCGTGTACAACCCCTTCGCCTACCTGGCCCCTGCCTGGCGGCGCAAAGGCATCGGCCGCGCGGTCTTGCACTGCATGGAGAGCCGCCTGGCCGAGATCGCGGCCGGCCATCCCGCCGACCGGGCCAAGGTCTACCAGGCCTTTGCCCTGCAGGGCGCCGCGGGCCTGACCGCCCTGCTGGAACAGGAAGGCTACCGGCCGGTGCGCTGCTTCTACCAGATGGTGCGGCCCGACCTGGAAGAAATCCCGGACTTCCCGCTCCCGGACGGGATCGAGGTGCGGCCGGCCCTGCCCGAACACTACCGCGCCATCTGGGATGCCGGCAACGAGGCCTTCCGCGATCACTGGGGCTACTCGCCGCCGACCGAGGAGGACTACCAGGCCTGGCTGGGCGACAAAGCGCATTTCCAGCCCCACCTGTGGCAGATCGCCTGGGATGTGGCCACCGACCAGGTCGCGGGCCAGGTGAACACCTACATCGACTACGCCGAGAACGAGGAGTTCCGCCGGCAGCGCGGGTGGACCGAGGGGATCAGCGTCGGCCGGCCCTGGCGCCGCCGCGGCCTGGCGCGCGCGCTCATCGTCCGCAGCCTGCGCGCCCAGAAGGCGGAGGGGATGACCGAGTCCGCGCTCGGCGTGGACAGCGAGAACATCAGCGGCGCCACCCGGGTCTACGAGGCCTGCGGTTTCCGCGTGGTGAAGCGCAACGCGGCATACCGCAAGCCGCTGGACGGCGGGCCCGCCGGTGGCTCCACCTGCAGGTGGCGGAAGCACAACCGGCTGATAAGGTGAAAGCCGGTTGGAAACCGGCTAAGGACGCGCGAATCTACACCTGCTGAGCCTGCCCTCCCGACGGCGGGCGCTATCTTTATCGGTGGAGGCATTTGTGGAGCAAGAGCTTATCGATAAGTTGGAGAACGCCGGCATCCCGGACGCGCTGAAGCTGGCGCTGAAGGAGTTGGTGCAAGAAGTGGAGTTGCTGCGGCCGAGCCTCTCGGCGGTGCACCAGCGGCGCATCCGGTACAGGCTGGAGCGGGTGGTGACGGAGGCGATCGACCCGACCGCGGACACCCATTGGTGGGCGGTCTACCTCGACCTCATCGGCAAGCTGGTCCAGGAATACGCCACGGCCGGCCAGCCGGTCGTGGCGGCGATCCAACGGCTGCTCCCACTGCTGCAAACGCACCTGGGACCGTACGACGAGGTGAGCCTGCAGCCGATCACCGAAGACACCGTTTGGGGCGTCTGCCAGCTCAGCGATACGCTGACGGAGCCGCGCAAGAACTTCGTCGCGACCAACGCGGTTTCTCTGGCGCAGGCGCACTTCAACAAGCACGCCTGGTTCCGCGCCATCTACGCGGGCAAAGCGCCGGTCGGCTTTATGATGATCGTGGACGACGACACGACGCCGGAGTACTTCCTGTGGCGGTTCATGATCGCGGAGCCGCACCAGGGCCGCGGCTACGGCCGCCAGGCCATCCAGCGGCTGGTGGAGTACGTCAAGACCCGCCCAAACGCCACCGAGCTTCTCGTGAGCTGCGGCGAAGGCGAGGGCAGCCCCAAGGAGTTCTACCTGAAGCAGGGGTTCACCCCCACCGGCGAGGTGGAGGACGACGAAACGGTGCTGCGGATGATGCTTGCAACGGGCTTAGAGAATTAGGCCACCTGGCTTAGCCACGAAACCCACCGGGCGCCCGATGTAGAAAAGGCGTTTGTGGCTTATCCTGAGTTCAATGCTTGATCCAGCGCGAGCAGACCATACCCATCGTCATTCGCGAGCTCATATGGCAGACAAGACATTGAACATCTTGATCGGGGATGCCCAACCCAGGGTCCGCTTCGGTTTGCACGTCCTGCTGGAGGAGCAATCGGGCTGGCGGGTCACCGGAGAGGCGACCGACGCGCAGGCGTTGCTCGACCAGATACGCGACGGCTGTCCTGACCTGGTCCTGCTGGACTGGGAGCTGCCGGGCATGCCTGCCGAAGAGCTGCTGGCAACGATCCGCCGGGCCTGTGCCGACCTGCGCGTGATCTTCATGAGCGGCAAAGACGAGCTGCGCGAAGCGGCTCTGCAGGCCGGCGCCGACGTGTTCGCTTACAAGGCAGACCCTCCCGAAAAGCTGTTGCGGCTCATCCGTGAGTTGACGGCGGTGAAAGTCGCGTAGTAGAATCAGACGATAACGTGAGGTGGCGGTGAGTCGATGTTGAAACTGCTCCTCCCCGTCGGGTTGGTCTTGTTGACGGCCTTCGGCGGCTTGCCTGTTCTGGGCCGCGCCACTGGCCGCGCGCTCCCCCTGGTCACCTCGCAACCCAAAACCGCAGCAGGGACCCTCTCGGGTCTGCCTGACTCGCTGATCGAAAGCCGCCCTCAACTCCGACATCCTCAACAATCGTCTGAATCTTCTACGGCACCCAACTTGCGTTTCGACTGCCTATCGGCGGCCGATGGCATGTCCTTCAGCCTGTCACAATCCCTTCTCCAGGATCAGCGGGGCTTCATGTGGTTTGGAACGGGATATGGGCTCAACAAGTACGATGGTTTCAATTTTACAATTTACACCCTTGTATCCGGTGAGGATGTTCTGGCCAGCAACAGTATTTCGCGCCTTTATCAGGATCGCGCCGGCAACCTGTGGATCGGCACCGCCGCCGACCTGGTGCGCCGGGATATGAAGACCGGGGAATTCACCCATTACAAGCCTGACGCCGCCAATCCGCAAAGCCTGCTGCCGGGCAGGATCAATACCTTCGGCGAGGACTCTTCTGGGGCCTTGTGGATTGGAACCAACGGCGGATTGAACCGCTACGAACCTGCAACGGATACGTTTACCCGCTATTTTGAGAACGAGGGAGTCTTGAGCTTCCTGGTTGACAGCGGTGGAGGAACCTGGCTGGGGACAGCCTACGGTTTATTGTATTTCAGCCCTGGGACGTTAGCACAGCAGAATCCCGTCAGGTACCGGATCGTTCCTGAGGACCAGGACAGTGCCGGGGGTAATGTCGTCAATACGGTCTTTCAAGACCAGCAAGGCGCGGTGTGGGCAGGCACCCAATACAACGGACTCAACCGGCTGGATCGTACGACAGGACAATTCACCCGCTTCTTAACCGATCCGGATGACCCTTACAGCCTGAGTCACAACCGCGTATGGTCCATCAAGGAGGACGATCGCGGCCGGTTATGGATTGGGACCATGGACGGCCTGAATTTGTTCGATCGCGCAGCGGGCCGCTTTTACCGATACTACTTTAGCCCGGGCGATCCGCACAGTCTGAGCAATGACACGGTGTGGGATATCTACCAGGATCATTCCGGCGTTGTCTGGTTTGGCACAACCAACGGGGTTTGTAAGGTCAATGATGTTGCTAGCCGCTTCACCCACTACCAGCAGGGGCCGAACCAACCCGACCAGTGGGCAGGAGTTCAACCCGGATATTTGCCTGGCTTGAGTGACAATATCATCCTGTCAGTGTATCACGACAGTCACGGCATCCTGTGGGTCGGCACATCCGCGGGTGGGCTCAACCGGCTGGACCGCCGCACGGGCAGCCTGAAGGTCTACCAGTATGACCGCAACAATCCCGACAGCCTTTATCATGGCGCAGTGAATGCCATCCTTGAAGACCGGGCGGAAAATCTTTGGATCGGAACCAACGGTGGTCTGGACCGCTTCAACCCTCAAACAGAGGCCTTTGAAAAGGAATCTCCTGAAGGATGGGGCGGGGTATCGTCGATCGCTGAGGACCAGCAGGGCAACCTGTGGGTTGGATACGACGCGGGAATCAGGCGCCGCAAGCCAGGCGACTCATCTTTCACCCCGCTCCAATCATCCGGGGATTTGCCAGCCCTGGAACGGATTCAAGCGATCTATCCGGATCGGAGGGGGGCGGTCTGGTTCAGTTCCCAGAATCACGGCCTCTTCCGGCTGGACCCTGCAGCGGAAGGTGGGTCAGCACCCATGATCATCCATTTTCCACAAGACCCCAATGATCCGAAGAGCCCAGGGATCGGCCCGGTGTTGTCCTTCTACGAAGATGCCCAGGGCACCCTGTGGATGGGCAGCATAGAGGATGGGTTGGTGCGTTTTGACCGGGCCTCTCAGACCTTTACCCATTACATCCCGGCTATCAGCCCGGCCCGGTACGTCCACTGCGTTCAAGGTGATGCGAAGGGTTTCCTATGGGTGAATACCAAGCTGGGCCTGGCGCGTTTTGACCCCCGCACTGAGACATTCGTATATTTTGACGCCCGCGATGGCCTGGTGGCTGGCGTAGGTTACCGTTGTTTTCAGAATGAACAGGGTGAAATGTTCTTCGCCAGTTGGTCGGGGCTCAACACCTTCTTTCCAGACCAGATCAGCGACAACGCCAACCCGCCGCCGGTGGTGATCACCGCACTCAATCTCAGGAACCAGCCGCTGCGCACCGATCTGCTTCCTGATGAGCAGATCAAGCTGTCCTACCGGGAGAACTATCTGTCCTTCGATTTTGCCGCGCTGGACTATGCGGCGCCCGCCAAAAACCAATATGCCTACAAGGTGGAGGGTCTCGACGCTGATTGGATCGAGGCCGGGACGCGTCGGCACGCCGACTACCCGGACCTGCGGCCGGGAACCTACATCTTCAGGGTGAAGGCCTCCAACAACAGCGGCGTCTGGAACGAGGAGGGCGCGGCGGTGCACATCGTCATCACGCCGCCTTTCTGGCAGACCTGGTGGTTCCTCGCGCTGCTGAGCGTGGCGTTGTTGGGGGTCGTCGCTGGTGGCATTCGGCTGCGCATCAAAGGTGTGGAAGCGCGCAGCCGAGATCTGGAAGCCCAGGTAGCCAGCCGCACCGGGGAGCTAGTCGCCCTCAACGAAATTGCCACTGTCCTGAACCGCCCCCTGGATCTGCAGGGGGTTCTGGGCGATGCGCTGGAGAAGACGCTGAAGGTCACGAGAATCGAAGCCGGGGGCATCTATCTCTTGGATGAAAAGACGCAAGTGTTGACCATCGCCGCTCACCAGGGTTTCAGCCCGCAATTCGTAAGCGAGATTGATGGACTGCAAGCGGGAGAGGGCTTCTCTGGTCTCGTGATCCGATCCGGCGAGACCCTGGTTGTGAGAGATGTTTCCGCTGATCCACGGCTTACACGGATGGTTGTGCGGGACGAGGGCTTCCATTCGCTGGCCGTTGTTCCCTTGAAGTCGCGCGACCAGGTGCGGGGCACGCTGTTTGCCTTAACTCACGGACACCGCGAATTCACCGATCAGGATGTCCAATTGTTGGAGTCCATCGGTCACCAGGTTGGCGCAGCGATCGAAAGCGCCCGGCTCTACGAAGATACCAAGAACCAGGTCGCTCAGCTCAACGCGCTACAAGAGACCACGAAGGCCGTGGCCAGTACTCTGGAGCTGGATAGTCTGCTCAACCTGATTATCCAGCAAGCCACAGCCTTGCTGCAGGCTGATGGAGGCTTCATCAATCTGGTTGACAGGGATAGGAGGGTCGACGAAGTCGTTGCCGTAGCCGGCCTGGCTCCACCGGTGGTCGGCGAGCGCATCCCCCTGGAGGCCAGCTTATCCGGCTGGGCCACCCTGCACAACCAGGCCACGATCTCCAATCAGATCCCGAATGACGACCGCGTGGCCCGCACCGTACGCTCCTGGGTGATGGAAAACCACATCCAGAGCGCCGCAGTCGCTCCTCTGTCCGTCAGGGATCAGGTGATGGGCACCCTGGTTGTCATCGGTCAGGAAGGAAAGAAGGGCAGGTTCGTTCAGTCTGATCTGGATCAGCTCGTAGCCTTTGCGAATCAGGCGGCCATTGCCATTGAGAATGCCCGTCTCTACGAGCAATCCAGGGAACTGGCCGTCATCGAAGAGCGTGGCCGGTTGGCCAGGGAGCTGCACGACGCGGTGACGCAGACGCTTTTCTCTGCCAGCCTGGTGGCCGAGGCGCTGCCCACCACCTGGGAAAGAGACACGCAGGAAGGGCGTGGACTGCTGCAGGAGTTGCGCGGACTGTGCCGCGGCGCCCTGGCCGAGATGCGCACGCTGCTGCTTGAGCTGCGGCCGGCGCGCCTGATGGAAACGCGGCTGGATGACCTGTTGCGCCAACTGGGTGAAGCCGCCAGCGGCCGCGAGGGCATCCCCGTAGCAGTGCAGGTGGAAGGCCGGGTGTCGCCGCTCCCGCCCGATGTGCACATTGCGCTCTACCGCATCACCCAGGAGGCGCTGAACAACGTGGTCAAGCACGCGCGAGCGCGGCGGGCCGAGGTGCGGTTGAGATACGGAGGCGATACCCCCACCCTAACCCCTCCCCCCCTTGCAGGGGAGGGGCCGCGCGTGCTCCTCTCGATCAGCGATGATGGCCGCGGCTTCGATCCGGCCCGGGTTCCTCATGACCGGCTTGGCCTGGGCAATATGCAGGAGCGCGCGCAAGCCATCGGCGCAGCCCTGACCATCGAAAGCCAGCCCGGCCATGGGACCCAGATCACCGTGTTGTGGGAGACGGAAAGTGAGACGTAAGGAGAGTTTCCATGTCTGAACCGATCCGTGTGCTGATCGTGGATGACCACGCGATGGTGCGCAAAGGCCTAATCGCGATCCTGAAGAACATGCCGGGGCTGGAGCTGACCGGCGAGGCGCGCGACGGCCAGGAGGCGATCACCTGCTGCGGACAGCTTAAGCCCGATGTCGTCTTGATGGACCTGGTCATGCCGGAGCTGGGGGGCGTGGCAGCCACGCGAACGATCCACCAACGCTGGCCAAACATCCGGGTCATCGCCCTCACCAGCTTCCAGGAAAAAGAGCTGGTGCAAGACGCCCTGCAGGCGGGCGCCATCGGCTACCTGCTGAAGAACGTCTCCGGCGACGAGCTGGCCGAGGCGATCCGGCAGGCGCACAGCGGCAAACCCACCCTGGCGCCGGAGGCCGTCCAGGCGCTCATCCAGCCCCTCGCGGCGCCCGCGACCAGAGCCCCCGATCTGACGCGGCGGGAGGAGGAGGTGCTCGACCTGCTGGCCAAGGGGATGAGCAACCCCGAAATCGCCGGCACGCTGGTCATCAGCCGCGCCACGGTCAAGGTGCACGTCAGCAGCATCCTCTCCAAGCTGGGCGTCGCCAACCGGGCGGAGGCGATCTCGCTGGCGATCCGGGAGAAGTTGGTGCGGTAGGCCAAGTCCCCTCTTGATTCCTGCGCACATCGTGCTATAATCATTAACAAGCGGCTGCGCTTGCACTTGGCACTCGTAGTGAAAGAACTCACCCGATGCTGAGCATTGCACTGTTGGGCGATTTCTGCCTGATGCGCGATGATACGCCCGTCACAGATGTAGATACCTCACGCCTGCAATCGCTGTTGGCCTATCTCGTGCTCCACCGGGAGGCGCCCCAGTCACGCGGCCGCCTGGCCTTCCTCTTCTGGCCTGACACAACCGAAGCGCAAGCCCGCACCAACCTGCGTAACCTGTTACACCAACTGCGCCACTCCCTTCCAGATGCCGACGCCTATCTTGACGCCACCGTACACACCTTGCAGTGGCGAACGGATGCCCCCTACACCTTGGATGTGGCCGGCTTCGAGGCCGCGTTGGCCCAGGCGGGGCAGACAGCGCGGCCGCATCAGTCGGCCATCGAGCGAGAGGCATTGGAACAGGCAGTCGCCCTGTACAAAGGGGATCTGCTGCCAAGCTGCTATGACGATTGGATCCTCCCCCGGCGTGAGGAGCTGCGCCAGGCCTATCTCGCCGCGCTGGAACGGCTGATGCGGCTGCTGGAGGAGCAGCGTGACTACCCGGCCGCCATTCGCCACGCCCAACGCCTGTTGCAGCACGACCCGCTGCATGAAGTCACCTACCAGCATCTCATGCGCCTCCACGCGCTGAACGGCGACCGGGCCGGCGCCATGCGGGTCTATCACGCGTGCGCCACGCTCTTGCAGCGCGAGCTGGACGTGGCGCCCAGTGCTGCCACCCGTGCGGCCTATACGCAGTTGCTGGGCGCCGAATCACAGCCAACGCCGGCGCCCCCGGGGACAGGCGCCTTTTTGCCCCTGGTCGGCCGCGAAAACGAGTGGGCGCAGTTGCTGCGGGCCTGGCGCGACATGGCTGCGAGCGGAGAACCCCATGTCGTGCTGCTGAGCGGCGAGGCCGGCATCGGCAAGACCCGTTTGGCCGAAGAGCTGCTTCAGTGGGCAGCGCGGCAGGGGATCGCCGCAGCCGTCGCCCGCTGCTACGCGGCCGAAGGCCAGCTCGCCTATGCCCCGGTGACCGCCTGGCTGCGGGCGCAGCCCCTGCCGCCCCTGGCAGACGCCTGGCTCGCCGAGGTGGCCCGGCTGCTCCCCGAGGTGTTGGCCCGCCGGCCAGACCTGCCCCGGCCCGGCCCCCTGACCGAGGCCTGGCAGCGCCAGCGTCTCTTCGAAGCCTTGGGCCGCGCGATCCTGGGCCTGGGCCGGCCGCTCCTGCTGGCGATAGATGACCTGCAATGGTGCGACCGGGATACCCTGGAATGGCTGCATTTCCTGCTCCGCTTCGACGGCCGGTCGCGGCTGCTGATTGTCGGCGCCTACCGGCCCGAGGAGATCGGCGCGGATCATCCGCTGACCGCCCTGCTCCAGGCCCTACGTCCTGATAGCCATTTGACCGAGATCGAGCTGGGGCCGTTGGATGAGACCGCCACCCATGCCCTGGCCGCGCGGATCACCGGCGCAGAGATCAGCGCGGCCACGGCGCAGCGTCTGTACCAGGAGACGGAAGGCGTCCCGCTCTTCGTGGTCGAAACCGTGCGGGCCGGGCTGCTCCCACAGGGCCAACAACCGGACCTCGCGGCGGCCGGGCCCGCCCACGAAGCGCTGCCGCCGAAGGTGCGGGCAGTGCTGGCCGCGCGGCTGGCGCAGCTCTCACCCCCGGCCCGAGAGCTGGCCGGCCTGGCCGCGGTGATCGGCCGGGCGTTCAACTTCAGGCTCCTGGCCCTGGCCGGCGGCCGGGAAGAGGACGCCTTGGTGCACGAGCTGGACGAGCTGTGGCAGCGGCGCATCGTGCGCGAACAAGGCGCAACCGCCTACGACTTCAGTCATGACAAGCTGCGCCAGGTGGCCTATGATGGCCTGAGCGCAGCAAAACGGCGCCTGTCGCATCGCCACATTGCGCAGGCGTTGGAAACGCTCTACGCGGGCCGGCTCGACCCGGTCAGCCACCAGATCGCGGCCCACTATGAGCGGGCCGGCCTGCCTGAACAGGCCTGCCCCTACTACCTGGCCGCGGCCGGGGTGGCGCGCCAGGTCTTTGCTAATGAGGAAGCTCTGGCCTACTATCGGAAGGCCCTCACGTTGCTTGAATCCGCATCATCGGAGGCTCACCCGATCGCCGGGTTCTCAGAGACAGCCGCTCGCATCCACGAAAACATGGCCGACATCTTGACGCTGACGGGACGTCGTGCTGAGGCCCGGCAGGCCTATGGGCGGGCCCTGGCTGCCATCCCCGACGGCGAGCTGGTCCGGCGAGCCTGCCTTCTGCGTAAAATCGGCACGGCTTGGGATGAAGAGAATCACTGGCAGGAGGCGGCGCAAGCCTATGCCGCCGCCGAAGCTGCACTGGGTCCGGAGACACCCGCTTCCGCCCTGGAATGGTGGCGCGAGTGGCTTAAAATCCAGCATCGCCGAGTTTGGCTGTTCTACGGTCTCGGCCAACTTGATGAGATGTCAGAACTGGCCGAGCGGACCCGCCCTGTGGTCGAGAAATACGGCACGCCCCTGCAGCGGGGCGAGTTCTTTCAGAGCCTGCTGCTGTTAGGCATACGGAAGGAACGCTTCGCCGTGTCCGCCGAGACGCTGACCTGCGCGCGGGCCTCCGTGGACGCCTTTCGTGAATCCGATGACGCCAATGCCCTCACCCTGGCCCTGGGCGGCCTCGGTTGTTCTCTGGTATGGGCAGGTCATCTTGACGAAGCGGAGGAACCGTTGCTCTCGGCCTTGGAGCGGGCCGAGCGGAGCAACGATGTCGCCGTGCAGTCTCGTGTCCTGACCTATCTCACCATGCTCTATCGCATGCGCGGACAAGCCGGCCGGGTGCGCCAGCTTGCGGCGCGCAGCCTGGCGCTGGCGACGGAGCGCCAGATGACCGAGTATATCGGCATGGCCAGGGCGAGCCTGGCCTGGCTGGCGTGGCAGGAAGACAACGCGGCGCAAGCCGAGAGCGAAGGCAAGGCCGCCGTAGCATTGTGGCAGCAGGCTCCTCTCAGCACGCCGTTTCAGTGGACGGCCCGCTGGCCGCTGCTTGCCATCGCCCGGGCTCGACAGCATTTGCCGGAGGCGATAGCGCACGCGCAGGCCATGCTCAAGCCGGACCAGCAGCGCCTGCCTTCAGCTTTGTTGCTACATCTGGAAGAAGCAGTCGCATCCTGGCAGCGGGGGCAGCACGCCGAGGCCGACGGTTGCCTGGGACAGGCACTGGCGTTGGCGCAGCAGCTTGGCCATCTCTAGCGGCAAGGAGGATACGATGTCAGCCGAACAGAATCTCCGGATCGTGCGCGACTATCTTGGGGGACGTGGGCCGGATCTCATGGCAGAGGACGCCACGTTTGGCGACCTGCCGCAGTCCATCACCCATTCCGGCCGGGAAGCCATCGCGGCAATGTTTCACCAGGTCTATGGTGAGGCATTCTCCGACGCGGCGCCGGAGCCTCGCAATTGGGTTGCGAATGACGATTCCGTGGTCCTGGAATTCACCTTCCGGGGAGTGAACACGGGCTCGTTCGCCGGGCGGCCGCCTACCGGCAGGCGCGTCGAGGTCCCGATGTGCGTGGTCTATGACATCAAGGATGGGGTCATTCGCCGGGCACGGCTGTACTATGACTCGCGGCTCATGCCATAACTCCTTCACCCCGAACATCCCATCAAACGCTTTGCAAACGCTCCTCCTGCTATGATGGCATCAGGTGGGTCGGGACACGTCCAAAAAAAGCCCATCAGAGCCAAAAAGGGAGGATACCATGAAAGCAAAGACCTCGGTGACCATCGCGTTAATGTTGATCTGCACGATGTTGGCGCTGCCCGCGTCTGCGCTGGCGACGCCGCCGGAACCGCTCGAGATCAAGGCGCAACTGTGGCTGACCGGCCCCGCCTCCGCCGCAGGCATCTTCACGATAAGCGGCCTGTTCGAGGATTACGGCTACGATTTTGGGGACGCCTCGGAAGTGCTCATGTTCGCCGACAACACCGTCCACGGCGTTAAGACGCTGGTGGGCGAGGCGGGCACGATCACCATCAACTTCCAGGCTCAGATGACGTGGGACCCGGCGGGGACCGCCAGCATCAAGGGGCGGTTCGTTATCGTCTCGGGTACGGGCGCCTACAAGAAGCTGCACGGCGTCGGTGAGACCGATGCTGCGCTGGACCTTAACGCTTCTTACCCCAACCCGAACATCGTTGCCACCTACACGGGCAAAGCGCATTTTGACTGAGGAGGAACCCCATGATTCTCGTCGCCGGAGCCACCGGCTCCTTGGGCGGCCGCATCACCCGTGGCCTGCTGGCGCAGGGCAAGGCCGTGCGCATCCTGGCCCGCAACAACCCGATCTCCGCGGAGCTGGCGAAGCAAGGACGCGCCAACACCGTGCCATCGCTGGTCGAGGCGGGCGCGCAACCCATCTATGGCGACCTCAAGGAACGCGCCTCGCTGGATATCGCGGTGCGCGGCGTAGACACGGTTCTCACCACGGCCACCGCCACGCAGCGCGGGGGCGATGACACCGTGCCGGCCGTGGACTTGCAGGGCACGCTGAGCCTGATCGAGGCGGCCAGGGCTGCGGGCGTCAAGCGGTTCATCTACACTTCGGCCTACGGCTCGGCGCCGGGGCATCCCGTGCCCTTGTTCAACGTCAAAGGGATGTGCGAGGCCGCGCTGGAGCAGAGCGGGCTGGAGTACACCATCCTGTGGCCGGCCGTCTTCATGGAAGTTTGGATCGGCATGGTGGTGGGGATGCCGTTGATGGCTCAGCAGCCCATCACGCTGATCGGCCAGGGCGACCACCGGCACAACTTCGTTTCGGAGGCGGATGTGGCCGCGTTCGGCATCGCCGCGGTGGACAACCCCCGTGCGGCTAACCAGCGCATAGGCATCGGCGGGCCGGCCTCCTACACCTGGACCGAGATCGTGACTGCCGTGGGCCAGGCGCTGGGCGCGCTACTGCCCGTGCGCTATCTGCCGCTTGGCTCGGAGGTGCCGCTCCTGCCGCCTGAAGTGGGCGGCAACTTGAACGGCATGGAGACCTTTGAGACCTTCGTGGACATGACCGAGACCGCGCCGGCTTACGGCGTCAAACTCACGACACTGGACGAGTTCATCCGCCGCACGTTCGTGCATTAGCGGTCTTTTGTGTGTATAGCCAACACCATGAGCAGCAAACAAGACCCGGACGAACCGTCAAGGACTTCGCATCTGTTCACATTGCGCCTGTGGCCCGAGGACCTGGGCGGTGGACAGACCGATTGGCGCGGCAAAGTCCAACACGTGCAAAGCGGCGAGGTGCGCTACTTTCGCGATTGGCTGGCCCTGGAAGCCTTTGTGGAAGAGCTGCTGCGCAGGACCGAGACGGATGGCGCCGGCATGGGGGAGGGACGGGCAACCGGCAGGACCCCATAAGCAGGAGGGGCGCAAGATGAAAACTGCAAGAGTCTGGTTAGGGGCCTTCATGACAATCGCGCTCGCGCTCGGCACGGCGACTGTGGTAGGACGGGCATCCGGCCAGCCTGACCTCGCTGCGCCGGGAGTCGCCCCCGTCGGGCCGGAGAGCACCTGGTTGGTGGACCAGGTCGACACGCCGGGGAGCGCGGTGGATATCGCCATGGCGGGTAACTATGCCTACGTAGCGGACGAAACCGGAGGGGTCAGGATCGTTGACGTTGACGTGTCGAACCCCGCGGCGCCCGCCGAAGTAGGGTTCTACCCGGAGATATTCCCAGACGCAGTGACCGGCGTGGTCGTGGTGGAGAACACTGCCTACGTCGCCAATAGCTCCAAGGGGCTGGAGGTGCTGGATGTCTCCAACCCGGCGAATCCCGTCAAGCTGGGACAGAACTACGCCCATGTTGCCCTGGGTGTGGCCGTGGCCGGAGGTTATGCCTACGTCGCGGCCGGGAATGACGGTTTAGTGGTGTTGGATGTGACAAACCCGTCAAACCCCCTGATGGCCGTCAACCTCGACACGCCGGGGACCGCCCTGCGCGTGAAAGTGACAGGGGGCTATGCCTACGTCGCTGACTCCTACTCGCTGCGCGTGATAAACATCTCAGACCCGACGAATCCGGTCGAGGTGGGAGCCTTCGACCCGACGGACGATGTGTTGGGCATGGATGTGGCCGGCGGCTATGCCTACGTCGCGGCCGGCGGCAACATGATCGTGCTGGACGTGTCGAACCCGGCGGCGCCGACAGAGGTGGCGCAGTTCAACCCGCCCGGGTACGCCAAAAACGTGATCGTGATAGGAGATCTCGCCTACATCGCGGATACGCAGAACGGTCTGCGGGTGGTGGATGTGTCGAATCCTGCGGCGCCGGTCGAGGTGGAACACTACGTGGATGGCTTCCATGACGTGGACGTGGCAGGAGCCTATGTCTACGCGGCCGGGGGGTGGGATGGGCTGGTGATCCTGGGCATCGCCTCCTCGGCCTCCGGCCAGGTGACCGACGGAGCCGGCAATCCGGTGGCTGACGTCACCATCACGGCCACGGGCGGCCACACCACGGCGACCGACGGGACGGGCGCGTATGTGTTGGCCGATCTGCCGGCCGGGACGTACACGCTCACGCCCGCGAAGACCGGGTATAGTTTCTCGCCCCTGAGCCGGGAGGTGACTGTCCCGCCGAATGCGTCGGCCCAGAACTTTACGGCGATTGCCTGCCCCGTACCGCTCAGCGGGGTGACAGTCAGCGGCCCGGATGGTGGGATCGTGGGCGAGCCGAATGACTACACCGGCACGATTACGCCCCCGGATGCCACGGGGCCCATCGTCTACACCTGGTCGCCGGAGCCGGACTCAGGGCAGGGTGCGGGCTCTGCCACGTACACCTTTGCTACCCCGGGCGTCCATGAGATCACCCTCACCGCGGAGAACTGCGGCGGCAGCGTCAGCGGCTCCGAGAACGTCGTCGTAGAGGGCGGCAGCGCCGCGGCGCACGTGGTCGGCTACCAGGGCCAGGTGTCGGTGGACGGCACGCCCTACAGCGGGACCGGCTACTTCAAGTTCGCCGTCGTCCCCGGCGATGGAGGGGGCGGCTACTTGTGGAGCAATGACGGCAAGTCCCCCCCGCTCGCGGCCGTCGCCCTCTCCGTCACTGATGGCCTTTTCAGCGTGCTGCTGGGCGACACGACCGTGCCCGGCATGACCCAGCCGTTGACGGCCGCGGTCTTCAGCAGCAGCGAAACCTACCTGCGCATCTGGTTCAGCACCGATGGCACGAACTTCACGCTGCTCAGCCCTGACCGGCGCATCGCGGCCGTGCCCTATGCCCTGCAGAGCGAAGAGGCCAGGCACGCCGCGGCCGCGGGCGACGCCGACACGGTGGATGAGCAACACGCCGCCGCATTTCAGAAACGCGTGAGCGGCGAGTGCGCGGTCGGCAGCACCATCCGCGGCATCAACGCCGACGGCACGGTGAGCTGCCAGCTCGCTGCGCCGTTCAATCGCTCGGCGCAGCCGCTCGCCAATACCATCACCACGCTGGACAACAGCGCCGGGGATGTCGGCGCTTACACCTCGGTGACGATCGGAGCGGACGGGCTGGGGTTGATCAGTTACAATGATAGCGGCAACGAAGACCTGAAGGTCGCTCATTGCTCAGATGCAAGCTGCACGACAGCAACCCTCACCACGCTGGACAGCGCCGGGGATGTCGGCTGGCACACCTCGGTGACGATCGGCGCGGACGGATTGGGGTTGATCAGCTACAGGGACGTCACCAACTCCGACCTCAAGGTCGCCCACTGCTCAGATGCAAGCTGCACGACAGCAACCCTCACCACGCTGGACAGCGCCGGGCATGTCGGCGGTTACACCTCCGTGGCGATCGGCGCGGACGGGCTGGGGTTGATCAGCTACTTTGATTTCAACAACGAAGACCTGAAGGTCGCTCATTGCTCAGATGTGAACTGCACGACGGCAACCCTCACCACGCTGGATAGCGCCGGATCTGTCGGCGGGGACTCCTCGGTGGCGATCGGCGCGGACGGGCTGGGGCTGATCAGCTACGCCGACCGCACCAACGACGACCTGAAGGTAGCTCACTGCTCAGATATGAACTGCACAACGGCGACCCTCACCACGCTGGACAGCGAGGGGGATGTCGGCTATGACCCCTCGGTGACGATCGGCGCGGATGGATTGGGGCTGATCAGTTACTTCGACCTCACCAACTTCGACCTGAAGGTCGCCCACTGCTCAGATGCAAGCTGCACGACAGCAACCCTCACCACGCTGGACAGCGCCGGGCATGTCGGCGGGACCACCTCGGTGACGATCGGTGCGGATGGGCTGGGACTGATCAGCTACTACGACTACACCAACGGCAACCTGAAGGTTGCGCACTGCTCAGATACAAGCTGCACGATGGCGACCCTCACCGCGCTGGATAGCGCCGGGGATGTCGGTGAGAACTCCTCGGTGACGATCGGTGCAGATGGATTGGGGCTGATCAGCTACCATGGTCCCACCAACGGCAACCTTAGCCTTAAGGTGATGCACTGCTCGAACCCGTTCTGCACGCCCTACTTCCGGCGGCGGTGAGGCGAGAAGCTGGAAACTGAGAGGACAATACCATGAATAAGCCTATCGTGCGAGGGATGGTGCTGGCGGTGGCGGTCCTGCTGCTCTTCACCGCAGACCTGACAGGTCTTTGGAGACCTGTCAGGTCTGGGATTGCGCTGGCCCAGGGCGGCCCGTCCCTGGATTGGTGGGTCATCGCAGGCGGGGGCGCGCCGGCGAGCGGGGGCAACGTGACGCTCAGCGACACGCTCGGCCAGCCGGTCATCGGCACGGCCAGCGGCGGGACCATCGGTCTGACCGCAGGCTATTGGCACGGCTGCACCGCCGCAGCCGCGGTCGCGCCGGCCGTGAGCGTGACGCGCAACGACGAAGACGTGGTGCTGACCTGGGACCCCGACCCGGCAAATGTCCGATACCAGGTCTGGGTCTCTACGAATCCTTACTTCGACCCGGATCATCCCGGCGGCGTGCCACCAGTGGTCACAGCGGACACGACCTACACCGACACGGGCGCAGCGGCTGACCCGGCGCACCACTTCTACGTGGTGCGCGGGCTCAACGCCTGTGGCGCGGCCTCGGGCAATTCGGTGCGCAAGGGGGAGTTCACCTTTGGCCTTGTGCCGGGCACTCAGTGAACACGCGGAACATTTGCTTCAGGCCAGGCGTCGCCAACCGGGCGGAGGCGATCTCGCTGGCGATCCGGGAGAAGTTGGTGCGGTAGCTCTCACTCCTGGCTTACAAAACTAAGCCAAGAGACCTATCCATGAAATGCCCCAGGCGTCCGATGCGCCCGGGGCATTTTTCGCGTAGATTATCATCAGATTCTTCGACAAACGAGGGAGGCCGAAAATGAATACCAACAAGTCATGGAAGAAGCTGCTGACGGCAGCCGCGCTGATGACGCTGCTTCTTGCCGCCGCCTGCGTCGGCAAGAACGAGATCCGAAGCGCTGAAGGTCAGGCACTCGTCGAACAAGGCAATGCCTATATGACGTGCCTGAAGGCGAGCGATTTGGGGTGCGCCTATGCGTTGATGAGCCCCTTCGCTCAACGGTTGGAAGACATGGCAGCACGTCTCGCTGAGGGTGTCATAGACCTGGACACCGTGCTCGAAAAGTACGGCCCCAAAGTCTCTGTGTGGACCTTCGATCGGGTTCACTTTTCAACCAGAGATGGCAAACCCATCGGGTCCCTGGAAGGCAAGGTGGAGTACGCGGATGGGAAGCGCGGCGCGGTGAGCCTGGACTTCGAGAGGAGCGACGGAGCCTGGAAGGTGCGGGCTTCCGACCTGCACACCGGGATAGCGCTGGGATTAGGAAACTAAGCCTGTAGACCTACTCGTGAAATGCCCCGGGTGCCCGATGCGCCTGGGGCATTTCTGATTTAGATTATGAGCAGTGTTGAGCACACTGATAGGAGAAGGGCCATGAATACACCTCACTACGTGACCGAGACTGTGATCGAGACGCACGGCCTGAGCAAGAGCTACAAGGGCGTGCAGGCCCTCAAGGCGTTGGACTTGCAGGTGCAGGAGCACTCGATCTGCGGCTTCCTGGGGCCGAACGGCGCGGGGAAGACCACGGCCATCAAGCTGCTGCTCGGCCTGGCGCAGCCGACCGGCGGCAGCGGCCGGGTGTTCGGCAAGGACATCTTGCGGGAAAACGACGAGATCCGGCGGCGGGTCGGCTACCTGTCCCAGGATCCGCGCTTCTACGAGTACATGACCGCGCGCGAAACGCTGCGCTTCACCGCCCGCTTCTTCTACGCTGGGCCAAAGGCGGAGATCGAGAGCCGGGTGGCGGAGACGCTGGAGCTGGTGGGACTGGCCGACAAGGCGGATCGGCCGGTGAAGGGCTTCTCCGGCGGCGAGCGGCAGCGACTGGGGATCGCGCAGGCGCAGGTGAACTACCCCGACCTGCTGATCCTGGACGAGCCGGCTGCCTCGCTCGACCCGCAGGGGCGCCGCGATGTGCTGGAAGTGATGGAGCGGCTGCGCAAGCACACCACCATCTTCTACTCCACCCACATCCTGGACGACGTGCAGCGCATCAGCGACACCGTCGTGATTCTGAATCACGGCGAGCTGGTGGCGCAGGGGCCGATCGACGAGGTGCTGGCGTGGGGGCAAACGACAGCGTTCACCTTGACCGTCAAGGGCGACAGCGCGGGGGTCGAAGCCCGTCTGCGCAGCCAGCCCTGGGTTACAGGCCTCCAGGAGATGTCGCGCAACGGCCGGGTGAGTTGGCAGATTCAGGTCAGCGACCGGGAGCTGGCCGAAGCGCAACTGGCGCCGCTTGTGCTGGCCGGCGGCGGGGTCACGCTCTGCGAGCTTGGGTGCAGAACCCAGAACCTGGAAGACGTTTTTCTGAGCGTCGTGGCGGGGGATGGCCCGCAGGAGGAAAACCATGAGCGTTAATGCAGCCGCTGCGGCGGGTGTGCTGATCCCGCGCCGCGAGCGCGGGTGGCGGATGGGTCTGGCGAACATGCTGGGCAAGGAGTTGGCCGCCTGGTGGCGGACGCGGCGAGGCTGGGTGCAGTGTTTGATCGCGCTGCTCCTGTTGAACGGCACGATGGCGTTGAACCTGAGGGATGGCATGGGTGGGTCCCGCTCACTCCAAAACGCGGTCATGGCCTTCATGATGATGGCGGCGCTCTGCGTGCCGTTCGCCGCCGTCAGCCTGGCGCAGGATTCGATCCTGGGCGAGAAGCACTCGGGGACGGCGGCGTGGGTGCTCTCGAAGCCGCTCCGCCGGCCGGCCTACGTGCTGGCGAAGTTGCTCGCGCACGGGCTGGGCCTGTTCGTCGCCTGGATCGCGCTGCCGGGGGTGGTCGCCTACCTCCAGCTCGTGAAACCTTCGGGCGGCTTCCTCACGCCGCTGCGCATTGCCGGGGTGATGGGGCTGGACTACCTGAACCTGCTCTTCTTCCTGACGCTGGCGCTGATGCTGGCGACCTTCTTCAACGGCCGTGGCCCGGTGCTGGGGATCAGCCTGGCGCTGGCGTGGTCGGGACCGCTGCCGTTCGTGTCGGGGCCGCTTCAGAAGTACGTGCCCTGGCTGTATGACATCCTGCCGTGGAAGCTGCTGATTGATTTCAACACCAGTCAGCCCCTGGCCGGATACGTGGCAAACGGCCAACCGCTGCCGACCGTCACGCCGATCATCGCCACCGCACTGTGGTGCGTGCTGTTCACCGGCGTCGCCATCTGGCGGATGGGGCGGGAGGAGTTCTGACGGAAAGTTGCCTGGCACTTGCGAAGTGCCAGGCAACTGAGGAGATCACGATGAACACGCAGCTCACTTCCAACTTCAAGCATTTTGCAGACAGGCTGTCAGCCGTCCCGCTGGCCGCGATGTGCGCGGCCCTGCTGCTGACAGCCTGCTCATCAGCCTCCCCGGCGCCCCAACCGCCCGGGCCTGCGCCTGCGCTCCAACCTCAGGTGGGGAGCCATCCGCCGGTTATCCTGCGGGTGGAGGATCGCCAAGAGGTGATTGATGGATTCTTGTGGATCTACCAGGATGTTTACTTCACAGACCCGAATGGGGATGCCGCGGCGATGACCTATCAACAGGTCGCATCCTCGTTTCCCTATCCCTTGAATTTTGCGGATGACCCCATTGAAGCCTCCCCTGCCGAGCAAGAGGGTGAGGCGCTCTTCACCGTGGCCGGCAAATGCTCGCTGAAAATGGAACTGGCATTCGAGAGCCGCATCAGGGACGAGGCTGGCAACTTGAGCGAACCGGTGCTCTTCACCATGTCCTGCACGACCCCGCCGGCGGTAGATAAACGATCCTACCTGGTCAGCGGACTCAGCACTGCCCTGCCCATCGCCTTGCTGTTGGGGCTGGGGTTGTGGCTGCCCTTGCGCAAGCGCCCCGGGGAGAGACTTCCGCTCATCCGCGTCACCCTTCTCATGCTCTGCCTGCTGATGCTGTTCCGATTCACGGGATTGGTGCTGCATGAAGGCGGACACTGCCTGTACCCTGTTTCCCGCGGCGTCCCATTTACGCTGTATGTCCATCCCTTCCTGCTGCCGGGGTATTGTCGCCCAGCCCCAGACAACATCTGGAAGGATATCCTGGGTTCCATGACCTCTCTTCCGCTGGCCGCGTTGATCTCCCTGCCGTTCTGGAAGCGCCGCTCGTTTGCCCTGCTTCCGGTGGTCATGCTATTCCCTTACGTTGCAGTATTCCAGGACGGGATTAACATCTCCGGGTTCACAGGTGGAGACTTCCGCAACCTGGTCCTGACGAATGGTCTATCGCCCATCCCGTTCTCTGTCCTGGGTGTCTTGATCTTCCTGGCAGGGACCGTCCTCCTGTTTTCACTATTCCCTCTCCTTGGACTCGATCCCAAGGACAATAAGGTGCTGTTTGTGCTTCCCGCGGCCATGTTCCTGCTGAGCCTCCTTTCCTTCCTGGTGGCGGTCCTCTTCGTGCCGGGATCTCCGATCGACCGTGAGTATTTCCTAGCGCGGGAGATCATGGCTGAAACCAAGTTAATGATCTTACACGTGGGATTCGGATTGCTGCTAGCAGTCCTTTACATCACCCTGTTCCGCAAGATCCACCCCCGGCTGCCTGCCTGGCTGCGCACGGACACGGTCGCGTTGACCTGGAAGGACCTGCGCCTCCCGGCAATCCTGGCGGCTGTCAGTGTGATCCTGGGATTGATCATCGTCCTCTGAAAAACCAAGTTCAACCTTTGGATAAAGGGGAAAGAAATGGACGCTCAGCATGTTGGATACAAAGCGAATGCCTTCGAGGCTCGCAAGCTGGCCTTGCTCTTCCTGGTCATCGTGCTGCTCCTGCCTGCCTGTGCGCGGCAGCCCCCGCCGGCCAGGGTCGAGGAGATTACCTTTCAGTCCGGGCCGTTCAAGGTGGTTGGCGACCTGCGCCTGCCGGACGGAAACGGGCCATTCCCGGTGGTGCTGTTCGTGCACGGTTCCGGCCCGGCCGACCGGACCGGTTCCATGCTGTACCTGCCGATCATGGAAAGGATGTTGAGGGCTGGTTTTGCCACCTTCGCCTGGGATAAACCTGGCACGGGCGAATCGACCGGCACACTCGGAGAGCCAAACCTGCGCCACAAGCGCGCCCAGATTCTGCTGGATGCAATCAAGTCAATGAAAGCTCGCCCGGATATTGATCTCACCCGGATCGGCGTATGGGGAATCAGCCAGGCAGGCTATGTGATCCCGATTGCCCTTGCACAAACCAAGGATATCGCCTTCGTGATCTGTGTCTCCTGCCCAGGCGAATCGGGTACTGACCAAACCGGCTACCAGGCTATGGCCTTTGGGCTCTGCAAGGATATCCCGAAGGAAAGATCGGCTGAGAGGGAGCGCCTGCTGAAGGAACTGGACCAAAACCGCTCGTACGAAACCTATGCCGGATACCTGGCTTATCGAAAGAACATGGCTGGTCTGGCGGCACTGGTTCCTGTATCTCTGGACCCTTGGCCAGTCACCTCAGAAGCGACCTGGCAGGCCAACCCGATCGAAAATGAACCTGTGTGGAATCCGGTTGCCGTGATGAAGCAGGTGAAGATCCCCGTACTGGCTATCTATGGAGACAAGGACCGTCAGCTCGATCCCCTGCAGGCCGCCTTTGCCTACCGGAAAGCCCTGAGCGAGGCGGGCAATCCCAAGAACCGGGTGGAGATGTTCCCGACCGCCAATCACGGCATCCTCGCCTCCAAAACCGGTTGTCCGGAAGACGACGAAAAGGCATTCAACCGCTGGGCCGTGTGGTTTGCGATCACTCATGGCTTTTCCTCGGCGGAGAAGTTCAAGGTTGCTATATCTAAGGATCCCTACAAGCCCGGCCTGCTGGCTTCCATCCCATTTGCCCCAGGATACCTGGACCTGATGGAAAACTGGCTCCGGGGACTGTGACCGTAGTTTGCAGAAAGGATCGAACATGAACGCGCGAACTGGCCTGCTCAGGCGTCACCAAGTACCTGGCATCACCAGACACTTCCTTGGCGGGCGCGCCTCGCTGGCGCGGCTCCTGGTATGCGGAGCCGTTCTGGCTCTGATGTCGACGTGCGCCTCTTGTCGGTCTGGGCGGCCATCTCGAACGAGATCTTCGGGAAGGCGCACGCCTGCGGAGGGAGTTTCGATCAGAGCCGGCGTCTGGTCAGCGCAGCAGAGCTGCGCGTAGGAGGTTACCAATGAAACAGCACACACTACGTCTCATGGTGTGCGGGATCGTGCTGGCCGTGCTGCTGCTCCTCCCTGCCTGCACAAGGCAGCCCCAGCCGGCCAGGATCGAGGAGATCACCTTCCAGTCCGGGGAGTTCACCCTTGTCGGCGATCTGCGCACGCCTGCTGGAACCGGCCCATTCCCGGTCGTCCTGTTCGTGCACGGCTCCGATGACGCCGACCGCACCTTGTTCGGATACTACCTGCCCGTCATGGAGCGCATGCTCCGAGCCGGCTACGCGGTCTTCTCCTGGGACAAGCCGGGGTACGGCGAATCCACGGGGCAGCTTCGCGCAAGGCACGTATATCATCAACGGGCGCAAATCGTCCTGGACGCGATCGAGGTCCTGCAGGCGCGCCCCGACATTGACTCGCAGCGGATCGGCTTGTGGGGGATCAGTCAGGCCAGCTATGTGATGCCGCTCGTGCTTTCGCAGAGCGAGGATGTCGCCTTTATGATCTGCGTCTCCTGTGGAGGCATGTCTGGTCATGACCTGGGGGTATACCAGATCACCACCTTTGCCATGTTCTGTGCGGATGTCCTGGAGGAAGACGCAGATCAAAGGACGGCCCTCTTCGCCGAACTCGAGGAGGCTCGGAAGTTCGAAACCTA
Organism: uncultured Anaerolineales bacterium; assembly: GCA_964474695.1. GTDB lineage: Bacteria > Chloroflexota > Anaerolineae > CG2-30-64-16 > CG2-30-64-16 > DAOUBP01. Next base: position 141,637 of record CAYYTK010000009.1, read on the forward strand.
CGAGGAGTACCTGCACTACCGCGAGGTGCTCGATGCGCTTGTGGACATCAGCCCGTACCGCGACAAACTGCTCGATTTCCTGTCGAAGAACGGCGGAGGGGGTGTCGTCCCGGAGGAAGCATGGCTGAAGAACGATCCCGAGATCGAGCGCTGGTGGAATCCGGTCGAAGTGCTGGAGCAGCTCCGGATCCCGGTCCTGGCCATCTTCGGAGACAAGGACTCGAATACCGATCCGATCCAGGGGGCATACGCCTGGAGGAAAGCGTTGGAACAGGCGGGCAACCGGGACTTTCGGGTTGAACTCCTCCCGGGTGTTGACCATCTCGTTGCTCCCTCGGAGTCTAGTTGCATCAATGATCAAGCCGAAACAATCGATCAGGTGCTGCAGGAACAGGGGTACGGACCGCAGGACGAATCGCTGGCACTTTTCCAGCGAGAACCGGGACAGCACACACCGCTGAGCGCCTGGCCCTACGCGCCGGGGTACCTGGACATGATCGAGGAATGGCTCCGAGGGCTATATCAATAGCCCCGAGAAGGAGTGAATATGAACATGCGAATGATTGGATGTGTGACTGTATTGACTCTGCTGCTGACGGCCTGTTCAGCACCAGCCCCAACATCTCAGCCACTTACGCCGACACCCATACCCATACCATCCGGGATGGTGGATGTTGGCGGGTACGAGCTGTTCTACCAGTGCAGCGGACAGGGCAGCCCAACGGTGATCCTGGAAGCCGGCGGGGGAGGCGACTCCAGCTCCTGGACCATGGTCCAGAGCGGCGGTGACAGGAGCTACCGGGTTTGCTCGTATGATCGGGCCAATCTCGGCCAGAGTGACAAGGCTCCCAAGCCGCGCACCTTCCAGGATATCGCTCGCGACCTGCACACCCTGCTAGCCAACGCTGAGATCGCCGGCCCCTATATCCTGGTGGGACATTCGATGGGCGGGATGCTGGTCCGCGTTTACAGGGACCAGTATCCGGATGAAGTGGCCGGTCTCGTGCTGGTGGAGTCGGCCCACCCGGACATGGGGCCGCGCCTGCTGGCCGCCCTGCCGCCGGAGTCACTGTTGGAGTCAAGGGCCATCGGAACCTGGCGCAAGTTTCTTGACTTTCAATGGAAGGGCGCCGGACGCGAGTCCTACAATCAGGAAGGGGTCGATATCCAGGGCGGCAACGCGCTCGTCAAGACCACGAACCCATTGGGCGACCTCCCGCTGGTGGTGATCAGCCGGAGCCCCGGCAGCGCCGGTTTCCCCAACATGCCGCCCCTGCCGGCGGAGACCAACACAAGCCTGTCTCGGATCTGGCAAGACATGCAGAGTGAGCTGGCGGAATTGTCCACGCACAGCACCCGGGTCATTGCGGCCCATGCCGGCCACATGATCCCGACCGAGGAACCGGAGCCGGTCATCGAGGCCATCCGCACGCTGGTGAATGATGTCCGGAGCCGAGGTGTTGGGGAGACCCCGGCGCCGGCCCAGCGTGCAGGTCAAGCCGGCGCGAGCAACCACACGCCGGTCATTCTGAGAGTCGTGGAGCGAACGGAAAATGAGCAGGAGGGCGTAGCCCTTTACAAAGACCTATACTTCACGGACGCTGCCGGAGATGCCACCATCGCAGCAAACAAACTGATCTCCAGCACCGTCCTGCTCCATATCAGCGATGACGTCATCCTGGCATCTGCGGCTGAGCAGCAAGGCGAAGCGCTTGTCACGAGCGAGGTGCACTGCGGGAAGATCAGATTACGGCTCGCTATCGAATATCGAATCCTTGACCGGGCAGGCAATCTAAGTGCACCAACGACATTGGCTTTCGTATGCCCGGGAGCCCCGGGCAGCATCAGTCCCTGGCTGATCATCGGGCCCGTCGCCGGGTTCGCCCTGGTGGCGACCGCGGCCTGGCTGCTGGTTCGCCGGCGCCGTGCGAGACGGACGGCTTCCTCTCCGGCCTGAAGGGCGCGGCCATCTGGCGCACGTGCCGGGAGGAGTTCTAGGAGAAAATGTCATCCTGAGCGGAGACCTGCAGGCCGGAGCCGGAGGACGCCCGCCGCTCCGCTCAGGATGCTCAATTGGATTCTCGGATAGATACTACGGTGTCGACAGCGTCGAGTCGTACAGCGGGCCGCCATCGACCGCGGGTTTGGCCTGATCATGCGGCACGGCCACGCGCACCACTCCCGTGCAGGCGCCGCCATGCCCATCGCTGACCGTGAAGCTCACCGTGTAGACGCGGCCGTCGCCGCTGCCGAGCTTCTCCGCGCGGAGCTCGACGGCGGCAGTGCCAACGCCTTTGCCATCCGGTGCGGATTTTCCGACACCGACCGGCTCATCCTGATAGATGGCGGTGACGATCAGGGCCAGGGGGTCGCCGTCGGCATCGACCCCGCCGCCCAGGGTTACAGACACGAACTTGTTGTTGGGCGACCAGAGGAGCGCAGGGCTGGCCGTGACCGCGCTGCAGTCGGGCGCATGGTCGAGCACCGTGACTTGCACGCTGTCCTGGCCGCCCGCGCCGTCGGCGTCGGTCACGGTGAAGGTCAGGTCGTAGCTGCCCTCAGTGGCGAAGACGGCGGTGGCGGCGGCGGTAGCGCCGTAGACGGCCGCGCCGCTGGCATCAGCCACTCCGTCGCCATCAAGGTCCCAGGACCACGCGTAAGGTTCATCGAGCGCGGCGGCGGGGTCAGTCCAGGTTCCGGCCAGGGGCACGGATTCGTTGCGATAGACTGTCACGTCGGCGCCGGCCTGGGCGGTGGGGGCCACGTTGGTCACCTCCACGGTGGCGTCGTCGGTGTCGCATGCGCCCTGGGCATCGCAGACCTGCAGAGCCACGGGATGGGTGGCGGGGCCATCGAGCGCAGCGAAGACGGAGGTGGCGCCCGGCGTCTCGTAAAGGCCGTCGTTGTCCAGGTCCCAGGCGTAGGTCAGGATGTCGTCGGGATCGGGGTCAACGCTGCCCGCACTATCGAGCATGACGCCGTCGCCTTCGGCCGCGGTGTAGGGGCCGTTTGCCTCGGCGACGGGCGGTCGGTTGGACTGTATGCCGTAGAAGACGTAGGCCGCGCCCTGGTCAACGTTTCCGCCGACGTCGGCGCCCCACGCCCCGACCACGGCGGTGTCGCCGCTCAGGGACACTCCCACGCCAAAGCCATCTCCTACTTCGCCTGTGGTCAGCTTGTCCGCTTGGCCCCAGGCGTCCGGCCCTCCCTGGTTGCGGTAGAAGATGTAGGCCGCGCCCTGCGCGCCGTAGCATTCCCATTGGCAGAAGGACCTCCCGACGATGGCCGTGTCGCCGCTGACGGACACTGAGCCGAAGCACTCGAACGCCCCGCCGTCGGCGGCGGTCAGCTTGGCAACCTGCCCCCAGGCATCCGGTCCGCCCTGGTTCCGGTAGAAGATGTAGGACGCACCCTGGTCGATGTTGCCGCCGACGTCGGCCTTGGGAGATCCGATGATCACCGTGTCGCCGCTGAGCGAGACCAACTGATTGCCGAACAGGTCCCACGACGCGCCATCAGACGCGGTCAGCTTGGCCACCTCGCCCCAAGCGTCCGGGCCGCCCTGGTTCCGGTAGAAGACGTAGGCTTTGCCCTGCCGCGCCATTTCGCCATCTCTGGGGGCGTAGGGCGCCGAGATCACCGCCGTGTCGCCGTCCAGCGCGACCGCGCCGCCGAAGTACTCGTCGCGCGCGCCGTCAGACGCGGTGATCTTCGCTACCTCGCCCCAGGCGTCGGCGCCGCCCTGGTTGCGGTAGTAGACGTACACGACGCCAGGCCCCATCCACGATTGGGTCGCAGAGATGAGGAGGGTGTCCCCGTCGATCGCGACGGATCCACCGTAGAAGTCCGCCCACGCACCGCCGGAGGCGGTCAGCGTGGTTACCAGGCCCCAGGCGTCGGGCCCGCCCTGGTTCCGGTAGTAGACGTAGGCCCTGCCGTGGTAATCGCCGCCGAAAAAGGGCGCACCGACGATGGCCGTGTCGCCGTTGATCGCCACTGTCCCAAAGTAGTCACCCGCCGCTCCGTCGGGGGCGGTCAGCCTGGCCACCTGGCCCCAGGCGCCCGACCCGCCCTGGTTGCGATAGTAGATGTAGGCCGCGCCCTGGTCAGGCTTGCCGTCCACGTCGGTGTAGGGCGCCCCGGCAATCGCCGTGTCGCCATCAATGGACACCCAGCCGCCCAGGCCGCTGTACGGCGCGCCGTCGGAGGCGACCAGCTTGGCCACCTGCACCGGGCCGTCCGGCAAGCCGGCGGCGGCCAGGCTGGCGCTGAAGACCAGCGCCAGCGCGATGAGGAACGTGAGAAGTTTCGCCGTAGTGGTGCGGAAAACGTGTTTCATGGTGCAAACTCCTTTCGTGTCATCCTTGACTTGCTGACCAAAAATGATGACGCCCGGCGTGCGCTGAAGTTACGCCGAATTCGCCATCCGTCCAATTCCCATACTCCCCTGTTGGCTGATGCCATTGGGGAGTTTTCGTTGTATCATATCAAGGATGGCCAGAAACGCGGGCTGGCAGGCCACGCCTGCACATCGAGGAGGGGAATATGTCGCTGAGAAGGTTGGTCGTATGAAAATCCGCATCTTCACGTCCGCCGACTATCCGGCGATGGTCGCTATCCACAACAGCCTGAACATCGTCTGGCCCGAACGGCCTCGCAGCCCGGAGGCCTGGGCCGAGGCCGACCGCAACCGCAACCCGAAATACAAGCACCAGCGTTGGGTCGCCGTCGAAGACGACACCGTAGTCGGTTTCGCTTCCTATGGACACAGCGCCGGCGACTATCACCCGCAACGCTTTTACGTCAACGTCGAGGTTCGTTCGGAATACCAGCGCCGCGGCATCGGTGCGGCGCTCTACGACCAGGTGCTGGATGGGCTGCAAGCGTTCGATCCCCGCGTCCTGCGCGCGGACGCCTTTACGAATCTGCCGCAGGGTTTCGCATTTCTGCAACAGCGCGGCTTCTACGAAGCCTTTCGCGAAACGCCGGTCCATCTGGATGTCGCCGCCTTCGACCCGGGCCCGTTTGCGGCACTGGAAGCAGACCTGAACGCCCAGGGCATCTTCCTCAAGACCCTGCGTGAACTAGCATCCGACCCGGGCCGCGATCGGAAGCTCTACGACTTGTCCTGCCGGGTGGAGCAAGATGTCCCGCACGAAGAAGCCGAGATCGAAGCAACGGAGTTCGCCGAATGGCTGACCTGGCTGAACGACCCTTCCGTGCCGCCTGACGCGTACGTGATCGCGGTGCGGGGGGACGAATATGTCGGCCTGCGGGAACTGAGTCAATACCAGGCCGGCGACGTGCTGCTGGGCGGCTTGATGGGCGTCCGGCGCGATGCGCGCAACCGCGGGATCGGGCTCGCGATGCAACTGTGGGGCATCGCTTACGCCAGAGAACATGGCTACCGCACGATCAAGGACTGCACCGCCATTCAAAACGCCCCGATGCAGGCGCTGTTCAGCCGGCTGGGCTATGCCCGCGACCCCGAGTGGCAGCAATGCCAGAAGGATATCAACCTAGGACTTTCGCTTGAATGAGCGGCATGGTAACATGGCCACATGATTACCAAAC
>CAYYTK010000010.1:0-63469 GCA_964474695.1 uncultured Anaerolineales bacterium
CTTGCGTTACAGGTGTGGCCGCAAGCCAGCGGCTTGCGTTACAGGTGTGGCCGCAGGCCAGCGGCTTGCGTTACAGGTGTGGCCGCAGGCCAGCGGCTTGCGTTACAGGTGTGGCCGCAAGCCAGCGGCTTGCGTTACAAGTGTGGCCGCAAGCCAGCGGCTTGCGTTACAGGTGTGGCCGCAAGCCGGCGGCTTGCGCACCATTGGTCTAGGCGCGCAGTTCCCGGTAGAAACAACTGACCGCGCCGGTGTGGCACGCGGGGCCGGCGGGGATGACCTGCACCAGCAGGGTGTCGCCGTCGCAGTCGGCCCACAGCGCGGTCACGCGCTGGGTGTTGCCCGAGGTCGCGCCTTTGTGCCACAGCTCAGCCCGGCTGCGGCTCCAGAAGTACGTTTCTCCGGTGGACAGCGTCAATGCCAGCGCCTCCCGGTTCATCCATGCCACCATCAGCACCGCGCGGGTGCGCGCGTCCTGGATGACGGCGGTGATCAGGCCGGAGGCATCCCAACGCAGATCGTCCGGTGAGACCGGCCCCACGGCCTCGGATCGCGGCTCAGCCATGCGCCGCCTCCGTCGTCACCGGTCGGATGGGGACGCCCCGCTCGATCAGGTAGGTTTTGACCTGGCCCACGGAGAGCTCATGGAAGTGAAACAGGGAGGCCGCCAGCGCCGCGTCCGCGCCCCCGGCCGTGAGTGCGTCGTAGAAATGCGGCAGCGCGCCGGCCCCGCCCGAAGCGATCACCGGAATCGCGACCGCGCCGCTCACCGCGGCCAACATGGGGAGGTCATAGCCCGCGCGGGTGCCGTCCGCGTCCATGCTGGTCAGCAGAATCTCGCCGGCGCCCAATTGCTCGGCCTGCCGGGCCCAGGCGACGACTTCCCGGCCGGTGGGCTGCCGGCCGCCATCGATGGTCACCTCCCACCGGTCGCCCGTCCACCTGCCGTCGATGGCCACTACCACGCACTGGCTGCCGAAGCGGGCCGCGGCCGCGGCGATCAGCTCCGGCGTGCGCACGGCGGCCGAGTTGATGGAGATCTTGTCGGCGCCGGCCAGCAGGAGCTCGCGCACGTCTTCGACGGTGCGCATGCCGCCGCCCACCGTGAAGGGGATGAAGACGGCATCGGCCACGCGGCGGACCATGTCGATCACGATCTGCCGGCGCTCATGGCTGGCCGTGATATCCAGGAAGACCAGCTCATCGGCCCCCTCGCGATCGTAGACCTGCGCCTGCTCGACCGGATCGCCGGCGTCGCGCAGCGCCAGAAAGTTGATCCCCTTGACCACCCGGCCATCCTTGACGTCCAGGCAGGGGATGATGCGTTTAGCGAGCATGGTGTGTCTCCTTATTCGAGGTAGGGGCGAGGCATTCCTTGCCGGATTCGTTGTGACGGAGGACCGTGCTTCGCACGAGATACCTGCCGCAACGGCGCGTCGGGGAGGGAATGCCTCGCCCCTACTGCCCTACCTCAAGGCATTCCTTGGCGGATTCGCCTTGACGGAGGACCGTGCTTCGCACGAGATACCTGCCGCACCGGCGCGGCGTGGAAGGAATGCCTCGCCCCTACTGCCCTACCTCAAGCGCCTTAGCCAGGTCGACCGCGCCTGTGTACAGCGCCTGCCCTACAATGACCCCCTCGACGCCGTCGGAGACGTGCGCGGCCAGGGCGCGGATGTCATCCAGGGAGGCAACGCCGCCGCTGGCAATGACGCGCAGGCCGCTCGCCCGGGCCAGCTCGGCAGAGGCAGCGACGTTGACTCCGGTCAGCATACCATCGCGCGCGATATCGGTGAAGACGACGCGCAGGACGCCGAGCCCGGCCATGCGCCGCGCCACGGTCAGTACGTCCAGCGCTGAAGTCTCCTGCCAGCCGTGGGTCGCCACCCACCCATCGCGGGCATCGATCCCGACGACGATCTGCGCCGCGCCGAAGCGGGCGATGGCATCCGCCACGACTTGGGGCCGGCGCACAGCTGCGGTGCCCAGCACCACGCGCGTCGCACCCAACCGCAGCGCCGTCGCCACGTCGTCCGCCGTCCGCAGCCCGCCGCCGAACTGGATCGGCACATCCACCGCCGCGCGTATCTCCGCCAGGCGCCGTAGGTTGAAGGCCCCGTCTGTCTCCCCCTCGCCTGCGCACAGGAAAGGGGGCCGGGGGATGAGGCTCTCGCCGGCCTCCCCCTCTCCTGCGCACAGGAGAGAGGGCCGGGGGGTGAGGGCCCCATCCAGGTTAACCACGTGCAGCCACCGGGCGCCCTGGCCGGCCCACTGCTTCGCAACCGCGGCCGGATCGTCCCCGTACACGGTCTGCGCCGCAGCATCACCCTGGCGCAGCCGCACGACCTGCCCGCGGCGAAGGTCAATCGCGGGAAATATCGTAAGTGTCATATACTCTCCCACACTCCCACACTCCCACACTCACCCACCCGCCAGCCGCACAAAATTCCCCAGTATCCGCAGCCCCACCGCCTGGCTCTTTTCCGGGTGACACTGGATGCCCCAGACGCTGCCGCGGCGCACCACGGAGGCGTAGCTGATCCCAAAGTCGGTCGTTGCAACGACGTGTGCGGGGTCGTCCGGTGCGCAGTAGTAGGAGTGGACGAAGTACGCGTACGCGCCATCGGGCACGCCGGCCAGCAGCGGGTCGGTCCCGGCGTGATGGAGCTGGTTCCAGCCGATCTGAGGAATTTTGAGAGGCTTCATTTCGGGACTTACATCGCTCACGAATCGCCTCACTCTTCCCGGGATGATGCCGAGACCTGCGTGGCGCCCCATCTCCTCGCTCTCATCGAACAGGAGCTGCATCCCGACGCAGATGCCCAGCAGCGGCGTGCCCGCGGCGATGGCTTCGAGCAGTCGCTGCTCGAAGCCGGCCCGCCGCAGGTTAGCCGCAGCATCCCCGAACGCGCCGACGCCGGGCAGCACGATCCCCGCGGCCCCGGCCAGCCCGCCCGGGTCGCTCACGATGCGCGCCGCCGCGCCCGCGGCCTCCAGGGCCTTGTATACGCTGCGCAGGTTCCCCACGCCGTAGTCGATGACGGCAATCCAAGAATCCGATCTATCCACCATGCTTCCTCACATCTCGCACCACGCACCTCGTTTCACAAACCAGGTTTCTCCGAGAAACCTGGTTTGTGAAACGAGCCCTCAGGCCTGACGCCTCACCCCAACACCCCCTTCGTGCTCGGCACGCCCTGCCGCCGCGGGTCGATCTGTGTCGCGGCATCCAGCGCCCGTGCCAGCGCCTTGAATAACGCCTCGGCCTGGTGGTGGTCGTTGCGGCCGTAGAGCACGCGGGCATGCAGGTTCAGCTTGCCGTGCACCGCCACCGTCTCCAGAAAATGGCGCACCAGGTCGGCGTCCATGCTGCCGAGGGCCGGCGTATGCCAGGCGGCTTCGATCACGGCATAGGGGCGGCCGCTCAAATCCAGCGCCACGAACCCCAACGCCTCGTCCATGGGGACGTAGCTGTGCGCCGTGCGGACGATCCCGGCCCGGTCGCCCAACGCCCGATCCAACGCCTGCCCCAGGCAGATCGCCACGTCCTCGACGGTGTGATGCGCATCCACGCCCAGGTCTCCCGCCGCGTGCACGGTCAGGTTGAACAACCCGTGGTGCGCGAAAAGGGTCAGCATGTGGTCGAGGAAGCCGATGCCGGTGGTCACGTCCGCCACCCCCCGGCCGTCGAGCGCCAGGGTCAGGCCGATGTCGGTTTCGCCGGTCTTGCGGTTTATGGTTGCGGTACGCATGGGAACCTCTTTTGAATAAAGGCGTAGCTCTTGGCTTGAATGACGTCTTCAGTCTTCATCGTTGGCTCCTTCGCATTACAGATGGGGCATTGTGAACTCGCCATCCGTGCTTACCATACCATTCTCGATTCGCACTTCCTGATTCGTCATTCGTCATTCGTTATTCTGTTAGCGCGTCCAGCAGCGCATCGGTCTGCTCCGGCCGGCCCGCGCTGATGCGGATGCAGTTCTCCAGTCCCGGCTTGGCGTAGTGGCGCACCAGGACGCCTCGGTCGGCCAATGCTTCTTTGAGCCTCTTCGCATCCCGGCCGATCACGCGGCAAAGAACGAAATTCGCGTGGCTGGGATAGGGCTGCAGGAACGGGAACTGCGCCAGCTCCCGGACCAGCCGCTTCCGCTCGGCGATCAGCGCTTCCACGGCGCCCTGGATCTCGTCCCGGTGCGCCAGCGACGCGAGCCCGGCCACCGCGGCTGCCACGTTGACGTTGTACGGCTGCTTGGCTTTCCACAGGCTGGGCATCAGCCAATCAGGGAAAATGCCGTAACCAAGCCGCAGCCCTGCGATGCCGGCCCACTTGCTGAAGGTGCGCAGGACGATCAGGTTGTCGCGCTCCAACACCCAGCTTGCCAGGGAATGCTCAAGCCCGGCGAATTCGATGTAGGCTTCATCCAGCACCACGATCACCGGCAGGTCAAGGAGCCGCCGCAGGTCGTCCGCCGCCAGCAGGCTGCCGTCGGGGTTGTTGGGCGAAGCGAGGAAGAGGATTTTGGATTTTCGATTTTGGATTTTGGATTTTGGATTGCGTAGTGCGCTGGGCGTGGTGCGTGGTGCGTATTGCGGGCGATCTGCGGATCGCTTGCGTGGTGTGTGTTCGTTGACTTGCGATTCGCTGATTCGCCATTCGCCACTCGCCATTCGCTGGTTCGCTGACTCGCCGATTCGCTCCACATCCATCGAAAAATCCGCGCGCCGCGGCACGGATACGACGGCCGCGCCGGCCAGGGCCGCGTCGAATTCGTACATGCCGAAGGTCGGCGGGCAGTTGATGATGGCATCGCCCGGCCCCAGGAAGACGCGGCAGATCAGGTCGATCAGCTCGTCGGCGCCGTGGCCCGGCAGGATGTTGGCGGCCGGGACCCCCGTGTAGCCGGCGAGCGCGGCCCGGAGCTCACGCTGCTCGGGGTCTGGGTAGATGTGCATGTACGGGTAGGCCGCCAGCGCGGCCGCCACGGCGGGATGCGGGCCGTATGGGTTCTCGTTGGCGTCCAGCTTGACGATCTGCGCGGGGGGCCGGCCCAGTTGTTGGCTGAGCACCTCGAAGGGCATGATCGGCGTATACGGCGCCATGTCCGCGATGTGCGGGCGAATTGCGATTCGCTGGAGCAGGTTTGCAAATGATGACTCGGTCAATGACTGACTCCTGTGCGGGTAGTACATTGGTAGGTTGGTAAGTTGGGAAATCGGTAGTTTGGCAAATTGGTAAATTGGTGGACTGGGCTCACCAATGCACCAATCTACCAATCCACCAATCCACCAGTTCTCATCTCCGCGGCGCGCGCGTGCGCGGTCAGTCCTTCGCCGCGGGCCAACACGGCCGCGGGGCCGGAGAGTCGCGCGCCGGCCTCGCGGGTGAAGGCGACCAGGCTGATGCGCTTGACGAAATCGGCCACGCTGAGCGGGCTGGCGTAGCGCGCACTGCCCTCGGTGGGCATCACGTGGCTTGGCCCCGCGACGTAATCGCCCAGCACTTCGAACGAGTGCTCGCCCACGAAGACGCCGCCCGCGTTGCGAATCTGCCCGACCAGCGCCCAGGGTTCAGCCACCAGCAGGCACAAGTGCTCGGCCGCATAGGCGTTCGCCAGCTCGACCGCTTCGGCCAGGTCCGCAGTGACGACGATGCCGCCGCGGTCCGCGAGCGCCGCCGCGGCAATCTCCGCGCGGCTTAGCGCCTCCAGTTGGCGCGCAAGCTGCCCGGCCACCGCCGCGGCCAGGTCCCGAGAGGGGGTCAGCAGGATCGGCGACGCCAGCACGTCATGCTCGGCCTGGGCCAGCATGTCGGCCGCGGCCCAGGCCGGGTCGGCCGAGTCGTCAGCGATGACCAGCGTTTCCGTGGGACCGTAGAAGCCGTCGATGCCTACGCTGCCGAACACCTGGCGCTTGGCCAGCGTGACGAACAGCCCGCCCGCGCCGACGATCTTGTCCACGCGCGGCACCGTCTCCGTGCCGTAGGCCAGGGCCGCGATCGCCTGTGCGCCGCCGAGCGCGAAGAGGCGGTCTACACCGGCCACATGCGCCGCGGCCAGAATCAGATCGTGGATGCCTGTCTTGCCGGCGGGCGTGCAGGCGATGACCTCCCGCACACCGGCCACGCGTGCCGGGATGGCCGCCATCAGCAGCGAGGAGGGCAGGGGCGCGGTGCCGCCGGGGACGTAGACGCCGGCGCGGTCCAGCGGCCGGATCAGTTGGCCCAGCGTGCCGTCGGGGCCGGAATCGACCCAGGAATCGATGGGCTGCTTGCGATGGAACGCGGCCACGCGTTCTGCGGCCAGTTCCAGGGCCTCTCGCTGGATTGCGGGCAGCCGATCAAAGGCCGCCCGCCATTCCACCGCCGGAATCTCCAAAACGCTGTCGGTCGCCTTGTCGATCTGCTGCGCCCACGCGCGGAGCGCGGCGTCGCCGCGCTGCCGGACGTCCCGCAGGATGCGCGCCACCGCCTCGGCCGGCGCGAGCCGTTCGCCGAAGATGCGCTCGATGCCGTCCAGGACGGCCGCAGGCATCTCCTGATCCTCCCACTGGACGCGGCGCAAGATCGTGCGCCGGGCTTCTTCGGATGTATAGATTGCCACCACAGACATAGAATGATCCTTTCCTCCTAGGAGTTCCAAATCTAGTCGTTGATGACGTGCTGGACTAGAGGCCGCGGCATACATGCCGTTAGCCGGTTTCTGAGTTCTCGGGGCCATGTGCCGGACCGGCTGAAGCCTCGATTCCGGATGCATTTGGAATTCCTGCGTTTTCTCTCTCAGCAGCGAGCGCCAGGGCGTCGATCAGCGCCACTACCTCGGCCGCGTGCAATCGATAGCTGGCCCGATTGGCGATCAGCATCGCCTGACTTTCCAGCACCACCCGCAGCTCCACCAGGCCATTCTCGCGCAGCGTCTTTCCGGTCTGTGTCAGGTCCACGATGAGATCGGCCAGGCCCACGATGGGCGCCAGCTCGACCGAGCCGGACATGACGATGATCTCCGGCACCAGCCCGCGGCGCTGGAAGAATGCTTCGGTGAGGCGGGGGAACTTGGTGGCCACGCGCGGGCTGCGCTCCAGCCGCAGCGGGCGATCCGGTTGGTTCTCGCGGCCCGCGACGACCAGCCGGCAATAGCCGAAAGGGAGCCGCAGCGGTTCGTAAACGTCGCGTCCCGCTTCGCGCACGACATCCAGCCCGGCGATGCCGATGTCGGCGGCGCCGTACTCCACGAAGACCGGCACGTCAGCAGGCTTGACCATGACGAAGCGCAGCCGGCCATCGGAGCCGTCGATCACCAGCTTTCGGCTGTCGCCGTTGGGCGGGGCGGCGTAGCCCGCTTCGGCCAGCAGCGCCAGAGCATCCTCGGTGAGCCGCCCTTTGGGCAGCGCAACGGTTAACGGGGCGGCATTCATGCCGTTCGCCATCGGGCCACCTCCTCCCAATCGTCGGCGGCTACCAGCCGCTGTCCCGCGGCATCACGCACCGCGAGCCAGTCCTGATTGCGCTGGATCACGGCACGCGCGATGCGCCGGCCCTGGGCTGCGACCCACAGCGCGTCCAGGTCCCGCGCCTGCGGGTCCACCTCCACGTGCAGCCCGCGCGTCCTGGCTTCCAGGATCCAGGCCAGGCGGGCAGGCTCGCCCCCCGTTGACACGATGGCGTCCGCGATCGGATCGCTGCAGCTCACCCCTTGCCGCTCGCGCGCCACCAACACCCGGTCCAGCGTCAGGGCCCAGCCGACCGCGGGGAACGGTGGGCCGAAGTAGCCGATCAGGTTGTCGTAGCGTCCCCCGGAGATCAAGTCAAAGCCCAGCCCCGGTGCAAAGCCGTCGAAGGTGATGCCGGTGTAGTAGCCCAGGTCCCGAATCTCCGCGAGGTCGTAGTCGACGCTGCCGGCGACGCCGTAGGCATCCAGCAGCTCGGCCACCGCCTTCAGGTCGGCCAGCGCCCCGGTCATGGCCGGGGTCACGCAGAAACGCGCCGCTTCTGCGAGTATCTCCGCGCCGCCGTGCAGGCGAGGCAGCGCCAGGAGGGCATCCATGCCGGGGCGCGCTCCGGCGGATTGCGATACGGGGGTGGCATACGTGGCGGAGGCCGCCAGGTCGCGCAGCTCGGCCTCGGCCTTGCGATCCACGGCCTGGCGCACCCGCGCAGCCAGCCGCTCAGGCAGCGCCAGCGCGGCCAACAGGCCTCGGAAGAAGCCGACGTGCCCCACGACGATCTTGAAGTCGGGCAGCCCTACCGCGCGCAGCGCGGCCACGGCCAGGGCGATCGCTTCGGCATCGGCTGCGCTGCCCACCGCGCCGATCAGCTCGACGCCGGCCTGGGTGAATTCGTGCTGGCGCCCCGCGCGGGGCGGCTCGTGGCGGAAAACGCTGCCGATGTAGCTCAGGCGCAGCGGCATAGGCTGATCGTAGAGCCGCGTGCCTACCACGCGGGCGGTAGGGATCGTCAGGTCCGGCCGGAGCGCGAGGGTGCGGCCGCTGCGGTCGAAGAACCGGTACATCTCGGCGGAGACCTGTGCGCCTACGTCGGTGGCCAGGGTGTCGGCATATTCGAACGCGGGCAGGGTGATCTGGTGATAGCCCCAGGCCAGCCAGGTGGTCCGCAACGCCTCTTCCATCTCCTGAAAGGCGGCGGTATCGGCAAAAAGCAGCTCGCGCACCCCTTCGGGCAGTGGCCTGTCGATCGAGAACGGTTGAATTGCCATCGCGACTCCGAGAACGGATTAACAAAAAAGGACTGGTTCTCTGACCAGTCCTTGGGACAAGCACAAATAGACGCTGTTGTGTCTAGCGCCTGTCCCTGCGTCGATGATGATGAACGAGATAACGTCGTTTGATCATAGATGATTGCCTCATTAGCAACCGGGGCGAGTGTAGCACGGATGCTTTTGGCTGTCAAACACACACACTGCGCAAGCCTCAATGCTTGAAGTGACGCTCCCCGGTGAACACCATAGCCAGCCCGAGCCGGTCGGCGGCGGCGATGGCCTCCTCGTCCCGCAGCGATCCGCCGGGCTGGATGATGGCGGTGGCGCCCGCAGCGGCCGCGGCTTCGATGCCGTCCGGGAACGGGAAGAACGCGTCGGAGCCCAGCACTGAGCCTTGGGCCCGCGCGCCTGCGCGGCGCGCGGCCAGGTACACCGAGTCCACCCGGTTCATCTGGCCCGCGCCCACGCCCACGGTGGCCGTGCCCTGGACGAGGACGATGGCGTTGGACTTGATGTGCTTGGCTGCCAGCCAGGCAAACGCCAGCGAACGCCGCTCGGCTTCGGTGGGCCCGCGCTGCGTAACCACCTGCCAGGTCGCCTCGTCGACGCCGCGGTCGTCCGGCGTCTGCGCCAGCAGGCCGCCCGCAACGGAGCGCAGCACCAGCGCCCGATCCGGGGTTGCATGTGCCGGCGTCACACGCGCTGCCAGCACCCGGCAACTCTTCTTGTGCGCGGCCAGCCATGCCAGCGCGCCGGGCGTGTAGGCGGGCGCGGCCAACACCTCCACGAAGAGCGAGCCGATTTCCTGCACCAGCGCCAGATCGACTTCCCGGTTGACCGCGATGATCGAGCCGTAAGCCGACACCGGGTCGCAGGCGAACGCCAGCCGATACGCCTCGACCAGGCTCGCAGCCGAGGCCAGCCCGCTGGGATTGGTGTGCTTGATGATCGCCACGGTGGGGTCCGCGAACTCCTGCGGCATGGCCCAGGCGGCTTCCAGGTCGATGAGATTGTTGTAGCTCAACTCCTTGCCCTGGAGCTGCTCGAACGCGGGCGCCGCGTCGGTCCAGCGGTAGAGCGCGGCCTGCTGGTGCGGATTCTCGCCGTAGCGCAGGAACTGCACCCGCTCCGCAGCCAGCACGATCGTCTCGGGTAGGGGCTGGGCTTGCCCCAGCCCCTGGGCGGGTGCGAGGGGGGCGGGTGCAAGGCTCGCCCCTACGTTGGCGGGTGCGAGGGTGGCGGGTGCGGATGGGGCGGGTGCGCATGGGGCGGGTGCGCATGGGGCGGGTGCAAGGCTCGCCCCTACGTCGATGCGGCCCGCCAGCCACGTCGCAATCGCCGCATCGTAGGCCGCGGTGTGGCGGAATGCCTTGAGCGCCAACCGGCGGCGCTCCTCCTGGCTGGAGCTGCCCGATCGTAACCCGTCCAGCACGCCTGCATAATCGGCCGGATCGCAGACCACCGCCACCGACTCGAAGTTCTTGGCCGCGGCGCGCAGCAGCGTGACCCCGCCGATGTCGATCTCTTCAACTGCCTCCGGCTCGGTGACGCCGGGCCTGGCGGTAGTTGCCGCGAAGGGGTAAAGGTTGCAGGCCACCAGGTCGACCGGGGCGATGCCGTGGCCGGCCAGTTCCGCCAGGTGCTCCGGCGTGCGGCGGGCCAGGATGCCGCCGTGGATGGCCGGGTGGAGGGTTTTGACGCGGCCGCCCAGGATTTCGGGGTGGCCGGTGACCTGGTCGACCTGTGTGACGGGCAAGCCGGCGGCGCTCAGCGCGCGCGCGGTGCCCCCGGAAGCAACCAGCTCGAAACCCAGCTCGGCCAGGCCGCGGGCAAACTCGACCAGGCCGGTTTTGTCGTAAACACTCAAGATGGCTCGTGGGGACATAACGGATCTCCTCAGTTTGCGCAAATCGTCTGCCGCGCCTGCAACAGGAGAGAACAAAAAGCCCTACCCCGGAACGAACCGGCGATGGTAGGGCAGCAGTGCACCAGAAATGCCTTGTGTCGTACAAGCAGCCGCATTTTACATGGGCCTAAACGGGGAAGCAAATCGGGTGAGCATCTGCGTACTGCCGGAATCGCGCCCCAAAAGCACTGCCCCAACGGCTTGTCGGCAGTTGGGGCAGGTGTCAGGATCGGATCCAGCGATCCGCGGCGATCAGGACTTGGCAGTCGTGACCTGGATGGTCTTCGGCTTGACGGCTTCGGCCTTCGGGATCGTCAGCGTCAGCAGGCCGTTGTCGTAGCTGGCTTCGGCTCTCTCGGCGTTCACCGGGATGTTGATGTTCAGCGTGCGCTGGAATTTGCCGAAGGGCCGCTCCTGCATCACGTAATCGACGTTCTCCAACGGGGTCGGCCGTTCGCCCTTGATGGTCAGGGTATCGCCCTCGAGGGTGATCTCCACGGCTTCGGGCTTGATGCCGGGCATGTTGGCCAGCACCACGATTTCCTCGGGGGTTACATAAGCATCCAGCGGCAGGCGATACACAGGCTCCGCGGCGCTTTCGCGGCGGCGCGCCGGCACAAACGTATCTTCGAACAAGCGGTCCATCGCCTCGCGCAGTGTCACAGCTTCACGGAAAGGATCCCAACGTGTCAGTTGATTAGCCATTTTATCTCTCCTCTCAATCTCAACAGTTTATCGTTACACTTTACTTCGTCACGACCTTGACGGTCTTGGCTTTCACAGGCTCGACCTTGGGCAGGTCCAGGGTCAGCACGCCGTTTTCGAAGGTGGCCTTGGCCTTGCTGCTGTCAACGCCGGACGGCAGGCCCACCTGGCGGCAGAAGCTGCCGAAGCGGCGCTCCTGGCGCAGGTAGTTCCGCTTTTCGGTCTTTTCTTCGCTCTTGAACTCGCCTTTGATGGTCAGCAGGTCGCCGGTGATCGTGACCTCGATCTCCTCGGGCTTGACGCCGGGCACCGTGGCCTTCACGACCAGCGCATCATCCGTCTCATACAAATCCACCGGCAGGGCCGCTATCGGAGACTCGCCGCCTCCAAACGTCCCAGGCCGCAAGAAGCTCTCTTCGAACAGCCGATCCATCGCCTCACGCAGGCTCAACATCTCGCGAGCCGGCTCCCAACGTGATAAGTTTGCCATCTGTGCCTCCTGATATCGATTACGTACTGCGTGTTGCGTACTGCGTACTGCGTGTTGCGTACTGCGTACTGCGTATTGCGTATTGCGTACTGCGTTTACACTTTGATGGTAAACTGGGCGCGTTAGAAGGACGTTGGACGAACGTTAGAAATATGTAAGCGGGAACAGGAGAGGTTTTTGACAAGCGGTAGCAATGCGGGTATGCTGGCATGGCGGCATGAATGCCGAGTGCAAACTGATCGCGCAATGCGCAACACGCAAGCGATCCGCAGATCGCCCACCACACGCAACACGCGTGACGAACGGAGTCCCCCATGTTTTTCGATGAAGCCAGGATTTACGTGCGCGCCGGCGACGGCGGCAACGGCGTGGTCGCGTTCCGCCGCGAGGCCCACGTGCCGCGCGGGGGGCCGAGCGGCGGGAACGGCGGCAAGGGCGGCGATGTTTATCTGGAGGCGGACTCCCAGATCAACACCTTGATCGCCTTCAGCAAGCAAACCCACTTCCGCGCCGAGAGCGGCGCGCACGGCCGCGGGAAGAACCAGACCGGCGCGCAAGGGCCGGACCTGGTCGTGAAGGTTCCCATCGGCACGGTGGCGTATGAGGGTGAGACGGGGCTGCTGGTGGCTGACCTGGCTGCGGACGGGGAGCGCGCGCTGGTGGTGCGCGGGGGCCGCGGGGGCCGCGGCAACTGGACTTTTCGTTCGGCGACCAACCAGGCGCCCCGCATCGCGGAGAACGGCGAGCCGGGCGAGGAGAACTGGCTGCGGCTGGAATTGAAGCTACTGGCGGATGTCGGCATCGTGGGGGTGCCGAACGCGGGCAAGTCGACCTTGCTGAGCCGGATCAGCGCGGCGCGGCCGAAGATCGCCGATTACCCCTTCACCACGCTGACGCCGAACCTGGGCACCGTGCTCGTGGGGCAGCAGGACATGGTGTGGGCCGACATCCCAGGGTTGATCGAGGGCGCGCACGAGGGGGCCGGCCTGGGGCATACGTTCTTGCGCCACATCGAGCGCACGCGCCTGCTGGTCCATCTGCTCAATGGCATCAGCCCCGACCCGCTGGGCGACTATGAGGCGATCAATCAGGAATTGGCGTTGTTCAGCCCGCTGCTGGCCGAGAAACCGCAGATTGTGGTGCTGAACAAGGCGGATGTGTCCGAGGTGCGCGAGGCGTGGCCCGGCCTGGCGCGCAAGCTGCGGGCCTTGGGGGTCGCAGAGCCGCTGGTCATCTCGGCAGTTTCGGGTGAAGGCGTGGATGCGTTGCTGCAGCGCGCGGCCGCGTTGTTGCGCGAGCTGCCGCCGCCCCAGCGCCTCGTCGATGTGCAGCCCCTGGCGGCTCCGAGCGCGGAAGAAGATATGCGCTTCACGGTGGCGCGCGATCCCGACGGCGCGTGGCGGGTCCACGGCCGGCGCATCGAGCGCATTGCGAAGATGACCCGGTGGGAGTATTACGACGCGGTGATGCGTTTCCAACGCATCATGGACGCGTTGGGGATCACTGAGGCGCTGCGTTCGGCCGGCGTCGGAGCGGGCGACACCGTCCGCATCGGCGAGAAGGAATTGGAGTGGAGCGACTGATATGCCAACGAGCGACTGCCGGAATCCTGCTCCCTCGCCTGGGACGACTTTTCGCGCCGGCTTGCTCGGGGGCACGTTCGACCCGGTGCACATCGGCCATTTGATCCTGGCCGAAGAAGCGCGCGACCAGCTCGATCTGTCGGTGGTGTACTTCGTGCCTGCGGGCGATCCGCCGCACAAACGAGACCGCCGGCTGGCCCCGGTGGTGCAGCGCGTGCGCATGGCGGAGTTGGCTGTGGCCGGCAATCCCAGTTTCCAGGTTTCGCGCGTCGACGCGGATCGGCCCGGCCCGCACTACACCATCGATATGGTGAGCATCTTCAAGCAGCAGATGCCGCCCGGCGGTGAGCTGTATTTTCTGATGGGCTACGACAGCCTGGCCGAGCTGCCGACCTGGCACAAGCCCCAGGAGCTGGTGGCAGCCTGCCACCTCGTCGCGCTCACCCGCCATGACGTGCCGCTGGATTGGGATTATCTGGAGGCCAGGCTGCCGGGCATCCGCGGGCGCGTCACGCTGCTGGATATGCCCGAGCTGGAGATCGCCTCGCATCACATCCAGGCGCGCCTGCGCGAGGGCCGCAGCATCCGTTACCTGGTGCCCGACAAGGTGTGCGCGTATATCGGGAAGCACGGGCTGTATGGGAAGGCCGAAGCAGCGAATCAGCGAATGGCGAATCAGCGAATGGGCGAATGAGCGAATGAGCGAATCAGCGAATCAGCGAATGGGCGAATCAGCGAATCAGCGAATCAGCGAATGGGCGAATGAGCGAATGTCTTTTGGGATTCGCAGATTCGCAGATTCGCTGATTCGCTCACTCCACCTGGTACGGCACGTCGGTGATCACTACGCCGGGTTTGAAGAGCAAGGCAAATCGCAGCCAGGTCGCGGTTTGGGCATGCAGCAGGTTATGCCAGCGGCGCTTGGGCACGAACTGCGGCACCACGATGGTAATGATCTCGTTAGGCTGGCGTTTCTTGATGATATCTTCGACATAGCGCAGCAACGGCTCAACCAGCAGCCGGTAGGGGGATTCCAGGATCACCAGGCGCACCCCTTGCCCCCATGTTTCCCATTTTTGTTGGATCTTCTGCACATCCGCTGGATCGAGGCTAACGTACACGGCGGTCACATCATCTGAAAGCACCCGCGCATAGCGCAACGCCGCCAGGCTGCCCTGGTGTACGCCGCTGAGGGGTAAGATTACCCGGTGCCGAGAGATGCGCGGCTGTTCGGCGAAGTGTTCCAGCGACAGGCCCGCGGCCAGGGATTTGTAATGCCGGTGAATGGCGGAAAGGCCCAGCACCATCGCCGGGATCAAGATCAGCACGACCCAGGCGCCGTCTCGGAATTTGGTCACGGCGAAGACCAATGTAACGATCGTGGTGCACAGTGCTCCGAAGCCGTTGATGGATAGCTTCGCCTGCCACCCGGACTCGTGATGCAGCACCGAACCCAACTCCGCGACCTGTTCGCCGGGCGCCAGATGCCCGACTTTCCACCAACGCCGCGCCATGCCGGCCTGGGCAAGGGTGAACGAAAGAAACACGCCGATCGCATAGAGTGGGATCAGGCCGGTGACGCTGGCCTTGAAGATGACGATCAGCAGACAGGCAATGAGCGCTAACGCCCCGATGCCGTATGAATAGACCAGCCGGCTGCCGCGAAACGCCAATTGGCGCGGCAGGAAACCATCGGCGGCCAGCAGTGCGCTCAGGCGCGGAAAGCCCGCATAGGAAGTATTGGCGGCCATCACCAGGATGACCATGGTTGCTCCGATGACTGCCAGATACAATGCGTTCCGGCCGCCGAACGCCGTGCGGGCCAACTGCGAGATCACCGTCTCGGTCTCCGAAGGGATAGCGCCGATCGCGCCCGACAGGAAGGTGATGGCGAGGAATAGCGCCCCCAGGATGGCGGACATCCAGATCAGCGTGATGCCGGCATTGCGGCTGCGCGGCTCCCGAAATGCCGTGATGCCGTTGGAGATGGCTTCGACGCCGGTGAGCGCCGTGGTGCCGCTGGAAAACGCATGCAGGATCAGAAACAGCGAGACCGCCTGGCCGGTATGGACCATCTCCAGGGGCGGCGGCTCGATGACCTGGCCTAGCGAGCCAGCGATGTATTTGAAAAGCCCGACGCCGACGGTTAAGAACATCATCAGCACGAAAAAGTAGCTTGGGATCGCAAAGGCCGCGCCGGCCTCACGCACACCGCGCAAGTTCACCAGCATCATAAACAACACGAGCCCAACGGCCAATTCCACACGGCGGTCGTACAGGTTGGGGAACGCCGAGGTGATTTGTGCGATGCCGGATGAAATCGAGACGGCAACGGTCAGGATATAATCCGTGAGGAGTGACGCGCCCGCGACTTTTGCCGCCAGGTCGCCGAGATTATCGCGTGCCACGATGTAGGCGCCGCCGCCGTTCTGATAGGCGCGGATGATTTGTTCGTAAGACAGGGTGACAATGGCTAACAGCCCGACAATTACGATCGAGATCGGAAACGCGTAGCCGAAAGCGAGCGTGCCGGCCCCGGCCAGGATGAACAGGATTTCCTGCGTGGCATAGGCCGTGGAAGACAAGGCGTCCGACGCAAAGACCGCCAGGCCGATGAGCTTGCCGATGGCTTCGTTAGGAGCATCGGCTGTTGGCAAAGGGCGGCCGATCAGCCATGTGCGCCATGATCGGCGCGGCGTAACCTCATCCTTTCGATGCTGGACCGGTGCACCCTGGTCTTGATGTGATATCGACATTGGTACAAACCTATTGGGGCAGAATAATACGTAAGGTCAATTATACTCTCGACCGGCCTGCGGGCCAAGTTGCCGTGAGGTGCGCTAAAGGAGAGCGTGAGAGGCACTTGACGCCGCGACCGAATCAGGGTATGATAAATCACGCTATCGGCTAGGGGGGACAGGCGCTGCGCCTGCGTCCCTTTTTTTATGGAGCAAATCATGAAAGTCATTGTTGTCGGTTGTGGCCGGATCGGCGCTCAACTTGCCAACCGGATGTTCCAGGCAGGCCACCAGGTCACCGTAATCGATGCCGTTGAATCGGCCTTCGAAGCCTTGGATCCGGAGTTCCGGGGGCGCACCCTTGAGGGCGATGTGTTGGCCGAGGACATGCTGCGTCGCGCCGGCATCGAAACCGCGGATGGCCTGGCTGCCGTGACCAGCTCGGATTCTCTCAATGTGGTCATCGCGCACGTGGCCCGCACCGTGTATGCCGTCAAAAACGTGGTCGCGCGTAACTATGAGCCGAGGTGGCAGTTGCTGTACGACGTGTTCGACATCCAGACGGTGGGTCCTGGCAGTTGGGGCTCACAACGCATGGAAGAGATGCTGTCCGACGTCTCGCTGCGCACGATCTTCTCGGCCGGCAACGGCGAGGTTGAAGTTTATGAGGTGCCGGTGCCCGAAGCCTGGCAGGGCCGGCGGCTGGGCGACATCGCGAGTCATAGCAGTTGCTTGCCGATTTCACTCACGCGGGCCGGCAGAGCTTCGATGCCCACGGCTGACACCATCCTTCACGCCGGGGATTATTTGCATCTGAGCGCGACTTTCGAGGGCATCGAAGCGTTGCGCAAGCGACTCGGTTGACACCAGGAGAGTGCTATGTTAGTGCTGATTGCTGGGGGTGGCCGCACCGGCACCCAGTTGGCGATGACCTTGTTGGCCCAGGGGCACCAGGTCCGTGTGATCGAACACCGCCGGGAATTGTTGAGCCGCATTCATCGCGAGCTGCCGACCGAGGTGATCTACGAAGGGGTGGCCATCGATCCTGCTGTCCTCGAGCAGGCGGGCATCCGCGAGGCCCAGGTGGTGGCAGCGATCACCACGGTGGATGCCGACAACCTGGCGCTGTGTTACATGGCGCGTGCGCGCTACAACGTAGGCAGAACGATTGCGCGCGTCAACAATCCCCGCACCGCCTGGCTCTTCGACAGTAAATTCTACGTCGATGTGCAGGTGAATCAGGCTACGATCATCTCCAGCCTCATCGAGGAGGAGATGTCACTGGGCGACATGATGACGCTGCTGAAGCTGCGCCGCGGCCAGTTTTCGCTGGTCGAGGAGAAGATTCCGGCCGGCGCGAAGGCTTTGGATGTCCCGCTGAAGGATCTGAAGCTGCCCGATGAGTGCGTCATCTCCGCCATCATCCGCAAGGGGGAGATGGTTGTGCCGCGCGGCGCCACCCGGTTCGAGGTCGGCGACGAAGTGCTGGCGATTGTCAGCCAGGACGCATTGGATGATTTGGCTGCTCTCTTTGCCCGGCCGTCTGGGGCCAAGGGCGCAGTTCAGCAGGCCGGGTGAGGCCGGCTGATGGCTACTTCCCCTACCGGAAAGCGTGAGCTGGGCAAGCTGGAGCGCCGCGAGCGGCTGTACGAGGCCGCCGTTGCGCTCTTTCGCGAACAGGGCTATCAGGCCACCACCGTGGATCAGATCACCCGGCGTGCGGGGCTGGCCAAGGGCACGTTCTTCAACTACTTCGCCACGAAAGACGCGGTGCTGCGCTACATCGGCGTGCATGCGATCGGCCGCCTCAGCGCGGCCAGCCTGGTCGGGGGCAGCGTCTCGGCCGTGGGCAACCTGAAGCGGTTCATGTCAGCCCTCGCGGACAGCATCGAGCGCGATCGCGACCTGGTCAAGTTGATCTTCGCCAAAGGCATCAGCGTGACCGACTTGTTGTGCGGCGACGCGGGAGGCTTCAGCATCCGGCCCACCGCGTCGCTGCTCATCCGCCGGGCGCAATATCAGCAGGAAGTCAACCGGCTGCTCGATCCGGACACCCTGGCCATGACGCTCGATGCCTTGTATCTGCAGCAGTTGGTGCTCTGGTGCGAGACCGAGCCGCCCTATCCCCTGGGCGAACGTTTCACGGGCGTCGCCGACCTGCTCATGATGGGCATGGCTGCTCGCCAGCCCAGTATGGTATAATCCCTACCATGCAACGTCTCACCGCTGGCGCAGCGCAAATGGGATTGAACCTGCTCCCTTCGCAGGTAGCGGCGTTTCAGGTTTACACGCAGGAATTGCTGGCGTGGAACGCCCAGTTCAACCTGACCGCCATCACCGAGCCTGAGCAAGTGGAGCTGCGGCACTTCCTCGATTCGCTGGCGCTGATCCCCGCCTTGGCTGCCCTGGATGGGGTGACGGTGCCGGTGGTTCTCAGCCGCAGCCTGCGCACGGTTGACGTGGGCACGGGCGCCGGGTTCCCGGGCCTGGCGCTGCGTGTCGTGTGGCCCCGCCTGCGCCTCTCCCTGATAGAAGCAACGGCCAAGAAGGTGCGCTTCATCGAGCACGTGGCCGGTAGGCTCGGCATGTCCGATGTGCAGCCGGTGCAAGGCCGCGCCGAGGAGTTGGGCCTGCGCGAGTCGCATCGGGCCGTTTATGACCTGGTGCTGGCGCGGGCGGTGGCGCCGCTGCCCACGTTGGTGGAGTATTTGCTGCCCCTCGCGCGGCGCGGGGGCCGGGTAGTGGCGTACAAGGGGGCAGCCGCGCATGAAGAGGCCCTGGCCGCGGAACAGGCCATCCGGCTGCTGGGCGGCCACCTCACCAGGCTCATCTCGGTGGAAATCCCCGGGCTGGCTGAGACGCGTGTGCTGGTAGTCATCGACAAGATCGCACAAACGCCGGACGGTTACCCGCGAGGCCGCGGCTTGCCGAGGAAGCAGCCCCTGGGCCGCTCTCCGGGCGCGGCCTCCCCGGATGACGATGAGGCCTACGCCGGGACCTGAAACGATGCCACAGAGTATCCCCCAGCGCGTTCTGGTGATTTCCCCTGTCGGGGTGAGCGTGAATCCGTACATCGGCCTGTTCTGCGATGGCCTGGCTGCGGCCGGCGCGGACGTTCGCCTGGCGCCGGTGCTCGCTGCGGGAGATTTGACCGGCGACCGCCGTCCGGACGTGATCCACCTCCACTGGCTTGACCGTTACGACCTACCCCCCGGTATCACCGTTCGATCCTTGCGCGGCGCGCGCGACCTGCCGCGGCGCGCCTTGCGGCGCGTGGTCGAGGGCGCGGCCAACGCGCGGCCGGTCTACCAGGTCCGGCGCTGGTGGCGGCTGCGCCGTCTCTTCCGCCAGCTTGCCTGCTTTCAAAGGCAAGGCGGGCGGGTGGCGTTTACGGTGCACAATCTCCAACCCCACGAGGACGCCGGCCGCGCCGATCACTGGGGCATGATGGAGATCATCCGCCGGGCCGATGTCATCCATGTTCACGACAGCAGCACGGTGGCCGCGTTGGAAGCCAGGGTCGGGCCGCGCCAGGGCGTCGTCGTGGCGCCGCACGGTCACTATCTGGCGGCCTATCCCAATGAGGTCACGCGCGCGGAGGCGCGGGCGCGCTTGGGGTTGGCGGATGAGGCGTTCGTCTTTGTCTGCCTGGGGTTGATGCGGCCGTACAAGGGCCTGGAGGAGCTGATCCCTGCCTTTCGGGCGCTGCCCGGGGCCGAGGTGCGCTTGCTGATGGCCGGCCGGCCCAATGAGGCAAGCTACGCCCGCAAGCTGGAAACGTTGGCCGGCGATGATCCGCGCATCCGCCTGTCTCCCGGCCTGGTGCCGCCGGAGGAGGTGCAGGTTTACCTGAACGCCGCGGATGCCGGCGTGCTGCCCTATCGACAGATCACGACATCCGGCGCTGCGCTGTTGGCCTTCACCTTTGGGCTGCCGATCGTTGCTCCGGCCATCGGCGCCTTTCCGAACCTGGTGGCCGGCGCGCGCGGCATCCTCTACGACCCGGATCAGCCTGACGGGTTGGCCGGTGCGCTGCGGCAGGCGCTTCGGGCAGACCGGCGCGGCGCGCGCGGCGAGATCATGGCATGGGTGAAGCAGTTTGACTGGGCCTCGTTCGGCGCGACGCTGCTGGCGGCCTATCGCCGGAAAATGCCGTAAGGCAAGCCGCCGGCTTGCACCGCATTACAACTCGTGCACCAAAACCGACAGCACCGGATCGGCCTGCCGGAACCCCAATGATGCATAGAGTTGCCGGGAGATGGCATTGCTGGCCTGGGTATTGAGCGCCAGCCCCGGGGCGCCCGTTTCATACGCGTAGCGCAAGCTGTCAGCCACCAGTTGCCGGCCAATGCCGCGGCCCTGTGCCCTGGGGTGGACGGCGGCCCGGTTCAAGTGGGCGTAGCTCTCAAGCGAACGGCGCGCGGTGAGAGCGAAGCCGGCGGGTTCGTCCTCCAGATAGGCTACGGTGGCCCGGTCCGCGGTGAGCAGCCAGCTAATGACGGCCGCATCGTCGTAACGCCAGAGCGGGGCAAAAGCCGCGGCATTCAACGCCAGGATCGTGTCAACATCGCGCATGTCGGCCGCTTGCAGCCGCGCCACCGCGACCAGCTCAGGCGGCAGGCCGGGGTTGGCGTGCACGTAACTGACCACCTGATCCACCTCGGCGAACCCCACTCCCCGGAGGCCGCGTTTCAGCCAGCCCAGCGCGGTCAGGCAGGTCAAACCGGTGCAGCCAGCGGCCAGCAGCGCGGGGATGGCCTGGCTCAGCAAAGGGGCGAGGACCGTTTCGACCGCCCAGTCGGCGTCGACGGCAACCAGGTTGAGATCAGCCCAGTCCTCTGGCGGCGACCCGGCCGGCGCGCGCGCCGTCACGCCCAGGAAGCCGGCCACCTCCCGGCGCGCGAAAGCGATGGTGCTCAGCCCACTCTGGAGCGCGGCTGCCTGATCATCCGCCGTCAGGCCGCCGTGCCGCCGCCATGTGCCGCTCAGCAGGGCGCTCACCTGCGCCCGGTCGGCCGGGAGCGCCGGCCGCGCCGTAATGGGGTCGTTGCGGTTCGATTGCCACCAACTCATGGGGTCAGTATGCCACAGGCATCACCGGGCTGGCAAGGAGGTCCCCGGTCACGCCTCGGGCGGCGCCGCGGGCTCTTTCTCGACGATGATGGTGCAGTCCGAGACCACGGCCGCGATCGCACCGACTGCGGCCAGGGTGGGCATCAACAGCACGCCGACTACGCCGATCGTCAGCGGGATCTCGATCAAAGTCTTGCCCTCTTCGTTCTTGATGATGATGCGGCGGATGTTGCCTTCATGCAGGAGCTGTTTCACCGAGCCGATCAGGGCCTCGCCCGTGACTTTAAACTCTTCGGTTTGTGTCTGTTTTTCGCTCACGTCAGGATGCTCCTTTCAAACTGTATGCCGTACTCGTGCTTCGAGAATATTACGCAAGATGAAGCTCCAGGGTTGCAGGGCGAAATCATCGTGCGGTGGATGCCGGACGACCGCATGTGTCCATTGCGAGTTGCTCATTCTATCGCCCTTGCAATGACCGGTCATAGGTAGCTGGCCTGGCATGTCTGCTCAGGGTGCTCCGCTGGCGCCTACATTTGGAATCCCCGGGTATGCGACAAAAGTCAATGACCTGATGCTTAGGTGTGCTATAATGTGATCCAATCTTCGGAGTTTCCGGGCAGTCGGTTGCCAGGAGAATAAGGAGATGGCGAGAGTGGAACAAGGAGAGACCAGACGAGAGATGGGAATGATCCCTGGAGCGTTGCACGAAGCGCAGCACGCGCTGCGCACCGCGCGCCACGCACTGCGCCGCTACTGGCCTCTGATCAAGAGCCTGCAGACGAGCCTGCTGCTGACGACCGGCATCGCAGGCTATTTGAGCGCGGTCGGGCCTTCCGGGCGCTGGAGCACGCTGGTGGGGATGGCAGGCAGCCTGTTCCTGACCATCAGCGGCAGCACCGTGCTGAATATGGCTTACGATGCCGACATCGACGCGGTGATGAAGCGCACCTGTTGGCGGCCGCTGCCGAAGCACGAGGTCAGCGTGCGCGAAGCGACCGTGCTGGGGATCGTCCTTGCGGCGTTGGGCATCCTCTGGGGCCTGGCGCTGAATCCGCTCTTTGCCGGGATCGTGTCCGCCGGCCTGTTTTTCGATGTACCGGTCTACACCATCTGGCTGAAGCGCCGGACGCCGTATTCGATCATCATCGGTGGGCTGGCAGGCGGCATGCCGGTGCTTGCCGGCCGCGCCCTGTCCACCGGCCAGATCGATCTGATCGGCGTGATGTTGGCATTGGGTGTGCTGCTGTGGATTCCGACGCACATCCTGACGTTCGCGATGCGCTACTTCGATGATTACCAGGCGGCCCGCGTGCCGACTTTCCCGGCGGTCTACGGGTTCTACGCGACGCGCGTGGTCGTTGCCGTGTCCAGCTTGCTGGCGGCGTTGGTGATGGGGTGGATCGCAGCGAGCATCGGCGCGCGCCTGGGATTCTTGTGGGCGCTGGGCGTCCTGGGCTTGGGTATGCTCGGCCTGGCAGTGTTGGGCATCGTCCGGCCCTCGCGACGGGCCAGTTTTGCCTTGTTCAAGTATGCATCGCTCTATATGTTCGCCGCGATGGTTATCATCGTGGTCGCAGCCCAGTAAAGGAGATCAAGGATGACCTCTCAACCTTCACCTGCCGGCAGAATCTTGCGAACCCTCGGTATTGTCTTTTTTGCCCTGGCCACCGCCTTCAACTTGTTGGGCGGCATTGGCACCTCTTGTGTGGCTTTGAAACCGACCGGCTGGAGCGAGTCCATGGCCAAGCTGGCGCCCTATCAATGGCTCTACATCCTGCTGATGGTCGGAGCAACCGCGGCCGCCATCTGGGGCATCGTGGTGACGTTGAGCCTGGCGCGCGGCCGGCGCAATGCGTACCGCGATGCCCTGTGGGTGCTGATGATCAGCGGCATCCTGGCCGGCGTGCAGACCTACGCGTCGATCGCGCTGCGCGGCAAGGGCGCGCCGCAGAACATGCGCTTCTACTTGACCACGCTGGTGCTGGTCCTCTTCCTGCTGCTGCGCCTGCCGCCGGTGTGGCGCCTGATCAATGGGTTCGCCGGTGGGGGCAAGGGAAAATGGCAGACGCCGACCGGGCTGGCCGCGTTCGCCGGTGGGCTGGTGGTGCTGACCACGCCGCTGTGGGCCACGCCGACGCACATCGGGCCCGACGGTGCGAACTGGGTGAACCTGATCCGCGTTCCCCTGTTGGCCGGCGGCGCGCTGCTGGCTTTGTTCGGGGCCGGATTGTCAGGGTATGCCCGTTCCAGCGCCAGGGCCGGCGAACAGGCCCGCGCTTCCGTGCTCGAACGCTGGCGCTGACGCACTGCCGATGTCTACGCCCACCGACTTTTATGACGCGCTCGCGCCCATGTTCGATGTGATGACCGACTGGGACGCGCGGTTGGCCACAGAGGGGCCGTTCCTGGCTGCGCTGCTGGCGGAAGCCGGTGCGCGCAGCGTGCTGGACGCGGCGTGCGGCAGCGGCGGCCATGCGATCTGGCTCGCGCAACACGGTTATCGCCCGGCCGGCGCGGATGTCAGTCCGGCGATGATCGACCTGGCGCGGCGCAAAGCAGAAAGTGCGGGACTCGATATCCCCTTCAGCGTCGCCGACCTGGCCGCCCTGCCATCGGCCAGCCTGCCCGACTCAGACGCCTTCGATGCTGTCCTCTGCCTGGGCAATTCACTGCCCCATCTGTTGACCCAGGCGGAGCTGGTCGCGGCGTTGCGGGGCATGGCCGCTGTGCTGCGGCCCGGCGGGCTGTTGGTGCTGCAGAACCTCAACTATGACCTGCGCTGGCAGCGGCAGCCGCGCTGGTTTGCGGCGCAAGGCGGGGTGCTGGACGGCCAGGAGGTGTTGGTGTGGCGTTTCGCCGACTACGACACCGCCGCGGGCCGGATCGCGTTCCACATCGCGCTGTTCAGGAAAGCGCACGGCGACTGGCGCGTCGACGTGCACACGACGCCGCAGCGTCCGCTGTTCCAGGCCGATCTGTTGGCCGCAGCCGCCGAGGCCGGCTTCGATGATGTTCGCAGCTATGGCGGCATGGCCTGGCCCGCGCAGCCGTTCCACGCCGCCGCAGGTGATCTGGTCGTCGTTGCGCGCAAGGCATAACGGTTCTCGCATCGCAAGGTCAAACGCCCTGGCAGGTCAATCGCCGCGCCGGGGCGTTTGCTTTGCTGCGCCGGCTTTTGCGCGTGAATTCCGCGCTCACCGGAAGGGCTGCTACGGAATGGCCGCGACAAAGGCGCGATCATAGGGTGCGTCTTAACTTGGGGGCAGAAATCAGCGGAGCATCCTGAGCGGAGGTCGGCATCAGTTCGCCGACCGTAGTCGAAGGGTGCGGAGCGGTCGTCGGCAAGGCCGCATCCTTCGACTACGTCCCGCGGACCGCGGCGGGACTCCGCTCAGGATGCTCGCGCCCCGAATTTAAGACGCACCCGATCATAGGGTGCTTTGACGGTGGTTGGCGGATGTGCTACACTGGGGCTCGGGAGTTAGGTTGAATGAAGAATCGATCGGTGCGTACGAACGCGATCTACTTTGTGCTGTTGATCGTGATGGGGTTCCTCTTATACAACTCGCTGCGCCGCGGCAACGAAAGCCTGCCGGTGGTCGACATCGGTCGCGTCGCTGAGCTGGCGCGCGCTGGCCAGGTGCAGGCCATTACGGTGGACGATCAGAAGCTGACAGTTGACCTGCGTGACGGCGATGTCGTCCAGTCACGCCGGGAGAGCGGTGGCAGCGTGGTGGAGACGCTGCTCAATCTGGGCGTGCCTGCCGATGCCATCGGGAATGGGCCGGATCAGATCGAGATACGCGTGAAGGCCCCCAGCCTCTGGGCCGATCTGGCGCCGCTGCTGGGCGCCAGCCTGCCGCTGGTGATCTTCGCCGGCTTCTTTATCTTCATGATGCGCCAGGCTCAAGGCGCGGGCAATCAGGCGTTTTCGTTCGGCAAGAGTCGGGCGCGGGTATTCACCGGGGATAAGCCGACGGTGACCTTTCAGGACGTGGCGGGGGCGGAGGAGTCGAAGCAAGAGCTCCAGGAAGTGGTGGAGTTTCTGAAGGAGCCGCAGAAGTTCGCCAGCCTGGGGGCGCGCATCCCGAAGGGGGTGCTGCTGGTGGGGCCGCCGGGGACCGGCAAGACGCTGATGGCGAAGGCGATCTCGGGGGAGGCGGGGGTGCCGTTCTTCTCGATTTCGGGGTCCGAGTTCGTCGAGATGTTCGTGGGCGTGGGTGCGAGCCGGGTGCGCGATCTGTTCGAGCAGGCCAAGAAGAACTCGCCGTGCATCATCTTCATCGATGAGATCGATGCGGTGGGCCGGCAGCGTGGGGCCGGGCTGGGGGGCAGCCACGACGAGCGCGAGCAGACGCTGAACCAGATCCTGGTGGAGATGGATGGCTTCGACACCGACACCAACGTAATCCTGGTGGCGGCGACCAACCGGCCGGACATCCTGGATCCGGCGCTGCTGCGGCCGGGGCGATTCGACCGGCAGGTGGTGATGGATCGGCCGGACGCCAAGGGGCGCGAGGAGATCCTGAAGGTGCACGTGCGGGGCAAGCCGCTGGAGTCCGGGTTGGATCTGTCGACCATTGCCAAGGGCACGCCGGGCTTCGTGGGGGCGGATATCGAGAATCTGGTGAACGAGGCGGCGATCCTGGCCGCGCGGCGCAACAAGCGCGCGATCGGCATGGCGGAATTCGAGGCCTCGGTGGAAAAGGTGATTGCCGGGCCGGAACGCCGCTCGCGCATCATCCTGGAGGAGGAGAAGCGGATCATCGCTTACCATGAGGCCGGCCACGCGTTGGTGATGCAGATGTTGCCTCACGCCGATCCGGTGCACAAGATCAGCATCGTGAGCCGGGGCATGGCGTTGGGCTACACGATGCCCCTGCCGGCCGAGGATCGCCTGCTGTACGGCCGCAACCAGTTCCGGGATGAGTTGGCCGGTCTGTTGGGCGGCCGCGCCGCCGAGGAAGAGGTCTTCGGCGATATCACTACGGGCGCGTCCAACGACCTGGAGCGCGTCTCCTCGTTGGCCCGCCGCATGGTGACGCAGTATGGCATGAGCGATGTCCTGGGCCCGCAAACCTTCGGCGAGAAGGAAGAGCTGGTATTCCTGGGCCGGGAGATCGGCGAGCAGCGCAATTACAGCGAGGATATCGCCGAGTCCATCGACAGAGAGGTGCGCCGGCTCGTGGATGAGGCGTACAACCGGGCGCGCGAGATCATTCGCACCTATCGCCACAAGCTGGACGAAATCGCCCGGCACCTGATGGATCACGAAACGATTGAGGCGGCTGAATTCCAGGCCTTGTTTGCGGGAGCGCCCGCAGCGATGCCTGCGTAAATCCCGGCGTCACCGGACGACAAACCTGTGCTGACCCCGCCGTGAAAGGCGGGGTCGTTTGTGTGAATCTTCATGACGCGTTGGCTTCACCTGGCGTATCAGATTCGCTATCATCGTTGGGGCCCGTGGGCGCTGGACCGGTGGGCGGTTACGATCGCCTGGGGCGCAGCGGCCATCGCCCTGGCGCGGTGGCTGGCGCGCGGCCGGCCCGGGCTGCCGCTCTGGCATTGGCTGGTGTTGGGCGTGTTGATCCTGTTGGGCGCCGGCTTGCTGCTGCTGCGCACCTGGGCAGCCCGCCGCGACTACAGCGTCTTTGTGCCCGAAGCGGAACCGCTCAGCGCGGAACCGCGCGCGCTGGAGCCTGCTGACAAGATCGCCGTGCGGGCCACAGGGCGCTTCTCGGTGGAGGGATGCGCCGTCTTTTTTGCCGATCTTCAGGCATTCTGGCGCACCTTTGCCACCGGTGAGCACGCCATCATGGCGATCCGGCCGCGCTCGCGGTTCCTGCTCGGTCAGATGCGCCCGGAGTGGCTCGGCATGTGGTACATTTTCATCCCGGCCGAAGCGTTGGAGGATGTCACCCCCGGCGTGATGGTTTTCGGCGGGGCGCGCGGCCCGGCATTGCGCCTGGGCTACCGGCGCACCGCTTCCGATCCGGATGGCCGAAAAACCTCCAGGCCGGTGCGCGAAACCGTAACCTTGATGTTCGAAGATGAGCCTGCGCGCCTGCGCGTTTGGGCCGACTTAATTGCAGGGAGAAGCATATGACACCTCAGGTTGCCCCGTATGGCTCCTGGAAATCGCCCATCGCGCCCCAGTTGGTGGGCGCTGCTGTTCTGAGGCTGAGCGCGCCGGCGATGCGCGGCGATGATATCTACTGGTGCGAAGGGCGGCCTGCGGAGCTGGGCCGCGTGGCGCTCGTCCGGCGCACGCCGGACGGGGAGACGCGCGATGTGATCCCCGCGCCGTTCAACGTGCGCACGCGCGTGCACGAATACGGCGGCGTTTCCTACTGGGTGACCGAGGACGCGCTCTATTTCTCCAACTTCGCGGATCAGCGCCTCTACTGCCTGCGGCCGGCCGCCGCGCCCCAGCCGATCACGCCCGATGCCGCGTTCCGCTACGCGGATTGCATTCCCGATGCGCGGCGCGGCCGGCTGATTGCGGTGCGCGAGGACCACACCCGGCCGGGCGGCGGGGAGCCGGTCAACGCGTTGGTGGGGCTTGACCTGGGCGGCGAGAACGCCGGACAGGTGCTGGCGAGCGGCCACGACTTCTACGCCAGCCCGCGGCTCAGCCCCGACGGCGCGCACCTGGCGTGGCTGGCGTGGCGCCACCCCAATATGCCGTGGGACGGCGCCGAGCTGTGGGTGGCTGAGGTGGCAGAGGATGGCGCGCTGGTCGATGCGCGCGTCGTTGCAGGCGGCCCGAACGAGTCGATCTTCCAGCCCGCATGGTCCCCGGATGGCGCGCCGACCGCGGGGCTGTATTTCGTCTCCGATCGGACGGGCTGGTGGAATCTCTACCGCTGGCGCGGCGGGCAGGTGGAAGCGCTGCACCCGCGGGCCGCGGAGTTCGGCCGGCCCCAATGGGGTTTCGGCATGAGCACCTACGGTTTCGCCTCCGCGCGAGAACTGGTGTGCACTTTCTTCGAGGGCGGCCGGTGGCGCCTGGCTGTGCTCGACCTCCTCACCCTGGCCTTCGAGGAGATCGCTACCCCGTACACCGTAATCGGCAGCCCCCAGGTCGCAGGCGAGCGCATCCTGTTCATGGCCGGATCTCCCACCGAACCGATTTCGTTGGTTCTGTTCGACCGGGCCGCGCGGCGCTTCACGGTGTTGCGCCGTTCCAGCGAGCTGGCCGTGGATCCCGGCTATCTCTCGGTCCCGCAAGAGATTGAGTTTTCGACGCAGGACGGGCTGCCGGTTTACGCCTATTATTTCGCTCCGCGCAATCGCGATTTTGTCGCGCCGGCCGGGGAGAAGCCGCCCCTGTTGGTGTTGAGCCACGGCGGGCCTACCGGCGCGGTCGACGCCGTGCTGAATCTGGAGATCCAATACTGGACCAGCCGCGGCTTCGCGGTGGTCGATGTGAACTACGGCGGCAGCACCGGTTATGGACGCGCCTACCGGGAACGCCTGCTGGGCAACTGGGGCATCGTCGATGTGGATGATTGCGTGGGCGCCGCGCGTTACCTGGCAGGTCGCGGGGAGGCCGATCCCGCGCGGCTGGCGATTCGCGGCGGCAGCGCAGGCGGCTACACCACGCTGTCGGCCCTGGCATACCGGGATCTCTTCCGGGCCGGCGCCAGCCATTTCGGGGTCAGCGACCTGGAGGCATTGGCGACCGACACCCACAAGTTCGAGTCGCGCTACCTGGACGGCCTGGTGGGACCCTACCCGGCGCGGCGTGATCTTTATCTCGAACGCTCGCCCATCCATCACACGGAGGGCCTGAACTGTGCGCTGATCCTGTTCCAGGGCCTGGACGACAAGGTGGTGCCGCCGGAGCAGTCGCGGTTGATGTACGAGGCGGTGCGCGCCAAAGGGCTGCCGGTGGCATATCTGGCCTATGAGGGGGAGGGGCACGGATTCCGCCAGGCGGCGAATATCGTGCGCACCCTGGAGGCCGAGCTGTATTTCTACGGCAAGGTGTTCAAGTTCGATCTGGCCGACCCGGTGGCGCCGGTGGCCATCGAGAACCTGTAAGCGCGCCGATAATCACCCATCCCAAAGGAGAGATTTCTCGTGGAAGAACAATCGTTGGCGTTTTTGAAAGAGCTGCTGGCCGCACCGAGCCCCTCCGGCTTCGAGCAACCTGCCCAGGCGGTCTGGCGGCGCTACATGCAGCAGCACGCGGAGCGGGTCACCACCGACATGCATGGCAACTGCATCGCTGTGTTGCACGATGGCCGCCCGACGCGCATCCTGCTGGCCGGCCATGTCGATGAGCTGGGCTTCATCGTGAACTACATCAGCGATGATGGGTTCATCTTCTTCAAGACGATCGGCGGCTTCGATCTGAACCTCATCCCGGGCCGCCGCGTCCGCATCCACACGAAGCAAGGCCCGGTGCCCGGCGTGACCGGCAAGAAAGCTATCCACGTGATGACGGAAGAAGATCGCAAGAAGAAGGCGGAGATCCAGGATCTCTGGATCGATATCGGCGTCAAGGACAAGCAGGAGGCTATGTCACTGGTGCGGGTCGGCGATCCGATCACGTACACCGAGAGCTTCGAGATCGTGCGCGGCCAGGTGGCGGCCTCGCGCGCGTTCGACGACAAGGCGGGCAGCTTTGCCGTGGGCGAGGTCCTGCGCCTGTTGGCCGGCAAGACGTTCGATGCCGCCGTGCATGTTGTCTCGACCGTTCAGGAGGAGGTGGGGCTGCGCGGAGCGCACACCAGCGCGTACGGCGTCGATCCCAAGGTGGGCGTCGCGGTGGATGTCTGCCACGCGACCGACCACCCGGACATGGACCGCAGGCGGGTCGGCGATATCCGGCTGGGCGGCGGCCCGGTCATCGCGCGCGGCGCGAACATCAACCCGGTGGTTGAGCGCCTGTTGATCGAAGCGGCTGAGGCGGAGGGCATCCCTTACCAGCTCGAGGCCGCGCCGGGCGGCACCGGCACCGATGCCAACGCCATCCAGTTGACGCGCGCGGGCGTGGCCACCGGGCTGGTCAGCATCCCGCTGCGCTACATGCACACCGCGGCCGAGGTTGTCTCGCTCGAGGATCTGGCTAACGTCTCGCGGCTCCTGGCCGCCTTCATCGTGCGCGTGAAGGACGATACCGACTTCACACCGTGATGCATCACCGCAGCAATGCCAGATCTGGTTGCAGATAGCGTACTGGAATCGAGGCTTTAGCCGGTCTGGTGCTCGACCGCGAGGGCCAGGGAACCGGCTGAAGCCTCGAGTCCAGATGCACTTGGAATTGCTGGCATCATGCCGCGGCAACGTACACGACCCATTCCGGCGCGTCTTTCAGCGCCAGTTGATCCCATGCCGGATGCACATCCACGCGGCCAAACCCGGCCGCGTGGGCCATTTCAGTGATCATCGCCGCGGTGTAGGCCTGGTCCGAGAGGCCGTAGACCTGCATCTCGCCGGTCTCCAGGTTGATGATGTGGAACCGCTCGACCACGGCGCGCTGTTCGGGGTCCCAGGTGCGCTCGCCCAGGTGCAGGTAGGGGAAATCGCCCCACAGGCCGCCGCTGTCAGTGTACCACCACGTACCGTTCTTCTTGTCGAGCCGATCGTCATCCAGGATTTCCAGCAGCAGGCGGCCGCCCGGCCGCAGGGCGGCGCGGATGCGGCGCAGCACGTCCAGTGACTCGGCGGGCCGCAGCACCGTGAACTGGCCGTAGAGGTAGATCGCCGCATCGAACCCCGCGTCCGCGAAATCCATCTCCCGCACGTCACTTTGCACGAACCGGCACGGCAGGTCCGCACAGATCGTGCGCGCGTGGCGGAGCGCTGCCGGCCCGAAGTCGATGCCGGTCACCTCGATGCCTTGGGACGCGAACTCTCGCGCGTACAGCCCCGGCCCACACGTCACATCGAGCAAGCGGCTTCCCGGCCCCAGCCCGAGCCAGTCCAGCATCACCTGCACCTGGCCGCGAATCTCCGGCAAACGCCGGCTGGCCGCGCCATGGCTTTGATCCAGGTGCTGGGCCAGCATCCGTTCGCTGAACGCCGGGTCATCCCACGGCAGGTTGAAGCCATCGCGCCACGGCACGGGCGGCTGCGGACGGTCATAGATGCGTTTTAGCGCCTCGGCCAGGCGTGCAGGGGCGGGCGCCAGGCCCGCCCCAACGGGAGATGTGTTGTCATGCATGGTCTGAATGCACCACCTCGCGATAGGTTAACGTCCAGAGGCTGGACCTGAAGGTCTCGTACAGGCCGCCGACGAACGCCAGGGGGACAGCCAGGACCAACAAGAAGAGGGGCAGGCCGGCCGCGACCGCCCACGGCACCGAATCGGCCAGGGAGTACACCAGGTAACCCAGCCCGCCGCCCAGAAGCCCCGCCAGCGTCAGCACCAGCAAGATCACGGGGATGAGCGCGATCATGAAAGCGACCTGGATGCCGGCCAGCAGCAGCCACATCACGCCGAGATCTTTCAGGCGCCGGCGCACCTCCGCATAACCTTCCGCCAGCGCGACGCCGATGCTGCGATCGGCCAGCGCGATCTCCCGCGCCCAGAACTGGCCCAGCACACTGAGTGCGATGGCGGCGGCGATCAGGATCAGGATCACCGCCAGCTCCAGCAGCACCGTCACGATGATGCCGACCGCGCTCGCGGCGTCATTCTGCGCCAACAGCAGGAGCAGCGGGGACGCGGCCAGGGCGAGCAGTACGAGCGCAGCCAGCGCGACCGCGAGGCCGACGATCAGCTCCAAGAGCCAGAGCCGGAACGCCCGGCTGCTCCAGCCAAGGCGCCAACCCTCACGCCAGCTTGGTGCACTGCCCGCGGCCTCGATCCGATCCACGCTGCGCATGAGCGCGGTGCGCGCCACATACTGCACGATGACCGAGATGATGATCAGGATGCCCAGCAGACAACAGCAGGCGATGAAGAGCCCCAGATATCGGCTGGGATCGAATTGTTCGAACCAGTTTCTGATTTGCGGGCCCCACTGATCGGCAGGCAGCCGGTCG
The DNA here is from genome assembly GCA_964474695.1 of uncultured Anaerolineales bacterium. GTDB lineage: Bacteria > Chloroflexota > Anaerolineae > CG2-30-64-16 > CG2-30-64-16 > DAOUBP01. The sequence goes on from CAYYTK010000010.1 coordinate 32,202, forward strand.
GGCCAGCGCCCGCGCTGCAGATCGTTTTCGTTGAACGTGAACTGCGAGCCGCTGCCGCCAGATGAGCCGCCGCCGGCAGTCAGCGCGATCAGGATGCCGAAGAGCCAGAGCATCCGGTAGCGTTTTGTGATGTCAAAGGCCCGTTTGAGCAAAGCGCCGTGGTCCATCGTTCCTCCTCAGGTTGTGATTCTGTCGCTTCGGCAGGTCAACCCCGGCCTGCACATAGATAATACGCTTGAGTTATTGCTTTGTGTCGCGAATCCATGTATCATTATACGCATGAAAGGACGTTTGGCCCAGGGGCGTCAACGGAGCGCGGCGTTGCTCGTCGCCGCCATCTGCGTGCTTGCCTTGAGCGGCCCGCTCGCAGCCTCGACCGTGGCCGAAGCCGCACCGGCGCCCCCGGTGATCACTACGCCAACCCCGGAGCCGACCCCGACCCCGCCGCCGTTGTCGCCGCGGGAGCGTTTGCTGCTGACCCCTGAGGGCGAGCGCACGGGCGGCCTTGTGTTTTTGCCTCTGGTGTTCGGCAGCCCACCGCCGGTGCAGGATGTGGTGTTCGATTCTTTCAGCTATGTCGTGCAGCCCGGCGACACCCTCTGGTCGCTGGCCCTGGACTTCGGCCGCGATCTCGATACCATGTCTTGCGTGACTTCACCTACGGGCGCGGATGCGGAAACGCTGACGGCGTGGCAGACCATCCAGGTGCCTGCTTTGGATGACCTGTGTTACACCGTGACGCCAGGGGACACGCTGGCCGGCATTGCCGCGCGGCATGGCTTGGCGGTGGCCGATATCGTCGCGGTTCCGTGGAACGGCTTCACGCAGCCGCCCTACACGGTGCAGCCGCGGCAGCGCGTGCTGCTGCCGGGCGCGCGGCCGCAGGCCGCGATCCGCCCCGAAAACCGGACGATCAGCTTTCCCACGGATGCCTGGTCTGCCACTGCGTTCGTGGATTGGCCCTACGGGGACGGCAAGTTCGTTTGGCCGGTCACCGGGCCGATCTCGCAGGGGGCGCGGCCGGGGCATACGGCCATCGATATCGTGGCGCCGACAGGCACGCCGGTGGTGGCGGCCGATCGCGGCAGGGTGGTGATGGCCGGCTGGAATCCTACGGGCTATGGGTTCCGCGTGGTCATCGATCACGGCATCGACTATATCACCCTCTATGCGCACCTCAGCGATATCTACGTGGAAGTTGGACAGGTGGTGGGGAAGGGCCAGGTGATCGGCGCCAGCGGCGCGAATGGCAATATCACAGGCCCGCATCTGCACTTCGAGATACGTGATTTCGGACGGCTCACCGATCCGCTGCCCCTGCTGCCTGCGAGGTGAGGGACGCGAATTAGAGGACGCTGATTTTCCTGATTGACCTGATTTGAACGTCAGCCGGCTTGCAGCCGGCTTTTTACTTCATTGAGCCGTTTGGCTTCAGCTGCCCGCGGCCCCGGCGGCCTGCCGGCCCTTTGGCGTCAGCATGAGCTGCAACGGCTTCGCGTCCCGCGAGCCAGCCGGGACGCACGCATCGGAGAGCGCGCAGCCGTCGCACGCGGTCGTGCAGCCATCTCCCAGCGGCGCGAGGTAGCCCTGGCGCGCCAGGTTTTCGGCCATCAGCCGCACCAACTCCTCGCTCACCCCCAGCCGCCGCGCCAGCTCCGCCAGCGAATGGATGCCGCCCTCGGCCAGCAGTCCCAAAAAGCGAACGGGTAACCCGTTTGACATCTGTTTCAGCCTGCTCAGCGGAGAAACCAGGTTTCTGCCAGAAACCTGGTTTCTCCGCTGATTTTGCAAATCTCTTGCAATAAGTCTATCCTGGCTGCCTCAGCCTGTCTATGACAATCGTCACATTGCAGGCAGTTTGACCGGTGCTGCTTTTCGTGATACAACATGCGCACAGCAGAATCAGGCCCCCATCCAGGCCCGCCCGGGCGGCCCAAAGGAGTGCATCATGCGTGTTATTGCCTTAATCCTTGCCGGCGGAGCCGGCACGCGGCTCGGCGTGCTCTCAGATCGTCGCGCCAAGCCGGCTGTGCCGTTCGCCGGGCGCTACCGCATCATCGATTTCACCCTCTCCAACGTGGTGAATTCCGGCATCTACGATGTCGGCGTGCTGACGCAGTACCTGCCCAGGTCGCTGAACGAGCACATCGGCATCGGCCGGCCGTGGGACCTGGACCGCAGCCGCGGCGGGGTGCGCCTGCTGCAGCCGTATCAGGGCAAGGGGCACCAGGACTGGTACGGCGGCACCGCGGCGGCCGTGCTGCAGAACGTGGACACCTTGCGGGAGAGCCGCGCCGAGGCTGTGCTGATCCTCTCCGGCGATCACATCTACAAGATGGATTACCGGCCCATGTTGGCCGCCCACGTCGCGCGCGCGGCCGATCTGACGGTGGCGGTGATGGACGTGAAGCCTGAGGAGACCTCTCGGTTCGGGATCGTACAGACCGGCGAGGACGGCCGCGTGATGCGTTTCCTGGAGAAGCCCAAGGACGCGCCGAGCACCCTGGCCAACATGGGGGTCTATGTGTTCAACGCTGCGACGCTGATCGAGCGCATGCAGGCCCTGGCGTCCGGCCACACCGATCTGGATTTCGGCAAGCACGTGATTCCGAGCATGGTCGAGAGCCATCGCATTTACACCTTCCCGTTCTCCGGTTATTGGGTGGATGTGGGCACGGTGGATGCGTATTGGAGCACCAGCATGGAGCTGGTGTCGGGCAAGTCCGCGCTCAACCTGGACGATCCGAACTGGGTCATTCATACCAAAAGCGAGGGCCGGGCGCCGGCCAAGATCGGCCCGCAGGCCAGCGCGGACCACAGCATGATCTGCAATGGGTGCATCGTGCGGGGCCAGGTGGTCCAGTCGGTGCTGTCGCCGGGCGTGTACGTGTCGCCGGGCGCCATCGTGCGCGAGAGCGTGATCATGAACGACACGTGGATCGGGCCGGGCGCGGTGGTCGATCGGTGCATCGTGGACAAGGGTGCCGTGGTAGGCTCGGGCACGCAGTTGGGGTGGGGCGACGACTATGACACGCCCAACCAGCAGTTCCCCGATCGTTTTTACACCGGCCCCTCGATCATCGGCAAGGGCGCGCGCATCCCCGGCGGCTATCGCATCGGCCGCAATGTGGTGATTGAGGCGGATGTGGATGAAGAGGCGTTTGCGTCGTTCAACGGCGTCGTGCCCAGCGGCTCGACGGTGGCATCAGGGAGGTGAGGCGATGTCCGTAGCAGCAATGATCCTTTCCGGCGGCGAAAGCCCGGCATTGAGCGTGTTGACCGCGCTGCGTTCGGAGGCCGCGGTGCCGTTCGGCGGTAAGTATCGCATCATCGACTTTGTGCTGTCGAACTGTGTGAACTCGGAGGTCTACGACGTCAATGTGTTGACGCAGTACATGCCGCGCTCGCTCAACGAGCACATCGGCGTCGGCCGGCCGTGGGACCTCGATCGCACGACCGGCGGCCTGCGGCTGCTCCAGCCCTATCAGAGCTTCCGGGGCGGCAAGGGCGCGTGGCAGGAAGGCACGGCCGACGCCCTGCGCTTCAATCTGGATGCGCTGCGCGGCAGCGTGGACAACGTGCTGGTCCTGGCCGGCGATCATATCTATAAGATGGACTACCGGCCCCTGCTGGGCCTCCACGCAGCGCGCGGCGCGGATGTGACGGTGGCCGTGCGGTCGGTGCCCGGTTTCGAGGCGCACCGCTTCGGCATGTTGAGCGCGGACGCGGATGGCCGGGTGGTGAGTTATGAAGAGAAGCCGCGGCGCACCAGCAGCACGTTGGCCAGCATGGGGGTGTACGTGTTCCGCCGCGACGTGTTGATGCAGGCGCTCACCGAAGGCGCCGGCAAGAAGCAGCGCAACCTGGGCGCGGAAGTGCTCCCGCGCCTGGTGGCCGAAAGCAAGGCCTACGCGTATCGTTTCCACGGTTATTGGGCGGACGCCGGCACGGTGCAGGCGTACTATGAGGCCAACATGGCGCTGCTGGCCGAGACCCCGGCGCTGGACCTGTACGATCCCGATTGGCCGATCTATACCCGCAGCGAGGAGCGGCCCGCCTCCTACATCGGCGAAAGCCCGCGGGTGCAGGGCAACCTGCTTTGCGACGGCTGCAGCATCGAGGGCACCGTGATCCGCTCGATCATCTCGCCGGGCGTCGTGGTGAAGAAGGGCGCGGTCGTGCGCGATTCGATCGTCATGACGGATGCCGTGATCGAGGAAGGCGCGGAGGTTGATCGGGCCATTCTGGACAAGCGCGTCCAGGTGGGCGCGGCCGCGCGCGTGGGCGCGGGCGAGACGAACACGCCGAACCACAAATGGCCCGACCGGCTCAACACCGGCCTGACCCTCATCGGCAAGGGCGCGGTCATCCCGCCCGGCGCGGTCGTCGGCCGCAACGTGGTGATCTACCCGCACATGGCGGAGAAGGACTACGCCGGGACCGAGATCGCGAACGGGGAGACGATCGGCGGGTGAGAGGCGCTAGTACACCTCGCCATGACTGCCCACGTTGACTAAGACGATTTCCTGCTCGCGCAGCTCCAGCTCCAGGGCGATGCGATATTGCAGGTTGATGGAGACGGCGTGCAGCCCCGCGAGGCGTCCTTCCAGGGCGTGCAGCCGCAGCGATGGATGGAAGGGATCGAGCTCAAGTAAGGCCAGGGTCCGCTGGTAACGTTCGAGCAAATCCGGGTGGCGCTTGAAAAATCGCCTTTCGATCTTTTCGTAGCTCTCGGTGAAGATCAGGCTATAGCTCATTGGCGAGCTCGTCCTTGATGCGCGCCAGATGCGCATTGGCGTCTTCACGCCGGTAGCGTCCGGCTGCCATATCTTCCCGCGCCTGCGCCCAGGCGGCCGCGACCTCGCACTCGCGCAGTAAGTCGTAGTGCGCGATGTCCATCACCACGTACCTGGGCTTGCCCCGGACGCTGATCACGACTTCCTGTGCCTCCTGGAGGGCGCGCTCGATGTCGGAGATCCCCTTGGTCTTGAGATCGTTAGCCGTGATGACAGTCATCTTTCACCTCATCTATCGAAAAAGCAATTTAGCGTACGATTGATAGTACGATTATATACCGATTTGCGGCACTGTCAAGTGTGCGATTAGAATGCAGGGTCCGACTGGGCGCCGGCAGCTTCTGCTGGCTGGCCGCGCTGAGATGAAGGCGGTTCTGATTGGCAGAATCATATCATTTATGAAAGTGACACTTTACAAAACAAGTATGCTTCTGTAAAATGTAACTACTCTGGAAGTCAAAGCCCACCCCCTACCGGCCGACCTGCAGAAGCTGCGCCGGATCGCAACGGGCTATGGCTTGTCGCAGGCGCACTTGGTGGCCCGCTTCCCGACGCCGGGGTTCACCGATTTTGTCTGGGGTGGGTTGATCTTTTAATTGTTTCGCATGGTGACGTAATCTAAGGAGGATCACATGACGCATGTAATTTTTGACTTGTGCATACGCGATGGCGCCTGCGCCGAGGTTTGCCCCGTGGAATGCATCGTACCCGGCCAGCCTGAAGATGAATGGCCCTGGTTCTACATCGATCCGGATACGTGTATCGATTGCGGAGCCTGCGTCCCGGAATGCCCGGTCGATGCCATCCGCCCTCAGGAGGATCTCGGGCTTGAATTTCCGCAATATGCAGGCGCTGCCGAGAAAAACGCCGACTTTTTCAAGATTGGGCCCGGGTATAAAGCCAAGAACTAGCAGCGAACCACGAGTCGCCGCGCACGTCCAAGCTGCGTGACCGCACGAGCGAGGCGGTCAGGGGCTGATGCCATCAGCTTGCGCGAAGTAATGGGCTGCAGGTCTGCCCAGGCTGTGCCGCGCGCTCTGCTTCATCCCCAAAGAAGAACAGTGCGTTCTAAAAGAACTGAATCCAAACGTGCCCGCCGTCTGCACAGTGATCTACGAGGTGGCGGCTGACGCCGAACAACCGTTATGGCACCTTTTTGCATGCATCTTAACGAGCGGAGATGCCAGGTTACCCTCACAGCACTGCTTTGACTGCCCTCTCTATTTTCTCAAGGTCGGCGCGCGTGGAGATCAGGATGTCGTTGGCCTCGGCGTAGGCTCGCGCGGCCGGCGTGAAACCGCTGCGGCTGACGCACCAGGGACGGGCGTTCAGAGTCCGCGCTTTGGCAGCCAGCGCGATCAGCTCCTTCTCGCCGACAACCTTGCTCTGCCATTTGAGCTCGACGGCCCACCGCTCACCACTGGCCGTTTCAGCCAGGGCATCTACCTCCACCTGGCCATCGGCAGAGCGGTACGACGCGACGTCCTTGACGACGGGCAGCGTCAGGCGTCCGCTGCACCCGAACCAGGCGCCATCCACTTCCTGACCGGCGAAGGCGCGCAGCGCCTCGCGCAACTGGCTCTCCCGCGCGCGGCCCAGCTCGGACGACAGCCGGGCGTGTTGCGCTTCAAGGTCGGTCAGGAGCGGCGCCAGGGCCGCGCGGCCGGCGAGCGGATCCACCTCAATCCCGCGCGTCATGGCCGCCACCCAGTAGCGCAGCACGGGATCGCGATAGTAGTACTCCCCGCCTTCCTCGATCAGCAGGTCCACCTCCTGCAAGGCGCGCAGGTAGCCGCGCGTGCCCGGGGCGCCCTTGCGAATCCGGCGGGCCACCTCGGTGAGGGTCAGCCCTTCTTCTTCGGCCAGCGTCTGGAGAATGGCCTTCAGAATGCCATACCCGCGCGCCCGGCTCAGCGAGATGTCGTACAGGTAGCGGCAGTAATTGTAGATGCGGCCATCGCGCGTCAGTGTCTCCAGCAGGAAGGCGCGTTCGGCGTCTTCCGCGGTCAACGCGCTGGCCGTAGGAGCCAGGTCGCCCAGCCGGGACGCCACGGCGTAGATATAGAACGGGTGGCCACCGGTCAACTCGTGCAAGCGGCGGCCGGCGCCTGCACCCGGTGTCGCATCCAGGATGCGCTCGACGAGGGCCAGGGTCGCATCGAGCGGGAAGCGCGTCACTTCCACCGATTCGAACTGCAGAAAGAGCGGCGACTGACCGTCTTGGACCAGATGTTGCATGGCGCTGATGGCTGAGGCCGCCACGACGTACCCCAGGCGTCCCTGCCGCTGCAGCGCGGCCCGGAACAGTTGCACCGGCCGGCGCACCGCCGGGTAGTTGCCGAGTACGGCGAGCTCCGTAAATTCGTCCAACAGCAGGAGGAGATAGCAGTCCAGCTCGGCGGCGAGCTTCTCGGGGAAATCGAGGGCAGCGCTGACCTGCAAGGCTGGGTCGTCACGCGCGCTCTCCAGGGTCGCCAACGTTTGGGCGACACAACGCAGGCCCGCGGCGGGGCCCCCCAGGAGACCGGCCGGCGTCAAGAAGCTGTCGCGATCGCCTTGCCCACCGGTCAAAGCCCAGAACGTCACCAGGCCCACGTAGCGGCGGCTGAACAGCTCAGGCGAGGTCACCAGCTCTTCCATATCCACATACACAGGCCGGACAGCGCCGGATGGCGCCTGTTCCACCAACCGTGTTAGGTGCTCCAGCAGCAAGAGCGTCTTGCCGATGCGGCGCAGGCCGAACAGTGCGAGATGGCGCGGTCGGCCCTCCGTCAGGCTGAGTGTGGCCTGCTCAAGCAGAGCCAACTCGCGCTCACGGTCAGTGAACAGGGTCCGCAGGTGCGGCGGATAGAAAGGAGTGATCATGGGTCATACCCCGGCATACTGTTTAGGGCAATTGCATTATAATGCGATTGCCCTAACTCTACCATAGGAACCAACACTCTGCAAGTTCCGATGTCGGCATGTGAGGAAGCGGTGCGGGCGCCAGGTGACCTACCAACTCCGCATCCAGCACTTTGGAAGCCAAAACTCATTTCCTGTACGCCAACCTGCACAAGCTGCGCCGGCTCGCGACGAGCCATACCCTGCCCCAGGCCCATCTGGTGGGCCGCTTTCCGACGCCGGGGCTCACCGACTTTGTCTGGGGCGGTCTGATTTTTAACTTAACGACCGATGAAGCACCTCTGTTCGATTACATCAAGCTGCTAATAGTACTTCCGACATACAACCAGCAACGCGTATGAGCCTCATTGGAGGAGGCGGATGTGAGGGTGGAGGGTTAGCAGAAGGCATTTTTCTCTTTACAGCTATAGCACCCTCTCCAAATCCACCCCCCGCGCGGCGGCGCGGGCCGCGCGCCACTCCGCGCTGGTGACCGGGGGCGGCAGCACCTCTTCCTCCGGCCGGCGGACCAGGGCCAGCGCCTCCGAGGGACAGACCGGCACGCAGACGCCGCACCCCACGCAGCGGACGGCATCCACCCGGACGACCTCCTCCAGCGCCAGGGCCCCGAACGAGCACTGGTCCACGCACGCGCCGCACGCGATGCACGCGTCCTCGTCCACCCGGTTGACGAAGGCCGAGCGGGCTACCACGTTTGCCATGCCCAGGTCGGCCAGGCCGCGCAGGATGCCGCAGCTACAAGTGCAGCAGTTGCAGATGTACCAGAGCCCTTCCTGGCTGTTGCTCACCGAGTGGACCAGGCCGGCCTCGGCCGCGCGGCGCAGGGTGGCCAGCGCCTCGTCCTGCGTCAGGCTGCGGATCTCGGAGGAGTTGTCGAACGCGCCCGGCACGGGGCTAAAGGCCATGCAGACGTCCAGGGGATGGCCGCAAGGCTCGCCGATGAGCGCCTTCTGCTTGCGGCAGATGCAATCCAGCACGCCCCAGGCCTTGTTGGCTGCCACGATCTCGGCCGCGCTCTCGTAGGGGCGCACCTCCATATCGACCCGCACCGTGCGATCCACCGGGATCACCCGGTGCACCGACGGCGCAACGGCCAGCGCTCGGCCGAAAGCCTGGCGGTAGTAGTCCTCGAAAAGCCGCGCCAGCTCAGTGTCCATGGTGGAGACCTGGTTCTCGTAGATGCCCACCACGAACGGCAGGATGGCGTAGCCGAGGCCGCGGCCCTCGGCCGGCCGGCCGGCCGAGATCAGCCCGCGCCGCGCCATGCCCTTCAGTTGGGTCGCGATCGCCTTGGGGTCGCCGCCGGTGCGGGCAGCGATCTGGTCCGGGGTCTCCAGGGTCAGGCGCAGCGAGGCGGCCAGATCGGCCTCTTCCGGCGTGAAGAGCTTGGCCAGCAGCCGCAGCTCCGCGCCGTCGGCCGTGGATGGGAAGCCGTTCGGCAGTGCGTCCAGTCGCTCGGCCAGGTGTTGGTAGGGGGTGTCGTTCATGATCGTTCACCTGTTTCAACAGAGCGGAGGTTCGCATCCTCAGATGCGAACCGGCTCGGCGCGAGCCGGCGGCATCTGAGGATGCCGTTCTCCGCGCGTATGTGTTTGATTAGCGTACCCATTATAGGGCAGATGCGGAAAGAAGCAAAGCCCCGGAATGGCCTGGTTCTGCAACCATTTCATCTTCATCAACGTCTTATTTGTCGGTCGCGGTGATCGCGGCTATGATCGCGGCATGATGCCGCGGCATCATGCCGCTGCATTCTGCCGGGTTGATTTCGTAAGGATGGATTTATCTCAATGTCTTCCACATCCTCTGATGAGTGGGGCAGCAAGCCTGCCCCGCGGCCGCAAGCGGGCGCAGACGGCCAACCGGCCGCGCAACCGTTTTTCCCGTCGCGGGGGCAGCCTGCCCCCGCCGATCAGCCGGCGCAGCGACCGGCAGGGGCGCAACCGGCCGGCCAGGGGTCGGCAGGTCAGCGAGCTGCTGTCCAGCGGCCGGCGTCGGCCAGACCGACTGCCGGCAGCGCGGCGCCGGCGCCGCAACCGGTTGAGCGGCGTACTGTCCCCGCGGCGCAGCCGCGGCCGCAATCGCGGCCGCAATCGCGGTCAGTCAGCCGCCGTCAGTCTGCGGCCACACCGCCGCGCCGCGGATGCGGCAGCGTCGCGCTGGCGCTGCTGCTGGCCGCCGCGGTGGCCGTGCTGGCCTTCGGCCTGGTGCTGGTGGGCTACGCCAGCATCGCGCGCGACCTGCCCCAGCCCGACGAGCTGCAGGCCCGCGCCAGCCAGTTCGCCTCCACCATCATCTACGACCGGGACGGCAATATCCTGAACGAAGTGGGCGATCCCAACTATGGCCGGCGGACCGTGGTCACGCTGGATCAGATTTCGCCCTACTTGATCGATGCCACCATCGCCACGGAGGACCCCAACTTCTACCAGCACCCCGGGGTCGATCCCGTGGGCCTGGCGCGCGCGGTCTACTATGCCATCCGGGATCGCGATCTGAACGGGCCGGGCGGCAGCACCATCACGCAGCAACTGGTGAAGATCACGTTCCTCTCATCCGAACGGACCATCTCCCGCAAGGTCAAGGAGGCGATCCTGGCCGCGGAAATCACGCGGCGTTATTCGAAAGAGACCATCCTGCAGATCTATCTCAACGAGCTCAATTATGGCAACCTGGCCTACGGCATCGAGGCCGCTGCCGAAACCTACTTCGGCATCCGCGCGGCCGATCTGACGCTGGCCCAGGCGGCCATGCTGGCGGGCCTGCCGCAGGCGCCCGCTTACTACGATCCTTACACCAAGATGTGGGAGGCGGACGGGCAGCCCGGCGCGGTGAAGCGCCGCCAGGGGGAGGTGCTGCGCTTGACGGTGGAGCGCGGCTATATCACCTCCGCGCAGGCCGATGCCGCCTGGGCCGAGCCGTTGACCTTGCAGCCGTTGCAGCAGGTTTACGATTCCAAGCACCCGCACTTTGTGTATTTCGCGCGCGAACAGTTGGAGGATGTGCTGGGGCCGGAACTGGCGAACAAGGGCGGCCTGCACGTTTATACCACACTGGACGCGTCCTTGCAGGCGGCGGCCGAAGAGGCGGTGAAGGCGCAGGTGGCTGCGCTGGCCGCGCAAAACGGCAACAATGCCGCGGCCGTGGCGGTGCGGCCGGGCACCGGCGAGGTGCTGGCCCTGGTCGGCAGCGCGGACTTCGAGAACGAGGCGATCAGCGGGCAGATCAACATGGCGTTGTCCCCGCGCCAGCCGGGTTCGGCCCTCAAGCCGTTCGTGTATCTGGCCGCCTTTGAAATGCCCGCGGCCGTCGATACGGCGCCGGCCGCGGTCGCGGCAGCGCAGTCCGCGCGCGTGGCGAAAGAGCTGAACACCACCCAGGGCGTCGCTGCAAGCGCGGATACCCAGGTCAGCGCGATCGAGCCGCCGGGCTACTGGACGCCCGCGACCGCGCTCATGGATATCCGCACTGAGTTCTGGGACGGTGAGGGCCGGCCGGCGTATGTGCCCTACAACTACGGCGGCAGCGATCAGAACGTCAACGAGCACGGCCTGATCAATGTGCGCACCGCGCTCGCTAATTCCTATAACATTCCGGCCGTCAAGGCGCTGGAGCACGCGGGCCTGGAGCGTCTGAAGGACGTGGCGGGCCGCGCGGGCATCACCACGCTGACTCGCTCCGACTACGGCCTGTCGCTGGCATTGGGCGGCGGCGAGGTGACGCTGTTGGAGCTGACAAGCGCGTACGCCACCCTGGCCAACAGCGGGGTGCGCGTGCCGATCAGCCCCATCGCCTGCGTGCTGGATGGCCAGGGCCAGCTCATCTGGCGTGGCGCGGCCGCGGAGTCCGTGACGGGCTGCCTGGGCGCGGCGGCCGGCTCCTCAGCGTCTATCACCCCGGAGCCTGCGACCCAAGTTTTCGACCCGCAACTGGTGTACGAAATCAGCTCGATCCTGTCGGACGTCGCAGCGCGGCAGCCGATGTTCGGCGGCGTGAGGAATGTGATGACGCTGGCCGACCGGCCGGTCGCGGTCAAGACCGGCACCACCAACGACTATCACGATGCCTGGACCATGGGCTACACGTCCGATCTGGCGGTAGGGGTTTGGGTCGGCAACGCGGATTACACGCCGATGGAGCGGGCAGCCGGCTCAGTGGGCGCGGCGCCGATCTGGCACGCGGTGATGGAGGCGGGGCTGCAAGGAACGGCGGCCACCTCCTTCGTCGCGCCGGCCGGCATCCAGCGCGTGGCAGTGTGCGCGGAGAGCGGCGCCCTGCCCAGCGAGGCGTGTCCCGCGCAGCGCGAGGATGTGTTCGCCACCGGCCGCGGGCCGCTGCCTGCCGGCTATGACCTGTGGCAGCGTGTGCGGATCGATCGGGTCACCGGCCAGTTGGCCACCGAGTTCACGCCGGCCGATCGCATCGAGACGCGCGATGTGATGATCTTCCCGGAGAAGTACCGCGCCTGGGCCGAAGCCCACAATCTGCCGCTCTTGAGCCAGCAGCGGGCGCCTCTGGCCTTCGCGCCGGAATTGCAGTTGTCTTTCCCGGCCGATGGCAGTGAAGTCAGTGGGATCGTGCCGGTTGTCGGGCGGATCAATATCCCGGAGCCGGTCGTGTGGCGCCTGGAATACGGCGCGGCCTTCGATCCGGGAGCGTGGGGCGTGCTGATCGGGCCGCGGCCGCTGGATCCGGCAGATGGCGGCGCACGTTTCGTGGACGGCGCCTTGCTGGAGTGGGATGCGGCCGCCACCGCGGCCCAGCACGGCACGACTCAGCTTGCGCTGCGGCTGGCGGCTTACTACGATGTGAATTCGCTGGATTATCCGGTGGCGGTCTCCAATGTGGTGCATCTCACGTTGGTCAGCCCCACCGCGACGCCGACGCTGACGCCCACCGAAACGCCATCCCCGACGCCAACGGTGGAGTGGCTGCCGCCGGCCACGCCGACGCCTTCGGCTACTCCCGAGGGGGACGCGACGCCCTCGGTCACCCCAGAGGGAGACGTGACGCCCACCCCGGGTGCGGACCAGCCGACCCCGACGCCGACGATGGAGGTCACGCCGGAGCCGTCGGCCTCGGTGACGGCCGTGATCACGCAGCCGCTGGACGCCGCGTCGGTGCAGGGCATGGTGGCCATCTGGGGTACGGCCGATGGAACGGACTTCAGCTATTACGTGGTGGAGTACACGGCCGCGGCTGCGCCGCAGGAGTCCGATTGGGTGCTGGTGATGGAGTCGGTCGTCCCGATGGCGGATGGCCTCCTGGCCATTTGGCCGGTGGACCGGTTGGCGTCCGGGGGCTACTGGCTGCGCCTAAGCGTTTTCGATGTCACCGGCGTGTCCAGCAGCGCCCAAGTGCAGGTCACGGTCGGATCCTAGGAAAGAGCACGCCGGCAACTTCATCGAACGAGCCGGCGTGAGAGGAGTCAGGCAGGGGGCAGGTGTCACAGACCTGTCCCCTGCGTTTAATCTCAGGGCAAGTAGCTGAGCGGGTTGAACTGGGCGCCGTTCTTGCGAATCTCGAAGTGCAGATGCGGCCCGGTGGAGCGGCCGCTGGTTCCCATGTGGCCGATGATCGCGCCTTGCCCAACCACATCGCCGGGTTTGACGAAGATGCGGCTCAGGTGCGCGTAGAGGGTCTGGAAACCGTTGCCGTGGTCGATGACGATGTAGTTGCCGTAGCCGAGGTTGCTCCAGCCGGCGACGACTACGTAACCGGAGTCGGATGCTTTGACCGGCGTGCCGGTGGCGCGGGCGATGTCCAGCGCCCGGTGATACGGCTTGAAACCCTGGGTAACGTAACCCGATGTGGGCCAGACGAAGCGCCCCGTGCCTTTCGAGGCGCCTGCTGGAACCGGCCCGCGGTAGACCTGCACCTGGGGCACCGGGATCGTCTTCTTACCGCCGGGCACGATCAGCTTTTGGCCCGCGACAATGGCCGGCTTGCTCGCCTCGAACTTGTTCAGCGGATAGTTGAGGATCGCGTCGGCCGTGACCTTGTACGTCTTGGCGATCTTCTCGACGGTGTCGTTTTTGGCAACGGTGTGATAGATGCCGTCCACCGGCAGAATGGTGAGCTTCTGGCCCAGCCGCAAGAGATCAGGGTTCTGCTCCAGGCCATTCGCGAACATCACTGTTTCGGCGCTTAGCTTGTACTTCTTGGCGATGCCGTAGAGCGAGTCGCCGGCGACAACGGTGTGCGTGATGATGTCCAGGCGCGCCCGTTCAGGGATGATGGTGTCGGGCACTGCGGCGCGGACCAACGCGAATTCCTCTTCGCCGCCCGTGTCTGCCGGTTCCACGTAGCCTTGGACGTCGGCCGCGTCGATCACCTCGATGTTTGCGCTTTCGGCGGGCGCCTCCACCAGATCCAGTTCAGGCAACTGCACCCGGCTGACCCACAGCACGGCCACGGCCACCAACAGGATCACCAGATGGGAGCCCATGCGCACCAGCGGCGTCGACCCCTCGGGGCCGCGTTGGGAAAGCAGGGCCAGGATTGACTGCGCAAGACGGTAGCCGGGACCCCACTGCTCCGGGGGGATCTCCGGCGTGTCTTTGCGGGCAGGGTTAGCGTTCACGTCAGATGTTTTGCGAGAGCGTCTCGAGGAACGTCTTGTTGTTGCGCGTCTTGCGCAGACGATCCAACACCGGCTCCAGGGGATCCTCGCCGGATTGGCGCAGCATATCGATCATGCGGCGCAGCGTCCACACCCGGTTGAGCGTCTCAGCACCCAACAGCAACTCTTCGCGGCGGGTGCCCGAACGCACGATGTCGAAGGCCGGGAAGATGCGGCGTTCGGCCAGGCGGCGGTCCAGGTGCAGCTCCATGTTGCCGGTGCCCTTGAACTCTTCGTAGATGACGTCATCCATGCGGCTGCCGGTGTCGACCAGGCAGGTGGAGATGATCGTCAGGCTGCCGCCCTCTTCGATCTTGCGGGCGGCGCCGAAGAAGTGCTTGGGTGGGTAGAGTGCGGCCGGGTCGATGCCGCCGGAGAGGGTGCGGCCCGAGGCAGGCACCGTTAGGTTATAGGCACGCGTCAGGCGGGTGATGGAATCCAGCAGGATCGCCACATCGCGGCCGGCTTCCACCAGGCGTTTGGCGCGTTCCAGGCACATCTCGGCCACGCGCACATGCGCGGTCACCGGCTCGTCGAAGGTGGAGCTGAGCACCTCAGCCTCCACCGCACGGTCCATATCGGTGACTTCCTCCGGCCGCTCGCCAACGAGCAGGACCATCAGCACCACGTCGGGGTGATTGACCGAGATGCCGTTGGCGATCTGCTTCAGCACGGTCGTCTTGCCGGCCTTGGGAGGCGACACGATCAGGCCGCGCTGGCCGCGGCCGATGGGCGCCACCATGTCGATCAGCCGCGATGTCAGGATCGAAGGCTGGGTTTCCAGGTGGAGCTGCTGATTGGGGAAGATCGGCGTGAGGTCCTCGAATTTGGGGCGGCGTTTGGCGATCTCCGGGTCGATCCCGTTGACTGCCTCCACTTTGAGCAGCCCGTAGTACTTCTCGGACTCTTTGGGCGGGCGCACCTGCCCCACCACCAGGTCCCCTGTGCGCAGCCCAAAGCGGCGAATCTGGCTTTGGGAGATGTACACATCTTCCGGCCCCGGATTCATCTGCTTGTTGGCGCGCAGGAAGCCGATGCCATCCTGGATCACTTCCAGCGTGCCGCCGCCGAAGATCAAGCCTTGCGCTTCGGTGTCGGCCTTCAGCAAACGCATGACGAGGTCGTTTTTCTTCAGGCGGGTGTAGCCCGTAACGCCCATCGTCCGAGCGATATCCTGCAACTCAGTCAGGGTTTTGGTTTCGAGTTCGGTCATGTTCATGGGTTGTTCTCCATTCGCAAGAAGAGCACCGATGGGCGTCGGGGCCGCTTGGAAGGTCTGGGATGGTGTGAGCGGTTGCGGCATGATGCGCAGATGCCAGGCATGCGGCGCCTATGCGTATCCCGAAACGCTCTGAAATGGCGTGAATGCGGCTAGATCAAGTCCATGATTGCTTTGTTGCCTGCGCAAACGATCAAAATGGCCAAGGAAAACGCACGAACAAGGCGCAGGAAGTCAACAGAGAGGGTACACGGATGTGTCTTATATCCACCCACACTATAGCATAAACTGAAACAAACGTCAAATGCCATCCGCCGGAAATTCTCACCGCGGTCGGGTTGGGTTTTCCGTTCTCGGCAGGCTTTTGGCTCGCCAAGAACGGAATGGCGCTCGCTACCGGCAGGTTTATTGAGCGGGCAGGGATCGTGCATCGGCCTCGCGTGCTACGCGGATGCCCTCTGCTTCGTTCACCCGGCTGAGGATCAGGCTGCCGGCGATGAAGAAGATGACCAGCGAGACGATGCTCAAGCGGCTGGAGCCGGCCAACTGGCCGACGATAGCAAACAGGAACGGCCCTGCCAGGCCGGCGAACTTGGAGCTCATGTCGTAGAAGCCGAAGAATTCGGCCGTCTGCGCCTTGGGCACCATGTTGCCGAACAGCGAGCGGCTCAGCGCCTGGCTGCCTCCCTGCACCAGGCCCACCATCATTGCGATCAGCCAGAACTCCGCGCCGGTGGCCATGAAGTAGCCCCAGATGGAGACGACAGCATAGATGGCCAATCCCAACAGGATGGCGTTCCTGGCGGTCATCCGCTTCGCCAGCGGCGCAAACAGCCGCCGGCCGATGAACCATGAGAAGAGCAGTCCGGCGCCGACCGCGGCCAGGGCGATCGCCACCGCCAGCGGGCCGCTGGTGATGCCGAGGCGAGGCGTCGCGATGCCCACCCCCAGGATGGCGATGGCGCTGCAGATCACCGCGCTCACGAAGAACGGTTGGTGCGCGCCATCCCGGCGCGGCAGCCGGCCGAACAATAACGAGAACGGCATGCCGATGAACTGCGTCAGCAGCAGCGCGCCGATCAGGTCGGTTTGTCCGATGCCGATCTCGGACCCGTAGATGGTGGCCATCTTGATGATGGTGCCGATGCCGTCGTTGTAGATCCAGAACGCCACAATGAAGATCAACAACTGGCGGTAGAGCTTCAGCTCTTTGAAGGTGTTGGACAACCGCGCAAACCCGCCCATGATCGGGTTCGTGAGCTTATCAACTTGCAGCTTAGCGCGCGGGGGCTCAGCCACGTGGCGCAGGAGCGGAATGGAGAACAGGACCCACCAGATGCCGACGCTCAGCAGGCTCAGCCGGGTGGCCAGTTCAGTGCCATCGATCCCGAGCCGGCTGCCTAGCGCCGTGATGCCCAGAGCGTCAGGCATCTGGATCATCAGCAGGTTGATGGCCAGCAGGATGCCGCCGCCCAAGTACCCCATGGCATAGCCCCGGGCCGAGACGTCGTCGATCTCGTCAGGCTTGGCGATGTGGGGCAGCAGGGAGTCGTAGAAAATCAGCGAACCGGAGAAGCCGATCTCGCCGATAATGTAGAGGGCCGCGGCCAGCAGCCAATCGCCGGTGCTGATGAAGACCATCAGGCTTGCGGCCAGGATGCCGGGGATGGCAAAGGCGGCCATGAAACGCTTCTTGGCGCCGCTGAAGTCTGCGATGGCGCCCAAGACCGGCGCAAACAGCGCGACCAGCAGCATGCCGATCGTCTGTGTCATCCCCCAGGCGCTGCTGGCCTGCACCGGGGTCAGTTGTCCGCTGGCGGCAACCTTGCTGAAGTAGACCGGCAGGACGGCTGCCATGGTGGTGGTGGCAAACGCGGAGTTTGCCCAGTCGTACATCACCCATGCATTGATGGCACGTTTGGAAGATGAAGCGGTTGGCACAGGATGCTCCCTCAAAAAGTGTTCGTCACGGCGTGACGCTCTGCGCCGCGGTCACTATAAGTGCAAAATAGACCGTGATCGGGAAGGTAAACATCAGGCTATCCAGGCGGTCAAGCATGCCGCCGTGGCCCGGGATGAGATTGCTGCTGTCCTTGATGTGCGCCATGCGCTTGAGGAGCGAGATCGCGAGATCGCCAAAAGTGGCAGCGGCGGCGACCACCAGCCCCAAGAGCATGCCGAGCCAGGGCGATACGCCCACCAGGTGCGGTGTCAAGAAGCCGCCGACGACCAGCGCACAGGTCGTGCCACCTGCGACCCCCTCCCAGGTTTTTTTCGGGCTTAGCCGGGGCCAGAACTTGTGGCGGCCCAGCGCGGTGCCGACGAAATAGGCCAGCGTGTCGTTCGCCCAGGTGAGCGCCAGGACCAGGATTACCCAATTCTCGCCATCGGGGCGCAGGCGCAGGGTGACGAAGTGGCCCAGCAGAAAGCCCAAATAGAGCGCGCTGGCGACGTTGACAGCCCAGTTGGTCGTCGGTTGCGGCGATCGGTCGAAGAGCGCTTCCCCGAGGGAGATGACGATCAAACCGGCGAGCAACGGCCGCAGCAGGTCAGCCTGCACCAGGCCGGCCCCGCGCAGGTAGGCTTCGGCGATGGCTGCGACGATGAAACAGAGCCCCAGCAGCCGGTCGACCGCAAAGTGATCTCCTTGCAGCAGTTGGGTCATCTCGCGCCAACCAAGGACACCGATGAGGAGCACGGCAGCCAGCCAAGGGATGCCACCCAGATGCAGCACCGCAAGAACCAGGGGCAACAGGATGATGGCGCTGAGCACGCGGGAACGCAGCACGGCGATCTCCCAGTGCGCTACACGAGGCGCCTCCCGGTGGAGGTTCATGCCTCGCAGGAAGGTGGGACGATAACCTGACCCCTAATGTGAGGCGGCGGGGGCAGGGACTTTGCCGAAGCGCCGCTCCCGCTGGCTGTATTCGACCAGCGCGGCGGCCAATTCGTTCTCATCGAAATCGGGCCAGAACGCGGATGTTGCGTAGTACTCCGCGTAGGCTGACTGCCAGAGCAGGAAGTTGCTCAAGCGAAATTCACCGCCGGTGCGGATGATCAGATCGGGATCGGGCAGGCCGCCGGTGTAGAGGTAGTGCGAGATCAGATCTTCGGTAACGGCCTCGGCGGTGTACCCATCACGCATGATGCGGCGCACTGCATCGGTAATCTCAGCGCGGCCGCCATAGTTGAACGCCACGTTCAGGATGATCTTCTGGTTGTCACGGGTCAGGACAATCGCGTTTTGGATCTGCCGCACCAGCGCGGGCGCAACTCCTTCCAGGCTGCCGCTGTGCCGGATGCAAACGCCATTGGCGTGCAGGCTCTTGGTTTCGCGCCGGATATACTGGCCCATCAGGGTCATCAGGCCGGCCACCTCATCGGCGGGCCGCGCCCAGTTCTCGGTGGAAAACGCGTAGACGGTCAGCACTTTGATGCCGAAGTCGGCGGCCGCCGTGAGGATAGGGCGGATATTCTCAGTGCCGGCTTTGTGGCCCGCTTGGCGGGGCAGGCCGCGCGCCTGCGCCCAGCGTCCGTTGCCATCCATAATGATGCCAACGTGGTAGGGGATGCGGCTGATACCGGGGTGTTGCACTTGGAGCGAGAGAGAGCTTGCCATGATGGCCTTTGGTCTCAGCCTTCCAGGATTTCAGCTTCTTTGGCTTTGCCGATCTCTTCGATCAGCTTGATGCTCTCGTCGGTCAGATCTTGCGCCTTTTCGAGGGCCCGATCCCGTTCGTCCTCGGTGATCTCTTTCTCTTTTTCCAGGTCCCGCAGCATGTCGTTCGTGTCGCGCCGGATGTTCCGTGCCGAGACGCGCGCTTCTTCGATCCGCTTGGCCACTTGCCGGTTCAAGTCGCGGCGGCGTTCCTCGGTAAGCGCCGGGATAACCAGCCGGATTACCTGGCCGTCGTTGTTGGGGGTCAAGCCCAGGTCCGACTTCAGGATGGCCTTCTCGATGAGGCCGAGCGTGTTGCGGTCCCAAGGACGGATCACCAACAAACGCGGTTCGGGCACCGTGATCCCTGCCAACTGGATCAAGGGAGTGGGCACACCGTAGTACTCTACCGTGACATTTTCTACCAGAGCAGGCGAAGCGCGACCGGTGCGGATGACGCGCAGGTCACCCTTCAGCGAGTCAAGGGTCTTGTCCATGCGTTCGCGGGCGTCCTGAAGGATTTCCTTGATCATCGAATTGATCATCAGACACTCCTTTGTGGAGGAGTCGGTGATCAGTGATCAGTTATCAGTGATCAGTGGTCAGAAGACAAGTTCTTGATGCCTGACCACTGACTACTGACCACTGACTACTGACTACTGACCACTGACTCCTGACTCCTTCATCTGCTCACCAGCGTGCCCACCGGTTGGCCTAACGCGGCCTGCTCCACGGTGTTCGGCTGCCATAGATTCAGAACGATAATGGGCAGGTCATGTTCCATGCAGAGGGTCAAAGCCGTGCTGTCCATGACGCCTACCCGCATGTTGAGCGCATCGATGTACGAGAGACGCTCGAAACGTTTGGCATCCGGGTTGTGCTTGGGATCTTTGTCGTACACACCATCGACTTTGGTCGCCTTGATCAGCACCTCGGCATGGACCTCCATGGCGCGCAACGCGGCCGCGGTGTCGGTGGTGAAGTACGGATTGCCGGTGCCGGCGGCCAGCAGGATCACGTAGCCCTTTTCCAGGTGCCGGATGGCCCGGCCCCGGATGTAGGGCTCAGCGAAGCTGTGCATATCGACGGCAGTCATCACGCGCGGCTCAATGCCCACGCGGCGCAAGGCGTCTCCCAGGGCCAGGGCGTTCATCACGGTGGCCAGCATACCCATGTGGTCGGCCGTGGTCTGTTCCATGCCATGCGCCTGGCCATCCTTGCCGCGCCACAGGTTGCCTGCGCCGATCACCACGGCGACTTCGGCGCCCAGATCGCGCAGGCGGTGAATCCTGCCTGCGACGATGTCGGCCTGGTGCGGGTCGATGCCGAACCCTCCCTCACCGGCCAGGGCTTCGCCCCCCAGTTTGAGCAGAATGCGACGATAGCGGAGCGCAGCCACCACAGCCTCAGTTACCGACTTCGAAACGGACGAAGCGCCGCACGACGATGTTCTCGCCGATCTTGGCAATCGTCTGGGTGATCAGGTCCTTGATCTTGATGCCTTCATCCTTGATGAACGGCTGCTCGAGCAGGACACCTTCCATGTAGAACTTGGCCAGCTTGCCGTCGACGATCTTTTCGGCCACATTGGCGGGCTTGCCTGCCGTCTCGGCCAGGGCCTCAGCCTTCATCTTCTCAACGATATCGGCCGGCACCTCTTCGATGCGCACCCACTTGGGCTGCGCGGCGACGACCTGCATCGCCAGGTCCTTGCACAAGGCCTGGAACTGCTCGGTGCGGGCGACAAAGTCGCTCTCGCAGTTTACCTCGACCAGCGCGCCGACTTTGCTGCCCATGTGCACATAGTGGCCGATCAGCCCTTCTTTGGTCTCACGCTCGGCTTTCTTGGCCGCCACGGCCAGCCCTCGCTCCCGCAACATCGCCGCGGCCCGCTCAAAATCGCCGCCGGCCGCTTCCAGCGTCTTGCGACAATCCAACACCCCGGCGCCGGTCAGCGCGCGCAGGTCTTTCACCATCTGTGCAGTGATCTCCACGAGTAACTCCTTAGTTTTCTGACGCCTGACTAGTTGCTTTCTCGTCCGCTTCGGCTTCCGTGTCCAGCCCTTCGGCCAGCTTAGCCAACACCGACGGCCCCAGCAGATCGTCGGACTCTTCCTCGATGACGCCAAAGTCCTCACGATCGAAGTAGTCGGAAGCAGTCGGCTTTTCAGCGGCGAGCTCGTCTTCCGGCGCGATTTGGGCCTCAGGAGCGGCAGCATGCGCTCTGTCGGCTTCGTCGACGGTGCGGAGCTCGAGGCCTTCGAGAATTGCATCAGCCATCTTGCCGGCCATCAACTTGATGGCACGGATCGCGTCATCGTTGGATGGGATGGGGTAGTCGATGGGATCCGGATCGCAGTTGGTGTCGACCATCGCGACGAGCGGGACATGAAGCTTGTTGGCTTCGGTGACCGCCAGCGATTCACGCATGACATCTACGATGAATACGAGATCCGGCAGGTGCGACATCGTGCGCAGGCCGCCGATACGATCGTTCAGGCGCGTCAGCTCATTGCGCAGCAACAGCGCTTCCTTCTTGGGCAGGCGGTCGAGCTCGCCGCGCTCGTCACGCTTCTCCAGCTCCGTCATGTAATCGACGCGCTGGCGAATGGTGCGGAAGTTGGTGAGAGTGCCGCCCAGCCAGCGCTGCGTGATGAACGGCATACCGCAGCGTTCGGCTTCCTGGCGGATCGTTTCCTGGGCCTGCTTCTTGGTGCCGACGAACAGCACCAGGCCGCCTGCGCGCACGGTGTCACGCACGATGCCGTAGGCGGTGTTGACCTGGCGCATGGTCTGCTGCAGGTCGATGATGTGAATGCCGTTGCGTTCCGTGAAGATGAAGGTGCGCATCTTCGGATGCCAGCGGCGCGTGCGGTGCCCGAAATGGACGCCCGCTTCCAGCAACTGCTTCATAGAAATGACCGACACGAGCTATTCTCCTTTTCCGTTTTACTTCCGCCTGCACGGACACTGGGACCCGGGCGGCGCCAGGGCTTCTCAGCCGCGGCATTTTTCCAGGTACGGCCAGTCGAAATGCAGGCGTGCAGAATATGAGCCAGGCAAGCTGACTCGAAAGGCGATTATAGCATAGCCGATGGGGGCGGGCAAGTTACAAGGGTTGCCGTCCGAACTCTCATCCGACAGCGGACTCGAAATGTAGACAAACACGCGGGGCCGGGGTATAATCATTGAGATCGAACCTCTGTTCTGTGAGGCCCTATGCCTGACTTCAAATTAGTGTCCGATTTCAAGCCGACCGGCGACCAACCGGAGGCGATTCGTCAGCTTGTGGCGGGGCTTCAACAAGGCTACCACCACCAAACACTCCTTGGCGCAACGGGCACGGGAAAGAGCCTGGATGGCGCTGAGCCGATGTGCTGGGAAGAGAAGGTGGATGGCCGTTGGCTCCCACGCATTGGCCCCATCGGGCAATTTGTCGAGGAGCAATTGGCGGCATGCGTCAACGTCATTGAGCTTGACGACACCCAGATTGCCTTCTTCCACAATGGAGAGCCGCATTTTCGCGCGTTAAGCTTCAATCCGCACACTGCGGCCGTGCAAGCGCAGGCGGTCACTGCTGCCATCCGGCATCGTGCGCCGCGAGTAATGTATCGTGTCACTACCGCCTGCGGCCGAAGCACGCTGCTCACCGGCGATCACAACCTGTGGGTGTTGAGGGATGGGTCTCTCCTCCTCTTGCCTACCACGGAGATTGCCGCTGGCGATTGTGTTCCATTACCATCTGCGATTCCCGGGCCACAGGACGATCTGCTAACGCTCGATTTGATGTCCCTGCTCGGGGAGGAGCATCTTTTCGTGGCAGCCAATGAAGTCATGGCGGAGGCGGCAGCCAAAGCCGGGCGACAGATGCTCATGGAGGGCCTACGCGCGCATTACAAAGATCCGACGCGGAAGGTCAGGGGAATCCTGCGTCATGCCCCCGATTCCCGCGTTCCCATAGGCGTTGTCAATGAGTTCCTGGATGTCACGAATCAACTCGATGGCGCGTGGGACGGACGGCGAGCACGCATTGCCGGTCGGCTGGATCGCTGTGCATTGCCTGCCGAATTGGCCGTCAGCGATTCTCTGCTGCGCCTGATCGGCTACTACATCGCTGAGGGCAACAGTCAGAGTGAGTATGGGTACTTTGTTTGGGCCAGTCGCCGTGATGTGATGCGAAAGGACTTTGAGGATTCTTTGACATTGCTCGGCATCGCCTTCACGACGCGACCCAGTAGCGACTATCAAGTCTCTTCAACGCCCCTTGCTTTGCTGCTCAAGCATCTGGGCGGCTCAGTGGCGAGAGACAAGCATTTGCCGGATTTCTGGCCCCAGCTATCCGACCGGCAATTGGGACAGCTCCTGCGCGCCTACTTTGACGGTGACGGTACTGTTGAGCGCTGGAGCGCCGTGACCTGTGTCACGGCAAGTCGTCAACTTGCTTCAGACTTGTGCTACGCACTGCAACGTTTCGGCATCTGGGCGCGGATTCGCACCGTCTGGAAACGAGCGGTCAACAGCGCGCATGAAGGAGGGTGGTATTGGTCGGTAAGCGTTTCTGGCCAGGATAATCTACGTGCTTTTGCGCGTTCAGTCGGGTTCAGCGTCGAAAGCAAAGCCGAGGCGCTGACCGCTCAATGCCTGCGTAACGGAAATTCCAACGTTGATACCGTGCCCGGCTGCGGCAGCCATTTTCGCCACCTACGTGAGTATATCGGCGCCAGCAACAACGAAGTGGCGCGCGTCACCGGCCTCAGCCGGGGGGCCATCCTTTTCTTTGAGCAGGGCAAACGCAACCCCACGCGCATGGCAGCTGCGCGCGTCTTAGAGGGGCTAAAGGCCATCGCGGAGCGAGACGCCCGTTGCGATCCGGATTGGTGGCGCGAATGGCGCGCGGTGAGGGCACTGTGCGAGCTGCATTGGACGCCGCTCCAGCACGTCGAACGAGTGGAGTACGACAAGCCCTACGTCTACGATATCAGCGTTGCTGAGAACGAGACGTTTCTTGCCGGGTTCGGTGGCATGTTTGTCCACAACACCTACGTCATGGCGGCGGTGGTTGAAGCGGTCAACCGCCCCACGTTGATCATGGCCCACAATAAGACGTTGGCGGCGCAGCTTTACAGTGAGTTCAAGGAGTTCTTCCCGCACAACGCGGTGGAGTACTTCGTCAGCTACTACGATTACTACCAGCCGGAAGCCTACCTCCCGCGCACCGACACGTATATCGAGAAGGACTCGCAGATCAACGAGGAGATCGATCGGCTGCGCCTGGCCGCCACTTCCGCGCTGCTGAGCCGCCGCGATGTCCTGATCGTGGCGTCCGTTTCGTGCATCTACGGCCTGGGCGATCCGGCCGAATACGGCCGGGTGACGGTCAAGCTGAAGCGCGGGGAGCGGGTGCGCCGCGACCTGGTGCTGCGCGAGCTGGTCGAGATCTTCTACGAGCGGAACGACCTGGAGCTGCGCCGCGGCAAGTTCCGGGTGCGCGGGGACACCCTGGAGGTCATGCCCGCCTACGCTGACCTGGCGTACCGGATCGAGTTCTTCGGCGATGACATCGATCGGATCACCGAGATGGATCCCCTGACGGGGCAGGTGTTGCGCCGGCCGGATGAGATCGAGATCTTCCCGGCCAAGCACTTCATCACGCCCCAGGACAAGCTGACCGAGGCGATCGGCATCCTGGAGCAGGAGCTCACGGATCAGCTCAAGGTGTTTCGCGATGCGGGCAAGCTGTTGGAGGCGCAGCGCCTGGAGCAGCGCACGCGTTACGACATCGAGATGCTGCGTGAGGTGGGCTACTGCTCGGGCATCGAGAACTACAGCCGCGCGCTGGCGCTGCGGCCGCCCGGGTCGCGGCCGTTCACACTGTTGGATTACTTCCCGACCGATTGGCTGCTGATCGTCGACGAATCGCACATGACGCTGCCACAGGTGCACGGCATGTTCAACGGCGACCGGGCGCGCAAGACGGTGTTGGTGGATTACGGCTTCCGGCTGCCGTGCGCGTTGGACAACCGGCCGCTGCAGTTCGAGGAGTGGGAGACTTCGCTGAACCAGGTGATCTACACCAGCGCAACCCCTGGGCCGTACGAACGGCAGCATTCGAGCCAGATCGTGCAGCAGATCATCCGACCCACCGGCCTGGTGGATCCGCAGGTGGAGATCCGGCCGACCAAGGGGCAGGTGGACGACCTGCTGAAGGAGATCCGGGCGCGCACCGCGGTGGGCCAGCGCGTGCTGGTGACCACACTGACCAAGCGCATGGCCGAGGACCTGGCCGACTACCTTCAGGAGGTCGGCGTCAAGGTGCACTACCTCCACTCCGAGGTGCAGACCATCGAGCGCATCGAGATCCTGCGCGACCTGCGGCTGGGACTCTATGACGTGGTGGTGGGCATCAACCTGCTGCGCGAGGGCCTGGACCTGCCCGAGGTCAGCCTGGTCGCGATCCTGGACGCGGACAAAGAGGGCTTCCTGCGCTCGGAGCAGGCGCTGATTCAGACCATCGGCCGCGCCGCGCGACACCTGGACGGCAAGGCCATCCTGTACGGCGACAACGTCACCGACTCCATGCGCCGCGCGATCGAGGAGACCAACCGCCGCCGCACCGTGCAGGAAGCGCACAATCGCGAGCACGGCATCGTGCCGGCCTCCATCGTCAAGGCCGTGCGCGACCTCACGCAGCGCGTGCAGGTCGAACGGGGGGCGCCATCTCCGCGCTGGAGCGGCGCGCCCGCGGTGGCCGAGTCCGGCCCCGAGTATCGCGCCCGGCCCACGGCTCTGCCCAAGGACGAGGCCGCGCGGCTGATCAAGGACCTGGAGAAGCAGATGAAGGCCGCCGCGCAGGCGCTGGAGTTCGAGAAGGCGGCCGCGCTGCGCGACGAGATCATCGATCTGCGCCAGGCGCTGCAGGCCCAGGACACGCGGCCGATTTGGGAGCAGTTACGGGATGCGTGAGGCGTGGTGCGTGAAACGCGAGGCGTGAAATGTGGTGCGTGATGATGTGGCGTTTGTGATATACTGTGGTTGATCTTAAACCAATGGTGATGGTTTGCAGGCAAGGAGAACTCTCATGCCGGGGCAGCGAAGCGATTACAAGGAGCCACTATCCAGGTATTGGCGTAAGGTCACGTCTGAGGAGCTTGAGTTCTATCGGACGAGGTTTTACCCGCTACAGGATCGCGTCTTCGAGATTGCCAGCCTTTACGACGATGCGATTTACCTCACCGGCGGCACCGCGCTGGCCCGCTTCTTCTTCGAGCATCGGATTTCTGAAGACCTCGATTTCTTCACGCTTGGCGACGATCTGCAGCGCATCGCCACGGACTTGATCGCCCGGCTCGAAAGTCGCGGGATGACGGTGCAGGTGGAACGGCTGGCAGTCTACTTTGCCCGGTTTTACGTCGTTGAGGATGATGTGCAGCTCAAGGTTGAGTTTGCGCGAGAATATCACCTCGTTGAAAACCTGGTCAAAACGGCGCACGGCATCTTCGTTAACAGCCTGGCAGACATCGGCGCCAACAAGATCAGCGCCTTCGAAGATCGCGCCGAGATCAAGGATATCGTTGACCTGTTCTATATCACCCAACGGCTGCCCCTGGCGCGGTTGTTCGAGCTGGCCGATATCAAGCGCGTGCCCGTAGCCTATGAGAACCTGCTGGCCGTCAACGCCCAGGGGATCACGGGCCGGGTGCTCCTCACCGGCGAACTCGCTGAGGCGGAAGTGGGTCGCTTCCTCGATGTATTGAAGCGAGACGTCGAGCTTGAGGTTAAAAAAAAAGAGCGTTTGGCCGCCAGTAAGGTCCCGCAACTGACTGCCCGGCTGCTGTGGGATTTTCCCCGTGATGAACGGGGCGTCACCTCCGTCTCGCTGCCGGTCCTGAAACGCCGGGCGCGCCAGCTTCCACTGCCCGAACGCGCGGCGCTGCTGAAGGCGCTTCGCGCAGGGGGAATGTAGTCCTCTGAATCGTGCGGATCATCAATCTGGTACAGGCATCCGGCGTGTCTTGACAGTCTGTGATTACTATTATATATTCAAGTTATCTCAAGATCATCGAGAAGAAGCGTATGGCTGAACTGTTGAGCATACAGGAAGTCGCCCGGATCACCGGCTTACACGAGATTACCATCCGCCGTTACATCCGTTCGGGCAAGCTGGAGGCCGTGCGGATCGGCCGGCGGATTCGCGTGCGCCGCGAGGCTTTGGACAGGATGGTGAAACCGATGCACCTTCAACCGGAGCCGGAGTCTGATCTTCAGAGCGAGCTTTATCTCAAAGAGAGCACCGGGGTGTATGAGGCGGCTGTCCAAAGCCCACCCGTCGAGACGATGCCGGAAGTCGTCGGCCGCATCACTCTGCAATTGCTCCAGTTGCCGGCCGAGGATGTCTCCATCATTGAACGGCTTGTAACTCAGCTCAGGCAGCAGCGCTTACATAACACGGCCCGATTTCTCGCATCGTTCGGCGCCTGGCGCGACGAGCGTCCTTTGGAAGCCACGCTGGCCGATATCCATGAGACCCGTCGTTCGCGAACGGAGCCACCCGCGCTATGAGGTTTCTGCTGGATACCGACACCTGTGTATTCTGGCTGCGCGGCCGAGCGGCGGTTCAGGCCCAGGTAGCCGTTGTCGGTCCAGAAGAGATCAGCATTTCGGTGATTGCGCTGGCTGAGTTGCGCTACGGGGCCGATTGTTCTGCTCAGCCTGAAACCAACCACCGGGCCATAGATGACTTCGTCAGCGGTGTAACTGTGTTGGGGGTCGACGCAGAAATCGCCCGCCTATTCGGCGTCATCAAGGCACAGTTACGCCGCCAGGGGAACCTGATCGAGGATTTCGACCTTTTGTTGGCAGCCACGGCATTGGTCAGCGGCCTCACCCTCATCACCAATAATATATCTCACTTCGGCCGCGTCCCAGGCCTCACCCTCGATAACTGGGCACAAACCTGACGTATTTTCGAGATCCATCGCCCCTTCTCAGTTTTTTGCCCTGATGGTAGAATATGGTAAGTTGTAGTGACACTTCTGTCAGGAAAATGGTCTATGGAACTAGGCATCATCCGCCAAATCAACATTGACTCCGAGATGCAGGCGTCGTATCTGGACTACGCGATGAGCGTGATCGTCGCGCGGGCGCTGCCCGATGTGCGCGACGGGCTGAAGCCCGTGCACCGGCGCATCCTCTACGCGATGGACGATTTGGGCCTGCAGCCCGATAAGCCGTACAAGAAGTCGGCCCGCATCGTCGGTGAGGTGTTGGGCAAGTACCATCCGCACGGCGACGCGGCCGTGTACGAGGCGATGGTTCGCATGGCCCAGGATTTCAGCCTGCGCTATCCGTTGGTGGACGGCCAGGGCAACTTCGGCTCCATCGACGGCGATAACGCGGCCGCGATGCGCTACACCGAGGCGCGGCTGGCCAAGATCGCCACCGAGATGCTGGCCGACATCGAGAAGGACACCGTTGACTGGACGGAGAACTTCGACGGCACCCTCAAGGAGCCGACGGTCCTGCCCGCGGCGCTGCCTAACCTGCTGGTCAACGGCGCCAGCGGCATTGCGGTCGGCATGTCCACTAACATCCCGCCGCACAACCTGGGCGAGGTGTGCGACGCACTCTGCTACCTGATCGACCACTACGACCACCACGATGATGTCACCATCGAAGACTTGATGAGCTTCATCCCCGGCCCCGACTTCCCCACGGGCGGCGTGGCGTTCCGGTATGCCCAACAGAGCAACGGCGATGAGGAGCGGGAGGATGTGATCGCCAAGGCCTACGCCAGCGGTCGCGGCAGCATCGTGATGCAGGCGAAGGCCCACATCGAGGATATGAGCCGCAACCGCAGCCGCATTGTGATCACCGAGCTGCCCTACCAGACCAACAAGACCAACCTGATTGAGCGCATCGCGGAGCTGGCGCGCGATGGCCGGCTGGAAGGGCTGACCGATCTGCGCGATGAATCCGACCGCACGGGGATGCGGATCTGCATCGAGATGACGCGCACCGTCGAGCCGCGCAAGGTGCTGGCGGACCTGTTCAAGCTGACCCCGCTGCAGCAGACCTTCGGCGTGTCGCTGCTGGCGTTGGTCGAAGGCGAGCCGCGGCTGCTGAGCCTGAAGCGCATGCTGGTCCATTTCCTGGAGCACCGGCAGGATGTGATCGTGCGCCGCAGCAAGTACGAGCTGGAGAAGGCCAGGCAGCGGGCCCACATCCTGGAAGGGCTGCTGCGGGCGCTGGACGTGCTTGATGAGGTGATTGCGCTCATTCGCAAGTCCAAGACGGCGGACGATGCCAAACTGGGCCTCATCAAGCAGTTCGGCTTCTCCGAGATTCAGGCCCAGGCGATCCTGGATATGCAGTTGCGCCGCCTGGCGGCCCTGGAACGCCGCAAGCTGCAGGACGAGTATCGCGAGCTGGTCGCGTTGATCCGCGAGCTGGAGGCGCTGCTCAAGTCGCCCAAGAAGGTGCTGGCCCTGATCAAGCAGAACCTGACCGACCTCAAGGCCCGCTACGGCGACCCCCGCCGCACGCAGATCGCCGACCGCGAGCGTGGGACGCTGACCGCTCACGATCTGCTGCCGGACGAAGAGGTGTGGGTGAGTGTCTCGCCCGATGGGACGCTGACCCGCACGCGCCGCGGCGCCGGGGAGCACCTGCGCACGCCGGTGGCCTCGCTCATCTCGGCCAACACGCGCGACGATCTCTATCTCTTCAGCGCCAAGGGGCAAGTCACCCGCGTCGGCATCCATCAGATCTCGGAGAGCGGCGTTCACTACGCTGACCTGTCCGGGTTTAGCCGCCGCGACCGCATTGCGGCGCTGCTTCCCCTGCCGAAGCCGGGGCCTGATGAGACGGCCGGCTTCCTGCTGCTGGCCACGCAGCAGGGCCAGGTGAAGCGCATCGCGCTGGGCGATCTGATCGATCAGGCGCAGGCTGATCCGCAGGTGATCGGCCTGGGTGAGGGGGATGAGCTGGCCTGGGCCGGCGTGAGCGCGGGCAGCGGGGAGTTCATACTGATCACGGCGCGGGGCCAGGCGATTCGGTTCACGGAGGACAGCGTGCGCACCATGGGGCTGCCCGCGGGCGGCGTCGGCGGCATCAAACTGGCCAAGAAGGATAAAGTGGTGGCCGCGGCCGCTCTGCCAGCGGGCGCTGTCCCAGCGGGTGCTGTGCCGGCAGCCGGCGCCGTGCCCGCCGAAAGGCCCTTGCAGATGGCGATCGTCACCGCGTCCGGCTTTGCCAAGCGGGTCGCGCTGGCGGAGTTCCCCGTGCAGGGCCGCAACGGCCAGGGCGTGGTCGCGGCCAAGCTGACCCTGAAGTCTGGCCTGATCGCAGGCGCGGCGTTGATGGGTCCGGAGGATGCCGCCGGTTGCGGCCTGAACGGCGGCGGGAATCGGGTGTTCGGGCCCAACGACCTGCCCGAGATGGGCCGCGCGGCGACGGGCAAGCAGGTGGCTGGGCTGGGCGGGCTGTTGGCGGTCGAGCGCGTGTTTACGCTGGCGGGCGCCGGCGCCGTCAGCCCGACTGCACCGGGGCTGGCTCCTGCCGAGACCGCGGGCCGGGCCGCCGCAAAGCCCAAGACCCCGCCGCCGGCCCCGGCAAAGCCTTCGCGCAGCCGGGCGACCTCCACCGCGTCGGCCCCGGCGCCTGCCGAGGCGCCCAAGCCCGCGCGCCGCGCGCCGGCCAAATCCGCGGGTGCGGCCCCGGTCGCGGCCGCGCCGGTTCCCACGGCTGCCGAGACCCCTGCGACAGCGCCCAAGCCGGCGCGCACCCGCGGCAAAGCAGCCGCTGCCGACGCCGCACAGCTTGCATTGTTGGCTGAAGCGCCGCCGGAGACGCCGCCCGCGCCGGAGCCCGCGCCGGAGCCAACACCGGAGAAGAAACCGCGCACCGCAAAGGAAAGGACCGCGCCGGCTCCGACCCCTGCGCCGCCCAAAGCCGCGCCAGCCAAAGCGAAGACCGCACCTGCAGGAACTCCAAAGCCAGCCGTTGATAGCGCACCGGACTCGAGGCTTCAGCCGGTCTCCGGCTCTTCGAGACCGCGTGCCAGATCGGCCGGCG
>CAYYTK010000010.1:63569-96296 GCA_964474695.1 uncultured Anaerolineales bacterium
CGAGGCTTCAGCCGGTCTCCGGCTCTTCGAGACCGCGTGCCAGATCGGCCGGCGGTAAGGCAACAAATCCGCCATCGGCCGCAGCCGGCAAGGCGAAAGCGGCGCCGGAGCCCGCGCCCAAGGCGGCGCGCAGCGCTGGCAAACCGGCGTCCAAGGCTGTGACCAAGCCGGAGCCTGAGCCGGCTGCCCCAGCGGCGCCAGGCCCATCGGCGGCTCCGGCCGTCCCCCCTGTGGCCCAGCTCGTGGTGAAGCCCCCGGCCCGATCGTTCTTTCCCGAGCGGAACCCTGCGCCTGCCGCTGAGGAGAAGACCAAACCGGCAGGCAAGGGCCAGCCAACAACCCGCACCGGGGGCGCCCGCAAGCCCGGCGGGTGAACGACCCGACTGGCGCCCGGATAAGAAGGTGCACCATGCTGGACACGCCAAACCCGATCTTGAGCGATGAGGAAAAGGCCCTTCTCGAGGGCCAACCTGAGGAGTGCCTGCGGCGCGCCGTAGCGAGGTCAGCGCTTTCCCTCGACCGGATCACCGCCGGATTGCCGGCGCACATCGCGACGGCCGTGCGCGGCATCGTCACCGGCGAGCGGCCCCCCGGGCCCAATCAGCGCCCTGCACCGCCGCCGGCCAGGACCGAGGACCGTTTCGGCGTGATCTTCCGTAAGATCCTAATCGAACAGCAGAGACAAGAACAGGAGCGGGAGGCGGAACAGGCCCATGATTGTCTTGGCCCGTTTTATCCGTCGCTGGACAGGCTGCTGGCCGAAGAGCTGCTGACCCCCGACGAAGCGATGCGCGCCGCGCACAGCGTCGATGCCGCTCTCGGACGTTACACGACCGGCACGCGCTATGCCGCGCCATAGTGAGGTGAGCAGATGGGCGCTGGGTCACCCCACCACATGCTACCCCTCGAAGCGCTGTCCATCAGCGACTTGATCCAACGCGCGAATGAGGCCGGCGCGCTGGCGGAGGCGCTGCCGGCGCTGCCGCCGGATGTAGCTGGGGCGCTGCGGGCTATTGCGGCCGGTGAGCGCATCCCCGGCCCCCTGACCGCCGAAGATATCGTCCTCCTCGGCCGGACTCTCGCAGCCTGGGATGCGCCGGCTGGCCGTTGCTTGCTGTCACCCTGGGGCGCCCGCTTCAGCACCGCCGACCTGATCGAACGCCTGGGGCTGTCGCCTGAGGCAGCGGAACGTGTTGCCGCGGTCGTATGTTGGCCCGTCGGCTTCATGACCGAGGACTTCGTCGATTGGGCGGCACTCTCCAATGACGAAGCCGCGCGACTGATGGACTACCTGGCAAGCACGCACGGGCTGTATGCCACCGGCACGAAATACGCTGCACCATGAGCGATCTGCGTCTCCACCTGGGCTGCGGCCTGGTGCACCGGCCGGGATGGGTCAACATCGACCTGTTCCAGGCCGCGGCCGCGGACATCCGGGCCGACGCAGGGCTGCTGCCCTTCGCGGACGGCAGTGCCGCGGCGGTGGACGCGCGGCAACTGATCGAGCACTTGGGCTATGTCGGCGCAGTCTATGCGCTGTATGAGTGGGGCCGTGTGTTGGCGCCCGGCGGCGAGTTGAGCATCGAAACCCCGGACCGGGACCGGGTCCTGGCCGCCGCGGCTGCACCTGACACGGCCGGCCGCGGCCTGCCGTGGCTCTTCGGTGGCGAGCGCCGCGGGCTGGGGCACCGCTACCTCTTTTCGCCTGCCGAGCTTGCCGGTCTGGCCGCACGCGCCGGCTTCGACGCCGTTGCTGTCGAGTTGTTCGACGCCTCTCCCGCGCGGCCGGCGCTGCGGATGACTGCCCGGCAGATGACTGACACGCCCGCGCGCCAGTTTTCAGCCCGGTTCCATCGCGGCCTGGTCATCGCCGGGGTGGTGGATCCCCGCGATGCGCCGCAGCACCTGGCCGCGCTGGAAGAGGTCTGCGGACAGGCCAGCGGGCTGATGCATACGCCGGCCGCGGAGGCGTTGGCGCAGTTGTTGGGGCTCACCGTGCGTTACAGCCCGGTCGTGGCGGCCTGCGCCCTGGACGCGCTGCCGGCATCGCTTGCCTGGCCGGCTGAAGCGCTGGCCCCCGTTCAAGCGCTGATCGCGGCGTTGGCGGCCGAACAGTTTCCGGCGCGACTTGCGTGCCGCTGGCGGAGCCTGGGCGTGCTGCCGGGCACGGCCGGGGCCGCGTGGGCCGGCCTGGAGCGGGAGATCAGCCTCTATCTGGCCGCCCGGCTCCACCCGGGGTCGGCGCTGGATGCCGTGCGCGCGGCGTTCGATGCGGCTACGGCAGGCGTCACCCCCGAAGATCGGGCTGTTACCTTCTTCAGCCGGGAGGCGTTGGCCGACCACGCGCGCGCCCTGACCGCACGCGGGGTCCGCGCCTTCGCCCGCGGCGACCTGGCTGCGGCGGAGCGAGCCTTCACGTTTGGCTTGGGCTATGACCCGGACGCGCTCTGGTCGCGCTGGAACCTGGCGCGCCTGCACCTGGCGCAGGCGCGGCGGCTGGGTGCGCTGGCCGCGTATGAGGCGCTCCAGGTCGATCTGCCGGCCGGCCTGCGGCCGGCATTCGAGCGCGAGCTCGACGCCGTGACCGGCCGCACGCCGTTCGTGGAGCCGTATACAGCGCCGTTATCTGATCTGGCCGATTTGTTGGCCTGAGGTTTCGGGACGCAGATGGTCCTGATTTGCCTGAACCCGGCTGCCAGGAGAGCAAGTGCCTGATCGCGTTATGCCCAGGCTGGCCTGCTGTGTGTGGGAGTTGACGCTGCGCTGCAACCTGCGCTGCTTGCATTGCGGCGCGACCGCCGGCCAGGCGCGGCCTGATGAGCTTTCGACGGCCGAGGCGCTGCGCGCGGCCGATGAGCTGGCCGCGCTGCCTGCCGGCGAGGTCACATTGATGGGCGGTGAGCTGTTCTTGCGGCCCGATTGGCTGGCCGCGGCCGAGCGGCTGCGCACCGGCGGGGTTGGGCTGGTGATCTTCACCAACGGCACGCTGTTGAGCCCGGAGCGGATTGCGCGCCTGCGCGGCCTGGCGCCGCGCACCGTCGGGACCAGCCTGGACGGGGGCAGCGCCGCGGTCCACGACGCGATCCGCGGCGCGCCGGGCGCCTTCGAGCGGACGCTGGCCGCCATCGCCGACCTGCAAGCGGCTGGGTTGCGCGTGTCGGTGATTACCACGCTGACGCGGCGCAATGTCTACGAGCTGCCGGCCATCGCCCGGCTGCTTGTTGGCCGCGACATCCGCTGGCAGATCCAGGTGGCCGGGGCCGGCGGTGAGCGCCTGGCGCAGGATGACCTGCTGACGCCGCTGGAGTTCTACTTTGCGGGGCTTTTCATCGCGCGGATGCGCGCCTCGACGCCCTGGTCCCTCCTGCCGGTGATCGGCGCGCACGATTTCGGCTATTGCTCAAGCCGGCTGCCGTACCTGGGCATGCCCGTCCAACGCTGGACCGGCTGCAGCGCGGGCCGGGAGACGCTGGGCATCCGCAGCGATGGGCGGGTGCAGCCGTGCCTGTCGCTGCCTGAAAGCTCGGTTGTTGGCAGCCTGCGGGAGCGGTCTTTGGCCGATCTCTGGGACAACGCGCTGGCGCAGTGGCGGGCGCCGGCCGAACGGCACGGGGCGTGCGCGGATTGCCTGCACGGCGAGATGTGCGAAGGCGGCTGCACCGGCCTGGCGCTTACCTACAGCGGCCGGCGCGGGGAGAACCCCATGTGTTTCCGGGCGATCGAGGGGGAGTGGAAATAAGAGAAACCGGGTTTTTCGCCGAAACCCGGTTTCTGTCTTCTCACCGCGTCTCCGTCACCTTGCGCAGCGCGCGCGGCTGATCGGGATCCAGGTCGCGCGTGTGGGCGAGGTGCATGGCCAGCAGTTGGCCCGGCACGATGGCGCAGATCGGGGAGAGCCATTCGGGCACCCCGGCCGGTAGCGCCAACGCCATGCGACCCAGCGCCAGCGCCTCGGCATCGTCGCTGATCACGATCAGCTCGGCCCCACGAGCCTGGGCGGTGGCCATGAAGCTTACCATTTCAGGCAGCATTTTCCCCGCAGGCGCGACGACCACGACCGGGAAGCCCTGGGCGATCACTGCCAGAGGCCCGTGCAGGAAGTCGGCGCTGGAGTAGGGCTCCACCACGGTGTAGGTCATCTCTTTGAGCTTCAGCGCCAGCTCGAACGCGGTGGCGTAGTTGTAGCCGCGGCCGATGGTGACGCACGCTGCCATGTAGCGGTAGCGCTCGGCGACGCGATCCAGCTCGCCGTTCAACGCCAGCGCCTGGCCCACCTGCCCCGCCGCGACTTCCAGCGCAGCGGCCTGCGCCGGGTCGCCGCTCAACGCGGTGCTCAGCAGCGCAATCGCGCCCAGCTCAGCCGTGTAGGTCTTGGTGGCTGCCACGGCCTTCTCCTCGCCCGCATGCAGGTCGATGACGAACTCGGCGGCCTGGCCCAGGTCGGACCCCGGGAAGTTGGTGATCGCCGCGGTCAGCGCGCCCTGGCGCTTCGCCTCTGCCACGACCGAAACGATGTCGGGGCTTTTGCCGCTCTGGCTGATCCCCAGCACCAGCGCGCGCGGGCTGAACACCGGCGGCGCATCGTAAATGGTGAACAGGCTCGGGGTGGCCAGGCCGACGTAGAGGTGATTGACTGCACCCAGCAGGTACTGGGCATAGCGGCCCGCGTTGTCGCTGGTGCCGCGGCCGGCGATCACGACGTATTCGATCGCGCGGCGCCGCATCTCGGCCGCCAGGGCCTCGACGGTGCCGCGTTCGGAACGCAGCAGCCGCGCCAGCACGGCGGGTTGTTCGTGGATTTCACGGTAGACGTGGGTGGATTTCAGGTCGATCATGGGGACCTCATGTTGCGTGTTGCGTGTTGCGTAGATCGGATTCGAGGCTTTTGCCGGTTGCTTTCGCGGCCCCGACAGACCGCCTGAAGACTCGATTCCCTTTGCTTATCCTTCAAAATAGCAGACCCGGTCAGTGTGCGACCGAGTAAGCGACCTCCCCGGCCACAACGGTCGTCTGCACCCGCAGATCCGGCGTCAGCAGGACCAGGTCGGCCAGGTAGCCGGGGGCGATGCGGCCGCGTTCGTGCGCCAGGCCCAACAGCCGGGCCGGTGTGGTGGTGATGGTCGCCAGCGCCTCGCTGAGGGGGCAGCCGGTGAACGCCATCAGGTTGCGCAGCGCCTGGTCCAGCGAAAGGACGCTGCCGGCCAGGGTGCCATCGGCCAGCCGCGCGCTGGTTTTGTCTACTGTGACCTCGAAATCCCCGAGCAGGTGCACGCCCGGCGCCATGCCCAGCGCGGCCATGGCGTCGGTCACCAGGTTCAGCCGGCCCGGGCCGAGGATCTGCCAGACCAGCTTGACGATGGCCGGGTGGGAGTGGATGCCATCGGCGATGAGGCCGACGGTGATGCGCTCGTCTGCGAGCAGCGCGCCAGGCAGGCCGGGGTCGCGATGCCCCAACGCCGGCATGGCGTTGAACAGGTGCGTGCCGTAGCGGATGCCCGCATCGAAGCCCGCGAGCGCCTCATCGTAGGTGGCCATGCTGTGCGCCGCGCTGACGAGCACCCCGCGTTCGACCAACGCGGCGACGACCTCCAGGCTGCCCGGCAGCTCCGGCGCCAACGTGACCAGCCGGACGCCTGCCTCCGGCGCCCAAGCGGCCGCAGCGTCCAGGCTGGGCGGCTGCAGATAGGCCGGGTTGTGGGCGCCCTTTTTCTTCGGGTTCAGGAACGGCCCTTCGACGTGCAGGCCCAGCGGCAGCGCGCCCCGGAAATCCACAGGCCGGCCCTCGGTCACCACGCGCTGGCCCAGCGCGACCTTTTCCGCGGGCGACGTGATGATGGTGGGCAGGAAGCCGGTGACGCCGTAGCGCGGCAGCGCCTCGGCCACGCGCCAGATCGCGGTCGGATCGTCGGTGAAGTCGGCGCCGAAGCCCCCGTTGAACTGCATCTCGATGAAGCCGGGTGCGAGCAGCAGGCCGCTCGCATCGATGGCCTCGGCGCCGGATGGGCAGGGCAGGCTGCGAGTTGCATCGACCGCAACAATGCGGCCGCCATCGATCAGAACGGCCGCGTCTTGAATGATCGTTTCAGGCGCAACCAGCGTCGCGCCGTGGATGTAGCGCATGATGGATAACTCCTGGTCCGTGCTCGGCGACTGTAAGTCGCAGCTACCATTACGAAGTCCACCTTCGTGGACTGGGCTCCGGTCGGTGCAGACCGACCTTGCAACGGTTGCCGCGGTTTTTCAACCGCCGGGTTATGGCAGCGCCGGCAGGCTGGCGGCCGCGATCGACTGCCCAACGCGGCGGCTCTTCTCATCCGGCAACTGGATATTGACCCGCCGGGCCAGTTCGGGGAACTCGGCCGCCAGCACCGCTTTGGCGCGCTCCAGGATGATGGTTCCGCCGATGCCCGATGTGACGCGGCCCAGGATGAGCACGTGCTTCAAGTCATAGAAGTTGGCGTAGTGCGCCAGCCCATAGCCCAGGTAGATGCCGATGCTCTCCCAAATCTGCCGCGCGCCCGCGTGACCCGCCTCCAGGTAGCTTTGCACGTGCTTCAGTTTCTCGGCCTTCGTAGCGTCTGCGGGCAGCTCGATGCCGACGGTCGGAGCCAGGCGGAATACGCACTGCTGCGAGAAGTACTGCGAGCCCACGCCGATGTCGCCTGACCATTCGTCCGCGGGCGCCTGGGGGTTGGTGTCCACCGGCGCAAAGGCCAGTTCGTTCAGCCAGCCGGTAATCCTGCCCCTGAGATCGACATAACCGGCTGCTTCGCTGGAGCCGAGCGCGATGCCCAGCACGCCGTCATCTTCCAGCGACATGGCGCCGGCCAGTGCGGTCACGTCACCGTCGTTGATCACTTCCAGCGGCACACCGAATTCGGCCCGCAGGCGCAGGAACATCGTGCGAATCTCGTTGTAGCGCTCGGCCGGGACGCCGCGAAAGAGGGAGGCGACCATGGGGCGGTCGGCCACGTAGATGCCTGCCGAGCTGCCGCCGATGGCGTCCAGCCGCGGCAGCTTGGACTGCGCCAGCTTCAACGCCGCACGGATGCGCGCGTAATGATAATCCGGGTCGGCCTGCTCCACCGGCTCCCATACGATCTCCTCGCTGAAGATCGGCTCGCCGTCGATCACCGCTGACACCTTCAGATCGGACGCGCCCAGGTCGAAGCCGATGCGGCAGCCGTCCAGGTGGCGTCCCAGCGCCTGCCCGGCTTCACGCGCGGCCGGAACCTCACTGGCGTAGCATGGGATGACCGTGAATGTCTGCTGGTGGACCTGCTGGCCCAGGAAATGATAGTCGAACTGCCGCGCACCGCCCGGCGCGTAGATTTGGGCGAGGTGTTCGCCGATGGCCAGGGGCCCGCCGACGAAGAGCTGCCAGCCCCCGCGCGCCCACAACAGGAACTTAACCAGGCGCTCAACGTGCGGCAAATTGGCGGCGAAGCGCGGATGATCCTCGGCAAAGACGCGCGTCTCAAAGCGC
This sequence comes from uncultured Anaerolineales bacterium, assembly GCA_964474695.1. Lineage (GTDB taxonomy): Bacteria > Chloroflexota > Anaerolineae > CG2-30-64-16 > CG2-30-64-16 > DAOUBP01. The sequence goes on from CAYYTK010000010.1 coordinate 71,056, forward strand.
GACAGGTCGCCGTCGGCCCGCTCCAGGCCGAGCACCAATGGGACGCCGCCCCCGGCCGCGGCAACCTCCGCATCGAATGCGCGGACCGCGAGGCTCGCCGGTCGAAAGTCCGGGTCCAGGGGTGGGATGAAGCGTGGTGTGGGAAGTATCAGCGCCATCAAGTATGGTTCTCCCTTATCCATAACGAAATCTGTTCGATGCCAACGGCATGTTCGTCCCTCAGTCCTCCGCGGCGACCTTGACGACGATCTTCTTGACCGGGGCGGGTGCACCGGCTGCCAATCGTGGCGCGTGACCATCGGTCGGATAAAAGACTGCGACCTGACCCGCGGTCAACCGTAAGTGGGTGACCTCGGCGGACGGCTTGGCGCCGAACCAGGCCTCTTTCGCCTCCTCATATGCAGCGGTCACGGGCAGATCCGCGGTCGATGCCCAAGCTATCACTTCGATTCCGCTCACCACGTATTGCACGTCGATGTACCGGCGGTGCACCTCAAGGACCACCGGATCGCTGGGAGCGACAGTCTCGTACGACTGCACGAGTGCGAAGACCTTGTCGCCGTCGATTGCCACCTTGCCGTCGGGCAGATCGGCAGCCTGCACCTGGTCGAGGAAGTCCAACGCCTTGCGCATGTTCGGTGTCAAGGCGATCTGCGCCCGCATCAGGGTCAGTTCGGCAACGTTCATTGCGTTCTCTCCATTTCTGCCATCAGCTTCCAGCACGTCAATTCCATGCGCGGCACGTGAAACGCGCCTTTGTACGTGTTGCCCTTGAGTGGCACGGAGAGCCGGCCGTCACGGTGCAGGTAGCCGAACCATTCACCGTACTTGGGGTCGGGGAAGCGCGCGTACGTCCAATCGTGGATCATCTCGTGCCACCGGGCGTACTTTTCGTCCCCCGTCAGCCGGTAGGCCATCAGGGTGGCGATGATCGCCTCGTTCTGCGGCCACCAGAATTTCATGTCGTGCCAGTACTCCTGCACCGGCAGCCCCTTGACATCCACGAAGTAGGTGATGCCGCCGTACTCTTTGTCCCAGCCGCGTTCCCACATCCAGTCGAGGATGGTTAAGCCGGTCTTGAGCAGTTCGGGGTCGTTCCCGCGCTCGCGCGCCTCTTGCATGATGAACCACGATGCCTCGATGGCGTGGCCGGGGTTCAGCGTGCGGCCGTCGAAGTGATCCAGGAACTCGCCGTCCGGCCCGACGGTCTCCAGCACGGTCTCCAGCTCCGGGTGCATGTGGTAGCGCCGGATATCGCCGATGTAGCGGTCAATCGCGGCATTGCAGAACGCCGGATCGGGCAGGGCCTGCCGCAGGATTTGCGCGGTGACGGTCATGATCATCGGGATCGCCAGTCCGCGCATGGGGCGCGTCGCGGTGTCCCATTTCGGCTCCAACACGCCCGGTGAGTCGAGGTGATTCTGGACGCGCTGATAGAGCGCCAGCGCCTCGGCGGTGGCCGCAGCGTCCCCTGCCGCGCGACCGTAAGCCGCCAGCGCCGCGATCATGAACGTCTCGCTGAAGACGTAGCGGCGCTTGCGCAGGGGACGACCCTCCCGGTCCACCAGGAAGAACATCCGTCCATCCTTATCGAAGCCCTTCTGGCGCAAGAAGTCGATCCCGTGCCGCGACCATTGCAGCCACTCCGGCCGGGGTTCGACGTCGCTGTAGAGCGTGGCCAGCAGCCAGCTTGCCCGGCCTTGCAGCCAGATCGCCTTGTCGGTGTCCAGTAGCGACCCGTCGCGGTCGCGCGAGAACATGAAGCCGCCGTGCTCCTCATCCACCGCGCGCGGGAACCAGAACGGCAGCGTGCTGTTCAGCAGGCCGTCCCGATAGGTTGCCAGCAGCGCGTCGACGCGGCCGGGGGTCATGATGGGGGAAGATTCAGCAGTGGTCATTCGCATGCTCGCAAAAGTTGTGACCCGAAACACCGGAATCGAGGCTTCAACCGGTCACGCCCGTTACGAGATGAACCGTCTGAAGGCTCGATTCCAAATGCGACTTACAGCGCGGCCAATTCCGTGAACCCGAACTCCGCGAACCCGGCGTGCAGGGCAGCGCGCTGTTCTTCGGGCAGCGGCAGATTTGGCAGCCGGGGCCGGCCGCAGTCGAAGCCCAGCAGCCGCATCCCCTCGCGGAACGAGCCGACGAAGCCGTGGCTGATCATCAACTCGGTGATGCGGTTGCCGCGACGCTGGAACTCCAGGGCCCGCGCATAGTCGCCGCCCCGCACGCTGGCGTATATCTCCCGGTAGACGCCGGGCATGAAGTTGAAGGTCGAGCCGATCAGGCCGGCCGCGCCGTACATCAGCCCCAGCGCCGCTTGCTCGTCCATCCCCGAGAAGACGGTCCATCCTTCGGAGCGGAACCGGACGATCTGGCCCATCTCGTACATGTTCGGCCCGGTGTACTTGGTGCCGGCCAGGTTGGGGATGTGCGCCAGGTCGCGCATCAGCGCCATCGCGTCGCGGGAGAAGCCGTACAGGTAGGGTAGGAACGGCAGGTTCGGCGCCGCAGCCGCGATCCGTTCGAAGAAAGGTGCGACGCCTTGCAGGTTGTACACGACCGGCGGCAAGATGCTGCTGATGCCTGCCGCGCCGATAGCCTGCGCGTGCTGCGCCAGCCGCACGGCATCATTGACCACCGCTGCGCCGACGTGAACGATGATCGGCACGCGGCCGGCAACCTGCGCCATGACGGTCTCGGTGACGAGGATCCGCTCGTCGACCGTCTGGAACGCGCCTTCGCCGGTGCTGCCGCACACGTAGAAGCCGCTGACCCCCTTGCCGAGTTGAAAGTCGACCAACTCGCGCAGGACGGTCACGTTGATCTCATCGTTCTTCGTATAGGGTGTGATGAGCGCCGGCAAAAAGCCATCGAACGTAGGTAGCATGTGAAACCTCGATATTAGAGTATCGACCGTGGATCGAGCGCGTCGCGCAGGCCATCGCCGATGAAATTGATGCTCAGGACAGCCAGGGCGATCATCAGGCCGGGCGGCAGCCACATCCAGGGCATGTCCTGCAAGATATTCAGGCTCTGGGCATCGCGCAACATGTTGCCCCAACTTGGCGTGGGCGCCTGCACGCCCAGCCCCAGGAAGGAGAGCGATGCTTCCAGCAGGATGGCGTTGGCGACGCCGAAGGTCACCGCGACCGCAATGGAGCTGATGGTGTTCGGGAAGATGTGCTTGAACACGATCTCCCGGTCGGACACGCCGATGGAGCGCGCCGCGCGCACGAATTGCTGCTCGCGCAACGTCAAGAATTGCCCGCGCACCAGCCGCGCGATGGAAGGCCAGGTCAGCAGGCCGATCACGAGCATGGCGTTGTAGACGCTGGGACCCATGGCTGCGGCCACGGTAATGATGATCACCAGCGATGGGAACGTCATGAACATATCGGTCAGGCGCATGAGGAGCATGTCCACCTTGCCGCCTTTATAGCCAGCGATGCTGCCGATGATGATGCCGATCAACATGGAGATCGAGACGGACACCAGGCCGACCGACAAGGAAATGCGCCCTGCAAAGAACATGCGCGTGAGGACGTCGCGGCCTGTGCCGTCGGTGCCCAGCCAATGCAGGCTGCTCGGCGGCTTGCGCATGGCGCGCAGGTCCAGCGCGATGGGCGAATACTGCGTGAGCAGCGGCGCGGCCACCGAGGTCAAGATCAGCAGGGACAGGCAGATCAGCCCGAACATGGCCAGCTTGTGGCGGAAGAAGCGCTTGCGGGCTTTGGTCCACAAGCTCTCGGGCTTGCTGGTTGCAAGCATGACGGACTGGGCGGCGCTAGCAGTCATTCCGGCCTCCTATTCGTACCGGATCCGGGGATCAACCCACGAATACACGACGTCGGTCAGCAGATTGGCGATGAGCACGACAAAGGCAGACACCAGCACGTAGCCCATAATCACGGGCGAGTCGCGCAGCGAGATCGCGCTGATGAACATGAGGCCGATGCCGGGCCATTGGAAGATGGTCTCGATGATGACCGAACCGGCAAAGAGCACCGTCAGGCTGACGCCGATGACCGTGATCACGGGAATCAGGGCGTTGCGCAGGATGTGGCGCGCAATGACGACCAATTCGGCCATGCCCTTGGCGCGGGCGGTGCGCACGTAATCTTCGTTGATGACCTCAAGCACGGCGGCGCGGGTGTAGCGCATGAAGGTCGATGTGCGCACCAACGCGAGGGCGAGCGCGGGCAAGAAGACGTGGCGCAGATTGTCGCCCCATGAAAAATCGGTGCCGGCAGTCACCATGCCGGAGGTGGGGAACCATTTCAGCTTCAGGGCGAAGATGAAAATCAGGATCATGCCCAAGAAGAAATCTGGAATGGAGATGCCGGTGAACCCGAACAACGTCAGGGCGTAATCCAGCGCGGAATATTGCTTGAGCGCGGACACCGTTCCCAGGATGACGCCGAGAAAAATGGAGATCAACAGCGAGATGCCCATCAGCTCCAGCGTCGCAGGGATGCGCGTGGCAATCATGCTGGCCACCCGATCGCCGGTCTGGAATGAGAAGCCCAGGTTACCCTGCAGCAGGTTGCCCAGCCAGCGGCCATATTGGATGTGCAGCGGCAGGTCAAGGCCCAGTTGTCCCTGGCGCAACTTGATCAGGTCCGCTTCCATAGGTGTGTCGGAGGAGATCATCGCCATGACGGCATCGCCGGGCATCATGTTCGCCAGCAGGAACACGATGATCGTAATCGCCAGGATGATGGGCAGGCTGATGAGGATGCGGCGCAGGATATAGGTCGTCATAGCGATGAACTCCGTATGTGCGGCTGACAAACCAGGTTTCTCTGCGAGACCTGGTTTGTGTTTGGCTCACCCTGAGCGAGAAACCGGGTTTCTCCGAGAAACCCGGTTTCTCGCTCAGGAGGCTATTACTTGGTGTACCAGGTATGGATCTCGTTATAGATCGGGATGTCGAACATCAGTAACGGCTGCTCAGCAAAGTGCTCGCCCAGGCCGACGATGCGCTTGTTGAAGCCCATCGGCCGGACCTCGTACCACAGCCAGATCTTCGGCAGTTCCTCGTTCAGGATCGTGCTGATTTCCTGGTAGTAGGGGGCGCGCTTCTCGCGTGTCGCCTCGCTCAGGCCCAGGCCGAACAGCTCATCCACCCGCTCGTTGCAGTAGCCCATCGCGCGCTGCGTGCCGCACTTCTGGATGTTGGCTGCGATGGAGGGGTCGAGGCCCTGGCCGTTGGCTCCGTAGCCGATTTGGAAGGTCCCGTCGACGATCGCCTGGTTGAAGCCTGCGCCGTCCACCAGCCGAGGCTCGACGTTGATGCCGACCGCCGCCAGGTAGGACTGGATGGCGACGACGATATCTTTGTTGACCTGGTCATTGTAGTAGTAGAGGAAGTCGAGCTTGCGCGTGCTGTCCCAACCGGCCGTCTTGAGCAATTCCATGGCCTTCTCGGGGTTGTACTCGTACGTATTCAGATCGGCGGGGCGAGCCCATTCGGCCGGGAACATGGTGTTGGAAATCTTGCCGTAGTTCATGCGCACGGTTTCCATCATGGTCTTGCGGTCGATCGCGTACATCATGGCCTGGCGGACCTCAAGCTTGGCGAAGTCCGGGTCAGTGAAGTTGACAAACAGGAAGGTGGGCAGGCCGCCGTCCATGTTGCCCAGGACGGTCAGGTGATCCATCGCTTCGAAGCGCTTGACCTGGTCCAGCGGGATGCCGCCGCCCTCGTACGGGGTGGCGTCAAGTTCGCCGGCCTCGAGCGCGTTCAGGATCGCGGTGGTGTCGGCGTAGATCTGGAAGATGATCTTGTCCAGCTTGGGCTTGCCCAGGAAGTAATCGGGGTTCGCGACGCCTTCGATGTATTGGTCATCTACGAACTTGGTCATGACGAACGGGCCGGTGCCGACCATGTTCTTCCAGTAGGCGTGAGTGCGCAGCTGGTCCGCCGGGACGCTGCCCAGGATATGCTCGGGCAGGATGCTGATCGAAATCTGCTGCAGCTCGACCCACAACGGGGTTGAGGCCTTGAGTTCAACGCGTACGGTCTTGTCATCGATCTTCTTCACACCGGCCAGTTCGGTCGCGGTGCCGGCTTTGAACTCGTCGTAACCGACGACATCAGCCAGCTTGGCGGCGTAGGTGGAACCGACAGCCGGATTGGCGAAGATATTGAAGGAGAAGACGACATCGTCGGCAGTGAAGGGTTCGCCATCATGCCACTTGACGCCTTCGCGAAGGTGGAAGACGAAAGCCTTGCTGTCATCTTCCACGTCCCAGCTCTCGGCCAGGAGGGGCTGGACGCCGTCGGCAGTCCACTTGGTCTGCGCCAGGCCCTGGAGGAACGCCTCATCGAGGCGGCGGCCGCAGGTGGTCCAGAGGGTGCCGACCGCGCAGCCGGTGCGCATGGGTGAGCGGAACACACCGGCGGGGCCTGCGGATTCGGCGGGCGCTTCGGCCACGGGGGCCGCCGTCGGTTCCACGGCGGAGGCCGTGGTCGCTTCTGGGGCCTTCGTCGGTTCGACGGCGGCCGGCGCCTGTGTCGCAGGTGCAGGCGTGGCGGCCGGAGCGGCGCAGCCAGACAGCACCATCACGAACAGCGCGACGATGGCGAACAACTTGTAGATCTTCATGCTTCTCTCCTTACCGATATGGTATATATGCCGGCCGCTTTGCGTGCCGGCGGGTGAATGCTTATGTGCCGCAAGCCGCTGGCTTGCGTCCCAACCCAAGCCAGCGGCTTAGGTTACGATAGCCTTTCCGCGTGGTGACACGCCACCTGATGCAATGCGGCGCCGGCGCTTTCCAGCCCACGCAACGCGGGTTCCTCCTGCCGGCAGATCTCAGTGGCGAAGGCGCAGCGCGGGTGGAAGCGGCAGCCCGCCGGCGGCTTGGCCGGGCTCGGCACGTCCCCCTCCAGGATGATGCGCCGCCGCTCGCGCTCCTGCCGCGGGTTGGCGATGGGCACGGCCGACATCAGCGCCCGCGTGTAAGGGTGCAGCGGATGGTCAAAGATGCCATCTCGGCTGCCCAACTCCACGATTTTGCCCAGGTACATCACCGCGACGCGGTCGCTGATGTAGCGCACCATCGAGAGGTCGTGGGAGATGAACAGATACGTCAGCCCGAGCTGTGACTTCAGATCGCTCATCAGGTTGACGACCTGGGCCTGGATCGACACATCGAGCGCTGAAATCGGCTCATCTGCGACGATGAACGCCGGGGTCGTCGCCAGCGCGCGCGCCAGGCCGATGCGTTGGCGCTGCCCGCCGGAGAACTCGTGCGGGTAGCGATTGATGAACGCGGGGTTCAGCCCCACCAGGCGCAACAGCTCTTGCACGCGCGCCTCACGCTCGCTCGCGCTGCCCACGCCATGCACGCCCAACGGCTCACCGATGATGTTGCCGACCGTCATGCGCGGGTTCAGCGAGGAGTAGGGGTCCTGAAACACCATCATCATGTGGCGGCGCAACAGGCGCATCTCCGTCTCAGAAAGCCGTGTGACCTCTTGATAGCCGAAGAACACCTGCCCCGCGGTTGCCTCCAGCAGCTTCAGCACGGCCAGACCGGTGGTTGACTTGCCGCAGCCGCTCTCGCCGACGAGGCCCAGCGTCTCGCCCTCGTGGACGTCGAAGCTGACATCATCGACCGCGCGCACCGCGCCCACCTGGCGCCGCAGCAGCCCGCGGCGGATCGGAAAATGGACTTTGAGGTTCTTGACCCCGATGAGGACCTTGGGGTCAGTCGCGATAGTTGGGCCGGCGATCATAGCTTCTCTCCAAAGTCATGCACCTTGTGCAGCTCTTCAGCGCGCCAGCAGGCCGATGCGTGGCTGGGGCCAACCGGGTGCAGGGGAGGCACTGCCTGCAGGCACTTCTCGATCACATAAGGGCAGCGCGGCGCGAACGGACAGGCCGCGGCGGGCTTGCGGAGATCCGGCGGCATGCCCTCGATGGATGCCAGCCGCTGCAGGTTGCGCTGGTCCAGGGAGGGCAGCGCATGCAGCAAGCCGAGGGTGTAGGGATGCAGCGGCCGTTCGTACAGGTCATCCACCGTGGCCTGCTCGACGATGTAGCCGGAGTACATCACGATCACCTTGTCGACCATGCCGGCCACCAGCGCCAGGTTGTGGCTTATCCAGATGATGGCCATGCCCAGCTTCTGCTGTAGCTCTTTGACGAGTTCGACGATCTGGGCCTGGATGGTGACATCCAACGCGGTGGTGGGCTCGTCCGCAATCAGCAGGCTGGGATCGCAGGCCAGCGCCATGGCGATCATGACGCGCTGCCGTTGTCCGCCGGAGAACTGGAACGGGAAATCCTTCAGCCGGTCGGCCGCATTGGGCAACCCCACCAGGGCGAGCAGCTCGGCGGCGCGGGCACGGGCGGCGGCCTTGTCGAGACCCTTATGCGCCATCAGCGGCTCCATGAGCTGGAGCCCAACCGGCAGCACCGGGTTGAGGGATGTCATCGGATCCTGGAAGACCATGGCGATCTCATCGCCGCGCACTTTGCGCATCTCGTCAGCTGAGAGCTTCAGTAGATTGCGGCCTTTGAAGATCACTTCTCCGCCTTCCACGCGTCCCGGCGGGTAGCGGATAAGCCCCATTACCGACATGACGCCCACCGACTTGCCCGATCCACTCTCGCCGACGATGGCGAGCGACTCGCCTTCGTCCAGAGTGTAGGAGATGCCGTTGACCGCGTGGATGGTCGCGCCTTCGGAATAGAAGCGGGTGACCAGATCCTTGACTTCGAGCAGATGCGCCATAGCATGGCCCCCTGGGTTCAGATTTGTTCCGGCGTTTGAAATCCCACACCATCCGCAACTGAGCTGGCCTGGCTGAGCTGGATTGCCCGCATCATGCGTGCTTCCAGGTTGCAGAAGTGGTCGCGCATGCGGTGCGTGGCTTGCGTGATATCACGCGTTCGAATGGCAGTCAATAACTCGCGATGCGCTTTCACGGTCGCCAACGGCTGGCGGTCCGTGCCGATGCTCTGGATGGGCAGCGAGTGGTAGATCACCCAGAAGATATCGATCAGCCCGCTCAACGAGTCGTTGTTCAGGGTCCGATAGAGCAGCCGATGGAAGTTGCGATCATCTTCGGAGCTATCCTCATTGCGAGCGGCTTTCTGCTCCCAGGCATCCAGCAGCGCGGCCATGTGGTCCAATTCCGCATCGCTGATTTGGCGCACGGCATCCGCCACTGCGGCAACCTCCAACCAGATGCGAATCTGGAGGATCTCCGCAGCCTTAACCGGGTCGAACACCAGGGCGTAGGAGAGCAGCTCGAAAACCGAGTCGAAATTGAAGGCTCGCACGCGCACGCCGTCGCCGTGACGCACCTCGACGATGCCCAACGATTCCAGCGCCTTGATCGCCTCGCGCACCGAGCCGCGGCTGACGCCCAGATCCATTGCGAGTTGGCCTTCTGGCGGCAGCAGATCCCCCGCACCCAGCCGGTTGTCGGTGATGTACTGCTTGATTCGGTCTTGGATGGCCCGGTTGAGCACTGGGCCGCGTGACAGCTTATCCAAGGGATTCTCCGTTCGTTGGCCGTCCACAAAAGATTAGATATTAGATGTCTGATATCTAATGATAGGATAGCATAAGTGCTCCGGCTTGTCAAGTAGCAATGTGTGTGAATGTGGGAACTTCGTCGCGTTTGCCGTGTGTTTGGCAATATGCTATACTCACTGCCGGTTGCCTCGGACAGTACCCACCGGCCTGCGTCGGAGATTGCATGGAAATCGAAGCCAAGTTCGTTGTCCCCAACCGTCAGACGTATCGCTCTCTGCTGCGCCTGCGTGACACTGCCGGTTATGTCCTTATCCCCACCTCAGCCGTCCAGATGGCCGACCGCTACTTCGACACCGCCGACGGGCGTTTGCTTGCCGCCGGGTATGCCTGCCGGCTGCGCACGGAAAACGCGTCGGTGCTGGCCACGTTGAAGGGGCTGGGCGGCGCGCTGGGCGCCATACACCACCGTGACGAGCAGGAGATCCAGCTTGCAATGTGGACGCCGGACGCGATCGCCTGGCCGGCGTCGCCGGCGCGCGATTTGGCGCTGAAGCTCTCCGGGGGGGCGCCTCTGCAGCCCCTCTTCGACCTTGAGCAGCACCGCACACGCTCCGATGTGATGGACGGCGTGCGCCGCGTCGCCGAACTGAGCCTGGATGCCGTGCGGGTGGTGGTGGGGCAGCGGCCTGCGCTCTACTACGAGCTGGAGGTCGAGCTGAAGGCGGAGGGGACCGAGGCCGATTTGGCCAGGATCGCCCAGGCCCTGGTCGATGAACATGGTTTGGCGGCCGAGCCGCGCTCCAAGTTCGAGCGCGCGTTGGAGACGCTGCGGGTCCGCGGCGCGGCGGTGGAGGGGCGTCTTTCGGCGCAGGAGCGCAGCGCCCTGGCCGCGCATGCCGCCGGGCCGGACGGCGAGCTGGCACGTCGCGCCCTGGTGGTGTTGGGGTGGGCCGATGGGCTGCCCACGCGCGAGATCGTCGTGCGCAGCGGGCTGTCCGATGGCCGCGTGCGCTTCTGGCTGCGCGCGTTCCGGGCAGAGCGGATGCGCATCTTTGCCGCGTCCGAGGCTGCGCCGGCGCTTGAGAAGTCCGCGCCGCGCGGCCGGCCGGCCCGCCGCGCCTCACGTGCGGCCGCGCCGGCGCCGGCCGAGGTCGCAGGCGCCACGCCCCAGGGCCGCCTGGGGGACCTCCCCGCGCCTGCCGCGCCTGTTGCGCCGCCGCCGGCCGCGCCGCCGAAGCCTTCGCCCGTGGTCCAGCCTCGCCAGCCGGTCTCGCGCCGCAGCCCGCTTGCCGTGGCCGAGTTCTGCCGGGCGCACGGCGTCGACATGGTGCATGCGGCGTATGTAGCAGATCAGGCGGCCTTCCTCTTCGACGCACTGGCCCGCGTCCACGGCCTGCCGCGCAAGCGGCGCAAGCTGCTGCGCCAGGCCGCGCTGCTGTGCACCGTGGGCGCGCGCCAGGATCCCGCGCGGTCGCAGCGCGCAGGACGGGATCTGATCCTTGCCGAGCCGCTGCGCGAGGTCAGCACGGGGGATCGCCTGCTGCTGGCATCGGTTGTGGCGCTGCAGCGCGCCAAGCCCAAGCCCGACAAAGAGACGACCATGGCCGCGTTGGAGCCGAAACAGCGCGAGCTGGCCATCTCCCTGGCTGCGCTGCTCACGGTGGCCGAGGCGCTGGATTCCTCGCGTTCACAGGCGACCCGCTTTGAGTCGGTGGAAGGCACCGGGTCGGTGCACTGCCAGCTCGTGCTGGCGGGACCGGCGGCGGACGTCGATGCGCGGCAGGCGGCGGCCGCCGGCGCGTGGTGGCAGCGGCTGTACAAGCAGGAATTGGTCTTTACCGCGCTCCCGGCCCCGGCCAGCGCGGTCGTGCAGGACGCGGGTGAGGCTGCCGAGGCGGGAACGGCCGCACAGCCTCTCGCACCGGCGCCGGTCGAGATTCCACCGCTACGCGGTGACGAGCCGATGAGCGAGGCCGGCCGCAAGGTGCTGTACACGCATTTTCTGCGGATGTTGGCCAACGAGGCGGGCACGCGGCTGGGCGATGATATCGAGGCGCTCCACGATATGCGGGTCGCCACGCGGCGCATGCGCGCGGCCTACCGCATTTTTGAGGCCTATTTCGAGCCCAAGGCGGTGAAGCCATTCAATAAGAGCCTGCGCCGGGTGGGCGCGGCCCTGGGCGCGGTGCGTGATCTGGATGTGCTGCTGGAGAAGGCCGAGGCATATCAGGCCGCCGCGGCGGGTGCGCTCCCGGCCGGTGATACGGCCCCTTCTGCGGCCACAGAACCGGCCACAGAACCGGCCGCAGAAGCACCCACCGATGCGGCTGGATCCACGGTCTTGACGGAAACGGTTGCGGGGCCTGTCGGGGGAAGCGCTGAAGCGCCCGCGCTGGCGCCCCTGCTCGCCGATTGGCATGCGCGCCGCGAGCTGGCGCGCCGCGAGATGCTGGACACCCTGGACAGCGGGGCTTACGCCCGGTTTGTCGCCGAGTTCCAAACCTTCCTGACAACCCCGGGCGCGGGCGCGCGGCAGGTTCCGCCGGGCGAGCCGGTGCCCTATCAGGTGCGGCACGTGCTGCCGCGGCTCATCTTCGAGCGTTACGAGACGGTGCGCGCGTATGAGCCGGTGCTGCGGGACGGCGCGCCGCTGACCACCTACCACCTCCTGCGCATCGATTTCAAACGTCTGCGCTATCTGTTGGAGTTTACCCGGGAGGTGTTGGGCCCGGGGGCGCCCGAATTGATCCGGCAGGTGACCGTCCTGCAGGACTTGTTGGGCGCGCTGCATGACGCGTACGTGGCCGAAGAGTTGATCGGGACATTCCTGGATGAGCAGCGCAGCAAGCGCAAGAAGGCACAGCCGCCCGTCTCCCTGGCCGGGGTAGAGCGTTATTTGGACGTGCAGGTGGCGGTGCAAGAGGAACTATTGGCGCAATTCCCGGCGCCGTGGACTGAGGTGCTCAGCGCCGATTTCCGCCGCTCGTTGGCATTGGCGGTGGCTGTCTTGTAGAAATCCACACCATCAGAGGGAGGAAGCCATGGCAAAATCGAAGAAGAAGGACGAAGAGGCCAAAGCGGCTAAGGAGCCCAAGGAGCCGAAAGAGCCGAAGGAGAAAAAGAAAAAGGCCAAGGACGAAGTGAACGCGGCAGACAAGCCCGAGGCTGCGCCCGCGCCCGTCACCGGCGACCTGGTGCCGCCGAAGCCGAAGAAAGAGATCTCCACCAAAGAGTACGAGAATGAGCTGCAGAAGCTCTATGTCGAACTCGTCAAGCTCCAGAGTTGGGTTAAGGAGAAGGGCCTGCGCGTGGTGGTGCTTTTTGAAGGGCGTGATGCCGCCGGCAAGGGCGGCACCATCAAGCGCTTCACGGAACCCCTCAACCCACGCGGCTGCCGCGTCGTTGCGTTGGGCACCCCCACCGATCGCGAGAAGACGCAGTGGTACTTCCAGCGCTACGCGCCGCATTTGCCCGCGGCCGGCGAGATCGTCTTGTTCGATCGAAGCTGGTATAACCGGGCCGGCGTCGAGCATGTCATGGGTTTCTGCACCGAGGACGAGTACCGCGAGTTCCTGCGCTCCTGCCCTGAATTCGAGCGCATGCTGGTCCGCTCAGGCATCATCCTGATCAAGTACTGGTTCTCGGTCAGCGATGAGGAGCAGGAGCGCCGCTTCAAGGATCGGATGGAAGATCCGACCAAGCGCTGGAAGATCAGCCCCATGGACCTGGAATCGCGGCGGAAGTGGGTGGAGTACTCCAAGGCCAAAGATGCCATGTTTGCATCCACCGATCACAAGCAGGCGCCGTGGTACGTGGTGCGGTCTGATGACAAGAAACGGGCGCGACTGAACTGCATCAGCCACTTCCTGAGCCTGATCCCTTACGAGGATACGACGCCGGAGAAGATCGAGCTGCCGCCCCGCCAGGATGACGGCGGCTACGTGCGGCCGCCCATCACCGATCAGACTTTTGTGCCTGAGATCTTCTGAGGGCGCTGATCGTTGAGTGTGTTGGATTCGAGGCTTCAGCCGGTTTGGCGCGAAATGCGCGCGCCGCCAGAAACCGGCTGAAGCCTCTATTCCTGCTATGGGACAGTAACAAGCGGAGCATCCTGAGCGGAGCCGGGGTCGGGGCCCCGGCGCAGTCGAAGGATGCTCCGTTTCATCGGCAGAACAGCGGGCACATCAGGTAAATCTGCGTCCGCCCTCCGTCTCCGCCCCCTGCGGCCGCATCCCCTTCAAAATCGGCCCCAGCTTCTTGCGCAGATCGGTGAAGATCTCGTGGACCGAGCGGTTGGCGTCCACGTAGATGAAGTTGTACTCCCGGCCGATCTGGCGGAACTGGCTGAGCAGCCGCGTCTGATACAGCCGCCAGGTCTCGAAGATGTCGTCCCCGCGCAGGGCATCCATCCCCGATTCCCAGTAGTCGAACCCCTCGCCTGAGACCACGCGCGGCATCAGATGGTCCAGGTCCGCTTCCAGGTAAAACACCGCGTCGGGCACGATCGCAAAGCCGAACAGGTCGCGCAGCCATTCGTGGCTGACCCCGCGCACCAGCGCCCGGGCGATCATCGAGTAGATGTAGCGATCGGTGAGGCAGATGAACCCTGCGCGCAGCGCGGGGAGGATCTCTTTCTCCAGCCGGTCGGCGAAGTCGGTGGCGTAGAACAGGTTCAGGGTGGTGTCGCCCAGCGTGTGGCCCTGCTTGGCGCGCTGCAGGCCAGGCCCCACCAGCGATGAGCGCGCCAGCCCGGTCTGGGTGACCGCGTAACCGCTGGCCTCCAGCCATTCATGGAGCAGCGCGACCTGCGTCGTCCGGCCCACACCATCGGTGCCTTCCAGCACGATCAGCCGACCCGGCAGCTCGTCGGCCTCAAAGCCGGGGATATTCCCTGCGCCGTAATAGCGGATGTGCGTCATGATTGTTCACTCTTCCCAAGACACCCAAGCAGAGCCACAGACACCCAAGCGGAGCATCCTGAGCGGAGCACCGCAGTGCGCAGTCGAAGGGTGCGAAGCGGCCCCCTACCATTGCGCCACAGCCACCCTTACGCTTCTTTCGGCTTCTCGGCGCTTGCCGTCTGCAAATAGCGGCCGTAGAGCCCTTCCTTGGCGAGCACCTCACGCCAGGGCATCAGGTTGATCCGGGCCAGGCCTCTGAGGTGGGGCGAGACCAGCGCGCGCACCTGCTGTTGTTGATGCACCAGCGGCTGCGTGGCATCGATTACCGTCAGCCCGAACTCATCGACCATGTCCTGGTACTGGCCCAGGATCCGCTTTTGGAACAGCCGGAAGCACTCGTTGGGATCGGGACTGAGGCCCAGGTCCATGCCGGCCTCGTACCATTTCAGATTGGGCCGCCCCACCGCGATGCGTTTGAGCGCCTCATCCAGCGGCACCTGGAAGTAGAACGCCACCGTCGGCCGCACCGCGAAGCTGTAGAGCTTGCGCACCCAGCGCTGGCTGATGCCCCGCGCGCCATCGCGCGCGAATGCGGTGTAGATGTAACGGTCGGCCAGCACGATGGCGCCCGCCTTCAGCGCAGGAATCACCTGGCGCTCCATGCGATCGGCCAGATCGGCTGCGTGGATCAGGCTGAAGGTGAGGGGGGTGAGCAGTTGCTCCTTTTTGCCGCGCTGCGTGGTGCGCCGCACCAGCGGGGATGAGTTCCACTCGGTGAACACCACCGGGTGGCCCTCGCTCACAAGCCACTTGTGCAGCAGATCGAGCTGGGTGCTCTTGCCCGAGCCGTCGATCCCCTCGACGATGAACAGCTTGCCAGGCAACAGGGCGCCGTCGGGTAAGGTGGCCATAGCAGTCCTCTTGTGCAGGGATTGTGCAGGGACAGTTTAGCACCGGAGGGGGCAGTCGCGCAAGCGTGGGACGCAGCAAGGTAGGTGGTTCTGAAGCAGAGCAGCTTGGGTTGGCAAATTGCGCGAAGCGGTGTAAACTCCCGTCGCAATGGACCAATCCTTGATCCCTGAACAGCCAGAAACGCCAACAGAAGCCATCCGCGAAGCTCGACAGCTTGCCTTCGATGAGCTGATGCGGGTCACTCACTTTGAGCACAGTCTGGCGATTGATGAGTATTTCCCTGAAGAGTTTGCCAGCCGCTTATCGCGGTCAGAGGCGTTTAACAAGCATCTCTTTCGTCCCAACACCTATCTGCATAAGTGGTGGGCGCGGCGCTGCGGTTCAACCTTCCGCACCATTCTGAAGCAGTTTGTCCCGGATATCGGCCGCCGCGATTATTATGCGTCGGGTGGGCTGGAAGGCAAGACTATCCTTGACCCGATGATGGGCGGGGGTACGACGCTGCACGAGGCGATTCGCCTCGGCGCAAGCGTCATCGGTGCAGACATAGACCCGATCCCGGTCGCGCAAGCGCGTGCGTCTCTGACCTGGATACCATTGAGCGAGTTGCGAACGGCTTTTGATGCTTTTTTCATGGCTCTTCGCACGGAACTGGCGCCCTATTTCGAGACCGAGTGTCCTCAATGTGGCAGGTCCGTTGATGTTCAATATGTCATGCGTGGCCTGCGCAAGCGCTGTGCGTGCGGAGAGATCGTCCAGATTGACCGGTATGAATTGCGCCACGAATCAGATCGAACGCTCCGAATTGACCCTGGAACCTGGGCGATCTCAGATGGCCTCAATGAGTTCCTTGCACTCTCCACTGATCGTCGATTGGTGACAAAGGGTGAGACAACGTGTCCGGATTGTAGGCAGAAATATCGGGAGATCCTTGATGAGCCATACTACGCTCGTTATGTGGCCGTTGCCATCGTTGGATCTTGTCCAGAACATGGGTTGTTCTTGCGCCCGCCTTCGTCGGTGGATGTCGAGCGAATGCGCGCTGCGGATGAACTGCGCTCGACGCTTGATTTTGGCCTGCTAGACGATTTTCTCGTGCGGGGCGGCCCAAAGTCGAATGACCTGCTCGCGCGGCATATTCGCTCCTATCTCGACACCTTTTCTTCGCGCCAATTGCTTTACCTCTACCACGCCATTCGATTGCTCCAGGAATATTCGGGCAGCATCAAGCTCAACTTGGGGCTGTTGGTCTCGACATCGTTGGAGTTTAACTCGCTCCTGTGCGGCTACAAAGGTTGGGCTGTAAACCGTCCCGGCGCGATTCGGCACGTTTTTGCGTTGCACGCTTATTCGTTTCCCTATACCGCGCTTGAAAACAATCCGATCAATCTTCAAAAGTCATCCGGCAATCTGCAGCAGCTATTCAGCGACCGCATAGAACGTGGGCGCAACTGGGCTGTCGCGCCCGTCGAGCGCCGAGTGCAATATGATGGTGCGACGCAACTGGTAACCATCCCGGGAGAATACGACGGCGGCATCGAGGTCTTTGATCAGGCTGCGCTCGCGCAAGATCATGCATTCTGGCTGATTCATGGCGATTCGCGCAAGCTGCCGATCATGGATCATAGCGTGGATTTTGTTGTCACCGATCCACCGTACTACGACAGCGTGCAGTACAGCGACCTAGCGGCGTTCTTTCGCGTTTGGCTAACACGTCTCCTGCCGGGAGAGCTCGATTGGACCTACGATGAGTCGCACAGCGCAGTTGCGGCCAAAGCTACCAGCGACGATACGCCGTTTATGCGGGTTATCGCTGATATTTTTCGGGAATGTGGCCGGGTCCTCAAGCGCGAGACAGGCCGCATGGTATTCACGTTTCATAATTGGGATCCGAACGCTTGGGCTGAGTTGACCATCGCCCTGAAGGGCGCCGGATTTCGACTCCTGAATGCTTACGTGGTGTTTTCCGAAAACCCCATTTCCGTGCACATTCGTCATCTGCGTGCCATCAAGCACGACACGATCCTGGTGCTCGCGCTGGACGGAGATGCCCAGGGCCAGTGGGCGCCGTTGGCAAACATCGACACTGACGATAGCGAAACCTTCTGTCGGCAGTGCGGCGCGGCGCTCGGTTGGCTGCTGGCGAGTTCGTTGACCCACGCCGAAATCCGCGCAACATGGCGCGAATTGATCCAGGGGGCGAAATGACAACCAACCGGAGCAGCAATCTCGCTGAAGTATTCGGTTTCCGGATAGACGATTATTCCTCTGAGGCAAAGAAAGCGCGCGAGCAACACTGGTGCCCATTTACCGACGGACGCTGTGTCAAGCAGAGCCGTCTGATCGATTATCCTTTCGGTGTCTGTTCGGTGCAATATGGTGGCGAGATCTGTGCAATTTGCCCACATCGATTTGAGGAACGCGGTGTTTTGCATGGAACGCCGAAGGTCCTGGAGGAGGTGGCGCGTCACTATTTTGGTGACATCAACAATGTTGTCGCTTTTTCCGAGGTAGGGTTGCCCAATATTGGCACCATTGATTACGTTCTGGTTCGGCATGCCCCGATGCAGCCTGCTGTCATGGACTTTGTGGCTGTTGAGTTCCAGACCGATTCGACCACGAGCACCGGTAAGATCGTCGGCGGCTTGCGCGACTTCATGGCTGGTCAGGATATCCGCGCCCAAGCGTATCGTTTCGGCATGAACACCTACGACACCATCAAGCGCTTCGTGACGCAACTGCTGAACAAGGGCATTGTATACGAGGCGTGGGACGTGAAGTGTTATTGGGTGATTGAGGAGTACATCCACGCCAATCTGGTTCGACGTTACGGACTGCGCCGCGATGGGTTTGAGCCTGAAGCCGCGTCAAGGTTTGCGCTCTGGTCGCTTGAGCCCTCAGGCGAACGACTCAGCCTGGACCTTCAGCGATATGTATCTATCACGGTTGACGAGATGTATGAGGCGATGCGCAGGAATCCCGGCTTGCCTGATAAGGGTCAGTTCATACAGGGCCTAAACGCCAAACTGCGTGCACAACTTGGGTTGAGATTCATTTGATGGGCGAGGGAGCGTCACCATGAGCCGGAGATGCTGCGGCATAACTTCCTCGCCCGCCAAAGCGCGGCTCATTGTCACAGTTCTCCTTCTGCTTCTTCCGCTCCTCCTGTCGGCCTGTCAGTATTTCAAACCTGCTGAGTATTGGGCCAAGGTGACCCCCGCGCCTCACGTGACCTTAAGCCCGCCGCCGGCGCGCACTGTGGTCCCTACCCTCATGCCGGCTTCCATCGAGGCGGAGGTGACCTATGTCTACGACGGCGACACCATCGAGGTCAGGATTTCGGGCCAAGAGTATCGGGTGCGCTACATCGGCATCGACGCGCCGGAGAGCACCTACGAGCATGACCCCTACGGCCCGGAAGCGACGGCGAAGAATCGGGAGCTGGTGGCGGGCAAGCGGGTACGCCTGGAGAAGGACGTGTCGGAGATCGATCGTTATGGCCGGCTGCTGCGCTACGTCTACGTCGGCGACGTGATGGTCAACGCGGAGCTGGTGCGCCTTGGCTATGCCCAAGCCAGCTCCTTTCCTCCTGATATCCGTTACCAGGCGCTTTTCGCCCGCCTGCAGCAGGAGGCGCGCGCCGCCGGCCGAGGGCTGTGGGGCGTGTCCGGGCAGTAGCGCGGACGGAATAGCGTGAGTTTGCGGGCGAATGTAGAATGGCGAATGGCAAATCGCACCACCTTAGTGCCGGTAGAAACCGAAGTTAGCCATCCCGTGCTGCTCAGCGAGCTGAACGAGCCGCACCTCGAGCGCGTTCCAGTATGAATCATCCTTCGCCAGGTGCGCGCATTCTACGGTAAGTTCCGGGGCGTCTTGCGCCAGGACGCGGCCGACCCCCTGCCAGTTGCCGCCGCGCGTGTTGATCGCTTCCACGCCGATCTCGTCGATGCTGCCGGACAGCGCTTCCACCAGCCGGTCGAGGTCGCTGATGCCGGGCAGGTAGGGGCTGATGAAGGCCTGGGTGCGGATCCCAGCCGCGCGCAGCGCGGTCAGCGCCCGGATGCGCCGCGCCGGGGAGGCGGCCCGGGGCTCCAGCTTGCGTGCCAGCGCCTCGTCCAGCGTCATGAGGCTCAGGCCCACCTTGCAGCTCTCGAAGCGCTCGAGCAGGTCGATGTCCCGCAGCACTAAATCGGATTTCGTGAGAATGGACACCGGAACCTGGTACTCCAGCAGCACTTCGAGGAGGCTCCGCGTCAGGCGGTGCTGCTTCTCGGCCGGCTGATAGGGATCGGTCACACTGGAAAAGAACACCAGCTCCTTGAGAGGCTCGCGCCGCCGCGCCAATTGGCCGCGCAGCACTTCGGCGGCATTGACCTTGGCATCGAGAAAGGCGCCCCAGGGCTCGGCATGCCCGGTGAAACGCTTCATGAAGCGGGCATAGCAGTACACGCAGCCGTGCACGCAGCCGGTGTACGGATTGATCACGTAGGCCGCGGCGGGCAGGCCGCTTTTCTGGAGGATGCTCCGCGCACGAATTGGGTTGACGCTCATGGTGACTCCAAATGGCGAATCGGCGAATGGCGAACCAAAAAATCGGTCTCAGGTAATCAGCGGGCGAATCTGCGCGGCGAACGCCTCGCTGGCAGCGTCATCCGTCACGATGCGCACATCCTCGGCGCGCTGCACGCCCAGCCCTAGCTCTACGGCGCGCGCGATCTGCGCCTGCTCAAAGACGCGCCCCGCACTCACCTCGGGGGTGGTGCCGTAGTGCCGCAGGATCGCCACGCCGGCGGCGTCGAGCGCGATGCGGTCTCTGCCGGCCAGGAATACGCCCGGCCGGACCACCGTGCCCCGGTCCGGACCGCCGTCGGTGAACGCCTCGATGCCATCCATGACGATCAGCGCGGGCGCGTAGGTGCGATTGATCTCGGCGATCATGGTGCGTTGATGCTGGCTGCTGTGCAGCTCGCTCATGTAGTTGTAGCCGGCGCCGGCAATCTGCTTGGCAGCGAAGCCGACCGAGTTCTTCAGCGACAGGGTGAAATGGCCGCCGTAGCGGTGCGTCTTCAGATTGCAGGTCTGCACCACCGCTTCCGCGTCCAGCAGCAGCCTGGGCACGGCAAACCCGCGCTGCCAGTGATCGCCCGCGGTGCGGATCAACGCCCACTCCTCTTCCGCCAATTCGTCGAAGACCACGGCCTCGAAGCCCAGCTCTTTGGCCAGGTCGAACGCGCCCACCTGCCGCATCACCGAGCGCGTGTTGCCCATGCCGCTGCGCTCGCCCAGGGTGATGGCGCCTGCGCCCATGCTGCGCAGTTGCATGATCAGGGCGCGGAGGGTGTCGGGGTGCGTCGAGCCGGGCGCGGGGTCGGCGCTGTTGAAGTTGGGTTTGAGGAGCACGTTCTTGCCCCGCACCGGATTGACGCCGAGCAGCGCCACCGCGCGGCGCACGCCCTCGGCCCGGCTGTCAGCTCGTACGAGCGCGACCGTCCCGCGCCAGTCGTCGGGACTGGGCTGGGGGGTCAGGGTCGGGGCGGGAGTCGCAGCCGGGGCCGCGGTTGGCGCCCCGGCCGTGCTCGCCGGTGTGCCGGGGGACGGCGCGCGCGGGGAGGCGGCTGCCGGCGCCCCGGTGGGTTGAGACGCGGGGCCGGCCGTAGGGGAGGGGGTTGCCGGCGCTTTCGCGGCCTGATTCCCCTGGCCCTTGCAAGCCGCCAGCAGGGCCGTCCCGCCCGCCAGCGTCGTAAGTCGCAAAAAGACTCGCCGGTTCATGCCTGTCCTCCGTGCCGAGATGCTCGTCATCATGAGAGCATGTTAGCAGGCCGGCAGGCGGTTGTCCGTTATGAGAATTCCAATGGAGTGAAGCGCAAGTCGCAAATCAGACCACTATCCTGTTTCGCGGATTTGACAGCAACTCGTAAGCCGCGTATGCTTTCGGTAACGGATTCTTGATCGTGGGGCGGTGGCGAAAAGGCAAACGCGTTGGTCTTAAAAACCAATGGTCGAAGGACCATGTGGGTTCGACTCCCACCCGCCCTACTGATTTCTGAAGGAGGGCCCCATGACGCTGCAAGCTCTTGAGTACACATGCACTGTGAAAGCGCCGGTTGGCGAGGTCTATCGGGCGTTCACGCGCGTGGCGCCGCTGCGCGAATGGCTGTGCGATACCGCGCTGACCGAGGTGCGCCCCGGCGGCCGGGTGTATCTGTGGTGGAACGTGGGCTACTATGCTGCGGGCCAGTTCACGGCGCTGGAGGAGAACGCGCGGGTCGCGTTCAACTGGCAGGGCCAGGGCGAGCCGGGGCCCACGCAGGTGGAGGTGCGGCTGACCCCCGTCGAGGGTGGGACGACTGTGAACCTGGTGCACAGCGGCCTGGGCGATGGCGAGGCGTGGGAACGCGCGCGCGCCGAATTCGCCCGCGGCTGGGACAGCGGCCTGGAAAACCTGGCATCGCTGCTGGAGACCGGCCAGGACCTGCGCCTGGTGCGGCGGCCCATGTTAGGCATTTATCTGAGCGAGTTCAGCGCACAGATTGCGGCCGAGCTGGGGGTGCCTGTGACTGAGGGGATGCGTCTCAGCGGCGTGGTGGATGGCATGGGCGCGGCCGCGGCAGGCCTCGTCGTTGACGATGTGGTCGTGAGCATAGATGGCAAGCCGGCGCGCACCTACGATGAGACGGGGGTCGCGTTGTTGGGACGCCGCGCCGGCGACACGGTTCAAGTGGGTTTCTATCGCGGCGCGGAGTTCCGGCAGACCGCGATGGTCCTCTCGCCTCGCGCACTGCCCGAGGTCCCGCCGGCCCCTGCCGCGTTTGCTGAGGCGCTGGCCAAAGTGAATGCCGAAAGCTTGCGGAAGATCGAGGCGGCGCTGGCGGATATCGACGAGGTCCAGGCCGCCGTGCAGCCGGACGCGGATTCCTGGAGTGCGCTGCAAACTCTGGCGCACCTGGTGCTCAACGAACGGGAATTTCAGGCCTGGATTGCTGACTTAATCCTCGACGACGAGCGCTGGTCCGATGCCAACCCCACCGTGGTGCCGGCGCGCATCGACGCGCTGCTGTCGGTCTCCCCGGCGCTGGATCTGATGCTGGACGAGCTCAAATGTGCGATGGCTGAAACCGAGGCGATGGTTGCGGCGTTGCCGGCCGCGGTCGTGGCGCATAAAGGCAGTTACTGGCGCCTGGGCTACAGTTTGCTGCAGAGCGGCAACCACGTGGACGAGCATGTGAGCCAGATCGTCGCGGCGCTCAAGGCGGGGAGTGAGTAGTGCGTTAGTGAGTTAGTGAGTTGGTGAGTTGGTGAGTTGGTGCTTGCGCACCGAAGTTAAGAATAAAGCAAAGGGCTGGCACCGAGAGTGCCAGCCCTTTACTAAGGCGACGATGGGATTTGAACCCATGATCGAGGTTTTGCAGACCTCTGCCTTGCCACTTGGCTACGTCGCCACAATGTCTGCTATTTTAGCGTAACGAACATCCCTTGTCAAGAAGGGCAAGCGCATGTCTCATGACCAGATCATCCGCTGCACCGCGTGCGGCACACCTTTCGTACGGACGGCCGGTGAGGGCGCCGGGGAGCCGGCCGCGCCTGCCTTGTGCCCCATGTGCCGGCGGCTGGCGCCGGCACATGGGCGCCAGCGCGGCCTGGTGAAGTGGTTCAGCCGCGCCAAGGGATATGGCTTCATTACGCCGGTCACGGGCGCCGAGGTGTTCCTGCACAAGTCGGGCATGGCTGCCGATCAGGCGCTGCCCAGCGCGGGGCAGCTCGTGGAGTTCCGGCTGGGCCACGGCCCGCGCGGCGCTCAGGCGGAGGATGTGGTGGTCCTGGGGGTGGCGGCGTGACGGTCCGCGACCTCCCGGAGCAACGCATCATAGGCCGGGCCTTGCACCGACCAATCGAAGGCCGCGACCCATTTCCGCAAGGCCCCCAGCGCCGGGTCTGGCGGCGGGCTGGTTAGGGCCGCCCGCAGCCGCTCCAACAGGCCGTCGAAGTCGCGATAGAGGCAGGCGGCGTGCATTTGGGGCGGCAGCAGCTCCGGGTAGCTGAGGCGCTCAGGCAGCACCGGCCACGCGCCGCAGTAGATCGCTTCGACCACGCTCACCCCGAAGAATTCATGGATCGCCGTGCTCAACACGATATCGGCCGAGCGCAGCCAGCGCGCATAGTCCGCTTCGCTTTCGATATAGCCGCAGTGCCCCAGCCGCTCGCCCAACCGCTCCCGGGCTTCGTTGAACTCGACCGGATCCACGCGTGCGTTCTTGCCGGCCAGAGCCACCCGGAACGGCATCCCCTCAGCCATCAGCGCATACAGGGCGGCCAGCATCGTCTGCGGGTCCTTGTCATATTCCCAACGTTGGTTCCACAGGACCAATGGCCACAGGCCCGGCGCAGCGCGGCCTGCAACAGGCTCAGGGTGCTCATCGAAGCGCCGCAGGTCGCAGCCCACCGGCAGCACCAGCGACTTCGCCCGCACGGCCGCCACGGTTTCCAGGTGCGTATAGTCGGGATAGTGCCTCAGCAGCCGCGGCAGCTCATCGAACCAGGCCGCCAGGTGATAGGCGGAATCGAAGCAGACACGATCGGCCGCCAGCATCGACAAGTGCTGAATCATGCCGTAGGTGAGATCGCGGCGCTGCCCCGGCGGGTTCGGGTAGGTGAGCTGGTTCTCCAGCATGTAGAGGACGGCGGGCACGTCGCCCAGGGCACGGCGCGTCAGCGCCAGGAACGCGGGCAGGTTGGTCATGCTGGTGGCCAACAGCAGGTCGGGACGCTCGCCCGCGGCGAGCAGCGCGTGCGCCTGCTCGGCCAGCTCCAGCGCCGCGCCCTGCATGCGCCACTTCCAGAACTGCCCCTCCATCGCCAGCACGCGCACGCGGTGGCGGCTGTGCGCGGCGTAACCGTCGGCCCACGCACGATGCGAGCCGGTGTGGTAAGGGTTCAGCAGCCAGACGTTCAACGATGCGGCCATGCCCCGATGATATCACGCCTGCGGCATGCCCGCCAAGTTACCTGTGGTCCTGGATGACCCCGCGCAGGATGCCTGCGCGGATGGCTACATTCGGAGTCCCTGGCTCGGAGACATACCGGCTTGTCGGCCGCGGGCAAGGGTTGGGGTGCGTGTGATTGCTTGCGCAAAATACAGCAAGTTGTGGTAAAATGTGTCTCGCAAGCATCGATCTGGTCGACAATGAAGTCACTTTCTACAAGGAAAGGTGGTTCCCATGCGCACACATCGCATTGCACGAATCGTGGCAATTCTCCTGATTGTCGCGGCCTTGGCGGTCTTGATACTGGGCCTGGTCGGCGCGTTGTTCATCGGGCGCAGCGGGTTGGGCGCCGGCTGGGGCAGCGGCTGGCAGGGCTGGGCCGTCATCCCGTTGATCGTGAGTACGGTCCTCGGCTCCCTGTCACTGCTGTTGATGGGCGCGCTCCTGCTGTTTCTGACCCGGGTGAATGCCAATCTTTCGCAGGCTCGCAAGCGGCAAGCGGCGAAGGTCAGAGGGGGCGAAGAACTGCCCAAAGTTGCGGCGCCGAAGGTTGAGGCTGGACTGCCCAAGATCGAGGCCGTGGCCCCGGCAATCGCAGGTGCAGCGGCAGTTGTGCCTGCGATCGAGGCTGCACTGCCCAAGGTGGAGGCCGAGGCGCCCGTGGTAGAGTTGTCCAGGGTCGAGGTCGAAGCGCCCAAGGTGGAGCTTGAGCCGCTCAAGGCCGCGGTTGAACTGCCTGAGATCGAGCTGCCCAAGATCGAGGCCGAGCTGCCGAAGGTGGAACTCCCCGAGGTTGAATTGCCCAAGGTGGAGCTTGAGCCGCTGAAGGCCGCAGTCGGACTGCCTGAGATCGAGCTGCCCAAGATCGAGGCCGAGCTGCCGAAGGTCGAGCTGCCTGAGATCGAGTTGCCCAAGGTGGAACTGCCGAAGGTGGAACTCCCCAAAA
>CAYYTK010000010.1:96396-137794 GCA_964474695.1 uncultured Anaerolineales bacterium
AAATCGAAGCGGCGCTGCCTGAGCTAGAGCTGCCCAAGATCGAGGCTGAACTGCCGAAGGTCGAGTTGCCTGAGATCGAGTTGCCCAAGGTGGAGCTTGAGCCGCTGAAGGCCGCAGTCGGACTGCCTGAGATCGAGCTGCCCAAGATCGAGGCCGAGCTGCCGAAGGTCGAGCTGCCTGAGATCGAGTTGCCCAAGGTGGAACTGCCGAAGGTGGAACTCCCCAAAATCGAAGCGGCGCTGCCTGAGCTAGAGCTGCCCAAGATCGAGGCCGAGCTGCCGAAGGTGGAACTGCCTGAGATCGAGTTGCCCAAGGTCGAATTGCCGAAAGTGGAACTACCAGAGATCGAGGCCCCCAAGGTCGAAGCGACACTGCCTGATCTCGAACTGCCCAAGGTCGACATCGCGGCCCCGAAGGTCGAGGCCCCGGCGGTGGATGAGGTTGCTGCTTTGCGCGCCGAGCTGGCCGCGCTGCAGGCCCGGTTGGCTGCCTTGCAGGCGCCGGCAGTGGAGCCGGAGCGCCTCTCGGCCAAGGTGACCCTGCCCGCGGCAGCGGTCGAGACCCTGGCGGCCGCTATCGAAGAACCGGCGGTGGAGGCCGGCGCGAGCGCTAACTTGCCCGGCTCAGATGAGATGGCGCGGATCGCTGCCGAGATGGCCGTCTTGGCGCCGCCGCCCCACCGGACGGCTGCGGCCGCCGAAGACGACCTGGAGGCTATCGACGGCATCGGCCCGCTCTATGCCAGGCGCCTCAAGAAACTGGGCATCACGACCTTCGCCGCTTTGGCCGAAGCCAGCGATGAGATCCTGGAACAGGTCGCCGGGATGTTCGCCGCGCGTGTCCATCGCGAAGATTGGCGCGGACAAGCGCGGCGGCTGATCAAATAGCAGGGGCGAGGCGCTCCCCTCACTCAGCGCCGTTGTGACGGGCGCCACGCATTGCGCGTGGCGCCCGTCACGGCAAACCGGCCGGAACCTGCCTCCCACACCCCCACACCCCCACACTCTCACACCAAAATAGCCGAACCCGCCGTTCTGAGGTATAATAGGGTCGCGCTTTATGCGCATCCGAGGAGCGGTCATGAATAACCAGATCGAAGTTGCCCCCAGCGCCCTGGGGATCGTCAGGCCAATCAATATCGAAGAGGAGATGCGTGGGGCCTACCTGGATTACGCGATGAGCGTGATCGTGGCCCGCGCCCTGCCCGATGCCCGTGATGGCCTGAAGCCGGTGCAGCGCCGGATCCTCTACGCCATGCACGATATGGGCATCCGCGCGGGCACGCCCTACAAAAAGTCCGCCCGCATCGTCGGCGAGGTGCTCGGCAAGTACCATCCCCACGGCGATTCGGCTGTGTACGACGCCATGGCCCGCCTTGCCCAGGACTTCAGCTTGCGCTATCCGCTGGTAGACGGCCAGGGCAACTTCGGGTCGGTGGACGGGGACGCGCCCGCGGCCATGCGTTACACCGAGGCCCGCACGGCGCGCATTACGGAGTCCCTGCTGGCCGATATCGACAAGGAAACCATCGACTGGAGCGACAACTTCGACGGCAGCCTGCAAGAGCCGTCTGTGATGCCGGCCCTGCTGCCCAATTTGCTGCTGAACGGCAACAGCGGGATCGCCGTGGGCATGGCCACCAACATCCCGCCGCATAATCTGGGTGAGCTGGTGGACGCCATCGTCTATCTCATCGACCGTTGGGCCGACGCCGACGATGTCACCGTGGATGAGCTGATGCAATTCATCCACGGCCCCGACTTCCCCACCGGCGGGCTGGTGCTGGGCCGTGAGGAGATCAAGCTGGCCTACGGCACGGGCAAGGGCCGGCTGATCATGCGCGCGCGAACGCGCATCGAAGAGATGAGCGGCGGCCGCCATCGCATCCTGGTCACCGAGATCCCCTACCAGCTCAACAAGAGCACCATCCTTGAACGTATCGCCGAGCTTGTGCGCGACGGCCGCCTCTCCGACATCAGTGACTTGCGCGATGAGTCCGACCGCCGGGGCATGCACATCGTGATCGAGCTGAAGCGCGGCGCCGCGCCGCGCAAAGTGCTCAACCAGCTCTTCAAGTACACCCCCCTGCAAAGCACCTTCGGGGTGAACATGCTGGCCTTGGTCGATGGCGAGCCGCGTCTGCTCAGCCTGAAGCGTGCGCTGCAACACTACGTGGATCACCGCATCGAGGTGATCACCCGGCGGACCGTCTACCTGCTGCGGATGGCGCGCGAGCGGGCGCACATCTTGGAGGGATTGCGCATCGCCCTGGAGTTCCTGGACGAGGTCATCCATATCATCCGCACCGCCAACAGCGCCGAGGACGCCAAGGCCAAGCTCATCGTCCGCTTCAATCTGAGCGATAAGCAGGCGCAGGCGATCCTCGACATGCAGTTGCGCCGGCTTGCTGCGTTGGAGCGGCAGAAGATCGAGGACGAGTACCAGGCGCTGGCGGTCCAGATCGCCTACTACGAGGGGCTGCTGGCCGATTCGGCCCGTCTCCTTGGGGTGATCAAGGAGGAGATCCTGGCGCTCAGGGAGAAGTTCGCTGACGCGCGGCGCACCGAGATCATGCCCGAGGCGGCCGAGGATTTCTCCGAGGAGGACTTGATCCGCCAGGAGGCCGTGCTCATCAGCGTGACCCAGAGCAGCTACATCAAGCGCACGCCGCTGGCCGCGTATCGCGCCCAGCGCCGCGGCGGCCGCGGGGTGCAGGGGATGCGCACCAAGGACGAGGACGAGGTGGTGGATCTGCTGTCCGCCCACACCCTGGACCATGTCCTGTTCTTCACCAACCGGGGCCGCGTCTACGGCCAGCGGGTGTTTTCCCTGCCCGAGGCCGCGCGCGACGGCCGCGGCTTGCCGATGGTGAACTTCCTGAACCTGACCGCGGATGAACGGGTGACGACGCTGCTGGTGGTGCCCGATTTCGAGCAGGCAGAGTACGTGACGCTGCTCACCCGTCGCGGCCGGATCAAGCGCATGAAGTTGAGCGAGTTCAGCGATGTCCGGCCCAGCGGCATCATCGCCATGAACCTGGCGCCCGGCGATGAGTTGGGCTGGGCGCGCGCCACCTTCGGCAAGCAGGATTTCATCATCGTGACCACGGGCGGCAAGGCGCTGCGCTTCGTCGAGGATGAGCTCCGGTCGATGGGCCGCTCGGCCGCCGGGGTGCTGAGCATGAGCCTGCGCGAGGATGATGGGGTGGCCACCTTCGATGTGGTGGAGCCGGGCGGCGACCTGCTGACCATCACCCAGAACGGTTACGGCAAGCGCACGCCGCTGACCGAATACGCCAGCCACAGCCGCCGCTCCGGCGGGCAGTGGACGTTGGATCATCGCCGGCTGGACGAAACGGGCCGGATCGCGGCCGCGCGCGTGGTGCAGGTCAAAGACCAGGTGACGATCATCACTGCCAGCGGCGTGGCGCTGCGCACCCCGGTCGCCGCCATCAGCCAGACGAGCCGCGCGACACGCGGGGTTCGCATCGTCACTCCGGATAACGGCGACACGGTGGCCGCGATGGCCCGCCTGGCCGCCACTGTGGAGGAAGGCGCGCCAAAGGGCGAGGAGACGGCGCCCGCGCGGAGTTTGCGCCCCCGAACGCGGGCCGAGGCTCAAAAGCCTCAGAGCGTTGAGACCGGCGTTGACGAGGCCATTGTGACATCTGGGGTTGAAGACGGAGAGGACATGACGCCGGAGACGGAATCGGTTGAAAGCCTGATCACGATTCCTGACGCCGAATGACGCGAGTGCGGTTTATTTCCGGGACAAGAGACCTTATCACTGGAATCGAGGCTTTAGCCGGTCACTTGGCTGCCACACACGAGTGGTTTATCGTTAGGATTATCCATGACACTAGCTACCCTTCTCCGCCGCGGCGTCGGCCTGCAATTGGCGGTGCTGCCCGAACCTTCGGCCGCTGAGCTGGCCGAGACGTTGGTCGCGTTCGCCAACACCGACGGCGGCACCGTGCTCCTGGGCGTAGACGCCGGCGGCCAGATCACCGGCGACCTGCTGCGCGATGATGCTGATGGGCTGCTGCGGGCGGCTCTTTCCCAATGCCGGCCGTGGGTGCGCACCGATTGGCAGCAGTTCGAGGATCGGGCGGGGCTGGCCGTGGCGATCTCGGTGCAGCGCAGCGCCGAGCTGCATGCGCTGGCCGACGGCCGTGTGCTGGTGCGCACGCACACCGGCAATGAGCCGCTGGACGGCGCCAAGATCAGCCACCTGGCAGCCACCAAGGCCAGCGGGGACTTCGAGCTGGAGACCGTGGCCGGCGCCACGCGCGCGGACCTGGACGAGGATGTGATCCAGGATTACCTGCGCCGGCGCTCCGCCCGCTTGGGCCGCGATCTGGGGCAGACCGAAGACGAGCTGCTGCGCGCTACCGGCGCGCTGAATGCGCAGGGCGAGGTAACCGTCGCGGGGATGCTCCTGTTCGGCAGGGCGCCGCAGGCCTTCATCCCGCAGAGCGGGCTGGTGTATGTCCGCTTCGTCGGCACCGACCCGCGCGGCCCCGGCGGCCAGCCCGGTTACAGCCGCCGCGAGGAGTTCAACGGCGGGCTGGCCAGGGTCATCGAGAGCGCATGGGCCATCTTGCTGACCGAGATGCGCGGGGAAGCGGTGGTGCGCGGCTTGAAGCGGGAGGATCGTTATCTCTACCCGACCTTTGCGGTGCGCGAGGCGTTGGTAAACGCGCTGTGTCACCGGGATTACCGGGCGACCGGCAAGCGCGTGGAGATCCGGCAGTTCGATGACCGGCTGGAGATCAGCAGCCCCGGCGGGCTCCCCGGTTACATCACCCTGGACAACATCGTCGACGAGCACTTCTCGCGCAACCCGCGCCTGGTCAACGGCCTGTTCGAGTGGGGCTACATCGAGCAGCTTGGGTTGGGCATCGATCGCATGATCGAAGAGATGGTGCAGGGCGGCCATCCGGCGCCGGAATTCAAAGCCTTGCCGTATTCGTTCACGGTGATCCTGCGCAAGGGCAACGGGCAGATGGGCGCCGGGCTGCCCCGCGCCCTGCCGGAATGGGCCACCGGCCTCGGCGAGCGGCAGATTCAGGCGATCCTGCACTTGCAGCAGTACGGCCGCATCACCAACCGCGAATACCGGGACCTGTGCCCCACCGTGACCCCCGAGACCCTGCGCCTCGATCTGGCAGACCTGGTGGACAAGGGGCTGATCATCAAGATCGGGGATAAGAAGGGCACGTACTACATGCTGAAGTAGTGGCCGCGCTCAGCAACGATGCCTCTTCAACTGCCGGAGGCCATCACCGGAACGCGTTGAGCCCGGTGATCAGCGCGGGCGTGCCCCCGCAGTCATAGGCGACCCGCAAAGTCTCGCAGATCTCAGCCTCACTGGCGCCCAGGGCCCGCGCGCGCTGCGCGATGGCTTTTACGCCGTCGGGGTGCCCCTGAATCGCGTCAGAAAGCAGCGTCATCAGCACCTTGTATTTTGCCGGGATGGCCCCATCCTGCATCGCGAACTCGCGGTTCGCGGCAAAGAGCCGGGCGAACTCCGGGTCATGCTGCTCGATCAGTTCCATGAACCATGATTTGGGCATCTTGGCGACTCCTTTACTGAACGTATTGTGTGCCGTGGTCGTGCCGGTGCTGAACAGCCACCACATCATGCTGCAGCGGAACCTGCTCTACACGGCGATTACCCGTGCGCGGAAGTTAGTGGTGCTGGTGGGTGATCCGCTGGCGATCGCGCGGCGATGGGTAACGATAAGGTGTTGCGCCGGTTCACGGCGTTGGCGGCGAGGTTGGGGAAGGTAGTATGAGGCTGATGCATCAGAGCCGAGGATCTATCAACAACCTATCAATATTCGCGTTGATAGGTTGTTGATATGACCTTAGCGGCGCGTTCTGCATTGTCAGGGTCTTGCTCCGGCCGGCGCGTGTTTCTGGCTGTGCTGAATCTCACCCAAACGGATCACCAGGCGAAGCGCCTCGTTCACTGCCGCTTGGTCTGGGAAGGCTTTGGCTACGTCAGGGTCGAGCAGCACCAGATTGGTGCCGGCGCGATAGCGTGCTACATACTTGCCCCGGACACCACCTTTGAGCAGCTCACGCAGATCATATTCTGGCCGCAGTTCGTCTTCCATCTCACCCGGATAGTCCTTGTTCATAAGCTTTACTCTCTGCACGAGTCAGTTTTCGTGCACTGATGATTCTGAATCGATCTTCGCGTCCTGCGAAGGAGACAATCAACAAACGACGCTGATGAGATTGCCCAACGATAATCAGGCGGTCTTCCACTGTCGAATGGTCAGGATCCGGCACGGTCATACTCAAGGGATCATCAAACACGGTTGCAGCCTCGGTGAATGACACTCCGTGTTTTCGGAGGTTGCTGACAGCCTTGTTGGGGTCCCATTCAAATTCCATATGTGTGCCTGTTGTACTGCGTTTTGAGTAATGATCCACTAAGCGTGACGACCTTTAGCAACGCTCATCATGGTGATAATTGTACCTCAATCCAGGTCTCAGCGCAATACGTACGCACGTACGCACGGCGGAAGTCAGTGGAAGTCGATGGCGCCAGAGAATGTCGTTGGCGGTTCTTCGAGGTTGCAGCTGGCACCCCGGTGGCGATTGATCGGAAGTAGGGCAGTATGAGGAGCCAGGAGTTGTTACCCCTCACCTCGCAGAGTATCCAACAGGAATTCAACCGTACGGATGCCATCCACAGCCAGGTCCCAGTCTTGATGGTCATTCTCGACCTCAAAGGAGTAGCCCCGCGCTCTGACAGTCTGTGTCGCTTCAAACTCCTCCAGGTCATACCATATTTTTCGCGCATGAAGCGATCGGTCAACTGGTGGCGCGCGAGCCGCCGACGCAGTTCGCACTCCGCGAGGCGGGCCACCTGTTGTTCGAGGGCGACACCTGGCTCCAGTGCATCTAGAATGCCGATCAATCGATCAGAGAGCTCAACCCGCAACATCTGAACACCTCCATGGCTTCGCACCAGTTTGCCTCAGGATGGTTCTTAGCGCAACATATCAGAAGAGTAGAGTGATGGAAGCTGCGGAGAAATGCTCAAGTATCAGTCTCGTGCTTACGTGAGTGACTCTCAATCGAGACTGTACAGCGCGCCGGTCCGTTCCAGCGTATGCACGATGTCAAGAAATGCGGTGAGGTCGGCACAGTCTCTGTTCGGCGCGCTCGATCTCCTCCAACATCTTCAGGTTGATCTCCTCGGGTGACAGGTCGGGATACTGCCGCTGCAAGCGGGCGCGGTGTGCGCTGACCACCCACTCTCGTGCCGCCAGCATGGCGAGCAGCCGTTCGCCCGGAGTGAGCCGGCCGCGAATCCGCATGAGTTGTGATCCACCGGGTCAAAACGATACTTGGATTCAGTGTCCATGCCGCCTCGCACCGCATGGAGAACGCCAGCGACCGAGATCATGTCTCATCTTGTGCCGCTTCGCTGTCTTCTATGATGGCCTGGCCGCGCAAGACTGCCTCCTGGCGGGCGCGCTCCAGGACGACCGCACCATCCTGGATGATCTGCTCCGGCGTGCGCTCGCGCTGCGCCAGGGCGAGCTGGGCTGCGCGGCGCATTGTATCCCGCATTTTTGGTGTGACCGGCCGGCGGGGCTGCAAAAAGCGCGTCCCACGGCAGGCAGATTGGGGCAGGCAGTGCTTAGGGGTATCGAGACATGCTGACAAATGGCTGGCTGAAGCCGGAGTTGGGCATCACCCTATTTACGCTGTTTCTTGGCACACTCCAGGCAAAGCCAGGTGTTGCGTGTGGTGCTGCCGGCCGGCATGGGAACAGCTATTCGATGGTTGTTACATACATTGATGTGACACACACTGCAATTCGCTGAAGCTTCATCATCGAACCACGATACCGGCTTTTGACATTGGTCTTTCTTGAAGAGGCCAGATTTCTCTACGGCTTGACAAGCTGTGGCAGCGGTTATCTGCTTTCGAGTCTGTGCCTGGTATCCGGGCAGCCAACCTTGTGCTTTGCTGAGCTGTACCGTCACTTCTTGAATGGATACTTGAGTTTCTCCAAGCGCGGCGTTTAGTTTGGCTAGCGCGTCTCTCAGCCTTTCAGCCAGCGACCCCACACCTGGAACAGAGTTCAGCCGACTTACTCCGCTGCCAAGACCCCCTATCGCCCTGCTGGTAGTGGCGGTCAAATCGCTCAGTTGTCTCAGGCCATTGCTCACCTCCGGCATAGCGCTTGCTACCGCATAGAGTTGACCGGAAAGGTCAGGCGGCCGTACCTGACTGGCCTGTTCTGCTCGCAACGATTCAGTCGTCACGGGCAAAAATCGGCGCAAAGCTGCAAGGGGAGCGGATAGTTGCTGCATGGAATGCCGTATGCCGATCACGGCATCGTAAACGCCCGCAATCGCCGGCACAACCTTGACGGCTGCTTTCCATGCTATTCCCATTGCTGCTGACTTCATCGCATCTATGACGGAGACGACCAGACTGATCGCCTTCTCCAGTACTGAACCGGTCTGGGAGACCAGCGCTAACTTCTCAACGCCAAGCTGTAAGGTCGCCAGATCTTGCAAGCGAACGCTCCACACTGTTTGATCGGTGTTCTGTAAGTCATTGTCTGACATCTGCATTGTTGCCCCTTTCCAGTGTTGAGACGACCCAAGTGAAGTTAGGGTCCTCGCGTTGACGGTCGGCTCACACGCGCAGTACATCCTGTTGCCGATTGCCTGAACACGTGTTGTTGCGCAAAGTGGGCTGCGCGGGAGCTTGCACGGCCAGGCCAATGCTGTTCCCTATGCACGAATTGCCCTCTGCCATCCCCGTGCTTGTGCCAAAGAAGAGGATGCCACACTTGGCATTCCCCTGGCAGGTGTTGCCACTCAGCGTGGGCGATGCGTCAGCGTCAGCCTCGATGCCGTTAGCGCCGTTCCCAAGGCAACGATTTTGGCTCGCGACACCCTTCGCGTGATTGTCAAAGGTGATCCCGTTGGACTGGTTCCGCTCACATTGGTTCTGTTTGAGTTCAGGCCGGGCCTGTTCGCCGACATAGATCCCAGTAACGTTGCGACGGGCCTCGTTCTCCCGGGCCATCCCTGTCGCCTCGCCCAGGAAGGCGATGCCGATCCGCTTGTTGGCTTCGCAGATGTTGCACTCCAGCACGGGTTGGGCGGCTCCAAGCACAGCGATCCCGGCCAGGCCGTTACTCTCACAGCGGTTCGCAATGGCTTGCCCCGCTGCGTTCTGATGGAACGCAATGCCGCTCTCGCCGTTCTCTCGGCAGATATTGCCTCGGATGAGAGATCTCGACAAGCCTGTCACGAACAATCCGCTTCGCTCGTTCTGGAAACACCGGTTGTCGCTCGCTTGGACATCCGCTGACTCCTCCAACGCGATGCCATCCCCCTGGTTTCCCGTTGCCGCGCAGTTGCGCACGACGCCGTGAGTTTTGCCATAGACCCAAAGCCCGCTGCCGGTGCGCATTCCTTCGCCGGCCATCATCTTCAGCGGGTTCATCAGCTCACTCGTGAGGCCCCGTCGCTCCAGGTCATCCATCAGCGGTGACATACCGTTCTCGTCCAAGGCGCCCCAGGCGCGCCCGCCAGTGAAGCGGCACCGGTCCAAGGTGATTTCCCCGCTCGCGATCTCCACTACTGAGGCCCATTCCCCACCCTGGTGTCGGAACTCGATACCGTCGGCGGCAAACGCCCCGGATCCGCTAAAGCGCACGACATACCAGTGTGCGCGGCCAATCACCTGGCATTTGTCTATCCCGGCTCCGACGAGCGTGAGTGGCTTGTTGATCTCAAGCGGCTCGTCGAGACGATGTGCGCCGGGCGAGAGGCGTAGAGTTGCACCGGCGGGCGCGCCCGCCACAGCTTCGGCGAGAGTGCGGAACTCACCGCCCCCATCTAGGGTGACCTTGATTTCCGGCTCTGCCGGTTTCGCAGGCTGGTCGGGGAGCACGGCCGGTTGAGATGATGGCCCCGGTTCCGGTGTAGGAGAGGCAGGCTTGTCGGCTTTTCCCAGTAAGCGTTTCAAGAGTCCCATGGATGTCAACCACCTTGAAGTGAGTGATGTTCGGCGGCCAGGCGTGTTCAGTTGGGTAGATGAGCCTGCTTCCCGATCGCTTCAACGCTATTTCGATGATGCGGGTGTCAGTTCACGGTGCGCTCAACGGGGCGCCCCGCCGATTCCGCCGAGCTCGTTTCTGGCACAGTTGTTGTCCTGCAGCACAGGGTTGGCTGTACGCCCCAAATAGATGCCGATCTTGTTACCCATGCATTCATTGGCGCGCGCAACACCCTCGGAAGTGTTCATGTAGAAAATGCCGCCGCGCGCGTTGTCGTTGCACACATTGCGCTCCAGGGTAGGCGCGGCGCTATCTATGACCTGAATGCCATCTTCGCTGTTGCTTCGACAGGTGTTGCACTTGACTACCGGTGCGCCTTCTCCCCCGCAGTAGATTCCTACGACATTGTCGGAGCAAGTATTCTCTTCCACCTGAGGTTGTGCCTCATCGGTCATGGTGATACCGGCGCCGTTACCGCGACACGTATTGCCGCGTGTCGTGCCACCAGCCTCTTTGTAGAAGGAGATACCGCCAAGCTCGTGGCTCTCGCATTGATTCCCTTCGATCAACGGACGCGCCTCCTCGCTGGCATAGATGCCGTGCCTCTGCCCAGCCCCACCGATGCAGTGGTTGCCGCGTGCCGTGGCGCTGGCCTGCTGCCAGAAGCCGATTCCGACCCCTTTGTTGGCACGACAGGTGTTGCTCTCGATCACAAGATCCTCTGCCGCGCGCTCAACATCACTGCGCACGGCGATTCCATGTTCTTCGTTGTCATGAACGTCATTGCCTGCGATGCGTCCTCCGGCATTTCCGCAGAAGGTGATGCCAGCGATCTTGTTTCCGTTGAATTGACTGCGCACCAACTCCGCCCGTACACTTCCCTCCGCCCCGACGCCGTCACATTCGTTGCCTGTGAAGCAGCACTCCGTGACCTTTGCCCGGGCTTGCCCATGCAGCCACAGACCACTGCCGGCACGCAGAACATCAGGTATGAACATGGAACGACTCACAACCTCCCCTCCAAAACGCTTCATAAGTATGGTGAAGCGACGTTGCTCAGTGAAAAGTCTCGCTTCCTCGTTCTCGCCTGAGACCTTAAGGAGCGTCTCGTCCATGACACCACCCCGGCAGCAGCAATGGTACAATTCAATTTGTCCGCCTGCTACTTCGATCGCGGAGGCGAAATGCGGGCCGGCGTGTTCAAACGTGACGCCGATAGCCGCCAGCCGGCCATCCATCAGTTGGATGACGTACTCCTCGCCTGCGCAGGACACCGTACAGTGCTCCGGACCCGGACCGAGGAGCGTCAGCGATCGTTTCAGCGACAAGGGAGCACTCAGAGTATGAACGCCCGGCCTCAGAGCAAGGATGCTTGTATCTAGCGCAGCTTCAACGGCATCTTCAAGCGTTAAGGAGCCGCCTTCCCCGTTGGCATCTACAACGAGGAGGGTCGGCGGCATCGCGGCGTTGATCCAATTCGCCAAGGCAGGCTTCAGGATCTGCGCCTCGGGGCTGTCAATCTTGAGCAAAGCTGTAGCAGCCTGCTTGCGAACCTGGTCGTTCTCGTGGCCCAACAGAGTTATCAGCTCCGGCACGGCCGGTTGGCCCAACGCGACCAACGCTTCGGCCGCCATCATTGCTTGCTGCGTTTCTCCACTGGCAATGACCGCTGCCAGCGGCTTGAGCGCGGGTTGCCCGATCTTTCCCAGCGCCTCCACGGCAGCCTGCCCCAAGAGCGGGTCGGCATCGTTCATGAGCACGAGTAGATCATTCATAGCAGGCGCTCCGATGGCGCCGAGCGCCTGAATCACGCGCGTCCGCACCGGCCCACTGGTTTGCCGCACGGCCGCGGCCAGGGCTGGCACGGACGGCGCACCGAGCCGGGTTAGCAGGTCGCGAGCGGTGACCCACACCATCACTGCGTCGCTCGATAGCGCCTCTACCAGCGTCGGGATGGCAGCCGGCCCGCTTTGCGCCAGCCGTTCGCGCGCTGCGTTTCTCAGCCGATCGTCGTTGGCGGCCAAAGCGGCGACGAGCAACGCCGTGACATCACCGAACTGCCCAAGAGTTTGATAGGCAGCTTCGCGCACGCTCGATGATGGATCGGCCAACGCCTTGATCAGCGCCGGGACAGCAGCCTGACCGCCGCGGATAAGTCGTTGCCGAGCGGCCTGGCGCACGCGGTCGTTACGGTCGGCCAGCAGTTGCACCAGTAGCGGCGTTAACTCACCCAACTGATCAAGAATGCCATCCACCGCGATGCGCACCTCCGGCGATGGATCGGCTGACGCCACAAGCAGCGCCGGGACAGCAGCCTGGCCATCTTGGGCCAGCCGCTGGCGCGCGGCGTCTCGGACGCGGGCATTGCCGTCGGTCAATGCACCGACCAGCACGGGTGCAATATCACCGTAACTCCGCAGCACACTGTTAGCTGCCTCGCGTCCCCTCGCTGCAGGGTTGGCAGCGACCGCAAGCAGCGCGCGGCCGGCGACCTGGAATCCCACATCCTTCAGGGCCTTGCCGGCAAGATCGCGCTGAACCAGATCGGAAGAATCTAGGATCGTGATGAGCGAGGCCACAGCTTGCGGCGCGCCGATTTGTCCCAACGCCTGGAGCGCCGCGCGCACCAGGTCCGCGTTCTGGTTTTCCTGGATCACGGCCGCGAGGTCATTGACTGCTTCACTGGCGCGCTGCGCGCCGAGCGCCTGGGCCGCGGCGATGCGCTTGGTCCAGTCCGGTTTGAAGAAGCCGCGCGCGGTGCGTAGATCGTTGATGAGTGCAGAGACTGTTTGCAAGGCCATATCGGTTACTCCTGAACAAGACTTTCATCCTGGATAAGGTGTTCGCACCCGAAGCAAGGACAGGTGGCCCCAAAAGTTTGCCGCTGCGCTGGCCCCAGATTGTTCTCAGGATAGCAGGAGCAGCAATCCGGCCGCAGCCAGGGTGCGCGTATCGCCATCACTGACATAGCCGACTTTTCCGCTCCCTGCATCGCTGTAGATGGCGCCATCCTTGACCCAGCCAACTCGGCCCGATCCCGAATGGATCGTCCCATCATGCCTGGCCCAGCCGATGCGCCTGTGGCTGGCATCGAAGATGTCGCCGTTCGATTCAACCCACCCTCGATGTCGACCGGAACCATCCTTGACTTCGCCGTCGCGTTCCACCCAACCGGCCCTGGAATAGGAAGCATTGCGTATCTCAGCCATGTTTTCCCCTCAGAATCCCCACACCGTACCCAGCGTACAGCCGATCTGGGCGAACATCAGGAAGGCCATGGTTTGCATGGATGTTGACAACCCGGTGACTGTGTTAGCCACTGCCGCGACGGTCATCATTAGGAGGCCGAAACCGATGGAGAAGAGCACCTGCCCGCTGATGCCGCGGCCGTAGATGTACTGGAAGTCCGCGCCGCGCCCGCCGATCTTGGCGCCGAGCGCGGAGCCGAACGCCGGCACAACCCAAAGCAGCAGGAAGTAGAGCGCAACCGACGTGAGAGAGGCGAACATGGTGCGATCAAGGGCTTGAAGATTGCGGAAGGGGCTGGCCCCCACGTCATTGAACATACCGAACGCGGGGATACTGGCCAATAGGCCGCCGATGTAGGCGAAGATGAAGGTTTTCATCAGAGTTGCTCCTGGGCATCTATGTTAGGTTATCTGTTTTCGGGCTTTCATGTTGAACCGGAGAAGATGTGAGTCTTGGCTTCGACCAGCCAAATCCCAAGCGCTGCGCCGGCGACCATGAGGATGAAGATCCCGACCAAACCCTGGGGAAAGAAGCCCAGCCTCTGGATGATCACTAAGAGGAGGCCGATCACGTAGAGCACCAGGGTTGGCTTGCGCTGCAAAGGGAACGGCCGGCTGAGAACTAACCGACTGACGCCGATCAGCAAGGCCAGGGCAAGCAATGGTGTTGCCAACAGGACAATCATCGTCCCCCGATATCCGAAGATCCGAGACGGCAGAATCAGGCAGATAGCAAGTCCCAGGCCAAAAAGCGCGCCCCACCACGCCACTGTTGCCGGGGGGGCGCTGCCCGACTTCTGCGACGCGCCCTGTTTGGCCTCATAGGCATTCTGGCCCTTTTGAACGGCCTCGACGATTGCGCGGAACTCCCGCATGTTTTTCGGTTTCTCCGGGTCCAACTCAGCGAAACAGGATTCCGGATAGCTCTGTGCGCGGTCGAGGTCGCTTAACACGGATGGGATGACAGAAGCTCCGGCTCTCGCGACCTCCCCAAAACGCGATAAGGCCCGTGCGAAATAGAGGCGGGCCATGTCGTAGCCAAAAACCTCCCGCACGGCTTTGATCGGGTACGGCTGGGAGAACTGCTCAGCCCGGGTGATCATCTCGTCAAGCAACGGGAGTGCCTCGCGAAACTGCTTGGCCTCTACCAGGTCAGCTGACTGATCAAGAGTCTGCTGAATCCGAGGCGCCAACGCCATGTATTGCGCGACCAGTGCCGCCGCTTGCTCTTCGTCCTGGCAGTTGGTCATTGCGGCGATGATGATCCGCGCCGTGTAGTCGTTGGTCGGATTTTTTGTGGTATCTGCGTCAGACATTCGGTGTTCCTTCCTGCCAAGGTGCTATAACGCCCAAAACTACTTGCCGGGTGACTATACCCTCATCAGCTTGTTGATGATCCTGAGCAGCAGCGGCTCGTCGGAATAATCATACTTGACCAGATCGCCGATTACCGGTACATGATGACCGCACTGGCTGCACTCCACATGGTCAGTCCGAAACTTGCACTTGATGCAATAGATCCCTCGGTGCATAACCTCGTCATCCCAGCCAACCCTGCCACCACAAGAAGGGCAGGTATCGTTGAACTTGGTAGTGTTGCTGCATCGCGGGCATTTGACGATGAAGGTGGCCATGATTTTGAGCTCCTTATGTGAGTGGCCTGCTTTGACCTATGATTTGATTGATGGGACGTCCCGACAGTACTGGGCCGCATGGAACCTTCGCTGTCTCTCTTTCATCCTCTCGACAGCGTGTCGACACGCCGCCGAGAGGATGTGCTACGGATTGCCCTGCCCACATCCCGGGCAGGTATACTTCCCGCGCGCCTGCCAACAGCTCAGACACGCCGTCCAACCGCAGTGCTTGCACGCGTGCAGATCGCCTGCGTAGCCGCACTGCGGGCATTGCCCGCGGCCGCGGCTGTACGTCAGCAGCGTTGCCGCTGCTGCGAGCGCGCCCGCGCCCAGCGCGAGCGTCCACTTCATTGCCTTCCCGATGTTCATTTTGACCTCCTTGTTGGTGATGATGTGTTTTCCGTCAGTTTTCGATTCCGACCGAATCGTCAGTTTTGATCGGCACCCACGCGTCGATCGTCGTTCCCCCACCCAGCGTCGAGCGCACTTCCAGTCGCCCTCCGACACTCTCGATGTGGATGCGCATGTCCTGCAAGCTGCTGTAACCTTTGGCCTTCGGCTGTAGCGCTTGCGTCACGTCGAAGCCCTGGCCGTTGTCCTCAATTGTGACGGTGACGTGGCGATCGTTCCTGCCGAGGCGCACCGTGATCCGTTCGGCATGGGCGTGTTTCACCGCATTGTGCACCGCCTCCCGGCAGACCCGGTAAACAGCCACTTTGCCTTCCGCCGTAAGGAGAGGTTCGACCTCTTCATCCAGATTCGTCTCGATGACCAGCCGGGCTTCCTGGCGCATCTGGTCCAACCAACTCCGCAGCGAGGGGACCAGGCCCTGCTGCACCAGCTGCTCCGGCGCACGCAGATAGCTCAACAAGCTGCGCAGTTGGCTCGCCTCAGCGCTGATGCGATCCTGCCACTGCTCGATCTCGTTCGCCAGCGCTGTCTGCCGTTCGCGCAGATCGTCCAGGCCATAGGTCAACACCAACAGGAACTGCAACACAGTATCGTGGAGCTCGCGCGCGATCTTGCGGCGCTCGTTTTCCTCAGCCTGCAATACCAGCCGAGATGTGGCCTGGAGGCGCTCAAGTTGGCGCGAGTTCAGGATCGAAAGCGCCAGCCGGCGGGCCAGGATGCTGATGAGCTGCACGTCTGGCTCATCGTATGTCTCGCCGGTCCAGCGCGGGCCCAGGCCCATCAGTCCTACAGCATGACCGCGATCGGTCAACGGCGCCCAGAGCATGACATTGTTGGCCGCGAACCAGCCGGCGTAGAGGTTATCGGTTGACGGCTCTGCACGCCAGGGATCGGAATGCTTCGTCAACTGCTCAACAAAATTCGCCGGGGCCGCGCAGCGATCGGTCGGCTGCCCATCCTTGAAATGCTCCACTATTCGGGGATCCTCATCCAGCAGCCAGAGGTCGAGATGCGCAACATCGAGATCCCGCTCCAGGCAGTTCCAGGTTGCCTGTATGAGCGGCGCGACCTGTTGTAGACCGCCTACCTGTTGACCGAAGCGCGCCACTACGCCGTAGTCCAACGTTTCGCGACGCAGCAGCCGGGTGAAGAATGTGGTTGGTCCCCGCCGCGCCTCCAGTGCAGCGGCCGTGATCAGCGTCGCGGCCAGGATCGGCAGGAAGCCGGCCGTCTCGCCGATGGCCAGATACACGATGTCGGCAGTTACGATACAAAAGATGACCAACAGCAATCCCACCAGGACTGTGCTTTTGGCGGAGAACAACTGATAACGCAGGATGGCGTAGGCCAACAGGGCAACAAACGCCAGTGCGAGATACGGCAGGCTGTAGATGAAACGAGTGGCTGATACATTTAGAAAAACCGATGCGAGAATCGGTGCCACGAACCCTGTCAGGATGAGCAGGCTCACCATAACCAACGCACCTGTCCGCCTTACGCGTCTGGACGCCGTATGTCTGACCGTCCGCGCCAGGTAGACGATTCCCCAGCCCCAGGCAAACACGCAACTTGTGGCTGAAAAGATCGTGTAGAGTTGATTGGGGATGATCGCAGCAGATTCTGCTCTTCCAGAATAAACGAACAGCCCAAGAGCTGAGAAGATGAGCGAAAGGGTATAGTAGGGACGCAGTATTCGGCTCACAAAGGAATTCGGTGCAGGCTGATCGGTGAGCAAGCCCACCAGGTGAAAGGAGACGACCCCAACGAGCGGCAGCCATGGTGCGGTCATGATGAGCGCAATAAGACCCGCGTTGCTCCAGCGGTCTGAAAACTTTCCGACGTAGGCTTGACTCCAAACTAACGCCGAAATCAGCGTGGCGAAGAGGGCAAAAATCAGATTGATCTCGGCGCGAGGATTGGCGCGATACACGATCGCAGCGATGGACAGCAGTCCCAGACCCATGACCAGCACAGGCAGAAACGCTTCCACCAGCATAAGTGGCGTGAAGCCGATCAGCCGGACTCCAGGGACCTTGATCAGCCTGCCCTCACGATCCACCAGGAATGCAACGGTCGGATCAGTGCTGGTGAAACGTTCCCTGAATATGGTCAGGTAGTCTCGGCTGCCGTTCTCACACTCGACGCTTTCATAGCGGGGTTCCAACCCGTAGATGGCCGAATTCGGGCTCGGCTGGTAGCCGTCCACACACAGGATGCGATCATTCACTTTCATCTGGCCAGCCGCAATTGCCGGCCACTGGGCTGGGGTGGCCCAGCTTACGACCAGCATCTTGAGATCTTTCCGCCACATCAACACAAAGCCCGGAAGCGGCTGACCCAGGGACAGTGCCATGCGGACGCCGCCCCCAAGGCCGAGCAGCAGCACGGCGAGCATGGCGGCCGGCAGGACGCGGCGCAATAACCGCCAGGGGTGGGCCTGGCCTGTCTCAGGTTGCGAACTGCCGGGTGCGGGTGTAGACACGATATCCTGATCCGGTTGATGGGAGGAAGCTGCGTTTAGCGATGTCATAGATTTTATCCTGAGGCGTGTGTGAACA
Organism: uncultured Anaerolineales bacterium; assembly: GCA_964474695.1. Lineage (GTDB taxonomy): Bacteria > Chloroflexota > Anaerolineae > CG2-30-64-16 > CG2-30-64-16 > DAOUBP01. The sequence goes on from CAYYTK010000010.1 coordinate 114,295, forward strand.
GCAACAGGTCTTTTGTGGGCAAAAAGCAGGGAATTCTACCGGCAAGAAAGCCGCAGGGGGCGTGCTTGCCTATCAGTAGGAGGTTATTTCTTGCCGGATTCAATTTGCTGCAGCTGATAGAGCAGATAGACTTTCGCCAACACCATCAATTGATTCAAGCCCAGACCGGCTTCGCGCAAACCCAACTTTTCGTAGATGGCGTCCATATGGTAGCTGATGGTTTTGGCGCTCAGCGCCAGGTTTTCAGCGACCTGTTTGTGCGTGCGGCACCCCCCGATGGCCTGGAAAACCCGCCGTTCCGGCTCTGTGAGAGACTCAAGGCGCGCCAGGGCCTCGGTCACGTAGGATTTCTCTTCGTCCGTCAACGTGTCGCAGGCGAGATCAAAGGCAGTCGTGCGCGCCGGCCGCACCCCCACCAGATTCAGCACCGGCTGCTTGCGGGCGACCGTATGAATGGCGTCGAGCAGCTCCTGCGGCTTCGAGCCTTTGAGCAGATACACGATCCGGTCGTGTCCCGCGGTGAACAACTGCACCACTTCGTTCCCACGGTCCACGTAAGCCGACAGGAAGACGATGCCCAATCCGGGCAATCGCTCGCACAGCCGTCGCGCGGCATAGATGCCCAGGTGTTGATCGAAATCCGCGCGCTGGCCGGGCTGCTCCGGCAGCACGATGTCCATCACAACGACGTCCGGCTGTTCGACCACTCCCACGGCCATGGCAGTCTCCGCGCAATCCGCCTCGCACACGATGATTTCGTGGCGGGACAGGTATTGCCGCAAAGCATCGCGCACTGACCAGTCGTCATCTACCAGTAGCACTTTGATGGGTCCCGCCATATGGCATTGCTCCTGTGTGAGGGCCAGCGCGGGCATCACGCCGGCCAGCCGAGCGATAGTCGGCTTCACCGTTTAGTTGCGTTGATTATACCGGGATCACCCCGATCGTGCACGATTACAAATCTGCCAGCTTCGCCAGCGCCGCCAGATCCCCGGCGCTGCTGACCAGGATCTCGTTATCGGCGGCGACGGTCAGGGCGTCAGGGGCACCCCCTGGCCCGTGAGACGCACCAGGGACGCGCGCTCAACCCTGCCACATCCGCCAGCAGTTGCTCTAGTTCACCGCAGCCAACCCGTTTCTGCCGCCACTTGATTTCCACTGCTCGCGCTTGCCGTCCCACCGGGGAGGCTTCACCCGTTTCGGCCAGCGCGTCGCGAACGATACGACCAGCTAAGCCAAATGGCTTATAAGCCATCTGGCTTAATCAATGCCCTATCTCGCTGCCCCAGAGTCATGAGCGATGCGAGACGCTTTCCCCTTCTGGGCAGAGTGAGCGCAACCACCCGAAAGCCGATGTACGCGTCGAGGTCATTCGGGATGGTCATGCCGCGGTAGGCGCAACGCGCGTATCTCGCATAACTGCAGTGGACGCTTCCACCACGGACCACACGCATTGCAGGCCTCCGGCCTTCGCGCCCGTCATCCGCCCGGTAAGGATATGGCATGTAGGCGCTGTGAGTCCACTCGTACACATTGCCGATCATATCGAACACACCGTACGGGCTGGCGCCGGCCAGATACTGCCCCACCGGCGTCGTGGGAACATCGGGATCCCACGCGTAATTGCATCGAGTCTCATCGGGCGGCTCGTTACCCCACGGGTACAACCGCCCGTCGGCGCTCCGAGCGGCCTTTTCCCACTCTGCCTCGGTGGGCAATCGAACCTTGTACCCGCTCTCCCGAGCCAGCCATCGGCAAAACGCAACTGCATCGTCCCAAGTCATGAATGCAAGTGGATGCTCCTCTTGGCCTGCCGGACAAGTGCCTCTGCTCCACGCGCGCGGCGTCCGATGTCCCGTCAGCGCCGCGAAGATGGCATACTGTGCATTGGTGACTAGATACTTGCCGATGAAGAAGTCAGGCAAGTACACACGGTGCTGAGGCAGCTCATGCTCGGAAGCTTCGCTATCCAGCACCGGATCGCTGCCCATCAGAAACTCACCGGCAGGGATGCGCACAAAAGCCATCCGCAGCGGAGTGTTGATCATCAGGCTGTCAACAGAATCCATTGGCATTTTGTCCAGAGGGATCCGCCGCACATGGCAGAGTGTTGCACGCTGCACACTCCCGCTGATCGAGCGGGTCCGCGATGCTGTCCGGGCCGCCGTTGTGCGCCTGAAAGGCGGCGAACAGAAACAACCATAACCCAGACGATAACTACGACGAGGTGGTCGTGCTCCTCACCACGGCCGCCTCGGTTGTCCGACTGTGACCTGGCTACGCGCTTCCTTCCATCAGCTTCCCCAACAACTTCTCCGCCTCCTCCCGCGCGACCGCGGACGGCGCCTGCTCGATGAACGCCTTCAGCGTCGCGATCACCGTCCCCCCGCCGATGCCTTGCAGCGACAAGCTGGCGAGCCAGCGGAGCTGCTCGTCCTTGTCGCTGAAGCGGAAATGCCGTCCTGGTTCATTGAAAGACGAATTGATGACGGGGTTCTCGATGACTACCTGGCTCATGGGCGATTCGCCCCCCCATCCAACCATGCACCTGGCGCTTGTGATCTTTGCCAGAAAACCCAAAGGTGGCAGCCCCCCAAGACAAGGGCTGCGGCCTCACTTGATGTCTCAAACACCACTACTACCATGAGGGCTGCAACGCCCGGCTCCTGGGATAATCAGGAATCAGGAAGCGAGTCTTTCTTTGTCAATTAGGGTTGCGATGATGCCGAGTATAGCACACTCCCAAAGGCACGGCAAGCACGTTGCGGCGGGGCGCGGCGCTAGCCGCGGCCGATATCGGTGGCGGCCAGCAGCAGCGCGGCGAGCAGCGCGAGCACCCCGCCGAAGATGAACGGCGCGGACGGGCCAAAGCCCTGCCAGCCCCCGATCCCCTGCCACAGGACGCCGGCGATGGCCGAGGCCGGGAAATCGAGGATGCCCAGGATGGCGTTGTAGGTGCCGTAGGCGGTGCCGCGCAGTTCGGCGGGCACCAGGTCGGCGACCAGCGCCTTGGCTGTGCCGTAGGCCGTGCCGTAGTAGAAGCCGTACATGGCGTAGAGGCCCCAGATGTGCCACGCGGTCTGGGCCAGGCCGAAGCCGAAATAGATCAGCGCGTAGGCGATCCATCCGCCGATGATGATCTTGCGCCGACCGATGCGGTCCGACAGTGCGCCCGCAGGGGTGGAGATCAGCGTGTAGATCAGGTTGAAGGTGATGAGCATGCCGAGGATGCCGGCCACGCTCAGCCCACGCTCCTGCGCGCGCAGCACCAGGAACGCGTCGGATGAGTTGCCCAGGTCGAACAGGCCGACGATCAGCATGAAGATCATGAACCGCTTGCCCAGGGCGCGGAAGGCGAATTTGGGGGCCGCGCGCCGGCCGGCCACGGCGACATCGCGGGCCAGGACGGCGAGCGCGACCACCGCCAGCACCGCGGGCGCAAGGCTGACCAGCACGATGGTGCGAAAGGCGTCTGCACTCAACGTGACCGCGCTGCGCTGTGCCGCCCAGACGATGCCCAACGCGATCAGCAGGCCCAGCATGGCGCCCGCGGTGTCGGCCGCGCGGTGGAAGCCGAACGCCAGGCCGCGCGTGCGCTCGTCAACCGAATCGGCAACCAACGCATCGCGCGGAGCAGTGCGAATGCCTTTGCCCACGCGGTCGGCCCAGCGTGCGCCGGCCACCGCGCTCCAGGTGTGGGCGAAATAGAAGAAGGGCTTGGCGAGCGCCGAGACCCCGTAGCCGATGACCGCCAGCCATTTACGGCCGCCAACCCGATCCGATAGCCAGCCGGAGAAGAGCTTCAAGATGCTGGCAACTGCCTCGGCGACCCCCTCGATGACGCCGATGATGTTGGTCTTCACGCCGAGGACGTTGGCGAGGAAGAGCGGCAGGACGTTGATGACCATCTCGCTGGAGATGTCCATGAAGAAACTGGTCAGGCTGACGGCCCACACGTTCCGCGGCAACTGGCGGATGCCCGCGTTGGACGGCCGCGCCCCTTCCGGCGCGGCTTGCGAATTTGTAGACATAATACCTCGATGATAATGAGATCGCAGAGACTAACCGGCCACATTGACCCCGATCAGGCGCCCGATGCCGAAGGTCACCGCGGCGGCGGCCAGGCCGAACAGCACCTGGCGCAGCCCCGAAACCAGGGCGTTGCGGCCGGTCATCAACGTGATGGCCGCGCCGACGAGGAACAGGCCGAGTGTGCTGACCGCGGCGCTGGCCATGATGCCCGTCATCCCGGTCACAAAGAGGTAGGGGAACACCGGGACGATCGCGCCGATGGCAAACAGCACGAACGACGTGATCGCCGCGGTCCACGCGGAGCCGCCCAGTTCGGCCGGGTCGATGCTCAGCTCTTCGCGCGCCAGGGTGTCCAGCGCGGTGGCCTCATCCGACAGCAGGCGATCGGCCATCTGCCGCGCCGTGTCGGCCGGCATGCCCTTGGCCTGGTAGATCAGCGCCAGCTCCGCCTTCTCCTCCTCGGGGACTTCGGCTAGCTCCGCGCGTTCGATGTCCAATTGATGCTGGTACAGCTCGCGCGAGCTCTGCACCGAGAGCCACTCACCCAGCGCCATGGAGAGCGCGCCGGACAGGAGGCCCGCGAAGCCGGTGAGCAGGATCGTGCGGTTGTCGACCCCGGCGCCGGCCACGCCCATCACCAGGCTGAACACCGACACCAGGCCGTCATTGGCGCCCAGCACGCCGGCGCGCAGCGCGTTGCCGCCCGCGGCGCGATGCCGTCCCTCGAACCGGGCCACGGCGCTGCCCTCCAACCCGCTGCCGGTCTTGGCGAGCTGCCGGAAGATGCGCGCGTGCGAGCGCTCATGGCGCGGCAGCCCGGCACCCTCGGCCTCAGGCTGGCCATCGTACTCGGCGCCCGCCTGACCTTCGATGCCCGCGATGGTGGGCAGAACGAATCCCGCGCCGAAGCGCGCGGCCAGCGCTCCCAGGACGCGCGTGCGCCAGGTGGGCTGGAACGGCGGCGCGGCCACGCCCGCCTCGCGCAGCTTGTCTTCCCAGAAGCGCATATGGCCGCGCTCGGTTTCAGCCAGCTTTCGATAGACCGCCGCCAGATCCGCGTTCGACTCGTTCCCGGCCAGCCGCTCGTAGAGCAGCGTTGCGTTGCCCTCCGCTTTGAGGTTCTGCAAATAGCGTTTGACGTCTTGCTGTGCCTGAGCCATGATCTCCTCCTGATGGGCTTGCGAAGCGCGGCCACTCCGGCCGCTACATATCCAAAACATATCCCAAATCCTGTTTGGGATATACTTGGGTTATTCACGAGGGGCCGATATCCCAAATATCCCAAATCATTTGGGTTATCGCAGCCGGCCGTGGTCCCAGGCAGCGGGCGCGACCGCCGCAGTGATGCCGAGCAGGTCGTGCAGCGCGGCCTGGAAGTGAGCCGGAGACCCCGTGGTGTAGAAGCGGTGGGCCGGCTGCTCCTCGCCGGCCAGCCAATTGCGCTGTGCCAGCACGCGCGCCACCTGCCGCGCGACCGCGGGCGCCGGGTCGATGATCTCGACGCCGGGGCCGGCTTCGGCTTCGATCAGCGGCTGCAAGAACGGGTAGTGGGTGCAGCCCAGCACCAACTCATCGATCCCCGCGGCCAGCAGGGGCGCCACGTATTCGTGCACGGCCGCGCGCGTGCGCGGCGAATCGAGCTCGCCGGCCTCGATCAGCGGCACCAATGCCGGGCAGATTTGCGTGTGCACTGTCACGTCGCCGGCGTAGCGGTCCAGCAGGCTGGCGAAGAGCTCGCCCTGGAACGTGGCCGCGGTCGCGATGACCCCGATGTGGCCGGTGCGCGTGCGCAGCGCGGCGGGTTTCACCGCGGGCTCCATCCCCACGAACGGCACGGCCGGGAACTGCGCCCGCAGCCACCGCAGCGCGGCCGCCGAAGCCGTGTTGCAGGCGACCACAATGAGCCGGGCGCCCTGGTCCAGCAGGAAGTCCGTGATCCCTTCGGAGAGCGCGCGGATTTCTGCCAGGCTGCGCTGGCCGTACGGTGCGTGGACCTGATCGGCCAGGTAGCACAGGGGCTGGGCCGGCAGTTGCGCCATGATCTCCCGCACCACCGACAACCCGCCGACGCCGGAATCGAAAACGCCGACTTTCATCCTTCGCCCTTCATCCTTCATCCTTTCATGGACGCGCTGCCGCCACAAAGGCCTCGAAGATGCGGCGGGCATACGGGTCTGCGCGGAACATCCCCTCGGGATGCCATTGGACGCCCAGGACGAACCGCCGCGCCGGATCCTCGATCCCTTCGATGATGCTGCTGCCGCCGCCATCGGCGCCGCCATCGACTCCCGCGGCATTGTCGGCCCAGGCCACGGCCTGAAAGCCCTCGGCCACATCTTTGACGGCCTGATGGTGGAAGCTGTTGGTCGGCGCCTCAGCGGCGTCGAGGATCTGCGCCAGGCGGCTGCCCGGCCGGATGCGGACGCGGTGTGTCGGGCGTTCCCAGGTGCTTTCGGCCAGCTTGAAGTCGTGCCGCCCGGCCCGGGGCAGTTGCGCCGGGATATGCTGATAGAGACTGCCCCCCGCGGCGACGTTGAGGAGCTGGATGCCGCGGCAGATGCCGAGGATGGGCAGATCGGCGGCCAGGGCCCAGCGCGCCAGCGCCAGCTCGGCCGCGTCGCGGGCCGCATCCACCTGGCCCAGGCCGGGGTGATGCGGCTCGCCGTAGTGGGCGGGGTCCACGTCCACGCCGCCGGCCAGGCAGAGGCCATCCAGGCGTTGGAAGAGATCGTGCAGGATCTCCTCAGGCAGGTAGAGCGGGATGACCAACGGCAGCGCGCCACAAGCGGCCAGCGCAGCCGGGTAGTTGCCGTTGAAGCGCTGGGTGGGTGTAGCCATATACTCCTGGTCGGCATGGGTGGCGGCGGGTATGCCGATCAGGGGGCGACGATTTTGGGTCACGGAAAGCTCCTGGATAGGTGATCAAGGTCGCGAGGATTATAATGCTGGTGTCGGGCGCTGGCAAAGCTGAATCTCGATCTTGGGCGATGGGGCGCCCTGGTGCGTCGCCGAGTGAGTTTCTCTTGGGGGTGCTGGAGACGCGCTTGACAGGTCCCGGTCGCCCGGCTATAGTGGGCACATGACGCGATCCCCAAATGCGCCATTGACGCGCGCCAGCAGATTATTGCGTTCTCCGGCCGCAGTTGCCGGGGTTTTGCTGATCGCCGTTTTCGCCCTGCTCTATGCGCTCACCCTGGACAACGGGCTGAGACCGGGCGAATTGGAGGGCGGCGACCTGATCACCCATCAGTACGCGCAGGTCCAGGCCCGCTTCAGCAACGCGCCCGGCTATCCGCTTTACACCCTGGGCGGCTGGCTCTGGTTTCGCCTCGGCCGGCTGCTCGGCGGCGCGGGCGCGAACCCGATCCCCATCCTCTCCAGCTATTCGACGCTGTGGGCATTGCTGGCGCTGGTTTTGCTGTATGTGTTGATCCTTGAGGTGATTAAGAAACCCGGTTTCTCCGAGAAACCGGGTTTCTGGGAGAAACCGGGCTTCTGGGAGAAACCGGGCTTCCGGGGCGCCTGGCCTATCGCCTTCCTCGTGACTGCCTTCTACGGGGTCACCTACTTCTTCTGGTACTATGCGGTCACGACCGAGCAATACACGTCGTCGGTGGCGTGGACGCTGGCCGCGGTGCTGGCCGCGCTGCGGTGGGAGCGCACCCAACGTGACCGCTACTTGCTGGCCCTGGCGCTGCTGACCGGCATCGGCCTGGCGCATCAGATCACGGTGCTGGCAGTGATACCGCCCATCCTCTGGCTGGTGTTGAGCAGGCAGCCCGGCGTGCTGCGCCGCGGACGGCTGCTGCTCGGCATTACGGGGTTGGTGCTGCTGCCGCTGCTGAGCTACGGGTACGTCTACGTGCGGGGCGCGCAGCATCCCGAGTGGCGCGGGGCCGGCCAGTGGGCGAGCACGTGGCAGTGGTTCTGGGCTTTCGTTTCCACCGCACAGGGCCGCGGGGAGTTGACGTGGTCGCTGCGGCCGCTGTTCACTGCGGAATTCCCCGCGTTGATCTGGCGCGAGATGACCTGGCCGGGGCTGGTGGTCGGCCTGTTAGGCTGGCTGGCCTTGGGCCGGCGCCGGGCTATCCTGTTCTATGCAACGCTGGTGATCTATGTGGTTTTCTGCTGGATCGATCGGCTGGGGAACTGGTACCAGGTGATCATGCCGCTCTACGCGCTGCTCGCGGTGGGCATTGCCGCGGCGGCGAATGCAATTGTAGATATCCAACATCCTTCGACTGCGCCGGGGCCCCTCCCCCGGCTCCGCTCAGGATGCTTCCAAGGTTATTCTCAGAGCAGTGGCGCCGGCGTTCGGCGTGCGGCCGTTATCCTGCTGCTGGTGGCCCTGATCGCCTACCGCGGCGTTGTTTCCTATCCGCGTGCGGATTCCTCGGATCGCCCTGATGACACCGCTCTTGCGCCTGCCTGGGCCATCCTGGCTGACGATCCCCCGTACGGCACGCGCGTGTTGGGCGTCCAACCTGAAAACCTGGCGCTTGAGTATGTGACAGGCGTCTGGGGCCGGCGGCCCGACCTGGCCGCCCTGACGACGGCGGAAGCGCGTGCGCACCTGGGGGGGGCCGGGTTTGCCGTTACGGAGGCGGCGCTGCCGCTGGTAGCCGCGGAGATCAGCCCGGATGTCCGCTACAGTGCACTTGGGCGGACGTTGATTGCGATTCGAACGGAGCCGAACCGGACCGTGCCGCCGGGCCTGGCGCCGTGGACGCACGATTACGCCGGCCAGGTGCGGTTGATCGGGGGCAAGTTGAAGCAGGATCCGAACACGGGGGGGCAGTTGGTGTTCCTGGCCTGGCAGGCGCCCGCTCCGCCCCCTGAAGACTGGTCGGTGTCGGTGCGGTTGATGCGGGGAGACGCGGTGATCGCGCAGTTCGACCGCCAACATCCGGTTTCCGGCGCCTATCCCATGACCCGCTGGGCTGCGGGCGAGGTGGTCGCCGATGCCTATTGCTTTTGCTCCATCTCGGTCGGCCCCGTCGATGGCGTGAGCGTCGTCCTCTATCGTCGCCCAGAGGACGGCAGCTTTGTCAACCTGGACTCGGCCTACTTCGAGGTCAATCGTTAGTTCGGTCGCGTTCGACGATCGCCGAGATTGTGGCCGTCAGTCCGCCGCCCAGTTTCAACGTGATCTGATGCTGGCCTAGGGTCTTGACGGGGTGATCGAGCGCCACGATCCTGCGGTCGATATCCAGCCCGGTCGCCCGCGCCAGGGCTTCCGCGATATCGGCCGAGGTGATGGAGCCGTACAGGCGATCGCCGTCGCCGGAGCGAGCCTTCAGGACGATGGTTTGTCCGTTCAGGCGGTTGGCCAATGTCTTCGATTCGGTGACCTTGCGTTCTTGCTTGCGGGTCACGGCATCCTTGGCTTGTTGGACTGCCTTGACGCTGCCTTCGGTGACCGGCTCGGCCAGCCGGTTGGGCAGCAGGTAGTTGGCCGCGTAGCCCCCAGCCACCTCTTTGATATCGCCAGTGTGGCCCAAGCCTTTGACGTCTTTCAGAAGCAATACGCGCATTTGGGCTTACTCCCTTTGGTGGATTTGTTCAGGACGCGCTCACAGTGAAGCTGGGCCATTATAACATAGCTGGAGGGGATGCCCAACAGCAACCGCCGCAGTGACACAACTATGGCCGCCGACGCGGCCGCGCCTTCGGGGCCGCTGGGGAGATGTGCGAGGCGAGGATCAGCCGACGACCGCGCCGAAATAGTAGCTCCAGTCCGGGTCATGGTGATCCGGGTGCATCACTGACCGCGCGGATTGCTCACCCGGCTGCGCGGAGGCGCCTGCCTGCTTGGTGCGTTCGGCCTTGGCGCTGGCGTCCGGGTCTGCCTGGGTCTCTTTTGCCGGGGTGGGCGGCTGATGTTTGTACGCACCTGGGTTCATGGGTTTCTCCTCCTCAATTGGCTGGGCTCAGGTTGAAAAAAGGCGGGGCGCCCCGTTTGGGAGGCCCCGCCTGCTGATCTCCAGGTCTTCTCTGCCCTGTTGCCTGCGCTACCTGCCGCCAAACGGGTTAAGCTCCTTTGTTAAGGAGCTCAGTAAGCGACAGGACGATCAGGCCAGGGCAGCGGTTCATGATCTATCATTCACCTAAGAAAGCTGAGTCAAAGTTATCACAGGTCCCCCAGGCTGTCAAATCGCGAAAATCGCCGGGGGCGCGTAGATCGGCTGAAGCCCTGGCCCCCGGAGCGTTTTGGAATACCCGGCAGGGGTTGTGCTATACTGCCGAAAACGCAAACGGAGCAATCGGCATGACCGAGCATTCGCATTCGCCCTACCTGGAAGATATCCCGTTGGCCGAGGCGCTGGCGCGCTGGTGGCAGGCGCTGGCTGAAGTGGGCCTGGATCGCCCATTGCCGGGTGAACCGGCGCCATTGGACGCGGCCCACGGCCGGGTGACGGCCGAACCGGTGTGGGCGCTGATCTCTTCGCCGCACTATCATGCTTCGGCGATGGACGGCTACGCGGTGCAGACCGTCGACACCTATGGGGCCAGCGAGACGCATCCCGTGACGCTGAAGGTGGGCGAGCAGGCCTTCTATGTCGATACGGGGGATCCGCTGCCGCCCGGCACCAACGCGGTGATTATGATCGAAGATGTGCAGCGCATCCAGGGTGCAGATGGCAGCTCATGCATCGAGATCATGGCCTCCGTGCCGCCCTGGCAGCATGTCCGGCCCATGGGCGAAGACATGGTCGCCACCGAGTTGATCTTGCCCGCCAATCACCGTCTGCGCCCCCAGGATATCGGCGCCGCGGCCGGCGCGGGCCACGCCCAACTGCCGGTGCGCCGGCGGCCGCGTGTGGCGATCCAGCCCACCGGCACCGAGTTGGTGGGGTTGGGCACCCAGGTCCGCCCCGGCGACATCATCGAGTACAATTCGCTGGTGCTGGCCGCGATGGTGGAGGACTGGGGCGGCCAGGCGACCCGCCTGCCGCCGTTGGCCGATGACTATGCTGCGATCCGCCAAAGCGTCCTGGATGCCGCGCGCGACCATGACCTGGTGATCGTTAACGCCGGCTCGTCGGCCGGGTCGGAGGACTTCACCGCGCGCATCGTGGCCGAGCTCGGCCGCCTGTTGGTGCATGGGATCGCCATCCGGCCCGGGCATCCGGTGATTCTGGGGCTGATTCGCCTGGCCCCTGCGTCACCGGTCGAGGCGGTGCGGTGGGCGCCCGTGATGGGGCTGCCAGGGTATCCGGTCTCGGCTGCGGTGACGTGCGAGCTGTTGGTGAAGCCGACGCTGGCCCGCTGGTTGGGGCAGCCCCACGATGAGCGGCCGACCGTGCAGGCAACCATCACGCGCAAGGTCGTCAGCCCGGAAGGGGATGATGAGTTTTTGCGGGTGACCGTGGGGCAGGTGGGCGAACGGATCGTGGCCACCCCCTTGCCGGGGGGGTCGGGCGTCCTGATGTCGCTGGTGCGTGCCGATGGGTTTGTGCGCATTCCGCGTGGCGCGCAGGGCTTCGAGCCCGGCGCGCCGGTGACGGTGAGCCTGTTCCGCCCGCTCGAGGCGCTGCATCGCACGGTCGTGGCGATCGGCAGCCATGATCTGACGCTGGACCTGCTGGCTGACGAGCTGGGGCGCCGCGCGCCCGGTTGGAGCCTGTCGTCGGCCAACGTGGGCAGCCTGGGCGGGCTGCTGGCGCTGAGCCGCGGCGAGGCCCATCTGGCTGGGTCTCACCTGCTGGAGGAAGAGACGGGTGAGTACAACGTCGGCACGATCCGCCGCCTTTTGCCCGCGGTCCCGGTCATCCTGCTCGGTTTTGTCCAGCGGGAGCAGGGGTTGATCGTGCCCAAGGGCAACCCCAAAGAGATTCGGAGCCTGGAGGACCTGGCGCGGCCGGATCTGATCTTCGTCAACCGGCAGCGCGGCGCGGGCACACGCGTGCTGCTGGACTATCGGCTGCGCCAGAGGGGCATCAGCCCCGGCGCGATCCGGGGTTATGAGCGCCAGGAATTCACGCATCTGGCGGTAGCCGCCGCCGTGGCATCCGGCGCGGCGGACTGCGGCATGGGCATCCTGGCGGCGGCCAAGGCGCTGCATCTGGACTTCGTGCCGCTGGATCATGAGCGCTATGACCTGGTCATCCCCGCCCGCTTCTATGACAGCGGCTGGTTGGCGCCCCTGTGTGAGATCATCCGCGACCCGGCGTTTGCCCTGCGCGTGCAGGCGTTGGGGGGGTATGAGACGCCGCAGATGGGCCAGGTGTTGGCCCGGCTTGGGTAGAGGTTCAGGGCGCAGATGAGCGAACCGGCCAGGGTGATCAAACTTCCCCCGAGGACCCGGCCCCGCGTGCGGGTGACGCTGTGGGAGGGGCCGGTGCGGCCGTCTGAAGAGGCGGTGCGTGCGGCGCTGGCGGCCGAGGGCTATCAGGTGGTGCGCTGGACCAACGAGCCGGCCACGGGCTACCCGCCCCATCTGCATATCTACCCTGAGTTGATCCATGTGGTATCCGGCAGCGTGACGGTGATCCTGCCGGCCGAGAACCGGCTGCTGGAGCTGGGGCCGGGGGACCGGGCCGAGATGCCGGCCGGGCTGGTGCACGGGACGATGGCCGGCCCGGAGGGGGCGGTGTATCTGCTCGCCACGCGATAGTGCTTAAACGCGGCATCGCCGCCCCGACCGGGGCGGCGATGGTCATGTCTGCGAGGGGGAAAGCGCTCTTAGCGCTTCTTCAGCAGGTCGCGAATCTCGGCCAACAGCTTTTCCTGAGCGGTCGGCTCAGGCGGTGCGGCCGGCGCCGGCGCAGGCTTGGCCTTCGCCTTGTTGATGCTGCGGATGATCAGGAACAGCACGAACGCGATGGCCAGGAAGTTGACCAGGGCCTGCAGGAAGTTGCCGTAGGTCAGCGTGGCCGAGCCTACGTTAACGGCCAGACTCTTGAAATCGATGCCGCCGATGACAATGCCGATCAGGGGCATTAGAATATCGTCAACAATGGACTTGACGATAGCGCCGAAGGCCGCGCCGATGATCACGGCCACTGCCAGGTCGATGACGTTGCCTTTTGCGATGAAATCACGAAATTCTTTAAGCACGAAATCCTCTCCTGATGACAAAAAATAGCGCGGGCCCACTGCTTGAAAAGCTGGCTTGGCTTGCGTGACCCGATTATATCATTCGACCATCGTGGCCGGCAAGCGGCGCGCCTTGGTCACCCAGCCGTTCACCATCGCGAGCGCGGGCACCCGACCCACCAGCTTGCGTTCACTGTTGATGTTGGTGAACTGCACCCGCAGGGTCTCGGGGTTGCGCTTTGCCAGGTCGGTGAGCGTGCTGACGCCGGCTTCCTCCAGCAGCATCGTGTAGGTTTCACCGATGCCGCGGATGCGTGCCAGGTCGGCCCGATGGATCAACCGGGTGATGACGCCCTTTTCGGTGCCCGCGGTGTGCGCGAGATCTTCGACGGCAGTGCCGTTGCGGCTCGTGCAGAATTCGAGCAAGTCGTCGCTGTCCTTGATGCCCAAAGTCTTTAGCCTGGACTCGAGCTCGGGATTGATACCGTAGAGTTTGCTAAGTACGACAGCCATCTTGTTACCCTCACAGCTTCGATGTGAAGCGAAATTGCCTTGTCTGCGCTCCCAGGGCGCGCCCAAGTATGATGTATTCTACAATAATAATCTCACGGCAAGATTACAACTCGTATTACGTTGCGGGCGAAGATCAGTTGGCGCGGGCGACGGGGAAGGTGACGTGGAAGGTGCTGCCCCTACCGAGGGTGCTGTCGAACCACAAACGGCCCCCGTGCAACTCGGCGAGCGAAGAGGCGATGTAAAGTCCGAGGCCGGCGCCCGTGGCGTCGCGGATGGCATCAGGGGTGCGGAAGAACGGATTGAAGAGGTGTGGGCGATCCTCCTCAGCGATACCCTTGCCTTGATCCTTGACCGAGATGCTCAGGAAGCCGGGTTCGCTTGCCTGCGCAACTTCGATGGTGATGGTCGTGTCGGCGGGCGAGTACTTGCTGGCGTTGCTGAGCAGGTTGCCCACGATCTGGGCTGCACGGGCTGCGTCACAAAGGGCGGGCGGCATGTGCGCCGGCATGTGCAGACAAAGCTGCTGGGCCTTGGCCTCCAGTTGGGGCATCTGTTCGGCCGTGACGCACTCGACGAGCTGCACCAGGTCGACGGGCTTCAGGAGCAGTTCCAGGCGCCCCGCTTCAATCCGCGTCAGGTCCAGCAGGTCTTTGGTGATGTGCAGCAGCCGTTGCGCGCTGCCTTCCAGGATACGCAGGTAGTCGCACTGCCGGTCGGTGAGAGGGCCGGCATCGCCATCCAGGAGCATCTCCAGGTAGCCGCTGATCGATGCGAGGGGCGTGCGCAGCTCATGTGCGGCGATAGATACGAAAGTGGATTTGGCCTTGTCTAGCCTGCGCAACTCGACATTGGCGGCCTCAAGCTTGAGATTCTGGCGGCGCAGCTCTTCCTGGAGCAGGCGGAGCCCGTTGCGCTGCTGCATCAAGTTCTGCTCCAACCGGCCGACATCGGTGACATCCTGGATCACGTGGATGAGCCCCACGATCTGCCCTGCATCATCCAGGTGGGGCAGATCGGCCATCGTGAGGTAGGCTATCGAGTCGCCCGACAGCTCGCGATTGATCCAGGGAAGTTGATAGCGCGGCAACTTGCCGGCCAGCACCTCGGCCAAGGCCTCTTCGCCGCCAATCAATTCGGGGATCATGTCGGTCAGGGGATGTCCCAGCCAACTGCTCAGCCACGTCTGCACGTTTTCGCTGCCGCCACCGACTTCAATGATTTTTAGGTCGCGATCCGTGATCGCGTAAGCGACCCGGCGATCGCGTAAGATGGCCTGGACAACCTGTGGGGGCATGGGGCGCTCCGATTCCGGTTGGAAATTCGCTCGTTCGATCCGGCATGCCGCGCCGGGTCAAACGATCAGCAACTGGCCGAGCTGGCGGAAGACCGTCTCGACATTGGCGCCGGTTTTGGCGCTTGTGACGTGGCACACGGCGCGCAGCGCGGCGGCTTGGGCGCTGAGCTGCTCCGGTGTGAGTTGGCGCTTTGCATACAAATCGCCCTTGTTGGCCGCGATGATCAGACTGGCGGCGGCATTCATCTGCCGCAACTCGGTGGCATACCTGGCGACAGTCTCCAGCGTGGCGGGGCGAGTCAGGTCACAGACGATGATGGCGCCGTTGGCGCCGCGCAGATAGCTGGCCCGCACATCGTCGAATTCCTCGCTGCCGGCCAGGTCCCACAACATCAGTGTCAGCTCGACGATGTCATTGTCGTGCGGGAGCGCAATCATTTTGCGGCTGACTTTGACGCCGATGGTGCTGAGGTACTTGTCCTCGAACAAGTTATAGACGAAGCGGCGCACGAGGCTGGTCTTGCCGACCCCGTAATCGCCCAGCAGGCATACTTTTTTACTGAGTGAGAGCACCGCTATTCTCCTGCCGTTACTGGCACGTCGAGCAGGGTTCCTTCGAGTTGAACGAGCGCTGAGGCGACCCAACCGCTGGCGCCGTTTTGCGTGCAGCACACCTGCCACCAGCCGCCGGTGGCATTCCGTCCCACCACTGTCAGGGCGCGGCCCTGTTCGACAACTTCCAGCACACCATAATTCAGGCCCGGCCCGCTGCGCAGGTTGATCTGCGCCTCGACGATCCTGGCCACGGGGCTAGGCGCCGGTGTTGGCGAGGCGGGAACGGCCGTCCTGGTCGCCGTCGCCGTTGCTGTCGGCGCCGGTGTTGCCGTCGGAGATGGCGACGGCAACGGCGTCGGAGTGGGCGCCGGCGTCCGGGTAGCCGTAAACGTCGGCCCCGGCGTGGCGGTGACTACAATCATCACCATTGTCGCCGGGCGATTGAGCGTGCGGCGCACCGCCAGGATGCTGCCCAGGCATGTGGCCAGCAGGCACAGGGTGATCAGGGCAGCCAGGCCGATCAGGATCCGTCGCTGCCCGGCGTTCAAGCCCGTAGGGGGCGCCGGCTCAGTGTTGTCCGAAGCCGCCATCAGCGTGACCAGATCCGGCTTGGCGGCGGTAAAATGGGTGGCGTCGCCGTCGTAGTGCACCAACGCGTCGGAATAATCATTTTCGATGGTGATGATCTGCTCGCGCAGCGCGGCCCGGAAGCCCGCCGGCTCGATGCCTTCCACCACCGCAGCCAGATACGCGTGTCGGGTGGCCTCGATCAGAATGCGTTTGGTGCCGTATTGGATCTCGTCGAGCTGGCCCTCCTGGCCGCGGCCGAAGGCATCCTGGACGAAATCCCGGATGGCGGTGAGCATGCCGCTGACCAGGTCGGCTTGATCCGTTTGTTCCGGCAGGTTGGAAAGGTGCAGCAGCAGCAAGCCGCTCTCGCGATGCACCAGGAAAAGCTCCGTCACCTGGAAGGGCAAGGCGTCGCGCAGTGCCAGAGCTGCGTCCGGGATGCCCGCCCGACGCGCTCGCAAACGTCGGAAAATGCCTTCCGGGCTGAAAGAAGGCCGCATCCGCGCATCGATCGTGCGCACCAGATCGCGGATGGCCTCGGCCACGGCGCGGCTGATGAGTTGGCCGATGATCGGGTAGAGCGCCTCGATCATCTCGTCCCGGCTGTCCTGGATGTTGCGCCGGATCATATCGCCCATGAGGGGCGAGATGGCCTCGATTAGTTCGGACGAATCGCCGGTCCGGTGCTCCAGGGTCGCGACCCGCGCCTCAAGCGCAGTCGAGAGCTCGCGGTCCGGTCGCGCCAGGATCTGGCGCAACTCTGCCAGCGATTGCTCGCCGACCGGTGCGCATGAAAGCGCTGCCGGATCTGGCGCCCTGGGTGGGGTCTGGCTTTCCGGCTGGCCGTATCCGGCTGCTGGCCGCGAATCTGCCGCCTCCGGCAGGGGCTGGCGTGCGTCCATCCGGCGTTAGCTCGGTTGATCCAGGCTTTGCAGCAGATCGGCCAGGGAACCGCCGGTCTTGACGTGGTTGCCCAACTCGATGAACAGTTCGCCCAGCATGGCCCGATCAGGCTTATCGTCAGTGAGCCGTTGGGCCACCTGGCGCAGCTCATCGCGCAGCTCCCCGTCGGCCTTGCGCAGCTCCTGGCGCAGTGTCTGCTGGCTGGCTTCTTGGGCCGAGGCTTGATCCGTCAACTGAGCGCTCAGCCGATCGGTGTTGGCTTTGAGGGCGGCGCGCAGATCGCTTTCGGTCTTCTGCAACTCCTGGCGCAGGTTTTGGGACCCCGTGTTTTGCGTCGCGCTCAGCTCGCTCAGTGCGGTGTTCAGCCGGCTGGCTTCAACCTTGAGCGCGCCCTCCTGTTCAGCGCTGGCCTGGTTCAGCTCCTGCCGGAGTGCTTGCAGGTTGCGGCCTTGCGCGGCATCTTTGGCAGCGAGCTGTTCATTCAGCCGGTCGATCTCCTGCTGCAGCCGGCCAAGGTCACGCAGGACAACTTCGAAGCGCTGCTCATAGTCGCGCATCTTCGGCCCGAAGATGATGTCGCGAATTCGCTCGACCGATTCGGTTCCGGTCACCTGTTCGTTGTCGGCCATCTATGCCTCCTAAAAGGTAATCTGCGAATGTTACGACCTGAATTACGCACCTGGACTAGCGTTTGGCCGGGAAGCTATAGCCCAAACCGCGCTCGGTGAGGATGTAGCTCGGTTTGGACGGGTTAGGTTCGATCTTTTGGCGCAACCGGTGGACGTGGACGCGCAGGGTGTCCTCGAACACCTCCTCCATCGGCCACAGGCGGCGCAGCAGGAAATCGATGGTGACGACCCGGCCGGCGTTGCGGAGCAGCAAGTAGAGCAGTTTGGTCTCGGTCGGCGTCAGCGCTACCGGGTGCTCGTCTACCAGGACCGACTGATGCGGGAAGTCCACAGCCAGGCGCCCGTCGATGCGGGTCAGCAACGCCAATGTGTAGGCAAAGTCCCCGATGCGGCGCAGCACGCGCTGCACGCGCGCCAGCAGCTCGCGCGGGCTGAACGGCTTAGTGACATAATCCTCAGCGTAGCGGCTGATGCCCTGGATGATGGTCTCCTCTTCATCCACCGCGCTGAGCATGATCACCGGCAGATCGCTGAACTGCTGCACGGCTTCGCAAAACTCGAAGCCGTTCATCGTCGGCATATTGATGTCGACGATGGCCAGATGGGGCATGCCGGTGCGGCCGATGGCCTCCAGCGCCTGGCGACCGTTGGCAGCGGTGAACACCTCGTAGCCGGCGTTCTCCAGCTTGTCTTTCACCAGGCGCTGAATCGCAGGGTCGTCATCCACGACCAGGATACGCTGCGCTGCCGGCGGCCCGCCGGGGAGGGCATCGTCGTGCATGTGCCGGCTATGCAGTGGCCAGGTTCACGGCGACGAAGTCCCAGTTAACCAGGTGATCCAGGAACGTCTGTACGAAGTCGGGCCGGCGGTTCTGGTAATCCAGGTAATAGGCATGCTCCCATACGTCCACGGTCAACAACGCAACCTTGCCGCCGGTCATCGGGGTCTCGGCATTCGGCGTGCTCATGATCTTCAGCGCGCCGCCGTCGAGCACCAGCCAGGCCCAACCGCTGCCGAAGCGGCCCACCGCGGCAGCCTTGAACTGCTCGGCGAACTTCTCGTAGCTGCCGAACGCCTCGTCGATCTTGGCGGCCAACTTGCCGGTCGGTTTGCCCCCGCCATCCGGCGTCATGCAGTTCCAGAAGAAGGTGTGGTTCCACACCTGGGCCGCGTTGTTGAAGAAACCGGCCTTGGTCGCGTCACCGGCCGCGGCCATGATGATCTCTTCCAGCGTAGCGTTCTCGAACGGGCTGCCGGGCAGCAGCTTGTTGAGGTTGTCCACATACGCCTTGTGATGCTTGCCGTGGTGGAAGCTGAAGGTCTTGGCGGAATAGTACGGTTCCAGCGCGGTGTCGGCATACGGCAGAGCGGGTAGTTCGAAAGCCATGGGGAGGTCTCCTTTCATCATCGAAGATCGGCCCTGTTGGGCAACAAAGTTTGGCGCTGGCTGGGATCAGGCAGCACCACTATTGTACTCAGTTAAGTGATCTCTGGCAAGCTAATGACCGGTGGCGCAGGAATTCGAGCAGGCGATCGAAATGCAGGCTGAAGCAGTAATTCCAAATGTAACCGCCAGCGCAGGCATCCTGAGCGGAGTTCCGCCCGCAGTATGGGCGGAACGCAGTCGAAGGAGGCCGAAGCGGGCATGGTGAGCCGCATCCTTCGACTTCGCACGGCGCAGGTTGTGGGTGGTGGGACGCCGTGGAACTCGTGCGCCGTGCTCCGCTCAGGATGCTCCGACTACATTTGGAATCGCTGAGGCTGAAGCCAGTATTTCTTGCCTCCGGCGGGCCCGAGACCCGCCGGAAGCGGTTTGCCCCTCGCTGTGCCCTGTGCTAAACTAACCCCGGCTCCTCTCTGTGCTTGACATTTCGTTCCCCAGGAGAAGGTCATGCTGGCAAAAGTCTTCAGTTGTGCGCTGGTCGGCCTGGACGGCGCGTTGGTGGAAGTGGAAGTCGATCTCAACCCCCAGTCACTGCCATCGGTCACGCTGGTGGGCCTGCCCGACGCGGCCGTGAAAGAATCGACCGAGCGGGTGCGCGCGGCGATCTTCAACTCGGGCCTGACCTATCCGCGCGGCCGGTTGACCATCAACCTGGCCCCGGCCGATCTGCGCAAGGAAGGTCCGGCCTACGATCTGCCCATCGCCGTCGCCCTGTTGGCCGTGGCCGAACAAATCCCAGTCGACATGGAGGGCAGCCTGTTCCTGGGCGAGCTGTCGCTGGACGGCTCGGTGCGGCACGTGGAAGGGGTGCTGCCGATGGCGCACGCGGCCAAGGAGTTGGGCTACAAGGCGATCTTCGTGCCGCAGGCCGACGCACCTGAAGCCGCACTGGTGGAGGGGATCGACGTTTACCCGGTGGACGCGCTGGGGCGGCTGGCCGCGCATCTCCGCGATTACCACCCCATCGAACCGTATCGCGCCGAGTTCAACCTGGACGACGACCCCCCGCCCTATGCGGCAGATTTCCAGGATATCAAGGGACAGATGCCGACTCAACTGATTCAGTTGTGGGTAAACTGACGGCAAACTGGCTTTCCGGCCCCCCAGACGCCCCCGGCGCATCCTCGGAGTAGGTAAACGTCCCCCGAATCGTGCCCTCCAGCCGGTACCATTTCTCCACCGAGTCGACGACCACCCGATCGAGCAGCAGGGAGAGGACTTGGCGCTTGTCGGCGAAGGGCATATCCAGGGACACGCCCTTGTGCCGCAGCCGCTCGAAGAAGGTGATCGCCATCTGGCGCTGCAGTTCGAGCTTGCCGACCTCGAGCAAGTCCTTTTCGATCTTGCGCAGGCCTGCGCGCGCGCCGGCGATGTCGGCCTGGATGGCGCGGTGCTTGTCGCCCCACTCATCCATGGTCAGATAACCGGCGGCATAAGCTTCCTCCCAGCGCGTGCGTTCCTGTTCTTTGCGGCGGATCTGGCCGGTCAGGTAGTCGGCCTGTTGGGCATAGCCGGCGCGTCTTTCCGCCGCCGCCTCCTCGCCCAGGCCCAGGGCGACCAGATCGGGCGCGAGGATGATGGACATGATGCTGTGCCAGACATGCGCATCCAGCACCCGGCTGAAGACGGTGGGCGATCCGCAGTAGACGAGCCGCCGGACGGAAGGGATTTCGGCCCAACTGCGACAGTAGTAGTATAGATTGGGATGCTGTTGGTTGCCGCCGGCGCCCTGAAAAGAACTGCCACACCGGGCGCAGACCAGGTAACCGGAGAGCAAGCGTTCGCGGCGCAGGTTACGGCTGGCAGTCTTCCTTTTTTTCGTGATCTGGTCCTGAGCCATCTGCCAGACTTCAGGTGTGACGACCGCCGGCACCGATACCCGGATCCATTCCTCTGGCGGCCGCTGAATTTGCTTGATGGTGGCTTTGCCGGTCTGAGGGTTGATGACGCGTTCGTAGTGGACGCGATTGGCGCAGAACTCGCCCTTGTAGATCGGATCGCGCAGCAGGTCGGCGACCGTGGCCGTGTGCCAATGCTTGGCGTTACGGCGGGTCGGGACGCCCGTCTGCTCCAGGTACTCACAGACCTGATAGACGGACCAGCCGTCGAAGACAATCCGTTCGTAGGCGAAGGCCATGATCCGGGACTCTTCCGGATGGAGCGCGTAGTGCGTGTCTTTGCGGGCCTTTTCAGTGGGTTGCCCGTCGCCGTCCACAAAGATGTAGCCATATTTGCGCACCTTGGCCGTGACGCGGCCGGATTTGGCCTTGAAGCGGGTGCCCTCGACCATGCGGGCAATCTCATCGCGCATGCCCTGCTCCGAGATGGCGCCCATCACAGCCCGTTCGATATCGGAACCGAACGCCTTCCAGAACAGGATCTTGATCCCCAGGCGCGCGAACTCATCCAGCAGGTAGCCCTGGTGCCACTTGGCGTTGCGGGAGAGGCGGTCCAGGTACTCCATAATCAGCACGTGGCTGGGGCGGCGCGGCCGCTGGGCGGCCTGGCGCAGCAGGGACAGCCCGGGTCGGTCTTCGAACTCGAAGCCGCTGTGATCATCGAAGAAGACGGTGTCCCAGGTGATCTTGAGGTGGTGCGCAATGGCGACCTCGGTCACATGTTGGAGCTGGCGCGGCAGCCCGGAACGGCCCTCCTCGACCTGGCCGGACGAAGAGCAGCGCAGGTAAGCATAGGCGAGCTGTCCGTGCGGATCGCCGAGCACGCCGGCGGTCGCGGCCGCCTCGAAATACTCCTTGAACCAGTCGGTGCGCGTGCGGCCGGCCCGGCCCTTGTCGGTCAGATCGTCAAAACCGTCAGCAGACGACATCGTGTCACCCCTCCCAATAGGTGAGTCCGGACGCCCGGCAGGCTGCCCGCAAGGCGGAGCGCGATTTTTGCATTCCAGAATGACTCATGTTAGAATTTGCGTCACAGTAGAACATTCGTTCGTTCTTCAAAGTACAAAGGGGGTACAATGGTCATGGTTAACCGGTTTGCCACGCAGATCCGCTTGTTGAGGGAGTTGCCCGATGATGAAGAGCGCGCGCAGGAGGCCGCCGAGACGGCTAAGAAGCCGCTGCGGCGCGCGCCCGCGCCACCCGCGCCTCCAGCTCCTGCAGGGACTCCGCCTGCTCCGCAGGGGTCAACAGGCGCAGGGAATTCACGTACTGCCACTCCTGCGGCGTCAGCGCCCGGCCGTCAACCGGCTCGTAGTCGCTCAGGTGCGCCACAGCTTCCGCCTGCATCAGACCCTGCTGGACCAGCTCCAGCCGACCGTCCGGCGTCTGCCGGGCGACGATCACCGGCACCAGGTCGGACTCAGCCGCCGGGGCCGCCGGCGCCTCTTCCCAATGCCGGCACATCTGCAGGAAGCTCACCAGCACCCACGCCTGCTGCTGCGAGCCGTCCAGGCGCCGATACGCGCCGAGCAGGGTCTGCTCGTCCAGGCGCAGATCGGTCTTCAGGCCCAGAAAGTACTCCACCGGCCGGCCGAGGATCCCGGCAAGCTGGTACAGGTGCCAGACGCTGAAGGGCTGCGCCCCGCGCTCGTAATGGCCGTAGCCGACCTTGCTCAAGCCGAGCCTGGCGCCGAGCTCTTCCTGGGTCAGCCTGGGCTCGGCGCTCTCGCGCACCGTGCGCACCCGGGAGGCGATCTCACGTGTCAGACTGCTTTCTGTGTTCATAATCTGTAACCTCCACGTTATTATATCCGAATCTGGGCTACGGCGCCACAGCGAAGATTTGACTTAGGATAAGAAATATTATACACTATGGTTACGAAAACCGAATAATCCACCCCATCTCTTTTTTTCGGTATTGAGTTTCGGATTTCGTAACTTTCTGTTACGAAAAATATGCATATCAATTGACGGTGGCTGATCCGGCCACCAGCCCGCCGCCGGCCCCGGCCGGCGCCGCGGCAGCAGCCTGTGATCCAGTGGAGCGTGCACATGAACCCAGCTTGCCAACCCGCAGCCGCACCCGGGCCCGCCGCCCGGCCAGCCAGCACCCTGCCGGCGGGCGCCGCGCAGCGCCTGGCGCTGGTCTACCGCCTGATCCTCGACCGGGCCGCCGAAGCGGAAGCGCAGCAGGCGGCGGCGGGTGCAGACCCGGCGCTCATGCCGCGGCTGAGCGAGGCGCAGCCGGCCGCCAGCGGCTTGTGAGCGGAGCCGACCGTGATTTTCACCGCCGCCGGCATCCGCATCCGGCCCACGACGCACTTTGAAGAGCAGGCCAAGGCCCGGCAGTTCAACCGCGATCTCGTCCTGGGCTGGGTCGCCGCGCTGGCGCCGCGCGTGATGCAGTACCGGGGCTGCCGTCTGGCCCTGGACTGCGGCCCCGCCGGCATGCCGGTCGTGAAGATCGAGCCTGATCATATCGAGGTCCTGACCGTCCTGGCGTCCAGCCAGAGCGTGCTGCGTCGCGATACGCTGCGCCTGCAAGTAACTGCCCCAGGAGGGCACCGCCCATGACAACTCTCAGCCGTTTCACCGCCCGCGTGCCGCGGCCGCTGCACG
>CAYYTK010000011.1:0-81868 GCA_964474695.1 uncultured Anaerolineales bacterium
TTTGGTAATCATGTGGCCATGTTACCATGCCGCTCATTCAAGCGAAAGTCCTAAGAGGTAATACCTATGGTAATCACGTGCGGACAAATGGCGCCGGACTTTGCCCTGGGGAGTCATCTTGGGCAGATGGTGCGGCTGAGCGACTATCGCGATAAGCGTCACGTCGTGCTGGCTTTTTTCCCTCTCGCCTGGACTCCCGTCTGAACGAGTCAGATCCCCTCTTATCAGGCGGCACTGACCCGCTTTGAGGGGATGCAGGCCCAGGTCTTGGGCCTCAGCGTAGATAGCACAGCTTGCCTGGCCGCATGGGCGGAGAGCCTGGGGGGGATCACCTATCCGCTGCTCTCCGACTTCTTCCCTCATGGGCAGGTCGCGCAGCTTTATGGCGTGTTGCGTTCGGAAGGCTACTCTGAACGCGCGATTTTCGTCATCGACAAGCAGGGCATCGTCCGCTACGTGGATGTGCACGATATTAACCTGCAGCCGGACAACGAGGAGATCTTCAAGGTGCTGAACGAGCTGGAGCCGGAGGCCGCGGCCGTGCTGGCCGCAGCAGAGCGAGCCGCGGCCAGCGTTGCACCGGCCGAGCGCCCCAGCGCTGATGTGGTCATCTACTGCACTCCCTGGTGCGGCGCTTGCCGGCAGGCGCGTGCCTGGCTCAAGGAGAAGGGTATCTCCTATGTCGAGGTGGATATCTCCGGGGATCGCGCGGCCGCCAGGCGTGTGCGAGGTTGGGCCAATGGCTTTGAGACGACGCCGACATTCGATATCAAGGGACAGATCATCGTTGATTGGCGGCCGGCCGAGGTGGCCAAGGCGTTAGGGTTGGCGTAAGATATCGGATGGGCAGGATGGCGGACGATTCCCCAGGAGCGCCCCAAGCTCTTATTCGGCGCATCCTGCCCATTCGCAATCAGATGATCAACATCGCATCCCCGAAACTATAGAACCGATACCGCTGTCGGATCGCCTCGGCGTATGCCTGATCGATCAGCCCTTTCCCCGCGAATGCGCTCACCAACATCAATAGGGTAGATTTGGGCAGGTGGAAGTTTGTGATCATGGCATCCACCGCGCGGAAGAGGTGACCGGGCCGGATGAACAGGTCGGTCTCGCCGGTGAACGCCGCAACGCTTTGCCAGCCGCAGGCCGCACCCGCTGGGATGTCGTCACAAGGCCGGAAGCCCAGCGCGATCTTGGCCGCACTCTCCAGGGTGCGCACCACTGTGGTCCCCACTGCAAACACCCTGCCGCCGGACAGCCGGGTTTCGTTGACCGCGCGCGCGGTTTCCGCGCTCAGGCTGGCCCATTCGCGGTGGATCTGATGCCGCTCGATCTCCTCGGCTTGCACCGGCCGGAAGGTGTCCAGCCCGATGTGCAGGGTGACGAATGCCAGGCGCACCCCGCGTTCGCGCAGCACCACTAATAGCTCCGGCGTGAAGTGCAGTCCTGCCGTGGAGGACGCTACCGACCCCTCGATGCGGCTGTAAACTGTCTGGTAGCGCTCTGCATCGGCAAGGGGCTCATGGATGTAGGGCGGCAGCGGCACTTCACCGACATTCCACAGCCATTTGTCGGTAGGCGGGTCGAATGCGACAATCCGGCCGCCGTTCTCCGTCTCAGCCAGGATGGTTGCCGTGATCTCCGCTGGCCCTGAGAATTGCTGAAAGCCCGCAGGGCTGATTCGCACCTGCACACCCGGCCGCAATCCCTTGCCGCCCACCAGGCATTCCCATCTGTCTTCGCCTCCCACTTTCTCCTGAATGACGCCCTTTGTTTCGGGAGCAGGGGGGCTGGGGGGGATGATGGCCGGCCGCAGCAGAAAAATCTCCACCGTTCCGCCCGTCTGTTTGACCCCGTGCAGCCGCGCCGGTATGACGCGGCTGTCATTGCCGACTATCAGGTCGCCCGGGCGCAGGTAGTCCAGGGCATCCCTGAAGATGCGGTGGGTGATTTCGCCTGTCGCACGATCCAGCACCAGCAGCCGCGATGCGTCGCGCGGCTCGACCGGCGTCTGCGCGATCAATTCCGGGGGCAAGGTATAGTCGAATTCGCTGGTTTTCATTCTTGATTGAATAGGGCGGGCTGTTCGCCGGTTTCGGGGTAAGGTTCGCCCAGATGCTCGTAGGCTCTACGCGTAGCTACGCGGCCGCGGGGCGTGCGTTCCAGGAATCCGAGCTGGAGCAGATACGGCTCCACGACATCCATGATCGTGTCCGACTCCTCGGAAAGAGAGGCCGCAATCGTCTCCAGTCCGACCGGCCCGCCGCGAAAGTCACGGATGATGCGGGTGAGCACGCCGCGATCGAGGGCGTCCAGCCCGAGGTCATCGACATCCAGCAGCGTAAGCGCCTCGCGGGCAGTTTCCGGGGTGATGGTGCCATCGCTGCGGACTAGTGCGTAATCACGCACGCGGCGCAACAGGCGCAGCCCCACGCGCGGCGTGCCTCGGCCGCGGCGCGCGATCTCTGCGATCCCGCTCGGGGTGATGGGCGCTTGGAGCAGTCGTGCGGCGCGCGCCACGATGGCTTCCATGGCCGGGAATTCATAGAAATCGAAACGATAGACCGCTCCGAACCGTGCCCGCAGCGGCGCGGTCATCAACGCCAGCCGGGTTGTCGCACCGATCAAAGTGAAACGCGGCAGCTTTAGGCGGATGCTCCGCGCACTGGGGCCTTTGCCGATCACAATATCCAGCGCGAAGTCCTCCATGGCCGGGTAGAGTACTTCTTCGACGGCACGGCCCAGGCGGTGCACCTCATCAATGAATAGGATATCGCCCGCGCGCAGGTTGGTCAAAATGGCCGCCAGGTCGCCGGCGCGCTCGATGGCTGGGCCGGCGGTAACCTTCAACCCCACACCCATTTCGTTGGCCAGCACATGGCTCAAGGTTGTGTTGTGATTAAAAAAGCCATTCGCCACGAATGAGTGCGTGCCGGGGACACAGAAGTCGTATACTTCAGCTTCACCCGCGGTGAGATCTGTTACCTGATCCCAGTAGATATGTTCATCGCTCAGGGCAGCTAGCGTAGCCGCCGCAGGCAGAGCGACGACCCACTCCGGAAGGAGGTCCAGATACCGGGCAATCTGCGCGCGTGACAGCATCCGGTCCCCCGCCTGGACATGGTAAAACTGTTTATGGCGGGCATGCGAGTGCGGGCGAGAAGCATTGAATAACTCGCGCATGGCCAGATGGGCGAACGGCACGATGTCGCTGCGGCTCCAGCCTCGTTTGACGTGGTGCAAGCCGTTCAGCGCCTCCTGTTTGCGGCTCAGCCGGAACCCGACTCGTTCTGCATAGCGCACTGCATCACGCCCGCCGATAAACAATTGCCAATAGGTCTTGCCCTGGATGGTCTTACTGCTGCGATGAGCAATCACTCCCAGGTTGGCCAGCAGTAGTTGGACCTGTCGCGCGAGTGTCTCTGATTTTGTACAGAAATCAACATAGCCTTCTTGTGGCCATGCATGCGCGTCTGCATCGAAAAGCCCTTGCAGGAATCCGATAACAACCTTTTCAGGGCTGGCGAGGATCGCGCTTGGCACGACCTTATCCCCTGCCTTCACCGGCAGGACGCCCAGAGACAACATCAGATGGCCGATGTTTTGACTGAAACGCAGGTTGGGCGCCCGCTCCGGGTATTCATGCACGGCTACCGTCACGCCGAACTCGGCCGCGGCGATCCGTTGCACTTCGGCTTGAATCTCGGGCTCGCTTGCCGTGATGACGAAACCGGGTGCGCCCGGGCCTTTTTCCATGTGACCATCGCCGACGAGCAAGCCCATAAGGTAGGCCAGGTCAGCGTCCAGCACATCCGGCATCTGCGCAGTCAATCCCGTCGTATCGTACGCGACGGGTAGCACATCCTGCACCTGCGTACCTACGCTTCGACCATCGGACAGTGGCAGGCCGAGACGCAGCGCGGCGACGCGCGCGGTAGGGTTCGTACGCAGAGGCGCACCGACCGCCACGGCGAGTTCGGTTGCTGTTGGCGCACGGTGCAACTCTTCGGTCAGCAGCCCGTGTGCTGTCTGCGTTCTCCTGTCCGCTAAGGCGCGGCGCAGCCTGGAATGGGCGCACTGCGGGGTGTAGGTCACACGCTGCATCTGGCCCCACAGGTGGGTGTCATCGGCGATAGCTACGAAATCAGCGCTCGTCAGCTCGCTCAACGGACGCCATTGCGGGCCATTCGCCGTCGCCACCAGGACCGGATGGTTAGGGGTTCCTTCCAGCTCAAACCCGGAACGCGTGCGCAGTCGGATGGTCGCAGCTTTGCCCTGCCGATAAGTATGCGAGGCAGGCTCTGGCCCTTCTATCCCGTAGA
Organism: uncultured Anaerolineales bacterium; assembly: GCA_964474695.1. GTDB lineage: Bacteria > Chloroflexota > Anaerolineae > CG2-30-64-16 > CG2-30-64-16 > DAOUBP01. Next base: position 4,326 of record CAYYTK010000011.1, read on the forward strand.
TGGTGGCGGAGCAAACCGCGTACTGGCCGGGAGGCTGATCAGCGTGGACGATGCTGCCAAGCGGGTGTAACCCACTGCCGGTCAACACCAGGCTGGAGCCAACGATGCATTTCCCCAGCCCCGGCGGGCCATAGAACAGGACGTGATCCAACGGCTCGTTGCGCGTGCGTGCTGCCTGGATCAGGATCTCCAGGTTTTCGCGCAGGCGATCCTGGCCCACCATTTCGGCCAGGGTACGCGGCCGCAAGGCGGCATCCACTACCACCTCTTCTGGACGGCTTTGGGGGGCAATTGTGCGTTCAGTCATCGCTACCTTCGATCCTTAAGTCGCGGCCACGAGGGCCAACTGCCATTATACCAGAAGCCAGCGCTTTGAACCAACGCGACTGACATTGTGGGTTTTGCAACATTGACGTCAATTATGTTCCGTGGTATAAAGGGCCAGCTTTTTGTAGGTTGGGTTTTGAGAATGAAATCTGGCGTAGCCAGGCTTCGGGTTGCCCAAGGGAGACAGCCATGCTGACACGACAGCAAATCATCGCGCGAGAACGGCATAAGCTTTTGGAGGAACGAAAACGTATTGCGGGCGAATTGGAACGCTTGCGTGAGGCATTGAAAGTTGAGGTAGACGTCGACGCAGAAGAAGGCGATCCTGACTTGATTGAGCGCGAGAAGAATGTGGCGTTAGTCAGCCAGCTCGAAGTCAAGTTAACGCGCGTCCAATCTGCAGTGCGGGCGATTGACAAGGGCAAGTATGGGGTTTGCGAGCGCTGCGGCAAGGAAATCCCGACCGAGCGTCTGGAAGTGCAGCCTGAGACGACTCTGTGCGTCACTTGTCAGGTTGAGGTTGAGAAGCTGATCAAACGCGGGATGATGCCGCGCTCACCGCAGGAAATCCAGTAGCAGGAACGCATGATCAATATGCGGCGACAAACGTCGGGCGTGACAGCGCCAGTGGACGGGTTGGGAGGCCCCTTGGATGTGGGGAAGCCCAACCCGTTTTTTGTGGATCCCGTGAGATGCATGTCCGCCAACTTCAGGAGGTAAGTCCTATGTCAGGTGATAACGTCTTTGTTTCCGGCCATCCACTGATCCAGCATAAGCTTTCGATCCTGCGCGACAAGCAGACGGAGCCGAAAAAGTTCCGCGAGCTGATTCGTGAGATCTCCATTCTGTTGGCGTATGAAGCCACGTCCGACCTGGGGCTATCCGCGAAGGCAGTGGAAACACCGATGGGCATCGCGGCCTGCTCTCAGTTGACCGAGGCGATTGGCCTGGTGCCGGTTTTGCGTGCAGGCCTGGGCATGGTGGAGGGCATCTGGGAGATGATGCCCGGCGCTGAGGTGTGGCACATCGGCCTTTTCCGTGATGAACGTACGCTGCGGCCCGTGCAATACTACAACAAGCTGCCGATTGCGCCTACCGTTCAAGTCTGCCTGATTTTGGATCCGATGCTGGCCACCGGCGGATCGGCGGCCGCGACCGTCGATATTCTGAAGAACTGGGGTGCGCGGCGGATCAAGTACGTGGGCATCATCGGAGCACCGGAGGGTGTCGAGCGTCTGCACAGCACTCATCCCGACGTGCCCATTCACCTGGCTGCCATCGATGAGCGGCTGAACGAGATCGGCTATATCGTTCCAGGGCTGGGCGATGCCGGGGATCGGCAGTTTGGGACAGGGTGAAGTGATGCGTGGTGCGTGGTGCGTGTTGCGTGGTGCGCCGGATGGGACTTTTGGGCTCATTGAGTGGCGGAGTTGATATGGTTTCGGACGCACATCATCGTCCCTCGTGGGATGATTACTTCATGGGGATCACTTTTCAGGTAGCGCAGCGCGGCACCTGCGATCGTGCTTATGTCGGTTCGATCATTGTCAAGGATCGACGCATCCTGACAACCGGCTACAACGGTTCGCCGGCCGGCCTGCCGCATTGTGATGAGATCGGCCACCTGATGATCGGCGGTCACTGCCTGCGCACGCTGCATGCGGAACAGAACGCCATCATCCAGGCCGCGCTGCACGGTGTGAGCGTGGCGGGCAGCACCCTCTACGTGACGCACCAGCCGTGTCTCACGTGCGCCAAGATGATCATCAACGCCGGCATCAAGCGCGTCGTCTATGCCGGCAGCTATCCGGACGACAACGCCGTTGCCTTTCTGCAGGGCGCCGGGGTCGCGTTGCAGCGTTGGCTTCCGGCCACCGTCGCGGCGGCCGCGTCGCCAACTGCGGCGCCCGATGCGGCGCCCGATGCGGCGCCCGATGCGGACAACATCCCCAGCAATTGACTGAGGTATTCATGAATCGTGCACCTAACATTGTCGGCACGGCAGCCCTGGTGTGTGCGTTGCTCCTTGTGAGCGGCTGCGCGGCCAATACGCCAGCCCCCACGGTTACGCCGACGAAGACCCAAATGCCGACCTTCACACCGGCCCCGCCGACGGCGACCGAGACCGCAGTGCCGCCGACCGCAACCGAGACGCCGCAGCCGACGCCGACCGAGCCGCCGACCGCGGCGCCGACCGCAACGTCCGAGCCGACAGCCTCCCCTGAGCCGACCGCCACGCCGCGGCCGGCCGCAGCACGGCCCACGGCTCGTCCAGTGCAGCCGACTGCGCCGCCTGCGACATCTGACCCGTGCGCCGGCATCGGCGGCGATGGCTGTAAGTGGCGCGAGACGGGGAGAAGCACGGCCGATAATGGTGGGCAGGAGCTCAAGTTACAGTTCCTCTTCATCCACGGCGGCCGGAACGAACCGCAAGGCAGCTATTTCGTCTGGATGGAAAAGGATGGCGTGAAGCTTCCCATCCCGGACAGCGTCCGCAGCGTCGCCAATGCCTCCAGCCAGGGCACGCTGGGCATCTACAACTACGAATTTGCGCTGGGTGTGAGCCAGTTGCCGGGCAACACGGTCGCCGGCAACTACGTTCTATGGGTGTTGGACGGCAACGGCGAGCGCGATAGCCGCAATATCAGCTTCAGCATTCCCGCTAATCAGGGGTTGCTCTGGATCCGGTTTGACCAGTCCTAGACGTGTAGGGGCACGGCATTCCCCCACCTGGCAGAGGATTTTCGATGACAGACACTTCAATCCTGAAAATGCCGCCCGGCTTCCTGTGGGGCGCGGCCACTGCAGCCCACCAGAACGAGGGCGGCAACACGAACAACCAATGGAGCGCCTGGGAGCAGCTCCCTGGCCGCATCCATAACGGCGCGCGGGCGGGCCAGGCCACCGATTGGCGGAACCTGGAAAGCGCGGCCGCGGACTTCGATCGCGCGGCCGATCTCGGGTTAAACAGCCTGCGCATTTCGGTGGAGTGGAGCCGCATCGAGCCGGAGCCGGGCGTTTTTGATCCGGCCGCGCTGCACTACTATGCGGACGTGATTAGTTTGTTGCGCGAGCGCGGCCTTGAGCCGATGGTGACCCTGCATCATTTCACTGATCCGTTGTGGTTGACCGAGCAAGGCGCGTGGGAGAACCCCTCGATCAGCGAATTCTTTGCGCGGTTCGTGACCCGTGTGGTGGAAGCCTTGGGCGACCAGGTGAACCTGTGGTGCACGATCAATGAGCCTATCGTTTACACACAGGGAGGCTACCTGGGCGGCTCCTTCCCGCCGGGTGTGAACAGCCTGCCGCGCGGCCTTAGAGTGCTGCGCAATATGTTGTTAGCCCACGGTCGCGCTTACCGCGTGATCCATCGCCTGCAGGGAGGCGCTCGGGTCGGCCTGGCGCATCACATGCGCCTCTTCCAGCCCGCCGATCCGGCCAGCGCCGCCGACCGCCGCGCGGCCGCGCGGCTGGACCAGGTGGTGAATCGGGCAACCCTGGAAGCGATCACGCATGGCCGGCTGACGCCGTTGATCGGCTGGGGCCAGCAGGCCACGCAGCTCATCGATAGCAGCGATTACATCGGGTTGAACTACTACACCACCGAGCGCGTCGCGTTCGACCCGGCGCAGCCGGGCGGGCTTTTTGCGCGGCACTATGTCGATCCCCACGGCGAGCTCAGCGAGTTCACCCCGGACGGCGAGCCGTACAGCGAGATCGACCCCGAGGGGATCTACTGGGCGTTGCAGAAGCTGGCCCCCTACGGCAAGCCGATCTACATCACGGAGAACGGCCTGCCGGACCAGAAAGATGAGATTCGGCCGCGCTTCCTGGCCACCTACCTGGCCGAAGTCTGGCGAGCCATCCAGGACGGCGTCGACGTGCGCGGCTACTATCATTGGACGCTGGTGGACAACTTCGAATGGGCGGCCGCGTGGAGCCTGCGCTTCGGCCTGTTTGAGCTGGACCCGGAGGCCGGTACGCGCACCGTCCGGCCCAGCGCAGCCGTCTACAGCCGGCTGGCCCAAACGAACGGCATCCCGCGCAGCATGTTGGAGAAGCTTGCGCCGGGTGCGGTGGATCAGTACTTCGGAAGATAGAGAACAAAGGAGCGGAGAGATCCAGCCAAGCATCCAGTATCCAGCATCCAGTTTGGCCTTCTTCGCCCAGATATGATATACTCGCCTTCGTTGGGCGCGTAGCTCAATTGGCAGAGCAGCGGCCTTTTAAGCCGCGGGTTTAGGGTTCGATTCCCTACGCGCTCATACCCCCTAATGAGCCGGAAGTGGTTATCCACGGCCGGCTTGTTTTTTTGAGGTTGATTCCCAAGCGCATCTGAGGTAAAATAGCAGACAGGAGGTTTGCATGTTCTATCGCGAGATCGTGTCAGAAGCGAAGCGTCTCCCCCTGAGTCAGCAGCTTCAGCTTGTCGAAGAGTTGTTGCGGGCCATGCGCCAAGCCGCGACCCCACCTGCGCGCCCCAAGCGAAGGCGCGCCGTCGCCTTCAAGCAACTGCGCGGCGCGCTTAAAGTCGAGGGTGTCTTGCCCACTGATGACGAGCTGAAAGACGCGTATACCGAGCACCTGATGGAGAAGTATCTGTGATCCGCGTCCTGTTGGACACCAATGTGGTGTTGGATTACCTGCTGGATCGCGCGCCCTTTGCGGACGCGGCCGCAGCGCTTTGGCAGGCCAATGAGGAAGGACGGATTGAGGCGTACGTCTCAGTCATCACGCCGGTCAACGTATTCTACATCGCGCGCAAGCTAAAAGGCGCTGCGATAGCTCGGCAACTGGTAGAGAGCTTACTGGCTGCATGCCGTGTGTGTGGGCCGGACCGCGAATTGCTCTTGTCGGCTCTGACCTTGCCGATGAAGGACTTCGAAGACGCAGTGCAGGCGGTCAGCGCGTAGGCTGAGGCGCTCGACGCCCTGGTGACGCGCGACCCGGTCGACTACAAAGGGGTTGATTTCCCGATCTTTTCTGCCGCCGGTTTCCTGGAGCAGTTGACCTCAGGTTGATCGGCATAACCAGCAATTGGCAGAGCAGCGGCCTTTTAAGCCGCGGGTTTAGGGTTCGATTCCCTACGCGCTCATATGTTCCCAAGGGCCGGCGGTGCGAGTGTACCCCGGCCCTTTTCTTTGAGTGGATTCTCCGGCGCAACTGAGGTAAAATGACGATCAGGACGCGCGCTTGACCGTATTGATCGTTGAGTGAGGACCACCATGGATGTGACGATACGCGAAGCCATCTTGGGCGACGAGGACGCGCTGGCTGAACTGAACGCCTTTGTTCAGGAGTTTCATCGGGTCCATAACCCCTCTTTCTTCAAGCAGTCGGATGCCGGAGAGGTGGCAAGCTGGTTCCGCGGGCTGCTCGCGCTGCCAGAGGCGCGGATCTGGCTTGCCGAGCAGGATGGCGCGGCAGTGGGGTATGTCGTGGCGCAGCTGCGTGAGCGGCCGGCCAACCCCTTCTGCCTGGCGCGGCGGTGGATCGAGCTGGATCAGATCGGCGTGCGCGCGGCATGCCGCCGGGCCGGCATCGCGCGCAGGCTGGTGGATCGGGTGCTGGGATTTGCGCGGGCGGAAGCCATCACGGAGGTCGAGCTGTCCTCCTGGAGCTTCAACCCGGAAGCTCACCAGGCCTTTCAGAAGCTTGGCTTCGCGCCCAGGATCGTTCGCTTCGGCCGGACGCTGGACGGAGAAGCCTCGATGCCGCCGGGCGCCTAGAACGGCCCGTACTGGATCGCGACCGCGATCGCCAGGAAGATGAGCGAGATCAGCACGATCTGCCCCCACAGTTTCGCGGTCCAGCGGATCCACTTGGGATACCCCACCGCAGTCAGCCCCAGCGAGATCAGCAGCATGGCGTTGGTAGGATAGGCCATGTTGGCGAAGCCGTCGCCCAGGCAGTAGGCTGTCACCGCGATCTGGCGCGTCACGCCCACCAGGTCGGCGATGGGCACGATGATGGGCATCAGCAGGAAGGCTTTGGCCGAGCCGGAGGAGATGAAGACCTCCAGCACCAGCGCCACCACGTAGATGAGATAGGTGCCTGCCAGCGGGCTCACGCCGGAGAAGGCCTCGGCCGCAGTGTGCAGGATGGTGTCCATGATGCCGCCGGTGAAGGCGATGTACTTGACGCTGGCAGCCATTAGGATGAGCGGGATGCCGGGCGCGATGCCGCTTAGCCCTTCCCACATGGCGCGCCCTACGCTCCTGGCGCCCATCCCCGAGATGAAGCCGGAACCCAGCCCGCCGATGACGAACAGCAGCCCCACGATGGGCAGAGTCAGGTCGCCCAGGCCGGGCGCCAGCGAGCTGATGAACGGCATGGCCATGATGCAGATCAGGCAGGCTGCCAGGAAGATGGTGGCGCGACGCAGCCGCGGGGTCAGTTCCTGCATGGCAGCGATGTCGAAGTGCGCGTATTTGGCGCGCTCAGCCGAGTCTTCCACATGGACCAGTGATGCGAGGGGATCCTTCTCGATGCGCCGAGCGTAGCGCACCAGGAAGAGGGCGAAGAGCACATAGATCACTGCGAAGATGATGACCCGGAACCAGGCGCCGGAGTAGCCGGGCAGCTCGGCAATACGCTGGGCGACTCCGAGGGTGAATGGGTTCATGACGGCTGCCGAGAAGCCCATGTTGGTCGCCAGGATGCTCATGCCCAGCCCAACGAGCGAGTCCCAGCCCAACGCATAGGCCAGCCCTACCATGACCGGCACCAGGATGATCACCTCCTCCAGGATGCCGAACGCGCCGCCCAGCAGCATGAAGAAGAGAGCGATCACTAACAGCAGAACGTACTTGCGCGTGGCGAAGGTGCGCACGAGCGCCTCCAGGATGGCGCGCAGGATGCCGCCCTTGTCCATCACAGCGAACGCCGCGCCGAGCAAGATGATGAGCACCACGAGCATGAGCACCGTCACCCTGTCCGGCCCGATAGTGAACACCTCCAACGGCGCAGTGAACCAACGCCAGATAGGATAGTCCGGCCGCGCCACGTTGCGGAAGGACTCGGTGGCGATCATTTCGCGGCCGTCCACCTGGACGCGATCATAGGCCCCGGCCGGCACGACCAACGTCAGGATCCCCGTGAGGATCATCAACGCGAGCAGGATGAGAAACGATTGCAGGAATGCTTTGACGCCGATGTGCGCGCCCGTCTTTTGATTCATCTGTCCTCCCTCTTATCTTATAATGAACAGGATAAACAGGATGGACACGATCATTCTTTATCCTGTCTATCCTGCACATCCTGTTATTCTACCTCACTGAGGCCGGTGAAGGCGTTTGTACTCCAGGCGGGGCCGACCGAAGTTGATGAGCAACCCTACTTCGACTCCCGTGGCCTTGAGATAGTTGATCACCTGGGCCTGGTGTGCGGGTGTCAGGGCGCTCACGGCCTTCAGCTCCACGATTACCTTGTCTTCCACGAGGATATCGGCATAGAACTCACCGACCGACTGCCCGCGGAACATGACCGAAATGGGCGCCTGCGATCGGACGCGCAGCCTCTTCTGCGCCAGGGCGACGAGCATGGCTTGCTGATAGACCGACTCCAGAAACCCCGCGCCCAGTTCGTTGACGACCTCGAAACTCGCCTCAATGATCTTGGCTGTCAGTTCTTCGTAAAGCAGAGCCACTTTGACCTCCATGACAGCGAAGTAGGGGAGTATCCAGGAATAACAGGATGAACAGGATGTACAGGATAGTGGGAAAGCAAAAGCCTCATCCTGTCAATCCTGTTCATCCTGTTGGAATGTCGCTTGCTCTAGCAGCGTTTGAATCCTGGGGGCCATGTTCGCCGGGTTGGGGTGCAGGCCCTCCAGCAGCAGCAGGTTGTCGAAGAGCAGCTCGATGGCCGGCTCGATGACCGGCGAGGCGGGCTGGCGCTCGATCAGGCCGGCCAGGTTGCGGATCAGCGGGTGGCGCCGGTTGAGCTCCAGGATTTTGGGCGGGATCTTGTAGTCCTGCTCGATCAGCCGTCGGACGCGCTGCATGTCTCGCTCGAATCCGGCTTCTGGCGAAACCAAACGCGCCGGATTGTCGACCAGCACCTTCGATTCGCGCACTTCGGCCACCCGCTCGCCCAACACCTGCGTGAAGCGGGCCAACACGTGCGCGAACCCTTCGGCTGCGATCTCCTCGGGCTGCGCCTGCTCCGGCACAGCCTCGCCCGGCAGCTCCAGCCCGGGGTCGTCCACGTTGCGGAACGGCTTGCCTTCGAACTCCAACAGCCCTTGCATCATGAAGCCGTCGAACGGGTCGACCAGGGCCAGCACCTCGATGCCGCGCGCCTTGAAGGGATCCAGGTGCGGGCTGCTTGCGGCGGTAGCCAAATCCGCGGCCAGGAGGTAGTAGATCTCCTTCTGATCCGGGATCATCCGGCCGGTGTAGTCGGAGAGGGAGATGAGATTATCTTTCTCCTGTTTTTTCTGTTCCTGGCGGGTCTCTGACCCGCTGAAAGCAGAATCGTCGCCCTCAGAATGGCCGAGGGTGGAGTTGAAGCGCAGCAGCGGCAGCAGGTCGCCGTTGTCGCCGGGCTGCATCGCCACGCCCTGCTTCAAGAAGATGCCGAATTGGTCCCAGAAGGCCTTGTAATCGCCGGGACGTTCGTCCATCAGCTCGCGCAGCATCTTGAGCACCCGGCCGGCCAGCACCTTCTGGATGGCGCGCAGCACGCGATTGCTCTGCACGGTCTCGCGCGAGATATTGAGGGGCAGGTCCTCGGAGTCGACAACCCCCTCGATGAAGCGCAAATGTTCGGGCAGGAGCTCCTTGTTGTGTTCCTGTATCAGGATCTTCTTCGAGTAGAGGCGCAGGCCGTAGTCGGCGCGCAGGTTCAGCACCCCACGGTCGAGTTTTGCCGGTGTATAGAGGATGCTGCGGATGTCCACCGGCGCGTCGGTCACCAGGTGGGCGTGCGCCAGCGGCTTCTCGGGGTCCAGCGTCAACTGCCGGTAGAACTCGTCGTACTCCTCCGGCTTGACCTCGCCCATCGGCTTGCGCCACGGCGCGGCCTGTTGGTTGGCGACCTGATCTTTGACATAAACGGGGAAGGAGACGTAATTGGAATGGCGCTGCACGATGCGCTCCAGCCGCCACGGCGCGGTGAACTCGTGCGCGTCCTCCTTGAGCTTGACCTCGATCGTGGTGCCGCGGGTTGTTTTCTCGGCCGGCGTCAGGGTGAAGCGGCTGTCCCCGACCGAGACCCAGCGCCAGGCCTCAGCCTCGGGCCGGTAGGAACGCGTGGTCACAGCGACCTCGTCCGCCACCATGAACACCGAGTAGAAGCCGACGCCGAACTGGCCGATGATGTCGGTGGGCCGTTGCCCCTCGCCGATCTTCTGCAGGAACGCCATGGCGCCCGAATGCGCGATGGTGCCCAGGTTCTCGATCAGCTCGTCGTGGGTCATGCCGATGCCGGTGTCGGAGATCGTCAGGGTGTGGGCATCGGGGTCGGTCTCGATGCGAATCTCCAGCGCCGCGTCCGGGTCGAGCACGTCGCGGTTGGTCAGCATCTCGAACTGGATGCGGTGCAGTGCGTCGGACGCGTTGGAGATCAGCTCGCGCAGGAAGATCTCGCGCTCGGTGTAGAGAGAGTGCGCCAGGATGGTGAGCAGTTGCTGCACCTCGGCGCGAAATTCCAGGGTTTCGGTCATGGTGGCCTCCGGGAGGGTGAATCAGCGAATCAGCGAATCGGCGAATCAGCGAATCAGCGAATCGGCGAATGACGAAGATAGAATGTAACAGGAAACGTGAGAAAAATGCAAAATCGGATACCCTATCACATCTTTTGGGTCTGGCATAATGACGCAAGTCGTGGCAGAATTGATTATGGATGATGATAGAAGCCTGGGAAGAATGACACCTGGAGGCGCGAAAGATGATGCGGGAATTCAGCGTAGTGATTGAAAAGGATGAAGACGGCTATTTTGTGGCGTCGGCGCCAGCACTGCGCGGTTGCCACACAGGCGAAGTCTTTGGATGCGCTGATGAAGCGCATCAGGGAAGCGGTCGAGCTTTGTCTGGAAGTCCAGGAACCGGCTTCGCCGGTTCGTTAACGGCCAGCCACCCCCATCAGCCGCTCCGGTTCACACTTCCCCGTACCGGTACTTCGTGCTCTCCTCGATGATCTTGACCTCGGCTGCGGAGAGGTCGAACAGCGCGCAGACTGCGATTTGACCCCCCTGCACTTCTATGGTAACTTACCAATAAGATAACTTCTATCATAATACTAGACTTTGGATCGACAACGATGAGACTCTCCAAACGCGGCGAATACGGCTTGCGGGCTATGGTGGACCTGGCAGGCCAGGCGGACTCAGACGGGGTCGTGCCCCTGAAGGAGATCGCGCAGCGCGAGCAGATGCCGGTCAAGTTCCTGGAGCAGATCCTGTTGACGCTGAAGAACGCCGGGCTGCTGCAGAGCAAGATGGGGGCCGGCGGCGGCTACACTCTGGCCAAGCCGGCCGACCAGATCACGCTGGGCCAGATCGTGCGCATCCTGGACGGTCCACTGGCGCCGATCCGCTGCGTCAGCAAGATGGCCTATCAGCCGTGCGCCTGCCCGGATGAGGCGACCTGCGGCTTGCGGCTGGTGATGCTCGATGTGCGCAATGCGATCGCCGAGATCCTGGATGGGACGACGTTGGCGGATGTCGCGCTGCGGGTGGAGCAGGCGCGGAGCGGTCATCGGGGACCGCACCCTTCGACTGCGCACGGCGAACTGATGCCGTGCTCCGCTCAGGATGCTCACTCTTAAGGAGAGAAACATACCATGAAACGAAACATGCAGCTCATATCCATGATCATGATCCTGGCGCTGGGCCTGCCCATTTTGGCGGGCTGTGGGGGGCAGCAGACGGGCGGTGAGGCCACCAGCGGCGATCTGAAAGGGACGATCACGGCGTCGGGCGCGTTTGCGCTCTATCCGATGATGGTGCAGTGGGGCGATGCGTTCAGCAAGCTGCATCCCGGCGTCCAGTTCGATATCTCGGCGGGCGGCGCGGGCAAGGGGATGACCGACGCGCTGAACGGCGCGGTGGAGATCGGCATGGTATCGCGCGCAATCACGCCCGAGGAGGAGGCGAAGGGCGCGTACTGGATCGCGGTCACTAAGGACGCGGTCTTTCCGGCTGTGAACGCGCAGAACCCGGTGTTGGCGGATCTGCTGGCCAAGGGGGTTACCCAGGAGATCTTCGCCGGTATCTACATCAGCGGCGAGATCACCACCTGGGGCCAGGTGGTGGGCCGGCCCGAGGTGACCGACGCGATCCACGTCTACACGCGCTCGGACTCCTGCGGTGCGGCCGAGGTGTGGGCCAAATACCTGGGCGACAAGAAGCAGGAAGACCTCCAGGGCATCGGCGTCAACAGCGACCCGGGCATCATGGAAGCCGTGGTCAAGGATCCGCTGGGGATCGGTTATAACAACCTGAACTATGCGTTCGACCCCAAGTCGGGCGCCCCGGTGGCCGGATCGGCTGTCGTGCCGATTGACGTGGACGGCAACGCCGCGGCCGGCGCGGGTGAGGTTTTGCAGACCAAGGCTGCCGCGGTTGCGGCTGTGGCCGCGGGCGCGTATCCTTCCCCGCCCGCCCGCTTGCTGAACCTGGTGACCAAAGGCAAGCCCACGGGCCTGACTGCCGCCTTCATCGAGTGGATCCTGGCCGATGGGCAGAAGTTCCTGGACCAGGTTGGGTACGTCCCGCTGACGCCGGAGCAGTTGGAGGCCAGCCGGCAGAAGTTGAAATGACCGGACGCAGATTATCCTGATTTGCCTGATTGGGGAGTTGTATGACGCGGCAAGCCTCCAGTGCGCGGCAATCGAATATCGTTACGCGGGCGCTGCGCCGGCGGCTGCTGCGGGAGCGCGTTTCGGGCCGTTTGTTTTTCCTCATCACCGCGCTGCCGATATTCCTGCTCGCGGCGATGGCGGTCGCCCTCATCCTGCGCACCCGGCCGATCCTGGAAGGCAATTCGCTCGGCGTACTGCTTGCCGGCCGGGTCTGGCAGCCGTGGCAGAAGCTGTTCGGGTTCTATCCCTTCATCACCGGCACTTTCTGGGTGACGTTCCTCGCGATGGCGATCGCGGCGCCGCCGGCGCTGCTCACTGCGATCTATCTGGCGGAATATGCTCGCCCGCGCACGCGGGCCGTGATGAAGCTATTTCTCGACCTGCTGGCCGGCATTCCGTCGGTCGTCTACGGCGTGTGGGGCGTGATTGCCATCGTGCCGCTGGTGCAAGGCTGGCTCTCGCCCGCGCTGAGCCGACTTTTGGGGTTCATGCCGCTGTTCAAGGCCACCAACCCGACAGGGTATAGCATCGCTGCCGGCAGTATCGTGCTGGCCGTCATGGTGACGCCGGTCATCATCGCGGTGACCTGCGAGGTGTTGCAGGCGGTGCCGGACGGCCTGCGCGAGGCGTCGTTGGCCATCGGCAGCACGCGATGGCAGATGATCAAGCATGTGGTGCTGCGCCAGGCCGCTCCGGGCGTGATTGCGGGCATCGTGTTGGGTTTCTCTCGCGCGTTCGGTGAAACTATGGCGGTGCTGATGGTAGTAGGCAACGTGCCCAAGGCGCCGTCTTCGATTTTCGATGCCGCCTACCCCCTGACCGCGCTGATCGCCAACAACTTCGGCGAGATGATGTCGATCCCCTTGTACGACGCGGCGCTGATGGGGGCGGCCCTGATCCTGCTGCTGCTGGTGTTGGCCTTCAATTTCGCATCGGCGCTCGTCCTGCGCCAGATGGTCAGGAGGTTGGGAGGATGAACCGGAAGCGTGTCGAGGAGGGGTGCTTCCTGACCCTGATGCGACTTTCTTTCCTGTTGGTAGCCGGCAGCCTGCTGCTGATCCTGGCCGTGGTGGTGATCAGGGGGCTGCCCGGCCTGAACTGGCAGATGATCTCGCAAACCCCCAAGGGCGGCTTTTACCTGGGCAAGGAGGGTGGGATCCTGAACGCCATCCTCGGCTCACTCTACCTGGCCGGCGGGGGCACGCTGTTGGCGCTGCTGTTGGCGCTGCCGATTGCCCTTTACCTCGAAGTGTACGCCAAAGGTGCGCGCTGGGCCGATCTGGTGCGGCTGTCGTTGGATGTGATGTGGGGCGTGCCGTCGATTGTCTACGGTGCGTTCGGGTTTACGTTGATGCTGCTGGTGGGGTTGCGCGCCTCGCTGCTGGCCGGCATGATTACTCTGGCGCTGTTGGAATTGCCCATCATGGCGCGGGCGATGGATGAGGTCATTAAGATGGCGCCTCCGGAGCTGAAGGAAAGCGCATTCGCCTTGGGTTCCACACGTCTTGAAGTGGCTTTCAAGGTGATCGCACGCCAGGCGCTGCCCGGCATCCTCACCGGCATGCTGCTGGCCTTCGGCCGCGGGATCGGCGACGCGGCATCGGTGCTTTTCACTGCGGGCTACACCGACCGGCTGCCGACTTCGCTGCTGCGGCCGACGGCATCGCTGCCGCTGGCAGTCTTCTATCAGTTGGGCACGCCGTATCCCGAGGTGCAGCAGCGCGGCTACACTTCGGCGTTGATTCTGACCTTTATAATCCTGGCTGTGAGCCTGGGGTCGCGTTGGATCGCCCTGCGGCTGGGGCGGAATGTGGTCAAGTAGGGGCGAGGCATTCCTCGGCGGGTTCGTCGTGACGAAGGTCTATGCATCCCACGAGGCATTTGCCGCAACGGCGCGTAGTGGAGGGAATGCCTCGCCCCTACTACCAGGAAAATGAGGAAAACTATGGAACCACACATCACCGTGCGTGACCTGAACGTAACCTACGGCGGGCAGCCGGCCCTCAGGAACATCAACGTCGAGATACCGCGCAACCGGATCACGGTGATCCTGGGGCCTTCAGGCTGCGGCAAGACTACGCTGCTCAAGAGCCTGAATCGTTTACTGGAGCTCACGGACGGCGTTCGAATTTCCGGCCAGGTGCTGCTCGATGGCAAAGACATCTACGCGGCCGGGGTCGACGTGGGCGAGGTGCGCAAACGCACGGGACTGCTCGCACAGCGCCCCTTTCCGCTGCCCATGTCGATCTATGACAATGTCGCGTACGGCCCTCGCATCCACGGCCTGTGCAAGGGGCGGGACCTGAACGAGGCAGTGCGCCACACCCTGGAACTGGCGGGGCTGTGGGACGAGGTGAAAGATCGGCTGCACGCGCCGGCCGCGCGGCTCTCCATCGGCCAGCAGCAGCGGCTGTGCCTGGCTCGCGGCCTGGCCGTCGAGCCGGAGGTGATCTTGGGTGACGAGCCAACCTCGGCCCTTGACCCTATCTCCGCTCAGAACATCGAGGCCCGTCTGCTCGACCTCAAGGAGAGGTACACCATCGTGCTCGTGACGCATATCTTGCGCCAGGCGAAGCGCCTGGCCGACCACGTGGTTTTCATGTACCTGGGCGATCTGATAGAATCCGGCCCGGCTGAGGAGGTTTTCAATCGCCCGCGCGAAGCACGTACGCGCGCATATCTCGAAGGTGCATTTTAGGTCGACAGGTGAACTGGCGGCATCTGAGGATGCCGCACTCCGATTCGCTATCATCCATCGTCGTCGGCTGTCAACACATCAGGGGGATACCATGTCTGAGCTTTCTCTACACACCTTGGCCGTGCACGCCGGCGCGCGCGGGCCGCGGCCGGCCTTTGATCCGGTCGTCGCGCCGATTCATCACAGCGTCGGCTATACCTACGAAGATGCCGAGGATTTGGACGCGGCGCTGGCTGGGACCAGCCCGAACCCGGTGTACGCGCGTTACGGCAACCCCACTGTGACCGCGCTGGAGGCTGCGGTGGCGGCGCTGGAAGGGGGCGAGGCCGCGCTGGCCTACGGGTCGGGCATGGCGGCGCTCCACGGCGCGCTGCTGGCCGCTGGCGCGCGGACCGGCGCGTCGGTCGTCGCCGCCGGCGATATCTATGGCGCCACCTACGCGCTGCTGGATCGGCTGTTGACCAGCCAGGGCGTGACCGCGCGTTTCGTGGATATCGCGGATTTGGATGCCGTCAGCGCAGCCCTTGCGGGTTCCGAGGGGGCAACCGCGAGGGTTGCCCCTACCGGACGGGCAGTGGCGTTGGTGGTCGAGACGATTTCCAACCCGCTGCTGAAGGTGGCTGATCTGCCGCGCCTGGCTGAATTGGCCCATGCGCATGGCGCGGCATTGATTGTCGATAACACCTTCGCGACCCCCGTTCTCTGCCGGCCGTTGGCCTGGGGCGCGGATTACGTGGTCCACAGCGCGACCAAGTACCTGGGCGGCCACGGGGACGTGTTGGGGGGCCTGGTTGTCACCAGCGCCGCGCGGCGGGCCGGGTTGTGGGAGATCAACAAGCTGATCGGGGCGAACCTGGGGCCGCAGGAGGCGTGGCTGATCCAGCGCGGGCTAAAGACGCTGCCGCTGCGCGTCGAGCGGCAGTGCGCCAACGCCGCGCAGATCGCAGCCTGGCTGGCCGGGCACCCCCGCGTGGCGCACGTGAACTACCCCGGCCTGGCCGCGCACCCGCAGCACGCGCTGGCCGGCCAACTACTGGGCGGCTTGTATGGCGGCGCCATGTATGGCAGCGCTATGTATGGCGGCGCCATGTATGGCGCTATGATCAGCTTTGACCTGCGGGATGCGGGCCGGGCCGAGGTCTTTCGCTTCCTGGAGGCGCTGCGGCTGATCCGGCCGGCCACTTCGCTGGGCGACGTCTACACCCTGACGCTGTATCCGGCGATGTCGTCGCATCGCGCGCTGGCGCCGGACGTGCGCCGCGCGATCGGAATCGGGGATGGGTTAGTCCGGCTGTCGGTAGGGATAGAAGACGTGCGGGACATCACTGCGGATTTGGCGCAGGCATTGGCGTGAAGATTCTGTCAAGCTAGAGATCACAGGCGTTCATCGTTCGTTCATTTGTGCATCATAACATGCGAGCAAGAAGCTGGTAAAGGAAAAGCTCCATGAGTGAAACAGGATCGAAGTACCCGCCCCACCCCCAGAAAGCTTTTGCTGTCGCCCCTACGCAATGGTATAATGAACATCTTACGGACGCCAGGAGCGTTAGTAAAACCGATCGAACCAAAGTCGAACGTGCTGTTGAGGAGAAACCGGGCGCGATGCGCATTTTGATCGTGGATGACGATCGTCCGAGCCTGAAAATGACCGCCTTCTTGCTGCGTGAGGAAGGCTATACGGTGTTTACTGCGGATAACGGCATTGATGCGTTGCGGATGATCGACGAAAAGACGCCGGATCTATTGATTCTGGATGTGATGATGCCGGGCATGGATGGCTGGGAAGTGACCCGCCAACTGCGGCGCACCACCAATCTGCCGATCATTATCTTGTCGGCCAAGGGCGAGACCAGCGACCGTGTTTTTGGGCTGGATCTGGGAGCCGATGATTACCTGGCTAAGCCCTTTGAGCCTTCAGAGCTCTTGGCGCGCGTGCGTTCGGTGTTGCGCCGCGCCGAGGCGTTCACTTTTGGCGAGCCACAAAGCCAGTTAGTGGTCGAAGGATTTCGCCTGGACCCCGTTAACAATACGATGACGCTGCCAAACGGCCGCATGATTGAGCTGACCCCGATCGAGTTCCGTTTGCTGCACTGCTTGATGCGCAATAATGGACGGGTGTTAACGCACGATCAATTGCTCAGCACGGTTTGGGGTTACGATTATGAAGGCTACTCCAACCAGGTGGCCGTCTACATTCGAAGGCTGCGCGCCAAGCTGGAACCTAACCCCGATGATCCCCACCACATCCTGACAGCGCGTGGCCTCGGATACAAGTTCGAGGCCGCCGGCTGAGGCTCTACGGCGATGCGCCCGCGGGCTATCGTATCCTGATGCCGACTGCTGCAGCCCAGATATAAGAGGTCGGATCGATGAGTATGTCTGAAACGAGCCATCATCTGCAACCACTTGCGCCTCCCGGTCTCCGGCGGTTGCGCTGGCTGTTGCTTTTGCTGCCCGCGGTGTCGCTGCTACTAGGTGCGACCCTTACGGTGCGCGGGGATGCCGCGGCCGCACAGCCCGGCGGTGGCCTGGGCCGACCGATCGCTCTGTTGCGTGCATGGCTGCTGCCGGATGCCGTTACCTGGTCCGGTTTCGGCCCGGCGGGTTGGGTCACTGCGCTACCGATTGAGAGCCAGATCACCGCCGAGGGCGGGCTTGGCCTGGATCCCGCCACCGCGGCCTACGCCAGCAGCACGGATACCGGCGCCTCATGGTCAGAGTGGTCGACGGCGGGGCTGAGCGTCAGCGGTGCGGTGAGCACAACACAGACCCTTCAGGTGGTCGGCTTGAACCTGCCGGATGCTGCCAGCGCCAACCTGATTCGCTTCCGCATCCAGGAGATCAGCGGGACGCTGCAAACCAGCCCCGACTTCCTGATTCGGGTGGATACGGCCTTGCCGGCTTCGACGGTGGTTCAGCCGGCTGATGGGGCTGTCCTCAGGGCGGCTCCGGCGATCGGCGGCACGGCGTTCGATGCTACTTCGGGCGTCAGCCAGGTCAGCCTCAGCATCCGGGCGAGCGGCAGCGGCCTCTATTGGGACGGTTCGGCTTGGGTCAACGGCCAGAAGTGGCTGCCGGCATCCGGCACGACGAGCTGGACTTACGCAAGTGCGACGCCTGCCTGGTCCGATGGCGAGACGTATACGATTCTCAGCCAGGCCAGCGACGGAGCAGGCAACATCGAAACGCCAGCAGCCGGCAGCAGTTTCACCTTCGACTTGACCGCGCCGATGGTGACGGTCGTATCGCCCAACGGCGGGGAAGTGTGGGCCGGCGGCCAGTCTTATCCCATCAGTTGGACAGCCAGCGATGCCGTGGGGCTGGCGGGTGCGCCGATCACATTGAGCGTCTCCTACAATGGCGGTGTGAGCTGGTCGGTGATCGCGGCGGCCCAGGCGAATAGCGGCAACTATGCGTGGACGACGCCCGAGATTAACAGCACGCAGGTGTTGGTGCAGGTGGAAGCGATCGACCGGGCAGGCAATGTGGGCAGCGATCGCAGCGATGCGACGTTCAGCCTGGACGATGCGCCGCCGGCCGCACCGCAAAATCTGACCGGCACGCCCAGCAGTTGGGCCAACGTCGACAATTTCAGCGTCAACTGGACGAATCCGCCGGACATCGGCAGCGTTGTCGGCGCATGGTACAAATTGGACCAGCCGCCGACGGCCGATAATGACGGCGTCTTCGTCGCGACAACGAACCTGATCTCGGGCATCAGCTTGAACACCGATGGCTCGCACCTGATTTACGTTTGGCTGCAGGATGCGTTGGGCCGCGCGGACCACACCGCCGTTGCATCCACGGTGCTTTACCTGGATCGGATCGCTCCCTCCCCCCCTTCGGGCCTCGTTGGCGCTCCCGCGCGGCGGTGGACGAATGCCAACAGCTTCTCGGAGACCTGGATCAATCCAGTGGATTTGTCGGGCATCACGGGGGTTTACTACCAGCTCAACCGGCCCGGCGCTTATCCGACTGACGGCATATTCACCAGCACCATCAACGGCCTGTCGGGGATTACGGTCCCTGCTGACGGCAAGCACGACCTTTACATCTGGCTGGTGGATGGCGCCGGCAACGTCAACCATCTGAACCGCAACATCGATCCGCAGGTGTTCTGGTATGATGGCACGCTGCCGACCGTTGCAGTCACTCTTGTTCCGGCGTTACCCGCCAACGGTTGGTACAGCACGACGGTCGATGCCACGTTCACGGGCAGCGATCCGGCAGATGGCTCGGGCCTGGCCGCGGTCTATCATCAGCTCGACGATCAGGCCTGGAGCACTGCGGGCACGCAGAGCATCACCACTGAGGGCGGGCATCGTTTGACGTACTATGCGCAGGATGTTGCGGGAAACCAGAGCAACGGAGAGGTGGTTACCTTCAGCCTGGATTCGACGCCGCCAACGGTGTCACTGACTCCCGCGCGGCCGCCAGCCGCCAGCGGATGGTACACAGCTTCTATCACCTTCAGCCTGGCTGCGACGGATCTGCTTTCGGGCGGCGCCATGAGCTACTATCGTCTGAACGGCGGTTTGTGGCAGAGCGCGACCACGTTTACCTTGACGAATGAAGGCGCCTATCTCATTGAGTATTACGGCCAGGACGCGGCAGGCAATCGCAGCTCTGTCAGTTCAGCTCAGGCGCGAGTGGATGCGATCCCGCCTGCCACGGCTTATCTGATTGAGGGCGATCAGGGCGAGAATGGCTGGTTCACATCGCCGCTCAGCGTGACGCTCGTGCCCAGCGACAACGGCTCAGGGGTGGCTGCCACGCACTATCAGATCAACAATGGCCCCTGGCAAAACGGGACCCAGTTTCAGTTGACCGCAGATGGCTACTACACCTTGCTTTTCTACTCCGTCGATGCTGCCGCCAACGTGGAAACCGCCTTCCCGGTGCAGGTGAAGATCGATTCTGCGGCGCCGAGTGCACCCACTGCGGTGACGACGACCCCGGCTGCATGGAGCCGGGTGAATCGATTTTCAGTGCAATGGGCCAATCCCACTGATCTCAGCGGCATCGTTGGGGTTTACTATCGGCTGAATCGAGAGCCGACGGGCGACTCGGATGGCACTTTCTCCCCGATGACAAACCGGTTGGATGGTCTGACGGCGCCATCCGAGGGCATCCATCGCCTGTATCTGTGGCTGCGGGATAGCGCGGGCAATGCGGATTATCGCAACCGCACCCTGGCGCCGCTGCTGCGGTATGATGCCACGCCGCCGACCACCGAGGCAGCCTTGCAAGGGCCGATCGGAACCAACGGTTGGTATCGCGGGCCCGTCACCGTGACGCTGACAGCGGCTGACGCCCATTCGGGGGTGGCGCATTTGCGCTATCGGGTCAACGGTGCGGATTGGATCACGCTGACGCAGACGTCCGTTACGATTCCTATCACGGCCTCTGACAAGCATGTTGTGGAATACGGCAGCGAGGACGTTGCCGGCAACGCGGAAACTACCCATGAGATCACCGTGCGCATAGATGCTGACCCGCCATCTGCGCCGCTGAATGTGCGCGCCGAACCGGCCGGCTGGCAGCGCTACAATAGCTTCCGGTTAGCCTGGCGAGCGCCTCAAGATCAATCCGGCATTGCGGGCGCCTATGTTCGCTTCGATACGCCGCCGACGCATCCTACGGATGGCACGTTTTACCCGGCTTTTGATGTGCTGGACGGCTTGCAGGCGCCCGGTGAGGGGCGCCACGGCGTTTATCTTTGGTTGCGTGATAAGGCCGGCAACGCCGATCACGCGACAGCGGTTGCGTTGGCCAATGCTCTATGGTATGATGGCACGCCGCCTGTAACGACCGTGGCGTATACTGGGACACTGGGCAGCAACGGCTGGTATGTTGGACCGGTGCAGTTCACCTTTTCGGCTGCCGATGCGGTTTCCGGCGTCGCGGAGATGCGTTACCAGATCAATGACGCTCCTTGGACGGCGGGAGACAGCTTGAGCCTGACCACCGACGGCGTGTACACAGTGAGAATCGCCGGCATCGACAACGCCGGCAACGTCGAGCCCTCCCAGGTTTTCGAGATCAAGCTGGATCAAAGCGCGCCGGTCGCGCGTCTTGCCGCGCTGGAGCGCTATCGACTGTCGCCGAGTTTTGACGTGGCATGGTCGGGCGAGGATCCGGTCCCGGGCTCCGGGTTGGCGGGATTCGATGTGCAGGTGCGCAACGGATATGACGGGACCTGGCAGTCCTGGAACCCCGGCGCCCTGGTGACCAGCGCCACGTTCGCAGGGGAACGGGGACATACTTACTTCTTCCGGATCGCGGCCCGTGATGTGGCGGGCAACCGGCAGGCTTTTACAACCGACCAGGTGTTCACGAATATCGAGATGGTGCTCAATAACGGCTTTGAGACCGGAACTTTCGCGAACTGGAGCACCAGCGGGATGTTGTATAAGGCTGTTGTACCGCAGGCCGGCCCGTCCGGCGCCAGCAGCCCGACAGCCCGGTTGGGGAGCGAGGACTATGGCGCCAGCCTGGAAGATCCCGGCCAGGTGCCTGTCGGCAGCGCTACGATCTCGCAGACGCTGCGGGTGCCTGACTTGAGCCAGGCCCGGCGGCCCGTGCTGATTCTCTGGTATCGCGTGTTTTCCTATGATGTCATGTACAGCCAACGACTACAGCGATACGTAGATACGTTCGATGTGACGCTGCTCGACACGGCCGGGCAAGAGGTCGCGCTCTTGCTGCGTGACGGCAATCCGACCAACGACTACGGCGCCTTATACGACACAGGCTGGAAACGGGCATTCATCGATCTGGGTCCCTACGCCGGCCAGACGGTACAATTGGTGCTCGCGAACTATAATCGATATGACAACCTGTTCAACACCTGGAGCTATGTGGACGATATCCAGGTGCGCGATTGGTATGGCAGCTACCGCACGTATCTGCCGCTGCTCTCGAACTATACGCAGGAAGCTGCGGCCGTAGCGGTTGCCGTGGAGAAGGAATCGGACCTGCACGAGGCCGATCCGGACGGCAAACGCTGAAGATGACAGGGACGCACCGGGCCTTTTGGGAGACCTGGTGCGCAAGCAAGATCAAGTGAAGGCGTTTTTCTCGCAACTATCTGTTCCCGATCGGACCGGCCTTCGGTCGAGTCCAATGCCTGGCCGCGCAAGCCGGAGGGTGCGGTGACCACGCGATTTGAGCCTGGCAACGGCAATCCACCCCCGCGGCCCCGCAGCCTGGTGCCGCCGCCGCCTGACTCGGCCGAGGCTCTCTACTACGAGGGCATGGCAGCTTACCAGCATCGCGACTGGGAGCAGGCGTTGGAGCGTTTCACGCGGCTGAAGGAACTGCAGCCGGCGCGGCCTGGGCTAGACGCCCTGCTCGATGAGGTGCGCTGGTTCTTGCAGCTTCAGATGGCTGCGCCGGCCACGACTGTAGGGGCGGGTTTGCCTGCGGGGACCGCGTCCGCACGCGACGATGTAAAACCCGCCTCTACTAACCGCTGGCGAACGCTGGGCGTGGTGGCTTTGGCGGTGATCGGGATCGGGGCGTTGTTGCTGGCAGTCTTCTGGGGATCTTTGCCCTGGGCCCGCGCGACCGACCGTGAGGCCGAAGAGGCTTTTAACCGCGGCCAGGCGCGCCTGGCTGTGGGGGACTATGAGGGCGCCGAGGCAGCGTTTACCAGGTTGTTGGAGATTTCGCCGGGTGACCCCGAAGCCCAATTCGGGCTCGCTACGGCGCAGCGCCAGAAGTCCCTGGCCCAGGGCTACGCGGCCGCTGAGGCGGCCATCGCCGAAGAGGACTGGGACAAAGCTGCGACGGAACTCGAGAAGATCCTGGCCATCGATCCCGGTTACTCCGATGCACAGGCCAAGAGCGATTTTGTTTCCCAACGCCGCCGGTTGGCTGACTTGTATGATGATGGCAGCCGTCTCTACGATCTCGCGCAGTGGGGAGATGCACTCGCCCAGTTTGAGAAGATCCGGCAGTTGGATAGCACCTTCCGCACCGAGGCGGTGGGCGAGTTCCTGTTCGTCTGCTATCTGAACGCCGGCGAGGCTGCCATTGCGGCCGCGAACGGTGATGTGGCTGAGGTGACCCAGGCCGTTGAGTACTTCTCACAGGCGTTGGTCATTCACCCGCGCAACAGGCTGGCCGCGAATGCGCGGCGCCAGGGTGGCCTCTATCTGGACGCTGTGCGCGCCATTGCGGCTGGCAACGACAGCGAGGCGCAAAGCCGGCTTGAGGTGCTCCTGGCCGAGGATCCGGGTTATGGCCACGGTGAGGCTGCCCGTCAGTTGTACCAACTGCTGCTGAATGACGCCGAGACCGCCTTGCAGGCAGGCGATATCCCTGCGGCTATTCAGCGCTATGCCCAGGCGCAGACCGTAGCCGGTGTGGACAACAGTGCCGCAGTCCGTGGGGAGGCTGTTGCGCGCGCCATCACCCCTACGCCCACCCCGCGTCCCACCCCCACGCCCACGCCAACGTCACTACCCCAACCCATAGCCGTGGTTGGCGGAGGGCCGCTTAACCTGCGCGCGGGGCCGGGTACAACATATGCTGTAATCGGCCAGGCAGCCGCGGGCGCCAGGCTGCCGGTGACCGGCCGCAGCGCCGACGGCCAATGGCTGCGGGTATGCGTGGCTAAGTCCGCCGCGAGCGGGGGGATTTGTTCTGCCGCAACGGGGCAGGAGGGTTGGCTATTGACCCGTTTGCTGACGGTGCAGGGGGCCCTGACTGCCGTGGCCGTGATCACGCCATCTGCACCGCCACCTTCGGCCACCGTGGTGCGATCGGCGACGGCTACCCCTGCGGCTCTGACGGCCTGTGTTGCTGGCCAGGTGCGCAATTCTGTGGACAGCCAGCCGCTGGTCGGTTGGATCATCACCCTGCAGGGCGCAAACGGGACCGCGCTCACGTCTCGCACAGGATCGGATGGCAGCTATCTCTTTACGGGTCTGTCGGCGGGCAACTACACCGTGAGTGAGCAGTTGGAGTTGAACTGGCGCAACACGAGCCCTCTTGCCAGCACCGTCGTGGTTGCTGCTGCCTCAAGTTGCGTGGTGGTGGACTTCTGGAACGACCCGGTCGAAGGGTCTGCAGCGCCTGCGCCCACGTCCACACCTGTGCCCGAACCCACATCCCCTCCTCCCACGTCAACCCCGGAGCGGTGAGGTTGCCATGCCAGCATCGAATTTGCTGAACGGCCGTCCGGCGGGTGAGTCAGCCTTTGGGGAATCAGCCAACACCGAGAGCCAGGGCGCGGCGCGACAACCCTGGGTGCAGTTTTTTGCTGCGACGTTCCTTTTTATGGCGCCGTTACTGTTCCTGCCGCTGGGCGCCACGCGCGGGGAGGCCTGGCAGCCCGTGGGTCTGCGCGGTCAGACGGTGCTTGCTCTGGCGCTGACGAGCCGCGACGGCCAACCGGTGGTCTATGCGGAGACCTCGACCGGGCTCTGGCGCCTCGATCATGCTCAGGGCGCATCAGCCGGGAGCGAAGCCTGGCAGCGGATTGATGCCGGTTTGCCTCGTGCTGCGCTGGGTGGTCCGGCGCTGGCAGCCTGGCGAAACGTGCCGGGACGCCCCCTGCAACTCTATGCTCTGACGGAAAGCGGCACTGCCCGGCAGCTTTATCGCTCCGATGATGGCGGTTCCTCCTGGCAGCGGATCGGCCCGGCGCCTGGCCAGACTGCGCGGCCCGCGTTGGTCGCTTTGCCCGACCTGAGCGGTCGCGACCTGATCACTGTGGCGACCGGCAGCCGTGTGCAGCGCAGCATCGATGGCGGCGCCACCTGGGCCCCGGGCGGCCCGTGGCCGGGTGAGGTCGACGCCGCAGAGCGGGACATCGAGCGCGTGACCGCACTATTAGGCGACTCCAGCGACCCTGATCACCTGTACGCGTTGGCTGGTGAGGGCGGCCTGTGGATCAGCGAAAGCGCTGGGCTGTCCTGGCGGGTGGTCGATCCGGTCGGGGGAGAAGCCGGTCCGGAGGCCAGGCCCGCAGCGGTCAGCGCGCTGGCGATAGCGCCTTATTTTGGGATTCGCATCTGGGCGGCCACGGTCGATGGTCTGGCCCTCAGCGCAGATAGCGGCGCCACCTGGGACTTGCTGCCGCTCCCTGCCGCGTCAAGCGGGTCCAATGGTCGTATTATTGCTTTACGCAACGACCCGCGCGTGCCTGAGACGATCTACGCGGCATTGATCGGGGGCGCAGTCTATCGCAGCAATGACAGCGGCGCGACATGGACTGCCCTGGGCGCGCCGGGGGCCCGGCACGTCACGGCCCTGGCCCTTGATCCGGATTCGCGCGGCCTGCTGTATGCCGCCACGGATGATGGAATCTGGATGCGCGTGGTCGCCCCTCCTGAACCGATACCGATGCCAACGCCGGCGCAGACTTCGCTGCCGGCCGAGTTGCCGACATTCACGCCTCTGCCGACTGCATCGCCGACCCCGACGGCGACATCTACTGCCGCGCCGAGTGCCACCGCCACCCCGTCGCCTTCGGCCACGCCGACTGCAACCTACACGGCCGCGCCGACCGCGACACGCACGATCACGCCGACCCGCCGGCCTACGGCTACGCTTGTTGCCGCGACCAGCATCGCGCCCACCTGGACGGCAACTTCATCCCTGCCAGGCGCGCAACCTACCCGGCCGCAGTCTCAGCCGACCCAGCCGCCGATTCAGCCGACCCAGGCGCCGACTCAGCCACCGCCAACTGAGCCGTCGCCCACCGACGTGCCTACTCCGAAGCCGAGATGACTACCGTGCCGTCCTCTGAAAGAGAAATCGCCGGCGGGGCAAGGGTCCCGCGGCGGTCGCGCGCGCCGTCGTTGCCGCGCCTGCAGCGCCTGGTGGATATCCCCTCGCGCTGGACGCTGTTGGCTTTGGGCGGGTGGGTGGCGTGGCGGATGCGCGATGCCGGACGGCCCGGTCCCTGGCTGGGAGTCATCGGCATCTATGCGTTGATTGCGATCGTGACCTCTGTATACTGGCTGGGCCGGCGCTCCGGGGGCGCGGCGACGCGGGCGGAAGCGGCAGGCACATACGCGGCCTATGCGACCGATGCACTTTTTGCCGCCGCCTTGATCTGGTTGGATGGTGGCTTGGGTAGCCCGCTTTACATCTTGCTGGTGTTGCTGAGCCTGAAAGCTGCAGGGTTCACGCCGCTGCTGCCCGGTATGGTTTGGGCGTCATTTGCGTTTGGGCCGTTGTATGTCCTGGCCCTCCGTCTGGCGGCGGGCAACTTCGCCTTTCTGGCCGACAGCGGCTTCCTGAGCCGCTACATTTTGTTGTGGGCCTGGCTGATAGGAGTCGTCTTGCTGGCCTGGGAGCTTAAGCGCCGCACGATCCAGGCTGCGGGGTTGGACCGCGTCCTGGCACAACAGCAGGCGGACCTGGCGCAAAAGACCGAGGTGCTGCAACGCACCGCAACCGATCTGGGTGATCGTGTGTTGGAACTGCGTGCGCTGCAGGAGGTGGCGAAGGCGTTGGCAACCACGCTCCGGGCTGAGGAGACGCCGCATCTGGTCGTCGAGACGCTTCGGAACATCACCGGCAGCAGCCACTGTGCAGTGGGATTGTTCGAGTTGAATGGGACCGCGGCAGGAGCGTGGCTGGAGGGAGCCGTCATGACAGCCGATCAGTTGCAGTCGGCCGGCTTTCGCTTCCAGTGGGCCGAGGAGCCGGTGCTCAGCGAGGCGTTGGCGACCGGGCGGCCGGCGCGACTGGATCCAAGTGCTACCGGGCAGCTCCGCGGGTTGTTGGGCGGCTATCCGTATTTTGTGACGCCGCTGATCTCGCGCGGTCAGCCGATCGGCGCCCTGTTTGTGGCGGATCATCCGGCGCAAGCGGAAACGCCGGCAGGCCAACCCGGCAGCTTGAGCAGCTTGAATGTCTCCGAACAGCTTCTGACCAGCTTTGCCTACTTTGCCGCTACAGCGACCGAGAACGCGCAGCTTTATCAGGATGCCTGGGAGAAGCGCCGAGAGCTGGAAGCGGTGCTGTCCGGCATCGGCGATGGTGTGGTGGTGGTGGATCCTGACCTGGCGCTGATTTTGATGAACCCTGTGGCGCGCGATATCCTGGGCCTGCAGGCTGAGCCGCCGGTCGGTGCGGCGCTGAGCCCCTATCTCGCGCCACACGCGGCGGCGCCGGATGCGGCGGATGGAACAGCGTCTGCGTTTGCCGCATTGCTGACCGATACATTGCGCAGTGGTCGGGAGCAGATTCGGGAGCTGGAGTTGCCCGGGCACGCAGGATCTTCAGCGTTCGGTGGGCATGGTGAGCTAGGCCGCGAAGGCAGCACCCGCACCTATGGCGCCCTGGCCTCGCCTGTGCTGAATGCCGGCGGCGAAGCTGGCGGCGTGGTGGCGGTGTTGCGGGATATTACCGCTCAGAAAGAGTTGGAGCGGATGAAATCCAACTTCCTTTCGGTAGTCAGTCACGAGCTCCGCACGCCGCTGCATTCCATCAAAGGGTTCGTTGAGATCATTCTGATGGGTAAGACCGGCCCTGTGAGCGAATTGCAGGAGGACTTCCTGCGCACCGTAAGCACGCAGACGACCGTGTTGCAGCGCATGATTGATGACTTGTTGGAGCTTTCGCGCATGGAGGCCGGGCGGATCAGGCTGCAGCTCTCCGAGGTGTCCCTGCCGTTGATGGCGCGCAACGTGGCGACGAAGCTCGCTCCCCTGGCCGAGGAGGCTGGTTTGCAACTGCACCTCGACTTTCAGGATGACTTGCCGGAGATCGACGGTGATCGCATTCGGTTGGAGCAGGTGTTGACCAACCTGGTCGAGAATGCGATCAAGTTCACTCCGGACGGTGGCCGGATTACGCTGAGCGGCCAGCGGATCGGTGATCGGGTGCACGTGTCGATTGCGGACACCGGCATCGGCATCCCGCCGGACGAGCAGGAAAAGGTCTTCGATCGCTTTTATCAGGTGGATGGCAGCGAGCGCCGCGCGTATCGCGGCACCGGCCTGGGACTGAGCATCAGCCGGCACATCGTGGAGCGCCACGGCGGTCGCATTTGGGTCGAGAGTGAGGGGATCAACGGCCGCGGCTCTTGTTTCCATATTGAGCTGCCCATCGAGCTGCGTCTGACCGAGGCGCCCACCATCGACTTTATCACGCCCACGCGAGGAGGATAAGCGGATGGATCGCACCTTGCCGCTGGGCACGCTCCAGGTCGACGTGGATGATCTGTGGGTGTACTACGAAAGCATCGGCCGGTCGACACCTGCGAGTGCTCCGCCGTTAGCTTTTTCTCAAGGCATCCCCCGGCTGCTGGACCTGTTCGATCGCTTCGGTGTGCGCGGCACTTTCTTCGTCTGCGGCAGCGATCTGCCGGTCCAGGCAGCCGCGTTGCGCGAGATTGCCCGGCGCGGACACGAGGTGGCCAATCACTCTGCCGCACACCGCAACGGCTTCGCGCGGTTGAGCCTGGCCGAGTTGCGCGCGGACATCGCCGAAGCGGGAGATCGGATTGCTCAAGCCATAGGGCAGCCGCCGGTCGGCTTCAAGGCGCCTGGTTTCAGTTACAATCCCGGCCTGCCCGAAGTGCTGGCGGGGTTGGGTTATCTGTACGATTCGTCGCTGCTGCCATCGTTCTACGCGCCGGCGCTGCGGCTGGTGCAAGGCGTGCTGTCGCGCGGCCGCGTGGACCCCACTCATTATGGCCGCGCCATCTACGGCCTGGCGCCGCTTACGCCATATCATCCTGATCCGGCGCGACCGTTTCGCCGCCGCCAGGGCCGGCCAGGCACTGCGCAGTTCTGGGAAGCCCCGGTGACGACTATGCCGTTCCTGCGGCTGCCGATGCACAGCACCTTTGTCCAGGCTGCCGGCCGCCCGCTGTTCGATATCGGCCTGGCCTTGGCCCGGCTGCGGCGGGTGCCGATTAACTACTTGCTGCACGCCGCCGATGTCGTGGATCGGGCGCCCGATCCGGCGTTGGCTTCTTATCGCTTTTTGCAACTCGGTTGGGAAGCAAAGCAGCCGCTTTGCGAGCATTTGTTGGCAGCCCTGAGCGCGGCCTACCGGCTGGTGCCGACCAGGGAGTTCGTGCTCAGCCGGTCAGCATGACGAAGTGATCCAGAAGGAAAGCGTATGACCTTTGCTACCTGTCCTCGCCGGCTCATTATCATGCCTGCGCACAATGAAGCGGGGAATCTGCCGCGCGTGATCCCGGAAGTACGGGCGGCTGCGCCGGGCTATGATTTGCTTGTGATCGACGATGGCAGCCGCGATTGCACGGCTGCGTTGGCCGTCGCGCTGGGGGCCACCGTGGTCAGTCTGCCGGTCAACCTGGGCTACGGCGGCGCGGTGCAGACCGGCTTTCGCTACGCGGTGCGCAACGCCTACGATCTGGCCGTGGTGATCGACGCGGACGGCCAGCATGACCCGGCAGGCATCGCTGACCTGGCAGAAACAGTGGCAGGCGATGGCGTCGATGTGGCTGTTGGGTCGCGCTTTCGCGGCCGGATGAACTATCGGCAGCCGTGGGTCAAACGGGCAGGTATGACGGTCTTCGCCTGGACCGTTTCGCGTATCACCCGCCGCCAGGTGACCGACCCGACATCGGGCTTCCAGGCGCTGAACGCCGCGGCCTTGCGTTTCTTCGCGTTTGACAATTACCCGGTCGATTACCCCGATGCGGATACGCTGCTGATCCTGCATTATGCCGGTTTTCGCGTGGTGGAAGTGCCCGTAACTATGCGTGAGCGGATTTCAGGTGTGTCGATGCACAGCGGGTGGAAGCCGTTCTACTATGTGGGCAAGATGTGGCTTGCGATCTCGATGGTGGTGTTACGCCAGAAGACTCACCTCAGCGCGCGGAGGTATCAGGCATGATTGATCCTCGGACCCGTCTTTACATGTTGTTGTTGGGCCTGGCAGTGCTCTCTTTCGTCATCAACCTGGTGCGCACGCGCAAGCTGCAGGAACGGTATGCCCTGCTCTGGTTGCTGGCCGGTGCCGGCCTGACCATCGCGCCCCTGGCGATCCATTGGATCGATCGGCTGGCTTATGGGCTGGGCTTTGACTATCCGCCTGCGCTGTTGCTCATGGTGGCAGTGATCGGCTTGTTGCTGATCATTTTCCAGATCACGTTGAATCTCTCTCAGCAGGCGGACCATGTGAAAGTATTGACCCAGGAGCTAGGCCTGTTGCGCCAGGAACTGGCAGCACTGAAGATAGCGCAATGTGCGCCGGATGCCTGGCAAGAACGGACTGCCGGAGACCGAGTGGAAGGATGAAGAACATGTACGGTTTTCGGTTGCGTCGTGGCGAGCGGGGCTCCATCTTCACCTGGCGGCTGAGTTTGCTGGTGCTGGTGCTGCTGGCGTTCGGCGTGCGCCTCTACTGGGGAAGCCAGCCGCGGGTCGTGTGGGGCGACGAGCCGTTTTATATCTGGCTGGGCCAGAGCCTGCTGGCTGGCGAGGGCTATCAGTTCTTCGGCATTTCCGCCGTGCATCACTCGCCGCTGCTGGCGGTGCTGGCGGCCGGCATCGTTCGGCTGATTCCGCCGGGTCTGCTCTCAGGCCAGCCCACCGATGCGGCCATCGGGACTGTAGCGGTGTATGTGATCGCCGGCGCGCTCCTGGTGTTGCCGATTGCCGGCATCGCGCGGCGCCTGGCAGGAGACAAGGTCGCGCTGGTCGCCGGGCTGCTGACAGCGCTCTATCCTGCGTTGACCGCCGTCATTCCCCTGTGGGGCACGATGACCGAGCCGATCTATATCCTGATGGTTGCCGTAGCCTGGTGGGGTTTGTTGGTGGCGATGGAGGAAGGCCGGCTGTTCGGCTACCTGGTCGCGGGACTGGCGTTAGGATTCGCATATTTGACGCGCAGCGAGTCGATCGTCTATCTCATCGTAGGGCTGGCCGTGACCTGGGGTCTGCGCCTGTTCGTGCGCAGCGGGCAGACGCGAGGCATCACCTTGCTTATGAAATCGTTGGCGGGACCCGCCCTGGCGATCCTGTCGTTTCTTGTTGTCATCAGCCCCTACCTGATCGCACTGCGGGCGATCACCGGGCATTGGCAGCTGTTCGAAGAGGCCGGCTCCACCTATGTGAGCGCGCAGGGACTCGCTTACAATCGGATCGAGTTGTTTGATGTAGGCACATGGGGCATCGACTCGGCTACCGGCGAAGTATACTATTTCTCTTCCACCAGTGAGAACCAGAGCTTGTTGAAGGCCATCGCTGCCGACCCGGGTGAATTCAAGCGGCGCGTAGTTATTAACGCCAAGGACTTCGCGTCCACCCTCTTCAGCGCGTCATTGGTCCCGTGGCCGCTGGCCGCGCTGGCTGTTCTCGGGCTTTTTGCACGGCCCTGGAACACGCGGCGCTTACGCGGAGAGGTGCTCCTGGCCGCGGCTTTTGCCGGACCTGTCAGCTTCGTCCTGTTTTTTGTTCAGGCACGTTACCTGGCCAGCGCTCTGATTCCGCTCTTGGTGTGGATCGCTGCCGGAGTCCTGGTCCTGACGGATTGGTTGACCGGCACCGTGGCGGAATGCCTGCCGGCTGGAAGCGGCAGGAGCCGCATTCGGCGTTGGACCCGCAGTCTGGCAGGGTTCCTGCCGGTCCTGTTGCTTGCCCTGGCTTTGCTCTGGCAGGAGCCGCGACTCTGGGCGCTTCTGCGGGATTCGAACTCCCATCAGCCTGGACATCTGGCCGCTGCACAGTTGCTGCGCGACCGGGGTGTCACCGCGGATACAGTGGTGCTGAGCCGCTATCCCGCGATTGCGTTCCACGCCGGCACGCGTTGGGCGCCGACGCCGGCCGCGACCTGGGACGAGGTGGCGGCGTATGCGCAACGCAAGGGCGTACACTACCTGGTTGCGGATGAATGGGAGATCCAGATGCGCCCCCAATTGAGTGCGTTGCTCGATCCGGCCGCTGCGCCAGCCAGCCTGGTGCATGTCGCGACCGTGGATCAGGGGTTCGGGGCTGTAGTCATCTATCGTTTTCGTTAACGGATTCCAGTGAGGAGACAGAAATGACCAGGGAACCCGTGACAACGCGTCACAGTCGGTTTCTTGAGCGGTGGATAGTGGCCGGCATAGTGGCGGTGGGTTTGCTGCTGAGGATATGGGGCATTAACCACGGCCTGCCGTACGTCTATCATCCCGATGAGCCGCGTTATGTGATGAGTGCTCAGCTTCTCTTTCAGACCCATGATTTGGACCCGCGTTCGCTGCCTAAGCTTTCCTCGAGCTCTCTCGTCTATGTTGTCAACGCGCTTGCCTATGTGCCCTACTATCTGATAGGCAAGTGGATGGGCATGTTTAGCACCCCACTGGACATCCCAGCTCCGACAATGCTGACCCTGGGGGTTGGGAAAACATTAATGCCGAGCACTTTTTTGCTCAATCGTATGGTGACGGTCCTTTTCGGTCTTGCTACCATTGTCCTGGTGTATCTGACCGGACGCCGGTTGTTCAAGAACTCTGCTGTCGGCATACTGGCCGCCGCGATCATGGCGATTGCACCCGGCAATATCGACAACAGCCGGTGGGTTACCCCGGATACTTTCCTAACGGTCTTCATGTTGCTGGCGTTCTACGGGACAGTATGCATTTATCAATACGATAGACGCAGCTACTACATATTGACAGGCCTTGCGTTGGGTTGCGTAGTGTCCAGCAAGATCAGCGGGCTCCTTATCTTACTCCCTCTGGCGGTGGCCTATCTCTATCGCAAAGGCGTGAAGGGGGTTCTGAATCCTGATTTGATCTGGATGGGGGTCTCGGCCGGACTGGCATTCGTGGCGACGACGCCTTATGTTTTTGGGAACGTTAAGGACGTACTCGGTGACATTCTCTATGAGGGCCGCCACTATGCCTCGGGCCATGCCGGGATGGAAGGCGGCTCTCTGGCGTGGTATTTGGGCTACATGTGGCAGACCGGAGGCGTCATCTACATTCTTGCCGCACTGGAAATCCTGCGCGGCATCTACTCACGCTCCAAAGAGATCATCGGGCTGTCGATTTTTCCCGTGGTCTACTTCATCTTTATCTCCAGTTTTGTCGTCAGGAATGATCGCACCTTTCTTCCCTTGACGCCGTTCATGTTCCTGCTGGCAGCCTCCTTTGCGGTGCACCTGTTCGATCGTGTTAAAGCGGGACTAAAGGCGCGGCGTGTCGTGTTCGTCTCGGTGATGGCGTGTCTTGCGGTCGCCAGTCTCATTCAGCCGATCTCGAGACTCATTGCGGATGCCACCCAGCTAACAGCAGTGGACGGTCGTGAGCCGGCTCGGGTATGGATCGCCGAGAGCTTGCCGCCCGGCGCGAAAATCGCTATTGAGGCGTATTCGCCGTACGTGGAGCCGGCGCGCTTCGATGTACTGGCACTCGGGATGATGATAGAGCATGAGCCGGCCTGGTACATTGATCAAGGCTTCGACTACCTGGTCTTCGGTCAGAACATGTTCGGACGTTTCTACCAGGAACCGGAGAGATACCGCGCCGAAGTAGCTCAGTATGATGACTTGTTTGCCCGGTTTGAGCCGGTTATGTTTTTCGACCAGGGCGGTTATGAGGTGCGTATCCACAGGGTCAGTGATGAGAGATGATGCGCCGTGTGAGTGTGGTTTGGGTGTTGATCCTGCTGGTGAGCGTTGGGCTGCGCGCTACTTTCACTGCGCTGCCACGGGTCGTCCGTTGGGACGAAGCAGGATACCAGTTGATTGCCCGCAGCTTGCGGGCCGGCCAGGGCTATCACGAGGTCGTGGGCGCGCCGGACATCCAACAGCCGCCGATGGTCACCTATCTCTCCGTCCTGGGCCAGGCGGTGGGGTTGCCTATCCCGTGGGCCACCGCAGGCCCGGTGCATGTGCTGTTGGGCGGGCTGCTGCCGCTGCCGGTCTTCGGCCTGACCCGACGCATGTTCGGGAGCCGTCGCGCAGCGGGGATCGCTGCGCTGTTGGCAGCCGTACATCCCGCGCTTGCCGTCAGTCCGCTCTACTGGAGTTCCATGACGGAGCCGGCCTATACTTTCTTTATCCTGTGCGGCCTGTATGCCACCTGGCGCGCCGCCGAAAGCGGTAGCTGGCGGTGGGGGATAGCAGTGGGCCTTGCGTTCGGCCTGGCCTATCTGACGCGGCCTGAAGCGTTGGCATACCTCGCGGTGGCATTGCTGTTCGTGGGTGTACGCCGGCTGCGGCCGTGGCGCCGGCCTTCAACCTCAGCCTTAACCTCCACCTTAGTCTTATCCGCCTCCGCTCTCCTGGTTTTTCTGGCCGCCGCCGCGCCCTACGTGATCTATCTTCATCGCGTGACCGGCCATTGGGCGTTCAGTGGCAAACAAGGGATCAGCATGGAGATCGGCTGGGCCTATGTCAACCGCAGCCAGGCCATGCACGATCGGGTGGTGGCATCGTTGGATTCGTCCGGCAAAGAAATCATGTGGCTCTCGCCCGAGCAATTCGAGGTGACATTCTTCGGCTGGATTCAGCAGGCCCCGCATCGCTTCCTGGTGATGCTGCGCACCAACCTTGGCGACCTGTCCCGTGCGCTTTTCCGCCAGGATCTGTTCGGGCCATGGACGGTCGCGTTGATGGTCCTGGGCCTGTGCGCCGCGGCCTGGACGAAAGCGCACGCACGCGGGCATCTGTTGCTCCTTCTGGCGCTGGCGCCCCTGGCCAGCGTGGTGCCGTTCTTTGTGCTCAGCCGGTTTCTGCAGGCTGCAGTGCCGATCGGCCTGATCTGGGCGGCGCTGGGGTTGGAGCACCTGATGCGGTGGATCGCGGCAACCTGGGCCGCGCTCAGCGACAGGAATGGCGGGACCGCACCTATGCGGCGCGGGATGAAGTTGGCAGGGCTGCAGGCTTTGCCGGTGGCGCTGGTGTTGGCGGCCTATCTGTGGGGTGAGATCGGCGTGGCGCAGCACGAGATACCGCGCCAGCCGTTCTGGTGCGTGCAGGTTGCGGATTGGTTGGTGGAACACGTGCCGGCCGGTGCTCCGTTGATGATGCGCGACTCCGAGATCGCACTGTATGCCAACTTGGCGCAGATCGCGTTGCCCAATGCCGAATGGTCCCAGGCCCTCGCCTATGGACAGGCGCGCGGGGCACGCTATCTGATCGTCGATGACAACGAAATCCAGACGATTCGTCCCGACCTGGCGCCGCTGCTCGATCAATCGAATCCGCGGCCATTGGCTGGGCTCACGGCTGTTGCGCGGCTGGCAGAATCGGGCCATCAGATATTGATTTACGCCATTGACACCCCTTAACCCTGACGCAATTGGAGTATCATGATGCGCGAACGCAGGCAACTCATCCTGGTGGGGGTCAGCCTTGGCCTTGTTATCCTGCTGGGCGGCTTATTGAGGTTCTACAGGCTGTCTTTTCAGTCCTTGTGGAACGATGAATTGTCGACCTGGTTTCGGAGTGGGCTCCCGAGCTTGCGGGATGTGATCGATATCGGTTCACGTCCCGATCCTTTTCCCCCCGGCTACTATCTGTTGATGCACTTTGTTCAGCGCTGGCTCGGAGACAGCGAGTTCGCGCTGCGCCTGCCCTCGGCCATCGCGGGCATCTTGAGCATCCCCGCGATCTACGCTCTGGGCAAGCTTCTCTACTCCCGTGAGGTGGGGCTGTACGCAGCAGCCTTGATTGCGGTCATTTGGTGCCCGATCTACTACAGCCAGGAGGCGCGCTCGAATTCGTTCGTGGTTTTGTTCAGCATCCTGTCGGTCATCACCTGGATCAAGTGCATGCGCTGCCTGGAGCGCGGCGACTGGCGGGGGGTCTGGCCGATCCTTGCACCGGCTTACATTCTCTCCGCCACGGCGCTGGGTTATCTGCACTACATGGGCTTGTTCCTGATCGCGCTGGAAGGAGGGTATGCTTTCCTGGTCTTCCTGCGCCGGCGTTCCGCGTGGCCCACCCTGTTGCTGGTTTATGGGCTCAGCCTGCTGCTATATCTACCGTGGCTGCGCGAGATGTTCATTGACATGTTCGGGTACAAGACATGGATGCAGCCGCCCGAACTGAAGGACCTGTTGGGATACGCTTATTTCTTGTTCGACTACTCGAAGCCCGTGCTGCTCGTGGCGGTTCTCGGCTATCTGGTCGTGGGGTGGCGCGAGGGCGGCCGGCTGCTCAAGGGGCCTCGCCGGGGTTGGGTCGCGTTCTTGTTGAATCCCACGGTGGTCCTCGTCGCCTGGCTGATGGGGCCGGTGCTGATCGCCTTTGTGAAATCGTTGGTGTCGATCCCGGTGTTCATCTACCGGAACCTGATGATCAGCCTGCCTCCCGCGTACTTGTTGCTGGCGCGCGGGCTATCGCTGCTGCCGGTCCGGCGGCTGTGGCGGTTTGCAGCGGTTGGGACGCTGACTGCAGGTCTCGTGGCGTTTTTGATCGTGGATATGGACTACTATCAGAAGCCTACCAAGCAGCAGTTCCGCGAGGTCGTTCAGTATGTTGTTGAGCGGGATGATTCGGTTCCCGACGCAGCGATCCTGGGTTATGCCTGGACCGAGGAGCATTTCAACTACTATTTCCGGCGATTGGGATCGACCAGAAGGGTGGGTCAGGTGTTGGGTGAGCCATCCGATATTCCGCAGCTTGAAAGCTACCTCGCCCGCGAGCAGCCTGCGCACCTGTGGTATATCGTGGCGCACAAAACACCCAACGCGGATTTTTTGGCAGCGCTGTCCGGCAAGATGAAGCTGGTCGAACATGAGAAGTTCATTGCAGCGGAGGTTTGGCTTTGGGCTGCGCCGTAGCAACTGCGACAGGCCCGGGCTGCTTCTATGAGTTCAGTTTTTGACTTGATATTGGTGATCCCGCCCAGTCTCAGCCCCTTCACCTCGCATCACGAGGCGACATCAGGAATGGGTGCTCTGCTGGTGGATTCCCGTCCATTCCTCTATCCGCCCCATACCGTGGCGGTGTGCGCGGCCGCGGCGCGGCAGGCCGGCCTGCGAGTCGGCGTGTTGGATGCAGTAGCGGAGAAGCTGAGCGCGGTCGAGACGCTGCACGAGATGCGCAAGCGCCCGGCCGATGCGGTCGCCGTGCTCACCAGCCAGGGGACGGCGCTGGCTGATAGCCACTTCCTGCGCCTGCTGCGGCATGACCGCGTCCAGTCGTCGCAACAGTGCGCCGCACTGCTGGTGTTTGGGCCTTCCGCGTTTTTCTCGGCCGAATCGTTCCTGGCTGAGGGCCTGGCCGATGCGGTCCTGTTGGGAGAGCCTGAAGCGGCGCTGGTTGAGGCCGCGCTGGCGCTGGCGGCCGGTCGAAGGGGCCTTTTGGCGGCAGGAGAACTGGTCCCTGAGCGCTACACTGCCGACAATCTGATCCGTGATCTGGATAGCCTGCCGTTTCCGGCCTGGCATGTGTGCCGTTGGCAGGCTTACGGGGTGGCCTCGTTGCTCAGCAGTCGAGGGTGTCCGGCAGGCTGCGCTTATTGTGCATACGTCCTTTCTCAAGGCCGGTGCTTCCGCGCCCAGAGTCCTGATCGTACGGTGGAAGAGATGGCTTGCACGGCCGCGGCAACCGATGGGGCGATGATGCATGTGCGTGATCCGATCTTCGCCCAGGACCCTGCACGAGTGGCTGCCATCTGTGAGGGCATCAAGGCGCGGCGGTTGAAGATTCGGTTCGCTTGTGAATCGCGACCTGAGCACTTCAGTGATGATCTCCTGCGCTTGCTGGCGGCTGCCGGATGCAGCGAGGTAAAGATCGGATTGGAGAGCGGCGATCCGGACCTGCTTGGGCGCCTCGACAGAGTGGAGCCGGAGAAGGCGGATCGATATGTTACACAGGCCGCGCGTGTCGCGCGAACCTGCGCCGCCCTGGGCCTCTCCTGCCAGGTTTTTGTGATGGCGGGCCTGCCAGGGCAGGATGCTGCTTCGTTGCGGCGCACGCGTGAAGTGCTGCGGCGCTTGCCCGCGCCGACGATCATCAAGGCCAAGTCATACCGCGCTCATCCCGGCGTCGGGCTGGCTGTGCCAGCAGCGCAGGTCCCTGCCGAGATCCTGAGTTGGCTTGAGACTGCAAATCAGCCGAGGTTCGCAGCCTGGCGCCGGCGGGCTGGCGTGCTCTGGCAACGCCTCCGACCAGCCCCGTCGACTGCCGGCCTGGCGGCGCCCCCGCCGCCGGAGCAGCATCTGCTGCCGCGCGTCTATTCCCTGGCTGGTCAGCAAGTGTTCCTCACCGGGGGTAATGGCTTTCTCGGGGGCTACGTGGCTCGGGCGCTGGTTGCGGCCGGGGCCTCGGTGGTGGCTTTGGTGCGTCCGGGCAGCGAGCTTGGCCCATTGGCTGATCAGCAGATCAGCGTAGTGCGCGGAGACCTGCGGGATCCTGCGGCCTGGGAGCACGAAGTTCGGGGGTGTTCGTCTTGTTTTCATCTCGCAGCCCTGTACGCGCCGGCAAGCCAGGCCGCAGCGCTCGACGATGTCAACGTGTCGGGCACCGATCGGCTGCTGGCCGTGTGTGCGCGTCACGGCGTCCGTCGCGTGGTCCATACCAGCACCATCGGGACTGTGGGGCGTCCGTCCGATCCGCGGATGCTGCCGGACGAGAGCACCTCATTTGACAATTCTGCGCATGTCAGCGATTATGCTAAATCCAAGTTCATGGGGGAACTGGTAGCCCGCAGTTGGCAGCATCACCTCGAGATCGTCGTCGTCAAGCCGGCCGCGCCGGTCGGCGCCGGTGATGCCAAACCAAGCGCCACCGGGCGGCGCATCCTGGCGGCCCTCCAGGGCGAAATCACGACTTACCCGCCCGGCGGCATCAACCACGCGCCCGCGCGTGACATTGCAGACGGGATCCTGGCCGCGGCCGAGCGCGGGCAGCCGGGCGAGACCTACATCCTTGGCCACCGTGAGGGCAACCTGGATCATGCTGCCTTTCTTGCCCTGGTTGCAGAGGCAGCAGGAATGCCACCTCTGCGGCCACAGGAGGCTGCCAGGACCGGCGCCACGCCTGCCGCGCTGACTGCCAATCCGGTGCGAGCGATCGTCGAGTTGGGGATGCCGCAATCTGACTTGCGAGTCGCGTTCGCAGAGGCTGTCGCCTGGTACTGCAGCGCCCGGCCGGAGTTGGCCCACTTGAAGAGAGCGCAGGAAGCAGGACGCCAACGGTGATGCCCTGACTGGGGATTTCGTGCACACATTTCGGGATGCTTGGATCACCTTTTGGATGGCGCGTTCCGGCTTGGGCTGGGGCGGGCGGCTGGCAACGCGCTTCGCGACCTGGGCCGCAGCGCCCTACAAAGGCAAGCGGCTCCTGGCGCAGGCGAACCGTCGCGGCTTTATCTCGGTGCATGCGCAGATTGCATGTCGCGATCTGCGGTTGGGCCAGCACTGCTACATTGACGATGAGGTGGTCATCTTCGATCACGGCGACGGCGGTGCTGTGAGCCTGGGCGATGGGGCGCATCTTTACCGGGGCAGCATCATCGAGGTGGGGCAAGGGGGGTGTGTGGAGATTGGCGCAGGCACCCGCATCCAGCCCAACTGCCAGTTCACTGCCTTTCTGGGCAGCATTCGGATCGGTCGTGCGGTGCAGATCGCGCCTGGCTGTGCATTCTACCCGTATGAGCACACTATACTCGCCGGTCAGTCGATATCCCGCCAGCCGCTGCACAGTACGGGTGATATCATCATCGGCGATGGCGCGTGGCTGGGTTATGGGGCCATCGTGCTGGAAGGCGTGACCATCGGCGCTGGCGCGGTGATCGCCGCTGGCGCGATAGTAACGCATGATGTGCCACCTAACGTTATCGCGGCCGGCGTGCCGGCCCGCATCCGGGGTGAACGTCCGTCCGCCTGACCTGATATGGAGCCTATGATAGCTACCTTGAACGAATACTCTCAGGAGGAACATGATGAGAACCAGGCGATTTCGATATAGCGGCAGCCGGTGGCTGCTGGGAGCGCTATTGGTCGCAGCGTTGGTGGTGGCCGGCACTGTCCCATTTGTTAGCGCCGGCCAGATGTCCGTCAATGCCCAGTCCGCCGCTCCCGAAGCGTTGACGTGGACACTTGTGCACCAGGCGCCTTACGACGTGAACTACAGCGGCCACTACTACACCATCTACTTCCCCACGGATCAGGTTGGCTATGCCGTGAGTGGGCCGGACTGGAATAACGCCAGCAGCGGCCGAGGCGGGAACACGAGTATCTCGAAGACGACGAACGGTGGCCTGAACTGGACGACGACGGCGATTGCGGGCACCAACGGGTTTACCCGCGGCCTGGCGTGCAGCGACGCCAACAACTGCTGGATTTCGGGCATTGATATCGAGAAGACGAAGCGAGTCATGCGCACGACGGATGGTGGTGCGACGTGGACGAACTGGGTCAATCAATCGACCTATGGCAATTGGCTGTGGTCGATGGGCTGGACGGGCACGGGGACGACGGTACTGGCGGGCACGACGTGCTATGATCCTGCCGACCCCTATGCGACGGCGAACTGGGTGCGCAGCACGGATGGCACCAACTTCACGGGGGTGGTTGGTCAGGCTGGGGTGACCAACTGTCATGTGCAATGGGACATCGAGTGTCCGTCGGGCACGTGCTACAGCGTGGGGATCAGCGTCTGGCGCAGCACGAACCAGGGGGCCAACTGGACCAAGCTGGCGCCGGGGAACAACCGTCACTATGGCATTTCGTGCACCAGCAGCGGCAGTTGTTGGATGTCGGGCAAGACGCCCTTCATGAAGTATACGACGAACAGCGGAACCAGTTGGACCACGGCGACCCTAAGTGGCATGACCTCGACGGGGGTGCTGTGGGATGTCGACATGGTGGACAGCCAGCACGGGTATGCGGTGGGGTGCGACAACCTGAGCACGGTGGATCCGAAGGATCGGTGCGTGGGCACGGGGGTCATCTATCGGACGGACGATGGTGTGGTCTGGTCACAGAT
The DNA here is from genome assembly GCA_964474695.1 of uncultured Anaerolineales bacterium. Classification (GTDB taxonomy): domain Bacteria; phylum Chloroflexota; class Anaerolineae; order CG2-30-64-16; family CG2-30-64-16; genus DAOUBP01. Next base: position 45,025 of record CAYYTK010000011.1, read on the forward strand.
TGCTGCGCCCACCACCGCCGACATCATGGACGTGTGGGCTTTCAGCATGAATGAGCTCTACGTAGTGGACTGGAGCGGCAAGATCTGGCACGGCAGCCAACCCGTCACTCCCACGCCGACGCCGACTCAGACATCGACGCCGACGCGCACGGCGACGCCCACCAGCACCGCAACGCCGACCCCCAGCACAGGTACGATCAGCGGGCAAGCGTTCCATGATTTGGATCGGGATGGCTACAAAGACAAGAATGAGGTCGGCTTGCCGGGCGCGTCCCTGGTATTGAGGCAGGATGGGGTCGATGTGAAGGCAACCATCTCCGGCGAGAATGGTGCTTTCGAATTCAGCGCGCTGATCCCCGGTCAGTACACATTGGCGCCAGGACTGCCTCCGCCCGGCTACACCTCGGACGTGGGATCGATAGGTGTGCAGGTCAACCCTGGCAGCACAAGTTTCCTCTACATGGCGTACTACGTGCCGCCGACATCTACGCCGACAGCCACGCCGACAGCCACGGTCACCCAGACGCCGACAGCGACGCCAACTGCCACACAGACAGCGACGAAGGTTCCGACCGCGACGCCGACGGAGACGCCGACGGAGACGCCCACCGCGACGCCGACCGAAACGCCGACGGAGACGCCGACCGAAACGCCAACCGCGACGGCCACACCGTATCGGTGCTATCTGCCGCTGTTATTGATGTTCACCGGAAGCGAATAGCGAACACCATCAGGAACCGATAGCCTCTTTTGGGGGCGGCCGGAAAGTGAAGGAAAGTTCACGCTCCGGCCGCCCGCTTGTTCATCCTCCTTTCATTCCCGCATGGCATGATAACCCCGCATTCTGCTAACCTCGGAGGAGTGTGTCATGCGCTCAGGGAAAACGCTTGTTGCTGATCAGCACCGCAGGCCCAAGATCGCGATCTGGCTGATGGTTTTCGTTTTGGCTATCGCGAGTGGAATCGCAGGCAGCGCCAGCCTTGCGGAGAATGATGAGACTCAGCCGGACGCTGCTGCGGCCGGGACGTGGACACTTGTGCACCAGGCGCCTTACGACGTAGACTACAGCGGCCACTACTACACCATCTACTTCCCCACGGATCAGGTTGGCTATGCCGTGAGTGGGCCGGACTGGAATAACGCCAGCAGCGGCCGAGGCGGGAACACGAGTATCTCGAAGACGACGAACGGTGGCCTGAACTGGACGACGACGGCGATTGCGGGCACCAACGGGTTTACCCGCGGCCTGGCGTGCAGCGACGCCAACAACTGCTGGATTTCGGGCATTGATATCGAGAAGACGAAGCGAGTCATGCGCACGACGGATGGTGGTGCGACGTGGACGAACTGGGTCAATCAATCGACCTATGGCAATTGGCTGTGGTCGATGGGCTGGACGGGCACGGGGACGACGGTACTGGCGGGCACGACGTGCTATGATCCTGCCGACCCCTATGCGACGGCGAACTGGGTGCGCAGCACGGATGGCACCAACTTCACGGGGGTGGTTGGTCAGGCTGGGGTGACCAACTGTCATGTGCAATGGGACATCGAGTGTCCGTCGGGCACGTGCTACAGCGTGGGGATCAGCGTCTGGCGCAGCACGAACCAGGGGGCCAACTGGACCAAGCTGGCGCCGGGGAACAACCGTCACTATGGCATTTCGTGCACCAGCAGCGGCAGTTGTTGGATGTCGGGCAAGACGCCCTTCATGAAGTATACGACGAACAGCGGAACCAGTTGGACCACGGCGACCCTAAGTGGCATGACCTCGACGGGGGTGCTGTGGGATGTCGACATGGTGGACAGCCAGCACGGGTATGCGGTGGGGTGCGACAACCTGAGCACGGTGGATCCGAAGGATCGGTGCGTGGGCACGGGGGTCATCTATCGGACGGACGATGGTGTGGTCTGGTCACAGATTGCTGCGCCCACCACCGCCGACATCATGGACGTGTGGGCTTTCAGCATGGATAATGTCTACGTAGTGGACTGGAGCGGCAAGATCTGGCGTTATGCAGCCCAGGAAGCGACGGCGACACCTACGGCTACGGCTACGCTCACCCATACGCCCACCGTCACGCCTACGGCCACCGCGACGCACACCGCCACGTTAACTCCGACGGCTACGGTGACACATACTCCCACCGCCACGGCGACGCCTAGCACCGGCGTCGTGGCGGGCTACGCTTTCGCCGATCTCAACAGCAACGGCGTCATGGACGCAGGTGAGCCCGGGCTGGCCGGCGCGGTGCTGGCGCTGAGTCAGAATGGTGTGGAAGCGTACACAGCGGTCTCCGATGCCACCGGTCTATATCGCTTCTCAGACGTTGCGCCGAGCGCCTATCGACCTGACGACTTGCTGGCCACAGGCGTGAGCCTTGATCCACTTGCCAACCTTCCCGATGAAGCCGCGGGCCTGTATCAGATTTACGAGAAGAGTCCGCCACCCGGCTATTTGCTGAACAGCAGCTTCGGTTTTGTTTTCTATATCGCTGCCGGCCAAATCGTCAATGGCCCTGCCTTTAACGTCGGACATGAACCGGAGCCGACGCCTACGCCCACTTCCACGTCGACGCCCACGGAGACGCCCACCGCAACGTCGACACCGACAGATACGCCAACCCCGACTGAGACGCCGACGCCCACGGTCACGCCTACTCGCGTGCCGGGGGTGCGGACGCTCTCCGGCATCGTATTCGCGGACCTCAATCGGAATCAGGTGCAGGACGTCGGCGAGCCGGGCGTGCCGGGTATTGCCGTGACGGCCACCAAAGGCAGCCAGACGTTACAGGTTGAGACCAATGCGGACGGCCAGTATATCTTCGCTGACCTGGATATGGGCACCTGGAGGATTCACGTGGCGGCGCCGGCAGGCATGGAACAGATTGAGCCGCCGGGTGATGTGTGGGTTTATGTGGCTGCCGACGCGCAAATCGAATTGAATTTTGCCTTGGGGTATGTCTTGACTGCGACGCCGACAGCGACGGCTACCGCGACCTTCACGTTGACGCCGACCGAGACGCCGACGAGTACGCCTACGCATACGCCGACCGCGACGGCGACGTTGACGGCGACCCCGACGACAACACCGACTGAGACGGCTACGTCTACGCCGACTGAGACGCCGACCAGCACGCCGACACCCACGCCGACTGCGACAGCGACGGTGGTTTTCCCCAAAGTCAACGGTTGGGAAAAGGTGTATGAGTCGCCCGGCACCGTGTACTGGCGCGACATTCACTTCACCGATCGGACAAACGGCTATGTGGTGGGTGGGCCTGATTGGGGCAGCAGCGGCAGCGCCACGGCATTGAAGACCACGAATGGCGGGACCACCTGGAACGCACAAACGTTGGCCACCCTGTATTGGATGGATGGCCTGGACTGCAAGGATGCGCTCAATTGCTGGATTGCGGGCAGAGGAGGTGCGATTCAGCGCACGACCGATGGCGGCGCGACCTGGGTGAATGCCGAGAACGCATCCGGCTGGGGCGGCTATCTCGTCTCCACCAAGTGGACCGGCAGCGGGGATACCGTGCTGGTGGGCGCGGGCAGCGGCCGCATCCTGCGCACCATGGATGGCAACGTCTTCTCGATGGTGAATACCGGCTTCGGCACGGGGCAATGGGACTTCGATTGCCCGACAACCGGGGATTGTTACAGCGCGTCCAGCCTGGACAGCGTGCTGTACTCGGCTGATACCGGCGCGAGCTGGACTCAGCTCAACGCGGGCACCAGTGGCGTGACCTACTACAGCATCGATTGCACCGATGCCGACACCTGCTGGGTGGCCGGCACGAACGGGCAGATCCGCAAGACCACCAATGGCGGCCTCACCTGGCAGCGCCAGCAGGCGGACATCCCCAGCTATGTTGCGTTCCGGCGGGTGCGCATGCTGGATGCACAGCACGGCTGGGCCGTGGGCTGCACCCAATATGACCCGGATGATGACCTGATCTGCCTGGGCATGGGCGCGGTGTATCGGACCACCGATGGCGTCAACTGGAGTGCGCTCCAGTCGTTCGCGCCCACCGAGTTGGAGGACGTGTACGTTTTTGCGATGGACGACGTGTATGCCCTGGAGTGGGGCGGCAGGATCTGGCGCTACAACGGCCAGGCGGTGTTGCCGACAGCTACGCCCGCCCCCACCCATACGCCGACCGCAACGCCGACCGCAACGCCGACTGAAACGCCGACTGAAACGCCAACCCCGACGGAGACGCCGACGCAGACCCCGACGCCGACGGCAACGCCCACGGCCACACCGACCACCGGCGAGGTCGGCGGCTTCATCTTCACCGATCTGGACCGCGACGGCCAGGCCGATGAGGGTGAGCCAGGGCTGCAGGGGGTGCGCGTTTGGCTGTATGACAGTAATAACACTCTGCGCGGCACCACGTGGTCTGAGGCTGACGGCAGGTTTGAGTTCACGGGGCTGACTCCCGGGGCGTGGAGCTTGCGCCTTTGGTTGGATGCTGAATTGGAGCCGATCGGCTGGACGAATCCTGCCGCATTCTGGATTCAGGCCGGCGTCCGCTTGGAGTTCCTGTTCCCGGTGGCAATCGTTCTGACGCCGACCCCCACAGCGACGCCAGGGCCGTCGCCGACGCCGACTTTCACGCCGACTTATACGCCGACGCCGACGTTGACGCCAACGGTGACACCGACCCGCGTGCCGGGGGTGCGCATTCTGACGGGCACCGTCTTCGCGGATCTCGATCGGGATGCTGTGCATGATGCCGGCGAGCCAGGCCTGCAGGGTGTCACGGTGACAGCCACCAAAGGCAGCCAGATGTTGCAGGTGCAGACGGATGCCGCGGGCAGGTTTGTCTTCGGTGATCTGGACATAGGCACATGGACGATCCATGTGCAGGCGCCGGCCGGCATGGAGCAGATCGATCCGCCTGGCGATGTATCGGTCTATGTCACCGCTAACACGCAACTTGATCTGCTTTTTGCGTTGGGCTATCTGCCGACATCGACGCCGACCTCGACAGCTACTTCGACGCCTACGTTCACGCCAACCGCGACGGCGACATTGACGCCAACGCGAACCGCTACACCGACGTCGACATCGACGCCAACGCGGACCGTTACACCGACGCCGACTGTTACGGCGACGCCCAAACCTTATCGGTTGTATATACCGTTGGTTTTGGCCGGGGACTGATTCAAGGCGAATTACCGGGTGCGCCTGCACCTGTGGGGCAGGAGGTTTGACGCTTCGGGCGGGCGGCTTTATACTGCACATGGCGCATTCCGGCTTAAGCCGCCCGCCCGCAACAATACTAACAAAAGAAGGCAAGTGCATGCTTCCACGATTCCTACGCTCTGCAGTTGACCGCGTGATCCGGCGTTTCGAGTATAGTCTTGTCACCAATCTGCAGCAGAATGCCCGGACTTCCCCTGAAACGAAAGTGTCTCAAAGACTTCTATACCACCACTATCGCCGTCAGATTGCTGAGGGGAATGCGCCGGCCTTGTCGGAGACTGGCTACCGCGTTTTTTCTCAGTTTGAGGAGGATGGCAAGTTGCTCTTCCTCTTCGCGGCGCTCGGCATTTCAGCAGGCACTTTCGTAGATATCGGCGCGGCCGACGGTATCAACAGCAATTGTGCCAACCTGGCGCTGAATTTCAACTGGCGCGGGGTGTTCATCGAGGGCGACCCTGCGCGAGTGCAGCGCGGGGTAGCTTTTTACCAACAACACCCTGACACCTGGGCCTATCCCCCCAAGTTCGTCAATACGATGATTACGGCCGAGAACATCAACGAGGTTCTGCGGGCGGCGAATGTACCGCCGGATGTCGACCTGATGTCTGTCGATATCGATGGCAACGACTACTGGGTGTGGAATGCCATTGATTGCATCACGCCGAAAGTAGTCATTATTGAAACGCACGTTGAGTTTGGCCGGCGCAGCATCGTCGTGCCTTACGACAAGGACTACGTGTACCCCGGCAAACATCCGGACTATCATGGCGCTTCGCCCGCGGCTATGGTGAAGCTGGCGAACAAGAAGGGCTATCGCCTGGTGGGCGCCAATGACTATGGGTTCAATACGATCTACGTTCGCCGGGGATTGGCCGAGCAAAGCCTGCCGGAGGTCTCCGTCGAAAGCGTGTTGGCCCATCCTCGAAACATAGACCGGGCAGCGCTTTTCGAACCCATTAAGAACTGGGAATACCTTGAGGTTTAGCGGTATGTCTCAGTGCTTGCGTTCTTCCTGCCAGAAGCAGATGCGGGGCAGGCTTGCGCTTGTTAAGTCTCATCGCGGCATCCGTCTGATCTCCGTCTTGTTGAGCTTGCTGGTGGCGTCGGCGTGGGGCGGCATGGCCTGGGTGCAGGCCATGCCGCAAGTCTCCGGGACTGCCTCTTCCACCGTTATTCCCTGCCTGCCCGTGGGGCCCGATTACCTCAGCACCGATAATCCCACCCCCTATGTTTTCGAGCAGGAGGTGTGGCTGCATTGGACGGGCACCGTGACTTCAGCGCGGCTGCTGGGCTACGAATTCAATGCCGGCGGATATTACGGCCGGTACATTTACGTGAATAATGTTCAGATCGGGCAGGCCACGGGCACGCACGGAGGCGAAACGCTCTGCCGCGGGTTCGAAGGCCAGCAGGTCCAGAGCTGGCCGATCGCGAATCCGGCTATCCTCCAGCAGGGCCGCAACGTCATCAAGATCACGCTGGATTCGTCGCTGAGCGACAAGAGCTGGGGGTTGAGCCGCGTGCAGCTCGAAGTGAGCGGGACAGACGTCAACGGCCGGCACTATCGCCAGGTGACGGTTCCCAGCACCTACTTCAACAATTGGAGCCCCTATCAGAACGAGGGCGCCTGGACGCATATCATGGAGCCCAGCACCTATGACCCGACGGAGCCCACGCCGCTGCTCATTTCGGCGCACGGCTTCGGCAGCAACGGTCTTGAGTCGCTGCTGGACTATCACGATGCTGCCGAGGCCCGCGGCTGGCTGATGGCTTCCGCTGATTACCACGGCGAAGTGTTCAGCACCGGTTACAATGACTTCTTCACGCTGGACTCCACAACCTTTAAGCCTAACTTCGGCGTTATCGGGCGGCGCACCTTGGGTTCTCGCGCTTCACAGTGGGATATCCTTGACATCGTCAATTATGTGCAGGCCAACTACAACGTTGATCCGGCGCGCATCTACCTGGTGGGCCACTCGATGGGGGGGATGACTGCGCTGCTCACGGGCGCGCGGTGGGTCGATCGGTTTGCGGCTGTGGTGTCGGATAGCGGCCCCACCGATCTGACCATGTGGGAAGAGGAGACGCAGTCGCCGGATGGCCTTACTCCCAACGCGGTCATTAACGCGGCGATTCGGACGGAGACCGGGACCTACAACGCTACCAGCCATGTCCATTTGTCGCCACGGGTGCCGGCGGATTATCCGTTCGAGTATGAACGCCGCTCCGCGCTCAATTTCGCGGCCAACTTCAAGCATTTGCCGCTGTTGATCCTGCATCCGGATAGCGATCAGAAGGTGCTGCCGCATCATGCGGAGGACCTGTATCTGTTGGCGTCGCAGGGCAACCCCGATCACATCGAGCGCGTCTATTTCCCGGGCGCGCATGGCGACCGCATCGCGGACTTTGCGAACTACACCCTGGATTGGCTTGGGCAGTTCACACGGCAGCCAAACGCCGCGCCTGCGGAGCTCAGCTTTGCCACCGATTGGACTACAAACCATTTTTGGATGGGCGTCAATCTGTCGTCCAATACGCTGCGTGAAGCACACTGGGTTCAGGTGCATCGGGCAAGCTATGATCTTTTCGCCCGCACGATCGAGGCGGATGTCGAGAATTTGAAGCCTCTTACCGGGGATTACGCGTCCGGTTTGGGCGTGTTGCCGCCGAGCAACCTGACAGTCACCCTGGTATTCGACCTGGCCCGGGTGGGCCTGCCCACGAGCGGCGCCTACACAGTCGAGCTTGTCGATAAGGACGATGGCACTTTTGCGCAGAGTTTTGTTGCGCCCGGCAACGGCAAGCTTAGCGTGGCTGTGCCACAAGGCGCGTACCTTGTGCGGATCACGGCCGGTGATGACCCGCCTGCCACGCAGGTGCTCGTCTTGCGCCAGAACGTGAGTGGCTACACCGGTGCGCAGGATACCTATCTGAGCTCGTGGTATCCTACAACCAACTACGCGACATCTTCCACCTTGCAGGTCTATCATCAGAAGTCGGGGAGTGCGGCTTTCCCGATCGTCAGCCCGTTGTTCAAGTTCGACCTGACCCCTTTGCCCGCGGGCGCCTATCTGCGCTATGCGGTCTTCAGCGCCCAGGTCAGTTGGTTCCCGGCGCGCGCGATGCCGTTGGGCGTCTATGGTGTGGCGCGGCCCTGGAAGGTCACCGAGGCTACCTGGCAGCGCGCAAGTGTCGGCGTATCTTGGGCGCAGCCTGGCGCCGAAGGGGTGCCCGGCGACCGGGCGGGCACGGCGGCGGATGAGCGCACCGTCTTCCCTGACAGCAGCATCGCGCTGCGCTACGGCTTCGATGTGACGGATCTGGTCACCGGCTGGTTGGCAGCTCCGGGCACGAATCAGGGCTTCTTGCTGCGCAGCGACCCGATCGACGGGCTGTGGTCTACCCGCACCACCGGCAGTTCCGTATACGGGGCAGAGGCGGGGCAGACCCAGCGCCCCTTCCTGGCCCTGATCTACACGATGGAGCAACCGACCGCCACGCCTTCACCGACCCCGACGTCAACGTCGACTTTCACGCCAACGCCGACCAGGACGCCGACTCCGACGTCGACCTCCACGCCAACCTCTACGCCGACCCCTGAGGCAGGGGACATCCGGGGGATCGTGTTCCTGGATGCTGATCGTGATGGGTCGCAGGATCCGGGTGAAGCCGGTCTGCCTGGCCGGCTGATCTACCTGGAGCGAGATAGCGTCATCTTCGGTAATGCTGCTACGCAGGCCGATGGCAGCTACCTGTTTGCCGAGGTGTCTCCGGGCATCTGGCAGGTGCGCGCCAGCGTGCCGCCGAACTACACTGTCACGACCGGCGGCAATCCAGCATCGGTGTACGTCAGCGTCGGGGGTGCGGTGCGCGCCGACTTCGGCATGGCGCCGGTTCTGACGCCTACCCCCACCGCAACGGCGACCCCAACGTCCACCGCGACGCACACGCCCACGGCAACCGTTACGGCCACGGCGACCGCTACTGCGACGCTGACGCCGACCGCGACGCTGACGCCGACCGCCACGCCCACACCCACGCCGACAGCTACATCCACGCCGGAGAGACGTTTCAGCTATCTGCCGCTGATCTTGAGCGGACAATGAGTAGGTAATCCATGGACTTTGTGCGTTTTTATGATGCCTACTGGCTGAGCAAAGGTGATCGGGTTGATCGGGATCGCCTCGGCCTCCTGGCCGTTCATGTTCATGCCGGCGAGCGGGTGCTGCAGGTTGACGGCGGACCAGGTTGGTTGGCCGAGATGATGCAGGCGCGCGGCGCATCGGTGGTGATGACCGATCTCTCTGCCGTGGCTGTCGAACGTGCGCGCGCGCGGGGGGTGGAAGCGCGCCAGTGGGAGATCGACGCGGGGCCACTGCCGTTCGACAGCGGTGCGTTCGATGTTGTGGTTTCCGATTCGCAGTTGGAGCACCGCTTCGATCCGGATACTGCCTTGGATGAGATGGTGCGCGTTCTCCGGCCCGGCGGCCGCCTGATTCTGCTGTTGCCGAATACTGCCCACTGGCGGGTGCGCTGGTGGCTGTTGCGCGGCCGATTTCCCTATCTTCCAAACACCCCCACCGACTGGCTGCATCTGCGTTTCTTCACCGTTTCGGATACGAAGGCACAACTTGCAGCTCGCGGGCTGCGCGTAGAGCACCTCGATGGCAGCGCCAGCCTATGGGTGAGGGGGCTTTACCCTGCGTGGCTCGGCCGCGGCCTGCCGGCCAAGGTGTATCGACGGTTGGCGCGGCGTTGGCCCTCGTTCTTTGCTCGTGATTTTATCATCGTCGCGCGCCGTACCGGCCCCGGCGATGGACAGGCGTCTGCCGAGGTTAGCTCCGGATGAGTCTGAAGCGCCAGGTCGTCAGCGGCATCATCCTGGTCTCATTGGCCCAGCTATTTGCGCGCACGCTGCTCTTTGCAAGCAATCTCGTCCTGCCGAAGCTGCTCGCGCCCTCCGTTTTCGGCCTGTCCGCGACTGCCATGATGGTGATCGGAGCGCTGAATCTGTTCCAGGATATCGGCTTCGAATCGGCGCTGATCTACCGGCGCAAGAACGTGGAGGAGGCCAGCGACACCACCTTTTGGTTCACAATCGGAATCAGCGTCGTTCTGGCTTCGATCACCTATGCGACGGCTCCGTGGGTGGCTCGCCTGTTCGGCAAAGATCCGGCTGCGCTCATCCCGATACTGCGTGTCTTGGCGCTGACCTTCGTCTTTTCCAGCTTTGGCCGTTTGCCCTTGGCCCTGCTCAGCCGCCAGTTGGACTTCAGGCGTCGGATTTTCCCGGAAATGACCTCCAGCTTCCTCGCAACAGGGATGGCGATCTTCCTGGCTTTTCGTGGGGCAGGAGTCTGGAGCCTGGTGTGGCGTGAATTGATCCGCACTGGCCTGCTGACCTGCCTGGCCTGGACCGTGAGCCCCTATCGGCCGCGGCTGCGCTTCAGCCTCCCGGTGGCGCGTGAACTGTTCGCCTATGGCAAGCACATTATCTCTTCCCAAGGCCTCATCTTCCTGATCACGAATATCGATAACGTTTTCGTGACCCGCCTGGCGGGGGATGTCGCCTTTGGGCAGTATGTGGTCGCGTACCAGTGGTCCAATACGCCGGCTGTGCAGATCAACAGCGTCATCAACCAGGTGATGTTCCCGACCTTTTCCAAGCTGGCCGATGGCGATCCCGAACAGATTCGCCAGCTCCGGGCGCGTTACTATCTCACCTCTGTGCGCTATGTGACGTGGCTCACTGCGCCGATCATGGCAGCGATGATGCTGTTTGCGCGGCCGTTTATCGTTGATCTCTACGGTGACGCCTGGCTGCCGGCGATCATGCCTCTGCAACTCCTTGCGGTTTACGGCTTCATTCGTTCCGTGGCGGCCAACATGGGCAGCATCTTCCGGGCGATGGGTAAGCCCCAGTGGCTCACCTATATTGCCCTCTGGCGTCTGCTGACGATGGCCGCTGCCCTCTACCCGGTGACAGTGCGTTGGGGCATCTTGGGAGTGAGTTGGTTGTCGGTTGCAGTGGCGGCAGCCGATTTCATGATCGCCAGTTGGTCGGTCGGTAAGCTGGTTGAGGCGCCCTGGGGCGCCTACGTGCGCATGTTGATTCCGACGTGCGCTGCTGCATTTGCCGGTGCGGTGTTGGCGCGGTGGCTGTATCCGGCCTTGCCCTTTGCCAGGAGCGTGTACGATCTGTTGCTGGCCGGCGTCATTTTGGCGTCGGTCTATGTCGTTGGGTTGTGTCTGTTGGACGCCCAGTTTCGCGCCGTGCTCCGGAACGGGTTGAGGCTGACTATGCGGCAGGTGCGCGAGCGCAGCCATTTGCGCCAACAGCCGCAAGCGTCCGGTGCGCCGGACAGCGAGCATTGATCAGCCATGACGTTGACAGGCGAGACAATCCTTTGCTTTGCGCCGGATCCCTGGGAGGGTTTATGGCGCAACCGACACCAGATCATGACGCGACTGGCACGCCACAATACTGTGGTCTATATCGAGCCGCGCATGTACTGGCGCGAGACCTGGCGCCGCTGGCGCGCGGGCCAGATCGGCCTGGCCGACCTCCGCCGGCCGGCTTTGGTGCATCTGCAGGATGGGCTCTGGCTTTACCGCGATCCCGTCTATGCTCCCTTTGCCGGGCGGCGAAGTGGCGGGCAACTGACGGCCTGGGTGCGTCAGGCCGCGTTGCGAGCCGCGCTCAGACGGCTGAACGCCGGTGCGCCGATCCTGTGGTTGCTGCGACCATTTCATGCCGACCAGATCGGGCTCTACGGCGAGAAGCTCGTGGTCTATCATGTTACCGACGAGTACAGCTGCTTTCCGTCGGTCACTGATGTTGCAGGGTTCGTGCAGGAGGAACAGGCGCTGATCCGCCAGTCTGACCTGGTGATCGTGACTTCTCCGGGGCTGTTGGCTAGCAAGAGCCGCTTCAACTCGCGCACGCACCTGGTGCCCAATGCGGTCGATTACCCCGGCTTCCAGGCCGCGCTGGCCGCCGGGCAACGATTACCTGCCTTGGGTGATGGTGAGGCTGCGATCGGCCGGCCGCGTATCGGCTATGTAGGTGCGCTGAACAAGAAGGTCGATTTCGACTTGATAGCTCAGGCCGCGCGCACGCGGCCCGAGTGGCAGTTCGTCATGGTGGGCGCGCTGGACACGACTGGCCGCCCTGATCTGATAGATGCTGTGCAGCCCCTGGCGAATGTGCACTGGCTGGGTCGGGTGCCCGTGGAACGGGTGCCGCTGGCCATTGCGGGCATGGATGTCTGTCTCTTGCCCTATGTGCGTGACACCTGGACGGCGAATGTCGATTCACTCAAGCTGTATGAATACCTGGCATGCGGCCGTCCCGTTGTGGCTACTGATGTGCCGGCCGCGCGCGGATTTGCCCATCTGGTGCACATCGCGACCGGCCCGGAGGCTTTTGTCTCGGCCATTAACGCAGCGTTGACGGCCGACTCACCGGCAGCCGCCCAGGCGCGACGCGCGGCGGCCGCCGCCAACACGTGGGAGATGCGCGTCGCGCAGATCGAGGAATTGTTGGCCGAGGCGCTGGACCGAAAGCGGGATATTGCGCGATGATCGCCGACGAGACCCTGGTGTATTATGGCCCCGAGGTGTGGAACAGCATGTGGCGCAACCGCCACCAACTGCTCAGCCGGCTGGCGCGCGCGAATCAGGTCGTCTATGTCGAGCCGCGGCCCTATCTGGATGAGGTCATCGGCGGCGTGCGGAGCCGGGAACTGGCGTGGGCGGACCTGGCCGCCGGTGGGCTGACGCCTGAGGCTGAGAACCTGTGGATCTATCGGGCGCCGCGGGTTGCGCCGTTGGGCGGCCCGCCACCGATACGCGCCTTGACGCATGCATTGCGCCGCAGTCATCTGCGTCGCGCTCTGGCGAGTATCGGCGCCACGCGGCCCGTTGTGTGGTTGTCAACGCCAACCCAGTTTGATGCCCGTGATGACCTCCCGGCGCGGCTGCGCGTTTATCACGTCGTGGACGAGTACCTGGCTTATCACGATCTGACCGCAAAGCAACAGATCGCCTGGGCAGGCAAAGAGCGTGCTCTCATAGACTGGGCTGACCTGGTGATCGTTGTTTCACAGGAGCTGATGGCCAGCAAGAGCGCGGGCCAGTCCAAATTCCGGCTGCTACCTAACGCGGTGGACGACGCGGCCTATCGCGCCGATGCCGCGCCAAACACCTCAGTGCTGGCCGGCCTGCCGCGGCCGATCCTGGGTTATGTGGGTCTCATCAGCGTCCGGCTGGATCTGACTTTGCTCGATGCACTTGCTGCCGCGCATCCCGAGTGGACGTTGGTGCTGATGGGCACCGTGTACCGGAGCGACTGCGGGGAGCTGCTCGATAGGCTGGCGGCGCGTCCCAATGTTCGCCTTCTACCGCCGGTGGCGGCTCACAAAGTGCCCGATTATGTGCGGGCTTTCGATATCGGGCTGGCGCCTTATCGCGTCACCCGTGAAACGATCCACGCCAGCCCACTCAAAATCTATGAATACCTGGCGGCCGGCCTGCCCGTAGTGGCCGCTGATGTGCCGGGTGCGCGCCAGTTCGCGGATGTTTTGAATATCGCCACAACCCTTGCGGAGTGGGAAGGTGCGATTGCTGCCGGTTTGGCCGATAATACGCCTGAGATGGTTTTGGCTCGTCGTAACGCCATCGCGGCGCACACCTGGGATGCCCGAGTGGAGACGCTATCCGGGTATCTGATCGAAGCTTTGGCTGGTCAACCATGAAGATTGCGATGATCTTGCGCCCAGACGCCGATATCACCTTCGGCGGCGATACGCTGCTCATGCAGAAGATGCGCGATGCCATGGCTGCTCAGGGCGCCGAGGTGGTCGTTGGGCATATGACCAAGATGCCCCCGGCGCGCGAGTTCGACCTTCTGCACATCTTCACGGTCTCGCCGTTGGCGCACTTCGAGAATATGGTCGCCTGGGCCAGGAGCGGCAACATCGCGATCGTGGTCTCGCCGCTGTATTACACCGACTTCCGGAACTGGTTTGAGCGGGCGACGCGCGTGGCCTCATCCTGGCAGGTGCTCAGACGGCGGCTGGGTCGAACGCTGGCCTGGGAGATCTTCCGGGCGTGGCGCACTGTGCGCCTGCCGTTCGATCATAGCTGGCACGCCATCCGGTCGGAGTTGCTCAGGGTCGATGCCGTCGCAACCAGCAGCGCGTGGGAGAACGCGTGGATTGCCGGCTACTTTCGGCTGCCGGCGGAGGTGCGTGCGCGCATGCGGCTCAGTCCGCTCGGCCTTGACGCCGGGCTATATGGCCAGACCTTCACGGCGGCTGAGCTGGCCGAGTTCCGCGCGCGCTACGGATTGGAAGAGGGATACATCGCTCAAGTCGCACGCATCGAGGAGAAGAAGAACCAGCTTGCCGTGATTGAGGCGCTGTACGATGAGCCCATGCAGCTAGTTTTCGTCGGCACGGATTCCACCTACTACGCGCCCGACTACGCCAGCCGCTGTTACGAACTGGGCCGGCAGCGCGGCCGGGTGCGATTTTTGGGCTGGCTGCCCGAAGCCGAGCTGCCGCTGCTTTATGCGGGCGCCGCGGCGCACATCATGGCCAGTTGGGTGGAATTGCCTGGCCTTTCCAGCCTGGAGGCCGGCGCCAGCGGTACGCGCATTATCTCCACCGCAGTTTCGCCGCTGCCCGAGTTGTTGGGTGACCAGGCCTGGTATTGCGACCCGTATGACCTGGCCTCGATTCGGTCCGCGGTGCGGTCAGCACTGGCGAGCCCGGCGCCGGCCAGCCTCCGCCAGCGGCTGCTGGCCGACTTCAGTTGGACGCGTGCTGCGGCCGACAATCTGGCACTGTACTCGGCTTTGCTTGACTGAGGACCCGATCCAGGCTAAAATGATTGTTCCGAACGTCTTTTGAGCGAGTTAACAATGGATACAACAAGTTTTTGGACCTATTTGGCGGTGATCCGGAGACGACTGTGGGTGGTCCTGCTGTTGTTTGCTGCGACGATGGTCATCATCCTGGGGCGTCATTGGTTGACGCCGCCAGTCTATCAATCTTCTGTGGTGCTCCAGGTGCTGCCGTTGGAACCCGAGGAAGTTACCCTGTACACGCGGTTGAACACATCCTCACAGACTGATCTCATCGACCTTATCTTCTATCAGTTCAGTTACCTGGTGCGCAGCACGCAAATCGCACAACAGACCGTCGCCAAGACAGATGCTCACATCACGGTCGATGAACTGGTTGAGAGCGTATCGGTCGTTCGTGACCCCAGGGGAGACCTGTTGACCGTATCCGTGACGGCCGGAAGCCCGGAAGAGGCTGAAGCACTGCTCGTCGAACAGGTGGATCTGTCGCTGGCGGAACTGCGCCAGAGCCGTGCGCGGCCCTCGGAAACGACCGGCCGTTTTCTCGATACAGAACTTGCGACTGCCGAGCAGGAACTCGATGCCGCGCAGGAGGAGATCCTACGCTTCAAGCTGGCCAACGGGTTGGAATATGTGGACCGCGAGATTACGGCGGAACAGGATGCCATTCGCGGGCTGGCGGCCGCGCAAGAAGAGGCTGTCATTGAGGTCGAACGGCTGGGCGCCATGGTTGAGATGCTGGAGAAGCAGGCTCAAGACGCGCGGGCGCAGGCTGCCGCCGCACCGGAGGGCAGCGCTGAAGCGGCCTATTGGAATAGCCGGGTCCAGGAGCTCGGCATTTCGGCAGCCGAACGTCGCACGGAGGCAGTCGGCCAGCAGACTCGCGCAGACAGCGCATACGCCCTCCTGGCAAAGCATCAAACCAACCTGGCTTCGCTGATGACAATTTCCGGGAAGCAGCAGAAGCTTACAGAGGTGGTCCAGGAAAAGCAGGACAATCGAGATTTCCTGTCTGCCAAAGCGCGCGAGGCGCAACTGAAAGTCAGTCAAAGCCGCAACATCGGCTATTTGCAGGTTGTCGGCTCGCCCAGCACGCCGCGCAGCCAGCTTTCGACCCGCACCCTGCGAACGGCATTGCTCGGTGGTGGGCTGAGCCTGATTGCAGGTGTCATCCTGGTCTTTGTGCTGGAGTTCCTGGAGCAGACTCTGCGTCGGACGCCGACACGGCCCCGGGAGCAGGCGTGACAGCGGGACCGATTACACCGCAGATTCGACCACCTGCACCATCCCGCCCGGGCGGCCGCCTGCTGCCTGCCGGGGTGAATGCGGTGGGCGTCGTCGCGGCCGTAGGCATTGCTGCTGCACTGG
The DNA here is from genome assembly GCA_964474695.1 of uncultured Anaerolineales bacterium. Taxonomy (GTDB): domain Bacteria; phylum Chloroflexota; class Anaerolineae; order CG2-30-64-16; family CG2-30-64-16; genus DAOUBP01. The sequence continues at coordinate 61,476 of CAYYTK010000011.1, forward strand.
CTGCTGCTGTGACCTCCGGTCAGCTTCAGGCGGCGTCGGTTGCTGTCGGCTACGTCGTCCTCCTGATGTTGTCGTTGATTGATCCGGCCCAGGGCCTTCTGCTCTGGGTGGTGATGGCGCCGTTTTATCGCTTCTTCACCCTGAAGATGGGCGCCGGATTGCCCGACCTGGGCCTGCACCGGATCATGGCGTTGTCCGTGCTTCTTCTGCTGCTTGCGCAACGGGCTGCCGGACAACGGCGGCTGGCGCGGCCGACTGCTTTCGAAGGCCTGGCCGGACTATTTGTGGTCGGGCTGCTGCTTTCGGTGCCAGCCTCCCCGATGGGCCTCTCCAGCGGCATCCAATATGTCTTTGACTTTGCAGCGCTGCCGGCGCTTTGGCTCTATTTCGGGCGCGGCCTTCTGGGCAGCAGGAAGGGTCTGGAGCGCCTGTCTATCGCACTTGCGATCGCGGGCGTCGGGATGGGCCTGATCGCCGTGCGTGAGCAGCTCACCCATGAGATGATTCTTTCGCCCATTCCTTATCATGAGGCCTACGGACGGTACTCGGTCAAGATCAACAGCCTCTTTGGCGCTGCTGCCAGCATGGCCATGACGCTCGTCATGGCAGTGCCGGCGGTTTTCGTGGGCGCGATGCGCGCGCGTACGCTGGGACGCCGCCTCGTGTGGAGTGCTGCGCTGGCCGTGATCCTTGCCGGACTTGTCTTGACTTATGTGCGCGCGGGTTGGGTTGCGGCCCTGCTATGTCTGCTGGCGCCTCTCTTTTTCAGTGCCCGGGCGCGACACCTTGCCCTGCGCTTGATGCCGGCTGTGCTGATTTTGGCGGCGATCTTCATCTATGGATATGGGGGCGCGGATACGCGTTCGTTTGAGGAGCGAGTCCAGTCGCAAAGGCCGATTGACTATCGCCTTGAAGCCATCGATGTCGGGCTGCAGATCATTGCGCGGTCCCCTATGTTAGGGCTGGGATTGAATAGCTATGGCGAAGCGGCCCTGCAGAGCGGTTGGCGGCCCCTGAATGCGAGAGGCCTTCCCGTTGTCGCGGCGCACAACATGTATATCGATGTGTTGACTTCAGCCGGGCTGGTCGGGCTGCTGCCGTTGTTAGGGCTTTTGGGCCTGATAGGCTGGCGCTTGCTGCATCTGTTGCGCATGCGTCGCGACCGCGACTGGTTGGCTGCCGCTTTGGGCCTGCTGCTGGGTTATGCGGGCATCACTTTCACGTTCGACGGGCTGACCGCTCAGCTGGCCAACATGTACTTTCTCATGCTCATCGGTGCGATCTTGGGCATGCATGAAATGCGTGAGGGCAAGGACTCCGCATCGGGGGGCGCATTGTGAGAGTCGCTTTGATGGGCCCTTACCCGGTGGATCCGCGCGCCCCGGCCGGCCAGCCTCCGCTACCCGGCGGCGTCGATGCGGTGGTGTTGGCCCTGGCTGATGGCCTCGCGCGCAGACCTGGGATAGAGGTGAGTGTGATCACGGCGGTGTCGGGTTTGACGGCTCCGGTTCGCGTTGACGGCGGTCGTTTTCCCGTGCATTGTGTGCCACGGCCGCGCGGGGGGCGGCTCACCGGCCAACGTGCCGTGATCGGCTGCTTGTGTCAGCAGATAACCGCTTCTGCCCCGGATATCGTTCACGCGCACATTGCAGGCATCTATGGCCGGGCGGCGTTGCTGAGTCAACGGCCTGCTGTGCTCACTTTGCATGGTGTGATCTATCGGGAGATGCGGCAGGCCTGGCCGACCAGCAACTGGCCGGCCCGACTACGCTGGCTGAGCGATGCCTTGCTGGAGCGTGCCGTGGTGCGTCGCGCACCGGAGATCATTGCGATCAGCCCGTATATCGTCGCTGAGTTTCGCCGCCAAACTGGCGCGCGCTTCCATATGGTGGAGAACCCGGTAGATGACCGCTTCTTCATTGCGGACGCGCTGCCGCTGTGCCGCCAGCGCCTGCTTTATGTGGGGCGAGTCATCCCGCGCAAGGGCATCCTCGCGTTGTTACACGCTTTTGGGCAGATCGCACAGGCCCGCCCGGCCGCAACATTGACCCTGGTTGGCGAGATGACAACCGATCCGGGATATACGGCGCGGTGTCACACCCTGGTGAGTGAGTTGGGGGTGGCAGACCGGGTGCGCTTTGCCGGCGCATTGCCGCCCGCTGCCGTACTGCAAGAGTATGCTGCGTCTGATCTGGTGCTGCTGGCCAGCGAGCAGGAGACCGCGCCGGTCAGCATCGCTGAGGCGATGGCTGCCGGCCGCGCCGTCGTGGCGACGGATGTAGGGGGATGCGCGGCGATGGTGGCGGACGGCGTGACGGGCCGCATCGTGCCCGCACGCGATCCCGGCGCGTTGGCTGCGGCCGTGAGTGGGTTGCTGGCGGAGCCGGAGCGGTTGGCTCAGATGGGCCTGGCCGCCCGCGCCGCAGCAGAGGCGCGCTTTCGCCGGGACGCAGTTGTGGAGGCCACGTTAGCGGTCTACCGGCAGATTCTGGAGGGCAGGACTTGAGCCAGCCATTACGCATCGCTTTGGTGAGCCTCTATCCGCTGGACGCTGAGCGGATTTCGGGCGGCGTCCGCGCGGTCGTGCACCAACTGGTGAAGGGATTCCGCCGCCATCCGGAGCTGGAGATTCATGTCGTGCACTGTCATGCCGACGTCGTTGAAGAGCGCACGGTGAACGACGGTGCAGTCACGCTGCACTATCTTGCGCTGCCGCGCCAGCGGTTGGCGCCGAATATGGTCACCGCGGTCGGCCGCATCGGGCGCCGGTTGCAGGCTATCAAGCCGAGGGTGGTGAACACTCACAATGCCAGCTATGCAGTCGCGGCGCTGAAGGCCGGCTATAGCCCGGTGTGGACCATTCACGGCATCTTCAGCGAGGAGGCGCGTTACAATCCTGGCTTGTTCAACAAGCTGGCGTTTGCGTTGGGCAGCCGCTATGAGCATCAGGCGCTGGCCCGGGTGCGCGAGATTACGGCGATCAGTCCCTACATCCGCCAACGCCTGGCACCCCACACGCAGGCGCGCTGGCACGTGACTGAGAACCCTGCGCCTGATGATCTTTTCGGGCTGCCGCGCCGCCCGGTGTTTGGGCGTTTGCTGCTCCCCGCGGCCGTGATCCCGCGCAAAGATCCGATAACGCTGGTGCGCGCCCTGGCTGCGGCCCGCAAGCAGATGCCTGAGCTGCACCTGCAGATCGCCGGACGCACCAATGAGGCCGCCTACGTGACGCAGGTGCAGGATGCTTGTCGAGAGCTGGGTGTGGACGAGCATGTCACGTTCTTGGGCGTACAGAGCCAGGCGCAGATGCGCCAGCGCTACAGCGAAGCACACCTGGTCGTGCTTTCGTCACGTGAAGAGGTTTCGCCCATGGCGGCCATCGAAGCGCTGGCCGCCGGCATCCCGGTGGTGACGACACGCGCCGGTGGCGCAGGCTACGTGGTCGACGATGGACGCACCGGCCGCGTGGTAGACGTTGGAGACGCCGCGGCGTTGGCCGGTGCGATTACTGACCTGTTGGGCGCGCCTGAACGCTATCGGGCCATGAGCGAGGAGGCAGTTGTCACTGCTGAGACACGCTTCCGCCTGGATAAGGTTGTGGATGCTTACCTGGCCGCATACCAGGCGGCCATCGCCTAGAGGTGCCTGACACATGCGTGTGCTTGTTTTCAGCGAGCGCCTGGCGCCTCCCAGGGATGAGGGCATCAAGAACCTTGCCTTGCACCTGGCGGACGCGCTGCGCCGCGCTGGTCACGATGTGCTGGCCTTGACCAGCGGGGGGGCGGATTGGCCCGAACAGCAGGTGATTGACCTGCCAGCGAATCGCCTGCTCTGGTCGCAGCCGTTGGCGCGGCGTATCGCCGGGTTTCGGCCCCAAGCTGTGCTCTATGTGCCCACGGCTTCGCTGACCCTGGCCAGCGCCGTGCGCAGCCGGGTGCTGAAGCGCCATGCCGGCGGCGCTCCGGTTGGGTTGATTGCAACCCAGGGCCGGCGGCATGGCGGCTTTGCCCGCCTGGTCGGGCATCTGGTGCGGCCCGATCTCTGTGTGGTTCAGTCATCGGCGACAGCCACCCAGGCCCAAGCGCTGGGCTGGCGAACGCTGCGCGTGTTGCCGAGTGTGGACGCCGCGGCTTTTTGTCCGGCATTGCTGCCGCAGCGCGCGGCGTTGCGCGCCCGATACGGCATCCCGGCCGATGCCTGGGTGGTGCTGCACGTGGGGCACCTCAATCGGCGCCGCGGGGTGACCGACCTTGCGGCAGCGGCGGATCTGGCCCATCCGGTGTTGGTTGCCAGCACCAGTACGCCTCAGGATGGCGCGCTGGCCGATGAACTGCGAGCCGCGGGGGTGCACCTGCTCACCACCTATCTGCCGGATGTCGCTGAAGCGTATCAGTTCGCCGACGTGTACCTGTTTCCCACGCCGCCGGACCCGACCGCGCCAAGCAGCATCGATCTGCCGTTGTCGGTGCTTGAGGCCGCGGCCTGCAACCTGCCGATATTGGCCAGGCGCTTCGGCGCCCTTCCCGACCTGTGGCCCAATCGGCCGGATGTGGTGTTCTACGATGATGTGGCAGGGCTGCGCGCCGGATTGGTCCGGCTTCGGGAGGTGCAACCAGCCACGCGCGATCTGGTGCAGCGTTGCGGTTGGGAGATGAGCGCCCGGCGTATTTTGTCCGAGTTATTTGGAGTTGAGAATGTTGGCGAAAGCGTCGTCACCTGATTTGCAGGCGCCTCCTTTTGAGCGGGCGCTGGAACCGGCCTCGGCGATGGCCGCGGCATGGGCCGCGTATCTGGTGGCCGATTGGTGGGGCGGCGACATCGCGGCCGGTCCCCAGGAAGTGGATCCTGGCGCAGTCATCGCACTGTTGCGCCGCAATAGCGTCGCGTTGTTGGCGTTAACCCACGACCAGCGGCCTGCCGCGAGAGCTCTGTTGGCGACGCCGGCCTTCGCCGCCGCGCTGGAGGAGGATCGGCGCAGCCTGGCGCGCCAGGAGGCGGCGTTTGGCGAGATCGCAGCCCGCTGGCGGGAGGCGGGTATCCCGGCGCTCTTCGTCAAGGCGTTGGGCCCTCAGCCGACGTTCGCATACACCAGCAGCAACCTGGATATCCTGGTGCCCAAGGCCCAGCAGGATGCGGCGCGGAAGATCGTTCGCGAGCTGGGGTGCGTGGAGCTGCGCCACATCGAGGAGCCGAACAAGTTCCTGTTTCGCCGCTACCATCTGGGTGAAAGCGCGTTCGACTTGCATATCCATGGCCGGCTGGAGTGGGCAGTGGCGTTCCTGGACGAGGCAGAGGTGTGGCAGCACAGTCAGCCGGCGGCAGACACAACGCTGGCCGCTGTTCCGGCGGCCGGCGATGCCGTGCTGATTGCCCTGGCGCACGCGATTTATGAGAACAAGCGAGTGAAGCTGTCGGAGCTGGCAAAACTGCTCCACGCGGTCCATCGACTGGACATAGACTGGGAGCGCGCCGTTGCCATGGCGCGACGCAAAGGGTGGGCCGCCGGCCTGTGGTTCGGACTGGTGCTGTGTGACCGCCTTGAGGACGTGCTCTACCATTCCCACTCGCTGCCGGCCGCACTGTTGGAGCAGGCCAGGCGTGAGCTGCCGTCACGCCTGCGCACCCTCGCAGATACGTTGACCGCTGATTGCCGGACGATGCCGGTGCGCCTTTCGTTCTTCGAGAGCAAGCGCCTGTTTTACGCAAAGATGCTGGCAGACACTACCCTGTCGCTGCGCGAGCGGCTGAAGACCGTGGTTTATCACACCCTGTCTGGCACGCGGCTGCGGCTGCACGTGCTCAGCCAACGCCCCATGCTGATTGCCCTGGATGGGCTTGACGGCTGCGGCAAGTCGCTGCAGGCGGAGTTGTTCGATCGGGCGCTCACCGGTACGGCAGTGCGGCACCGCGTCGTTTGGGCGCGCGGCGGCAGCTCCGACGCGCTGCAGCCGCTGTTGCGCTTGGGCAAGCGCCTCCTGGGCCAGCCTCAGCGCGCGTTGCACGATCCTGCAGAAGGTTCCGGTCCAGGGGCGGAGAATGCGGCTGCCGCGCGGGAGGCTGCGCGCGCGGCGCTCTTCGCGCGTCCCATCGTCCGACGCGTTTGGCCGTGGCTCATCGCAGCGGAGCTAGGCCTGCGCTACTTCGGCAGCGTGCGTTGGCCGCTGTTGCGCGGGGAAGTCGTCATCGCCGACCGGTATCTTCTTTCCGGATTGGCTGAGCTTGGCGCGCGGTTGGGCCAATCCGCGGTTGCCCACACCCCGGCGGGACGTCTCCTGCGTGTACTGGCGCCCAACCCGCGCTATGATTTCTGGCTGGATGTGCCGGTCGCGGTCGCGCACGCCCGGCGTGCTGGTCAGGAGTCGACGGAGCACATGGCCGGGCAGGCGGCGCTGTTGCCCGGGCTGGCGGCGGAGTTAGGAGCCATCCGGGTTGATGGTGCGCTGCCGGCGGCTGTCATCAGCGACTGCCTGGTGATGGCAGTCCTGCGTGATTATATGGATGCGCATCACACGGTCCTCAACGGGCTTTTCTGCATGAATCCGCGACCGTTGCCCCAGGCTTGGCGCACCGTCAGCGCGCGGGAATGTCTGGGTGCGTGTCTGGCCGATGGCGCGGGGGAAATCTGACCGATGGCCACCCGGCCCCTCTCCGGCGGTGTGTTGTATCGGGGGCTGCCTGAGGATGCTCAGGCAGCCGCGTTGCGCGTCCTGGTGATCACCAATATGTATCCGGCGGCAGATAGGCCGACGCTGGGGACTTTTGTGGCTGAACAGGTCGCATCGTTGCGGCGGCGCGGGCTGAGTTTGGATGTGTTGTTTGTGGATGGGCCGGCCGGCAAGCTAAACTACGCGCGCGGCCTGGTCGATATGGGGCGGGTCCTGCGAGAGGCGCCTTACGACCTGATTCACGCGCACTACGTCTTTAGCGCGATGTTGGCCCTGGCCGGTGCGGCCCTGGGCCGGCGCAGATTGCCCATCGTGGTCACGCAGCACGGCATCGAGGCGCAGCAGGGGTGGACTGCGCCGCTGTGCCGTTGGACGAGCCGCCGGACGGCGTGCACCATTGCCACGTCGCGCCGGGTCGCGGCCGCGCTGCCGGGCGTACGCCAGGAGGTGATCCCTTGCGGCGTGGACACGGATCTGTTTCGGCCTATGCCGCGGGATGCGGCCCGCCAGGCTCTGAGCTTACCGGCGGATGCGCCGTTGGTGCTTTTCGTGGGCGCACCGCGGCCGGAGAAGCGGCTCTCGTTGATCCAGGCGGCCGCAGCCCGGCTGCAGGTGAGCTTGCCGGCCGCGCGGCTGCTGCTGATTCACGACGAGCCGCGCGAGCGCATCCCACTCTACATGAGCGCCTGCGACGTCCTGGTGCTGGCGTCCACTGCCGAAGGTTCGCCCATGGTGGTGCGCGAGGCGTTGGCGTGCGATCTGCCGGTAGTCTCCACCGATGTCGGTGATGTGCCGGAATTGCTGGATGGGTTGCCGGGCTGTTACATCGCTGCCGCCGCGGCCGACGATCTGGCCGGCAAGCTGGCCCAGTCCCTGGCTTATGGCCGGCGTACTGCCGGACGAGCCCGCATCCTGCCGCACTCGCTGGATGGCGTGGCCGAGAAGATCGAGGCGATCTACTGGGAGGTGCTATGACCAAACGCATCGCTGTCATTACACACAGCCGCTACCCTGTTGAGCCGCGGGCGCGCCGCATGGCGGAGGCGTGCGCGGGTGAGGGTTATGAAGTGGATGTGTTTTGCCTTCGCGCCGGCGCTGAGGCTGCCTGGGAGATCGTCGATGGCGTGAATGTTCACCGTCTCCCCCTGGCCAGACGCCAGGGCCGCGGCCGTTTGAGCTACATGTGGGAGTACCTGCGTTCGTTTGTGCTTTCCGCATGGCATGTCTCGCGGCGCCATCTTAAGACGCCTTATGCGCTCGTTCAGATCTACAATCCGCCTGATGTCCTGGCCTTCAGCTCCTTGTTGCCGCGCCTGTTGTCGGGCGCCCGCATCTTGTTCGACGTGCGGGATATGGCGCCTGAGCTGTTCATGTCTCGTTTTGGTCTGAGCAACGACCACATCATCACGCGCACCCTGATCGCGCATGAGCGTTGGGCATGCCGCTACGCGCACGCCATAACTGTCTGTACGAAGCATCAGCGGGATATTATGGCCGCGCGGGGCATCCCCGCTGATAAGATGGTCGTTGTTATGAATACGCCGGACGACAGGGTGTTCGGCCTGCCGGCGCCGCTGCCGAGGCCGCCGGCGGCCCCCGACAAGCCTTTCACGTTGCTTTACCACGGCGGTTTTCTGGCGCGCTACGGGCTGGGGGTTCTGATCGAGGCGGCGCCTTTGTTGTTGGGCGACATCCCGACGCTTCGCGTTGAGTGTTACGGCGCCGGCGATTTCGGACCCACCGCCCGGGCGATGGTGCAGCAGCTCGGCCTGGGCGAGATCGTGCGTTTCAATGATATGGTGCCGCTGGAGGCTATTCCTTCGGTGATTGCCGCGGCCGACCTGGGCGTGGTCCCCACACGGCAGGATGTTTTCACCGACACGATCATGGCGACCAGGCTGATGGAGTACGCGCACATGGGTGTGCCTGCTGTTGTGAGCCGCACGGCAGCGACGACCGGCTATTTCGCGGACGACATGGTGGCGTACTTCAAGCCGGATGATCCGGCCGACCTGGCGCGGCAGGTGGTGGCGCTCTATCGCGATCCGGCGCGCGCGCAGATGTTGGCGTTCAATGCTCGACGTTTCACCGAAGCACACAACTGGTCCCGCGATAAGTCCGTTTATGTTGATCTGGTAAACCGTTTGATTGGAGCGAAAGAATGATTCGAATTCATCCTACCGCTGATGTCTCACCGAAAGCTGAGATCGGTGAGGGCACCTCCATCTGGCATCAGTGCCAGGTGCGCGAAGGGGTTCACATCGGCAGCGAGTGCATCCTGGGCAAGAACGTCTATGTGGATTTCGACGTGTCTATCGGCGATCGTGTCAAGATTCAGAATAACTGCTCGGTGTACCACGGCGTGACCATCGAGGATGGTGTGTTTTTGGGGCCGCATGTCGTGCTGACCAACGACATGTATCCGCGCGCCATCAATCCGGATGGCACATTGAAAGGCAACGACGACTGGGCAGTGCAACCGATCCGCATCTGTTACGGCGCAGCCGTTGGTGCGCGTTCGGTAGTGCTGCCCGGCGTGACCATCGGGCGTTTCGCGATGGTAGGGGCGGGTGCTGTCGTCACGCGTGATGTGCCATCCTACGGGTTGGCGGTTGGCAATCCGGCGCACTTGATCGGTTACGTCTGTGCCTGCGGGCGCCGGTTGCATCCGGAGGTGGGCGTCGGGTTGACTTGCAGCGGGTGTGGCCGTATCTATGAGAATCCACCGGTTTGAGATGCTTCTTGGGGGATTCCGTAGGTGAAGATTAAGACCGATTGGCCCAACTACCTGCACTCCTTGCGCCGGCGTGAAATCGAGATGATCTTTGGCGCTTGCCCGCCGAAGATCTTCGCCAGGGGCCTGGAGTTGGGGGCCGGCGATGGCTTCCAGAGCCAGCTTCTCTCCCATTTCGTGACGTCGTTAGTCGTGACCGACTACGCCGAGGGAATTCTGGCGCAACCCGATGGGCCGGGCCTTACGCACCGGGTCTGCGATGCCGAGCAGGTGGGCGAGGTTTTTGAGGCGGGGGAGTTTGACCTGGTTTTTTCATCCAACATGTTGGAGCATCTGCCTGACCCGCAGCAAGCATTGGCCGGCATGCATCGCGTGTTGGCGGATCAGGGGATCGCGATTCACGTTGTGCCTTCGCCCTTCTGGAAGTTAACCCAGATGGCTGGTTTCTATCCCAACCTGGTCATTACACGACTGGAGCGCTACAGCGAACGAATGCGGGGAGATCCTCTGCGCTCCACTGCCGCCGTTGAAGGGTGGGACAACAATCCGAAGATCGATGGTCGCCGCTACAGCCGGTTGCGGCGGCTGCTGTGGCCCGTCCCGCACGGCATCTCGGCGAGCAATTGGCGCGAGATTTTCGCTTTCCGTGCCGGCGCGTGGCGCGGCCAGTTCGCTGCTGCTGGCTTCGAGGTTGTTGCCATGCTGCGCGGCCCGGTAGTTTCGGGATATGGCTTTGGCCTGGAACGCTTGCGCTCGCTGTTAGAGCGGGCCGGGTTGGCCTCTGAAACTGTCTATGTGACGGTTAAGACCGGGCAAGCCAGCCCGTTTTCGCCCTGTTTTCGTTGATATAGGAGCGATAAATCTGAGATATTCGGAAGCCTGGCCTCTGGATTTTGCCGCTGGGGCGAAGTGTGATAAAAAAAGCAAGTTGTCGGGTAGTTCTTGAGAAATAGTCATGACCGCGTGGGGCGTTATTCATCTAATCTTCACGTTGATCCGGTAAAAAGAGACGCTGCCTTTTCGTCTTTATTCCGGTGGACGGGATCGATTATCTCCCCGTTCGCACAATACCCCCAAACCTGTGTCCTCCGGGTAGGTTTGCGTGAAGCGGTCATATTATAAGGCAGGGCATTCTGTGCGCTGCACCTTACCCGATTGGACACAACAAAAGACAGGAGCAGACTAGTGAACAGAAGACCTAAGACCTTCGTGGGCAGACTGGCTACAGCCTTCCTGCTGTTGGCCTTTGTGCTATCGGCCGTGCCGGCTGATCTCAGCGCCACAGGCTTGCAGGACGTCGGCAATCCTGGCAACAGCAGGGTGGATCCTGACCGGATCATTCAACCCGCTAATGCCAAGCCTGGCGTCTACTTCATCGACTACGGTGGCTCGGCCTACAACTTCGACCCGAATGTGGTCCCGGTGGATGGTGGGATCGGCTTCTTCGACTGGAGCGTCCTGAATCCGGCCAATGGGACTTACGACTGGGCGAAGATCGATAGCTGGATCACCCAACGCAAGGCGGCGGGCCTCGCCACCGGGATCTTGCTTTCGACCTACAACGGGAACGGCTCGGGCGATATCCGCGCCACGCCGGACTTCGTGATCAAGATGACGGATGCGGTGGTGCCGGCGACGGCCAAGACGTGCTCAAGCTCCACTTGCCCTCCGTACCCACACTACATCAACTACTGGAAGTCAAGCCGCTACAATGCCGGGTTCGACTATTCGCCCAACACTTCGCAGTGGACGCTCACCGGCAACACTGCGGTCTCGACGACCCCGCCTGCCGATGCAGCCGGGATTGCGAGCGGTAATGCGGCGCAGCTTGGCGGCGTGAACAACGCGACTGACTCGCTGTATCACGCCAACGAGAAGATCCCGGCAATGCCGGCGGGCATCAGCCCGTCGCAGACGGTCACCGTGACCGCGCGCATCTACATGTCGACCACCAACACCGGCAGCAGCAACAACGATCACCTGTACATGGAGCTGTGGGACGGCAATAACGTTAAGCTCGGCGGGACGGAGATCGATATCACGAATCAGTCCCAGACGAACAACACCTGGCGGACCTACACGTTCGACGTGAGCAGTTTTGCGACGGAGAAGAACGTGCGGGTGGCGTTCCGGGCTGTCACCGATGCGGCCAACCCGACGACGTTCTATGTGGACAGCGTCACGGTCAATGTGCGGCATCTGATCCCGAAGTATTGGAGCACGAACTACTCCAATGCGTACAAGACCTTCATCACGGCGTTGGGCACGCGCTACAAGACGAACACCGACTTGCAGTTCGTGGCGATCGGCACCGGCGTCTACGGGGAGAACCAACCGACCCAGGACGGCAGCTTTCCCGAAAGCAACTTCGATCATGTGATGTGGAATGCCGGCCTGACGTCGACGATCTGGGTTAACTACGTGAACTCGATCACGGCTGCGCACGCGACGGCTTTCCAGTTGGTGGCCGGCCAGGGGCCGAACCGCCACCTGCTGACGCAGTATGCCCCCCGCTTCGACAGCATCAACGAGCGTTCGCAGATCACCGACTACGCCGGCGCGTTGAAGGTTGGCCTTTCCGCCAACTTCCTGGCCCCGGACTACACCCAGGCGTATCGCACCGACTTCAACGGTCAGTATGACCCGATGTACAAATGGGGCAACCAGGTGCCTTTGGCGGTCGAGTCTTATCCGATGGACCTGTGCCCGAGCAGCAACTGCTCGCAGGCGTCAGTGTTGGTCTATTGGGCGATTGCCAGTGCGTTGGACCGGCATGTCGACTTCCTGCGCACGGATATCTCGTTGATCCGCAACTGGTCGGATGGCTCGCTGACCGGGAATGCGGTCTTCTACCAGGATGCTCAGCAATACCTGGGCAAGACGGTAGAGGACACCCCGCGGGTGTGGACGATCATGCGCGAGCATCGCAATCCCACGCGCCTCAACTTCCGCGGCGGCGGGCTGGAGTACACGTCGGGCACCTCGACCTATCCGCAACTCGGCAACTACAACTTCTGGCTGTACCAGGTGGACGGCATCACGGGCGGCAAGACGGTGCCTGAGACGAACGACAAGGGTGCGGACAGTAGTTACGCGAATCTCACCGGGTATACCAAGGCCGGCCTGGGCGCCTGTCCTGAGACCATTGGCTACCGCACCGACCTGTTCGGGGTGGACTATCCGTGCAACTATCACCCGTACAACCCGGATCTGCCCGCGCTGTTGTCGCCATCTGACCTTGCGGATTATCGGGAGTGGTTCGATCCGGCGAACTTCCTGATCTCGGGCATGGAAGCCTACGTGGTGCGGCGCACCGATCAGGCAACCAGCAACCCATATATGTTCTTCATGGTCGACGACGGCTATATGAATCCGAACAGCAACCTGGTGTTCGGCGCCACGATTCGGGTCCAGTACTTCGACATCGGGACCGATAAGTGGTCGCTGAAGTACCAAAGCATGAGCGGCGAGAAGTCGGCCGGCACGATCACGAAGACGAACACGAAGCTGCTCAAGGAAGCCGTATTCACCATCACGGACGGCAAATTCGCCAACGGGCTGACCGGCGGCACCGACTTCTACCTGGATAGCCGGGATCCGTCCGGCAACGTCAATGACGGGAACGAGTGGCTGCACAAGGTGTCGGTAGAGAAGTTCAATGCGTCGACCCCGCCGACCAGCACCCCGACCCCTACGGCGACTGCAACGCAGACGTCCACCCCGACGGTGACGCCGACGGCAACATCCACCACCGGCATCGTGGAGGGCAAGGCTTTCCATGATATCGACAACGACGGTGTGTTGGATGCGGGTGAGCTGGGAGTTGCCGGTGCGGTGCTGGTGTTGAAGCAGGGTGGGGTGGAGCGTTACACCGCGACCTCGGATGCCACCGGCCTGTATCGCTTCGCGGCCGTGGCGCCGGGCCAGTATCGGCTCACGGAGAAGACCGCACCACCTGGTTACCTCCTCAGCACATTCTCGATCGACTTCTATGTTGGCGCCAGCCAGACGGTGACCTTCGACGTCGGGCATCAACTCGTGCCGACGCCCACCGCGACCTCGACGGCGACGCGGACATCGACGCCAACATCCACCGCGACGCGGACTGCGACGCCGACGGCGACAGAGACGTCGACGCCGACCGCGACGCCGACAGAGACGTTGACGCCGACCGCGACGCCGACAGAGACGCCGGAACCGACAGAGACGCCCACGGCGACCGCGACGCCGTACCGGCTCTATCTGCCGATCGTCCTCGCCGGTTCCTCCTGATAGCGAACCGACCGAGCCTACGTCTGCCCGCCGGGACGGTGTTCTCCGCCCCGGCGGGCGTAGTTTTGGAGCGGGAACGCCTGACTATCTTTGTGAGGTGCTGATGCGCGCTGCACATCTTATCGCCTGGCTCGTGTTAGCTGTCCTGCTTGTCAGCCTGGGAATCAGCTCCTTGGCCGTCAGCGCCGGTGTTGTGCGCGAGGCTCCTCTGCAAACTGCCACGCCCACGTTGGTTCCAGGCACCGGCGCGGTGGTCGGCATCGCCTGGGACGACGCGGACAGCGATGGCGTCCGCGACCCGGATGAGTTGCCCCTAGAAGGTTTGCTGATCACCGCACAATCCGCGCAGGGGACGGTTACGGCCACCAGCGGTGTTGATGGCAGCTACCGATTGATCGGCTTGCTGCCCGGGCAGTACACCCTGAACGCAACACCTCCCCCGGGTTATCAGATGACGACGCCCGCGATGTTGAACATCTGGGTGACTGCCGGGATCGCACTGACATTCGATTTCGGCGCCGTGTTTGTGCCGACCCCGACCCCGACTCCGACCGAGCAGCCCGTACTGGATGTGCAAAATGCCGAGCGGGCCTACTGTGGGGGAATTTATCAAGGAGACACCTTGCTGACCGGCCACGCCAATGTGAGTCGCTACGGCTGCCGGCCTGCCTGGGATGAAAGTGGCCCTGAGGTTGTTTTCCGGATCGAGCTGGACGCGCGGCAGCCCGTTTCTGCGACCCTCGTTTCTGCCGCGGTGGACCTCGATCTGTTCCTGTTGCGCTACGCCTATCCCGATTCGTGTGTGGCCGCAGGGGATAACAGTCTGAGTTACACCGCCGAGCCCGGCGTCTATTACCTGGCGGTTGACGGTTACCGCGGGGCTGCAGGAGCGTTTACCCTGCGGCTCGATTGCCCGCTCGGTGCTCAGGCTTCACCCACGCCGACCTTCACGCCTTCGGCCACGCCAACGGCGACGTTGACTCATACCCCGGCGCCCACTCCCACGCCTTCCGCGACGATCCTGTCGCGCCGTTTGTATTTGCCGCTCGTTCTGCGCATGATTACAATGTCGGACCCGGTGACTCTGGTGCTGCAGCATGGCGTCGATGGCTATTCAGGGAGTGCGGATACGACGTTGAATTCATGGTACCTGGATGATTCGTTCGGAGCGAGGCCGACTCTGAAGCTGTCCTACGCGCATCCACCGGATGCCAGCACCCAGATGGCCCCGCTCCTGCGTTTTGATGTCAGCCAGTTGCCCTCCACCGCCCACATCGCGGATGCCCGACTCAGTCTGTATCTCGTCAGCTCGTCAGATTCCGAGCGGGACCTGCGCGGCCAAGTGCATGGGCTGTTGCGAGCCTGGGATGAAAACAGCGCCACCTGGAACCAGCCGACCGACGGCGAGTCATGGGCTGAACCCGGCGCACAAGCTGAAGGCCAGGACCACAGCGAATGGGCGTCTGCGGCGCAACGTGTCTCTGAGGTCGAAAGCTGGTATGAGTTCGACGTCACTGAAATGGTCAGCGCCTGGGCCGGCGATCCGTCAAGCAATTATGGCCTGATCATCATGGCCTTGGCCGGCGACAGCGAGGCCAATGTGACGATGGATTTTGCCAGCCGCGAGGGGACTACGCTTGCACTGCGGCCCCAACTGGCGATCACATATTCTTATCCGCTCGTGAATTATTGATAAAAATTCATCTGCGAACAGCCTAACTTTTAGGCTTTTTTCACGCTGGCATGTTACGATCTCGTTACACTGATTCAGATATCGAGCGATCCTGTGAGGATGTTTTCGGCAGCACCTGGCCATTGACAAGCTCACGGGGGAAAGGCTGTCATTCGATGCTCAGTCAACGAGTTCATATCGCGTGGTGGCAGGTTGGCATCAGGCCCATCCGTGTGGTCGGTGATGTGCGCGTATCGTTTGATTGGCTCTATCCGGTAGCCAAGCGCTGCATGGACGTGGCGATATCCCTGATCGCCTTGCTGTTGCTGGCGCCGCTGATGGGCGTGATTGCTCTGCTCATCCGGCTGGATTCTCCGGGAGCGGTTTTTCACGTGCAGAAGCGTTCGGGGATAGGCGGTCGCCCGTTCCAGCTCTATAAGTTTCGCTCGATGACGGTCGATCATGACCATACCGAGGAACACCGCCGCTTTGCCGAGGCTTACATCAATGGCTGTGCTCCGGTGGCGGCGCTCGGCGCCGATCAAACGCTCTACAAGCCGGCTTCCAACGGCAACACGATCACCCGGATGGGGCGCTGGCTGCGACACACCAGCCTCGATGAACTGCCGCAGTTGTTTAATGTGCTCAAGGGCGACATGAGCCTGATCGGGCCTCGCCCAACCATGGATTACGAGACGGCGCTGCTGACCGAGCACCATCGCCAGCGGTTAGCCGTTTTGCCGGGCATGTCGGGCTGGGCGCAGATTCATGGCCGCAGCAGCCTGCGCTTCGAGGATATTGTCGACCTGGATATCGAGTATATCGCGATGCGTTCATTCCGGCTGGATGTTAGAATCCTGCTAGCCACTGTGCCCATGGTGTTGCGCGGCGAGCATGCCGGCTAAGCATTCATCCTTTCATCAGAGATTTGGAGTCAACCAGGTGAGTCTGAAGCAAGAATGCTTCAGACTCATTGTTTCTTACGCACTCGCCTCGAGGCTTCCTGTGTCAGCGCAGGTCACATTGACAAAGGCTGGCGCAGGGCCTATAATCTTGCAGTTTCAGTGCGCATTCCCTACGGTAAAGTTGAGGACAGGCAGAATATGAAGGTTCTATTGATCAATCCTCCCTATATGAGATTGATGGGATCCAATTCGGTGTATTTGCCGATTGGGTTAGGCTACCTGGCTCAGTATCTGATAAAGCATGGCATATCGGCGGTAATCCACAACGGCGATCTGTCCGGTGAGAGAGGCGATGAAGATACATCCTCGCTCTCGTACGATGAGTTGCTCCAACGACATCACATGTACCTGGACGCGTTGAACGACCCCGAGAATAAGGTCTGGTCCGAGATCCCTGAGGTGTTCGCGCGTATACAGCCGGATGTCGTCGGCATCACCGTGATGAGCGCCAAGCTCCACTCCGCAATCCAGGTCGCGCGCTTGATCAAGGCGCAAGATCCTGCGTGCAAGGTCGTCCTCGGCGGGCCGCATGCAACCATCGCGGCTGACGAACTTCTATCTTTTGACGCAGTTGACTATGTGGTCAGAGGAGAAGGGGAACGCACGCTGTTGGAGCTATGCCAGAGCATCAGCGCGCAGACGGCGGATCTTGCCGGCATCAACGGATTGTCATTTAGGTACGAGGGGAAAGCGGTTCACAATCCCCCCAGGGCGCTTGAGAAGGATATCAACGAGTTTCCTTTTCCGGATAGAGAGAACTTCCTCGGCCTGGAGCTCTATTCGAAGGACGAGATTTCCTGTGTTGTGTCCAGTCGCGGTTGCCCGTTTGACTGCGCCTTCTGTGGCGCAAAAGCCACCTGGACCAGGCGCGTGCGCTATCGGGATGTAGACGATGTCATCGAAGAGCTTTTGGTGTTGAAGAATAAGTATGCCGTTCCTTCCTACTATTTTTGGGATGATAGTTTTACGGCGAACCGAAAGCGAACCGAAGCGCTGCTTGATAAGATCGTCGCCAGCAAAATCAACTTGCCGTGGAGATGCACCACGCGAGCCGACCTTCTCGATGACGCGCTGCTGGCGAAAATGAAAGCTGCCGGGTGCATTTCGATCGACATCGGCCTGGAGACCGCCAGTGACAGGATGCTGGGTTTGATCCATAAGAACGTAACGATGGAGGCCTTTGACAAAGCCTTTGCTCTGCTTGAGAAGCATCACATGAGTTATGGTGTGTTTCTGATGGTGGGTCTCCCGGAGGAAACGGAAGAGGATATCCTGAAGACACTCGAATATGCCAGGAACTCAAAAGCTACTTCGCTGGTCATGTCCGTCTTCACGCCATACCCCGGAACCGAGAGCTATGACACAGCGAAGAAAATGGGCATGATCGAGACCCAATTGGATTGGTCCAGGTACTCTCACCAATCGCCGGAGGGCTATTTCTGCAAGAATATCCCGCGGGAGAGATTCGCCGAGCTGGTGCAGGAGTTGGCCGAGGTGGTGGACAGGCACAATCGCGAGATGAAAGTTCCACTCAAGTCATATCTCAGAAGGTTCTGGTATTATTCGAGCAATCCCAGCATCCTGGTAGAAAAGATCAAACAAAGGTTGGCCGCGTGATTGGTCCGGGTTCGTGGACGTGCTCTGTGGCATCACGGGGCTGGCGGCTTTCCGGCGTTTGGTGTTTTGTTTGCAATATGGTATTCTAGTCGCGTCGTTGTCGTCCCTTAGCTTCGGCCGGCCATGAAGCCTGTTATCTCGACCCCTCGCGCGTCACTGCGTCATCGTGTGCCGTTGGCAGCGGTGTTGTTTGCCTTGTTTCATGTTTGGGACAGAGGTTCAGCTTCCTGTAGGAGGTTGAACCTCTGTGTGTTTTTCGGCGTGATGCTGATCGCGCTGGTTATCGCCGGGTGCGTCAGCCAGATCGAGCCGCCGGAAGCACGCGGCCCCCTAACCCAGGAACCCCGCAAGGGGCCGGCCGTCCCTGTGCCACAGAACGCCCGTATGGCGTATTTGAGCACGATCGGCGAACAGACCCCCATCCCGATCCCGACGCAGCACCCAAGGTATCAACGCGGTGCGAATTATCCGCTGGGCATCGAGTGCAACGGTTATCTCAAGAATGTGTGGGCCACGGCGCCGACGGGTTGCAGCGGGGGCGCATGCACAACCAGCAACATCAACTGGTCGTACATTGACAATTGCCTCGCGGCGGCAGCCGATGATCTCGTACTGACCGACGCCGGTGTAACGATCAGCAGGCCGGTCATGCTGATGATTCCGCCCTACTTCGATGATCGGATGGGCGGTGCAGGGACAAGCAGTGATCCGTACGGGCCGGATTATGTTCCGTCCTGGCTTGACGACATCATGATGGATTCGACCTTCGTGTACACGCCCGCAAACGGTGCGGCCGCGACCTATTATCGGATTGACTACGACGACGACACCGTACAAGACCGTTTGGTGCAGTTTATCATGGAAGCAGGGGCGCGTTACGATGGCAATACACAGGTGGCTCTTGTGCGCATCAACCCCGGCATGTCGGGCGAAACACACCCCCTTTACTGTCCCACGTCACATGCTGGCTGCTCGAACACTGCCCTGAAAGCGGCTCACGAAGCCGCCGGCGTGACGTGCACCGAATACAGAGCTTTTGTCAAGCGCATTGCAGAGGCCGTCTACACTGCTTTTCCCCACAAGCCGGTGGTGCTCGGCAATGGGCCGGCGATGTGCGGGAGCCCCGACTATGACACCGCGGCGGAGTCCAGAGAAGGGCTTTTCAATCTGACGACCGACGGCAACCCTGGCTGGTATGCCTCTACACCGACGCCGATCGGCATGGGGCAGTATTCCGTGATGCCGGATTCGGCGCAAGCAGATCGTTGGGATGGCCGTCTGAGATTGACGCCAGGATGGGGGGATTACGCGGCGTCTCAGCACGTGCACGATGTGGGGGCGCCCTATGTGTTGGAGTATGGCGCAAACTCCGGCTCTTCCGGTGGCGACGACTGGCAGACCAATTATTGGACGGCGTTGATGGTCGCGGGCCTGGACGCCGACTTCTTCTCGACGTTCCGCAGTTGGAACACCGCGCCCAACAGCAGCGGCAGTTGTCCCGGCACCAGTACATCCTGCGGTGACTATTCGAGTTGGGCCTATTGGGATGTGATCTGGCAGCGTTTTGGGCAGCCCGACGAATATGCCTGGGTGACGTTCCGTGATGCTGAGTATCCTTCGTACACCTACAACGGGGGAAGCAACGGCGCAAGCGGCTTGCGCGGCAATCTTGACGCGCATATCGCCGTGTTGCAACCAACAGTCTATCCGCAGGTGTGTTCTTCGGCCGTGATTCAAGCTGCTGCCACATCAGTGGCGGCGCTTGGTTCGGGGGTCGCGTTTCAGTACAAGCCGTGCGGCTTATCGGTCGGCACGCCAACGCCGATGCCAACGCCCAGGGCGACGCTGCAACCCACGCCAAGCCCGAACGCGACATCACAATTCAACATGCAGCAACGGCTATTCAACCGGCAGGCGCGCAAAATGAGCGCGTCGCAGGTGATGGCCATCGCTGCCGACGCGGATTGGAATCCTGGCGCGGCACGCAATATCACGCTGCACCTCACGTACCTGGATACTGCCCGTGATACGGTCGCGATCGATGTAGCAACCGGCGAATCATCTTTCGACACCCATGCTTTCGCTAAAACCGATTCCGGCCTATGGAAGACCGAGGAATGGAGCGTCACTGCGTATATTTCCAACACCATTTCGACCTCAAGCGGCAATGCGTTTGTGCGCATCACGAATGGTGCGACGAGTCCGTTGTATCTGCACGATATCTTCATCGCTTTAGGTGCGGCGCCCGCGTCAACGCCGACGCCCACGCCCACGGCGACTCGGACGTGGTTGCCTACTTCGACACCGACGCACACACCATTGCCTACGCGCACATCGACGCCGACCGCTTCGGCCACGCCATCGCGGACGCCGACCCCGACGGCGACCGATACGCCGACCCCCACCCTGACGCCGACGCCGACCGCTTCGGCCACGCCATCGCGGACGCCGACCCCGACGGCGACCGA
>CAYYTK010000011.1:81968-137431 GCA_964474695.1 uncultured Anaerolineales bacterium
TACGCTGACCCCTACCCTGACGCCGACGCCGACCGCTTCGGCCACGCCATCGCGGACGCCAACCCCGACGGCGACCGCTTCGGCGACGCCTGTGCTGACTTCCACCCCCACCGCATCGCGTACGCCGACGCGAACCCCGTCGCCGACCGCGACAGCTTCACCGACCCGGGCGCTGAACATCATCGAATGCATGCCGAGCGTGCTCACCCCTGTCCTTTTGGGCCCGGGGCCAAGAAGTGTCGCGGCCGGGAACGGCAGTTTTTACGTAGGTCTGTTTGATCCGAGCCAGGTGGCTCGCACCCAGGCAGAGAGCGGTCAGACGATATGGCAGATGGGGACGAGCGCAGGGCGCACCAACGGCATCGCCGTTTGGCAGGATGTAGTCGTGACCGCCAACCGCGACGCCAGCACGGTCACGCTGCATGATGCCTCCTCCGGCGCGCAACTGGCTGTGCTGTCCGTTGGGACGCTGCCCTGGGGCGTCGCTGCGACCGATGGCCGCGCTTTTGTGGCGAATTTTGGGGCTAATTCCGTATCGGTGTTGGACTTGAGCGCACGGAGTGTGGTGACGGTCGTGCCGGTTGGTCTGAATCCGGTGACGGCAGTGGCTGCTCAGAGCCAGGCGTATGTGTTACATCTGAATGGAAAGGTCACGCATCTGAACGCGCAAGGCCAGGTGTTGGCTCAGGTCGAGTCCGGCGCTGCCGATGCACGGGGCATTACCTGGGATCTGTTGCGCGGGCGGCTGTATGTGGGCAGCCGGAACGGCTACATCATCGCGCTGAGTACAGCGACCCTGAGCGAAGTGGCTCGCTTCACGCTGCCCGGTCCGGCCTACGCGATCGCCGTGAACCCCGGCACGGGACGCGTGTTTGCGGTTGATGCGTCCAACGATCTACTCTACGTGATCGAGCCTGATGGCAGCGGCGTGGGGGAGATTGCCTTGCCGCCCCAGGGGGGTGTGGAGGGCGGCCAGGGGATCGCGGCCTGGAACAATCGCATCGCCGTGGCCAACTATGCGGCCGGCAGCCTGACCTATCTGGACGACGCCACCTGCGCCTATCGATTGACTCCGGTGGTGATGCCGACGGCGACCTCGACTGCCACTTCCACGCCCACTGCGACCGCCACTGCGACGCCGACGGCAACGATCACGCCCACCGCGACGGCCACCGAGACGCCGACCGCAACGATCACGCCCACCGCGACGGCCACCGAGACGCCGACCGCAACGATCACGCCCACCGCGACTACCACCGAGACGCCGACCGCGACGATCACGCCCACTGCGACCGCCACCGAGACGCCGACTGCGACGATCACGCCCACTGCGACCGCCACCGAGACGCCGACCGCAACGATCACTCCGACCGCGACTGCCACCGAGACGCCGACCGCAACGATCACGCCCACTGAGACCGCCACAGCGACGCCAACCCCGTCCGTGACGGCAACGCCCACCGCGACGCCGACGGCGACAGCTACTGCGACACCCACTGAGACCGCCACCATGACACCCACCGCGACGGTGGCAGCCACCGCGCCCCCCACTGTAACTGTCACTCCGACGCCGACGGCCAGTGCGATGCCGACGCCGAACGTCGTGCGTGCCAAGATCGAGATCGTATGGCCGCACGACGGCGCGCCAGTGCGTGATGCCGATCTGGCGAACATCACCGCGTATCTGTTGGCAGGGGATGGCGCGGAGCAGGCGACAGCCTTGGACTCGCCGCCATGCGATTGGAGTCCCACGGTGCGCCTTTGGGTCGCGCAGAATTCAGGGCCGGCAAGCCCCGTGGCGGTGGGGCAGAAGCATTTTGTCAATGAAAGCGGCCGCAGGTTTCCGGCCTGGGATTTCAACGATGTCGACGTCAGCGCGGCGCGCGATCCGTCCAATAAACTGATGTTCTTCGTTACGGTGGATGGCGTTCGCACCCTGCACAACGTGTGGTCTCATGCTGCGGATGCACGCACCATCTTCCCGCAGCAGGATGTTCCTGTCAGTGCTTCGCTGCAGGCGCCGGGAGCGGTGGATGCCCGCATCGAGATCGTGTGGCCGCACGATAACCTGCCCATGGATCAAGCCACGCGCGCGAACATCACCGCGTTCTTGTTCGTGCATGGCGCCTTGCAGGCATTTTCCCCCCAGATTGCCTGGACGCCCACGGCTCGCCTTCACTGGTCCCTGAACAGCGATGTGGAGCAGGCGCCCGGCAGCGGGCTGATCGGCTTCTCGCGCACCACAGCAACGGCCGGCGGGCTGGAATTCCTGGCGTGGGACTTCAACGATGTGGACACCAGCGCAACCCGCGACCCCTTGAACAAGCTCTACTTCTGGGTCAGTGTGGATGGTCTGCCGACCTACAGCAGCATCTGGGCGCACGGCGCCGATGCGCGGACCATCTTCCCGCAGCCGGACCTCCTCAAAAGCTGTCAGTGAGGCCTCTTGAAACGGTTGAGGTTGATCAGTTGCTCAGCCTCAGCGCCGGATCGCCGAGCAAATTGAAGGTCAGGAGGATTTCTCGGATGCCGCCCAAGCTATCGGGCAGGCCGGCCTGAGCCTGGCGCACCGCTGCGCCCAACGTGCGCGGCCCCGTGCCATCTGCCGGTGTGGAGAGCGCGAGGGCAAGTTCGTGGGCCAACAACTGCTGGTCGCTCAATACCGCGGCGCTTGAAGGCACCAGCGCGGCGACGGCGCCCCCCTTTTTCGTCCGCAGCAGCGTCTCGCCCAGTGAGGGCGTGGTGGGGTGCTCGAACAAACCACTCAGGCAGGTAACGGTGAAGACGATCGGCAGCCGATCACGATTGCTCAGTTTCCCCGCATCTTCAACGTCGAACACCTTCTCCCTGGCCCACAGCGTGATGCTGCCATGACCGAAGTAGCCCACCAGGCCCCGACCCTCAGCAAAAGCGCGCAACAGCGCCGCGCGCGCCGCGCTGCCGTCGTCAGTGATCGTGACCTGCTCGCTGGTGTAGCCGGCCAGCAGCTTCGCAAACTCGGCGGCTTGCTGCACGAAGCCGGGCTCGTCGTTGTCGGCTACCAGGAATGCCTTGTCGCGCCAGGTCTCGGTCCCCTCCGCCTCTTCGTAGGCCAGCGTTTTGGCGACCATATCGGCTAACTGCTCCGCGTTCTGGGCAGGAAAGCGACCGACGGCCAGGATTGGCTTTGCTGCCGGCCCGTCATCGGGCATGGCATACCAGACGTCTGAGCCGGTCCAACCTGAGAAAGTCGTGTAGACTGATTGGGTGGGGATGAGGTCGAGTTCCGCGCCGCCCAGGTAGCCGCGCGGATCGTAGCTGGCGTCGCCTGCCAGCAGCAGGTAACGCGGCGCCGGCGCGGTCCAGTGGGCCCTGGCCCACTGCACCAATGCCTTGATCGGTTCGGGGCCGGCGCGGCCGTCGCCGAAGGCGTCGTAGACCTGTTCCACGTCCATCACAGCCACGCGCAGCCCTTGCGCCTCGCGGGCAGCGACCAACGGCTGCAGCGCCGCGCGGAAGGCCGGCGCCGTTATGATGATCAGATCCGCACCGCCGGGCCAGTTGCGCAGGTCGGCATTCTCGGCGGCGGTAACTGCGGGGGGCTGACGCAGGGCGGCATCCGGCGCCACGATGAAACGCCGCGCTGCGCCGTCTGACCCGAAGCGGAGGATGCCATCCTGCCATGCCGTCTCGGTGAGCGCGACGGGCGCGGCCGGGTCGGTGACATCCCACACCGCCGCGGGCCGAGACGAGACGCGCACGGCATAGCCGGATGCCGCGCCGTTGAACGCCAGCCCGGGGCCGTTCGCCACCAACTCGCGGGGATAGGTGATTTCGACCCATTCCAGGTCGAGGCTATCGATCGGCGCGCCGGTGTCGCCGGGCGCAGTAAGCACCAGGCGGTTCTCGCCGGTGTGCAGGATGCCATCCGGCAGGGCGGCCTCGATGCTGTGCGGCCCCAGACCATCCCACGTCACATCGGCAACCTGGGCGCCGTTCAGCACGAGCCTCAGATGATGATCCGGATCGACGTCAGGGGAGAAGGTCTTGCCGTAGACGCCGATGCGCAGGATGGCTTCGCCGGCCAGGAGCTGCGGCGCCGACAGGGTGATGGCCGATTCCGCCGGCGCGAAGAGTGATTCCCAATACCAGCGGCTTTCGCCCGCCTGGGCCTGGCTGCGATAATGGCGGCGCTCTTCGATGCGCAGGGTGTCCGCCACTGCGTTCACCGGTGCGCCGCTTGCCGCGGGCGGCGCGCTGCGCTCCGCAATCAGGGCGGTTGCGGCGGCTGCGGCTGCCGTGGCCGTTGGCCGGCTCAGCCAGTAGACGTTGCGGCCGGTGTAAGCCTCAGAAGGCAGCGCCTGGCCGTAAAAGCGCAGGGCGCGGTTGCGGCCCTGGCCGACGAGCTGGAACGCCACCGGCGCGCCGCCGCTCGTGAGCGCCAATTCGTCAGCGCGTGCCGTTGCCAGGTCGAAACCGGCCCGCGCCAAAGCCGTTGCCGCTACTTCATAGATCCCATCGGCTTCCACGACCAGCTTAACGGTGCTGGATGCGGCGGATGGATGGCTGCACCCTGCGGCCGCTGCCGCAATTGCGAGCAGCAGGGCCAGGAGCCAAGACCACGCGGCCGTTCTGGCGAGGCGTCTCGCCAGAACTCCCAGATGCAGCGGAGCACCCTGAGCGGAGCACCGGAGTGCGCAGTCGAAGGGGGCGGAGCAGTCAGCAGGGAGGGCCGCATCCTTCGACTGCACTCCGCCGCCCGTCCTTCGGCTGCGCTGCGCTTCGCTCAGGATGCTGGGCGGCTCCGTTCCGCTCAGGATGCTTCCAAAGTCATTTTCAGAGCGGCCTGAGTAACTTAACATAGCAGCGGCTGCCCTAACGCGGCCTGGTCGCGCGCCAGATGAGCAGGCCCACAATGCTCAACAGCCCCGCCAGCACAATCGCGCCGCCGCCCACCAGCAACAGCGTACGGTTGTTGCGGCCGGCGGTCGGGGAGGCCGGCTGGGGGGTAGCACGCTGCGTCCCATCCAGCAGTGCCGGGCCGGTCGTCGCGGCCGCGAAGACCTGGGGCGTATCCGTCGCGGCGATGGTCGCGGTCAGTTCGAGGGTCTCCTGGGGCGCCGGGTTGGTTGCTGTGGCCGTCGGCTCCGGCGGCTGCGGCGTCACGGCCGGCAGGGGGAGAGCCGGGGCGGCGGTCGGGATGGCGGTTGCGGGCGCGGCGTTCGAGCCAGGCTCTGAAGTCGGCGTCGCGATCGTTGCCGGCGGCAGCGGTGTGGCTGTGCCTGCCCCCACCGGGGTTTCAGATGCGGTGGGGCTGGCGGTGGCAGTGGCAGGCGGCACCGGCGTGTTGGTGTACTGGCGCGTCGCGGTGGGCGGGTCTGTCGCGGCCGGCTGGGTCGTCCTGGTCGCGGTGGCCGTCCGGGTGACTGTCCTGGTGGCGGTGGCCGTGGCGGTCGACGAGCCTGTGGTGGCGGTAGCCGTTGGGGTGGAAGTGGCAGCCGCGGCGTTGCAGTTGTCTCCCGCGGCAACCGGCCCATCTTGGGAGCCAGTGACGCCTGATGAGCCCACCTCTGCCACCAGGTAGCGGTAACACAGGCCCGACGCGGTGGCAGTATCAAGGTACTCGTACTCGGCGCCGGTGTCGCTCCCCTGGGCCGGCTCTTGATAGACGAGGTGCGCCGCGTCCAGCGGAACGGTGGCTTCCGTTGACCGGTACAAATTGAAAGCCTGCGTGTTATACTCGCTGGCGGTCCCCCACTCGACCTTAATGGAGCCATCCGGCTGCTGGGTGGCTCGGAAATAGGTGAAAGTGACGGCTGCGTGAGTGGTTAGTGCGGCCAGGCCGAGCAGGAGCACCAGGCAGATAACCAGTCCGAAGTTGGCGCATGTTCGTAAGTATCGGATCTTCTGCATTTTCTTGTCCATGTTGTTGCATCTAGCGCAGGATCAGCGGCAGATAGGTTTTTGCGCCAGCAGAGCAGTTGTCGCCCGCGCGGATTGGGCCAGCCTGGGCGCCGATATTCGCCGAAGAGGTCAGCTCGGCCACCAAGTAGTGGTAGCATTGGCCCGGCTGAGTGTCAGTGTCGAGGTACTGATATGCGGCGCCGGTGTCGCTGCCCTCGGCCGGCGTCTGATAGATGAGGTGCGCTGCATCCAATGGCACGACGGCTTCAGTTGCCCGGTAGAGGTTGAAGGCCGCGCTGTCCAGCTCGGCCCCGGTCACCCACTCCACCAGGATCGAACCGTTGGGCTGCTGTGTTGCCCTGAATTCCTTGAAAACAATGGAGGCGCTGAGGGTCAGCCCACTCAGGCCTATGAGCAGCGCCAGGCAAACGGCCAGCCAGCGGCTCGCTTTGAGATATCTGTCGTACATCGTGTTCATCTCCCCCGTGCCTCTGCCGATCCCTGGCCGGGCGTCGCTGAAGTGACAGCCGCGGGTCCGGGCAGGCGCATAGCCGGGTCTCCGAAGAGGGTCATGGTCTGGATCTGGTAGTTGGGCCCGAATACCTGGTAGTATTGGCGCTTGGCAATCGTCAGCGCCCGGCCCAGTTCGCGCACATCGTCCTGGAACAGCACGTCCATCAGGAAGATGCGGAAGTTGCGCTGATCACTTGTGAGGCCCAGCCCGGATGCCGAGATGGCCGCGATGGAGCCGCCCCCCGCCTGGCGCTGCATCGTTTCCGCGATGCTGACCAGATCCGGGTCCGGATACGCGAAATAGCCGTCCAGGCAGTCAAAGGTCATCACGACCGGCAGCCGGCCGCCGTTGGAGAGGCCGCTGACATCGACGCTGCGCCAGAGCCCCTCACCGGCCCATTGGTTCACCGCGCCGTGGCCGGTGTACTGCACCAGCCAGGCGCCCGATTGCAGCGCCTGGGAGATGGCGCTTCGCGCGGCCAGGATGTCGTTATCTGCTGGATTATCCGGCAGGTAAGCCCGCTGGACGACCAGGTCGGGCGGCAAATGGCTCGCGATAATCTCATCGGAAACGGTCGGGAAGTCGCCGGACGCATCAGGGTTGTCGGCGATGAACAGGCCGCGGCGCTGCCACTCCGCGCTGCGCACCGTCTGGTCGTAGCTGATGATCTTGTCGACGACCGTATAGGCCTCGGCCAGGGTGTTGACTGCCAGCCGCCCCACGGCCACTTCGGGCACCATATCACCGTCCAGGTCGCCGTACAGCGCGTCGGCCGGCACCTCGCCCTGCCAGGGATCGACCCAGGCCAGGTAGGGTGGTGCGTAGTTGGGGCCGGGCGGGTAACGTTGCGGGTTGTAGCCTTTGAAGTTCCAGTCGCCATCTCCCATCAGCGTCAAGTAGGCCGGCGCTTGTCCCTCCCAGTGCTCGGCAGCCCAGGCCAGCATGGCCGGCACGGCCTTGGGATGCAAGATCCCGTCGTTGAACTCGTCGTAGACATCCTGGAGGTCGACCACCAGGGCGCGGCGGCCGTTAGCCCGATGCCACTCAGCCAGCCGGTCGGAGGCAGGACGGAGGATGGCCGGGCCGACGATCACCGCATCTGCGCCGCCGGCCGGGTTGCGCAAGCCCGTGGCGGAACGCACACTCAGCGACGCCGGAGCGCGAAAGGTCGATTCTGCCTGAAGCCAATAGCGTGCGCCGGCCGGCGCATTTGCCCGGAAACGCACCGTCAGCCCGGCATCAGATCCGGCGGCGGGCGATGCGCTGGCGCCTCCGGCCGCCCCGGCGACAGGGATGTAGGGCAGGTACAGCTTGTGGGTGAGAGGCGATGGCGCCACTAGGCGGATCGGCTGCAAGGGGTCCGATACATCCCAGATGCTCACATCAGCGGCGGACCACCCTGCGACGGCATATTCACGAGTGCCGGGCGTTTCCGCGGTGAAGTCGAGCTGCCCCTGCCAGGCCCGGAAGAGCCGGCGGTAGTCTATCTCCCAGTAGTTGGCATAGACGTCGTCCCCCACGTTGCCCGGCATGGTCCAGGCGCCCACCTGCACCTGGTTCGCGCCGTGCACCAGCAGCCCCGCGGGCACGGTCGCGCTGAAGACGCGGCGCTGCTTGTCGGACCAGGTCTGGTCGACGATGCCCAGGCCGTTGAGCGCAACGGTGGTGCGGTGGTCGGGGTTGGGGCCGGCGAATGCGCGGCTGATCTCTTCCAGGCGGAACGCGGCCGGTGCGTCGGGCGCGGGGTACGGTAGGGTGTAGGGCAGGCTGGCGGTGATCGCCTGGCCGGCCGTGAGAGGCGGGCGCAAGCGGGCCCAGAACCACGAGTCTTGCGTGTCGAGCCAGAGCGCGTGCAGGGTCCACCACTCGAGAGACTCTTCCGCGCGCACCGTGGCCGGGAAGTCGGTCGGGGGCGCCGGATCGCCCTGCGGCGCGGCGTCCAGGCTGGCGATGCGCGGGCCTGCCGCGCCGCCGAGGTCGAGCCAGTAGACCCGCTCGTCCGTGTACTTCTCTTCCATCTGCGCACCGCGGAATTTTTGGCCGAAGAACAGGAGGCGATCGGCCGGGTCGAAGCTGCCGTCATCCTCGCCGGTCACCCGGATGGCCACGGCCGCGCCCAGGCTGCTCATGGCGAAGGTGCGCGGATCGACGGTCGCGGGATCGACGCCGGCCGCGGCCAGGTCCGCGGGGCCGATCTGCACGATGCCATCCGCGACGACCCCGACGCGCAGACGGAGGGCTGCGCTGGGGCTGGCAGCCGGTTCCACGCCCGCGGCCGCGGCGGGCCCCGGCGCCAGGGATGCGCAGAGCAGCACGCAAAGGAGTACAAGACGAGCCGTCGTTCTCATGGCCTTATTGTACCGCGCTTGCCGCATGTTGGCAAAGAGCCCTCAACACAAACGGCGGCCACCTTGCGGTGACCGCCGTGTCCATGATCTATGCGTTTCAAAAACCGAAGCTGCTTACCGCGCCGCGCGCCGTTGGGACAGCCTCACCCCAACCACGGCCAGCAGCGCCAGCGCACCCAGGCCCGCGTAGAGCGGCCAGGTGGGGGCTGCGTCGTGGGTAGAGAACTCTGCGAGAGCTACTGAGGTCGGTCCTGCCCCAGGCCAGAATATCAAATCGGGTTCAACGGCGCTTCCGCTTGCCCTGTCATGGAAGAGTATCGTGTGGTTGATGCTGGTGCAGCCACTCGTCACCACGACTCCAACGGAAGCCAGGCCGCCCTTCAATCCGTTGAAATAGGTGCCAAGTGCATCGCTCTCGAACACCACTTGTTGCCCGCCCGCTGAGGTGACTGCCGTGGGGCTTGAAGTGGCCAACACGGCACCGTAACCGGGGTTGGCCCCGCTTTCAGTCCAGGTGTGGTTGTTGGGCTGGACGAGCGCAAACGTATACGTGCCTGGCGTAGTCGTGAAGACCGAGTCGGCTGGCGAAGTAGTGAGAGTGAGCTTCGCATGTCCGATGGTGTCACTTGCATTCCCTGTCAGATCCCATTTGATGTAAGACACCAGGTCGGCTGTGCAGGCACCAGGATTGGCTAGTACATAGCCACCTGAAACGATCAGTTTGTAACCTGTGTAGCAGGTCGAGCTATCACAGCTCGTATCTAAGCTTGGGCTTCGATACGAGCCTGCCTGGGCCACCCCGCCGACCAGGAGCATTGCTGCCAGTAAAATAGCGATTCTCATCCATCGTTTGTTCATAGAAATCCTCCTCTTGACTGGCGAATTCGCGACTTCATCCTTCACGAGAATCGATCTCTTGAGAAGCGATATTCGCGTTGATCAATACCATGTGGCCGGCCCAGTGCTGTTTACGCAGACAAAATACGGATAGCCGATCTTGACAGGAAGATTGTTGAACGGCGAGCCTACCGTGTGGGTCTTGAAGCCTTGCGTCCCAGCATCCCAGAATACCACCTGGTTCACACCTGTGATGGCTGCCGCCAACTCGCTGGCCAGGGTGATAGTGGACTTGTCAAGCGGTACCGAGATTGCGTTGTAACGACACTCGCTCGGTGTGGCGCCTCGGGCCAAAGTGAAGACTACGGTGCCAGGGTCGGGAACACCTCCCACGAAGGATACTACCGTAACCGGGGTGGCATCCACTTCAAGGAAATAGGCGCCGCCAATCGTCAGGCTGAAGTTGTTGAAGGGAGAGCCTACGGTGTGGGTCTTGAAACCCTGAGTGCCGGAATCATACATGATCACGGCCTTCACATTGCTTCCGACATAAGCAGCAAGACCTGCGGCTGTAAACGGTGAGATTGAGGCGGTCGAATCGAGCGGAAGCGCAATCAAGTTGTAGCTATTTGAGAGTGGAGCGGCAGCAGGCATTTCGGGCTGAGTGGCGGTGGTATCACCCTGAGCAGCCGGCGCCGCCAGGGCTGACGCGGCCTGCGCCGGAAGCCCTGCTCCGCCCGGCACCGCCAGCATAGCGAGAGCGCCCAGGCCCAGCAGCACCACCACCGCAAGCATGGTTGAAAACAATCGTTTCATGGATGTCCTCCTCACCTAAGAACGGCCTGCAATGGCCGTGAGTCCCTGGCAATGCAAATCGACGGCCTGGTGCTATCAGGGTTTTTGGTCATCGAACAGATCCAGCGGGTCAGGGATGCCAAAGGGGCTGCCAGCGCGGACTTCGAGCTCTGCCTCATACACGACGGCCGGTGGCTCATATACCTTGCGATCTTGATTTTGTTCCATGAGTTCGGTCCTCCTAGACACGGGGCCAATGCTATGTGAACCCTGCGATGGGGCATACGTTCGCGCCCTGGGCAATGGCGGATAGCAACTTGTTGTGTAGGTTGCGCGTAACGACAATCGTAATTCTATTCTATCACTGTTTCCGCTGGTGTCAAGTACCTCTTTGGGATGATTGGTTGGCGATTATTCTTCCATCCAGGCCATCACCCCGCGCGCGACCAGGTCCGCGCAGAAGGCGCTGACATCCGCCTCGGCCCGGGCCAGCGGCACGTCGTACTCGGCCGCCACGGCCTGCGCCAGGCCGGCCAGGTTCCGCTCGCCGTCGGTCAGCTCCCAAATGGCCGCGCCCACGGCGTTCAGCACCCGCACCTTGCCCCGCACCGGGTCCACCAACACGGCCTCGCCGTCCATCCGCCGGCTGATGACGCCCGGCGTACGGGCCGGGATCGCATTGAGTTGCATGGGTATGAACCTCCACCATAGATGTAGGGGCGGGTCTTTCCGCATTGGTTTAGGACTGCCGTGTGAGGCAGCAGTGCAGCGACGACAAGCACACCTTCGATGCGAAGAGACCCGCCCCTACGATACGTGTCAAATCAATACTTCCCAAAAACTGGCGTCTTTGCGAAAGTGCAGCCGCCGCACCGGCGTCGCGGCCGCCAGGCCGCGGCAGCGTGCCAACAACGCGAGCAGCAGCTCGGGCCGGCCGTTGATCACCGGGCAGTTGGCCACCAACTCGGCTGCGGCCGCGGCCGGCGACAACGCGTCGAGGTAGACCTCGCGATCCTGTACCAGCCTGTAGATGCCGGCGATCGGCCCGCAGGCGGCCTGGACCTGCCGGGCCGCGGTTTCCGGGTTCCAGAACGGCGTGCTGTGCGCGGTCCAGCCGGCGGCCCCGGGCCGCAGCAGCACCAGGTCATCGCTCAAGGCGGTCGCGTGGGGCGACAAGGCCACCACCGTGGTCTTGCCGCTGCCGCTGGCGCCGGTGAACAGGTGGGCCTGGCCCGCGGCCAGCAGCCCTGCCGCGTGCAGCAACAGCCCGCCCTCTCGAAATGCCAGCAGCGCGCAGGCGCTGCGCAGAAAGTATTCGAGCTGGCTCAGCGGCTCGCCGCCGTCGATGCGCAGAACTGCGCGCAGGACCCCCTGCTCCGCGTCCGGCATGATGGTCCCGGAAGCGGCAGGCGCAGCCAGCCGGTAGCCCGTTCCGTCCCACGTCAATGCTGCTGCCAGCAGGCTGCCTGCCGGCTCGCCGTTGGGGGCGGCAACCGCCTCGACGATCAGGTCGGGCGGCGCGTCCGCCTCGGCCAGGAAGGCCCCGTAGCGGGTCGCCGCGGCCTGGGCCAGCGCGTCCGGCGTGCACGACAGGTGGACGCGCCAGCCGGCAATGATGAGGTGCGTCATGGGCTTTTGCCGCCGGGCGGCGGGCCATATTTGGCGCTCCTGCCGCCGCGCAGCCACGCGAACAGCACCGCCGCCCCCAAGAGGGCCAGAACCGCGAAATGCCACCAGGCCAGCCCGCCGGCCCGCACACTGATGGGACCGAAGGTGGTCACTTTGCCGCTTTGCTCGACCTCTTGTAACTGGTAGTAGTAGGTGACCCCCGCCTGGGCGGTTTTGTCCACATAGGTGTACGACTTGCCGGTCAGCGGGTCGGCCGCCGGCGGGATGAGCTGCTCGTTCACTTTCACGTCGAACGGGCCGTCCGGCGAGACGCCGCGGAACAGGTTGAATCCCGCGGTGTTCATCTCCGTCTCGGTGCGCCATTCCACGCGGACAGGCGCGGTGCAGGCGGAGAGCACCAGCAGGGCGAGGAGGAGGGTGAGGACGCGGGGACGCGGGGACGCGGCGACGCGGGGATGGGGGGACGCGGCGACGCGGGGACGCGGGGACGCGGCGACGCGGGGACGCGGGGACGCGGCGACGCGGGGACGCGGGGACGCGGCGACGCGGGGATGGGGGGACGCGGGGACGCGGGACGAGGGGGGGGTCATTGGGTTGGGTGAATAGTCCACTTGTCTGGCTCCATAATCATGCGCACGAGTTGACCCAGGATCGCGTCATAAGCTTCATCCAGTTCCGTGGCTTCTGCTTCTGTCAGATAGCCGCAGCGCCGCGCGAACTCCAGCCATACACGGGTCTCCTCTGCTTCCGCCTCCGAGTCGTTAAGCTTGCTACTGAAGTTCTTTGGGTAGCGTCGTTTGCGCCAGGCCTCGCCGATGTTGGCACACACTGACCGGGACGCTCTGCGCATCTGATCTACCATCGAGTACTTTTCTTCGGCCGGGAAATGTTTGGTGATTTCGTAAATCCGCATCGCGGCGTCCATCGCGGCCTGATAGACGCGCAATTCCCGATGACTTCTGATGTTCGCCATCTCTCCTCTCCCTTTCTCTGCGTCCCCGCGTCCCTGCGTCTCCGCGTCCCCGCGTCCCCGCGTCCCCGCCTCACCCCGTGTCGCACACAAAGGTCCGATCCTGCGCCAAATCGGTCTCCCAGCGACAGCCGAGAGCCTCCACGAGCAGCGGCGGCGCCAGCGTGCCGGCTTGTTTGCGCACGAACAGGCGATAGGGCGCGAGCGCGGACGCCGGATACAGATCGGTGGGCAGGCGGTAGCGCAGCGTGACGATGTGCTGCTCG
Source organism: uncultured Anaerolineales bacterium (assembly GCA_964474695.1). Taxonomy (GTDB): domain Bacteria; phylum Chloroflexota; class Anaerolineae; order CG2-30-64-16; family CG2-30-64-16; genus DAOUBP01. The sequence continues at coordinate 95,211 of CAYYTK010000011.1, forward strand.
ATCGGCCGCAGGACGAAATCGCCGGCAAACACTGCAGTTCCCCGTTCGCCCAGGTCGGTCTCCGCCCGGTTCAGGCCGGCTGAGTCCAGCAGCTCGCTGCCGCCCGGCGCATAGACGCGCAGATAACCCCAATAGCAGCGCCGGATCATTTCATCGTATGAGTCACCATAGCGCGGGGAGCGATCGCACACCTCTTCGCTGCCCAGCGCGGCCTGGTGGGTGTAGGTCAGGGTCAGGGTTGCCGTGAGGCCGCCATCTGCCGACTCGACGCGGTAAGCGATCTGCTGGCCAACGGCCGCGTTGGCCTTGTTGAACCCGACGTTGCTGTCGATGACGGCCAGGAAGTCGCCCGCCGCGGGCGGCCGCAGCCCCCCATCCCAGCCGCGGCCGGCCAACACCTTGGCCAGCACCGGGTCATCGACGGCCACTTGCAGGTGCCGGCCTTCCAGCATGGCAAACACCGCGCGGCCCAGCGCGGTCACATCCAGATCGCCCCCGTCTTCCAGCCGGGCCAGCGCCGCGGCCACCAGCTCGGCCATGAAGTCCTTGCGCTTGGCGAACCATTCGGCCAGGTCGGCATCTTGGAGCGTGCTTTCGGTGGTGGGCGGCGCCTGCCAGGCCCGCTGCATCCAGGCGATGGCATTCTCGCCGGTCACCGGCTCATCGATGCCCGGCACCTGCAAGGGGCCTAGCGCGCCGACCAGCAGCCGCACCGCCTCCAGATCCAGCGCGATGGCGCCGTCGGTTGCCGTCCCCTGGTCTTGCGCATAAAGCGCCCGCGCCACCTCCGCGGTCTGCGGAAAGTCGGGCGACCAATTGCTGTCGCGCAGCAGCAGCATTTGCGCGCCCATCTGGCTGGCTAACGCCGCGGGCGGGGCGGGGTGCGGCTGGCTGAGGTCGTCCACCGCGTAGCTATCGGTCAGCTTGAGCTCGACGATGGCGCCCTTGTCGAGGCGGATCATACCGGCGCCGCTGATGAAGCCGCCTGTGGCGCGCAGCTCGTGGTTGTTCTGCGCCAGGATCAAATAGGCGACCGGCGCATCCGCGCCCAACAGTCCCGGCGCGGCCTGGCCGGCTTGCAGGCCGGCCTGCGCCAGCGGCAGCAGGGGATCGGCTTTGGCCAGCAGCTCCGCCAGCCTGGGGTGCAGCGATCCGGTGATGTCCTGGCGCGCGGCGGCGGCTTTTGCCAGGCTCTGCTCCGCGTCCGCGAGTTGCGGCGCGGCGGTGCGCAGCGCGTCGACCGCCTGCGGCAGGGCCGCAGCACCCGCGCCGGCCGGAACGGCCTGCAGGACCGGCAGCAGCGCGTCGACGGCCTGCCGGCCGGCGGTCGCGGCCTGGACGGCCATCTCCAGCAGCGCGGGCGCAGCAGCCGCGTCGGCGCCGACCTTGGGCAGCCAGCCCAGCCGGGGCGCCAGCCACAGGAGGGGCCGCGCGGCTTGCTGTGCGCTGCGCAGCTGCGTTTCCAGCGCGGCCAGGTCGTCGCGCATGGCCGGCGCTGCCTCCAGCGATGGCGCGGCGGCCGCGGCTTGCAGGCGGTCCAGGGTGGCGAGCGCGGCCCGGGCCTGGGCAGCCGTGCGCACGGCCGACCAGCCCAGCCAGCCCAAGCAGGCCAGCAGCACGGTCAGAAGCGCGAGAAGCAGCCAGGTGCGTCGTTTCATGCGTCCTCGGAATGTTGTTTCACACATCACTCGTCCGGTGTGAGGCGGACAAGGGCGCCGGCCGGGGCTTCGCGTAAGCCGGGCAGCACCGGGTCCAGCGGCTCGGCGCGATACAGCGGGCGCTGCCGGGCGATTTCCTGCACCAGGCGTTCCAGCGCCGGCATGTCGCCGGCTGCACCTGCGGCCAGTATATGCTCAGGATAGCGCTGCTGCAAGCCGGCGCGATACCAGGCGTAATCGTACAGGTTCACGTTCAGCGGGAGAACGTCCGGCCGCTGATTCAGCCCATAGAGCGCGTACCACAGCGCAAAGGTCGGCCTGTCGGTGGCAACCAGGATCACTGCGCCGGGTTCCGCGGCGCTCAGGGCTGCGGTGACGAAGTCCCGCGCTTCCCGGTCGCGGCTCAGATCGTTGGCGCGCCATGAGTGCAGCACGGCGCCGGCCGGCAGCAGGATCAGCGCGGCGATGGCGGCATAACTGGTCATTGCGAGGGCGATAGCCCGAAGCAATCTCAGGCCGCCAGAGGGATTGCTTCGCGCTGCGGCGCTCGCAATGACGGTCGTTCCCGGGCGCGCATCCTGACGCAGCGGGATGGGTAACTCGCCATGACTGTCACAGGCAGCGGGTTGACCGCTCAGCGTGACCTTGTCCTGGACCAGGGCGCTGATTCCCCCCAGGCCCGCAGCCAGCCACAACGCTGTCATGGCCCAGACCGGGAGCAAATAGACGTAAGAATCAGCCGTCCGATAGGCCAGGCTGAAAATGGTGTAGGCCAGCGCGACCAGGCCGGTGGTCCGCCACCAGGCGTGCTGGCGTCGATCGGTCCACCACAGGCCTGCCACGGCGATCAGCAGCCCCCACGGCCCGCCGCCGAGCTGGCCCAACGCCATCTGGCCCCACGCCGCGACCCGCGCCAGAAGAGCCGCCGGCGCCGCTCCCGCCAGCAGCTCAGCGTAGGGCTGCCCGGAGACAACCCACCGGAAGCCGGCCCATGTGCGTGGATCACCCCAGTTCACAGGCGCTTGCCGCATCGCCGCCAGCGGCAGATAGGCGTAAATGCTCAGCCCTAAGGCCAGCGTTGCGGCCGGCGCAGCCCAGGCTCGGAGCTGTCGCGTCTGGCTTGCAGGCGGCGTGCTCCGGTCCGCGCTCGGCCGCAGGTGACGGTTGTCCCACAGCCAGGCTGCCGCGGCCGGCAGCAGCAGCGCCAACGACAGGTGATTGCCTGACCCAAGCCCGAAGGCCAGGCCGGCTGCGGCCAGCCAACGGCCGGCCGGTCCGCCCGCCTGGGCGACCTCGCGCCAGCGCCACAGCAGCCAGAGCACCAGCATGACGGCCAGCGCGTGCAGCGCGTAGACTTCGGTGATGACCGCCTGGCTCCACAGCAAGGGTGACGCTGCCCAACTCAGCGCGGCCGCCAGTGCGGCGGCGGCCTGACCCGGCCGGCGCGGCCAGCCATCGGCCAGGACACGCTGCGCCAGGTCGGCCAATAGCCCAACGGCGCAGGCTGCGGCCGCGGCTGAGAGCCAGTTGCCGGCCCGGGCCGGCTCACCGGGGTAGAGCTTGCAGGCCGCGATGAGCAGAAGCTGGTAGGTGGGATAACCGGTTGGGTGGGGCACGCCTCCCGTCAGTGCTGCGGCCAGCAGGTCGCCGCCGTCAGCGCCCTCGTGCGCCCACGTGAGACCGGGCGCCAGGGTCCGCGCGTAGAGCGCCAGTGCAGCCAGGCCCGCGATCGGCCCAAGCCAGCCGCGGCGCACCGCTTCAGAGAGGGATGGCACGGCCCTGCACCCGTCAGCGCTCGGCCTGCGCACCGGTGGGCGGCAGCTCGGCGGGCGGCAGCACCAGGACGACACCGGCCACTGCACGTTGGCTGCCGGTTGCGGTCGCAGCCGCCTGATTGACGATGATGCCGCCGGCCGCCAGATCACCGCGCACCTGCGCCGTGAACGTGATGACGAGTTGCCCGCCGGGAGGCAGCACCGTTGTGCGGCCGCGCAGCGTGCGGCCATCCCAGGCCGCACCGGAGCCTTGCACACTGCCCGGGATCAGCCCGGCCGGCAGCGCGTCTTCTACGACGACATCGCGGACGGAGCTTGCACCCCGGTTGGCAAGCGTCAGGGTGAAGGTAACGTCGAGGCCCGGCCAGACCACCGTGTGATCGGCCTCCTTCGTCAGCACCAACGCGGCCGGCGCCAAAACGGCGGTGGCGGTTGCACCGGTTGTGGCGGTGGCCGACGGCGCTGCGGTCGCAGCCGGCGCTGCGGTTGCGCCGGGCGCGCTGGTCGCGGCGGGCGGTGCAGTCGGTTGCTCTGCCGGCGGCCTAGTGGCCGACGGTTGCGCGGTCGGCGCCTCGGTGGGCGCAAACGTCACGGCGAAAGTTGGCGTCGGACCTCTCGTAGGCACGGTCTGACCATGCGTCCGCTGCGAAGGCGCGGCCCACGCGGCAGGCAGGGCCAGCATCACCACTCCAAGCGCCAGCCCGACTCCGATATAGGCTGCCAGGCGTAGATTGCGTTTCATCTCCCTTCTCCAGGGCGGCCGAGGGCGGGTGTCTCTCATCCGTCCCCGGCCGGCCGCTCCTCACTCCCAACCCGCAGCCGCGCGGGCCAGCCGGCGCAGATTCAGGCTGCGCTGCCAGAGCGCCAGCGCGGCCCAGACGGTGACGCCGCCAATGACCACGACATGCAGCACCAGCCCGTAGGCCAGCCCGGTCGCCTCCGGCACGCCGAATACCGACAATGCCAGCACGCACAGCAGTTGAAACACCCCGATCTTGCCCGGGGTCGATGGCACCGCCACGCCGCCCTGCAGGACCGCCAGGACCAGCAGAGCCATCGTGGCCGAGGGCGGCAGATCGAACGCCAGCAGCAGCACCAGGTTCGTGATTGCCGCCAGCATCCAGAACAACAGCGTCCACACCCATACTGCCGCGGCCGCCCGCGGCCGGCCCAATGTGGCGAGCCCATCCAGCCCGGCTTCGATACGTTTGCGCCATCGCGCAGCCGCAGGCGGCGGCAGGATCCGGAGCGCGCGTTCTGCGAGCCGCAACCAGGCCGAACGGCCGCCGAGCAGCGCCAGCGCAATCACGGTTACGGCGGCTGCGGCCAACACCAGGGCATCGACGCGCACGGCCAAGGCGTCAGGCAGCACCACAAACGGGATCAGCGCGACCACCAGGACCGCCAGCACGACCACATCCAATAGTTTCTCGGCGGCCAGCGTGCCCAGGACGAACCACTTGCTCACCTGGGCCTCCTCGCCGGTCAGATACGCGCGCACCAACTCGCCCCACCGGCCTGGGACGTAGAAGTTGACGGCCTGGCCGATGACGATCAGGCTTGCCAGGCGGACAACGCCCAACGCCGGCCGCTGGGGCTCGAACAACCAGCGCCAGCGCATTGCCTTCAGCACCGGCGTCAGAAGGCTGGTGACCAGCGTGAGCGCCACAAACGGTAAGCGCACCCCGCCCAACGCGCGGCCCAACGCTGCGAGATCGAAGCTGCGCGCAGCGAGATAAAGGGCCGCTATCCCGAGCAGCAGCCCCAACCAGATCTGGGCTCCGAAAAGCCAGCGCTTACGCTTCCCTGCGCCACCAGCGGCGTTCACGGCGCCGGCGCCGCGATCACGATCAACCGATGCGTGTTGTTGGTCGGCGGCCAGCAGGTGATCAGCGTCAGCCGCGTGTCGCTGGTCTCCTGCATGAAGCGGGCGTTGGCGATGCGCTGCTGCAGCGGAACGCCCGTGTCCTTCAACCGATAGAACTCGGTGACCACGTAGTTGTAGACGCGGCCGGCGGCATCGAACAACTGAATCTGGCGGCCGTTCAGGACATCAGAGCGGTCAGTGAAGTCGTCGACTGCCACGCGCTGATCGTTATCCCAGGCGAAACTGATGGGCTGAAAGACCTTGCCGTAGATGTTGTTGTGCCCCGAAATGACCAGGTTGCCCGGCTGGCCGAGAAGTACGCTGTCTATGTGATGACCGGCCTCGTTGTCCGGGACCACCCACTCGGAGCGGGGTCCCTCGGCGGTTTGGATCACCTGCCAACTCATCGGCGCCACCGCGGCGTCGATCTTCAGATCAGGCATCACCAGGCGCACCGGAGGTGCTGCCGGGGGGACTGTGGCGGCCGGAGATAGCTCCGCAGATGCAGATTGGTCCGTCGATGGCTGGCCCGAAGTCGCAGCGGCGGCCGGGGAGGCAGCATCCGGCGCCGCTACGGTTGGGGCGGCGATTGCCGGCGCAACCGTAGCGGTCGCGGCAGTGGTTGGCGGTGCGGTCGGCGCAGGGCTGGCGGTGGGCGGCAGGGTTGCCGGCGCGGTCGGGCCGGCCGTCTGCCCCAGCTCCGCGCGCAGCCGGGCGCCCTGGAGCTGCGTCCAGCCGAAGTAGCCGGCCACGCCCAGCAGAACGGCTAACCCGATGATGAGCAGCAGATTGCCCATCGTGCGGCGAGAATGCGAATCCGGCATAGAACTTGCCTCGTTGGGTCAGGTGCTCACGGTACGCGCATCAGCGTAGAGCCGCGCGCGATCGCATGGAGATTATAGCACAGGCTCAGCCGCGTCGCAACGGCGGTTGCCAGGGGGATGCGTTTCGCGTTGGGGGCCAATTTCCGGAATCGAGGCTTTAGCCGGTCTCTCAGTGTTCAATGAAACTGCGAAAGCGGAGCACCCTGAGGGAAGTGCCCCTCCGTGCTCGCAACAATCGTGGGAGAAATTCGATCCTTCGGGGGCTTGACATTTGCACAGATGTTCGATACAATGATTCAGAACATTTGTTTCGAAAGGGTTTCTTGCACGGCTTTCGCCGAATATCGCCAAGTGGGGCAATCGCTTGCTATGACACACCATCAAGATGCGCTGCCGGCCCCAACTTCAGAGGTGTGCTATGGGAGCGAGGCAACAGGTCTACGAACTGCAGGCAGCGCGAATCGAGTCGGTGCTGACGGCGCACAAGGTGCCCGCTCGGGTCTGGCAGGCAACGGTCATGCCGCGTTTTGTGCGCTACGACATCACGACCGCCCTGGGGACTAAGGTGAACAAAGTCAGCGCGTTGGCCGAGGAACTGGCGCTTTCGTTGGGGGTGCAATCGGCGCGGGTGTTTCGCGAGGGCGGCGTCCTGCACGTCGAAGTGCCGCGCGAGGGCGCGCGCGGAGTCAATCTCATCGATCTGTGCGCCAAACTGACTTCAGTCCCGGCGTGCTGCGCCGTGTTGGGCGTAGAGGAGGGGGGCAGTCCCCTGCTGCTGCGGATCGATAGCCCGGACGTCGCGCATGTGTTGGTTGCCGGGACCACCGGCAGCGGCAAGACGGCGCTGCTCCGAACCCTGCTCCTGTCGCTGGCGATGCACAATCACCCCGGCCACCTCCAGTTCGTGCTGATCGACCCGAAGGGCCGCGGCCTGGCCTGCCTCGCCGGACTGCCGCACGTGTGGCGGCAGATGGGGGTCGTGCAGCAGCAGGAGGCTATTGCCGAGACCCTGACGGCTGTGGTGAAGGAGATGGAGCGCCGTGACCAGGTAGGGGCCAGGCTGCCGCGGCTGGTGATCGCAATCGACGAGCTGGCGGATCTGCTGCAGGTTGGCGGTCGCGCCGTGGGGGATGCGCTGCAGCGCTTGACGCAGCGAGGCCGCGAGGCTGGGATTCACGTGATTGCCGCCACGCAGCGGCCTTCGGCCGCCCAGGTAGACGGCGCAGTGAAAGCGAACTTCCCCGTGCGGCTGGTGGGGAGCGTCGCCTGCGCCGAGGATGCGCGGGTCGCGGCCGGCGTGGCAGGCACCGGCGCTGAAAGGTTGCTGGGACGCGGGGACTTCCTGGTGATCGCCAAGGGCCAGGTAGTGCGGTTCCAGGCTGCATTCGCTGACAACACGGCGTTGGCCGCGGTGGTCGAGCAGATCGGCGCGGGCGGCAGGCGGCGCCGCACCTGGCCAGGTGCGGCGCCGATTTCGCGAAGGAGTGATGGATGAAGAAGATCATTGTGCCGGCGATGCTCGGCTTCGGCGTCGTGTTGGCCGTGATTATCGGGCAACGGATGAGCACGGACGCCATGGCGGTGGTGATCGGGGTGGCGGTCGGGGTGGCGGCCAGCGTTCCAACCAGCTTGCTGTTGGTGGCGCTCTTGCGGCGGCAGCGGGTCGACGAGCGCAGCGGCTGGCGGGCCGAGGCCGGGCCAATGTATCCGCAGTTGCAGCAGCCGCCGGTGATCGTAGTGAATCCCGGGCAGTGGATGGGACAGAACGGAACGCAGCCTTACGTGCCGCTGCCTCCGCCCCAAATGGCGCAAGAAGGCGGGATGCGCCAACTGCGCGTGGTGGGTGACGATGAGACGTGGAGCGCGGGCGCCTGGTGACGCGCTGCTTGCGCCGGTCGGTGTTCCGCCGCGGCGTGCTTTCTAAATGGGAGGAGATCCTGTGATGACCAATGTCCGAGTTGTTTTGACCCCTGACGGCTTCTATCCCCGCGTGTTCCTCTGGCAGGGGCGTAGCGTGCGGGTGTTGTATGTGGCGGAGACGTATACCTGCGGCCTGGAGCGGCGCTATCGCCTGCGAACGCCGGAGGGTCTCTATGAGCTGGGCCTGGATACCGGTTCAGGCATCTGGCGCATGCGCCGCGCACCGTCGCGCCTCGAGCGACTGTGGATGGCGATCCAGGATATGCCGCGATATCCGGTTCCGGCGGGAAGGCGCCGCGTCGGGCTGCGGACAGCTTCCACCGGATCGGGGGCTTAGGAGGAGGTATGCTCAACGGCCTTCTGTGGTTCGACAACGATCCGCAGCGCAGTTTGAGTGCGAAGGTGCAGGATGCGGCGCTGCGTTACCAGGAGAAGTTCGGCGTGGCGCCGAACGCCTGCTATGTCAACCGCGCGGCGGTAGGCGATGCCGAGGTGATCGTGCCGGTGCGCGGGTTGAACCTGCGCGTGATCCCGTCGCGTCAGATCCTGGCCCATCATTTCTGGGTGGGGGTCGACCAGTGATTACAGGCCTTCGATGAGTTCGGCCAGCAGGACATCCATGGCCTCGCGATCGCTCAGTTTGCCGGTCTTGATGGCTTCGTCGGCGGCCAGGATGCGCCCCATGGCGCGTTCAAGCCGGGCGAAGCTGTGGCGGCTGGCCTGGTTGACGAAGCGCGGCACGGTCCACTCTCCCACGTTCAGGGTGCGGGCGATCTCCGGCGGCCGCGCGCCCTGGGACTGCAACGCCTTGACCTGAATCAGCAGGCGATACTGCCGTGCGATCATGGCCAGCAGCCGCAGGGGCGGCTCCCCATCCATATCCAGGGCGTGCTGCATCAGCCGGCCCGCCGCCGATCCATTCCCCAGGCCGAGTGCATCCACCATTTCGAAAACGCTTGCCGCGCGCGTGGCTGGCACCAGGGTGCGCACGTCCTCGCGCGTAACGATGCGCCCGGACGCATAATCTGCCAGCTTGATCAGCTCTTGGTCCAGTTGGCGCAGGTCATCGCCGACATATTCGGCCAGGTCCTGGATCGCGGCCGGGTCGAGCTTGACTTTGCGCGTCCGCGCCCGGCTGCGAATCCAGTCAGGCAGGTCGTTCTTGCGCGGTCTCTCGCATAGGATGATGCGCGCTTTGCCGTCGCGCGCCAGCTCCTGCACCCGGCGCAAGCCGGGACCGCTGGCCGTGTCGGCTTCCAGCAAGACCAGCTCCGTGCTGTCGGTTGTCTGGCTCAGGCACGCCAGAAATGCCTTGCCCTGGCTTTTGAGTTGTTCAGGCTCCGGCTCCGGCTCGGCCGCTTCTTCCTCATCGGCGGCCGGAGCCGCCTCTTTGCTTTTGCGCCTGGCCGGCGCGGCCAGCCGCGCGAGCAGATGTTCCACGACGACCAGGCGCTTCTCGGCCAGGAAGGGGAGGGTGTCCACGGCGTTGTGCAGCTCAGCCAGGGTGACGGTGCGTCCGTCAAGGCGGCTGGTGTTGAGGGTTGCCAACTCGGGATCGGTCGCGATGCCGGCTGTCAGCTCTGCCAATGCCTCCGCGCATAACAGCTCGGCCGGGCCGTGAATCAGGGTGATCATTGGGCAGCCAGCTTTGCGGGCTTTGACCTGATGGTTACCCGGTGCCGGACCACAGGGCCATCAATCAGCTTGCGCACGGAGGCAATGCAGAGACCGGCGACATCGGCGCTGGTGGTGACGTTTGCCTGCATCCAGCGGCCGGCAGGCGCGGCAATGATGAGCGCCAGGGTGGCGCCCAGGATGGCGCTGCACGCGCGATCCACCCAGGAGCGATCGCGGCCGTGAGTCATCAGCAGCGCGCCGATCCCGGTCAGCGTTCCGGCAGTGACCAGATTCGTGCCGCAGTTCGGGTGGACCGCCAGGCCGGACTCACCGCGCTGCAGGTGTGCGAGCGCTTCTTCCGCAACGACGTGCAGCGTCGCCGCTTCGATTTCGCCGACGACGATGAACCCGTCCAGATCGCTGTGCGCTAACAGGCGCGTCCCGGGCACGCGGCGGCTCAGCAACGTGATGGTTGCGTGCTCGATCGCATGATGTTGGCGCAGCCTTTGGGTGACGGATCGTGACTCCATGACGCCTCGCTAACGTTGGGCAAGTTTTGCGACGGTGACGCCCTCGCCGCCTTCGCTGGCTTCGCCGGCCCGAAAACTGTTGACCAGGGAGTGGCCGCGCAACTCGTCACGCACAGCCTGGCGCAGCGCGCCCGTGCCCTTGCCGTGGATGATGCGCACGAACGGCAGGCCGGCCAGGTAGGCTGTGTTGAGATAGCGGTCCAGCTCGATCAACATGTCATCGACGGTTAAGCCGCGCAGATCGAGTTCCATCCCCGGGCTGGGCGGCCGGGGCCGAGAGCCACCGGACTGGATGGCGGGCTGACCGCCGCGCTGGCGCAGGGTGACGCGGCCTTGGCCCAGGCGCACGCGGAAGGAGCCGATCTTCACATCCACCTCATCACCGTTGACCCCGGCGATTTCGCCGGTGGCTTGCAGCGAAGGCACCCAGACCTCGTCGCCTGGCTGAAGCGGGCCGTCGATGATCACCGGCTCGGGCGCCTGCATCGCGGGCAGCGGTTGGGCTTGGGCCGCGCGGCGCGCCAGGACGTCGGTGGCTTCGGCCAGCCACTGCTCGTGCAGGTTTTTGCCCGCTGCTGAACCGCCTTCGCGCGAGGCGCCGGTCAACGGCTCGCGCGCTGCAAGGGCCGCCAGGCGCGCCATCTCCTCACGCAGCGCGGCCAGCTCCGTGTCGGCCTGGGAACGGGCTTCGGCCAGCACTTCGCGCCGCGCTTCCTCGGCCTTGGCCAGGCGATAACTCAGGTCCGCGTTGAGCGCCTCAGCCCGGCGCTGCGCGGCTTTGGCTTCCGATTCGGCTGTGAGTGCAGCCTCGCGTGCGCGCTTGATCTCGGCCAACATCGCTTCGGTTTCCAACGACTGCGGCGAGACGAGCGCCTCGGCTTGGGTGACGATGTCTGAGTTCAGGCCCAGCCGCCGGGCGATGGCAAAAGCGTTGGAGCGTCCGGGCAATCCGATACTGAGCTTGTAGGTCGGGCTCAGGGTCTGGATATCGAACTCCACGCTGGCGTTGGCGACAAACGGGGTCGTATGTGCGAACACCTTGAGTTCAGAGTAGTGTGTGGTTGCCAGGGTGGTGATGCGGCGCGCCAGGAGCGTCCGCAGCAGCGCCTGGGCCAGGGCCGCACCTTCCTCCGGGTCGGTGCCGGCCCCCAGTTCATCCAGCAAGACCAGCGTGCGCGTGTCAGCCTGATCCAGGATGTTCACGATGTGCGTCATGTGAGATGAGAAAGTCGAGAGGCTCTGTTCGATGCTCTGCTCGTCGCCGATGTCGGCGAAGATGTTCTCGAACACCGACACCTTTGAGCCTTCATCCGCCGGGATGGCCATGCCGGCCTGCGCCATCAGAGTGAGCAAGCCGGTGGTTTTGAGTGAGACCGTTTTGCCGCCGGTGTTCGGCCCGGTGATGACGACAATGAAATAGTCTTCTTCCAGGTAAACGTCGATCGGCACTACGGTCAGCGGGTCCAGCAGCGGATGGCGGGCTTTGATGAAGGCGAGTGTGCTGCCAGGGTGTTGATAGCCGGGTGGCGGTGTGTCGGTTGCCGGCGTGTCGGCGTGTTTCTTGTCCTTGCCGGAGCGGCTGCCCTGTTGCGGTCGCACGAACTCCACCAGCTCCGGCTCCGTCCCTCGCAGCTCGCCGGCGTAGCGCGCCCTGGCAAAGATCAGGTCGAGGTCGCCCAGCGCCTCCACGGTGTGGACGATCGCGGTGGCGCTTCCTGCAACCAGGCCGGTGAGCGCGGCCAGGATGCGCTGGATCTCCTCCTGTTCCGCAAGCTGGGCTTCGCGCCAGTGATTGTTCAGATCGACGACCGCCAGCGGTTCGATGAAGAGGGTGGCGCCGCTGCCCGATTGGTCGTGCACCAGGCCGGGGATGCGCCCCTTGAATTCGGCGCGCAGCGGGATGACATAACGCCCCTGTCGCTGTGTGATGATGGGTTCCTGGAGCAGCGGTTGGTTAGCAGCGGTGCCGATGATGCGTTGCAGGCGTTCCATCAGCCGGGCGTGCGCTTCGCGCAGCTCCCGCCGGATGCGCGCGAGGGCGTCGCTGGCGCTGTCCATCACCTCGCCCCGCTCGTCGATGCAGCGGGCGATCTCTTCGATCAAGTTGTGCGGCGCCATGATGCGGCCGGCTACATCGGCCACATAGGGGTACTGCTCGGCCACGCGGGACAGCATCCGTTGGAGGGTGCGCGCCCGGGTCAGGGTGCTCCTGATGCTCAGCAAATCGCCGGGCAGCAGTGTGCTGCCGCGGACGGCCTGTTCAGCCAGGGGGCGTAAATCATGAACGCCGCCCAGATGGACATCGCTTTTTTCTTCCAGCAAGCGGCGAGCCTCGCGCGTTTCCGCCTGCCAATCGCGTGCCTCGCGGATGTCGTCGGTCGGCATCAAAGTGAGCGCGCGTTCCCGCCCAAGCGAGAAGGAGGCGTGCTCCGCCAGCCGCTCACGAATCCGCTCAAATTCAAGCACCCGTAATGTTCTTGCGTCCATGGCTGCTAGTATAGCATACGTAGAAGGTTGACCGAAATCTCGGCTCGACTTTTGGCGCCATTCGGTGTTGTGGTATGATGCGTTGGGCTGGAGAGATTCGCTCATCATTTCAAGTTGAGGCGTTTTGCTATGAAGGCGGTCGTCATGGCCGGCGGCGAGGGTTCACGCCTGCGGCCACTTACCTTGATGCGTCCGAAACCCATGTTGCCGGTAGTTCATCGGCCATTGTTGGGTCACATCCTGCACTTGTTGCGGCAGCACGGGATCGTCGATGTCGTTGTGACGCTGCAATACATGCCTTCCTCGATCCAGGACTTCTTCGGCGATGGCAAGGCGTTCGGCATGAATATCGAGTATGTCATCGAGGAGTCGCCTCTCGGCACCGCGGGCAGCGTGAAGAACGCGCAGGACTGTCTTGACGCCAGCGAGCCGTTTCTGGTGATCAGCGGCGACGCTCTTACCGACTTCGATCTGACTGCGCTGGTTGCTTATCATCGCGAGCATAACGCCTTGTTGACGATGGCACTCTACCAGGTGGATGATCCCCTGGAGTTCGGCGTCATCAATGTTCGGGAAGATGGGCGCGTCGTGCAGTTTTTGGAAAAGCCGAGCTGGGGTGCGTTGACCTCCGATACGGTGAATACCGGGATCTATGTGGTCCAGCCTGAGCTGCTTGAGCGCATTCCTGCCGACCAGCCGACAGACTGGAGCCGGAATGTCTTTCCGCGTCTGCTCGCCAGAGGCGAGCCGCTCTACGGGTATGTGGCCAGCGGCTACTGGTGCGATATCGGCACGTTGAGCGAGTATCAGCGCGCCAATGCCGATCTGCTTCACCGCCGGTTGGACTTGGGCGCGATGGGCCAGCATATCGGAAGCGGCATTTGGACCGGCGGCCAGGTGGAGATTGCGGCTGATGCCCAGCTTTTCGGTCCCATTTACCTGGGGGAAGAAGTTCAGATTAAGGGCGGAGTGGTGATCCACGGCCCCTCGGTGGTGCGTGATTATACGATCCTGGATAATCGGGCGCGGGTGGATCGGAGCATCATCTGGCGCAACTGCTACATCGGCGAGGGCGCCGAGGTGCACGGGGCCTTGGTTGGCCGGCAGTGCAGCCTGAAAGCGGGCAGCGCGGTCTTCGAGGGCGCGGTGGTGGGCGACAACACGATCGTCGGTGAGCACGCGGTGATCCAGCCGAGCGTCAAGATTTGGCCCAGCAAAGAGGTTGAGTCCGGCGCGACGCTGAACCACAGCTTGATTTGGGGCTCACAGGGGCGTAGGGCGCTGTTCGGCCGATATGGCGTTACCGGAATGGTGAATGTCGACCTGACGCCGGATTTTGTTGCGCGGCTGGGCGCAGCCTTCGGCACCGTGCTGCCCAAGGGCAGCACAGTCACCATCAACCGCGACCCACACCGCGGCTCGCGCATGATCAAGCGCGCTTTGGTGTCCGGGCTTCCGTCTGCGAGCAACTGCGTGTTGGATCTGGGTTCGCTGCCGATCCCCGTGGCGCGCTATTACACGCGCGCCTACCGCGCAGCGGGTGGCGTTCATGTGCGCCTCTCACCCTACGATCAACGTGTGGTGGATATCCGGTTTTTCGGTCAGGACGGGCTCAACCTCACGCGTGAACAGGAGCGCAACGTCGAGCGGATCTTCTTCCGAGAGGACTATCGTCGTGCGTACATGGGGGACATCGGCACCATCGAGTATGCTCAAGACGCTGTGGCGGTGTACAGCCAGGGCTATCTGAAGGCGCTGGATGTTTCGGCCATCCGTGCTTCGAATGTCAAGGCGGTCATCGATTATGCTCACGCACCGGTGGCCAATGTGCTGCCGCAGTTGCTGGAGGCACTGAATGTCGATGCTGTGCCCCTCAATGCGCGCATCGATCCCAATCGCGTTTCGATCCTTCAGGAGGAGTTTCGCAGCGAGCGCGCCCAACTGGCGACCATCGTAGGGGCTCTGCAGTCTATGGCGTTGGGCGTGCGATTGGATGTGGGCGGCGAGAAGATCTTCGTGGTGGATGACACCGGCGCCAGCGTTGCCGATCCGCTGATGTGCGCGGCCATGGCCTCACTGGTGTTTCGCGCGCATCCGGGAAGCACGGTTGTTGTCACGGCGGACCAACCTCAGGTGTTTGAGCAGTTGGCCCAAAGGTATGGCGGCCAGGTGCGGCGCTGTCCGGTGGATCCCCAATCGTTGATGATGGCTGCGGCATCTGATGGCGTGATTATGGCGGGCGATGGGACGGGTAATTTCGTCTTTCCGATTTTGCATCCGGCGATCGACGGTTTGTTAGCGCTGGGCAAGTTGTTGGAGCTATTGGCACAACAGCAGATGACGCTATCTCAGGTGCTAGTCGATTTACCACCGTTCTATACGGCTGACACGGTGGTGACGAGCACTTGGGAGTTGAAGGGCCGGGTGATGCGGTGCCTCAGCGAGCACTTTGCCGCATTCCGGCATGAACTGGTGGACGGCATCAAAGTCTTTTTGAACGACAACAAATGGATCCTGATCCGACCTGACGCCGATACGCCGGCCTTTCACCTGACGGCCGAGGGACGGTCGCTGCAAGATGCGCAGGAATTAGTGGCGGATTACAGCGGTTTGGTGCGCCAGATGATGCAGGGGCCGTGTGGCAATAAAGATCCAGATTATCGAAACGAGGCGTGAACTGAAGATGGCGATTACCTTTGGTACGGACGGCTGGCGGGCCGTTATCAGCGATGAGTTCACATTTGCTAACGTGCGCCACGTAGCACAGGCGATTGCGGAGGTGCTGCTGGAGAAGAGTGAAAACAGTGCAGCCGGCGGGCCGGGCGAACGGCCCGTGGCCGTGGTAGGCTTTGATACGCGTTTCTTGTCCGATCGCTACGCCGCAGCCGTCAGTGAGGTGCTGGCAGCCAATGGCCTGAGAGTTGACCTGGCCCGCGCCGATGCGCCCACGCCGGCCATCTCCTTTGCCATTCCCGCCGCGCACGGTGTGGGCGGTGTCATGATCACCGCCAGCCATAACCCGCCGCGCTACAATGGAATCAAGCTCAAGTCTGCATTTGGAGGCAGCGCAACTGTTGCGGATACCAGGCGTGTTGAGGCCAGGCTGGATGCAAACCTGGCTGCTGGCCGCCAGCCTGCGCGGATCGATCTCGACGCGGCCATCGAACAAGGGTTGATCGTCCGTTTTGATCCGTATCCGGCCTATGCCGACCACCTGCGTCGCCTGATCGATTTTCGCGCGATCGGCCGCGCCAAGTTGCGTGTCGCGGTCGACGCCATGTATGGGGCAGGTCGCGGCTATCTGAGTAATCTGCTGGTTGAGGCAGGCGCGGAAGTCGTTGAAATCCGTGGGGAGATGAACCCCGGATTCAACGGCATCCACCCGGAACCGATTGCCTGCTACCTGGCGCCGTTGATGAAGCTGGTGTTGGAGGATCGGCTCGATTTGGGTCTGGCGACCGACGGCGATGCGGATCGGATCGGCGCTGTGGGCCCCACCGGTCGATTCATCGATCCGCATTGCATCATGACGCTGGCGCTGCGCTATCTGGTGGAACAACGCCAATTGCGCGGCTCCGTGGTGAAGACCGTCTCCACCACGAAGATGCTGGACCGGCTGGCGGGTTGCTATGGGTTGCCCCTGCACGAGACGCCTGTGGGTTTCAACCATATCGGCGACCTGATGATGAGCGACGACGTCTTGATCGGCGGCGAGGAATCGGGCGGGATCAGTGTCAAGGGCCATATCCCAGAGGGCGATGGCGTCTTGATGGGCTTGCTGCTTGCCGAGATTGTGGCGCGTTACGGCAGGTCGCCGGAAGCTTTGTTGGCTGACGTCATGGCTGAGATCGGCCAATTCGACTATGCGCGCAACGATTTCAAAGTGCGTCCATTCGACAAGAAGGCATTGGTGGCCACCCTGGTTGCGCTGGCGCCGGCGGAGCTGGCGGGCGTCCCCTTGAGCAGCATCAACACCCGGGATGGCGTCAAGTATATGCTGGCTGATGATAGCTGGCTGTTGATCCGTCCGTCCGGAACCGAGCCTGTTCTGCGGGTCTATGCGGAGGCCCATTCGCCGCAGGCGGTGCAGACGTTGCTGGCTGCAGGGCGCCACCTGGCTGACGCAGCCGGGGTCTGAACTTAAGATGCAAGGGGCCTGACATCAGCCCAGATGTCAGGCCCCTTTTCAATTCCGGATCTTTCGATGAGCTAGTACTCGATTTGCCGTCCCAGGCTCTTCGCCTGCTGAATCCAGTCAGTAACCTGTGCCAGGGTTGGCGCGCGGCGAGCGTCGCCGGCCAGCGTCTGCTCCACAAGCTTCGCATGCAAGTTGGCAGCCACCCGGCGTGAAAGTTCCACGATGGTATCCACACCGGCATTTTCCAGCAAGTTGGAGTAAACCTCACCGATGCCGCGCACGCGGGCCAGGTCGGCACGGTTGACCAACTCCAGGATTTCTTTCGTATCAACGCCTACCTTGGCAGCCAGTTCCTTGCGGCCGGCCGGCGTCTTGCCGGCTTCCACCAAAGCCTCAGCAGTTGTGATCGCGGCTGCGGCTAACTTCTCAGCCGTGTTCATCTGGATACCTCGAATCTGACTTATGCGCATAGGTCCTCCTTGTCTGGACAGTGAGAAATGTAGACGGAATGAACGCAGCGTCGCGTGTTTAGGCAGCTAACAACAAGCATATCACGGAACCGCCTGATTGGCAATAGGCACTATCGAATCATCTAACGCAACGTTAACATCCTGCTTGCGCTACTCTAACGTCTGTGCCTTACAGTTCACATTAAGCGAGATGTTCGTGTAAGGAGCGGGAGATGAGCAAGATCGTTGGTATTGACTTGGGTACTACAAATAGCGTTGTCGCCGTCGTAGAGGGCGGCGATCCTGTGGTGATTCCTACTGCTGAGGGCGCGCGGTTGTGCCCTTCGGTGGTCGCGTTCACAAAAGCCGGCGAGCGCCTGGTGGGTTGGACTGCGAAGCGCCAGGCTGTGGTGAACCCGGAGAACACTGTGACTTCGATCAAGCGTTTCATGGGACGGCGCTACGATGAGACCGGCGCGGAGCGGGCCATCGTGCCCTACAAGGTGATCGAGGGCGGGGCCGGTGATGCGCGCGTGCGTATTCCGATGACCGGCAGGGAGTACACGCCGCAGGAAATCTCAGCCATGATCCTGGGCAAGCTGAAAGCCGATGCCGAAGCCTATCTCGGCGAACCTGTGACCCAGGCCGTAATCACCGTGCCGGCCTACTTTAACGACAGCCAGCGCCAGGCCACCAAAGATGCCGGCAAGATCGCGGGCCTGGATGTGCTGCGCATCATCAATGAGCCGACCGCGGCCGCCTTAGCCTACGGGCTTGACAAGCAAGGAAGCGAAACGATCCTCGTCTTCGACCTTGGCGGCGGCACGTTTGATGTGTCGATTCTTGAGGTGGGGGATGGCGTTGTCGAGGTAAAGGCGACCAACGGCGACACTCACCTGGGCGGGGATGATTGGGATCAGCGCCTCGTGGACCATGTCGCGGACGAGTTCAAGCGTGAGCACGGCATTGATCTCCGCAGCGACCGCCAGGCGCTGCAGCGGCTCAAGGAAGCGGCAGAGAAGGCCAAGATCGAGCTCTCCAGCGTGATGGAGACTGAGATCAATCTGCCGTTCATTACGGCCGATGCCAGTGGGCCCAAGCATTTGCTGCTGAAGATAAGTCGCGCCAAGTTCGAGCAACTCACCGCAGATCTGCTTCAGCGGTGCCGCGGCCCCTTCGAGCAAGCGCTGCGCGACGCCAGGCTGTCGGCCGGCGATATCGATGAGGTGGTTCTGGTGGGCGGTTCCACCCGCATGCCGATGGTGCTGGACCTGGTCCGCAAGCTGGCGAGCGGCAAAGAGCCGCATCGCGGGGTCAATCCGGATGAGGTGGTGGCCGTCGGGGCTGCGCTGCAGGGCGGCGTGCTGTCGGGTGCTGTGAAGGATGTGTTGTTGCTGGATGTGACGCCATTGACCCTCGGCGTGGAGACGCTGGGCGGTGTCATGACCCCGATCATCGAGCGCAACACCACAATCCCGGTCAAGAAGGGCCAGGTGTTCAGCACGGCTGAGGACAATCAGCCTGCGGTGACGATCCATGTGCTTCAGGGCGAGCGCCCGATGGCGGCCGACAATATGTCGCTGGGCCAATTCAACCTGGAGGGGATACCACCTGCGCCGCGTGGTCTGCCGCAGGTCGAGGTGACGTTCGACATCGACGCTAACGGCATCCTGCATGTCAGCGCTCAGGATAAGGCCAGCGGCAAGGTGCAGCAGATTACGATCACCGCCTCCACCAACCTGAACAAGGAAGATATCGAACGCATGGTGCGCCAGGCTGAGATCAACAAGGCCGCGGATCAGCGCCGCAAGGAGTTGATCGAGGCGCGCAACCAGGCAGATCAGATGGCGTATGTGTCTGAGAAGAGCCTGCGGGAGTTGGCCGAGGGGGGCGCCATGCGGATCGAAGACCGCCACGCCTTGGAGCAGTTGATTGCCGAGGTGCGCAAGACCGCACAGGGTGAGGACATCACGGCGATTCGTGATGCGATGAATCGTCTTCAGCAGGCCGGCTCTGGCATGGGCCAGAACTCGGCAGGTGCTGGCTCGAACGGCCATAACGGAAGCGGCCGCGGGCAGGCCCCGTCCGGTGAGGGCGAGGACGTCGTTGAGGGTGAGTTCCGACGCGTGTAAGATGCCGCGCGGCAGCGGGTGGCGCCGCATCCGGCCGGATGCGGCGCTACAGGGCCACGCGTCAGGGAATTGTCGGCTTCGTAACACGTCCCGTAATTGGGTTGTGATATAATAGGTTGTTAGTTGGTAGGCGCGCGGCTTGTGGGTCAAGCTTCTTTGCCTGAGGGAGGATGAGTGTATTTCGATTCAACGTACCTGTTGTTTGTGGCGCCGGCTCTGTTGTTGGCGTTCTATGCGCAGATCAAGGTTAAGAGCGCGTACGGCAAGTGGACTAAAGTGGCGAACGCGCGCGGCCTGACGGGACTTGATGCAGCCAGGGTGATCCTGGGGCCCGAAGGGCTGGGGCATGTTTCCATCGCGGGCATTCCCGGTGAGTTGACCGATCATTACGATCCGCGGGAGAAGAAACTGGGGCTTTCGGCCGGCGTGGCGCGCCAGCCCAGCGTTGCAGCCCTGGCCATCGTGGCGCACGAGATCGGTCACGCGTTGCAGGATAACCAGGGCTATGCGCCGCTCAGGCTGCGCGGGGCGATCGTGCCAGCGGTGCAGGTCAGCGCGTGGGTGGCGCCGATCCTGTTCATGATCGGCCTGCTGCTTAATATGACGCAACTGGCCTGGCTCGGTGTGGCGTTTTTCGGCGCCAGTGTGTTGTTCTCGCTGATCACTTTGCCTGTGGAGTTCGATGCCAGCCGCCGCGCGCTGCGTCTGCTGCAGACGTATCAGTTGGCTGATGGTGGTGAACTGCGCGGGGCAAAATCGGTGTTGGATGCCGCCGCGCTGACATATGTCGCCGCGTTGGCGCAGACCCTGATGACGATGCTCTACTACATTACGCTGCTGAACCGCCGCCGCGATTGATCAAGAGGTGCCCGACATGAAGCGTTCCCGAATCCTCCCGCTGATACTGGCGATGCTGGCTTTGAGCCTGGCCTTGATGGGGTGTGGGCTGTTGACCCCCGCGGTCAGGATGCTGACCGAACCGACCTCGACGCCGCGGCCGCGCGTCACAGCGCGGCCCCCTGTCTCGACCCCCAGGGCTGTGGTTCCGACACCTCAGCGTCCGGCGGCGCCCGTTCAGCCGGCGGCCCCGGCCCCGAGCATCGAGATCGTGCCCGGCGCGGATATTGAGTCCCAGATCTATACTGCGGTCTATCAGAAGGTCAATCCTTCGGTGGTCTACATTGAGAACCTGACAGAGGTGAGCCTGCGCGACGAAGAGGGGCAAGGCTCCGATGAGACATTCGCCGAGAGCTCCGGCTCCGGCTTCGTGTGGGACTCGGCGGGCCATATCGTCACCAATCAGCATGTGGTGGAGGGCGCCTCTGCCCTGCGCGTGACCTTCTCCGATGGCATCGTGCTGGATGCGGAGCTGATCGGGACTGATCCTGATAGCGACGTGGCGGTCATCAAGGTCGATCCGAGCTTGGTGGAACTGGTGGTGGTGGAACAGGGCCGGATCGAGGATGTGGCGGTCGGTCAGCGTGCGATCGCCATCGGCAATCCCTTCGGCCTGGTGGGCTCTATGACGACGGGCATCGTCAGCGCCATTGGCCGAAGCGTGGCGGGGCAGACCAACTACAGCATTCCGCTGGCCATCCAAACCGACGCTGCCATCAATCCCGGCAATTCCGGCGGCCCGCTTCTCAACGAGAGGGGCCAGGTCATCGGCATCAATTTCCAGATTGCGTCGGCGAACGGCAGCAACTCGGGTGTGGGCTTTGCGATCCCGATCAGTATTGTCCAGCGCGTTGTGCCGGCGCTGATCGAGAACGGCGTCTATCGGCATGCCTATCTGGGCATCAGCGGGCAGACGTACAGCCCGGCGTGGGCGGAAGCGCTGGGGTTCCCACAGGACGCGCGCGGGGCGTATGTCATGACCGTCGCAGAGGGCGGCCCGGCCGCGCGTGGTGGCTTGCGCGCCGGCGCCGGTAACACCGACATTCTGCTCGGCGTGGATATGAGCGGGCCGATTTACCTCCCCAGCGGTGGCGACTTGATCACCGCTATCGACGATCAGCCCGTCAAGCGATTCGATGATCTGCTGATCTATCTCGAGAGCTCTAAGTCGCCTGGCGAGCAAGTGACCCTGACGGTGCTGCGTTCCACCGGCGAGAAGCAGGTGCAGGTCACACTGGGCGAGCGTCCGCGCCAGACACAGTAAGAATCTTGCAGGATAGCAGGCGCCTGGCGTGTCCAGGCGCCTGTTTTTTTTGAGGCTCACCATGAGACGTCCCTTGTTTTCGCGCTGGATCATCTTGACTGCCGTGCTGGCGTTGGCGGCTGGTTGCAGCAGCCTGCCCGAAGCCCTGGTGGTAAGGGGAACGCCCGCCTCTGGCGCCGATCCGACACCCCAGGTGGTCGTAGTGGTGGCTACACCCACGCCCGGCCTGCTGCCGGTGACTGAGAGCGCCGACACGATGGAGGCGCGGCGCATCGCAGTGTACGAACGCGTCGCGCCCGCAGTGGTCAATGTTACGACCCAGGTGCTCCGCTCCAGTTTCTTCTGGGGCGCGGTGCCTGAGGAAGGCAGCGGCTCCGGCTTTTTGTGGGATCAGGCAGGGCATATCGTCACCAACAATCATGTGGTTGCGGGCGCCGAGAGCATCGAGATCAGCTTCGGTGGTGATTCCAACATGACCGCGACGGTCGTCGGCACTGATCCGATCAACGATTTGGCCGTCCTTAAGGTGGATTCGATCCCCCAGGGGGTCCGGCCGGTGACGCTTGGCACGTCCGCCGACCTCAAGGTGGGCCAGACCGCCATTGTCATCGGTAACCCGTTCGGCCAGTTTGAGCGCACCATGACGCAGGGCATCATCAGCGCGGTCAACCGCACCATCGAGACCGACAGCACCGTGTTGCGCGGGGTGATCCAGACCGACGCGGCCATCAACCGCGGCAACTCCGGCGGCCCGCTGCTGGATTCGAGCGGCCGGCTGATCGGCGTCAACAGCGCGATTTACTCGCCCACGGGCACCTCCGCCGGGGTGGGGCTGGCAATCCCGGTGGATAAAGTCAGCGAGGTGGTTCCGGTGCTGATTGAAAAGGGCCGGTATCCGCATCCCTGGCTGGGCATCGAAGGGCTGGGGTATGAGCTGTCGCCGAGCCTGGCGAAGGGGCTGCGCATGTCTGTCGACAGCGGCCTGCTGATCGCGCAAATGTACCAGCGCAGCCCTGCCGATAAAGCCGGCTTGCGCAATGCGACTGACCAGGTCATTCTGGGCAATCGGCGTTACCTGGTAGGGGGCGACGTGGTCACCGCGATCGATGGCGTGCCGCTGGCGAAATGGGACGATTTGAGCGCATATTTGGAGGAAAAGACCACAGTGGGCCAGCAGGTGGCGCTTACCGTGATTCGGAACGGCAAGGAGCTGACCGTGCAGGTGACGCTGGAGGATACGCCGGAGTCGTTGCAGGGACAATGATAACTTCTTCGAAGGCGAGCGGATGGAGCAGTGTCTTAGACTTGGCGGGGTGCTTTTGTCGCCCCGCCAAGTCTTCTTTAATCATGCTTCCTTGATCGTATCAGCGCAACATCAACGGCAGATAGACGTGATACCCCGATGGGAGTGCACCCCAAAAGCCGGCGACGAGCTCAGTATCCGCGCTGGCGGCGGGCCCGGCCGCGGGTTGGCCGGCGGTGGCGTCCAACTCGAAGCTGGCGCTCGCCGCGTGCGGCCCCCCGGCGCCGACTACGGCGCGGTCCAGCGTGAACCCGGCGTTCGGCGCCGGGCCTTCATCAGCATAAGCCGGCGCAACAACCAGGAAGAGGAGCACCGGCAGGAGCAGGAGTGCGGCGAGTTTTCGAGCGATCATGATCTCCTCCTCCGTTAGCGGATGGTCACCAGGACCCAGATCAGCCCCCGGCCGGCCGGCAGCCCCTCGAGGGCGACGCCGACCACGGGTGCGGCCTCGGCGACCGGTACACCCTCGACGGAGACAGTGCGCAGGCCGCGAGCGTATCCGGCCGTGCTGGCCGTCGTGAGGCGTTGCCCGGCTGTGATGGGCCCGCCGGCCGCATCAACACGGGCCTGTGCGACGCCGGAGACGATGATGAAAAGGTGGTCACCCGCGGCGATGGGGCCGTCGGCGGCTTCGGCGCTGATGGTGGTCTTGTCATCTTTGCTGCTCTCGACCAGCGCGGCGCGGCGGGCTACAACGCCGACAGCCCCGGCGGTCGCGCGATGCACGGCGAGGAGGGGCTGACCGCCTGATGTCAGCGGGGGTCGCACGCCGTCTGCGGCGACCACATCACCGACCTGTAAGGCCTCGCTTCCGCTGTTGATGGCCACGTACGCCAGGGTGCAGCCCACGCAGTTGCCGACGACGTAGATATTGTCCTCGAAGTATCCGCTGTAGGTGCCGTTAGAGCTCGCGTAAATGGCAGGGCTGGTGCTATAGTTGATAGCGTACAGCGCAGCCCAATAGTTGCCTCGTGAGATATTGGCGTAGATGTCGATGCCGTCGCCGTTGTCGGTCGGGGTGTCGTCAGCGTAATTGTCTACTCGCAGGCCCCAGTAGGCATACTTGGCGGTGATGCTGGCCCCCCCGCCGGCGCGTACGTTGAACGAGTCTTGCGCGTACGCGGTGAAGTCCGTGTCGGCGGAGTCCGCCCAGACGAAGCTGCCCTGGGTTGTGGCCTTGGCGCGCCGGCCGGCTGCAAAGCTCCAGGCGCCGCTGGCAGTGTTGAAAGTGCCTCCGGCGACAGTGGCATTGGCGCCGCTGGCAGTGTTCCCGAAACCTCCGGCGACAGTGGTATTGTCGTCGCTGGCAGTGTTCTGTTCGCCCCCGGCGATGGTGGAGGCCCCGCCGCCAGCAGTGTTAATGTAACCTCCGGCGATGGTGGAGGCCCAGCCGCCGGCGATGTTTCTCCCACCCCCACCGACGGTCGCGGTCCAGGATGCCGTGTTGCCCCCGCCCCCGCCGACCGTACCGTAATTGGCTGTGACGGTGTTTGTACAGGGGTCATTTCCCGATGCTCCGCATTCCAGGGCATTGCTGCCGCCGCCAGCGATAGTTTGGGAGAGGTAGCCGGCAGTCACGCTGTTGCTGCTGTACCCGGCGATGACGTTTGTGCCATAGACGGTGGATGGGGCGGATGCGGCGCTGAAGGGACCAGTAGATGGGGCGCTGGTGTTCCCGGACTGCATCCCCCAGGAAGCCGGTTCGAGGCGGAGGGCGCGCTGGTTGTTGATCTTAAGCTCTAGCGCTGTGTTATCGGTCGTACCCAGGAAGTTGGCGCCGGGCGTCGTGCCGGCGTTGCCGGTCAGGGACCAGCCGGCGTCATCTGTTTCGCACGTTACGCTGCCGTCGGCGTTGACCACCCGGATCGCCGAACCGGCCGCGCACATGTCGGATACGCGACGCTGCAGGTAAGCCGTGTTCGCGGCGAAGACAGCGCCGGTCAGCGTCAGCCCGGTTCCCGCGCTGTAGGTGGTATTATCGTCCGTTTCGCACGTCACACTGCCGTCGGCGTTGACCACCCGGATCGCCGAACCGGCTGTGCACGTGTCAGATACGCGGCGTTGCAGGTAGCCTATATCTGCGGCGAAAGTCGTGCCGGTCAGCGTCAGCCCGGTTCCTGCGCCGTAGGTGGTGTTATCGTCCGTCTCGCACGTCACACTGCCGTCTGCATTGACCACACGGATCGCCGAGCCGGCTGCGCACGTGTCAGATACGCGGCGTTGCAGGTAGCCTGTATCTGCGGCGAAAGTCGTGCCGGCCAGCGTCAGCCCGGTTCCCGCGCTGTAGGTGGTATTGTCGTCCACACCGTCAGCGAAGCCGGCCGGCACTGACTGCAGGCCTGACCAGGGCGCCTTCGTTGCGTAAAGCGCGTACGGCACCGCGGTCAGCGGGTGTCGCGGGCTAAGGATGCTGTAGTCGCCGCTGCTGCTGCCCGGCCGCACACCCACTTCCAGCCAGCGCGCCTGCCCGTCGAAGGCAGTGGCGCCGAAGTCGAGTTCCACGGTGAAGATGCCGCCAGAGATGGAGATGTCATCGCGCGTCAGGGTGGCGCCCACCTGGCTGCCGCCGCTGGCGGCGTTGTAAATGATGAACTGAAAGTCATGGGGTCCACTGGCAGGTGAGCTGCCTGAGCGCAGGCTCCCCTGGTAGGTGAAGGCCGTGGAGATGGGGGTATCGGGCGCGTCGGGTTGCGACTCCTGACCGGCGACGGGGCCGGTCAGGGCAATGAGGGTGGCGGCGACAACAAGCAGGGTACTGAGAAGACGGGTGGGTGACATAGAGATGCTCCTTTCCTTGGGCGCCTAGCGTGATTGCGTAGCGCAAGCTGCTGGCTTGGGCTGTGGCGCTTCTCGATCGCATACGAATCTGTGCCAAGGACCGGCGCGAGGGCTGCAGGGCGGGTGCGATGACATGCACCGGCAGATGTCACTGAGATCAGTCTAGCACCGCCAGAGGGCGCTGTCAATGGGTATGCCAAATCCGACGATGACCCGCATCATGTGGTATCATTTGCGAGTCATCGTCGGGAGGGATTTGAATGACTAGTGATGAGCTTATGCGGCCACTTGAGAGGCCAGGAACGCCTCAACCTTTTCTCGGGTTGGCAACGCGGGGATCGCGCCGCGCTGGGTGGTGGTCAGTGCGCCGACGGCGTTGCCTAAGCGCAGGGCAGCTTCGATTTTCTTCTGCTCGAACTGCAGGCCGCCATCCAGCAAGCCGGCCAGCAGCCCCGCCAGGAACCCATCCCCTGCGCCGGTGGTGTCCACCGCACGGACCCGGAACCCCGGCACCTCGCCGTTGGCATCGGCCGTGAAATAGGCAGAGCCCGCCGCGCCGCGCGTGATCGTCAACAGCTTAAGGCGATCGTGCCACAGCTTGCGCACCGCGGCCACCTCGTCAGTTTCACCGGTCAGGAATTCCAGTTCTTCCTCGCTGACCTTGGCCAGGTCCGCGTGCTGCCAGCCGGCCAGCATTCCCGCGCGCGCTGCTTCTGTCGAGGGCCAGAGCGCCAGGCGCAGATTGGGGTCGTAGGAGATCAGTGCACCCCCGCGGCGGGCGTAATCCAGCGCAGCGAAGGTGGCGCTGCGGCTGGGCTCGCCGATGAGGGAGATCGAGCCGTAGTGGAAGATGCGGCCGCTGGCCGCGTAGGGGGCATTCACATCCTCAGGCCGCCACAGCATGTCGGCGCTGGGATGCCGGTAGAACATGAAGCTGCGCTCACCGTCGGCGCGCAACGAGACAAACGCCAACGCGGTGCGCGCCTCAGGCGAGAAGCTCAGGCCGGCGACATCGACGCCGCTCTGGGCGAGGGTGTCGGCCAGGAAGTGACCGAAAGGATCCTCGCCCACCTGGCCCAGGAACCCGGCGCGATAGCCCAACCGGGCCACGCCTACCGCCACATTGGCCGGTGCACCGCCGGCCGCTTTCTTGAATGCCGCTGCCTCTGTTAGGGAGACGCCCGTTTCAGTGGGCACAAAATCGATCAGCAACTCACCACAAGCGATGACATCAAACACGTGATCTTCTCCTGAATGCGTTGTAATTCCACCGTCCTCGCCGTGTACGATCCTTATGCGGCCACCAGCCAGGCGAGACGATACGGTTCCAGTATCAGTTTGTCACTCAATGCGATTTTGTCGCCGCTGACGAGATCGCGGAAGTCGTAGCTGAGGCCATGGTTGCGCACCAGGTTCGCCGAGATCGGCTGCTCGTACTCGCTGAAGTTTGCCAGGACCAGGACGCGTGCGCCTGCATATTCGCGGAGGTAGCCAAAGATGTGGGAGTTGCCGGTATCGACGACCGTCAAATCGCCGTGAGCGAAAGCGCGCGTGTCTCGGCGGACGGCGATCAGTTGCCGTAAGCCGCTGTAGACGCGGCCGGCGGGCGTGTCTGTGTTCGTGCGCTGGTCATAGTTGGCCGTGTGGGCAAATGGACGATGCACCCAGCGGCTATCGGCTGCTTTGGCCGGATCGTCGCGGTAACTGTAGTCGTTGAGCGTTGCCACTTCATCGCCCAGGTAGATCAACGGGATGCCGCCCGCAGAGAGGATGATGCCGTGGATCAGCAGGATGCGGCGGACGGCCAGTTCAACCTCATAAGTGGTCTCCTCGCGCAGCGCCTTCTCGAGCCCTGACAGTGACGCACAGGTCCCGGAGATGCGGCAGTCGCCGGTCTGCGGGTTCTCTTGAAACGGCAGGCCGCGGGCAAAGCTGCCAGCGAAGCGGCCGGTGTAGAAGTCGTTCAGAAAACGGCGATGGCCGTAGCCGTTGATGCCCAATCGGTTGGCGTCGCCATCGTCGAAGGTCCAGCCGATGTCGTCGTGGCAGCGCACGTAGTTCGCCCAGGCGCAGCGCGGATCGATGCGGAAGCGGTAGCTCAGCGAGGCCTGTAACAGCTTGACCTCGCGCGTGGCCAACGTCTCCCACAGCAGCGCCATCAGCAAGGGGTTGTACGAGATCTGGCACTCTTCAGGGCTGATGTATTTGGCCACGTCATCGGGATGGACGATGGCTTCTGACTTGAAGAGGAGCGCCGGCGCAGCAATACGGATCAAGGCGTTGAACGCCTGGATCAGCATGTGCGCTTCAGGCAGGTTCTCGCATGAAGTGCCCATCTGCTTCCAGATGAAAGCCACAGCATCGAGACGCATCACTTCGACGCCGGCATTTGCCAGGAAGAGCAACTCCTCGGCCATCGCCCGGAACACTGCCGGATTGCTGTAGTTGAGATCCCACTGGTAGCTGTTGAACGTGGTCCACACCCAACGACTGGCATCTGGCCGCCAGGTGAAGCTACCGCGGCGCACCTCCGGGAAGATTTCCCGCAGCGTGCGCTCGTAGGCATCCGGCATCTGCCGGTCGGGGAACATGTAGTAGAAGTCCTGGTGGATGGGGTCGCCCGCCAGCGCAGCTTTGGCCCAACGATGCTCATCCGAGGTGTGGTTAAACACGAAATCTACCACCAGGCTGATGCCCTCCGACCGGAGCTCGCGCGCCAACTCGGACAACTCGGCCATCGCGCCCAGGGCTGGGTTGACGGTGCGATAGTCGCTGACCGCGTAGCCGCCGTCGTTTTCCCCCTCCGGGCAGGCGAAGAGCGGCATCAGGTGCAGGTAAGTGAGGCCCAGCTCTTTGAAATATGGGATTTTGGCCCGCACGCCGGCCAGGTTGCCTGCAAACAGATCCACGTAGCAGACGCCGCCGAGCATCTTCTCGGACTGGAACCATCCCGCGTCAGCCTCGCGTTGGGCATCCAGCGCCTTAAGATCGGCCGGCCGGGCCAGCCACATGCTGGCCGCGCTCTCCAGGATTCGCTCCAGGTGATAGAAGAAGTCGTAGCGGCTGCCGTAGAGGTGCAGAAGCAAGCGGAAGAGCCGCGGGAAGTGGACGCGCAGCCGGGCCACATATGCGTTCCAGGCTGACGCGTCAGCCCCGGCGAAGCGCGCTTCGAGGCGCGGCAGAAGGCGGTCGAGCGAGAGTTTGGCCTGCTGGTCCAACCAGGCGAGGGAGGGGGTGTCAGGCATGGGTTATGAACTCCGGTTTGTGTCTAAGGCCAGTTGCCCAGCCAGCGCACGTCGCATTTGCCGCCCGCCAGGCGGCGCGCGAGCGGTTCATCGGCCGTCACAAGCGGCAGGTCTAGCTTCTGGGATAATGCCACATAGGATGCATCATAGGCAGTGATCCCAAAGTCAAGAGCTATCGGTAATGCCGCTTCGATAAGTTCTTGCGTAGGTACAACGCGCAGACCTAAATCACCCAGGTCGATCACATCCAGCAGCGCATCTTCCCGCAGATAGCCGTGATATCGCACATACTTCCACAGGATATTGGCGCATTCGATGAAGAATAAATCCGGCACATGAAGGCGCGCAGGTAGATCATCGGATAGATGGTCGAACAACGCGTCAGCGCGCTCAGAAAGTGGTTCATCCAGGAACAGCTTGATTCCGACGCTGGCATCCACTACACAATCGTAGCTCATCGTCCGCGATCTTCCCGAAGCAGCAAGGTGCTATCGGGTGCGCCGGCCAGCGCGGGCCGATAGAGTCTTCGGCCACGGATCGCGGTCAACGCGGTTGCGGGCGAGCGCCTGGCCTCCGCAACCGCCCACGCTAAGAGCTGAACGACTTCCGCGCTCAAGCTCCGTCCTTGAGCAACTGCGCGCTGCTGGAGCTCGAGGTATAAGTCATCGGGAACGTTACGTACATGCAAGGTAGACATCGACATTCACCTCCGGTAATGTCGCTATCATACCACGATTGGTTGCATAATGCAACCAGGCAAGTGTCCCACCAGGAATTCCGGACCGGCCCGGAATCGAGGCTTTAGCCCGGTCACATCGGCGTGTGCGAGACCACCAAACCGGCTAAAGCCTCCACTCCGGAGAATCTGGGTCAGCGCAGCCGCAGCCAGCGATAGCCGTAGCGCGGCAGTTCCAGGCGGTAGGGCGCCGTTTTCACCGCAGGCAATGCCTGTCCACTGAACAGATCAACCGGCTCCGCGCCGGCGAACGCGGCCAGGTCGATCTCGCAGGTCTGAGGTTCCTCCGCCAGGTTGTTGACCACCAGGAGCGTCTCGTTCTCGTAGGTGCGCAGATAGGCCAGGATCGCGTCTCCGGCGGGCGTCAGCAGGTGCAGCTCGCCGCGGCCGAAAGCGAGTGCGGTCTTGCGCACGGCCAGCATGTCATGCATTCGGTTCAACAGAGAGCCGGGATCGTCGCGCTGGGCCGCGACGTTGACGCGGCGGTAGCCGAAGGTTTCGTCGACGATCACCGGATCGCCCAATGCGGCCGGGTCGGCCTGGGAGAAGCCGGCGTTGACCGAGTCATCCCATTGCATGGGGGTGCGCACGCCGTCGCGGTCCTCCAGCCAGATGTTGTCGCCCATCCCGATCTCATCGCCGTAGTAGAGCACCGGCGAACCGATAAGGGTCAAGAAGATCGAGTTGGCAACCTCGATGCGGCCGCGGTCATTGCCCAGCAGCGGCGCCAGCCGGCGACGGATGCCCATGTTGAGGCGCATGCGCGGCTCGGGCGCGTAGAAATCCCACATGAATTTTCGTTCTTCCGGCGTCACCATCTCCAGCGTCAGCTCATCGTGGCAGCGCAGGAAGGTGCCCCACTGGCAGTTGGCCGGGATCGGCGGGGTGCGCGCCAGGATCTCCAGGATGGGGGTCCGATCCGCTTTCGCCAGCGCCATGTAGATGCGCGGCATGAGCGGGAAGTGGAAATTCATCTGGAACTCGTCGCCGGGCACGTTGGGATCGTTCGGATCGCCGCCCAGGTAGGGCCGCACGTCCTCGGGCCACATGTTGGCCTCGGAGAGGAGCATGGTGCCGGGCGCGTACGCGTCTACGAACGCGCGCAGCCGCTTGAGATAGGCGTGCGTCTCGGGCAGGTTCTCGCAGTTCGTGCCCTCGCGCTCGACCAGGTACGGTGTGGCATCCACCCGGAACGCGTCGGCGCCGATGTCGAGCCAGAACTGGACGACGCGCAGCATAGCTCGCTGCACTTCGGGATTGTCGTAATTGAGATCGGGCTGATGATAGAAGAAGCGGTGCCAGAAGTATTGGCCGCGCAGCGGGTCGAAGGTCCAGTTGGATGGCTCGGTGTCCAGGAAGATGATGCGCGTCTCGGTGTAACGCTGGTCCGTGTCGCTCCACACGTACCAATCGCGGTATTTGGCGTGCTCGGGATGGTTGGGATCGCGGGAAGCCTGGAACCAATAGTTTTGATCGGAAGTATGATTTGGAATGAGTTCCACGATGACACGCAGGCTCCGTTTATGGGCTTCCGCGATCAGGGTGCGGAGGTCATCGACCGTACCGTAATCCGGGTGGATCGCAAAGTAGTCCGCCACGTCATAGCCGTCATCGCGCAGCGGCGACGGGAAGATCGGCAGCATCCAGACCGCGTCCACGCCCAGCCACTTGAGATAATCAAGCCTGGATGTCAGCCCGGCCAGGTCGCCGATGCCGTCGCCGTTCGCATCCGCGTAGGCGCGAACAAAGACTTCGTAGAAGATGGCGTCGCGATACCAGAGAGAAGCTTGGGGCATGGTAACCTTCCGATTTCAGGGTATTACGTACTGCGTACTGCATGGAGTTACGGATGCTGCATCGTCGGAAGTTGATCCCCAGCACACAGCCCCGGAATATGCAGTACGCAATACGCAATACGCAAGACTTACCCCTTGACCGACCCCGCCATCATGCCGCGCACGAAGAAGCGCTGCAGGGCAAAGAAGACTGCCAGGGGCAGCATCATGCTGATGAACGCGCCGGCGGTGAGCAAGTGCCAGTCCTGGCCTTTTTCGCCGACGATGGCAGCCAGCGCGCTTGTGATGACCCGATTCTGGTCGCCCAGCAAGACCAGGGCCACCAGGTAGTCGTTCCAGACCCACAGGAACTGGAAGATCGCGAAGGATGCCAGCGCGGGCACCGACAGCGGTAAGATGAGCTGTGTGAAGATGGTGAAGCTCGACGCGCCATCGATGAAGGCGGACTCCAGGATATCGCGCGGCAGCGTGCTGATGTAGTTGAATAGCAGATAGACGGCCAGCGGTATGCCGAAGCCCGTGTGCGCCAGCCAGATGCCGAGGAAGGTGCCGTTCAGGTTCAGTTTGGTGTAGTCCTGCAGGATGGGCACCAGGGCGATCTGCAGGGGCACCACCAGCATGGCCACGACGATCGTGAAGAACATTTTGCGGCCGGGGAAATTGAGCCAGGCGAAGCCGTACGCGGCGAAAGCCGCGATCAGGATGGGAATGATGGTCGCTGGCACCGCCACCGCAACCGAGTTCAGGAACGCGCCCCCAAGGTTGTTGCCCTGGCGCATGATTTCCTTGCCCTCGGCGTCCTTGAAGGTGATCTTGGTGCCTGTGAGCACGTTCTTGTAGTTGTCCAGGGTGAGGTTGGCGCCGAAGCCTACCCATTCCTGCTCGGATACCTTGATCAGCCGGGTCCGGCGGTTGCCGAACCAGGTGAGCTGCCGGCCATCGGGCAACTTGACGCCTTCGCGCAGTTCCTCGAAGGTGGTGGTGATGCCCTCGACCTCGAATTGGCCGCTGACGTCAACGGTGTCGGGCAGCTTGAATTCGCTTTTCTCTACGTACTGCCGGTGTGGCAGTACTGCCCACCAGCCCGAGCTGAAGATATCCTGGCTTTGGCGGAAGGAGGTGACGAGGACGCCGATCGTTGGCACCAACCAGATGATGCAAATCAGGATCAGGATGCCGTTGATCAGCACGCTGTTAATCCGCTGCTGTCGTTTCATGCCACCTGTTGCGCTCATCAGAAGGCCCTCCTTTCTCCGAATTGCCGCAGGTTGTAGACCATGACCGGCACAACTGCAAGCAGCAGGATGATCGCGATGGCTGAAGCGCGGCCGGTGTGACCATAGGTGAAGCGCTGCAAGTAGAACTCGTTAGCGATGACGTTGGTGCCGTTATTGCCGCCCGTCATCACGCGCACGATATCGAACAACTTCAGGCTGAAGATGACGATGGTCGTCGTGACGGTGATCAGGGTGCCCTTGATGTAGGGGACGGTGACGTTGAAGAAGGCTTTGATCTCGGTCGCGCCATCTATCCGCGCCGCTTCCAGCAATTCGGCTGGAACCCCTTTGATCGCGGAGGAGATGATCACCATGGCGTAGCCGGTCTGGAGCCAGACCATGATGATGATCAAGAAGAAGTTGTTCCACGGCGGGATCGAGAGCCACGGCTGCGACTGGCCCCCTAATGCCAGGACGATGGCGTTGATCAGGCCGATCTCGGAGATGCCCGAGCCTTCGCCCTTGTAGGTGTACATGAACTTCCAGATGACGCCTGCACCGACGAAGGAGATGGCCATCGGCATGAAGATGATGGCCTTGTAGACGGATTCCGCCTTGCTGCGGTCGGCAAGCACTGCGACAAGCAGCCCCAGGCCGACGCTAAGCCCGGTGCCGAAGATCATCCACAACAGATTGTTGCGGAAAGCTTCGAGCATGATGCGGTCGGTGAGCGCAAAGACGTAGTTCGTCAGTCCCACGAAGTTCGTACTGGTCTCGTCCTGGAAGCTGAGGATAAGGGTGCGCACGACCGGGATGGCCAGGAACCAGGCCAGGATGGCGACCGCTGGGCCGACGAAGATGAACGGTTGGATTTTGACACGCGCGTTATCCGGGAGTTTTTCGGCCATCCAGTTGGCAACCCAGAACAACAGGGCGACGCCACCTACCCCCCAAATGATGGACACCAGGACCATGACAATCTGGGGCGCCTTATTGTCGCGCAGGAAGAGGAACCCTTGCCAGAGGACGAGGAAGGTCAGGATCGGGACAAAGATGGAAGCGAGGATTTGTCCCACGCCGGTCGCCAGCCAGGCCAGTGGGCTGCCGGCTCGCTTCGGTATCTCGGAGTTCGTCATGTTGCCTCCTTGAGATTGCTCGCCATGGTGCAAGCAGAAGATGGGCGCCCTGGCCTCGCTTTTCTGTGACGAGGCCAGGGCAGATCACCCTGCCAGGCCCGGGCTTACTTGGGCCAGGAGGCGTCGATGTCCTTGAGTGCGGTGTCAAGGTCGATCGCTTCGGTGACGTAGGAGGTCATAGACTTCCAGAAGGAG
Organism: uncultured Anaerolineales bacterium; assembly: GCA_964474695.1. Lineage (GTDB taxonomy): Bacteria > Chloroflexota > Anaerolineae > CG2-30-64-16 > CG2-30-64-16 > DAOUBP01. The sequence goes on from CAYYTK010000011.1 coordinate 129,175, forward strand.
CCTGCGCCGACAGCGCCGGGCATCAGGTCCGAGCCATCGAAGCGGAAGGTGGTGGCGCCCTGGAGGACCTCGGCGACCTTGCGGGAGACGGGATCCTGGTACCAGTCGAGGGAGGCGTCCTTGTAGGGTGCGATGGCTCCGCCGGCCTTGACCCAGCCTTCGATCGAAGCGCCGGTGGAGAAGTACTGCATGACGGCGCGGACTTCGGGCCGGTCAGAGAACATGGCGTAGATGTCGCCGGCGCCCAGGACAGGGCTGCCGTAGGCAGGATCGACGCCGGGCAGGTAGAAGAAGTCGTAGTCTTCACCGGCCACGAGGCCTTCGGGGAAGAAGGTGGTGATGAAGTTGCCCTGCTTGTGGAGCCAGCACTTGGGCGGGTTCTCGAACATGGGCTTGGGGGCGTCGCCGAAGGCGGTGGTGGCGATGGCGCCGCGGCCGCCGTAGGCGTAGCCGTCGGTGAACCAGATCTTCTCGACGGTTTCGATGGCCTTGCGGACTTCAGGCGAATCGAACTTGAGTTCGCCGGTGACCCACTTGTCGTAGTTCTGGGGGGAGGTGGTGCGGAGCATCATCTCCTCGATCCAGTCGGTCATGGGCCAGCCGGTGGCGGCGCCGGACTCGATGCCGATGCACCAGGGGGCGTCGCCGTCGGCCTTGATCTCATCGGAGAGGGCGATCAACTCATCCCAGGTGGTTGGGACCGTGTAGCCGGCCTCATCGAAGGCCTTCTTGGGGTACCAGACGAGGGACTTGCCGTTGGCGCGGGCCCAGATGCCGGCGGTGATGGAGCCATCCTTACCTTGCATGACGCCCATGTCGAGCCAGGCCTGGCTGTAGTTTTCCTTGAGCCAGTCGGCGTTGATGACGTTGGCGAGGTCGACGGCGAAGCCCTTCTTGGCGAGGTTAGCCAGGAGGCCGGGCTGCGGGAAGTCGACGATGTCAGGCGCGGAGCCGCCCTCGACCTTGATGGTGATGGAGGCTTCGAATTCCTTGGAGCCGGTGTACTGGACGTCGATGCCGGTGGCGGCCTCGAACGCTTTCATCGACTCATCGAACTTGATGGCGTCGTTGTCGGTGAAGGGGCCTTCCATCGTGACCTTGGTGCCCTTGTATTTGCCGCCGTAGGCATCGGCCAACTCGGTCAGACCCTTGCTCGTCGCACCTTCGGCGCTCGCACCGATATTGGCGGGAGGCGCCGCAGGCTTGGCAACCGCGCTGGTCGGCCAGGAGGCGTCGATGTCCTTGAGTGCGGTGTCAAGGTCGATCGCTTCGGTGACGTAGGAGGTCATAGACTTCCAGAAGGAGCCTGCGCCGACAGCGCCGGGCATCAGGTCCGAGCCATCGAAGCGGAAGGTGGTGGCGCCCTGGAGGACCTCGGCGACCTTGCGGGAGACGGGATCCTGGTACCAGTCGAGGGAGGCGTCCTTGTAGGGTGCGATGGCTCCGCCGGCCTTGACCCAGCCTTCGATCGAAGCGCCGGTGGAGAAGTACTGCATGACGGCGCGGACTTCGGGCCGGTCAGAGAACATGGCGTAGATGTCGCCGGCGCCCAGGACAGGGCTGCCGTAGGCAGGATCGACGCCGGGCAGGTAGAAGAAGTCGTAGTCTTCACCGGCCACGAGGCCTTCGGGGAAGAAGGTGGTGATGAAGTTGCCCTGCTTGTGGAGCCAGCACTTGGGCGGGTTCTCGAACATGGGCTTGGGGGCGTCGCCGAAGGCGGTGGTGGCGATGGCGCCGCGGCCGCCGTAGGCGTAGCCGTCGGTGAACCAGATCTTCTCGACGGTTTCGATGGCCTTGCGGACTTCAGGCGAATCGAACTTGAGTTCGCCGGTGACCCACTTGTCGTAGTTCTGGGGGGAGGTGGTGCGGAGCATCATCTCCTCGATCCAGTCGGTCATGGGCCAGCCGGTGGCGGCGCCGGACTCGATGCCGATGCACCAGGGGGCGTCGCCGTCGGCCTTGATCTCATCGGAGAGGGCGATCAACTCATCCCAGGTGGTTGGGACCGTGTAGCCGGCCTCATCGAAGGCCTTCTTGGGGTACCAGACGAGGGACTTGCCGTTGGCGCGGGCCCAGATGCCGGCGGTGATGGAGCCATCCTTACCTTGCATGACGCCCATGTCGAGCCAGGCCTGGCTGTAGTTTTCCTTGAGCCAGTCGGCGTTGATGACGTTGGCGAGGTCGACGGCGAAGCCCTTCTTGGCGAGGTTAGCCAGGAGGCCGGGCTGCGGGAAGTCGACGATGTCAGGCGCGGAGCCGCCCTCGACCTTGATGGTGATGGAGGCTTCGAATTCCTTGGAGCCGGTGTACTGGACGTCGATGCCGGTGGCGGCCTCGAACGCTTTCATCGACTCATCGAACTTGATGGCGTCGTTGTCGGTGAAGGGGCCTTCCATCGTGACCTTGGTGCCCTTGTACTTGCCGCCGTAGGCATCGGCCAACTCGGTCAGACCCTTGCTTGCCGCACCTTCGGCGCTCGCACCGACACCTCCGGTCGCAGCCGGAGCAACGGGTGCAGCAGGCTCGACCGCGGGAACCGCGGTTGGCTCAACCGGCTTAGGGGCTTCGGTCGGTACGGGGGCTGCCGTCGGGGTGGCCTTGGGCCCACACCCTGCCAATACCAAAGCCAACACCATGACCAGCGTCAAAATGGTCCAACGTTTCATGTGCTTCTCCTTCTTTGAGAAAGGTGTAAAAATGATGGGTTACTGTCGTTGATGTACTGCTGTAGTTCTAGTAGGTCAACCGAATCTGTCATCACCTCCTTAATAGATTGCATGCCGGACAAGAATGCCGGCGCCTGAGCTCAGGCGGTCTCGCGCCGGATCAATTGCAGCGGCAGCCAGATCCCCTGGGGCGGACGCGTCGAATCGGTGAGGCGGGCCAGCAAGAGGTTGACGGCTACGCGACCCGATTCGACGAGGGGTTGACGGATGGTGGTCAGGCCGATGAATTCGGCCGTGTCGAGGTCGTCGAAGCCGACGATGGCCAGCTCCGACGGCACCGTCACGCCGCGTTCGCGTGCGGCCTTCAACACACCCATGGCCTGGGTGTCGCTGGCGGCGAAGATCGCCGTCGGCGGCTCAGGCAGATCCAGTAAGCGATGTGTCACGCGCCGTGCGTTTTCCAGGTTGTGATATGCCAGGCCCAGATAGGCGTCGGGCAGCTCGACCCCCGAACGCGCTAATGCCGCCCGGTAACCGGCCAACCGCTTGTCGCTGATCGGCAGAATGTAATCGGGCATATCGGCATCACCCACAAAGGCGCAACGACGATGGCCAAGGGAGAGCAGATACTCAGCGGCCATCGCTCCCCCCAGGTGATCGTCGATGCGAATGCTGCTGAACGGCTCTTGCGTGAATTCGATCAGCACCGTCTCGATGCCGTTAGCGACCAGCCGGGCAGCGACCGGGCTGCTAAACGGCAGCGCCATGCTGATCAGGCCGTCAACGCGTCGTGTCAGCGAAAGGCTGGCCAGATAGCCATCGCGGCGGGATGAAGAATCCACGTTATAAATGGTCAATTCAAAAGGAGAATTGGCCAGGGCGTCGGCTACGCCGCGCAGGCGAGCAACAAACGAAGGGAAAGTGAAGAAGGGCGCCAGGACGCCGATGCGGCCGCTGCCTTTGCGGGCCCGCGCGGCAGCTTCCGCCTTCGGAATGAATCCAAGATCATCGATGGCTACCAATACACGATCGCGTGTCATCGCGTTGACTTTGTCCGGGGTGTTGAGGACGCGCGACACGGTGGTAATACTTACTCCGGCGCGCTGGGCAACCTCGTACACTGTGGCTTGCGGCATGGCAACCATCTTTGCAGCATCGCAAATATGACTAAAGTTATCTACTGCAATAACTTCTATGAAAGGACTTTCATAGCCGATTCTAGCATACCTGTGGGAGGCTGTCAAAAACGCTTTGGCAGCCAACCCCTATGGGTTTGCCCCTACCGCGGCCACGATGCCATCGGATGTGGCGACATAGAGCCGGTTTGGGACCAGCGCCCCCCCCACGGGCAGGCCGCTCGACGGCAGTTCAAGGGTCCAGAGCGGCTGGCCGCGGCCGATCGCGAGCGCGCGACACTGGACATGGCTGTTGCGGAGGCTGAGCTGGATCGTGCCACAGATGAATGCTGTGCCATTACGATCAAAGCCTGCCAGCACCAGAGTGCCCAATCGATCCGGCAGATCGTTCATCGACAGCACCTGGCCGGAGCGATCGAGCCAGGCCAGCCGGGCAAACTCATAGCTGCTGGCATACAGCACCCAGGCCCGGCCATCCGGCGCCACCCCGTACCAACTCGGCACGCGCAAACCCAGGCCACTGGAGACCAGTTCCCACTGTAGATAGGAGCTTGCGTCGAGCGAACCGTCCGTAATCGTGATCTGACGGATTTCGCCCTGGAGTCCCTGGTAAAGCTGGCCATCGGCGCCGACCAGGTAGGCATCCATGATCTCTGAGGTCGAATCCCGGATGACCTTGCCGGTCTCGGCATCGACCAGCGTATCTTCGAAGAGCAGCCACCGATCATCGTATGATAGCTTAACATTGGCGGTGAGGTAGCTGTAAGTGGGCAGCTTTGCTTCCCACAGGATGCGTCCCGTAGACCGAACCGCCACCAGACCCTTTTCCATCGCGTAGTAGGCTGTACCGTCTTTGCCGACCGCTGCGGCGGATAGAGGCGGGCTGGCCGCATCGGGCGTTGTCTGCCATAGCAGCGCGCCCGCAGGTGACACGGCGAACAGGCTGCCATCGAGTCCCAGGACATAGGCCTCGCCCCTGGCGTTGAGTGCCGGCGAGAAGACAGCCGGCTCCGGCAGCGTGATCCGCCACTGTTCGCGGCCGTCCTGGCTCAGTGCGATCAATGCACCTTGCTCTGCGGTGATGTACAGGACGCCGTCGGCTGCGACCACCGGTCCGCCGGCCAGCTTTTCGCCCAGGTCCAGGACCCATAGGATGCGGCCTGCGGATGGTCCCGGTTCGGAGGACCAGAAGGTGCGCTGGCCATCGCGGCCCTGAGCGGCCCACAGATGGCCGCCCGGCACAGCCACCGAGGATTGGGGCAGCGGAGTATGCGTGGCGCGCCAGAGCGTGAAGCCGCCCCCCAGCATGAGGATCAGCAAGCCGCCAAGGCCGGCCCAGGCAGGGACGCGGCGCCGGGCCGCAGCCAACCGGTCGAGCCCCTCGCTGCCCAGCCAATCACCGGCGCGTTGCACGGCGCGGCCGATGCGCCCGCGCGGGCGCCGTGCAACGCCCACGGGCGCCTGGCGGCGCAGACCTTCACCAAGCAGGTTGAAGCTCAAGACGATCATCAGGACCGCCAGGCCGGTGACGACGATCAGCCAGGGCTGGCGCAACGCAATCGCTGCACCGCTGGCCAGCATTTGTCCCAGCTCGGGCCGGCCGCTGCCGCGCACGGCCGACCAATCGCCTTCCGGCACCCAGATCGAGTAGACGAAGTAGCCCAGGAATCCCAGGCTGGCGGTAGTCATGACGGCGCTGCTGATCTCGAAGGCAAGCTGGATCCATACCAGGGGCATGACGTGGGGCAGCACGTGCTTGGCGAGCATGATGCCCCCGGATGCGCCCATGGCGCGCGCGGACTCCACGTAGGGCTGTCCTCGGATCAGCCGCGTTTGTTCGGCGATCAATCGTGCCGACTCAGCCCAACCGTTGATGGAAAGTCCGATAATAAAGGCCCACACCCCCAATCCGGACCCCAACGCGGCAATGGCGCACAGTGCAACGAAGAAGACCGGCGCCCCCAACAGCACGGAGGTCAGCACCTCCGCAACGCGGCCAGGCCAACGCGAAGACCAACCGGCCAGAATACCGATAGCAACGCCCAGCACCAACCGCAAGGCGCCGACCACGATAACCAGGATCAGGGTTGGCTGGATTGCCCATAGCAACTGGCTGAGCGTGTCACGCCCCAGTGCATCGGTGCCCAAGGGAAACCCCGGCATAGAAAAGGCAGGAAACGGCGGTTTCACGAACTTCCCCGTGAGGGGGTTCTGTATGATGTAATTGGGTTTGACAGGATCGCGTGGAGCCAGACCAGGCCCGAACCAGGCCAGCAGCAGGACCAGAAGGACCATCACGGCTCCGATGGTCAGGGGCCAGTTGCGGTTGTTGGGGCGCGGCGCAGCATCAGTCATGGCTGACCTCGAGCTCGGGCATGCGCAAGCGAGGGTCAGCAGACCTGGCTGCACTGGCAGCAACGGTGTCGACCACCAGGAACAATGAGCCGAATGTGGTGAGCAGGGCAGCCACCAACGGCGGGTAAAGGAACACCGGCTTCTCTCCGCTCAGGCCAATCGCGGTCGCAGAGGATGGGGGCAGCAGTGTGAAGGCCAGCAAACGGCCCAGGCCAGGCCAGGCAAACAGCCACTCCACCAGCACCAGCTCGCCCACGATTAGCCGGAACGAAGCGGCCAGGGCCAGGATAGCCGGGGCCAGGAAGTTACGCAAGACATGCCGCCAGCGGATGATGCGCCAGGGAGTGCCGCGACTGCGCGCGGCCACCACATACTGCATCTGCAGCTCATCCAACAGAAGCCCTGACACAAGCTGCGCGATCTGCGCGGCAGGCCGTGCGATGAGCGCCAGGAGCGGCAAGATCAGATGGGCATCCCACCCGAACCCTTGCAGCGGGATCAGGGGCCGGCTCTCAGGTCCGCTATGGAGCATGATCGTCAACAAGAGGCCGATGCCGATTGCGCCGACAAAGAAACCGGGGCTTGCCAGCCCAAGCGCGGTGACCGGCAGCAGCCAGCGCGCTACCGACGGTGGATTGTGCCGGACGGCCGTGAAGCTGAGCGCCACACCGATCACAACACTGAGCAGGAAAGCGAGCGCCAGCAGGCCCAGGCTGGCCCCAGCGGCCTTGCCGATGGCGGTCCCAACAGGTTCTTGAGCGATGTTCGGCAGGACGCCGAAGTCACCCCTTGCGGCGGCCTTGAGATAAGCCCCATAGAGCTGCCAGATCGATTCCGTTTGCTGCGCTGCCGTGCCGAACGGATTGAGTGCGGCCTGCGCCCGTTGACCGAGGTGGGCGTAGGCGAACCCTGCGAAGTTCACGAATAACATCGCGATGGGAATAAGCAGCAATCGGCGTAAGATGAAGCGCAGCATATGAGAATTGTGTTAGAAAACGATATCTCTTAGCGAAGAGTCTGTTGATTCCGCCGAATCATCCATTTCTCCGGCGCCGGCAGGTTGACGAAGCCGCCGTACCGTCGATAGAGTTCGTGGGCATCCCGTGTGGCGAGGAGAATTTGTTTCAGCCCTCGCAGGGCGGGATGCGTGACGACGCACTCGATCAGCCACTTGCTGAGCCCGCGCCTTCGGTGCGGCTCAGCGATGAAGACGTCGCACACCCAGGCAAAGGTGGCGTAATCCGTGACAACGCGAGCCAACCCCACCTGCTCCGCGCCGTGGTAGACGCCGAAACAGAGGGAGTGCGCCAGCGATTTTTGAACGACGGAAATCGGCCGGCCTTGGGCCCAGTAGGAGGAGTGATCCAGGAAGTTGTGGATGAATTCGCTATCCAGCCTGGCCGGATCGGTGCTGATGACGTAGTCGCCGCAGCGCTGGGATACCGCGATGTAGCGATAGACGTGCATGCCGAAGTAGTCGGCCTCGTTGATGCGGGTCAACCCCGCCTTCTCTAGCACACGCTGGGAAGCCGTGTTCTCAGGGTGCACGATCCCGACGATGCGACTCAGGCCGAGCGTCTCGAAACCAAAGCGCAAGGCCGCCGCTGCACCTTCGGTCGCCAGCCCCTGGCCCCAGTGCGGCCGGCTCAAAAGGTAGCCAACCTCCACCTCATCGGTTTCCGGCAGGTATTGCAGGCCGTTCCAGCCAAGCAGCTCACCGGTGGCGCGCAGCTCAACCGCCCACCAGCCCAACCCGTGCTCTGCCCAATGCTGGAGTTGTCCGGCCACCAGGCGTTCCACGCGCGCCCGATCAGGCGGATCGGGCCGCGGAAAGTAGCGCAGGATCTGATCCTGGTGCAGGATCAGATGTAGTGGTTCGACGTCCGCGGCGGTGAAGGGCCGAAGGGTGAGGCGTGTCGTCGTCAGCGTAGGGATGTAGGTTTCAGCTTCCAAGAGCCACCCTCTCTACCGGAAAAGTCCCGAACCGGCAGACCACCTGAATTGTACCACACGCCGCAGACAAAAGCACGAGCCAGGCATCATATCCAGGACTTCCAACTAGGAAATCGGGCGAAAATGGATAGAATGACAGCAATGGTT
>CAYYTK010000012.1:0-115708 GCA_964474695.1 uncultured Anaerolineales bacterium
CTCTTAATCAGAGGGTTCAGGGTTCGAGTCCCTGGCGACTCACCTTATAAACGCAAAAACGGCCCCGCCTGCGCCAGCCGATGCTGGTAAAGCGGAGCCGCCCTAACTTTCTATGGGTCCTCCCCGCTCTTACCCAGCGGTCGGATCATGCCGGGAAGGTGTGCCAACACCGACCCGGCAGTCTTATTTCTACGGCCTGAATTCTACAGCCGCTTGGCGGGAATTGTCAAATCTCAGAAAAGGGGGTGCGGCACCCCCCAGGCCGCCCAAAAAACGCACATCCCGGAGCCAGGCCGCCGGCGATCTTCGGCAGTTGCGCCGCCCGCGTGAGGATCCTCATCATGTCGCCGATCATCGAGGAGACCGGCAGCCAGGCCCCCGCCCCCGTGGGGTGAACGATTTGTGCGCCATTGCGCACATTTCCGACCACCGGCAGCCCCCGCCCCCGTGGGGTGAACCCTTCCAACCCCGCCGGAGATCTCCGCCGGCACACCGCCCCAGGCCGAAAAATTCACATCCCGGACGCCGGCCGCCCCGGTGGATGATTGCGCGCGCAATCAAACGACCAGCAAGGCCGGCTGCGCTTCGACTTCCCGCAGCCAGTCCGACGCCACGGCGAAATAGTCCGCGTTGACCTCAATGCCGATAAACGACCGCCCCGTCATCATGCAGGCAACCCCGGTTGACCCGGACCCCATGAAGGGATCCAGGACCACGGCCCCCGGCCGCGTCACCTGGAGAATATCGGCGAGGAGCTGGACGGGTTTGCCCGTGGTATGCCGCTTTTCGTTGGCGTTGACCACGTAGGAATAGAAGCCCGGCAGACAGACCTCGACTTGCGCCGCCCACGGCCCGTTGGAGGCCGTCAGGATGTACTCGCATTGCGCCCGGAAGCGCCCGACTTGCGGCCGCGCCGCTTCGCTCTTATTCCAGGGGATGATGCCTCTCCAGACCCACCCGCCCGCTTGCAGCACGTCCGAGGCCGTCGGCAACTGTCGCCAGTCCGTGAACAGGCACAGCAGGCCGCCCGGCACTACCACCCGCTTGAGTTCTGCCAGCCACAGCGCCGTCCAGAAGGCCCAGCCCCTTTGATCCCGGTTATCGCCGTCAAACTCCGGCCGCCGCGTCACCGTGTCCGACGTCATGTACTTCGCGAACGTCGCGCCGACCCGATCCCCGCGAAACATGCCGCCGGAGCTGTACGGCGGGTCAGTCAGCACGCAGTCCACCGAGGCCGCCGGCAACGTCGGCAGGATTGCCAGCGCGTCGCCCTGATACAACCTCATTTTCTCCATACTCAACCCCACAACATCGTCTCGCACATCTGCCCACGCCATAATCCACGGAACCGACCGCAAAAACAGGCCCCTAGAGCCTCTATTTTCGCTACCAGGTCATTCCCTACGGCCCCACGCCGAAAAACGCGCCACAGGCCCGTTTTTCACGTTCTATCGGCCGCCTGCTGAGGATGCACCGCGCGATAGCGCCGCGCCCGTTCCCGCCCGGACGCCGGCACGCGCGGTGCGTGCGGCTTGCGCACCCGGCCGGCCAACTGGCGCAGGTCCACGCCCTCGACATCCAGCCCGAACAGCACCTCGCACCATTCCCGGCCCGTCGTCTCCAGCCAGTCGCCCGCGGACGCATCACCCCGCCGCAGATCATCAAACGCTTGCAGGATAATCGCACAGCACAGGGCCAGTTCCCCTCTTCTGTCCGCCGGCGACGACTCCGGCCGCGCCAACCGCCCGCGCAACTGTTGCATCACGCACCCCCGGTTGCCAACGCAACAGGCCGGCCGCCGCCGCCCTGAGAAACCTTAAAACTTCGTTACGCTCTGAGGAAAAAAACCGCCCGGCACCGCCGCCGCCCGTCGCCTAACGTTAAGGCTACAGGCCCCCAGCGGCCCCCGCAGAGCCGGCACGACCGCCCGCATATTCGTACTATGGGCATTATGTCCCCTGCTCCCCGTTGCCGCGCGCAGCGCCGCCCGCCAGGAATCGTTGCCGCCCGATCATGCGCCGCAGCCCCAGACACCCCCGCGCAAAACGCACATAGCCGACAGCCTACCACAGCCCCGGCACCCGATCCGCCGGCACGTCACGAAAGCCGGCCAGCTTCTTGAGCGCCCCGTCCCGAATCGCCACATAGGGATTCACCAGCGGCGCCGCCGTCCGCGGATGCGCCACAATCACGCCGTTCTTGGCGATGTTGGCCGAGGCCGCCTGATACTCTGCCCACGCGTCAGCATACTGGACGGCCCGATCCCGCTTGACCTTCAGCGCCACGAGCGCCTCGACCGCTTCCTCTCGCGTCATCTGTCACCGCTCCCAGGTTTTGAGATTTGCGCCGAACGCCCCCGCCCCCGGATTCACGAACGCCTGCAGCAGCTCCGCCGGGAAGGCCCGGTCGAGCTGCCCCGCCGCCATGACCTCAGCCGACGAATAGGCCCGCGGCAGCACCGGCAGCTCTGCCTCGATGCTGGCCACCAGGTCAAAGGCCGGCGAACCCTCATCAAGATCGAATTGTTCTGTACGAGGATTGAAGTTAAGATTGAAGGACCCCCGGCACAGCAGCCGGAATCGGTCATTCCACACCCGCGCGATCTTGGCGTGATTCCGCAGGATGCGCACCTGTTCCGCCCCCCACCGTTGCCGCCAAGCTTCGACAATCTCAGGATTCCGCTTGTCGGCCGATTGATCGACGACCAAGCGCGCGGTGAGGATGTCCGGCCGCAGCATCAAGCCCGTGAGGGTTTCGACTTCGTACTCCGCAATTGCCCACGTCCAGACCGCGACATGGCCGCCGCCTATTTCTGTCAGCAGATGCTGGATCACGTCGATCATGGAGAACTGCCCACGGGTGAGGCCGAAAACGCACATACCAGGGACCACCGGCCCGATGCAATCCGCCGCCGACCGGAACGACTCAGCCGCCCGCAGCTCGCGCCGCCGGATGTAGGCCGCCGCCCGCGGTGATTCAGCCCGCGTCATAGCAATTGCCGTCATCATCGCCAGCGCCGCCGCCCTCGTCGATATGCTGGACAGCCCACGGCACGACTTCCGGGCCGCACAGATCCAGTAATTGATCCCGATACGCCATCCATAACCCGCGCCGCGCCGCCTCAGATGAAAACACCGACAGCGCCCGCCCCGCCGCATCAGACCCGCGCGGCCCCAACACCAACTCCAACGCCTCCTCGTAACTGAGGAAGGCAACCCGCGCCCGACTGGCGCGCTTTTTACGTGGCATCTTCACCCCCGCAAATGTAGGCCGGCATTCGCACCGATCCCCGGCGGCCGGCTTTCGCCGGGAGCCTCTACATCTAGCGCCAGCTCGCGCAGCAGCCGCGCAAATGTCGTCTTGGCGTCACGTTCTACCGCCACCGCCGGATGCGCCTTCGGCACGCCCCAGCGATCCAGGCAGTAAGCCCCCTCGTCGGCGATCCGCAGCCGCGCCTCTTGCATACGGTCCCATGCCTCACACGCGGCTTGTAAGAGCTTCAGGTGATGCGCTTCCAGATCGTACGCGCCCACGACCTCGCGCCACCACTTTTTCGCCTCTGGCGACAGATGCGCCGGCGGCACCGGCCCGCGACGATTACCCATCACAGACCGGCCAGCAGCGCAGCCTGGCGCGCCGTGTCTTGACCCGCCGCCCCGAGGCCCCGCAAACAATCAACCCAGCCCGCCGTTGCCGCGTGCCAATTCGCCGCTTTTTAGGCATTCAGACCTCCCCATAACCGTCAACCAACTGCCAACCAACCACCAACCAACCGCCACCGCTGCTTGCTCGAAGTCCTTAGAAATATCTGCCAACCGGGTACACGCTCATAAAAATCAGGCGGGGCGCACGGTAGACAACGCATGGACTCAGAGAGTTGACCCGCTCCCCCTACCCCGGCCCCCGGCTGCTCGTGCAGTGGTGGGCCGGGGTTGGAGAGAAGCTGAAGAGTCGGACGCCCCCTCCCAAGCTAGATGCCTTCAAGCTCGTGCAGCTTCAACTCCCGCAACCGCGTACGCGGGTCACGGTCCCATGCCGACCGCTCCCGGTTCGCCCTACATCGCCCGATTTTTTCATTAACCGCCGCAACCGCCAACCGCGCCGCCTGCGTGCAAATCGGTGAGACTTTCCACCCATCCGTGAGCATCTCGCCAAACGTCGCCATATTCCGCGCCCCAGATTGCAGCCTGTCCCGCAATTCAGCATACGCCGCCCGGCCGACCCGCCCGGCCTGGTAGGCCCGGTCAAGTTCGGCCGAGGCATTGCGTACCTGCTCCGCAACTGTCCGTATGTCCGCGGCCGTCACCGCCCCGCTATGGGGCGCATACCCCGACGCGTATTTCATCGCCCACCCCTCATTCCCACCCAGTTAACGGTGGCTCTGCCAGGTGCTCCAGCCGTTCGGATTCTTCCGCAGCCTGCCGCGCCGCCGCCTCTCGGAGATGCCGCTCCGCCCAGACCCTCGCGTTCTGCTCCTCATCCGCACGTTGCTTTTCGAGCGCGGCCAGCCGCTGCTTTTTCCGATTAATGAAAGCTTGCGCTTTGCGGTCATCGCGCGCCCAGCCTGCGAGTTGTTGGGTCCGCGAACGCGGGTATGCCTCAACCCTTTGCAGCAGCTTAGGGACCGCCTCCGCAATAACCCGCACGTAAGCCGCGGAACCATCGCGCGGCAGTATCCCGCGATAGCGCACCGCGTTATACACTTCTAGCCAGTTCGCCAGCGCCGGCGCGGCATCACGCAACATCTCGAGTGTCGCGGCATGTGTTGTCTCAAAATCCGCGGTCATGCCCTGTTTTTCGTCCATCTCTCGCCTTTCCTTCTTGCCCATGCCGGCCAGCGCCGGCCCGCCAAACTCACATATACGATACGCCAGCGACTCAGCCCGCGCTCGCGTCACCGGCCCCGCGCCAATTCCCGAACCACGCCCGGAACGCCGACAGCGGCACCACCACCAGGTCCTCCGCGTGGAGGCCGCCGACCTCGTGCAGCACGACCAACGGCAGCCGCGGCGAGGTGAACGCGGCCGCGGCCCCTTCGGCCTGTTTCACCGCGCCCTTAAGCCAGGCCGGGAGAACCGCCCGACTTTTGCATTCTACCGCCGCCCAATCCGACACGACATCGGCCCCGGCCCGCCCCGCGGGACCCACCCGGACCCCACCCAGGGCCCGCGCCGTCGCCCGTTCGTGAGCCTTCCACGTGCTCGTCTGTTTGCCCATCGCGCCCTCCACCCTTACCAACTCAGCAGCGCCCCGCGCTTGTCCAGCTCATCCTGATATGCTTGCCAGATCGTGCGCAGCTCCGCCTGCGCCTTGTGGATGAATCCTACCACCTTCTCCGGGGCGATCCCCTCCGCGCCCACGTCGAAGGACAGCCCAGCAATCGGCATATCGCCGCCGATATGCGCGCCGGCCAGCAAATCAAGCCCCATGCTTAGGTCGTATAGTTGCAGATGCACCGGCGGCAGGACTACCGTCACCCGCCCGACAATCGGCCCCGTCGGCAACTCTACCACCAACGGATCGAACGACTTGACCCGAAACTCTACCCCGTCGCCGTCACCCATCACACCCTCCGCCCATGGCCAGATTCACATGCCAGAAGCCCACCCAGGCCGCCCGCCCCCGAAATTTCACATACGAGACGGGCAGCCCGTGGCGATCCCCTAAAACGGCACGCCGCCGTCGTCGTCCAACCACTCCGGCACCTCGGACGGCCCTGCCGTCGCCGTGTTCACCCGCACCGGCCCCGCAGTCGGAGCCGCCGCATTCACGACCACCGGCCCCGCAGTCGGAGCCGTCAGCGACTGCTGTGCGCGCACGACCGCCGCTCCAGCCACAGCCGCCCCCGGAGCCGTCGCCGGGTACCCGTTACGCCGAGCCGGTTTGACCTCGTGAATCTTGTTGAACTCCCTGCCATCGTCGCCCGTTTTGGTCACCAGGACCAACGTCACCGGCCGGTCCAGCAGATGATCCAGATTCAGATCGTAGTCCGCCGGAATATCCCGCCCGAACGCGGCCGCCGCCCAACGAAAAAGCTTAGACTTCGGTGAGAACGTCGCCGAGGCCCACCCCGTAACGCTGCGATCCTCAAAGCCCGCCGTAGTCAGGTCAAAACGGAACTTAACCTGCGTTCCGAACTGCCCCTCTTCCAACGCCGCCGCGCCGATGTTGGCCTGATACTCACCCACCGGCAGCGCCTCAAAGTGTGTTTGCTTGATTGTCCTGTTCACCGTCTCAGCTCCTTTTCCCGTCTCTCACTTTTCGCTTGTATGTTCGCTTGCTTCGATGGTCGCGCGCCCGCCGCCGCAAGTTTGCACCTACTCCAACCGATCCCCAGGCGACCCGGCCCGATGCGCCGCCGCCAGGTCATCTTGCAGCAGCGGCAGATATTGCTGGACGCTCTGCAAGTCCCCATGACCCAGGAGCCGCGCCACGCGCCAGGTATCGCACCCGGAGCGCAGCAGCTCCACAGCGAATGTGCGCCGCAGCGCGTGCGCATGGACGCCAGGCACCCCCGCCGCCGCGCCCAACCGTCGCAGCAGCAGCTTGAGGCCGTTATACGTGAGCGCCCCGGCCCCGTGACGCGTCGCCGCGTTCTGGAATACATGATCTGCATCTGAGGCCGCCGGCGACTCAGCACGCCAGGCCGTGAGCGCCGCCCGGCAGCGTGCACCAATGAAGCCGACCCGATCCCGGCCCCCCTTGCCCGCGCGCACCCACAGCACCCCACGCGCCAAGTCCACATCCCACCAGCGCAGCCCGCAGACCTCGGACGCCCGCAGGCCCGTGTCTACCAGCAACAGCAGCACCGCCCGATCCCGCGTCGCCGTCGGCCGGTCTACCACATGCCGCCCATGACCCCGATCCCCGCAGACCATCGCATCGCAGGCACTCAGCAGCGCCTGCACCTCGGACAGGGAGAGCGCCGGCAGGATGCGGCGGTCCCGCCGCGGCATACGCACCCGCCGCACCGGATTCTTGCCCGGCAGCACGTCCTCGAACTCCAGGAAGTTGAACCAGGCCCGCACCGACCGCGCCCCCGCGTGCACCGACGACTCCGACAGCCCCCGCCCTTGCAGGCCGACAATGTACAACCTTATCAGCGGAGCCGTCACCCCGCCGACGTCGCCCACCCCATGCTCCGCGCAGAACGCCACGAACGGCCCCAACTGTTGCCGGTAGAAGCTGACCGTTTTGGGTTTCAAGTTGCGCGCCTGGCAATCGGTGAAGAACATCTGCATAGCCTCCGGTAAAGTCGTCATGGCGTCAGATCATCGTTACGAGTAAAAAGCCCTACCTACCCGGCACAGTTGGCACACCCGGCACAGTTGGCACAGTTGGCACAACTTACCCTCCTAGACGGCCCCAAACGACCGTTCACAGCCCTTCCGAGGCCCAAAGCCCCAGAAATCAGCCTTATTTGTGCCAACTGTGCCAACCTAGCCACCCGTGCCAACCTTCCAGACACCCCCCCGTTATTATTCGCTAGTTGGCACAGCAGCGGCACTAGTTGGCACATCCAGACCATAGGACAGCGCCCAACGCGCCACGTCATCCTCGCGAATCAACCACTTACGCGAACCCTTACCACCCGCGCGCGGCGGTTTCTTGAAGCGCATCTTGTTAAGCAGCATGCCAACGCTGGTACCGCTGGGCTTCGTATCTAGCGCCGCGTCATCGTCGGCCAAATACGACTCCACCAACCGCGCCAGCTCGCCAGAAGTCACATAGAGCGCCTCACCCAGCGCCGCCGCGCCCTGGTGCTCGATCCAGCGCTCCACCAGCGCCCGCACGACCAGCGGCAACAAATCGCCCTTCTCTAAGTCCGGCCGTTCCCGCTGATAGTCGATAGAAAGCTGTTCCATCCGTTCCCACAGGCCGTTAACCCCGTGATCGCTCAGCCATAACGCCACCGCGATGATGGCGCGCCACGGTTCCAGATTGCGCCCCGTGAGCCTGATCAATTCCGTGTTGACGCGCGCCTCGAACTCAGGCAGCGCCGGCAGATATTGCAGCGCCAGCGCCCATAGATCATCGACCAGTTTTTGCCGATCGACAGGCCAGGCCGACTTGTCGAAAGGGTCCGCATTCGCCCGGTAACGATCCGGCGTGCGAATCAGCGGCACGACAATTGACCGGGACGCCAGCACCGGGTCCGGCGATTCAATAGCCGAGAACAGCCGCGGACAGTAAGCGTTAACATGTCGCGTGCCCCACGACTTATCGGCCCGTTGTTCCTTAACCGTCACGACCGAGCCTTTCCGATTGCCGGCCAGCAACAGCGCCCGCTTATCCGGGTCCAGCTTGGCCGCGGACGTGTTCTCCGCATCATCGAAGGCCAACGTCGCCCCGTAGTCGGCCAGGTCACGCAGCGAGGCATACGACCCGCCGGCCAGCAGCACCTGGCCCAGGTAGGCCAATTCACAGACCGCCAACAGTAGCTGGGTTTTGCCCGACCCCCGTTCACCGTTCGGCCACAGATAGCCGGAGACCGTAAACGCATCTGTGAAGTAAGTTCCGAGGATGTAGCAGGCGACCAACTCGCACATAGTAGATTGCGAGGCCAGCGACCGCGAGAAGTCGATAAACCGGTCGACAACGGAGACGACGCGCCCGAACACGTCGGCCGGGTCCGGCCGCTCCCCGCGGAGATACGCCTTCACGCCCAAAGCCGACCACAAGCGATCTTGCTGAGGAACCTCCGGCAAAGCCACATCCAGACCCAGCGCCGCCAAGGGCTCGCTCGCGCCGTCGCCGAAGATGCGCCCATCATCCCGAACGATGAATAACCGCTGCTCCGTAGTCACCCGCGGCGGATTGTAGCGGATAATGTCGCCGGACTTCCGGTCGACCGCCTCAGACACTTCGACCCGCGCATGCAGCCAGGCCGCCGCATAAGCCCGCCCATCCAAAATGCACAACGGCCGCCGGATAACAGACGGCGCAGCGTCCAGCAGCTCGATCTTGGGCGGCTTGGCCGTCGGTTCCAACCGCGGCGCGCCCACCAGCCGCTCCAGCTCCGCGCGCCCATGACCGGCAGCCAAGTAGTCGTCTACCCCCTGCTTATGCCCGTCGTCCTTCGGCGGCAGATAGACCACCGCGACCGAGGCCCCGCGCTGCTGAAGCACCTGGACGAAGCGCCGCAGCGCCTGCTGGACTTCCGACTTCTCCATAACGTCGGAGTCAAACACGATCCGCACGTCGCGCCCGTTCCAGGCCACGAAATCGAGGTCGGCAAGCACCGTCTTGCCGCCTAAGTCGTTTTTGCCCCGCCAATTCCAGACCCCCAGCAGGCCCAAAGCGCACAGGCCGATGGAAGCCAGCGCATCCGCCTTCTTCTGTCCTTCAGTGATCCACAGCGGCACCGCCGGGTCAGCCAGCGCCGGCCGGCAGACGGTCGGACAGTCAATCCGCATCTTGGCATCCTTCGGCAGCTCGTACTTAATGACCTGCTGAGGCCAGGTCCCGTCAGGATTCCGCGGCTTATCCTTCCGATCCAACGACCGCGGCGCATCCGGCCGCAGCACGTAAAGCCCGTTGCCGCCGTCGGTTCCGTGCAGCGGAATCAGCAGGCCCGGGCGGCATTGTTGCGGTGCAAAACCGTATTCCTTCAGCTCGTTAGAGTCGGTCACAGTCCGATAGCCGCGCGCCTCTATGACCGCGTCCGAAATCGCCGACTCTTCGCGCAGAATCCGCAGATGGGCCGGAGAGAGCGAAGCATTCATCCCGCACCCCCCGCCGCGCCGCCGGCCCGTTGCGCCGTCGAAGCTGGAGAGCTGGGCACGACGCCCCGCTCCGCTGTCCGCTCCGCCTCAATCAGTAGCATACGCCGCGCCAGTGTGGACGCCGGCAGGCGCTCAGCTTCTGCCAAGCGTTCAACCGCCGCCAGCTCTGACTTGTCCAACCTCACAACCAGTTTCTTTGTTCGCGTCATCGAAAACGCTCCTTGCGTGTTACACGCACAGGGTACCATCCAGGCGACACCGTTACAATGCCCGAACGGTAATATTCAGTCACATGTTAGGTAACATCCTTGTCATGCTCTGCGCACCATTCCGACCCTTTATTCTTGACGTATCCCGGCGACAGGTTCACGCGGACCGCAATATCAGCATACGTAACCTTGTAACCCAGCCGCAAGCAATCAGCCCGCCAACGGAACCACTCGTCGAGCTTGGCCCCCTGGCTTGGCTCTGAAGGCTTAGACGGCAACCCCGCCGCCGCGCCCACGGTCGGAGCCTCTATCGTCGGTGAGGCCGGCCGCGTGAACATATCGACCGCGCCGAACTCATCTTGCAGTTGATCGACGACCTCAGAAACCACATACGACCACAACGCCACGCGCCAGTTATGCCGATCCCGCAGCCATTTACGCATGGCCGGCAAGTCAGCGCGTGCAAACTCATCTGGTGTATCACCGCGCAGGAACTCCGGCCCGATCGCATGTAGCGCCGACAATTGCTCAGCTTGTCGCCGCACGACCAACCGCCCCCAACGATTGCCGGCCCGCGTATGCTCAAAAACAAACTGGACGACGCCCGGCACCATCGTTTCCGCCGTCGCCGAGATCTCATCATCCTGCAGCGGCCCGACCGTGATAGCGTGCCAGACAGCCGAAACAACATCTTCGAACGGCCTGTTAATCTCGATGAAAGGGTCGTAATCCCAAACCGCCCGCTTAACCTTGCCGTCATCCACCTTGCCCACCTTTCCGGCCCCTACATGCCACGAGGCCGCGCGGCTAAACTTGACGCCCGCGCGGCCCCGTGCTACCATGTAGCCGTTGGACGCACTGACAGCGCCCATGATCTGTTGAATCTCCGGGACGCCCGCCGCCGCGAATAGCCGTCCCGGAGATTGCATTTAACCGCATTCTACACCCCCTTTTCCCGATCCCGTAACGCCGCCCGGCCCCGCGCCTTGCCGCCCCGCACGGCCAGCCACGCCTGCGCCGCGATCACGTCGCCGCCGAAATACCGGTCGGCGACCGCCTGTAACCCCAGCCGCGCCAGTTCCACGCGTTCCTCTGGCGTCAGTCTCGCGGCCCGCGCCCGCCCGCCCCGCGCCCCGAACGCCGCCGCCGATCCCTTGATAAAGCGCCCCTTTTCATCCCGTTCTGCCATGCCCACCTCCAAAAATTCACATCCTGGACGTCGGCCGCGTCCAGGTCAGTTAGCGCGGCCGGCATATCCCGGACCAACTCCGGCAGGCATTCCGGCCCGCAGAACAGCGCCGCCGCCGCGCGCACCAGCTCCGCGCCCGTGATCCCCGCCGGCGTCATATCAGCCGGCCCGTAGGCGTCACCGTAAACCAGCAGCACCGGCACACCGTAGGAACTGGACGCGTGCGCCGTGGTCAAAACGATGGTATTAGGATTCACGTCACCCTCCCCTCAATAGTCCTCAGGTAGCAGACACGTCGTATACGTGTTCTCATTCGCATGGCCGCCATCTTCGAGGCCGTCAGTTATGACCCACAGCACCCCGCCGGGTGTATCGTAGACACTCAGCACGCGCCCGCCGTTGCGGATTGCCAGCACATTGAGCTTGCCGTCGTCGGACGTGGCGAACGCCCCGCGCAATTGTTCATCCGCGGTCAGGTCTATTTGGTCATACTGCCCGCAGTTCCCGAAATCGCCGCCGACATGCCGCCGGATGTAAGGCCGCAGATCGACACCCAGGCCCAACGCGCCCGGAGTCGCCACGACCGGCCCCAGCTCGAAAAGCCGCATCACGTCACCCTCCCCGCAAAATCCACATAGCCGACCGGCACCGGACCCACCAACAACGCCCCCGGCACCCGTCGCACCGTCGCCGGCGGGATCCCGTAGCGTTCGACGAACGCCGCGATAGCCGCCGCCTCAGTGGTATCCAGTGAGAACCCACGCCAGGCCGGCCGCGTAGGTTCCTCAGGTTCAACGCCGAACAATCGGAGCTGATCCATTTACCCCTCCGCTTTCATCGACAACAAAGACGTCGGCCCGTCGCCGCCCGCCGATGGAAGCGTAACCGTTACCCTCAGTGAAGCGCCCTAAATCGTCTTTGCCGGTCATGGTTGCAGCTGTCCGAAATTCAGCGCGCCGGAATTGATAGCATCCAGCGCGAGCGCGTACGAGCCACACAGCAACGGTATGCCGAGGCAGACGACCAGTACCAGAGCCAGCAGCGCGCCGCCCGTGTTGCCCGCTTCTTCGGCCCGTTTCCCGTAGTTCTTTGTGCCCTCCAGGAGAAGCACGACCAGGAAGAAAAAGCCAATCCATAGCATGGTGTTACCCTCCCCGCGTCCGCTTACCCAGGTATCTACGAATCAGCAAAACAGACAGTGGCACCGCGGCCAGCAATCCGCTTGCTACGCCAATCAAGACCCTTGTCAGAAAGTCGGTCATGGTTGCACCTCAATTAGCCTACCTGAATTGATGATTGTTATCTGCGGTACCGCCGGTATCGTCGCAGTCAGGCCGAACGACTGCCCGACAGCGAGCAGCGCCAACAAGTAACCGTCACGCAGCGCCGGGTCAAGATAGTATGCGGTATCGGCCAAGCCCGCGAGCACGTTGCCGATGGCTTCTGTATTCGTGACCCGCGGTGCGAAGCCGTAAGGTAGCTTGAATGAACTCATGGTGTCAGCCCCAACGCAACCACGACCGCAGCCACGAGCGCAGCCACGGCCAGCAGCGCGCCGAACCTACCGCGCACAAACAGCGGCAGCACGAGCGCAGCCACGACCAAGCCGGCCGCAGGCAGGAAGCCAGCCGGACCCGCACTGGCCTTGTCAGACGTCAATACGGCAACCATACCGGCCGCAATCAGCGCCGCGATGGGCAGCATAGAACGGTCCGCCGCCCGTTCGGTTTCGTCGGTTGCCGTCCGCGTCACAATCTGGCCTATCGAGCGCAGTTGCGCGATACCGGCCGCAACTGCCAGGACCACCACAGCAGCGAGCGCAGTTGAAATCACGGTGCACCCCCGATAAAGTCAATCAGCTTGCCCAGGGACCACGAGCCGGACCCATCGAAATGCCCGCCCCCGGCAACAAACACGCCGACCAGCAGAAACAGTACAACTACAATCTCAATCACGTTGCCCGCCGCGCCGCGCGTCTTGACGTCCGCGACATAGAGCAAGATCATCAGCGCGGCGATAATCAGCAGCATTGAAACGCCGGTCATGGCAGCACCCCCAACTGAAGCGCGCCCCAGGCCCCCAACGCCAGGAAGCCAAAGCCCGAAATCAGAATGAGTAGCAAAACCATTGTTGCGCCCCGGTTGCCGCTTGCCGATGCCGCCATGAGCGCACCGACGACCACAAAGGCGATAAGCGGAATGTAGTTTGTGTTCACTGTGACCCCCTTTGCTTTCTTGCGCCGGGGATGATAGACTACCCCCGGCATGATGCGTTTTACCGACCGTCAGCCAACCCGACCGGCCCACGCGCACACGTGAGCCGGTCACCCTTTCCCCACCCTATTCTGGCCTCTATCACCCCCTTTTGCCGCACCTGTACGAACCTACGTAGTACGTTTGTATAACTTATGTCGCGCCTTGCCGGTTTACAGCACATGCGCCGCCACGATCGCCAGCGCCTCAGACTCAGAAACCAACATGCGCCAGCCCCCTTTCGGCCGGTTGGGATTTTTCCAGGCCGCCACACCGAGCGCGAACAGCGTATCCCGCGCCGCCGTGTAGGTTTCCCGATCCGGCCCGGTTGCCTTGACACCATGCGCCGATTCAGAACACCCGGACAGATAGCAGCGCCGCACAAACTCCAGCAGCTCCGCCTGTTCCGTGCTGGACGTTGCCGCCGCGTGCGCCGCCGTCGCCGACGCGCGCGCCGTCGCCGGATTCGCGACCGTGTACGCGTGCGCCGCCGTCGCCGGCCCGATCACGCCGTCGCCGGTCACGTCCAGGCCGGTAAACGTCTCGATGCGCTGCAGGAGCCGATCCGCGAAGCGCAGCCGCCACACCCAGGCCGCCGCCAAGGACAGCGCCGCGAGAACCACCACGACGCGCCAGCCCCAGCCCGCCGCCCACGCCAGCAAGCCCGCACAGATCGCCACGGCCGCCGCGGTGAACACCGCCTGCAGGCCCGGCACAACCACCGACGTCTCGACCGTCGCCGCCGCGCGCGCCTCACGTCGTTCTACCGTGTACGCCGGCACCGCGCCCGCCGGCGGCAGCCGTTGGCCGCCAACGTGGATTGTTGGCGCGTCCGCCGCCGGCAGCAGCTCCGCGCCGTCATCCAACATGACCGGCAACAGGTCCGCGTTACCGGCCAGATACCGCACCGGCGGCCCCCCCCAGGCCCGCCGCCCGTTCCGCTGCTGAGTACGGCAGAGGATGATTTACCATAGCCCCCCCCTTCTTTGGAATGCAAAAAGCCCAGCGTGCGCTTGCCCGAACGGCGCACGCTGGGCTATAATGTGTCTATCAGTGAATCGCCCGCTTAACGGTACCTCTTAATCAGAGGGTTCAGGGTTCGAGTCCCTGGCGACTCATCATGAAAGCAGGCATCTCAGAAGGGCTACCGCCGCTCAATACAGCGGCTGGGTAGTCCTTTTTGTTTCTGGTGACTTGCCAGCCTCACGGCCACCGTCCATGCTGGCGCACAAAGGCCAGCAGCGCGGGCAAGCGCGGCCGGGCCATCTTCTGATACGCGGCCAGCGCCTGGCGCAGCCCCTCGCCGTAAATCGGATCCGTGGTCCCCGCAAGCAGCTTCAGCCGCACCGCCGCCTCCGGCGTCTTGCGCCCCTCCAGCCACAGGTACTCCACCAGGTTGCACAACCCCTCATCCATCACATCCGGCAGATCGGGGAAGGCGTGCAGGTACAGGTGGACGTGCATCAGCTCGTGGGCGATGATCCCCTGGAACTGCTCGCACGTCAACCCGTGCAGCACGGTGATCGCGGCGTGCCGCTCGATCACGACGCCATCGCGGGTCGTTGAGTTGGCGGACATGAGCCCGGCGGGATTGGGCGCGTAGGCCTTGCCCCCGCGGCCGGCCAGCGCGCGCCGATCGGCCAACGCCAGCGGGATCGGCGCCGCCCCTGTGTCCAGCCCGGCCCCGGCCATGACGACGCGCACCTCTGCCAGCAGGGGCAGACCGGCCTCGACGTCGTCCACCGCGGTGCGCCGGCAGCGGTTGCAGACCGCGCGGCCGTCGGGATAGGTGACGCCCCCACCGGTGAGCGCCGCGCAGATCGGCCGGCCGCAGCTATCGCAGAGGGGCAACCCTCGGCTGTGCGCCCGGCAGTAGGTCTCGCCCCACGCGTTCAAGACGTGCCCGCGCTTGAGGATCTCCCCGCCAATGGCACAGCGCTCTCCGAAACGCTCCCAGTAATGTGCCTCGCAGTAACGCAGGCCGCCCTTGACCCGGTAGCGGCCGCCCTCGATGGGGTGGCCGTTCACCGCGCAAGTGGGGCCGATGTGCTTGACGTAGCAGGCGTGACAATACGGCTGGCCCCCGTGCGGATAGAAATGAGAGCGGCCAAACGTCTTGCCGCACCCCGCACACGCGAAGCACGCCGGGTGCCAGGTCTTCTCCAGCGCAGTGGTCACCGCGCCGGTGATGGGTTTGCCGCAGCGCGCACAGTAGGGCATGGTGAAAGCCACCCTTCGCCGGTCAGGAGACCGGCACAAGCATCATCCGCGCACTATTCAGCGCCATTCCACCCCGCCAGCCGCGCCGACAACCACCAGAAGGCCTGAGCTTTGCGCACACAGTTGAAGCCGTGGGAGTGCGCGCACTCGTCGTCGTTGCGCGGCAGATTCCGGCACTGATCGCGATGCGCCCGGCACCACCCCGCGCACCACGGGCAACTGTCCTCGGTCTCCGGATAGTAGTTGCCGTCCGGGTCCCAGCTTTCGATATCGGCGAAGTCATAGAGCACCTTGCCGTGCTCGCGCGCGTACCGTCGCACGCGCTCGTTGTTGGCTGCCAACTCCGCATTGCCACCGTCGGTGTGGCCGGTCATATACACAAAGCGCACGTGCGGGTACTTCGCCTCCAGGCGTTCCATGATAGCGAGATACTCCCCCACCGGGACGCCCGCGTCCGACATCTCGCCGCACCATGACCACATGAACGCATTGACGCGCAGGCCGATGGCCGGATCATCCAGGTAGCCCCGCGCCTTGTTATACAACTCGCCGGGATCCCAGCTCCAGCCGTCGTCATCGGCCAGCCGCAGCGCGGGCGGATCGCCCTGCCCCGGCACGGCACCCCACTCGGCGACGAAGTTGTAAGCAGGTGGGTCCACGCGCTGGCTCAGGTAGTGGGCGCCTGTCACCAGTTGGCTGCCGTGGGAGGTGTGGCCGTAGAGCCAGACGACGTTTTGTTTGGCGGCTGCCAGCCATTCGGGCGGGATAAGGGCCAGGTCGGTGGTGGTGTGGTTGATGATGATGGCGGCAGGTGAAGCAGCCGGCAAGGGTGCAGAGGTCAGTGGCGGCAGGTTGCCGTTGTCCCCCGCCGGCTCGGCGCCTTCGTCGGCAGATGACGCCGAGTCTGCTGCCTGCTCTGCGCTGGGCGATGGCGCCTGGCAGGCTGCAAGCAGGAACATCAGGACCACTATTGCCAGAGTCTGCCATCTGAGTCCGGTATGTCTCATTTCGAAGCCTCCACGAGCAACATCAACAGCGTTGGCCGGCAGGCGCCGGCGCGAAGGTTTGGACCACGAAATGACGAAGAAAAACGAAAGACACGAAGTACGAAACCCGCAAAGACGGCCAAACCCGTGATGGGCTTACCGCAGCGCGCACAATAGGACATGAGGATAGCGCATCAAGAGGGTCGCGCACAACGGAAGCTGTAGTCATTCATCCGATACTCCGGGACACCGCCATGACGAGCTGCAACGTGAGCGTAGTTCAGCGCGTAGTGCCAGGAGCCGCCCCGGACTAAGCGCCACTGCTGCGTGCCATCGGTCCAGTCGGCACACCACTCCCACACGTTGCCCGCCATATCAAGCAGCCCGTACGGGCTGGCGCCGCCCGGGAAACGATCCACCGGGCTCGTGTCGCCAATCTTGGCTTCCTCGGTGTTGCACCGACCGGGCTCCCACGCGCCCCACGGGTAGTCACGCCCGTCTGTCCCACGCGCGGCCTTCTCCCACTCCTGCTCAGTGGGCAGCCGCAGCCCAGCCCACTGGCAAAACACCTGCGCGTCCTCCCATGACACCTGGGTCACCGGATGGTTCGCTTTGTCGCTGACGTCGCTGTTGGGCCCGTTTGGATGGCGCCAATCCGCTCCCGGCACCTCCCTCCAATCCGAAGCCACGAAACACCACCCAAAACCCTTCAGCTCAGCG
Source organism: uncultured Anaerolineales bacterium (assembly GCA_964474695.1). Taxonomy (GTDB): domain Bacteria; phylum Chloroflexota; class Anaerolineae; order CG2-30-64-16; family CG2-30-64-16; genus DAOUBP01. Next base: position 17,302 of record CAYYTK010000012.1, read on the forward strand.
GTCGTAACATGACCGGTCGCCCGCACAAAAGCCTCAAACTGAGCCACAGTAACCGGCGTCTTCGCAAGGAAGAAATCGGGCAGCACGACCCTCTGCTTGTCAAGACCGCATAGAAATTCGCCCGCCGGTATCTTGAGGAACTCGACACCAATCTGCTCCCACACCGATCGCTGCGTCGCGCCAGCCTTATCAGACTTGGATGCAATCTCAGCTAATTGCGACTCAGCCCTCTCTGCCCTGCCGCGCCACTCAGCCAATTCTGCTTCCAGCCTGGACCGCCACGCGATGTCCTGCTGCCCGAGGTTGCGACGTTCGCGAGCGCAGTCCCGGCACATCTCGTACTCCTCGTCGAAATGCCGCCGGCAGAGATTGGATCGACCGCACGGCCCCTGGCAGTCGAAGGTGTCCGCTTCCAGCGGTTTCTGGCCGCAGAGTGGGCACTTCACGCGCTTGGGCAGCGCTTCCCCCGACCCCGCGCCAGGCAGGATGAAGGTCGGGTTGATCGTGGCATGCGCCTCCGGGCTACGGATGCGCAGCGAATCGCCGGCCGACAGCGCGGCGACCAGTTCACCGCCGCAATCAGGGCAGTAACGGCCTTCCCTGGGGCCGTGGCCGTTGGGACAGATCAGCATAGTTCACTCCCCTCACGGTCAGGAGAACCGCGTCAAGTGGGGCAAGGTTAGCAGCTTGCAAGCGGTCTCCATCGTATGCTTACTCCCGCTTGCAGGCGGTCTCCCGACCGCCGCCGCTTGCTGCCCACGCCGGTCAGGAGACCGGCGACGAGCGGAAGAAGGCGTGGATCACAAAAGGACGAAGAAGGCGAAAGACACGAGGCACGAAGAGTGCGAAGCCGGTCGGAACATCCAGCGGCGCAGCCTGCCGACGTCACGCACTTTGCGCTTCGCGTTTCTTCGCGCCCTCTCGCCACTTTGTGGTCCGAACCTCTCCCCCCCGCTTCAGAAACCCAGAAGTCCAGAACCCCAGCAACCCAGCATCAATCCGAGCGGACACACCGGAAACCGACGCGGTCGAGCCTGAGGACAGGTCCGGCCCTGAACCGGAAGGCGGCGCGGACCCACCCCTGATCACGGTTCCACGAGCCGCCCCGCAACACGCGCTCCTGCCCCGCATCCGGTCCCAGAGGATTCCATGTCGGCGAGCCGGCGTAGTACTGCTCACCATACCAATCCGCCACCCACTCCCAGACATTCCCCGCCATGTCCAACGCACCATAAGGGCCGGCCCCGGATGGATAAGAGCCCACTGCTGATGTGTTCCCAACATTGTTGTTGTAGTTGAGCCGCGAGTCATCCGGCGCCTGGTTGCCCCACGGATAGATGCGCCCGTCCGCACCGCGTGCAGCCTTCTCCCATTCGGCCTCCGTCGGCAGCCGGCGCCCCGCCCAGACACAATAGTCTACGGCATTCTGCCATGACACGCACACCACCGGATGATTGCCCTGGCCCGAACCGCTGCAACTCGGCGCCTCGCACTTGCCCGCTGCCACACACTGCTGGTATTGATCCTGCGTCACCTCTGTTCGATCTATCCAGTACGCGTCCAGCGTCACCTTATGCCGCGGCGTCTCGTCGTATTCGTAATCGGAATCGCTGTCGGCCGCCCCCATCAGGAACTCCCCCGCCGGCACGTACACCTGCACCATGCCATCCACCGGTGAGGTCCAGGTTGAGCCGATGCCCAACTCCAGGGTAGACGCCGGCCGCAACAACCGCGCCAGGCCCCAGCCGCCGAACAGCAGCACCAGGCCCGCCACACCGACGAGCACCCAGGGCAATGGCCCGCGACCGCCGCGGCCCGTGGCCGCAGCATGCCGTTTGGCCTCCTCCCGCGCCTGCCGCTCAGCCTCGGCCGCCATCCGTTTATCTGCCTCGATCCGCCGCCTCTCCTCCTCCGTCTGGCGCTGCCGTTCCTGTTCGGCCTCGCGCCGTGCCCGCTCAGCCTCAGCCGCCATCCGTTTATCCGCTGCGATCCGCTGCCTTTCCTCCTCCGTCCGGCGCGCCGCTTCTTCAGCCTCTCGCCGTGTACGCTCAGCCTCGGCCAGCGCGTCCAGCAGCGCCAGGAGCTGCGCCGTGCTCGCGGGCCGCGCCGCGGGGTCCTTGGCCAGTAGCCGCAGGACGAGATCCGCCAACTCCTGCGGCACGCTAGCGGGCAGCAGCGGGACCGGCTCGGTCGCGTGCAGCAGCAGCATCGACAGGGGGTCGGCGGCCAGGAACGGTAGGCGGCCGGCCAGCAGCTCGTAGGCCACCACGCCGAGACCGTACAGGTCGCTGGCGACGGTGTGGCCGGTCTTCGCCACCTCCGGCGCGCGGTAGGCCGCAGTGCCGGTCAGCGTGCCGGTGTTGGCGGTGCTGCTGCCGCCGCTGGCCTCCACCGCCTGCGCCAGCCCGAAGTCGGTCACGTACAGGCGGGAGCCGGTCCGGTCCAGCAGCAGATTGGCCGATTTGACGTCACGGTGTAGCACGCCCTGCTCGTGCGCATAGGCCAGCGCCGAGGCGGCCTGCTGCAGCCAGGGCCGGACCCGCGCGGCCGGCTGGGCCCCCTCGTCCGCCACCACCTGTGCCAGCGACCGGCCCTCCAGATACTGCATCACGATGTAGCGCCGGCCCTCCCACACGCCCGCATCGTAGACCGGGATGATGTGATCGTGCACCAGCGAGGCCAGGATGCCCGACTCCTGCTCGAAGAGATGCACCACCGCCGGGTCGGCCGACAGCCCGGGATGCAGCACTTTCAGCGCCACTGCGCGGCCGCGCAGCCGGTTGTCGCGCGCCAGGTAGATGGTCCCAAACCCGCCGCGGCCTACTTCGCGATCGATTACGAAACGATCGGCAAACAGTTCAGCCATGAATAACTCCTAAATATGGAAAGCAGAATAACCTGGGGACGCATTATACCAGCGCTGCCCAAATCTGGCATTTTTGGCGGTCCCATGCGTTTGCATCAGCATACGGCACCATGTATAATGCCGTCGCCTCTCAACTTCAAATGACCAGTACTTTCGAACTGCCGGGCACTTGAAGCGGTGATTCAGAATTTGTACATGTCTGGGAAAACTTGGTATAATCAGGGAAACGTCAGCCAGTTTTCGGGCAGCGCAGCCTGAGCCGTGATATACTCCGGTTCGAATGTATAAGGAGTCCCTGATGGGTCCATTTCTCAGTATCCAGGACGCCGCGGACTATCTCGGCGTAGACTACAAAACGGTGTACCGGCTGGTGCGAGCGGGTAAGCTGCCGGCCGGCAAATTTGGCGGCATGTACCGCATCCGCCGCGAGGACCTGGAAGCCTATTTCCAGGCTCAGGTGGCGCAAACCGCAGGCCGCAGTCAGGAGATGGCGATGCCCCCCACCGAAACGCCGCTCAAATGCGGAAGCTGCTTCCGCCTGCTGCGCTCCCCGCGCGAGGTTGCAGGCACGTGTGCGCGAGGCGGCTGCAGCGAGCCGATCTGCTCGATCTGCTGGGGCAACGGTACGCGCCACTGCGCCGACCACCGGCCGGGCGAGCAGGAGCGCCTGGCCCAGGCGCAGGCCGCGCTGGCCAGCGGCGAGATCCAGCGCCTGGTCACCGCGGTCGCAGCCCGGCAGCTCGAGCAGGCCTGGATCGCCCGCTTCGACGAGAAGGTCCGGGATATCGGCTCGCTCTATCACCCGGGCACGGCCGAGGTGCTGCGGGTCGCCGATTGGGCGCCGTTCCACAGCACCGACGATGAGACGCTGCAGTTAATGCAGATGCTGAACGTGGGATTCCTCGACCGGGCCAGCCAGACCACGCTGCCGCACAACGAGCTGTCCCGCTATCACATTCCCGCGGGCGGCCTGGGCTGGGGCAAGCCGCGGCAAGGGCTGCTGCTGGAGGCGCGCAGCGCCGCGCGCCTGTCGGAATTTGTGGAGCCAGGGTTCGACACCCGGCCCGCCGACCTGGACGAGTTGCTGCTCCTGCTGGCCGACCTGGAGAAGCTGGCTGCGGACACGGACGCCACCCTCATCGCCGGACTGGCCTCGCCAACCGGCTGGGGTGAACCGGCCGTGGCCCACATCATCGACGAGCGGGGCCGGGCCTACCGCCACCCCGCAGTGCTGCCGTGCCTGGTGGACCTGGAAACAGGCGCGGTAACTGCAAACCGGATGGACGAGCGCCTGGGCAAGTTTGGTTACGCCGAGCTGTTCAAACTGACGTTGGAACGCGAGGAGGTCGCAGCCCTGGCGCCGCAGATCGAAGTCGCCCTGGCCGGCCGCGAAGGCCTGCCGGTGGCCCAGTTGGCGCAAATGTTGGGCCTGCCGGAGCCGCTGGTGCTTCGGGCCTGTCGGATCCTGGAAAGTGCCGGCCGCTATAAGCTGGTTGAGGAGGGCGAGTTTGCGCCGTTGATGATGCGCAATCGCTCATCATAAGACCGAACACTCATCACATACCCATATCAGAGAGGGAGGATATCATGGCATTCCTGGATAATATCTTCGGCAAACGCAAGAAGACGATCGGCGCCATCGCGCTGGACGACCTGACCATGGCCAAGGTGAAGCTCGAACAAGAGCAGGACCGGGTCATGCGGCGGGTGGCCGACCTGGAGAAGGAAAAAGAGAAGCTGTTTCAGCAGGGGGTGGGCGAAGCCTCCAAGCGGCGCCAGCAGCTCCTGGCCCAGAAGATCCAGGAGCTGGAATTTCAGGCCAAAAGCTACGACAAGAACCTGTCGGCCTACCAGAAGCAGATGCGCGTGCTCAACGGCCTGATCTTCCTGAAGGAGAACCGCCAGAGCTGGGAAGAGACCGCCGTCGGCCAGATCCTGGGCAACATGGAGCTGGGCGAGCTGGAAGGCTTCGTGGATCAGGCCACCGCCAACAACGTGTTCCAGATGGACAAGTTCGAGCGGCTTTTGGGCAGCCTGGAGGACTCCGGCGAATTCGCGGAGCGCGAGGAGCTGGACGAGGGCGTGTCCCAGATCATGGCTGAGATGCAGCGGGCCCGCGAGGCCGGCAGCGTTGGCGCTGGGCTGGAGCAACTTGACAGCTCACTGAGCACCGAAACGGACAAGTAACCGCCGCCTGCCAGGCGTCAACGTGCTTCGTCAACGCACCCGGCATCTCACAAGTGCCGGGTGCGTGAGCACACGAAAGGTGCATCATGGCCAAAATCGACCTCAGCGGCCAGATCTGGTCGCAGTTCGAGCAATCGAAGGCGCGCGCCGAGCGCTCGCTGGAAGCCGGCCAAACCGCGGAGGCGACCGCCGCCTACCGGCGGTGCGCCGGCCTGCTGCGCCAATACGCCGGGTACGCGATTACCGACGACGTGCGCAAGCAGTGGGAGGAGCGGGCCGGCAAGTTCGATGAGATGGCGGCGCGCATCGAGAGCGGACGGCTTGCACGTGCCACCACAGAACCGACGGCCGGCGAGGACTACCGGGAGTCGGTGCGCGGGCTGGTCACCTCAACCGATGTCTCATGGGACGATATCGGCGGCCTGGAGGATACCAAGCGGGAGATCCAGACCGCGTATGCCCTGGCCGTGGCCCGCAAGCCCAAAGGGATCAGCCTCAACGCCGCGCGGAACATCCTACTGTACGGCCCGCCCGGCACCGGCAAGACGCTGTTAGCCGCAGCCACCTCGCACGAGTTGGACGCGACCTTTTTCAGCGTCAAAGTCAGCGACATGCTCAGCAAGTTCTTCGGCGAGTCATCCAAGCTGATCACTGCGCTCTACGCCGAGGCGGTCGCGCAGGCCCCCTGCGTAATCTTCCTGGACGAATTCGACGCGCTAACCGGCAGCCGTGAAGGCAGCGACAGCGGCGCGGAACGGCGGGTGCTCTCCACCCTGCTATCCGAGCTGGATGGCCTGGACGACAAGCGCAGCGATGAGGCCCCTTACGTGCTGACCATCGCGGCCACCAACCTCCCCTGGCAGGTGGATAAGGCTGTGCTGAGCCGTTTCGGCGCGCGGCTGATCTATGTGCCGCTCCCCGATGAGGCCGCCCGCCGAGCCATTCTCCAGATCCACGTCGAGCGCAAAGGGCACAAATCGCTGGTGTCGCTCGACGACCTCGTCAAAAAGACTGCCGGCTATTCGGGCCGCGAGATCGAGGCGGTGGTGGGTTATGCCGTCTCCCGCATGGTGGGCCGGGCCAACCCCGACCTGCTCCGGCATGCCAGCCAGGGCCGGGAAACGTTGGCGGACTACACGCTCAAGGTGGAGCCGCTGGCCGGCGCCGACTTTGACGCGGCGCTGGCTGCTATCCGCCCGGTCACCAATACCCGCGACATCGGACGCTACGACGCCTGGCGCCGCCAGGTTGATGCCTAACGCCACACAGGAGGCGCACCGTGAGTCCATTGCGTTTCATCGAGGAGCGGCGACAACAGCAGGAAATGGAGCGCCGCATCAAGATCAAAGAGGGCCGGCGCAAGGCCGAGCGCCACATCCTCAACCAGAAAAAGATCATGCGCCGCTACTGGGAGTTGGCGGCCAAGGCCTCCCGGCTGGGCGATTCCGCCATGGTGAAAAAGCTGGCCGCGCTCATCTCCGCGACCCGCGACGAGATCAACCGCTGGGAACGGCAGATGCTCTACTTCGACGTCATGGAATCGCGCGCAGACCAGGCCGCGGCCGGCAGCGAGTTCGCCCAGGCCTTCGATGCCATGTCCAAGTCCATCCTGGTGAACGCCAACCCGGCCGACCTGGCGCGCATCCAGGCCGGCGTCGAGCGCAGCAATATGATGGCCGAAGTGCTGCAGGACCGCTTGGAGGATTTCGTCGGCATCATGGACGAGCAGCTAGTCTCGGTGGAAGAGGAACGGCCCGGCGAACTCAAGGAGATCATGGATGCCATCGCGAAAGAGGCGGAGGCAGGCGCTGAGCCGGGCTTTGACGCCGAAATCGAGGCCAGTTTGAAGCAGATCGACGATGTGCTGAAGCGCGAGGGGGTGTGAGACGGAGTGTCAGGTGTTGGAGTGTCACGTGTTTGAGTATCACGTGGCGAGTTAAGGGAGGGGGGAGGATGGCGCTGATCAAACGATTTGAGGAGATTCAGGGGTGGCAGGAGGCGCGGAGGCTGACGCGCGATATTTATCGTTTGACAAGCGCGGGCGCCTTTGCACGGGATTTCGGGCTGCGGGATCAGGTCTGCCGCGCAGCAGTCTCAAGCATGACAAACATAGCGGAAGGCTTCGACTGCGAGTCCAAGCGTGAGTTTGCGCGCTTCCTGGGCATTGCCCGCCGGTCGGCGGTTGAAGTTCAGTCGCTGCTATACGTCGCTCTCGACGTTGGCTACATCAACGAGAGCGTTTTTCAAAAGCAGTACGCCCAAGCCGCCAAGACCAAGGCTCTCATCGGCGGCCTCAAACACTCGCTCAAACCTGACGCCGGAGCACTTGGCACGCGACGCGTCACACGCGACCCGCGAACACCTGAACACTTGAGCACCTGACACCGGAGCACCTGACACCGGAGCACCTGACACCGGAGCACCTGACACGTGAACACCTATCAATTGATTAGCCGCGTGGCCAGGCCCCTGGGCGGCATCGAATTAGCCGAGTTGCAGGGCCTGCGGGACCAACTGGCCGCTGGCCGGGCTGAGCAGGAGGCGCGGCTCGCTGAGCTGGAAGCGAAGCAGGAGATGCTGTTCGCCGACGGCGCCGGCCGCTCCGACCTGCGAGGCCAGCGTGCGCGCGCCGGCCAAGTCGCCGCCCTGGAGGACGAGGCAAGCCACGTCGCCGCCCTGCTGCGCGTATCCCACAAACAGCTCCTCCTGCTGAACCGCTTGATCTGGCTGCGCGAAAGCCTGGATGCCCTCGAACGCCTGCGCCAGGACACCCCGGCCGCGGCGCCGTTCGACTGGCCGGCGCTGATCGACGCCACAGAGCCGCTCGGCGACGATGAGGCGCGGCTGGACCAGCTCAACGATGCGCTGGAGACAGCAGATGGCAGGTCGCAGATGGCAGATGGCCGATTGCCCGTGGCAGAGGGCAAAGTGCAGATGGCGGATGGCGCAGCGCGGCAAGCAGACGCCAGCCAGCCGCCGGGCCTTTTGGTGGTGCGGGTATTCGACGGCGCAACCATCGAGCTGGCGACCGGACAGCGGGTGCGCTACATCGGGGTCGATTCGCCCCTGATGCACAATACGCTCGGGAGGCCGGACGCGGGCGCCTACGCCGCGCGGGACGCCAACCAGGCGCTGGTGGGGCACAAACGGGTGCGCCTGGAGGCTGATGCGCTCGGCGCCGACATCGATGGCGCGCTCTGGCGTTATGTCTATGTTGGCGACAGGCTGATCAACGCTGAGCTCCTGCGCCAGGGTGTGGTCTATTATGCCGGCCGCTATCCCAACAACCGGCTCGCCGAAACGCTGCTCGCCGCAGAACAAGAGGCTCGCCGCCACAAACGGGGGCTCTGGAAACTGAAAACCTGAAGCTGGGAGTTGGCAATCGGCCGGCGACCAGCGAAAATCCGCAATCCAAGATCGGCAATCCAAAATGGGGAGTCGCCATGCAACTCCAACTCGATCGGGCCAAAGAACACTTGCAGGCCAGCGTCCAGGCGCAAGAAGCCGGCGATCTGGTTGCCGCGCGCAATCACTTGTTGCAGGCCGCGCGCTACATGCTGGAAGCGGCCCAACGCACCGAAGCACCGCACGTGCAGCAGCAGCGGTTAGCCTACGCCAAGGACATTCAGGCGCGTGCCGACGCGCTGACGCCCCGCATCGAGGCGCAGAAGCGCGCATCCGAAGCCGCGCGGCGCGCCGTCACGGAACCGCTGGGCAGCGCCAACCCCGAGGACTGGCTGGTGGTCGAACGGCCCGACGTGCGCTTCACTGACGTGGCCGGCCTGGAAGATGTCAAGGAGCAGATCCGGCTCAAGTTGATCTATCCCTTCACGCATCCTGACGAGGCCAAGCGCTTCGGCGTGCGCTCAGGCGGCGGCATCCTGCTCTACGGCCCGCCCGGCACCGGCAAGACGCTGATCGCCAAGGCCGTGGCCGGCGAGCTGGACGCGGCATTCTTCACCGTCAAGCCATCAGAGATCATGAGCAAGTGGGTGGGCGAAGCGGAACAAAACGTGGGTGCGCTGTTCGGCGCGGCGCGGGCCCACGAGCGGGCCGTGATCTTCATCGACGAGGTCGAATCACTGCTTCCGCGGCGCGGGGGCAACTCCACCGTGATGAATCGGGTGGTGCCGCAGTTCCTGGCCGAGCTCGACGGCATGGCCGGCAAGCACCCCGGCCTGCTCCTCATCGGTGCGACCAACGTGCCGTGGATGATCGACGACGCGGCCATGCGCCCCGGCCGTTTCGACGAAAAGATCTACGTCCCCCTGCCCGACCTGGCCGCGCGGCAACGCATCCTGGAGCTGAACCTGAAGGACCGCCCCCTCGCCCCCGACGTCGACCTCCCCACCCTGGCCGAACGCCTGGAAGGTTACAGCGGCGCGGACGTCGTCCACATCTGCCAACGCGCGTGCGAGGTCCCGTTCCTGGAAGCGGTGACCGCGGGCGTACAGCGGGATGTGACGGCCGCGGATTTTGAGGCGGCGATGGGGGAAGTAAAGCCGAGCGTGAGCGCGAAGGATTTGAAGAAGTACGAAGCCTTTGCGATAGAAAGATGAGCGGACCCTGTTTATGAATTCGTTCGATTGATGACAATCATGTCGCCACTGGCGGTGTAATACGTCCCTGGCGGCCGGCGAAGCGGATCTTCTACCTGAAAATGGCTGCTTTTTGTGAATATCTGCCAGCGACGGTGCTCATCCTCGATCGTGATTTCAAGCGTTACGGGAATCTGACCCGTTTGTTTGAAGATGAATTGCACCGATCCCGAGTGTTGTGTCTCCAGCTTCTGGGAAAACTGGGCGTTGCCACACTGGTAGTTCATCCAGGTCTGGTTGCCTTGCGCCGAAGGTGCAACCCGTCGAATGCGAAAGCTCGATCTCTGATCTTCCGCTGTCAGCACCAGAGTGACCAAGCAGACGTCACCAATTGCCGCACGGCCCGGTGACTGAAGATCGATGCGCAGCTTAAGTTGTGGCGCCTCGGGCTTAGCCGGTTGTCCTGCCGGCAATCCCGGGGCAACCCGGGTCCCGGCTCCAGGTATAACCGCCGGTTTGGCCGAGGGTGTGGCGGCAGGTTTGGCCGGCGATGTGGCCACGGGCCGCGAAGAAGATGATGTGGTGACCGCACGAGATGGGATGCCCGCATCGTCATCGTGGTAAACAGGGCGTTTGTAGATCATGTTGCCAACTCCAAAAGCGGCGGCCGGCCCCCGCACAACCAATCTGCCGCCGCAACAACCTGGGGGAACAGACGCCAAATAATCGGTGCGAGTCGTCACCAGATCGACACTTAACAGATAGCTGCCGTCCTTGCTGCCATGCGCCAGCACCAGGGCGCGCTTTGAAGATTCCAAAGGAGGCAAAATGTGCTGGGGACGCGTGGGAAGGGATGCCCAAAGATAGCCATCCCCGCCATCATCGTTCGGGAAGTACAGTGCAGCACCTTCCGCCTGTTCGCCCCACCCTGTATTGACGCCGAAATACAGGCGGTGACGGCTATCCACAGCTACCGCAGACAGGTGGGTCACGCCATCGGGCAGTCGTACAGAACGGATAGTGGCATCGGGTGAGATAAGACGTAGAGTGTCGCGGCCGGCCAAAGCCACCTGCCCGTGCACAGAGGAACAGGGTATCGGATGCTCGCCAGGATCATCAGAAGGCGCCACGGATGTCACGGCCTCTGTGCTTGCGTCGAACATCGCCCAGGCCGAGCGAGCAGGGGCCTTTGCCACCCTGAAGAGCACACGCCGGTCACTGACCGGGATCACCTCCTGATCCTCGGCATCGAAGTCTGGCAGGTGCCGCGCTTCATCGACCGATCGAAGATCGGGAGCAAGGGCCAAGACCCCAGCCTTGTGCGCCTTAGTGTGGACTATCAACGGTCGCTTCTGGGAGTCCAGCAAACATGCTAACGGTTTCCCGTACTTTTTCAGGTTAAAAGGACGCACGCCAGGACTGGAAGAGGTTGGTGAGTCAACAATTGCGACCTCATGAGAGCCACCAAGCGGCACCAACAGGCGACCGCTACCATCCACAACAGGGATGTTAGCCGGGTAGTTAGCCGGGTGAGCGCTCAGGAGTAGGGCGGGGTAGCACTCACCTGTCAACCAATTGATGCTTTGAAGATAGTAGTAACCGTTGCTCGCTCGCGCCAAACAATATAGCCTGGCATCCCGCTCACCCTTTCCTTCCACCAGGAACGGACCGCTGCGCAACGTCAAATGCTCTGCCAGCGATTGATCGAACCGGTAGTGCACCTGGCACTGGAGGCAGACAAGGCTGGTGCCGGACAAAGAGTTACCGCACCGGTGACAGAGGGTGGGAAATGGCATCGCTTAGGTAGCCTCCGCGGAGCAAGAAGTTGACCGAATTGTTCGATAAATGTTAGCACAAAAATCCCGATTGCGTCAATTCCTGTCATTCTTCTTACGAGCAACTTGCAATCTTTAAGAACAACATGTAAACTAGCTCCATTCTTGGGAGTACTCGACTTCAATTGATCGGTCATGAGGAGGTTGTGCGTGCTGGAAGACTTCATCCTCTATTTCACCGAGCGTGCCGTGAGTGGCATAGACGTCGGTTGGGATCCGATGTGGACATGTGTGACGGTCCAGGATGCCCGAAGTGTGATCGACCACTTAATTAAGAGAGCGAGTCAAGACCCCAAAATCGCAGCCAATTACGTTCATAAGGCGGTGCGCGGTCTTTCGCAGCGGTTCAAAGATGCGGAGGAGCCTCGTGAAAAAGCGATCTGGGCGCTCGAAACCGCATTTTGCTATGAGCGAGCATTGAACCAACCGAACCTGATCCGTTCACGCGACGACAGCGAGCGCTGGCAGCAAATGGTGGGGTTCTGGCTATGGGAGGCGCTCAAACAAAACGAAAGCCTCGCACGCCAACAGTTTCAGACCGCGGCCAAAGGACGCCCCGGCATCATCAAGATCTTGCAGCAGGATGAGCGAAACAAACCACTGCTTGCTGCCCTTCAGGGTCAGCAAGCAGTGTCCGACCATCATCTCCGTGACTTTACGCCGCCACCGCCCAAAGTGACTGCCGCGCCCGCGGCGCCGCGATCATCTGCGGAAACGCAGTGGCTGAACCTCCGTGAACTTACCCGACCGCCGAATGCTGAGACGTCCAGGCGTGCTTCGCCCAAGACGACCGGCCCCAGCCAACCGGCCGTTCCGCCCTCACCCCAGCGCGAAAAGGAAAACTCTCCCCCGCTGCGCAGCGTCCGCACCGATAGCCAGTCGCCTGCGGATTACGACCCGGATTACTGGCTGAGCCACGTATATCATTTTGAATACGCCGAATACTTCGCGGCCCACAGTATGTACCGCAGAGCGGTCGAAGCATGGAGGATTGCAGCGTGGTTGTATCCCCGATTTCAGTACCGGATCGCGGGTTGCGAAACGCTTCTAAAGTGCGCGGAGCAGCATACGGGCATCCAGGAATGCCTGGTGCAGGTTGACATGACTCTTCAGAGCTTGCGGAATGATTTCCGAGACCTGGATACCGGCCAGAGTGCGCGCGTACTTAACTGCCGAGAGCAGTTTGATAAGTTGCGACGACGACCCGTCTCTGTGAACCGCCCATCGGACTGCGAAGGCTGTGCCTTCCGCTCAACACCCCTCGGACAATGTCCTTGAGGGGCATCCACACTGGGTAAAACCATGATACCTCAACAGGGTGACGTATTGACACTGTTCGAAGAAGGAAACCGACGATTTCGTATGGGTGATTACGCGGCCGCCTTATACTATCATGACAAATGCGCAACGCTCTTGCCCGAAAACCCCCAGTACCTATGCTCGGTGGCGCGCGATCACGCCGCGCTGGGACAAACCGAACAGGCCTATCAGATGTGTCGGCGGGCATTGGAAGCAGACCCGAGCTACGTTTACGCGGCAGACTTCATACGGAAACTGGGGTACACGCCTCCTCTGCAGGTATTTCATGATGCCAAAGAGGCCGGCCACAGGCAGCCGTCCGGAGCAGCTACGCAAGAAGCCACACCCCGGCATCAGATTGCCAATGACGTTACGCCACCCGAGGCGCGAGTAGGGGGGGCGCTTCAAGGACAAGCCGCGAAGACTCTTGCAAAAGCATATGCGGCATATGCTGCCGGCAGCCTGCATGATGCTTGGTACTTTTGCACTGCAGCGGTTGCGATCGAGCCGTTCAACAGCTATGCCTACTATCTGCGAGGCGCAGTCGAGGAAAAAAGGCACGCCCTCACCTCTGCACGCCAGGACTACGAGCAGGCTTTCAAGCTCGGCCGGCGCTCCGGAGGCATCAGGCAGCGGTTACTTCGTGTACATTCGCCGATCGGTTCTTAGGCAGGAGGAGATCCGTGAACTGCAACAGCTTTCAGACATGCATCGAGACGCAGTTATCCAACGCACTGATCAGAGAGGCATATCGAACGGGCCTCGTCTATCTGATAACGGCGCTCGCGGTGCTCCTTGTGGTGATCTATTTCTGGCGCCGCTCCGTAGACGCGAGCGCGCGGCAGGATCCGCACGGACGCCCGACGCTCACTCTGCTGCTCATCCTGTTCGGCATCGGACTGCTCTTGACCGTACCGATCCTGGTGGCCAGAGCGGCGCCTGCGCTGGTATTCCGCATCCTGAATGCCCCCGCCGGTGTTTCGGTGAATCGGCTGGCGCCCAACGTGCTGCGAGCCGCGGCTGATCTAGTCACGGCCCTCGTATGGTTTGGGGTCGGCGGTGTAGTTCTACAAGGGTTAGGATTGATCCCATTGCAGCGATGGGTGACGCAGGCGCCGGCGCGGCTCATGTCAAGCGCAGGTGCAGCAATGGCTGCAAAATCGAACACCCCACCCTCGGTAGAGCGAATGATTCAGGCCAAGGAACTCACCCCCAGGCCCCGATCCGATACGACGCCGCCACAACAGGGCGGCGTGAGCGCGGCGTCTGGAATGTCTAGTACGGTCACACCCGCGCAACGAGGAGGCGCAGGCAGGATCGTGGCTGTTGAGGCGGATGCAACCAAACCCCGTCCTCAGATGCTGTCGGAAGCTCAAGCCGCCGCACCTGCCGGCGTGGCCTGGCTGGAGTGGCAGTACGCGTGGCAAGATCGCTATCCTGAGGTCACCGAGTGGCCAAAGCGGCGCCGGATTGCCCGTCAACTTGTGATTGGACGGCTGCCGGAGCAACCGCTTTCAAGAAGGGAAATTGAAGAATTCGTTCCTCTGTTACCCCACGCGCCGGAATGGGTTTCTCGCCATCAGGTCATTATTGAACCCACCTTGTCCAGTTACCGATTGCGAAATGGGGCCAAATCCGAAGGCGCACCCGTCTTCGTGAATGGACGATCGGTGCCGCCGGGTTCCGATGCAGTCACTCTGCGGGACGGCGACCGAATCGTGGTCGGTGACGAGCCGCAGAGCTACGATCTCCAGTTCCACCAGATCGGGACGCCTCTGCTGGAGGATATTGAGACCGGAGAGATGCTGCCGCTCAAAGTGCCGGGGCCTCTGTGCGGCGATGGTCCATTGGGAGGACTCGACTCCAGGCCGTTGGCCGAGGTCACATTCGATATCAGGCGGGAGCCACCGGGATACTATATCCACACCAACGAGATGTCCCCGGACAAACCTGTCAGAATCATCAAAGAAGATATGCCCAGCGATGTTGTTGTCACCGCCGAACCGGTGCGGCTGGAACGAAATGATCGCCTGGTCATCGAGGACAAGGTGTTTGTGTTCAAACTCGTCAGCGCCCCGGGGCGCACGCTGAGCAGGAGGGAATGATATGACTATGCGACCGTATAGGGCGATCATAATCATCGTGGTATTGGCCTTGCTCCTGTTCCCGGCAGCCGCATTGGCGCAATCGATAACACTGCTGATTCCAGGCATGCCCGACGTCTCTGCGTTTCCGGAAGTAAAGATGGCCGTACGAGTCCAGGATGCGCGCGGGTATGTCATCCCTGGACTGGAAGAGGCATTCTTGGTGCGCGAGAGTTCCGAGTTCGCCTCCAATGTTCCGGCTTTGAAGCCGGCGGTGGTGTTCAATGACCGAGGCGGCGCCCCTATTGCCATTTCACTGGTGCTGGATACTCGGAACAACACCTCCCGTGAAGAGCTCAATGCCGCGCGCGACTTCGCTCGCCAGATCGTCGAAACTCTGAAGCTGGCGCCCGATCTGAATCCCCAGGAAAGCGACTTGATCGAATTGTGGGTTCCAGGGCAGCAGAGCGCGGTGGTGGTACCATTCGAACAGAGCGATGCCGTGACCTTGATCAATGCAATCAATCAGGTATTGCCATACACAGGAACCTCCGCCGGGCTCGATGAATTATTACGCCAACTCATCATGGCTAAGACACCCGGCAACCTACCTCACATCGTCGTGGTGACGGGCAAAATAGCCAACATCAACCCGACCCTGGAAGCACCTACCTTGGCCGGACTGGCGGCACAACGCACGGTGGTCGTCTATACTGCTACGACGGAAACGAGCCCGGACAGCAGCTTTCTGTCGGCGGTAGCGCTACCTTCTGATGGCCTGGTCATGAAACCCAGCATGGATACGGCGGTACAGGTGACGGATGATCTCAAAGCAAAGTACAAGGGCGAGTACCTCCTCAGTTACAACTCGCCTCTAACCCCGGCGCCGAACGGCCACGCTATCCAGGTGTCCATCAACGGACCGACCGGCACCATCATGGGCTCCACAACGTATTTGACTGACTGGGAACCGGTTGAGAATATCGGCATACGAGTTTGGGGCCTCTTGGTTTTTCCGGCTGCGCTGGTCATCGTAGGACTGATGGTGCTGTTTGCCGCCTTCAAGGGAGTTGGGGGAATCATCGAACGCCGCCGTCCGACGCCATGAGGGCATAACGCGATAGGTTCAAGGAGAAGATGAATGGCCACAGGAGCGAAGCGCGACGATATCATCCAGGGACAATCCTCCTATCGACTGGAGGAAATCATAGCAACCGGCGGCCTGGCGGAGGTGTGGAAAGCTACCGTCCTAAGCGGTCCTGCCAAGGATGTCAAGAAACTGGATGTGGCTGCCCTGAAATTCCCGATTGAACCCGAACATGCAACCTACCTTCGCGAGGAAGCGAAGACTTTGGATCATCTTTGGGAAGAGCTGCCCAAAGTAATGCCGGCATCATCGGTGGCATTGGTCGAAGTGATCGAGCATGGCGCCTCTGCCAACAACGGCTATTTCATCGCGATGCGCTATTACGACCGCACCTCATTGAATAGATTCTATCCCGAGCCGCAGCCCGTGCCATCCGATGTGATGGCAAACGTGATGCAGGCAATCGCGCCGACATTGGATGCCGCCCACCATCTCAATCCACCGATAATGCACCGCGATATCAAGTTAGGCAATGTACTGCTCGACAGCAGCGGGAGAATCGTACTTGCTGACTTCCTTCCCGAGGGTTACGGTAATGTGCGCTATGCCGCACCTGAGGTTGTGTTCGCGGAGGTCAAAAACGAAGGCTGGCAGGAAATCGACTCACGCGCCGATATCTACTCGCTAGGTGTGATGCTGTACCGCGCCCTGACAGGACACTATCCGGTCGAGATCGATCTCGCCGAGCCGGAGCAAGAACTTAAGCAAGCCTACGATCTATTGATCGAGAAAAACGTGCCGGTGCCCGTGCCCGGGGATATCCCAGCGCCGCTCTACAGCGTTCTGGAGCGCGCCCTCCAGCGCGGTCGACGCTATCGTTATTCAAGCTGCCTCGAGATGGCTACCGATTTTGTCACGAAACGCCATGCGGCGCCCGTATCGACGCCGGAGGAGCGACCGGTAGCAACGTCCACCGAAGGCGCCCTGAGCATTGGCCAGTCATCGCGGCGTGCTGTGCCAAGTTTTCGATGGATCGCGATCGTGGGCGCGGTCTGCCTGGTAGCTCTGGCGGTGTTACTGATCACAGCGCCTCCTCCCCGAGAAGAGCCATCGCGGCCCTCTCCCGCAATCATAGCAACGGCAACTCGCCGCATCATCATAGTGGTGGACCCGACCGACACCCCCGCGCCGACCAACACCCCCACGCCGACCAACACCCCAGCGCCGACCAATACCCCTGTGCCGCCGACCAATACGCCGGTGCCGCCGACTAATACCCCCGTGCCCGTGCTGCCGGCCGGCTGTCTTGATGACCGAAAGATCACCTACCCGGCGCCCAATGCTAGAATCAGACGGGGCCCAATTGAAATCCGGGGGGCAGCATACCCGGCCCAGTTCGCCCGCTATAAACTGGAATGGGCGGCAGGGGTCGGCGCCGACGACCAGAGTTATACTGTGATTCGTGAAATCTCATCTCGGGCGCAGGCCGGCACGACGCTGGCGATCTGGGAGACGGGTGCGCTTCCGGCAGGGAGGTACTCGTTGCGGCTAAAGGTGGTCAAGCCGGACGGAAACTGGTATGACCCGCCTTGTGTCATCGTTGTGGAGTTACAGTGATGGCGATCTTTTCTCGGCGCGGCGAAGTTCCAACGTCGGTTGATTGGGCGCTGGAAGGTTTTTCTAGCCCCGGACGACGCCTAAGCTTCACGTGGGCGTCCGGCGCCCATCAGATGGACGACGACTTCCGCCAAATGCTCTTCGGAATGACGGTGGCGGCCGCCAGCGTAGACAGTGATGAATGGAGCCGCTGGTGCAAATCTACCAAAAACTGGCTGGCGGACGACTTTTGGCAATCCCGACGATCGACCCGAGGCGATCTCAACACTTCTTCTTACTCCTGGGCAGCAGAAGTGCGCGGGTGGATTGAAAGAACACTGCGACCCCAGTGGCAGCACGAGAAAGGACCGGTCACGCTGCTCTGCGCTTTTCTCAATAAGAAATACATCCAATACGAGGTGCGCACCCTATCGCCCCAATCTTCCTCGATGTATCATTTTCTCCAACGCACCGACGTGCAGGGGGCAGAGTGGGCGGAGATCTCCCTGAGCTGGGGCGGCCCGACTCGTGGGTATCACTTCTGGCTCATCAGCAGCAACCCTGAAGTCGACAAAGAGGCATTGGTGAAAGCCGCGGGTGGCACCAAAGGCGAGACGTGGGCTCCTGAGCTCATGACGACACTGAGACATCAGAGGGCTCCCGCAGAATTCAACGCCACTTTATGGATCGCCGGTCCTCGAGATCAGCTCAGGGCGGCGCTGGAACTCGAGACAGCACCGTCTCGATCCGCCATCCCCGATATCGAGGCTGCGCCAGCGCGCGGCGAGGTGTGGCCTGATCCCACAGCGAGCCTTCTGCCACCTAAGACGCCGACGCAGCCTGACATGCTTTCATCCCAACCAGACATCAAGTCGGGCAGGCATCCTGGAACCGCCGTTTCCACACCGAGGCCGGCAGAGCCCAAGGGATTCCATGATAATCACGAATCCCGGCCGGCAAAACCCAAGGCCGCGCGCGTAGGTGATGAGACTGTTGCGCGGCCATCTCGTGGCTCCGCCGGCAAGAGAGCTCCGAGCGCCCAAGCAGCCACCGGGATCTACTTATGGAACTCGGAAACGGTGCAAACAGCCTCCCTGATCGAAAAGGGACGGGACCGCAATATCAACCAGGATCATGCGCGCGTTTGGGAACTAGAGAAGGAGGCGCGGCAGTATGCTGCTGGGAGATCGGCCCCTGTTCCGGCCGGGCTCGAGAGCGCGCAGCCCCAGGGTTACGAAATGCAAAGGCAAGTGTACCAGGCGGAGCTAGAAAAGTACCAACGTCATGGCATCCTCCTGGTGCTCGCTGATGGCGTAGGAGGTGCTGCGGCAGGCCAACTTGCCAGCAGTATCGTGGGCCAACGGCTCGGCGAGCTGTACTACGAAGCCATGCAAGGAGACTACGATCGTACAGGCCGCGCGGCGGACCCGCTCGATGCGCTGCGCGCCGGACTCGAAAACATCAACCGCGAATTTCGAGGCTTCAACGCCGCACAACCGCGGGATGAGCGCCGCTTCACGACCGTTGTCTGCCTCGTGATCCTGGATGACCAGGCCCATATCGCCTGGCTGGGCGACAGCCAGGCCTTCTTGTTCCGGACAGGACAGAAGCTTCACGAGACGGCGCCGGAGATGTGGCGTGACGCGCAGGGAAGCGGTCCCTGGGTGCTCGGCGACCTGTCTGAGGAGAGCGACGATCACATCCGAGTCGATCGATGGGACCTTGGCCCGGAAGACACGCTGCTCTTGTGCAGCGACGGCCTGACGCGCGCCTTATCGCCTGCGGCAATTGGCCGCGAGCTGGCGGGAGAAGGCGAGCCGAGCCGCCTCGCGCATCGGTTGTGGCGCGCCGCCGACACCCCGCAGCGGACCGACGATACTTCGTTTATCATTGCACGTCGCAGCGCGGGGCTGACGGCGGCCGAACCCGCTTTGCCGGCCGTCGCGAACGCAGTCGCGGCCGCGGCGGGCGCCAAGTCTGCTAAGGCGCCGACGCAAACACCCCCGCCGGCGGCAGCAGCGACATCACCGACGGCCGAACAAGGCAAAAAGCGTGGTTCTCGGTTGGTGATCTGGATTCTGCTCCTTCTTGCAGTAATCGTGGCCGCAGCGGCGCTTGCTTTCGCTTTCTTGCTTCCCCGGCTGAATCTCTCAAGAGAACAGTCGACACCGGCGTCCGTGGCGGTTCGCGCAAGCCCGACGCACCAGCTACCGGTGAGCCCCAAACCTGCGCAACCGATTATCATCACGCCGGTCGACCCAACCAACACGCCGGAGCCTACCGCCACGGCCACGCCCACGCCCACCGCAACTGCCACCCCGACCAGCACGACGACCCGTACGCCAACGTCCACGCCAAGGCCAACCCGAACACCGACACCGGCGCCGGCGGTGAACGCGACGCAGACGACGGGGACAGCGACAGGGCTTGCCAAGCCAACCTTGCTGGAACCGCCCGATATGTGGGTGTACAAGGTGGGGCAAGAACAACAAATCACCTTCAGATGGACAGCAGACCCAGCGCTCACCGACGCCGACTGTTACGACTGGCAGGTAGAGTCAACAGAACAAGCCACGCCTGTCCGCGCGGCATTCGAAACAAATCTGACCGAAACAAGCATAACGCGGCCACTCACCAGCTTTGTGCAACGCGGTCCATTCCGCTGGCAGGTCAGGATAGTCCGCAAGACTGCTCAAGGCAGTTCCGCAGTCGGCCCGTGGAGCGAATGGCGCTATTTCCGGATAGATGCACAAAGCGAGTCTCCAACTGCCACCCCAGAACGACCGAAGGGGTGAGCCCCCGGGTGTTCATCTAAAGATGAGGCAAAATGATACCACTACAGAGCTTGGTTGCCCGGAAATCCCTAAGTTGGGGCGGGGCATTGGCATTGCTGATCATTTTGTCGATGGCCAGTGAGCCATCCGTCACTGCAAGCCCCGGCAGTCAGAATAATTGGAGCCTGGCCGGCGCGGGAAACAAGATCGTTACCTCAATGGCGCTCGATACCGATAGCGGACTCGTCTACGCGGGAACGGACGACGACGGCGTCTATGTGGGATCAAGCCAAGGCAGTGTTTGGGCAAGCGCCAGCTCGGGGCTGGGCAACCTGAGCGTCTGGGCGGTGACTGTGTGCCAAGGCTGGGCTTTCGCCGGGACGTGGGGGAGCGGCATCTACCGCCTGGCACCCGGCAGCAGCACGTGGGAGCCGGCCAGCCAGGGCATTTCAGGAAGCTTCATCCAAGCACTCGCCTGCGATGAGGATGGCGATCTCTACGCCGGCTCAGCCACCGCGGGAGTCTACCGATCGTTCAACCTGGGGACTTCGTGGCAATCGGCCAACTCGGGCTTGACCAATCGGGCGGTCCTCGCACTCCTGCCGATAGGCCAGGATCTGTGGGCGGGCACCGAAAATGGAGCGTTCGTCAGTCACGACGATGCAGAAAGCTGGGCGGTGGAGGGTCTGAACGGCTCGAAAATCTACAGCTTCGTGTTGAGCGGCAATCAGTTGTGGGCGGGCAGCGCCACCGGCGTTTCATGCCGGTCTCTGACGTCGGGCGGTTCGTGGAGTGCGGTGCAAGGGGCGCCCGCCAAGGTATACACGCTTGCAGCCGATGAGGGCGGCCGCATCTACGCGGGCACCGCGGACCAGGCGATTTTTCGCTACGATGCCGGCGCCTGGCAGTCGTTCCGAGAGGGCCTGACGCCGAGCAAGATCTACTGGCTGCTGGTCCTGCCGGGCGAGACTGAGCGTTTGCTGGCCGCTACGGCCTCGGGCATCTGGCGCCGCGATATCGAACCCCCGGCCACGCCCACACCGACGGCCACCCGGACACACACCCCAACCCCCACCCGCACGCCGACGGCCACGCCATCTCCTACTCCCATGCCCGGCATTCGGATCACGTTGTCCAATGCTCCCAGTGGCCAGGTGTGGCCTGGCGACATGATCCGGTACACAATCCGATACAAGACTGTAGCCAACCCGGAGGTCTACCAGAATGTCCTGATCACCAATCCCCTCCCGGAGGGCACGAAGCTGCTATCGGTGGAGCCGGATGGGATTGGCAGCCATATCGGCAACACCGTTGTGTGGAATCTCGGTGACCTGGGACCTGAGCAGATAGACGGAGTCGTGGCTTTCACCGTCAAGGTGCTGCCCGTGGGAGAGACGGCTGCGGTGCATCCGCTTTCGGCCGCACACGTGTCCTTGGGGTCACTGTCTCGCTCCGATGAGCCGAGCGAAACCGAGACGCCGACGCCAACGGCCACCCCAACAGCGACCGAGACCGCGACGCCTACGGTGACACCCACTGGATCGCCGACGGCTACCCCAACAGCGACCGAGACCGCGACCTCTACGGTCACACCCACTGCATCGCCGACGGCCACCCCAACAGCGACCGAGACCGCGACGCCTACGGTGACACCCACTGCATCGCCGACGGCTACCCCAACAGCGACCGAGACCGCGACGCCTACGGTGACGCCCACCACATCACCGACGGCTACCCCAACAGCGACCGAGACCGCGACGGAAATAGCCACCAGCACGCGAACCCCCACGCCGACGGCGACACCCCTTCCCTCTCCGCGCGTGATCATTAACGAAGGGGCGCGGGTCACCTGGACGCTTGGAGGCCAGGAGGGAGTCAGCCGGTCGAATTCCGTGATCAATGGCCCACAGCTTTACCTGCCCTTGATCCTGCGTTAGGGTGATGCGTGCGAACGGTGTGGAGGGGAATTGATGCTAGGTCAGCGCATTCCGCAGCGAGTTGGCCGGTTTAAGATCCTGGAGTTGATGCACCCAACGACGTGCGGTACGCTCTATCATGCAAGCGCGGCCGGAGACGACCGGGAATTTGCGCTTCTGTTGGCGAACGATGCAGCCACCGGAGCGTCGCCTGCCGCGTCGTCTTTCTACGCCCGCGCACATATGACCGCGCGCTTTAGCCACGTGAATGTCGCCCGTATACTGGAGATCGACAAGACCGATGGCGTGACCTTCGTCGCGTGTGAGCTGCCGCCCGGCCGAGGTCTGGATACGCTGCGCGAGCGCGGCGTGCTCGGCCGCGAGGAAGCGCTACATATCCTGGCCCAACTGGCCACGGCGCTGGACACCGCACACGAAACCGGATTATTCCACGGCAGCCTGACCCCAGCAGACGTATGGATCGGGCCAAACTCCGCCGGAACCGACCGATGGCACGTCACCTTACTGGGACTGGGCATTTCGTGGCTGAGTGGCGGTGCGCCGGAACAGGACCTGGCCGATCATGAATACCTGGCGCCTGAACGCCGCAATCCCGATCGCTGGGCGGAAGTGGGCGCGGCCAGCGATGTTTACAGTTACGCGGCCCTTGCGAGGCAACTTCTAGGTTTGCACCTGCCTGACCGCGACCTGGACGGGACAACGGCTGCTTTGCGGAATGCTTTGGAGCCTGCTCTGGCAGACGACCCGCGGGCGCGGCCCGCACGCGCCGATGCCGTGTTTGCAGGGATCAGGAGCAGGCTCGCCCCGCCAACGGTCAGTCTGTTGCCCGGTACGTCCGGTGCGAGGGCTGGTGGAACAACTCTGCCGGTTGCTCAAGTGATCGGGCTATCAGCGATCGCCATCATGCTGGTTCTGATTGTCTTCCTGGCCGGGCAGCGCCTGCTCTCAAGGTTCAACACAGACCCAGCAGGCGCTACCCATCAGACCGGCGATCCGCCGATCGTTCAGATCGCGGCGTTGACGCAGCCTGCCCAAGAGGGATCGACCAACGTGCGGCTTGTGAACACACCAGTCGACCCCACCAACACCCCCCGACCGAGCGTCACGCCGTTCCCGACGGCCGTGCCTCGGCCAAATGCCATGCCTACGCCGAGGCCGCTGCTGGTCAAAACGATAGCGCCCACGGAAGTCATCCCCACAGATACGCCTGTCCCGGCGCCCAGCCGCACGCCGAATGCCGTTCGTACTGCCACCAGGCCGGCGTCAGATATTCCCACCCTCAGCGCGCCGCCGACGGGCGCAACTGCGAACCGTACGATGACGTTCAGTTGGAGATGGAATGGCTCCGCTCTAGCGGCCAACCAAGGCTTCGAAGTACGCATCTGGAAGGAAGGGCAGACGGACCACTATGGAGCGGCTTCTCCGGTGCGCGAAACCAGTCAGGAGATCCATCTGGAAAACGCGTATGGCATCCAAAGGGGCGGTGATGGAACCTATTTCTGGACCGTGGCCCTCGTTCAATTAGATCCCTACATGCGCATTGGTCAGGAAGCAACACCCCGCACCATGGTGATCTACTTCAGCGGCAGCCTTGACGACGGAAAGAATCCAACTCCGGTTCCTGGCCCGCCGACCTTGCCTCCTCTGCCGTAAAAGCTTGCCTGCAGGAGAAAGCCGATGGTATTCCACAACAGTCTCGCCATGCAGCGTGGTGCGCGGCTGGTCGCGACCATGCGGTTGATCGCAGCCTGCGTAGCGGTCGGATGGCCCCCAGCTTCGATGGCAACCGGCCAGATAGTGACACCAGAGGATTCAGTTGGACTGATTGCGGCGCACAGAAGCGCATGGGAAGCAGCTCAAGCCACCCCGCCGGTAATATATGATCACCACACATACCTACCGACGATTAGTCGTCCGCAGCCTGCGGATTGTCTCCGCTACGAGCCCAACGATACAGCCGATACGGCTACCGGGCCGGTAGACAACGGCGATACCATCTATGCCGCTATCTGCTCCGGGGACTTACAAGATGTCTTCTACTTTGACCTAATAGAATATTCAAGCGTGAAGATCACGTTGGACCAGATCCCTTCGAACACTAACTACGATCTCTACGTCTACTTCTACTACCCGCTGTTGGGCCGGCTGTATGAAACGGGAGCGTCCACTCAGTACGGCACAACCCCTGAAGAGATCACAAAAGAACTCGACGCGGGACACTACCTGATAGAAATCTGGCCAATGATGGGCCACAGTGCGCAGGCCTATCGTCTGAAACTGGAGTGGTCCCAAGCAACGGCTCCACCTGAAACATGGTTCGACGGACCCTGGGAGCAGGAGCCCAATAACAAACGCACGCAAGCAAACGGACTCTTGCGATCCGGGCAGTTGTACCAGGGTTATCCGAATGACGCCGAAGACTGGTTCAAAATCGCCACCAGCGCCGCCGGGACGATCTCGGTTGACCTGGAAAACCACGTGGGCTCCGGAATTCAGTTGTTACTCTATGATGTGAATTCGGCCAATCTGGTGCAAGTCTATCAGGAGCCCTTCCAGATCAACTACGTATGCAACGAGGGTGAGTATTACATCCGGATCTACACCGAGTCGGACTTCACCAACAGCGTGCCCTATTCATTGAGGGTGACATATCCGTGAGAACCGACGCCCGTTTGTGTGGTAAGGCTGGGAGCTGTTTGCTGAGTTCGTCAAAGCAGGATATGATACACTCTAGCAGAGTGTCAAAAAGGCAAAACACCGCGTAGGCCGCAGTTTGGAGGTCCTCATGGCAGAAGCTCCCCAACGCCTTGGCAAATACCTCATCCACGAGGAGCTCGCCCGCGACAGCTTCGGCGTGACGTGTCGCGCGACCGACGCCGCCCTGGATCGCGTGGTGGCACTCAAGATCCTCGATCCGCTACTGACACGCGACCCCGGCTTCCTGGAGCGCTTCCGCCATGAGACGGTTGAGGCGGCGCGGCTGGTCCATCCGAGTATTGTGCCGGTGGTCGACGTGGGAGAGGCCGAGGGGCGCAGCTTCATCGCGATGGCGTACACGCCCGGCCGGCCGCTGGCGCAACTTCTGGCGCCGGGAGCAGCGCTGCCGGTCGAGCAGGTGCTGTCGATCCTGGCCCAAATCGCGGATGCGTTGGACGCCGCGCACGCGCAGGGGTTTTGCCACGGCCACCTGACGCCTGCCCAGGTCCTCGTCGATCTCGAGGGGCATGCTGCGGTGACGGATTTCGGCCTCGGCGGAACCGGGGAGGCGACTTCCAGCTCGCTGCTCTCGTCCGGGCTGTTGTCTCCCACCGGCAACCTGGACCTGGCGCTGACCGCGGCGCCCGAGGTGCTGGCAGGCACGCCGGCAGGGGCCGCGGCCGATCGGTATGCCCTGGCCGCCCTGGCCTACCGCTTGTTGGCCGGTGAGTGGCCGGTCTCCGGCCGCACCGCGGTGGAGGTGATCCGGTCCCGGCTGGCGCGGCCGGCCCCCGATCCCAGGGCGTTCAACAACACGCTGAGCCAAGAGATGGCCGGTGTGCTGCTGCGCGGCCTGGCGATGAAGCCGGACCAGCGCTACGAATCAGCCGCGGAGTTCATCGCCGGCCTGACGGCTGCGGCCGCCCAGCCCTGGCAGCAGATCGGTGTGCAGTTCGCCCCCGTACCCGCCGGGCCTTTTACTTTCGGTGAAGGCAACGCCGCGCGCGTCTTAACGCTTCCGGCCTTCGAGATAGCGATCTTTCCGGTCACGGTGGCTCAGTTCGCCTCGTTCGTCGCTGCCACTGGCTATGTCACCCAGGCTGAACGGGAGGGTTGGGGACTGGCATTCACCGGGACCAGGTGGGAGAAGGTGGCCGGCGCTTGCTGGCGCACGCCGAGCGGGCCGGGCAGCGCCATCTCCAGGAAAGAGGATCACCCGGTGGTGCAGGTCTCCTGCCTGGACGCCGAGGCCTTTTGCGCCTGGGCCGGTCTGGCGCTGCCCGACGAGATGCAGTGGGAAAAAAGCGCCCGCGGCCCGTCGACCGGCCCGGGGGACAGCCGGCGCTACCCCTGGGGCGATGCCTGGCGGCCTGATTTGTGCCAGCACGCGGCCAGCCCCGTGCGAGGCGCCGCGCCCGTCACGCTCCACCCGGACGCTGCCAGCCCCTATGGAGTGTGCGACCTGGCGGGCAACGTGTGGGAATGGACGGCCTCCGCCTACGATCCGGCCGGGGCCTACCGGGTGCTGCGCGGCGGCGCCTGGCCGCACGACAGCCGCTTCCTGACGACCACATTCCGCTACTACGCGCTGCCGGGCTACCGGTCGGATGCACTGGGATTCCGGCCGGTGCGAACACGGACAGAGGGAGGCCAGGATGGCTGAGGCTGCCACGCTTCCGGTGCTGCCGAAGGGGTTCGCCTTACCGCACGCTGAGGGGGGCGCGGGCTGCAAGTTACTGACGCTTGAAGTCCAAAACCCGGGGATCAATGTCTATCGCGCGTACGATCTTTCGCCTTCCCGGCGCTGCCCCATCTGCGCCAACCGGGAGCCGCGCGAGGCCATCATTTGCCGGACGTGCGGCGCTGACCTGGCGCAGGTGCGCCCCGACAACGCCGTGATCTTCGTGCACGAGAGCGCGGATCCCGCCCGCCTTCAGCCGGGGCCGGCCGTCCACCTCGCCGGAGTCCGGCATCCCCACTTGCTGCTGCCGGTCTACGCGCAGATCGTCACCTTTACGGATACCGGGCCGCGCACCTACCTGCTGATGCCCGAACGCCCGGCGCCAGCGCTTGCCGACCTGCCGGCCCCGCATGGCGTCTTGACCGTGCTGCGTTGGGGGGTCCAGCTCGGCCGGGCGCTCGCCCAGCTTCAGGCCGCGGACCTGCTGCACGGCGCGATTGATCTGCGCCATGTGCTGGTGCGCGCGGATCGCGCGTGGCTGGCGTGCGATCCGGCAGATGAGCCCGCGGCATATATCCCCTCGCGCGGCCGCGACGTGCAGCAACTGGCCCGGGTGCTGCTCTATGCGCTGAGCGGCTCCGACGATCCGGCGGGATTGGCCGCCCTGCCCACGCCCGTGCGCCGCGCCCTGGAAAGCGGCCTGGCCGCCGCTGCCGGCGAAGATGCGCCGGCCGGACGCTTTGCTGACGCGCTGGCGTCGGCCGCGGGGGAAGTCCGCGGGTGGGCGCAAACGCGCTGGAACGCGGCCTGGATCACCGACCCCGGCCAACACCGCCTGGACAACGAAGACAGCCTGGGGATGCTGGCGCTCGATGCCATCTGCGCCGGCGTCCGCACGAATGCCGCGCTCTACGTCGTGGCGGATGGCGCCGGCGGCCACGCGGCAGGCGAGTTGGCCAGCCGCACCGCAGTCGAGGCGGTAACCAAACATCTTGCGGTCCGAGCGTTTGCGGAAATCGCCGGGGGCCTGCTTCCGCCCGCACCTGATCTTGTGATACAATTAACTACCGCCTTTACGGAAGCCGATGGCGCCGTCCGGCGTTTGCGCGTCGACCGAGACGAGAAGCTGGCCACGACACTGACCGTTCTGCTGGTGGTGGGCCAGCACGCGCTGGCGGCTCATGCCGGCGACACCCGGATTTACCGTTGGAACGGCGCGGGGTTAGTCCAGGTGACGCGCGATCACACACTGGCCGCCCGCCTGGTGACAGCGATGGCGGCAACCGGCCCCGGAGCGACCCGCTCCCCGGGCCGGAACCAACTTGAACGCGCGCTGGGTGCGGTCGACGTCGTCGAGCCGGACATCCATGAGTTGGACCTCGCGCCGGACGACGTGCTGTTGCTGTGCAGCGACGGCCTGCACGGCGAGATCTCCGACTCGCAGATAGTCGAGATCTTGTCCTGCAACACCGATCTTCAGTCGGCTGCTCGCGCGTTGGTGAACGCTGCCAACGCAGCCGGCGGCCGAGACAACATCACGGTGATCCTCTTTCGGCCTTGTGAAAGGAGTGCGCTGCAATGAGACGATCCGCTAACCTGCTACGAGTCCTCATGCCCGTTCTTATTCTGCTCCTGGTCCCGCTGCCCGCGGCCGCACAGGGCGGGCCTGTCACCCGCACCGAAATCAACTACCTGGCGCCGGACAACTGGCCCGAAATCGGCGTCTATGCCAGCGCCACCGACGCGGCCGGCAGACAATTGACTCCGGCCGATATCGCCGTGCAGGTATACGAGGACGGCCGCGAAGTGACGTCCGGCGTCAATGTCGGCAGCGACCGCACAGGGCTGGCCGTGGTCATTCTGATCGATTTGAGCGGCAGCATGGCCGAGAGCGGCATGGCCGGCGGCACCCGATTCGACGATGCCCGGGCGGCCGCGCTCGACTTCGTGAACATGCAACTCGCAGATGGCGACCTCGTGGGGGTAATCGGCTTTGCCAGCACCATTGAGCCCGGCAATCGCCTGGAGCTGACCATGGATCGCGCGCAGGCCGCCAACCTGATCGGGACCATGGCCCCGGAAACCGATCCCAACCGCTTCAATACGGCGCTGTGGGATGCGACCTTCGCGGCGGCGCAGATGTTCGAGAGGCACCCCGACGCCGTCACCCGCGACCGCATCAAGCGCATGCGGCGGGCCGTGATCGCGTTCACCGATGGAACCGACACCGCCAGCGGCACAACCCGGCCGGGCGACCTGGTCCTGTGGGCCATGCGCTGGCAGGTTTCGTATCACACGGTCGGCCTCAAATCACCCAGCGGAACAAGGCTGCGGTATAAGGCGCCGGATGACACCGACGCGCGCTGGCTGGCCGCTCAGACGTTTGGGTCCTTCTTCGACTACGGCGACAACGCCCAGCGCGATGCCCTGCCCGGCTTCCTTGAGCGGCTGGCGGGGCAGCGGGACCAACTGCGCATCGCCTATCCTTCGCGCGCCAAAGATGGAGCGCACGTCACGCGCGTCGTCGTTGCGGCCGGCGCGTCCTCGCAGGAGGCCGAGATGGCGTGGAACGGCGGCGGCCGGTCGCTGGAAGCCGCGATCGCGGAACCGGTCGCCGGCAGCAGCTATCGCTGTTCCGCACAGGGCGCGCCGAGCACCATCCGGCTTGAGGTAACCAATCCGGATGGACGGCCCCACGCCATCGATCGGGTTGAGTTCTACGCCAACGACGAAGCACTCGGCGCCGTCACCGCGCCCCCCTATACCATCGAGTGGAATGCCGGCAACGCCGCCGCGGGCGACTACACCCTCTCGGCGATCCTGCACGACGCAACACTGGACGAGACGATCAACGCGCGGCCGGTGGTGGTGCGCGTCGAACCGCCCGGAACCCCGGAAGTGCAGTTGGTGAGCCCGGCTGCCGGCGAGACCGTGTTCCACAAAGAAGGCGCACAGGTCATGCTCGAATCCACAGTCACCTTCCCGGATGGCTGTGACAGGGATGTTCGAGTTGTGTTCAAGGCCGACGGCGTGCCCATCCCGGGCTCCGAAAAGGACTCTCCTCCATACCGCTACCAATGGGAGATCTCGGACCTGGCGCCGGGGATGCACCAGGTCAGCGCTGAGGCGAGGGACAGCAGTGGGGGGATCGTCGCGACAGCTCCCGTGAGCATCGAGATCAGTCTGCCGTTTCCCCAGAACGTGCTCGACTGGGCATTGAAAAACTGGTACGTGTTGGCATTGGCGTTAGCGGTCCTGTTGTTAGCCCTTCTGCTGCTGCGCACACGCGGTCAGATAGGCCGCGCGATGAGCCAGGCCGCGGTTCGCGTCCGCCAGACTATTATCGGGAATCCGACTGCCGAGGCCGCAGCAGTGCTCCACGTCGTCCGCGGACCGGCGCAGGGTCGCACGTTTAACCTATCCGGGCAGATCGCTACGGTAGGACGCGATCCCCAACAATGTGAAGTCGTGATCACCGATGACGGCCGCTTGTCCGGGCGCCATTTCCGCATCGACCTGCCCAAAGAGGGCCCGGCCACCGTCACAGATCTGGCCAGCTCGAACGGAACGGCAGTGGATGGCGTGCGCATCCAGCCGAACCAACCTTTCCCGTTGCGCGGCAGCGAGCGCATCCGGGCAGGCGAGAGCGAATTCGAGTTGAACATCTCGCGCGGGCGCATCACGCGCATCGTCCGGCGCTGATGGGAGAAGCATCCGCCATGCCGATTGCCATCTGGGGTTGGTCGGACCGGGGCCGCCAACGTACAGCCAACGAAGATCGCATCCTCCCGCTGGGCGCCTGGCCTGCGCCGTTTCAGACACAGGCCGAGGCGGTGTCATCCCGAGGCTACCTGGTTGCCGTGGCGGATGGCGTCAGCAGCACCGGCCTGGGCGCAGCGGCCGGAGAGACCGCCCTGGCGGCGCTTTTCGAACGTTTCTATGCCAGTGCAGCCCCCAACCTGCTGGAGGCGTTGGTCGATGCGGTCAGCGCAGCGAATGCGGCCGCCTGGAACGTGACGCAACAGGCAACGGCAGGCGCGATCGCTGCCACCACCCTGGTGGCGGCAGCCGTGCGAGATCACACCGCCTGGATCGCACACGTCGGTGACAGCCGCTGCTACCTCATCACCCCTGGACGAACCGAGCTCCTGACGTCCGATCATTCAGTCGTGCAGGAACTGGTGGACGCCGGTGAGATCGGCTACCAGGAAGCGCTCGAGCACCCGCAGCAGGGCGTGCTCACGCGGGCGCTCGGCATCGGCGATGCGGTGGCGGTGGATTTCACAACGCCGATCACCCTGGGAGCAAAAGATCGGCTGTTACTGTGCAGCGACGGATTGACCACGCTGGTCGACGAGGAAGAGATCGGGGCCGTGGCACGGCAGAAACAGCCCCGGGCCGCCGTGGAAACGCTGATCGCACTGGCGAATCATCGGGGCGGTTATGATAACGTCTCGGCAGTGATTGTTGGCCACACGGAAGGCATTCCCTGGTGGCGACGTTGGCGGCGCTGAGCCGAACATCGCCCGACCAGGTAGAGGAGGAGAGAATGATCACGTGCAGCAACTGCAAAGCCCAGGTGCCTGACGGCACGCGCTTCTGCGATCAATGCGGCCGGCCTTTGGCGAACGCACCGGCGCCGGCTGCTCGCCCCGCACCTCCCCTGCGCCCCCCGTCCTTCGACGACAGCGCAGGGAAAGAACCGCCTGCTCGCCCGCCCGGACCGGGACTCGGTCCGACCGCGGCAGGCAGGGCCGCCGGCGCGCCCTCCGTGCCCCAGCCCTTGGCCCGCCCCAGCCAGCCGCCCAGCCCCAAGCCGGGACCCGGAGCGCCCGCGGGCCTTAAGCTCCCGTCGCTGCCGGTCATGGCCCGGCCGGCCGCCGACGATTCTGCAGCGGCAGAGGAGACCGGCGGCTGGCCGGAACCGCCGCTGATGCCGACAGCGCCCATCCCGGAGGTGAGCGTCCGGCCGCGCGCTTCTCTGGCCCTCAGCGAGTTACAGACGCCCTATATACTGTCCTCGGATCGCGCCCAGTTTCTGATCGGCCGGGAGGATCCCGTCGAAGGCGTTTTCCCGGATATCGATCTGACACTGAGCGGAGGCATGGAGGCCGGCGTCTCGCGGCGCCATGCCCTGCTCTCCTACCGTGACGGCAGCTACTGGCTGGAAGACCTTGACAGCACCAATTACACCTTTGTCAACGGTATCCGGCTGGAGCCGCGCCGCCCGCGCTCGCTCCGAGATGGCGATGAGCTTGAATTCGGCACGCTCCGTGCGCGCTTCTACCTGGGTTAGCGGAGGCGGCATGAGCTACGGGATGTTGATGATCCAGCAAGCAGGGCGGCCCGATCGCTACGAGCCGTTGAACAGGCCGGTGATGGCCGTCGGACGCGCTCCGGGGAGCGACATCACTTTGGATTACCCGGCTGTTTCAGGCCACCACCTGCGCCTCGAGTGGATCGGAGACGCTTACCAGGTCATCGATCTCAACAGCACGCACGGCACGGTGGTGGATGGACAGCGCATCAACCGCCCGGTGCGGCTGAAACCGCGCGGGCACATCTGGCTTGGCGACGCGCTGGGCAACGGCGTCTCCCTGGTCTATAGCCCTGCAGGTGAGGTGACGGCGGAGGAAAGCAAATGAGTGAGCAAGGGGATCGCCTGATCGGCCGCAACCTGGGCCGCTACCGAATCGAATCGCTCATCGGCAAGGGCGGTTTGGCCGCGGTCTACAAGGCCACCGATCTGATGTGGGACATGCCGGCGGCAGTGAAAGTGCTGCCGGAATTCTTTGCCGGCGACGAGGAGCACCGCCAGCGCTTCCAGCGCGAAGCCTCGACCATGGCTAACCTGATTCAGCCCAACATCATGCCGGTGCGCGATTACGGCCAGGCAGAAGGGGTCACATTCTTCGCGATGGATTATGCCGGGGGAGGCACCCTGGAGGATCGCATGGGGCGGCCCATACCCCTGGAGCAAGGGCTGGCGATCATCGAGCCGCTGGCTGCCGCCGTCTCCTATGCCCACGGCCAGGGGGTCATCCACCGCGATCTGAAGCCCTCGAATATCCTTTTCGATGCCGAAGGGCGCATGTTGATCGCCGATTTCGGCATCGCGAGACTGATGGAGGAATCGGGCTTGACTCGCACGCGCGAGTCGCTGGGGACGCCCGAGTACATGGCGCCGGAGCAATCCCGTGAGGCATCGCTGGTGGGCAAGCCGGCCGATGTGTATGCCCTGGGCGTTATCTTGTTTCAGTTAGTGACGGGGCAAGTGCCTTATGAAGGCAACACCGTTATCGACGTCATCGAGCAACACAAGTATGCGCCGATTCCGTCGGCGCGAGCCATCAACCCGCGCTTACCGGCAGCTCTCGATGCGGTGTTTCGTCGCGTTCTGGCTAAGGATCCGGCGAGCCGGACCCAGACGCCGGAGGAGCTGATGGATTTGCTCCATCGTGTCGCAGCCGGCCAATCCCTGCCGGCAGACACGCGCGCCGCCGTTGAGCCGCTCCCCGCGCCCGTGCCCGTGGTCGGGCCTGCCCCCGGGCCGCAAGCCGTTTCTGGGCCGCGGCGCGGGATACCGGTGTGGGCCTGGGCCGTCCCCCTGGCGGTGGCGCTGATCGCCGTGGCTGCGTTCGTGCTCACCCGGCCCAAGCCGGAGAGCTTCTATGCGGATGCGATGCGCTGCCAGCAGCGCAAGGACTGGTCGTGCTGCGTCGCCAATCTTGAACGCACGCTGGAGATCTCCCAGGATTACCGCGATGCGGCCGACCGGCTCGCCGAATGCCGGTGCCGCCAGGTCGCGGACAACGCCTGGCGGGAGATCGCCCGTTGTCAAGCCGCCGAGGATTGGGATTGCATCTATCAGCAGTCCGCACAGTTGGTCAATGACCTCAGTTGTGCGAACGACCCCGCAGCCCGCAAGCAGTTCGCCACCGCCGCTTACGAAGTTGCGCAGACGCAAGCAGAATCGGATCCAACCACCGCCAGCGCCACACTTCAGGAGATGCAGGCCGCGGGCGTCTCAAGCGAAGAGCTGCCGGCCGGCTTCGATGCGCTCGGCGACACACTGGATTCCTATCTGCAAGGGACCGCTGCGTTCGCGGCCGGCAATTACCAGGAAGCAGCAGATCTCCTCGCGCCGATCAGCAACCGCTGGGATGCGCGCGATTACATCTACCAGAGCTATGTCCGGCTGTGCCAGGCTGCCCTGGCTGACGGCAAACTGGGCGAGGCCGAGAGCGCAGCGAATGCAGCGCTGGCGGCAGGGGGCGATGGTACGGAGGCCCAGGAGTGCCTTAACGCCGTCCAAGGCCAACGCGCAGAGACTCTTCTGACTGAGGGGCAGGCGCTCCTGGACGCCGGCAAGCTTCAGGAGGGCCTCGCGGCTGCCCGGCACGCCCTGGAGATACAGCCGGGCAACAGCCGTGCGGAGGAGTCGATCGCCGAGGCTAATCAGCGTCTCGCCGAGGAAATCGACAAGCAGTACCAGGCGAAGCTGCAGGAAGCGCAAGCCCTCCTTGAATTGTGTCACCTGCCCGAAGCGATCGCGACGTTCGATGCCGCGCTGGTCATCAAGCCGGCCGCGCCAGAGGCCGTCCAGGGCCGGCAGCGCGCCGTGGACTTGGGGCAATCGGATCAGCGGCGGATTGCTGACTCCTACGATAACTGGAGCAGCCAACAGGGGGCGGGCGGTTGGTATTACCTGGCACGGTCAAGCGGCACGGACAACGAGATCGGCTGGGGCGGCGATGCGTACTGGTGGGATCGCAAGGAGGGGGCCCGCATCGCCCGCGACGGACAGCATCCCGGGCGGAGTGTGGAAGCGGTCCGCCGCTGGCGCTCCCCGGTCACCGGGCAGATCGTCATTGCCTTGCAGTATAAGCTCGCGGATGCGCGCGGCGGCACCACCCTCACCATCCAGCAGAACAGGCAGGGCATCTGGTCCAAGGCAACCTCGACTTCGCTGCAGCAGCCCAAGATCGGTCCCATCAATGTCACGGCGGGGACCAACCTGGATTTCATCGTCAACAGCAATGGCCGGCCGGAAGCAGATTTCACCGCTCTACGGGTGACGATCTTCCAACAAGTGCCTCGCTGCACCCGAAAATAGACGGAGCGATAGCATGGATGATAGGCTTACCCACATCGGCAACTACCGCATCGAGCGCGAGCTTGCACGCGACGAGCGCCGAGTACTCTACCAGGGATGGCAGATTGCGCTGACGCGGCCGGTGCAGATCACACATCTGACGCCGGAAGCCGCCGCTGATGCCGCGTTTGTCGACCGCTGGAAGGCTGTGGCTCGGGACCTGAAGGATCCGGGCCACCCCGGCATGCCGCGCATCCTCGAGGGACAGTTTGGCGGCGAGCAGTTCTACCTCATCGAGAGCTACATCGTCGGGGATACGTTGGCCGACCAGGTGCAGGTCGCACGCGACCTGCGCGCCGGGGTGCGGCTGCTGTACGGCCTGGCGGACGTACTGGCTTATGCCCACCGGCGGGGCTGGGCGCACGGCGAAATCGCCCTTGAGGACGTGCGCATCGGCGCCGACGGCAACGCTTACCTGATCGATCTGCCGTGGCATGCCGCGCAGCAAGCTCGCGGCGATGTGGCCGCCCAACGCGTAGATGTGAGCACACTGGGGATGTTTTTCGCGACCAGCATGATCCCTGTCTGCGGCGCCGCGCCCGAGCTCACGGCCGATCAAAATGCTAACGCCGAAATCCTGCACGGCTGGCTGACTCCGGCAGCCGTTACCGAGCCGGCGCTGGCTGAGGCAGTCGCCCCGGTGCTCGCCCGAGTTCTGGATGGCGACTACCCTGACTGCAACACACTCCTGGAGGCGCTGCGGCCGCTGGCCCAGGGCACGCGTCCGACCACCTCCTCGCAGCCGCGTGCGATAGAGCGAACTCTGATCGAACCACTATCCACCGAACAACCGATCCTGCGGCCACCGACGCCGCAGCCCACACCCGCCGAGTGGTCGCGTACACCCACGCCACGGCCCGAGTGGGCGACGCCCCAGGCGCAAGGAGCGCCGGCGCCAGCCCTGGCGCCCCAGGCCACACCCCCGGCCCGGCCCGGGGGCATCGGCAAGAGCGTTGCCATTGCGGCCGCGGCCCTGGTTGGGCTGATCGCGCTCGGGGTGCTGTTGTGCCGCCTCGAAGTGCTCCCGTTCTGCGTCTCCTGCGATCAGGAGCTCATTGCAGAATACCTGGGCGCGGGCACGGGCTACCGGACGACGGGCGCGTGGGCCGATGCGTTCCGCGAGCTCGACGCCGGTCAGACGGAATGCAACGCCTGCAGCAAGAAGCCTATGGCATGCAGCCAGATGGTGCCGCTGTGGTCCGAGGCCAAATGCCACATCGACTCGCAGCGCCTCGTGACCGAGGCATCCGATCTGCTTGGCGATGGGCAGGCCTGCCCCGCGGTCGAGAAGCTGGAAGAGGCGCAGCAACTGGCGTGTGAGCCAAAGGCAGCCGAGACGCCGTTGGTGACCGGCGCAGGAGGCCAAGATGGCGCTTATGTCATCTGCAGCATAAGCCTGCTGGAACAGGCCGGCCAACAAACGGATCCCGTTACGCGCGAATCGACCTACGGCCAGGTCTACGCCTACCTCGCGAGCGCCCGCACCCTTAAGCCGGCCGACCCGACCATCAATCAGCTCTTCACGCGCGCGGATAAGTATGCAGCCGCGCGCCAGGCGCTGGACGCTCAAGACTGGACCGCGGCCGCCGCTGCGCTGAGCGAGTTAGAGCAGGTGGCCGAAGACGGCCAATACGGCGGCCAGGACCTCGACGCGTTGTGGTTTGACGCCCATTTCGGGGAGGCCGCGGCGGCCGCCGGGTCCGGCATGTGGTGCGAAGCGCTGGAAGCGTATCGGAACGCCGAAAGCGTTGCGCAAACACTCAAACAGAAAGATGACGCCCAGAAGGGCGCGCAGGAGGTCGATGCGGCATGCGGCGAGCTCTGGACCCCCACGCCCACAGCCTCCCCGACGCCGGTCGCCACGTCGACGCCGACCGCTACGCCCCAGCCCAGCGCACGCGTGACAGCCGATCAGGCAAACGTGCGCAAGTGCCCCTTCACCGGTTGCGGCGTCGCGCTTGAGGTGAAGAAGGGTGACACACTGAGCGTGAATTGCGCCGTGCGGCTCCCGGACAGCACCTGGTATCAAGTGAATCTAAGCACAGGAGGCATCGGCTGGATCCGCTTCGATATGGTGGAACCTGTCGGAACGCCCGCAAGCTGCCCGACGATCCCGGAGCCGCCCCCACCCCCGCAAGTTGCCTGCCGGCCGGCCAACTCGCAACCTGCCGTCCAGTTAATCGCCCCAGCCAGGGACAAGGACTGCAACGGCTTGGTGCGCTTCGTCTGGCAGGCGTCAGGCGCCTTGCTGGCCAATGAGGAGTACGAGATCCACATCTGGCCCGATCGGCAGCAGGACAAAAGGCGCATCGCCGGCACGCGTGACACCTCTATCGTGATCGACCTGGCCAAGGTGCCGACGATCAATTGGAACGACTCCAACCGAGCGCACTTCTGGGAGGTCGTCGTGGTGTGCAAGACGGACGGGCGCCAGGTCAGTCTCAACCCGAAAGCCTGGCTGTTCTATTTCCGGACGAATATCCCGGCCGGGGGCTGCGGGTAATGACTTGAGAGGGGTGGCATGCGATGATCACTTGCCCAAGCTGTGGCTTCAACCAAAACCCCGAGGGAGCGCTCTTCTGCGCCCGCTGCGCAGCGTCCCTGACGCACGCGGGGCAACCGGAGGCAGCCATGCGCGGCCAGACCCTGGCCGCCAGCACGGTGCTGCAGAAACGGTACACTGTGCTGAACAAGCTGTCCGAAGGCGGGATGGGCGCCGTCTATCTGGCCCAGGACACCAAGCTCTTCAACCGCACCTGCGTCGTCAAGGAGATGCTCCCCTTCTATACCACCGATGAGGAGCGGCGGGTGGCAGAGCGCAACTTCGAGCGCGAGGCGCGTACGCTCGCCTCGCTGCGCCATCCCGGTGTGCCTGAAATCTATGACTACTTCATCGAAGACGACCGCTACTATCTCGTGATGGCCTTTGTCGAGGGTGAAGATCTGGGCGCGATGCTGGAGGAACGCGGCCAGGCGTTCACTGAGGAAGAGGTGACCCGGTACGGTCTCCAGCTTGCCCGCATCCTGGCGTACCTGGCGACCCTCAACCCACCCATCATCCATCGCGATATCAAGCCGGCCAACATCCTCCTGGAGAAGAGCACGGGGCAGGTCAAGCTTGTGGACTTCGGCATCGCCCGCTCGAGCATCCGCAGCGAACGGCTGGATGCGACCGGCTCGATCATCATGGGCACCCGCGGCTACGCGCCCCCCGAGCAGTACTCCGGCGACACGACGCCCGCCAGCGACATCTACGCGCTGGGCGCCACCCTGCACCACCTGGTCACCGGCAAACACCCGCTGCGCGGGGGAACGACATTGCGCTCCGTGCGCGAAATCCGGCCGGAGGTCTCGCCCGCGCTGGACACCCTGCTGACCGAAATGATCCGCATGGATCCCGACCTGCGCCCGGACGCCACGCAGGTCAAGGAACGCTTCGAGCGGATGAGCGGCACCCAGGTCGCCAAGAATGCCTTTGTGATGCGTAACGGCGTCGAGGTCTACTCGGTTGGCGAGTTGGTGCAGGCCTGTGAGCAGAATCCTGATGTCGGACGCCATCACCTGATGGCGGGCCACCTGAAGGAATGGTTCCTTTCGCAGAACCGGCATGACTGGGCCGGTCTGGCGGAGCAGTGCGTCTCTCAGGCGCCCGACGAGAAGGTCGCCCTGGAATGGTTCCTGCGCGGGCTGGACAAGGACCTGCCCGCTCCTGAGCTGGCCCTGGAGGAACAAACCCTCGACTTCGGTGAGGTTGAACGCGATTCCAGCTATTCCTTTCTGGCACCCTACACCAACCGCACGCGCGGCTACCTCATCGTGGCGGCCGGCAGCCAGCAGCCCTGGCTGGCGGTGGAAAGCGCCTACACCGGCTGTTATCCCGGCGAGCAAGGCCAGGTGCAGGTCACCCTGGACACACACAACATGCCGGCAGGGAACTATCGCCGGGAAGCGCTGGGGTTGGCGTGGGAAGGCGGGCAATGCCAGGTGCCGGTCGCCTTCAACGTCCTCTGGCCGCCGGGCGGCGCCATCGATCCGGATGAGCTAAACTTCGGCGCCGTGCTCGAAGGCGAACCCGCGGTGCGCGAGCTCGTCTTGCACAGCACGGGCGGCAGCGACTGGGTGGGCCGCCTGCACACAGACACCCCCTGGCTGGGCGTCAACAGCAGCACCTTCCGCATCCCCTCCCAGGCGCACCTCCGCTTCCAGGTAGCGATCCAGCCGGCACGCCTGGCCGCCGGCGACTCAGCCGCCGGCGCCATCTCGCTCATCTCCAACGGCGGCACTCAGGCGGTCCGCGTGCGGGCGCAAATCGCGAAACGCTGGTACCTGGGCGGTCCACGCGTCCGGCGTTGGCTGGCATTCCTGGGCATCTCGCTGCTCAGCATCGGCGGGCTGGGCTTCGGTATGGCGCGGCTGGCCCAGGCCCTGCTGGCGCTCCCCAAATTGGCGGTGGGGAATCTCTACGGCGCCCTGATCGGATTGGCTGGTTGGCTCCTGGGCCTGCTGGTCGCGGGGACCTTCGTCCCCAGCCTGGACGAGTTGGAGGACTTCCACCACGGCGGCGATCTCAGCCTCGACCTGCCTGTGGCGCGGTTCCGCAGGGAGCGCGCGATCACCTTCCTCGCGGTGGGCGCCCTCGCCGGGCTGGTGATCGGATTGGCCTACGCCCGTGGCGCGCCGCCTGGGCCGCAAAAGGCGCTCTGGGCGCTCGGCGGCCTGCTGCTGGGGGCGGTGGCGGGACTGGGCGCAATAGCCGGAAGCAGCGATGCGCTGCACGGTTCGCGGCCGCTGCCGGGGCTGCAGTGGTTGGTGCGCCACCCGTTAGGTATGGCGTTGGGCCGGACCGCCCTTGTGTCGCTGGTCGTAGCCCTGCTGGCGGCCATGCTCGCGCGGCTCTGGGGCGCACCGGTGTTGGGATCTTCCGCGCTGGGAGCCTGGGCCGGCCTGCTGGTGACAAGCGATGGATACCCCTTCTGGCCCCGCCGGGTGCAGCAGACGCTCGCGCTCGCGCGGCCGGCAGCCCAGATAGTATTCCTCGCCTACGGCTTGTACCTGTTGGCGACACAGGTCGTCTGGGGCAGCACGGTGGCGTGGAGCTCGTGGTGGCGCTATGGCGTGTCGACCCAGGGCCAAGCGCTCAGGATCCTGGCGCCGGTGCTCGCGCTGCTGCTGGGGATCGGCATCGGCATGCTGACGCACGACGAGGTCGGCTTTGAACCCAGGCGCGAGCTGCGGCGGGCCGCCCCGCTGGCTGGCATCCTGGTGCTGGCCGCTGCCGTCCTGCTCTGGGTTCTGGCCGCGCTGCTGCGGCCGCTCATCGGCACGGCGGCCGGCTGGATCAGCATGGGTGTCACCCTGGCGGCAGTCGCCGTGCTGGCCTTGGGCCTCACCGGGCGCAGCCAGGTGATCCGGGAACGCATCGAACGCTCCCGCGGCGCAGCGGCGCGCTGGATGCGGCAATTGCGGATACCCGACCAGACCCAGGAGCTCACGGTGCGCGGCACGCAACCGCTGCGCTGGCTGGCCGGCCAGGGTCGGGCCGCAACGTGGCTCGGACCGGCCGAAGCCGGCGGCCATCCGTTGGGCCTGCTGGTTGCGGTGCTGGCTGCCGGGCAAATTGCTCCCTTGCTGGTACGGCTGTTCGGAACGTTGTTCTGGATCCTCGCGCTGGGGCTTGCCGTAGCGGCCGGCGTGTGGGGGCTGCAGCGGCGAGGCGCAGCACGCGCAACGCAGGGAGGTGTCCAGTGAACGTCACATGCGAAGCTTGCGGCGCCCCAAACCGCGACACAGCCTCATTCTGCAACAACTGCGGCCGGCCGCTGCCTGTCAAAGCCGCCACCGGCCGGCTGGCCGCCCACGCCCTGCTTAACGGCCGCTACGAGATCGCGGAGGTGACCGGCCGCGGCAACATGGGCGCGGTCTACCGGGCGTACGACTTTCAGTCCGACCGCACGGTGGCCATCAAAGAGATGAGCGACACCGCGCTGGGCGCGGGGCAGCGCAGCCGGGCCGTCGATCAGTTTCGTCGGGAGGCGCTGCTGCTGCAAACGCTCAACCATCCGAACCTGGTCCGCGTCACCGATGTCTTCACCGAAGAACGCCGGCACTACCTCGTGATGGACTTCGTGGATGGCCAATCCGTCTCGAGCCTGGCGCGGCGCGGGCGCATTCCGGAAGCCCAGGTGCGCGCTTGGGCGCTGCAGCTCTGCGACGCGCTCGCGTATCTCCACTCCCGGCAACCGTCCATCGTCTTCCGCGACCTCAAGCCCGAAAATATCATGGCGGTCGAGGGCACAGGCGAGATCAAGCTCATCGACTTCGGCATCGCCCGCTTCTTTGACCCATCCAAGGATCGGGATACCATCGCGATCGGCACGCGCGGCTTTATGGCGCCGGAAGCGCTGCAGGGCCAGACCGATCCCCGATCCGACCTCTACAGCCTGGGCGTCACCCTGCACACGCTGCTGACCGGCTTTGACCCGGCGGCCGATCCCTGGCATCTCCCGCCGGCAAACACCCTGGCGCCGGATGTGTCGGAGGAGCTGGCGCAAATCGTGGCGCACGCGGTGCAGTTGGACCCGGACAGCCGGTTCCAGACCGCCGCTGAGTTCGCGCGGGCGCTAGGCGGAGAGGTGAGCACGGTCGAGGAGGTCGCTGCGCCATCCGCACCGGTGGCCGCGCGCGTCACGTCAGCGCGGCCGGTGCGTTTCAACGGCCGGGACCAGGTGACCGGGCTGGAACAACTCACCGGGCTGTGCCAGGCGCATTGGGAGGCCGCGGTCAATCACCTGCGGGCCGGCGAGCTGGAGGTCTGGCTGGAACTCATGGGCGAAAAGGAGCTGGCCCGCTATGCGCGCGAGCTGCGCCAGCAGGCCGGCGCCGACATGAACGTGCAGCTCCAGGCGTGGCTTGAGAGCACCGGCAAAACGGCGCCGCCGATCTTGACCGCCTCACCGCCCGTACTGAACCTGGGCGCCGTCGGAGTCGCAGCGCCTTGCATCGCGCGCCTGCGCATTCACAACACCGGGCCGGGCTGGCTGGTGGGCCGGCTAGATCCGGATGCCGCGTGGCTGGCGCCGGAGCAGCCCAGCTTTTCCGGCAACAACCAGGTCCTGCGCATCCGGGTCTTCACCGACCGGCTGCCGCAGGGCGCCGCCGCGACAGGCTCGCTGCAGATTCGCAGCAATGGCGGCGAGACCCAGGTGCCGGTGCGCCTGATGCCCGTACCCGGCATCACGGCTGGCGCGCAGGCCAGCCCGCCGCGTTGGGCAGCCGGGGTGCTCTCCGTGCTGGCAGTGGCAGGGGGCGCGTGGCTGGCCTCGCAACTGGCCGACCGTTGGGGATTGACGAACGGCTTCGACATCCGCACCTGGCTGGCCGAGCCGATCGGGATCGGCTTGCTGCCGCTTGCCGCGCTCTGCCTGCTCCTGGCAGCCATCATCGGCAGCATCGCGCAGTGGGAGGTGCTGGTCTCCGATGCGCCCCTGGCCCGCTGGGGCCGCTCGGCGCTCGGGGTGGCCGGGGTAACCCTGGCTATGCTGCTGCTTGCCGCAGCCGCCGTCTCGTTCGGCTTCCAACCCCTTCTGCTGCACTTCAAACAGCAGTTCGGGCTCGTCCAGCATCAACTCATCACGCTTCTGCCGCTGATCACAGGCGCTGTCGTGGCCTGGGGCGCAGCCGGCGGCCTGGGAGCCCGCCGCGGAGCCGCGCCCGGCGTCGCGTACAGCGCACCGATCCTGATCATCTGGGGCATCCTGATCCTGGCCGGCGCGGCAGGCGGCTTTGTTTTGGGTGGGATCGTCCACCAGGCGCGGCCGCTGGGGCTGAGCCCCGAACGCTGGTGGCAGATCGTGCTGGCGGGGATCCTGATCGGCGGCGCCGCAGGCTACGCGCTGGCGCGGCTGCTCGGATTCGGCCCGACCGGCACATTGGGGAACCTGGCGCAACTGCGGGCAGGGACGCCCCGCGACATGCAGCCGGCCGCGGGTGGCAAGAGTTATTGGCCGCTGCTGGTCGGGCTGGCGGCGGTCGCCGCTGTTGTGATCGCCGGGCTGGCCCTCCTGCCGGGCCCTGCCGAGCGGATCAAGGCCAAGACGCTGCCGGCGCTGCCGCCGGGGGCGGCGGGCGTCCAGGGGGTCGCGATGTGGGGCACGCAACCTGTTCCGCGGGCGAACATTGTGGCGTCGGAGATCGTCACCGGCACCGTCATCCCCGCCGTCGCGGAAACCACCGCCGACACCGAAGGCAGATTCTCCCTGACTTTCTCTCGGCCCGGCACGTACGAATTGAACGCATCCTGGCCGAACCCGACGGACGCGGGCTGTACGTTGCGGACCGTTGCCGAGGTCACCGACAAAGCATATCTGAACCTGGGCGTGCTGCCATTGGCGAAGCGCGTCCATCTGGATATTGCGCCGGGCCAGGTGCTGACAAGCACGCTGCCGGAATTGAGCTGGGAGTCCCAGCCGGGGGTGTACTCGTACGCTCTCATCGTGACGGATCCGAGCACCGACCGGCCGGTGTTCACCGAAAGCACGGCGGCCACGCACGTCACTGTCGACGCCGCCCTGGCGCCTGGCGTGCAGTACCGGTGGTCGCTGACCGGCTTTGCCAGGCCCGGGATGCCTTTGATGTGCGATGACGGCTGGTTTTCGATCCAGCCGTAACGTAAGCCTGCTGCGCAGGCACGATCCTGCAGGAGGGGACCCGATGAGCACCTGTTCGCGTTGCGGCGCCGTGTTGCGCCAAGGCGCCAAATTCTGCCTGGCGTGCGGCGAGCCCGCCCCGGCCGCGCGCTTGTCGGCGGCCGACTTCCTGTCCGGCAGCGTCCAGCCGCCCGGCCGCGGCCCGGCGCCTGCGGCCGTTCCTCCCGCCGAGCCCCCCGCCCGGGGATGGGCCAGCCCGCCCGCCGCTCCCGCGGTGCAGCGGGCCGCGCCGCCCGAATCACCGCAGCCTGCGGCGTGGCCGCCCCCCCTTCCGCCGGAGGCGGCCCAGCGCTATGATGCGGCGCCCGAGCGCAGCAGCGCGGCCGCGGTTCCAGCCGCGCCCCCCGGCGCAAGCGAACTGGAACGCGCCCTGGCGCGGACCAAGAGCTAT
Source organism: uncultured Anaerolineales bacterium (assembly GCA_964474695.1). GTDB lineage: Bacteria > Chloroflexota > Anaerolineae > CG2-30-64-16 > CG2-30-64-16 > DAOUBP01. Next base: position 61,134 of record CAYYTK010000012.1, read on the forward strand.
ATCGGCCCCGCGGTGCTGGTGTTCTTCCTCTACACGCTGCTCTATATCCCGGGGCTGATCATCAACCGAATGTACCTGACCGAGGCGCACGAGATGGAGCAGCTCGCAGGACGTAAACTGCCGGGCACGGGCTGCCTGACAACGCTGCTCTGGCTGGGCATCCTACCGGCTATCCTTCTGATCATAGCTCTGATTGCGACTCTCGGAGGTGCATTAGAGAACCTGTTCTAGGGCTGCTTGAGATCAGTTACCGCCGGTCTCCTGACCGTGAGATCAGTTACCGCCGGTCAGGAGACCGGCGGTAAACTACATAAGCTGCTAGAGCCGGTCTCCTGACCGACCACTCAGAACGATCGTGACCCTGGTAGGCGTTATGGATGGGGCCTGGCACTGGCCAGGTAAACCCGGAATCAATCCTATGTCCTCTTGCTCCAACTTATTGACATTTGTGCCTTCCTGTGCTATCCTGCGCACGTTCATTTGTCCCGTCCTTTTTCCCTGTCATTTTCCGAAAGGCACGGCGAGCCTTGCCCAACTCGTCCTTGCTCGCGTTTGATTGCCCTGCCCTGAACCCACCGCGTTCAGGCGTCACACCGTCCTGTGCGCCATGCGCCGGACGGTTTTTGTTTGCCTGTGAGGCGCCGTATGATCAATGCCGACGTACTCCTCAACCTCCAGCAGGTGGCAGACTACCTGCAATTGAACCAGAGCACCGTCTACCAGTGGGCGCAGCAGGGCCGCCTGCCGGCCATCAAGCTGGGCGGCCGCTGGCGCTTCCGCAGCGCGGACATTGAGGCATGGCTGGACGCCCAGGAGCGCCGTCCGGTCACCCTCCCCTCCCCGGCAGAGGTAGCCGCGCTGCGTTCCGTCGAAAGGCTGACGCGTGACGCCCGGTGAGGTCCTCGGCCGGTTGCGCGATCGCCGCGCGGCGCTGTGGGAGCAAGGGAAGACCTTCACCACCGCAGCCGCACGTGCAACGATCGCGCGTGAGATTCGCGCCCTCGACGCGCAGATCGCCGCGTACGAGGCCGCCACGGACCGCCTGGCCGAACTCGATGACCTGAGCCGGCGCCTGGCAGCCCAGGGCGCGGTCACACGGCGGCTGGAACAGGATGGCGTGGATTGGCAAGTGCTGTTTGCCCAACTCCGCCGCGCCGCGCTGGGTGAGATTCCCTGGCCGGAACGCGCGGCGCAGGTGCTGGGCCGGCTGCGCCGCCGGCTGGGAGGCGCAGTCGGGGACGCCGAAGTTGCGATCGTTGCCCACGTAATCGACGGCGACAGCATCCGGTTGGCCGACGGCCGCGAAGTGCGCTATATCGGCATCGACGCCCCTGAGATGGTCAACGTCTATGGCGAGCGGGAACCGTGGGCTGCCGAGGCCACCGAGGCGAACGCCCGGCTGGTCGCAGGCAAGCAGGTGCGGCTGGAACGCGAGGTGTCCGATACCGACCGCCACGGCCGGCTGCTGCGGCACGTCTACGTCAACGGGACGTGGATCAACGGCGAGCTGGTGCGGCTGGGCCATGCGACCACACTCACCGTGCCGCCGGATGTGCAGGAATCGAGCCGGTTGGCATCCTTGCAAACAGAGGCGCAGCGCGCGGGGCGCGGGGTGTGGGGGATATGAAACGTGTCAGGTGTCAAGCGCCCTGTGGTGCGTGATGCGTGGTGCGTCATTCGCTGATTCGCTCATTCGTTGATTCGCCTTTCATCTGAGGTCTGATTATGGCTGAAATCATCGGTTCATCGTTGGGTAAATATGACATCCTCGAAGAACTCGGCCGTGGGGGGTTCGGCGCGGTGTACCGCGTACGCAATCGCGACCTGGACCGCGAGGAGGCGCTGAAGGTGCTGGGGCAGCACCGCCAGTGGGACCCCACTTTCGTGCGCCGCTTCCAGCGCGAGGCGCGCATCGCGGCCCGGCTGCGCCATCCGCACATCGTGACCATTTACGAGGTGGGCGAGGCAGAGGGCGCGCACTATCTGAGCATGGCATACCTGCCCGGCCGGACGCTGGCGCAGCTCGTCGCGTCGGAGGGCGCGCTGCCGCAGGCGCGGGTGGCCCGCCTCATCGCCCAGGTGGCCGAGGCGCTGGACTACGCACATGCGCAGGGGTTAATCCACCGCGACATCAAGCCCAGCAACATCATGGTCGGGCCGGCCGACGACGTCACGCTGATGGATTTCGGCCTGGTCAAGGCCGCGGATCACAGCGAGCTGAGCCAGGAGCTGTACTCCTCCGGCGCAGGGTTCACCACCGCGGCGGCTGCGATGGGCACGCCCGAGTACATGGCGCCGGAGCTGGCCGAGCCGAACGGTCCCAGCGAGGATTACCGCGCGGACATCTACTCGCTGGGTGTGGTGGCCTATCAAGTGCTGACCGGCCACCTGCCGTTTGCCGCGCCGACCCCGGTCGCGGTGCTGCGCGCCCACATCGACCTGGCTCCGCCGCCGCTGACACAGTGGGTGGCGAGCCTGCCGGCGCCGGTGAACGCGGCCGTGCTGCGTGCGCTGGCCAAGAATCCGGCCGAACGCTACCCGTCCGCGGGCGGCTTCGCGGCTGCGTTGACCGAAGCGGCCCGGCAAGCCGAAGCCGAGCAGACCCGCACGGAGCGGGTTGCCGCGCTCTACGCCCAGGCCCAGGAAGCGCTCGGGGCCAAGAATTGGGCGGCCGCCCTGGCCGCGTGCGGGCAGGTGATAGCGCTGGACGCCAACTACCGTGACGCGGGGGCGCTGTTCGACCAGGCGAACCAGGGGCTGGCGAAGCAGCGGGCGTGGGAGGCCCAGCAGGAGGAGATGGCCCAGCAGTACGAACGAGGGACTGCACACCTGGCCGAAGGCAAGTGGGACGAAGCGATCGTCCTCCTACAGCCGCTGGCGGCGGGGGATCAGGTCTTCCGGGATGCTGATCGCAAGCTGGCAGAGGCACTGGCCAGCCAGGAAGCCGAGACAACTCGCCGTCGCGAGCAGATCGACAGGCTATCCGAGAATGCGCTTGCGGCGCTTCAGACGGCCAGACGGTACCTCACAGAAATCCACATCATCCAGCCGGACTGGCAGGACAAAAAGGGCGAACTTGGAGTCTTATTGCCGACGGTTCCGTCGGTGGATAGCGCGCGGGCGGCTGGTCGGGACGATGGCATCGTGGAGGGCAAGCCAGCCATTCCGGGATTAACTCAGGATCAGCGAGCTCTGCTGGACCCGGACGACTGGCTATTGTTCCCGCGCGAGATCTGTGCCTTCATGGCACCCTACATTGCCCTAGCCGTTGGCGTGTTTCTGGCCGATTGGATCTTCCGGCTGTTGCCGGGCAGCGCGAAGATGCGCCTGATCCTGGCCTTTGGTATCGTTTTTGGTCTAGTCGGGTTTGTCCAGGCCATGCTTCTCGCGCCAAACGCGTTGCGCAGGCCAGTACCGCGACATTATTCCGCGAGCTTTGCGATTCTGTGGACTGTCGCCGGCGTCCTGGCCGGTTGGATTTCATACGGATGGTGGATGTCCCGGTGGGTGCCTCCTGCTGGCACTTTTCTGACCTATTTCTACACCTGGCGGAACGACTTTCCGATCCTTTTTCTGACAGTCGTTCTTGTGGTTGCGGCCCTGATCCAGACCTGGCTGCTGGCGAACTACATGCGATCCCACTGGAGCCGCGCGGCATGTCTCACACGATCGTCCCTTTCGGTAGCCTTGTACTTGGGATTTCCCTTCTTCGAGCTGTGGGTAGCATCACGTACTGATATCGAACAGGTGCTGTCCAGTATCATCCTGTTGCAACTGCTGTTTGGCATCATCTTACTGGCAATGGTCCTGGCTTTATCCAACCCCGCGCTTGGAAGCCGCTGTCGAGATAGCCGACCGCCTGACACAGGCGCTTCAGTTGGAGAAGGTGCCATCCAAGTGCGCCTCCCCACGCTGAATCCCAAACCGAGTACCAGGACGAAGCATCGCAAGTGAGGCGCGACGCCGTTGCCTGGAGCAATTTGCTAGCAACCGTAATCGAGGGCAATATGGGGGAGTGATTCAAAGGTCGAATGGCTTGATGCAGGATTGAGTACATAGCACGCACCAGGTGCCACGAGGTCATCATGTCCAACAATATTATCTTCTGCCCCAACTGCGATGCACTGATCCTCGACGCGGCGCGCTGTCCGGCCTGCGGGAAGTGGGAGCGGCCGCCGGTGCTGCCTGCGGAGCGCGGGGCGCTGGCCTGGCGGGCCACACTGCCCGCTGGCCTCGCCTCCTGCCTGACCCTGGCGGACGGCGTGTTGTACGCCTGCGACGCGGAGGGTAAGCTGCACGCGCTGGACGCGGCCACCGGCAAGCCGCGCTGGCAGCAGCCCGTTGACCTGGGGGAATGGCGCGTCTACCGGCAGATCGCCGTTGCGGGTGACTTGGTGCTGGTGGGTCCGACCGACAGCCGCAGCATCCCGCAGGCCGATAAGGCGGTGCTGGCACTGGAGGCCGCGAGCGGTGCGGTGCACTGGCGCACTCCCCTGGCCGCGCGCCTGGTTTCGGATCCGGTGGTGGCAGGAGACGCAGTCTACGTCGCAACCTCGGACGGGCACGCGGTCAGCCTGGCGCTGGCCGATGGCGCGCTGCGCTGGCGCGTCCCGATCCAAAGCACCTGCCTGGCTGCGCCGGCCCCGGCCGGTCGCCTGGTCGTCTTCGGAGGCGACAAAGGGGTGCTGACCGCGCTGGCTGCGGCCGACGGCAGCGAGGTGTGGTCATTCCAGGCCGAGCCCGATCCCCAGTGGGGTGCCGGCCTTCCCTACCCGCCGGTGTGCGTCGAGGGCCGCATCTACGCGACGTGTTGGAACCGCCGCTGCTACGCGCTGGACGCGGGGACCGGCGCCGCCATCTGGGCCGGCGAGCCGACCAAGCGCCCGCCGCTGACCCCGCCGGCCCTACACGAAGGCAAAGTCTACCTCTGTGGCCATGACCGTTATGTCTATTGCCTGGATGCTGCTGATGGCGCGACCTGCTGGCGGACGCAGCTTCCCCGCCGGTCGATCACGACTCCCGTCGTTATCGAGGGCCAGGCCTACGTCGTTTCGCAGGATCACATGGTCTATGCCCTGAACGCCGCCACCGGCGACCTGAGCGCCGACCGGTTGCTGGAGACTGAGCGCCACGTGGAAGCCGATTGGGCGGCCGATGGCCGGCAAGCCTACCTGGGGGATGTGGAAGGCCATCTCTACGCGGTGATCCTGGCGGCCCCCCTGCCGGAGGCCGCGCCTGAAACGCTGGCCGGCCAGGGCAAATGGCCCCAGGCGGCCGTGCGCTACGCTCTGACAGGAAACCTGCGCCGGGCGGCCGAGATCTACGCGCGGGAGCTGGCCGAGCCGCGCCATGCCGCCCGGCTTTACGAGCGCGCCGGCGAAAAGGCGCTGGCGGCCGAACAGTTCGAGCGCGGCGAGGCGCTGCAACTGGCCCGCGCATACTACAGTGATGTGGGGCGGCACGACGACGCGGCCCGCGTCTCACTGGCGTTGGGCGATCAACACGCGGCCGCGCAAGCCCTGGAGGCGGCCGGCCGCGCCGGTGAAGCCGCCGAGCTATACGCGCAACTGCTGCTCTGGCCGCAGGCTGCCGCCTTGTACGAGCGAGCGGCCGAGGCCGCGGCTCATGAGGGTGACGCGGCGCGGTCTCGCGATGGACGGCTGGCTGCGGCCGACATCTACTACAAGCAGTTGAGGCAGCCAGACAAGGCGATGCAGCTCTACCGGGAAGCCGGCGCAGCCGACAAAATCAACTTCGTTTTTACGCACGAGCGCGACTACAATTTCTGGCGGGCTGCGGCCAACCTGATGGCGCCGGAGCGGGCGGCAGCGGCCTATGCCGAGCGCGGTTATTTCATCCAGGCGGGCGAGGCCTATGGCCGGGCGGGCCGGCCCGCGGAAGCAGCCGCGATGTACGAGCGCGCGGGCGAATATGCCCACGCAAAGGACTGGTATCTGCAGGCGAAGCAACCGGCGGAAGCCGCACGCGTGATGGCACTGGCCGGCAACCTGCCCGAGGCAGCCAGCCTCTACGAGCAGGCGGGCGACCTGGCGCAAGCGGCCGCGCTGTACGCGCAGGCAGGCAACCATGCGCGCGCAGCCGCCGTGTTCGAAGAACTGCGCGATTGGACCGGGGCCGCGAACCAGTGGAGCGCCCTGCCTCGCTGGGAACAAGCCGCCGCAGCCTGGGAAAAGGCCGATGACTTCGAGCAGGCCGCGTCGGCCTATCTCCGCTTGGGCGCCTGTTTCAAGGCGGCGGACTGCCTGTGGCGCGCGGCCCAGAAGGCTCAGACCGGCGCCGAAGCACCGGAAACCACTGCGGCGTTGTACGATCGCGCGCTGGCGCACTACGCCGATTGCGGCGCCGACGACCGGGCTGCCGAGTGCGACCGCCTGCGGCGCTGGCTGCGCAAGCAGCCGCTGCTGGACGTGCCGCCGCCGCAGGTGACGGAGTTCCTGGCCGGGGATTACGGCCGGATCGAAGTGGTCGTGCACAACATCGGCTGGGGCATGGCGCGGGAGGTCGCCCTGGATGTCAGCGGGCAGTTCGAGGCCGACCGGACCCGGGCCAACAAGGCGTTCGGGCTGGAGTCAGGGCTATCCAAACACCAGACGCTCTGGGTGGCCCCGAAGCGCTCCGGCAAGCAACTGCCCCTGCACCTGCAGATCACCTATCTCGACGCACGGGGCAACGCCATGCCGCCGCTGGAGGTGAGCTACGAGGTCTCGGTGCGGGATAAGGCAGAGCGCCGCGGAGACAGCACGCCGATCATCGTGCAAGAAGGTGGGAAGATCATTCAGATGGGCGCGGGAGATTATGTCGAAGGCGACCAGGCGAAGATCAGCCGGCAGGGTGCGGGGACGCCCCCCCAGGTCTCGGTGGCCGCGGCCCCAGAGCTAACGCCAGCCCCGCGGCTGACCTGTCCCGCCTGTGGCACAGAGCAGCCGGCGGATCATGCCAGATGCCGGAACGACAAGTGCGGCATGCCCTTCATCCGGTGCGCAAGCTGCGGCTGCTACCAGCCCGCGCGGGCAAAGTTCTGCATGCACTGCCAGGCAGCGCAATAAAGCGAAGGCAGGGGCAAATAAGAAATGGACTCACGACTATGACAGACACAACCCTGGGCAAGTATCGCATCCTCGCCGAGATCGGCAAGGGCGGCTTCGCGACCGTTTACCGGGCGCTTGACACCACCCTCGACCGCGAGGTCGCGCTCAAGGTGCTCGACCCGCTGCTGGCGCGCGACCCGGCCTGGGTGGCGCGCTTCCAGCGCGAGGCGAAGGCGATCGCCCGGCTCAAGCACCCGCATATCGTCACGATTTACGAGGTGGGCGAGAGCGAGGGGCGGCTGTACATCGCGATGGAGCTGATCGACGGGCCATCGCTGGCTGAGCGCATCGCAAAACAGGGCCGGCTGCCGTGGGACGAAACGTTGGCAATCCTGAGGCAGGTGGCCGACGCGCTGGACGCCGCGCACGGCCAGGGGGTGCTGCACCGCGACCTGAAGCCGGGCAATATTCTCCTCGATCCCAAACGTGGGGCCATCCTGACCGACTTCGGCTTCGCGCGGCTGGTGGGCGAGTCGTCGATGAGCGTGTCGATGAGCGGCGGGGTGGTGGGCACGCCCGCGTACATCGCGCCCGAGGTGTGGGACGGCGAGGAGCCGACCAGCCAGACCGACATCTACAGCCTGGGGGGCGTGGCGTACGAGATGTTGACCGGGGAGGTGTTGTTCGCGGGGAAGACGCCGTCCGTTGTGATGCGCAAGCATCTAGTGGATGGTCCGCAGTTGCCCGAGAAGTGGCCGGATGGGACGCCGGACAGCGTGCGCGCGGTTCTCGCGCACGCCCTGACGAAAGCCCCGGCTGAACGATACGCCAGCGCAAGTGAGTTCATGGCTGCACTCGCGGCTGCAAGCCAAACGGTGCAAGCGCCGGTGGGCGAGGTTGCGCCTCCCGACCTTCCCCAAGACAACACGGCCCCCGAACCCATCCCTGCCCCCACCGCGGCGCCCGCGTCTGGCCATCCCCGGTTGCCCTGGCGGTGGCCTTTGATCGGAGTGGGCGGGCTGGTATTGCTGATCGCACTGGTGTTCATTATTAGGGCGATCGCACCGACCGATACGAGACCGCCCGCGCCTGGTTCCCTGATGCTGACATTGGCGCCGGGCGTCACACTGGAGCTGGTGCGTGTTCCGGCAGGGGAGTTCCTGATGGGCAGCGACAAGGCGGCCGATCCACAGGCGGATGATAGTGAGCTGCCGCAGCAACGGTTGAGCCTGCCGGAGTTCTGGATCGGCAGATACGAGGTGACGGTGGCGCAGTTCGCGGCGTTCGTGCAAGCAACCGGCTACGAGACCACTGCAGAGAAGGAGGGCACGGGTTACACGTACACCGGCAGCGCTTGGGAGGACGTCAAAGGCGCGGACTGGCAGCACCCGCGCGGGCCAGGAAGCGACGTGCAGGCCAAGATGGACCATCCGGTGACGTTGGTCTCCTGGGATGACGCCATCGCCTTCAGCCAGTGGGCGAGCCAGGTCACAGGACGGACGATCCGGCTGCCCGGCGAGGCGGAATGGGAGAAAGCCGCGCGCGGCGCCGATAGCCGGATCTATCCCTGGGGAAATGAAGCGCCGACGAAAAGGCTGAGCAACTTCGCGATGAACGTGCAAGACACAACACCGGCAGGGCGCTACAGCCCGGCAGGGGACAGCCCGTATGGCTGCGCCGACATGGCCGGCAACGTCTGGGAGTGGACGAGCAGCCTGTACCGGGACTACCCCTATCGCAGCGACGATGGGAGGGAGGCGGCGACGGATCGCGGGGCGCGCGTGTTGCGGGGCGGGTCGTTCTACAGTGGGGCTCAGTACGTGCGCTGCGCCTTCCGCGGCTGGTACTTTCCTGGGTCCCGGGTTGGCTACATCGGTTTTCGGGTGGCGTCCCCCGGCCTCTGATCTCTGGGGCCTCTGGACTCTGGGATCGTTGGGCTCTGGGGGGAGTTCTCTCCGCTCGAGCCGGTCTCCTGACCGGCGGGGGGCCAAGCGGCGGTCGGGAGACCGCCGACAAGCCATATGAGCGCCGCCAATCAGCTGCATGAGCGCCCGCTCGAGCCGGTCTCCTGACCGGCAGGGGGGCCAAGCGGCGGTCAGGAGACCGCCGACAAGCCATATGAGCGCCGCCAATCAGCTGCATGAGCGCCCGCTCGAGCCGGTCTCCTGACCGGCAGGGGGGCCAAGCGGCGGTCGGGAGACCGCCGACGAACAGGAAGTTGGGGAGAGTGACATGGAACCCTACCGTATCGCAGAAGACTACGCAGCCTACTTCATGACCTTCTCCGTCGTTGAGTGGCTGCCAGTCTTTGTAAACCGGGAGCCGTGTCAGATCATTGTGGACAGCCTCAACTTCTGCCACCGTGAGCTTTTCCTGCGGACGAATGCGTATGTCATCATGCCCACGCATCTGCACATTATCGGTTTCGATGCCGATTTCGACTCACAGCGGCTGGCCAAGGCCATAACTGCTTTACGCAAATTCACAGGGCGCCAGTTATGCGAATACTGCACTGCGCACCTGCCGTTATTCGACCGTGGGCTGCGCACAGCAGCCGGTCAGGACCGTGAGCGCCAGTTCTGGCAGCCCACGCGCCACCCGGAGGCAGTATTCAGTCAGCGGTTCTGGCGGGAGAAAGTAGACTACCTGCATGATAATCCGTGCCGGAAGGGGCTTGTGCGCCAACCCGGACATTGGCGCTTCTCGTCGGCGGCCTATTGGACGGAGGGACAGGGCGAGTCTGATGTAATCCTGACACCCATAGAGTGGTGAGAAGAGGTGGTTGGCGGTCGGGAGACCGCCAATAAGCCACATGAGAGGGAACGGTTGGCGGTCCGGAGACCGCCAATAAGCCGCATAAGAGTAGATCGTTGGCGGTCTCCGGACCGCCAACGAACGGCATGAAGAGGGAGACCGCTGACGAATAGTTGAGGGGGATTGGTAAAAATTGGTAAAACCTGTCAATCGATGTCTGAAAAAAGACACTCGAATGTCAGGCTTCTGCGAAGGAGTTCCGGTATGCTTGTAGCATCGTAAATAGGCAGCCGGCCAACCCCAAGCTGGCTGCCCGGCGGGTGAGGCGTGTGAACACGGCGCACCCGCCGCCGACCGGCGGGGTCATTCGCAGGAGGCTTGAAAATGAAGGGCTTCACCATCTTCGTAGCGGGCATTTTGGTCGGACTTGTTGTGACTGGGGCGATCGCAGGATTATGGCTGTCAGCCAGCGTGATCGACCGGGCGCCGGAGAGCCCGGCCCCAGGCGCGGACGTTGCGGATGTCAGACTCGGGCTCACCGACGACTACCTGAGCCGCCAGATCAACCGGCGGCTGGAGGGCATTGCCACCGCCACGCTCGAGAGCGCGCCGGGCGGGCTCTCGAACATCGATCTGCGCGTGGCAGCCAAAGTCGGGACGCTGGATCTTTCAGCCGGCATCCAGACGCTGGCACAGGTGACGGCGGAGGGCGGCAGGATCACGGTGCATCCGGTCCAGCTTGAGCTGGGGGGCCTGCGCCTCGATCCGGAGCGCCTGCCGGCGGCTGTCACCGACGCCATCACAGGCGCGAGCGGTGCGCTGGAGCAGCAGTTGAACGCCGAGGTGGATGACCGGAGCTTCGCGGTCAGCGGCGTGCAGACGGATAAGATAGGGATCACCCTGTTGTTGAGGGCTATTGACTAAGTTTATGCCGCCGGATTTGGCATTCCGGCCAAGCCAAGTTATCCTTCTGAGGAAGCCGAACGGCGCAGCTAGCCCTGATTCGGGCTGGCAGACTTGAGGAGAAACGGATGACCGCACCACTCTTGGACGCTGCCACGAAGGTTTCGAGCTCGCAGGGAACACCGGCAAACCGACCGGGGCCGCAGGCTGTCGCGCCCGTGCCGGTGGTCGCGCGGCGCGTGGTGCTGCCGGGCCGGCTGCGCAAGCAGCTCCACGTGCCCGAGCATCACGTCGCCGTCGTGCAAGCCGAGGCCGGCCCGTATCTGCTGGCAGCGGGCGATCATAGCCTGGCGAACTGGCCCGCACCCGCGGCCGGGGTGCTGCTCGTGGATACGGGCATATTGCCGCTCGATCTGCAGTGGGACGCGCTGCCCGCCGGGGATGGCGAGCCGGTCACGCTCCTTCTCGGTGCGGAAGTCGTCGCGGCTGAACCGCTGCGGCTGTACGAGGCCTGGCTGCGGGCCGGCCCCGGCCCGGAGTGGCCGCTCCCGGCGGATGCGATTGCAGGCCGGCTGCACGCAGTTGTGTGCGAATGGGCCGCTGGCTATGCTGCGGCCGACTTGAGCCGGCCCCCGGTCCAGGAGGTCTTAGCCCGATCCACCCGCGAGCCGTTGGCACGAGAATTGGCGCGCTGCGGCCTGGCGCTGGCAAGCCCCGCGCTCACCGTCCGGGTGCGCAGCCGATCCAGCCAGGAGGCCGCAGCCGAAGCCGCCCGATCCGCGCGCGATCTGGCCCAGAATACGGCCATGGTGGAGGCGTTGGCCCGGCTGGAGACCCGGGACATGTTCCTGGACCGGATCGCCACATGGGAGGCGCAGAGCGGCGAGAAGCTGGACGCGGCGACGGTGGAAGCGCTGTGGCGGCAGGTGGCGCCTGACGGGCTGCCGCTGGCCGAGCCTATGCAGGTGGCGGCCGCACTGGCAGACACTGCTGAGACGCTGGAGGCCCAGGCGGCCGACCAGGCGGCGGTCCCGCTCCCTGCCGGCCGCCGGTTCGCGCAGATGCAGGCGCGCCTGGACACGCCGGATGTTGCCCTGCCCGACACGCCATCGCACCGCCTGGATCAGCTCTACCGGACGCTGCGCCTGGGCGCGGCCACCGTAGGCTGCGCGTGGGCTGCGCGCAGCGCGCTTTCTAACGGCTTTGCGACCGAGGACCTGGGCGGACTGGTCATCGAGGGGCTCGGATTGACAGTGGCAGCGGTGGGCGTAGGCGCGGCCGCCATCACCTATCGGCAGGCGCAAACCCGCGCCGCACCTTATTGGAAGGCCGTGCAGGAACAGATGGCCGGGCTGCCCGCGGCTGCGGCGCTGGCCGCAGCGCGAGAGCATGCGCAGCGCCTCTATCTCACGGCCGACGCGCTGATCATCGCGGCCCTGGCTGCCGGAGCGCTGCTCTGGCTGCGCAATGCGCCGCGCACCTGGCTCGTGCTCCCCGTGCTGGCCTTCGTCGTCGCCTTCGGCCTGGTGCTGGCCGGCCGAGGCCGGGAGCGCGCGGCCCGGCGCCAGGTGGACGAATTGGTCCAAACCGTCGTCCATCCCACTCTGCCCGAACGCCGCACCGCCGATGACCTGGTGCGCCGCCAGGTGCAGGAGTACCTGGCGCGCAGCCAGGCCAACCTGGTAGAGGCCGGCAGCAAGCTCTTCCGGCTCGGAGGGGCCGGGGGAGAGGCCTCGGTTGCCCTGCGCAGGCTGCGCACCGGTCCGCTGGCCGAACTGCAAAAGGAAGCCCAGGCGGTGCACTACCGGGACGCGCGTTATTTTGCCAGCGTCTGGGCGCCGGAAGAGCAGGTGACCCGGATGCTCGCCCTTGACGACGACCTGCTGAGCCGGGCGCGCAAACTGGCCCTGGATACCGAGGCGCTCTACGCAGCCGCGGCGGACGGCGCCGCGGCTGCGTGTGCGGCGACTGCGACCGCCCTGGACAAAGACATCAACCAGATCCGCCGCGTGTTGGGCGAACGGAGCGCGTTTATCGAGGAATCATAGCACTTAGAAACCAGGTTTCTCGGAGAAACCTGGTTTCTAGCCCACTCAAGGGAAGGAGGACCCTATGCCGATCTTCGGAAAACCCCAAAAGGCGTGTGGCAACTGCGGCCAGAACATCGACGCCAATGCAAAATTCTGCCCCTACTGCGGGCAGCCCACCGAAGTAGTGGGCGCGCCCTGTCCCCACTGCGGCCAGCCGGTGGCGGCCAATGCGCGTTTCTGTCCCGCCTGCGGCCGGCAGATCGGCGGCGCGCGACCGCCTGACCTGCGCGGGAGCGTCTGGCGCAAAAGCCCCGACGAATTCGCCGTGCGCGTCGAGCCGGCCGACCTGCGCGGCACGCTCTATAAGGAGCTCGAGGTGCAGCCCGGCCAGCAGGTGGTACTGCTGGTGGATGGCCGGGCCGATGAAGAACGCCAGGGCCCGGGCCGCTATACTGTGGACTCGCTGTTCGAGCGGCTGCTGAGTCTGGGAGCGGGCCGGCACGTGACGGGCCTGCTGGTGGATGGCAGCTACGTGCCCCTGGAATTCCAGCTTCCCAAAATCTACACCCAGGATGATTACGAAGTCAGCGTGCGCTGCGTGGTGGGGGTTCAAGTCAGCAACCCGGTCGCGTTCTTCACCAATGTCCTCAAGAGCCAGCGCGTTCTCGCCATCGGCGACCTGCGCGGCTTCCTCTACGACGAGGTGCGCGATGCGGTGCAGGACGTCCTGGGCAAACAGAACATCCGCGAGCTGGCGACCGGCCTGGGCATGCGCGACAGCCTGGCCGATGCCGTGGATATCTACCTGAATAACACCCTGGCCACGAGCGGCCTGAGCTTCAGCGGCGTGCGCACCGTGGAGGTCAGTCACCCCCGGCTGGAGGCGCTGCGCAAGCAGTGGGAAGAGATCCGGCTGGCCCGGGAAGACGCCGACGCAGACCGCACGCAGGCGCGGGAGCGCAAGCTGGCCGAGGTCAAGCAGCGCGAAGAGCTGTGGGACGCGCAGTTGCACGACGAGGACCAGGAGACCAGAGAACAGCGCGACAAAACGCGCATCTACGAGGAGCGGGCCGCCATCTGGGAGCAGGCGCGGCGCGCGATCATGTCCGACGAGATAAACCAGGTGCGCACGAAGGAGGACTTCGCCGACTTCCTGGCCTCTATCAACCGGCGGCAGGTGCTGCGCCGCGAGGAGCTGGATATCCTGGCCGAGGAGTTCGACCAGCGCAAGGAAGACCGCGCGAAAGCACGCGCTCACACCGCCTACCTGGCCGAGCTGGAGCGCGACTACAACCGCAAGCAGGCCGAGCTGGTCTGGAAGACCGACTTCACCCTGGAAGAGATGGCCGCTGCGCTTAAGGTCGAACAGCAGCGCCTGGCCGACGCAGGGCTGCTGGACAGCAAACGGTGGGACAACGACATGGCAGCCCTGGTCCGCGATGCCAAGCGTGCGGACTGGGACCGGGCCGAGGCGACCAAGCGCGACCTGTTCGATCGCGGCCGGGAAAAAGACGGCCAGGCGCACCGGCAGGAGCTCGAGAAAGCCCAGACACTGCACCGCCTGGAGTTGCGGGCCATCGAAACCGAGGCCGACCTCACGGATGCGCAGAAACGCAAGCAGACCGAGGTCGAGTTGCAGCGCTACGAAGCCGAGCGCCGCGGCATCCAGCGCCAGATCGAAGCAGCCGATTTCGACGAGCGTAGACGGCAGACGCGGGCCGAAGATGAAGACGATATGAAGCTGGCCGGCGAGGCGGTGGACCTGCTGGCCAAAATGAAGCAGAACAAGCTGGCAGCCGAGGAGCAAGCCCGGCGGATCGTGCGCGAGGACGACCTAACCCGCGCCGACGCGGGCCTCAAGGCCGACCTGGCGCGCAAGGAGGCGGAGCGGCTGGACCAGGCCCAGGCGCAGGCGCACGAGCTGGCCATGCTCCAGGCCCGCGCCCAGATGTCGGCCGAGGCGCTGATCTCCCTCTCGGGCCCTGACCAAGCTCGCACGATCGCCGACCTCAAGAAGACCGAGGCCATGAAAGGCATGAGCGATGAGCAGGTCTACGCCATGATGGCCGCGCAGTCGCCCGCGGTGGCCCAGGCGTTGACGGAGCGCTTTAAGGCCATGGCCGCCAAACCAGAGGAGGTTGACGCCCAGACGCGCGCACTCTACGAGCGGATGCTGGCCGATATCCAACGCGACCGGGAAAAGGCGGACGAGCTGCGGGAGCGCAGCGACCAGCGCTTTAGGGAGATGTTCGACAAGGCGCTCGACAGCCAGCGCACCGGCATGGTAGATATCGCCCGCGCAACCAGCGGCCAGGCGCCCGCAGCCTCCGGCCCGGTGGTCATCATGAACCCGGTCACCGGCCAACCGCAGGTGATCCAGACCGGCGGCCCCGGCGGCGCCCAGGTGGCCGGCGCGACCGGCGAAGTGCAGGTCTGCCCGCGCTGCCGGGTCAAGTCACCGGTGGGCGAGAAGTATTGCAGCAACTGCGGCTTCAATTTCTACCAGGCGTAAGGGCCGTGAGACACTCCGCGCCGGGCACTCGCATCAGTGCCCGGCGCGTGAACCCCAGACCCGGCAGCAACTCTGGAAAGGGACGCGCAAACCATGGCCCAATGCCCCAAATGCGGAACTCCAGGCACCGGCAGATTCTGCGCCCAATGTGGGGCGCCACTGCCAGTCAGGTGCGCTGCCTGCGGCGCCATCATCGCAGTGGGACACCGTTTCTGCGGCGAATGCGGGACGCCCGTGCAGTCCGACGCACCGTCCAAACCAAGCCAGGGGTCACCCGCAGTGAGTGTGGGCGACATCGGCTTGATGCGCGGAACGATTGACGCATCGACGAATATCCATAACACCACCAACATCGGCTCGCAGACGAATATCTCGGGGCCTGTGCATGTTCAAGTTTCGCACGGACCGCGCGAGCTGACCATCAAGGAGTGTTATGACCGCGGCATGCAATTCCTTCAGCAACGCCAGTACGCACAGGCCGCGGATGCCTTTGCACAGGTGACGAAGCGCGATCCGCGCAATGCCGATGCACTTTTCTACCAGGCATTGGCCTCGCTTCAGGGCCAGCGTCCGAAGCTGGTCAGTTTGGGGATCGTGCGGAAGATCGAAGGATTCTTGCAGAGTGCGATCGACCTCCAGCCTGATTGTGCTCACGCGTCCTTGCTGTGGGCCATCGTGAAACAGGATGCCTATGTGATGAATGGAATGTACGACCGGCCTCCTACCATCCAGGATCTTGTCGGACGAGTACGCTCGATTAGGTTCGACCACTTGGAGGCAATTCTTGCGCACGTTCCGGCGTCTGGCAACCAGGTTTGGGAGCTGGCCAGAAGGATGAAATAACAGGAGGCTCAGCATGTAAAATATCGCCGGTTATCTTCAGATACCGCTAGACGATCTCACGCATAATCAACATCACTTGATTTCACTCTACCTTGGAAGGAAGGTGCTCTAATGGCTGAAATTGTCGAACCCCGCGAAAAGGCTGTTCCAAAGTATTTCCGCAAAACGCCGGAAAAACCCAAGGCTCCAGACCAACCAGACTATCCCAAGCACGGAGCCAAAACGGTCATAGGCGCGATCCTCGCTCTGATTGGGCTTATAATGTTCTTCGCCGTTTTCGACAATATCACCTTCTCCAGCCTCTGCATCGGTCCGATACTCCTGGCCTTGGGAGGCTTCCTGGTGTTCTCTGTTTTCAGTGCTCGCTCGACCACGAAGGACGAATACGAGAAGAAGATGAAGGAGCATGCAGAAGCCATAGAGGTCTACAACGGGGTCTACGAACATGCAGAACCAAAGCCCTCGGACCAACAGATGGATGAATGGCTTCAGGGTGATCGCGAGCGCATTCGGACTGACGCACTGAAAAAGCTCGATCTCGAAGCCTCCCAAGTCGTACGAGATCCTATCGAGGTCATTGGTCCCGCCAACAAGGCCGACCTGCAGGTTGGGAAAGATAACGTTATCCGGTTCTCCAAATACGACCTTGTCACGGTGTATCTGACAGACTATCATCTTGCGGCCTACAAGTGCACACTCGACATGGCGCACGGCACACAGACCGATGAGTCAACCCAGGAGTATCATTACAAGGACGTTGTCTCTGTCGCAACCCAGACCGCCGGCAGTGACCTCTTTGCAGTGATGCTGAACGGTGAACACAAGTCCATCGCCAGCTATCAGAAATTCCAGCTTGCGGTAGCCAGCGGCGACCGCATCGAGGTGGCTATTGCGTTCCCGCAGATCGACGATATTATCAAAGAGGGCAAGCTGGCCCCGACCGGCGCCGACGAGGCGATCCGCGTGATCCGCGCTCGATTGCGCGAGATGAAGGGTGGCGTGCAAGTGTAATTCCCTTTTGCGGAGCAGTTTGGGCCACGGGCCAGTGTTCTCCTACGTACATGGCCCGTGGCCCGAAGGAAATCATTATGGATCATTTCATTTCCGACGTGGTCGCCAACGTCTTGCAGGACTTCTCGCCGGCCGCACTGGTGGCCGTGATCTTAGTCAACCTGGTCAGCGAGATCATCACGCGCATCCGCAACCCCAAGCACCGGGGCAACCTCCTCAAGGAAACGCTGGCGTTCATGGCCGTGATGGCGATCATGACCGCGTGGGCGTTCGTGGCGCTGGCGATTCCCGTGGGCGTCGCGCGCGTGCGCGATCTGAACCTGGCGCCGGTGTGGAGCTTCGTGATCGGCCTGGTTCTTTACCTGCTGATCGCTTTGCCGCTGGGTTACGCGATGTTGGGCTTACTGCTGGGTGCGGATGAGAGCAACCTGTTGGACCGCCGCGCGCTGGTGCGCGCCCGCACTCCCATCTACGTCTACGCGACGCTGTTCAAGATCGGCATCGTGCTGATCACGCTGGCGTTCATTGCGTTTCCCGCCCTGGCGGCTATCCTGCCCGGCGCCACCGCCGATCGCGCCGTGCTGCTGCGCTACATCGTCGTCGCCCTGCTGCTGGCGGACACCGCGTGTTTTGGGTGGATCTTGGTGGAGAAGTGACCCTTAGGTGACCGGCACTTACAGAGTGCCGGTCACCTAAGTATGAAGGAAGCACCCATGTCCTTATCCCCCGGCGACCTGCTCGCCGACAAATACCGCATCGAAGCCGAGATCGGCCGCGGCGCGTTCGGCCGCGTCTACCGGGCGCGCGATCTCGCGCTCGACCGCATCGTCGCGATCAAAGAGTTGCACAAGGGCGAGGATGACCTAGGCTCCACGCAGTTCAGCGACTACGTGCGCCGCTTCGAGCGCGAGGCCCGCGTCCAGGCGCGCTTCAACCACCCCAACATCGTCCACGTTTACGAGCTGCTGCGCCTGGGCGCCGACCGGCTCTACCTGGCCATGGAGTACGTGGATGGCGAGAGCCTGCGCGACTATCTTGCCCGGAGCGGCCCGCTGCCGGTGGACGAGGCGGTGCGGATCGTGCTCGACCTGCTGGACGGACTGGCCGCCGTGCACGCGGACGAGCGCGACATCGTCCACCGGGACATCAAGCCCTCCAACATCATGCTGACGAGGGCAGGCCGGGCCAAGCTGACCGACTTCGGACTGGCCCAGGTGGGCGATGAGAGCATGCGCTCAGGCGCGGGACAGCCGCACCCCGGCTCACCCATGTACATGTCGCCGGAGCAGGAGATGACCAGCGCGTACCTCTACCCGGCCAGCGACGTGTTCAGCGCGGGCTGCGTGCTGTTCGAGTTGTTGACGGGGGTGGTCTACAAACAGGCGAAACGCCGCAAGCAGGGACTGGCCAACCTGCGGCCGGACGCGCCGGAGTGGCTGGCGGAGGTGCTGGAGCGCACTTTGGCGCGGAACGCCGAAGAACGCTACACAGATGCCGGGGAGGCAGCCGCCGGGCTGGCCGCAGCCAGAGCCGCGGCAGACGACGCCAGGCGCGCCGAAAAACAAGCGCACGAAGAGGCCGAACGCAGAGCCCGCGCCGAAGCTGCCGCGCTCACGGAACTGCTTGCGGAGTGCGAGACCGCGCGCCGCCAAATGAATTGGCGGGCCCTCCTGGAGGCGGGGCTCAGGATCCAGTTATCACTGTCTATCCCGGAGGCCGCGCGGGCCGTCGGATTGGATGCCTTCCTTGACGGATGGTACCAGTTGGACGATGACGTCTATTGGACGAAATTCGACTTTGCGCATGCCTTCAGCCAGCTCGATCGCGCGATCGAAGCGATGCCTGCCCAGCCAGGATGGTGGATCACCCGGGGAGCGTTGCATGCGGCGCGGAGCCAAAACCTGAAAACGGACGAATGGGCGCAGGCATTGGCTGACCTGGATCACGCGGTTGGGCTTGCGCCGGGTGACGCCCGGGGATACTACGCGCGCGGCTCGATCCTTCATGATCAGCGTTTCTATACTGAGCGAGGCGACTACGCTCAGGCCATCGCCGACCAAACGAGGGCCATCGAACTGGATCCGACCCGGAGCATCTATTACCGGGGTCGCGGCGCGAGCAACAATAATATAGGCGACTACGACCGCGCGATCGCCGATAAGACCCGGGCTATCGAGTGCGCTCCACAGATCGCTGAATACTGGAAATCGCGCGGCGTCAGCTACAGTAGCAAGGGCGACCAGGACCGCGCCATCGCCGATTACAGCAGAGCCATTGAACTCGATCCCGCCAGCGCCGTCTATTATCGTGAGCGTGGCGTCGGCTACAGTAACAAGGGCGACTACGACCGCGCGATTGTTGATCTCAACAAAGCCATCGATCTCGATCCCACCAAGGCTGACTACTATCGCCAACGCGGCGTCGGCTACAGCAACAAGGGCGACTACGACCGCGCGATCGTTGATCTCAACAAAGCCATCGATCTCGATCCTACCAAGGCTGACTACTATCGCCAGCGCGGCGTCTGCTATGAGCTTAAAGACGAGCACGGCCGCGCCGTCATTGAACTTACCAGAGCTATCGAACTCGATCCAACCAGCGCGGATTACTATCGCCAACGCGGTGTCAGCCTCCGGCTCCAGGGAGACAACGACCACGCCATCGCCGATCTCAGCAAGGCCATCGAACTCAACCCCGCCCGGGCTGATTACTATTACCAACGTGGCGCCAGTTATGATAACAAGGGCGACTATGATCGCGCTATCGCCGATTACGGCAAGGCCATCGAGATCGATCCCACCAGGGCCGGATATTATCGCGAGCGCGGCGTCAGTTACCAGGTCACGGGCGACCAGGACCGCGCCATCGCCGACTTCTCAAAGGCCATCGATCTCGATCCTGCCAACGCTGCTTGCTATCGCCAGCGCGGCGTCTGCTACGGCAAAAAGGGCAACTACGATCGCGCAATCCCCGATCTCAGCAAAGCCATTGAGATCGCTCCTGCCCGGGCCGACTATTATTGTGAGCGCGGTGTCTGCTACGCACTCAAGGGTGAACACGACCGCGCTATCGCCGATTATGACAAAGCCATCGAGCTTAATCCCACCAGCGCCGACTACTATCGAGAGCGCGGCGTAAGCTACCACAACCAAAAACTGTACACGGGTCAGGGCGACTACGACCTAGCCATCGCCGATTACGACAAAGCTATCGAGCTCGCTCCCGCTCGCGCCAACTACTATCGCGAACGCGGCGGCTGCTACCAGCTCAAGGGCGATTACGAACACGCTATCGGCGATCTCTCCAAAGCCATTGATCTCGATCCCTCCAAGGCCAATTTCCACGGCGAGCGCGGCTTCAGCTACCAACTGAAAGGCGATTACGATCGTGCCATTGCCGATCTCAGTAAGGCCATCGAGCTCGCTCCCGCATGGGCCGATTACTATCGCCAGCGCGGTGTCTGCTACGCACTCAAGGGTGAACACGGCCGCGCCATCGCCGATTACGATAAAGCCATCGAGCTCAATCCCGCCAACGCCGACTATTATCGCCAGCGCGGCGTCAGTTACCACAACCAAAAGCTGTACACCGGGCAGGGCGACTACAACCTGGCCATCGCCGATTACAGCAAAGCCATCGAACTCGCTCCCGCCAGCGCCGACTACTACCGCCAGCGCGGCGTCTGCCACCGGCTCAAGGGCGACAGCGAACGCGCTATTGCCGATCTCTCCAAAGCCATCGAGCTCGATTCCACGAAAGCCGATTTCTATCGTGAGCGCGGCGCAAGCCACCACTACCGAAGCGATTACGCCCGCGCTACCGCCGACTACGCCAAGGCTATCGAGCTGGATCCGCTGGACCCTCTCGCCTACCAATGGCGGGGCCTGGCATACCGGGCGTTAGGGGACGGGGCTCGTGCTGATGCGGATGCAGCGAAAGCGCGCGAATTGGGGTACAAGGGATAACCCAACCATGCACACACCCACCATCTTCTGCACCACCTGCGGCCGCTACCTGGGCGCGGCGAGCTCTTGCATCTTCTGCGGCTGGGAGCGGCCCGCGGCGCTGCGCGTCCCTGTAGCCGGGGCGCCCCTCTGGCGGCTGGCCACGACCGCGCCGGCAGAGGGCCGGCCGCTGCCCGTCAACGCGGCTGTCGCCGGTCTCCCGACCGGCGAAGCCCAGCTCGTCATCCTCGCCGACCGGGCGGGAGCGCTGACCGCGGTGTCCGCGGCCGACGGCGCGATCCTCCGGCAGTGGGCCGGCGGAGGGCCGGTGCGCGGCGCGCTGGCCGCCCAGGGGGAGCGGGCCTACGCGGCCCGGCGCGATGGCGATCTGGTGGCGCTGGACCTTGGCCGCGTGACCGGAGGCGCAACGCCGGCCACGTTCGAACGCTGGCGCTTCCACATCCCCGCCCCCGGCGCGCCGGCCGCAGACGAAACCCGCATCTACGTGGGCAACGGCGAAGGCGCAGTCGCAGCGCTGAATGACGTGGGAGATCGGGCCGAGGTCGCCTGGCGCACCCCGGTCGGCGGCCGCGTCTCGTTAGCGCCTGTGCCCTGGCGCCGCCTGCTGCTGGTCGCCACCAGCCACGCCCAGGGCCAACTGGTCGCGCTCGACGCCAGCCGCGGCACGATCGTCTGGACGCAGCCCCTCGGCGCCCGCGCGGCTGCCCTCCTGCTGCCCGTCTCGCGCAAGAAAGGGGCCGGAGACCAGGTGATCACGCTCACCGACCGCGGCCAGGTGCGCGCGTTCCGCCTGCCCGACGGCGAGCCGCTCGAGTGGACGCACCAGGTGGCGAGCGGTGCAGTGGTTACGACCATCGGAGACGACGGTATGGTTTATTTGGGTGACGCGAACGGCAAGGTGATCGCCCTCGACCCGTCGACCGGCGCGGCGCGCGAGGCCGCCGATATCGATGAGGCCATCACCGGCCTGGCAGCCTGGGAAGGACTGCTCTACGTTGCCGCGCGCGGGGGCAAGTTGCACCTGATTGATACGATCGAAAACGTGGAGCAGGGCTGCTGGAACGCCGGCAGGCCGCTCACTGCGGGGCCGGCCATCCTGGACGGTGCAGTGCTGGTCGGCGATGAAACCGGCTGGGCTGCGCTGCCCTGGCACCTGGGACAGTGGCGCTGGGCTGCCGCGCGTTACCGCGGCCGCGGCAATCTGGATGCCGCGGCCGCCTGTCACGCACTGGCGAACGAGCCGGAGGCGGCCGAACGGACCTGGTTGGAAGCCAACGCACCGGATCGGCCCGCCTGGCTGTGGACGGGCCTGGGCCAAGACCAGCGCGCGGCGGCCGCGTTCAGCAAGGCCGCCGACGCGGTGATGGGCCTGCAGCCATCCCTGGCCGCCGCCTACTTGAACCGGGCCGCGGACCACTTGGAAGCGTGCGACGAACCGGCCGAGGCAGCGGCCTATCGCAAGCTGGCCGGCCGCCTGGGGCGCTTCCCCCACCTGCGCCTGGCAGTCGCCAATCTGCCGGCCGGCGAGGCGGGCGAGCCGATGACCGCGGCGATTGAGGTGCGCAATCTGGGCAACGCGCCGGCCGAGCGCGTGTACTTCCGCCTGGGCGGCCGCCTGGCGCGCAGCGTGGCGGGTGAACTGATCGGACCATTGGCGGCAGGAGCCGGCGCCGTGTTGGAATTCGAAGGGTTGATCCCGACGGCCAGCGGCCGCGAGCGCCTGACCGTCAGCGTGACCTGTCAAGGCGCATGCAGCGCCGCCGTGCGCGCGGATGCCAGTTTTGAATTCGATGTTGCGGCGCCGAAACCCGGCGCCATCACGATCGAGGGAGATGCCGGCGCAGTGATCCTGCGAACACAAGAGGGTGCACCGCCGCCCAGGGTGCGGGTCAAGGGAATGGCCGGCATGGTGAAGATCGTAGAGGAATGACCGTCCCGGATCTGAGGTCTATGCCCGTTTTCGGAGACTCAAGCAGGAGTTATTACTATGCCATTATCGTCGGGATCCATCTTGAACGGCCACTATCGCGTCGAGGCCGAGATCGGCCACGGGGCCTATGGCCACGTCTATCGCGCACGTGACACCAAGCTCGACCGGCCGGTCGCCATCAAGGAGCTGGCTAAGGGGGTCGACGAGGTCGGCTCGTCCATCTTTTCCGATTACGTGCGCCGCTTCGAGCGCGAGGCCCGCGTCCAGGCCGGCTTCAATCACCCCAACATCATCCACGTCTACGAACTGATCCAGGAAGGCGCCGATCGGCTGTACCTGGTGATGGAATTCGTCGATGGCGAGAGCCTGCGCGATGTCCTGGCGCGGCGCGGCCCCTTGCCCATCAATGAAGCGGTGCAGGTCGCTGCGGATATCCTGGCCGGCCTCGCCGCGGTCCACGCCGACTCGCGCGACATCGTCCACCGCGATATCAAACCCTCCAACGTCATGTTGACCAAGGACGGCCGCGCCAAGCTGGCCGATTTCGGCCTGGCCCAGGTGGGCGATGAAAGCCTGCGCTCGGTCGCCGGCCAGGCCCACCCCGGCACCGCCATCTACATGTCGCCGGAGCAGGAGACTACCAACGCCTATCTCTACCCAACCAGTGACGTGTTCAGCGTGGGCTGTGTGCTGTTCGAGATGTTGGCGGGCACATCGTACAAACGGGCCAAGAAGGAACGCAAGGCGCTGGCCGACCTGCGGCCCGAGACGCCGCCCTGGCTGGCCGCGATCGTGACCGCAGCGCTGGCCAAGGACCCAGACGACCGGCCCGAAAACGCCGCAGCTATGGCGCGCATGCTGGCGGAGGCCAGGGCCAAAGTCGAGGCGGAGAACCAGGCGCAGGCCAGGGCTGAAGAGGAGGCCAGGACCAAAGCGGAGGCGCAGGCCAGGGCTGAAGAGGAGGCCAGGGCCAAAGCGGAAGCACAGGCCAGGGCCGAGAAGGAAGCCAGGGCCGAAGCGGAGGCACAGGCCAGGGCGGAAGAGGAAGCCAGGGCCAAAGCTGGGGCTCAGGCCAAGGCCGAGGAGGAGGCCAGGGCCAAAGTTCAGGCGGAGGAGCAGGCACGGCAGGAGGCTGACGCGCAAGCCGAGCGCACCCGCCTGGCGGGTCAGGAGCAGCGGCGGCGGGAGGCCGAGGAGCAGGCGCGCAGGACTGCCGAACTCCAGGCGCAGGCTGCCGCCGCGCAAAAGGCCGCGCAGGAGGCAAAGCAGCCGCCCAAAGCCGAGACCGGCGCGGCGACGCCAGCCAGTGTTTTGGGGCTGACGCAGCCGAAGACCGAACAGCCGGCCGGCGTGACACCCAGGTTCGTGGCTGCTCCGGCAGCGGGCGCTGCTCCGGCAGCGGGCGCTGCTCCGCAAGCGCGTCAAGGCGGAGCACGCCGCGGGCTGTGGATCGCCCTGGCCGCGGTTGGGCTGCTCGGTATCACGGCTGTGCTGCTGCTTCTGAAGCCCGGCGCTTCGCCCGGCTCTAAGAGCCCGACAAACGAGCCTGCCTCTGCGCCGATTGCTGCTTTGCCAGCCACCGCATTGCCGACCCCTAACATAGGCGCGACTGCGATGGTCCTCTCGCGGCAGATAGCGACGCAAACCACCGAAGCGCAAAGGGCGGCAGACGCCCTGGCAGGGAAACAGCAGGCCGCCACCGCCCAGGTGCTGGCGAATACCGCCACCGCCCAAGTAGCGGCAGCGGCTAAGAAGGCCACGGCGACCGCCGCGGCCAGGGCCACCAGCGAAGCCGCGGCGCGTAATGCCACCCGCACAGTCGCAGCGCGGGCGACAGCTACCAGGGCCGCCCAGGCCACAGCGCAGGCCAAGGCGGCCGTAGCGCCCACGGCTAAGCCCACAAGCGCACCGGCTAAGCCCACAAGCAGGCCGGCCAACTGCGAGCCCTGGCACAAGAAGCCTGCGTCAGGGTATGGCATTGTGATGATCGAGAACCATCTCGGCGAAGAGCTGTCGGTGGATTATGCAGTCGGCGGGACCGGGCACTGGTTCATTGCGGCGAAACAAGGCGATGTGCCCGGGCGGTGGTGGGCCGAAGTGCCGGCGGGGACGCACGTGTTCAGCTACTCAACGCCGAAAGGCTACGGTCGCGCGACCTTCCATGTGGAGAGCGGCAAATCGTACGTGTCTCCCCTGTGGTACAACGATCGATCAGAAGATCTCATCTACCCGATGGATATACCTGCGGGCTGTCAATAGCCAGGGACTAGAAAACCATGCCATTATCACCCGGTGATATCCTGAACGGCCACTATCGCGTCGAGGCCGAGATCGGCCGCGGGGCCTATGGCCGCGTCTATCGCGCACGCGACACCAGGCTTGACCGGCCGGTCGCCATCAAGGAGCTGGCTAAGGGGGTCGACGAGGTCGGCTCGTCCATCTTTTCCGATTACGTGCGCCGCTTCGAGCGCGAGGCCCGCGTCCAGGCCGGCTTCAATCACCCCAACATCATCCACGTCTACGAACTGATCCAGGAAGGCGCCGATCGGCTGTACCTGGTGATGGAATTCGTCGATGGCGAGAGCCTGCGCGATGTCCTGGCGCGGCGCGGCCCCTTGCCCATCAATGAAGCGGTGCAGGTCGCTGCGGATATCCTGGCCGGCCTCGCCGCGGTCCACGCCGACTCGCGCGACATCGTCCACCGCGATATCAAACCCTCCAACGTCATGTTGACCAAGGACGGCCGCGCCAAGCTGGCCGATTTCGGCCTGGCCCAGGTGGGCGATGAGAGCATGCGCTCCCGCGCGGGACAGCCGCACCCCGGCACCCAGTTCTACATGTCGCCGGAGCAAAGCACCTCCTCCGATTATCTCTATCCGGCCAGCGACATTTTCAGCGTAGGCTGTGTGCTGTTCGAGATGCTGGCAGGCGCACCGTACAAGCGAGCTCAGAGAGAACGACAAACGTTGCAAGAGCTGCGGCCGGACACGCCGCCGTGGCTGAGCGAGATCGTTGCGGCCGCGCTGGCGAAGGAACCCGACAAGCGGTCCAAGGATGGCGCAGCGATGGGGCGGCTGCTGACCGAAGCGAGAACGAAAGCCGAGGCTGAGGTCAAGGCGCAGGCTGAGGTCAAGGCACGGGCTGAAGCCGAGGCGCGGACACGGCAGGAGGCGCAGCGCAAAGCCGAAGAGGCGGCCGAGCGCGCCCGGCTGGCCGAAGAGGAGCGGCAGCGCCGTGACGCGGAGGAACAGGCGCGCCAGGCTGCCGAGCTGCAGGCACAGACCGTGGCATTGCAGAAGGCTGCACAGGAAGCGGAGCAGCACAGGCAGGCCGACGAAGCCGAGCGGACTCGCCAGGAGACCGAACGCAAGGCGCAGGCGAAGGCCGAGGCGGTGCAGCGGGCGAAGCAGGAGCAAGAGCAGGGCGAGGCAGCCGAACGCGCGCGGCAGGCAGCAAAAGCACCCGCGGCAGCACGACGCAGGCTGCTGCCGTGGACGGTCGGGGGTGTGGCCGTGCTGGCGTTGCTGCTGATGCTCTGGCATCCGTGGACAAGCCGCGCTCCGGCCGCTCCCGCTCCCACCCAGATGCCTGCGCCAACTCAGGCGCGAGAGCCGGCGGCCTTGATCCCAACAGAAGCACCTCAGCCGGTCGCGGCTCCGGTGCAAGTAAGCGGCGAGTTGGCAGTCGGCGTTGTGCTGCCCAACAAGGATGAGCCTCGCTGGGTGAAGGATGGGACCCGCTTCAAAGACGCGCTCTCTGCGGCCGGCTACAGCGCTGAGATTCTATTCAGCCAGGGGGACTCGATCAAGGAGAGGGCCAACGTTGAGGCACTGCTGAAAAAGGGCATCAAAGTCTTGATCATTTGCCCGCAAGACAGCGCTGCAGCGGCTGCCTCTGCTAAGGCTGCTCGCAAAGCTGGCGTCAAGGTGATCTCCTATGATCGCCTGATCACCGGAACCGACGCCGTCGACTACTACATCGCCTTCGACGCCCTCGCTATCGGCGTCCAACAAGGCCAGTACCTGGTCGACAAGGCCGGCGCCACCAAGGGCAACCCGCTCTATCTGTATGCGGGCGCCGCCACTGACGGCACTGCTTTCATCTTCTTCCAGGGCGCCTGGTCGGTCTTGCAGCCCAAGATCGCCGATGGCACCTTTGTGATCAAGAACTCCGCCGAGGCCAGCGCCTTGCAGGGTAAGGCGGAATTAACCTCCGACGAGCAGGCCAAGATCATCGGCCAGGTCACCACCAACTGGGACTACGTCGTCGCCCAGCGTCTGGCGGAGGCCAACCTGAGGGCATCCACCGCGGCCGATAAGGGCAACGTGTTCATCCTGGCTCCCAATGATGGCACCGCGCGCGCCATCGCCGATGTGTTCGCGACCGATAAGGACGTGACGAGCTACTACGTCACCGGTCAGGACGCCGAGAAGACCTCCGTGCAGTACATCATCGATGGCAGACAGTCGATGACGGTCTTCAAAGATATACGCACCCTGGTCAAAGATGCCGTCGCGACCGCCGTCGCCATCCTGCAGGGCGCGGCTCCGACCTCGCAGGTCCTCGTCGGCAACGGCACGATCGCCGTGCCAATGATCCGGTCGGCTCTCATCACGGTTGATAAGGCCAATGTCAAAACGATCTTGATTGATTCGGGCTACTATCAGGCCAGTGACTTCACTGGTCTACAGTAAGACAAAAGAGACGTTTGTCATTATTAGGTAATCCTGTCAAAATCAGGCAATCGTCAGGTAAACTTCGGGGGTCAGATTGTAGCCGTGTTATAATACGGGCATGATCAGCCTGTGAGTCAGGAGAGTGCTTATGCTCTGTCCCTACTGTTTGGAGAACACCTCCTCGCCGGCGTGCGGGAACTGCAAGGAGACGCTGCCGCCGCTGTACGTCAGCCGGAACGGCAACCCGGCCATCATGAGCGCGGTCGGGTTCAGCGGGCACGGCAAGACGGTGTACCTCGCCGGCCTGCTGGACGCGATGGAGCGCGACCTGACGGCCGCGTGGCCGAAGTTCTACCGCCAGGGCCTCGACATGGAGAGCGTGCGCACCGTCCAGCAGAACCTGACGCTGCTGCACCAGGGGACCCTGCCGGAGTCAACCCGGCGCAATTTCCCGCGGCCCAGTCTCCACCTGTTGTCCGATATCCCACAGTTCGGCTCGCGGCATCTGGTGATGTACGATCCGCCCGGTGAGGCTTTCGAGACCGACGAAGGCATCGAGCGGTACGCACATTTCGTGCAGCGTGCCAGGGTGGTGCTCTTCCTGGTCAGCCTGCCTGACCTGCCGGAGCCAAAGGGCAGCGAGCTCCACCGCCTGCTGGAAACCTACGTGCTGGGCATGACCCGCATGAAGGCCAAGACGCGCAACCAGCACCTCGTCGTCGTGTACACCAAGGCCGACCGCCTGAAGGCCGAGCTGAGCCGTTGCCCCGTGACACTCGAACACTTGAACACCGCAACGCCCCTGAGTTTGGGTACGCCCAAGAAGTACCTCGATCGTCTCAAGCAAGTCTCGGCCGAGCTGGCGAGATTCACCGAGACCGACCTGGCAGCACGCCCATTCATCAGCATGGTTAAGAAGGAGTTCCGTGATGTCAGCTATTGTGCGGTCTCCGCGCTGGGCAGCCCGCCAGAGGACGGCCACCTGACCACGGCCATGGAGCCGCGCGGGGTGGTGGATCCCCTGATCTGGGTGCTGGACAAGTCGTAAGCGAGGGATGAGATGCTTCGCGCTGCGGCGCTCAGCATGACAGGATGCCAAGATGATCGACGACACACAACCTCAAGCAGCCGACAAACTCGCCGAGCCGGCGCCCGCCGATACGAGCGACGTGCAGGGCAAGGCCGCCACGGAACCTGCGCCGCCGGCCGATAGCGCACCGGTGCAGGCACCGGCCCAGGCCGCGGCGCCCGCCCCATCCTCGGCCGCGCCGGCAGCCGCGCCAGAGAGCGCGCCGCCCGGCCAGCCGTCGCGTGTCACGATCCCCTCGCTGGCCGAAACACCGGACCCAGGCAAGGTCAGCCCGGCGCGATCCGGGACGGCGCAGACGCCCGGGAAAGCGGTGCCCAAAGCGGGCGAAACCCTGGACATCGCGCAGGAGCAGCTCAAGAACCGGGCCGAGAATCAGGACTACCTGCGTGTGCTCAGCACCTTTGGCGGCAACATCCCACAGATCTTTGTCGACCACGTGGCAGTATCGGGTGACATGCACATGGGCAGCCGCGCCGCGCCGTCTGGCGAGGTCTACCCGCCGCCGCAGCGGGACAGCGCGGACGTCTCTCCGACCGAGATTGCCAAGGTGAACCGGGTCTACCTCCGCCACAAGGCTTTCCCGCAGGCGTTGGCAAAGCTCAACGAGGAGCACTGCGTGGTGTTGCGCGGCAAGCTCGGCGCCGGCAAGCGCGCCGCAGCGATTCGCCTGGCGGTGGAGCTGGCCGGCCCAGAAGTCACCATCCGCGAGCTTTCGGCCGACGACGATCTGGCTGCACAGGTGCAGGCGTTCGTCCAAAGGCCCGGGGGCGTCTTCCTGGTGGATGGCCTGCTGGCCGCGCAGGGGAAGGCGCTCAAGCCGCTGGCAGCTCGCAACATCATGGCCGCGCTGCGCCAGCACAACGGCTATCTCATCGTCTGTGCGCGGCCCGACGTGCCGTTCCCCGGCGATCTGCCGGTAGTCGGGCTGGACCCGCTGCCCGCGGACGAGGCCGTGCGGCTGGTGGAGGCGCATCTGGCCTACTACGGCCCCTTCAACCCGGCGGAGGTGCAAGCGGCGCTGGCGCGCGACGCCGTGCAGGCCACGCTCAATGCCGGCCTCGCCCCGACCCAGGCTGACCGGCTGGCCCGCCAGATCGCCGATGCGCTCAACGACGATCGGCCGCTGGACGAAGCGCTGCGCGGCTTTGCCGCGATCACCGACGAGGAGGTGCGGGACTGGTTCGACGAAGCGTGCGACGACCTGGGGGACTGTGCGCTCCGGATCGCGCTGGCGGTCTTCAGCGGTGCGCGCTACACCGCAGTGTACGATGCCGCGCATGCCCTGGAGGAGAAGTTACGGCCGCCTCAGCCGGCCAAGCCCACGGAAGAGAAGCCGTCCCAGCCGCCCGCCTCGCCCTTCGCCAGGAAACGCCGCTCGGCCATGCTGGAGAAGGCCCGGGCGCGCATCGTCATGCGGACCGTGCCGACCGACTACTCGGACCGCGCCACTGTCGAGGTCGTCGAGCTGGAAGATGCCGCCTACTCGCCCGCGCTGCTGAAGTACATCTGGACGGAGTACGACGACCTGCGCCGGCCTCTGCTCGAATGGCTCATGCACTTTGCCGTGGATGCTCCGCAGGATTTGCGCCTGCGCGCCTCAGCCGCCATCGGCGCGCTGGCTGCGCTCGATTTCCACACCATCCAGGCGCGTGTGCTGCGGCCGTGGGCGTTCACCGAAGCGCCCGATTCCGACGAGCGCCGGCGGCGCTTCCAGGCATTGGGCAATGCCCTGGGCATCCTGATCTGGAACGACGCCCGCGCCGATGAGGTCTTAGGCTTGCTGCGGGCCTGGCTCGCCGACGGCAACGAAACCGCTCGCTGGGCGGCCGCGCGGTCCTATGCACAGGTGGGGCTGCGCTATCCGCGCGAGGCCATGAACCAATGGCGCACGATCCTGGAGTCCGAATCCAGCCTGCAGCTCCGGCTGACGGCCGACTTCGGCATCATCCTGCCGCATCCGCTCCACATGAGCGTGATGGATGCCATCGTCTCTCTCTTCCTACGAGCGGTGGAGCTGCCCCATCGGCTGCGCCCGGTGTACGAGCAGGCGCTGGAAGGACTCTCGGCGTGGGTGGAGGCAGACGCCAAAGAGCACGACTCGGAGCAGATCGGCCTGCCGCTGTTCCTCGCCCTGACCGCGATCGGCCTGCCGCCCGATAACGGCGGCGATGATCCCGAGCAGTGGCCGTCAGCCATGTTGACGATCGTCGGGACCCAACCCGATTCGGCCTATCGGCGCATCCTCGCCGGGCTGATCCGTCGTGCAATCCGGCAACCTAACCTGCAGAGCCAGGCCATCACAGTGCTGCGTTCCTGGACCGCCGCGGCCGATCGCGACGACTGGCTGGAGAAGACGTTGGCCGCAGTCCTGATCGAATGGCTCGCTCTCCCCGGCGCGGGCGAACGAGAGCGCGGCCTGCTGCGCATGTATCTGAGCCGCTGGGCTAACCTGCCGAAACAACCGTTGGCGGTGGCCGGCCGGCTGTTGTACACCTTGAGGCTCGTCTGACCTATCGCGCAAACTGGCAGTTTGCGCCACTGTGCAATCAACAGGAGCACATCATGTCCCATAATCCCATCCTGAAGCACGTCAACCTCGGACTCATCGAACGCCTCACCGTCGAGAAGGACACGATCGCAGTGTTGTTCAAGAATCAGCGCTTCGAGCGTGAGGCTGCTGCGGGCGAGCGTGTCGGCAACACCCAGGCTGACATCGTCGACATCGCGCCGCAAACCCTGGTCTGGCGCGCCGAGCTGCCTGCCAAAGATCAAAACGACTTCTTCCCCTTCACCATCACCTTGCGCTATGCCGTGTCCGACCCCTATCGGATGGTGAAGGATCGCGTGACCGACACCGAGGCGCTGCTTGAGACCACGCTGCAACAGGCGCTCCGCAACACTACGCGCGCCTATCGCCTGAACCAGCATGCCGCGCTGGAGCCGGAGCTGGAGCAGGCGCTCACCAATTTGGATCTCAACGGGCTGTGCGGCTTGACCTTCCTGGCCCAACCCGATGCCGTGCTCAACCTCTCCGAGCGGACACAGGCGCGCATCAAGGAGCTGGATCGGATAGAGAAGGCCATGCGGCTGCCACAGACTACCGTTCACGGTGATGACTTTCCCTCGAAGGAGGCGGCCTACCGGTTCCGGGTCAACGTCAACGTGCAGTATCGGGTGACCGATGCTGCCGAGCTGCCCTACGACACGTTGGCCCAGGCTGAAGAACAGCTCTGGCCGCGCATCCAGCGTGCACTGCGTCGGGCCAGCCGCGATTACGAGGTCGTTGACATTGCCAGGGCAGAGACCGCGATGCAGGACGCCCTGGACGACGTGCTGGACGGCAGTGGCATCCGCGGCTTCGGGCTGGAAGTCACCGCGGTGGACGTCAGCGCGGACCTGGACCAGAGCGCGCGCCAGCGCTACGTCGAGTTGGCCGAGATCCAGCACAAGGCCGCCCTGGAGACGGCCAGGTTGAACGGCATGAAAGCCAACACCACCTTCTTCTCCGAACTCATCAAGCAAGGCTCGTGGGCCGTGCTGGCCGTGGCAGTAAGCAAGGGCGAGGTCTCGATGGAGGACCTGTATCAACGCATGACCCAGGCCGAGCAACAGAAGCTTGCGATGCAGGTTGACCTGCTGAAGACGCTGCGCCAGGACAACAGCCGCGACGAAGCGCAGGACTACGACATCGCCAAGGTGCTGCTGCACACCGTCGCCAGCCAGGCATTGGGCAGCCAGGCGCCCGGCCTCGCGGCTCCGCCATCGGCGCCGCAACTGCCCAACAATAGCCAAACCCCGGGGAGCGGCGCCTCATGAGCGCGCGGCCGCCGCAACCGCTGCGCGTCCTGCTCGCCTGGCCTGAGCCGGCCGCGACCGATCTATGGCGCGGCCTCCAGGCATTGGGGCCGCTGATTGATGTGACGCGCGCACCGGCCGCCGAGCTGGCGGACTACCTCCAGGTGGCGGGCTATTACCACGTGCTTCACGTCACGCCGGAACACTGGCGCGGCCTTTCCCCGCGCCAACGCGGCCGGCTGGCCGGCCGCGTCTGCCTGGTGGTGTTGGGCCCCGGCCCGGCTGCCGCGAGCGATGCCGAGGCCGCAGCCGCCTGCATCTATCTGACGCCCAGCCGGACGCCGGCCGAGGGCGTGGCGCTCTGCCAGGCGCTGCACCAGGCGCTGAGCGAGGGTTGGCCCGCATCGGAGATCGCCGCCAGCAGCGGCGGACGTCTCGTGTTGGTGGGGGGCGAGCCGACCTGGCCGCCTTTGCCGGATGCGCGTCCCGCGGTCGGCGCAGCCCAGGGCGATCCGATCCGAGGTCGCTCGCTGCACGTCGTGGACGCCCAGGGCGGCGCGGTCGCCATCGGGCCGGGCGCCAGGGCGACTAACGTGGCCGCAGGCGGAACCTACATCGAGCAGCAGACCGTGACCTCCGGCTCAGGCATCGCCATCGGCAGCATCGTGGTGCGGGGCGATATGGTCGCGGGCGACAAAGTCGTACATCACGCGGCCGGCGATCAGATCAACATCAACCGCGGCGCGCCCCCTGCGGCCAAGCTGGAGCAGACCGCTGAGGGCGACCAGGTGAACGTGAACCGAATGGGTGGCGTGCCAACGCCGGCATCAAGCGCAGCCAAGACATGCCCCACGTGCGGGGAGCCGGTGCAACCTGGCCACCGGTTCTGCCAGGGGTGCGGGAGGCAGGTGGATGGCGGGAAGTGAGGATCACGAAGCCGCGAAGGCGCGCGAAGCACACGAAGGACGCGAAGAGTGCCCACCATCAGCGGCAAAGCGCTGTGAGGCGGGCTTCGTGGTCTTCGCGCTTCGCGGCCTTCGCCATCTTCGAGCCTTCGTGATCCAGACACCTCGACGCCTCCGTGAGCCAAATCTCGCGCGCTCCCGACAGGAGATGCCATGACCACATCACGCCAAATCAACGCCATAGACGCCACCAACGGCGCAGCCGCCGTCGGTGATGGCGCGCGGGCGGTGCACGTCGGCGCGGGTGGGATGTACGTCGAGCAGCAGACCGTCGTGATACAGGAACGGCCCCGCGTCGCGCCGAACCTCTTCCAGGTGCCCTTCCCGCGCAGCGACCACTTTGTGGGCCGCGAGGACGACCTGGCGCAGATCCACGCGCGGTTGAGCGGCCGGGAACGGCGGCCGGTCGGGCTCTGCGGCCTGGGCGGAATCGGCAAGACGCAGTTGGCGGTGGAATACGCGTACCGCCACCGCGGCGACTACACCGGCGGCATCTTCTGGCTCACCGCGGCCGACCCCTGGACATGGCAGGCCGGGCTGGCCGAGATCGCGACGCGACTGGGGCTGGCTGTGCCCGACCCCGACAGCTCGGACGCGCAGATGCGGCTGGCGCGCGAGCTGGCCGCGCACCTGAACGGCCATCCCAATAGCTTGCTGATCTTCGACAACGTCGAGACGCCGGCCGACCTCAACATCTCGCGCGTGCAGGACTTCGTCTTCGCCGCGCTAGGTTGCCGTACGCTGTTCACCACGCGGCGCCGCGCAGCCGACCTGCCGTTCGCCTGGCTCGAGGTGGGCCGCCTGCCCGAAGACGCCAGCCTGGCGCTGCTGCTGCGCCATGAGTCCCGCCGCCTGACGCTCGATCCGGCGCACCCCGATCACGGTGCGGCCCGGGAGCTGTGCCGCCGCCTGGGCTACCTGCCGCTGACGCTGGAGCTGGCGGGGGCTTTTCTGGGCCGCAACCTGCGGGTGACCATCCCCGCCTACCTGGCGCGCATCGGCAAGGAGGGCATTGCCGCGGTTGACAAGACTCACCTGCGCCCCGAAGACCTGCCCACCGGCCACGAGCCATCCATCGCCGCGACCCTCGCCATGCAGTGGGAGACGTTGGCAGACGCCAGCGCGCGCCGCGCGCTGCAAGCCGCGGCGCTCCTGGGCGAAGCGGAGCAGATCCCCCGCGCCCGCCTGGCGCTGCTGACCGGCTTGCCGGACACAGCCGAAGAGGGTTACGCCAGCCCGCTGGAAGACGCGCTGGCATCGCTGCGCGACCTGTCGCTGGCCGAGGAGCTGACCGCCGACGAGGTGCGCCTGCACCCGCTGGTGCGCGAGTTCGCCGCAGGCCAGATCGCCGACCGGGCTGCGTTCATCGAAGCGGCCGTTGCCAGCCTGAGCGAGGCGCTGTGGGACGTCGAGCGGCTGGAGGCCGAGGTGCACGCCCGCGGGGTGGATGCGGTGGTGGCGGATGTACGGATGGCAGGGGTGTTGGCCGCCACGTGCCCGGCACTTTCGAAAGTGCCGGGCACGTCAGCCCCAGGATTTCACCCCCTCCTCCGCGCCCTCGACCTCGACTCACACATCCTCCGCCGCTGGAACCCCGCAACCGAGCCCGCCTTCTTTCTCCAGCAGTGGCGCAACCGGTGTTTTGAGATGGGATGGGATGAGCCGATGCGGCAGGCCGAGGCGCTGCTGGAGGCGCGGCGGTTGCCCTATCTACGCGAACGGCGGCCGTTGAAAACCGAGGACCCCTCCCTGCTGCGCACCCTCGAAGGCCACATGGACGGTGTCCACGCCGTGGCGCTGACACCCGACGGCCGCACGGCCATCTCGGGATCAGGGGATTACTCCCTCAAGGTCTGGGACTTGGCCACCGGCGCTTGCCTGCGCACCCTCGAAGGCCACACGGGCGATATCCGTGCCCTAGCGCTGACACCCGACGGCCGCACCGCCATCTCGGGATCAAGGGATCACACCCTCAAGGTCTGGGACCTGGCCACCGGCGCTTGCCTGCGCACCTTCGAAGGTCACACGAGCGATATCCGTGCCGTGGCGCTGACACCCGACGGCCGCACTGCCGTCTCGACATCATGGGATTACACCCTCAAGGTCTGGGATCTGGCCACCGGTGCCTGCCTGCACACCCTTGAAGACAGCAGACTCTCCGTCACGGCCCTGGCGCTGACGCCCGACGGCCGCGCCGCCATCTCGGGATCTGACGATCGCACCCCCAGGGTTTGGGACCTGACGACCGGCGCTTGCCTGCGCACCCTCGACGGCCACATGGACGGTGTCTACGCCGTGGCGCTGACAGCCGACGGCCGCACCGCCATCTCGGGATCAAGGGATCACACCCTCAAGGTCTGGGACCTGGCCACCGGCGCTTGCCTGCGCACCTTCGAAGGTCACACGAGCGATATCCGTGCCGTGGCGCTGACACCCGACGGCCGCGCCGCCGTCTCGGCCGGCATAGGATCAAGGGATAACTCCCTCAAGGTCTGGGATCTGGCCACCGGCGCTTGCCTGCACACCCACGAAGGCCACACGGACGGTGTCTGGGTCTTGGCGCTGACACCCGACGGCCGCACGGCCGTCTCGGGATCTGACGATCGCACCCTCAAAGTCTGGGATCTGGCTGCGGGCGCTTGCCTGCACACCATGAAAGGCCACGTGTACGGTGTCGATGCCGTGGCGCTGACACCCGATGGCCGCACCGCCATCTCGGGATCAAGGGATCGCACCCTCAAGGTCTGGGATCTGGCCACCGGCACTTGCCTGCGCACCCTCGAAGGCCACCGGTCCTCTGTCTGGACCGTGGCGGTGACGTCCGATGGCCGCACGGCCATCTCGGGATCATTTGATCTCAAGGTCTGGGACCTGGCCACCGGCGCTTGTCTGCGCACCCTGGACTTTTTCGCTGTCGGGGCCGTGGCACTGGCGCCCGACGGCCACATGGCCATCTCGGGGTCAGATCATGGGACCATCAAGGTCCGGGACCTGGTCACCGGCGCTTGCCTGCGCACCCTTGAAGGCTACCTGCCCTCTGTCTGGGTCTTGGCGCTGACGCCCGACGGCCGCACGGCCATCTCGGGGTCAGCTTATGGGACCATCAAGGTCTGGGATCTGATCACCGGCGCTTGCCTGCGCACCCTTAAGGGCCACACGGGCGATGTCAGTGCCTTAGCGCTAACGCCCGACGGCCGCACGGCCATCTCGGGATCAAAGGATCATACCCTCAAAATCTGGGACCTGACCACCGGCGCCTGCCTGCGCACGATCGAGAGGCAACGGTTTTCGGTGTATGCCGTGGCGCTGGCACCCGACGGCCGCACCGCTGTCTCCGGGTCAGACGATAGAACCCTCAAGGTCTGGGACCTGGCCTCCGGCACCTGTTTGGCAGCGATCTGCATTGTCGCAGGTGTCGCATCCTGCACGGTCTCGGGTGCGAGCTCTCACATCGTCGCCGGTGATGACCTGGGCGGTGTACACTTCCTGGAGTTCGTCCGATGGGACCAATAGCAACCCTCCTCATCGCCGACGCCACCGAAAGCGCGGCGTCCTGCTGGCCGCAGACCACGCGGGCCATCGCCGATCTGCTGACCGCGTTGCCTGCCGGCTCGGTCGCGGGCATCGGCCTGCTCGGCACGAACCTGATGTGGCCGGTCGAGGCGTGGCGGCCGGATCTCCCGCTGCCCGCGGAGGCGGCTGCAACCGGCAGCTTCGTGGCGCCGGTCATGGCCGGGATGCGCGCGCGAGGGCTGGCCCCGCGTTGGGCTGTGATCGCCGGCAGCGGCGAGGTGTTCGATCTGGCCGATTGGACGGGTGCGGGCACCAGCTGGGCGCTGCTGCGCACCGGCGCCGCGTCGCTGCAGGCATCGGGGGGCCGGATCGCGGAGTTCGCGACGGCTGGCGGGGTGGCGCCGTTGGTGAACCTGTTGGCCTCGGCCGCCCCCTCCCCACCGCCGATCGCGGAGCGCGACCTGACCGGCTCGATCAAGCAGCGCTGGGAACTGGATCCGGCCGGTTACCCCATGATCTACGTGCCGCCACTGGACGCGTTCGTGCATCTGTTTCCCGTCGCCAAGCCGCAGTTCGAGGCGTTCCTGGCCGCTGCGCCGTTACCGGCGGCGCCGTTACCGGCGGCGTCGTCGCCGGCCCGCCGCGATGCGTGGTACGGTGAGCTGCTGGCGCTCAACCCGCGGCTGTCACCGTGGAGCAGCTCGCTTGCAAGCTACGAGCAGTTGTTCGTCACCGGGCTGCTGCCGGAGGAGGCCCAAGCGTTCGCCGCCCATCTGGGGCCGGGCTTCTGCATCCCTGACATGGAAAGCTGGCGGACCGCCTACCGCTGGCTGGCGGAGCAGGAGCTTTCGATCCCGCCCGCGGGGCTGGAATACGAGATGGCGCCGGCCGCCCGCCGCATCTGGCAGGGGCTGCTGGCCGCGCTCCGGCCGCGCAAGCTGTTGGACCTCTCGCTGATGCAGGGCGGCGTGCTGGAATGGGTCACAGCCGCGGATGGCCGCTCAGTGGCGCTCGGCAAGCCGCGCGATGCGTTCGATCCCAGCTTCCGGGACCCGCTGAAAGACCGGCCGTGGGAGCCAACCACCCCGATCCGCCGCAGCAAGCGGTTCGGGATGCGGTTGATACGAGAGTGAGGCTGGCTCGGTCGGAGACCGGCCAGAGCAGGAGGAGCATGACGAACAGGACACGGATTTCGCGGATCAATATAGGTCAGGAAAGGAATCCGTGAAATCCGTATCGATCCGTGTCCCGGTTTCCAACCGTCTGTTTTCTGATAGGGAGTGACCGATGCCCATCATCACCGCTGCACAACACTTCTTCAGCAGCGTGCCCGCGGCGCAGTCGCCGACCGGCCGCCGCGGCTACCAGACCATCGCCTGCACGCCCGCGCTACCGGCCGAGGCGGTGCGCGCCATCGAGGATCGGGCGCAATACGCCACCGCGCCGGGCGATCCGGTCAAGCGCCAGTTCTACGCCCTGCCCGGCGGGCTGGTCGCGGTCAGCCAGATCGCGCCGCTGGCCGAGCTGGATGAGTTCGGCCGCAAGGGGCGCTACCTGGCGCACACGCTGATCCTCGACCCCTCGACCTTCGCCGGGCTGGAGCACTGCCCGCTGGACGTGCTGGCCCAGTTCTCCTTCGCCACGGCCCTCGACGCGGTCTTCCGCCAGATTGGGCCGGGCAAGGGCCAGGTCGCCACCCTCGCCTTCGAGATCAAGCCGGCGTGGCGGCAGCAGGCGTTGACTTTCGCGGCGCGCTGGCCGGCCGACGGCCTGGCGCTGCTCGGCCGGCTGGCCTGGCGCGCCGGCGAGCTGACTGCGCGTCGCGAGCCGGTGCTGCTGATCGGCGCGGACGCCGAGCAGTTCGGCCTGCTTGGACTGCTCTTCCTGCTGGCAGCGCCATCTCACCGTTCGTCGCTCAGCTTCGACACGCGCGTCACAGACTGCAACTTCGGTCCCAACGTGACCTTTTGGGCACACGGTTATGTCGAGCCGCCGCAAGGGGATGCCAGGCACCTGCTGGATGCCCGGCCGGGCGGCCGTGTGCGCTCCGGGCTGGCAGCGTCCGGCGATGGGCCGTATGCGACGTGGATGCTGAAGGACGCGCTGCCGTCGGGCCTGGCGGCCGCGCTGCCGATGCAAGGGTGGGCCGCCACGCTGGAAGGAGTGGTGACGACCGGCAGGCCGGTGGCAGCCGCGGCGGGTCGAGGTGAAGCGATCCCGGATGCGTTCCTGGAACGCTTCGCCCGACTGAACTCGGCGGCAGTAGCGGGACGCTGGCTTGCAGCGCTGCCGCAGGGGATGACCCCCGAGCTGAGCCGGACCCTGACCAACCGTCTGATCCAAGACCCCGGCGCCAGCCTGCGCATCCTGGCTGACGGTCTGCAGCCGCAGGACGCACGCGAGTTCCTGTTCCAGGCGTTGCTGGACCTGCGCGCCGCGCCGGCAACGGCTGACCGCAAGGTGCTGGAGCCGTGGATCAAGGCCACCGGGCACGCGGCCCTGATGAGCCTGCCGTCGTTCTGGAGCGGGGATGACAAGGCGTGGGCTGAGAGCCTGGCGGCGTTGTCCGCGGAGGACTACGAGTATGTCCTGAGAGCCCTGGCGCGCTGGCCCGCGCCGCCGGCCCCGCTCTGGAAGGCGCTGCCGCAGCCGGAGCGGCGCAAGCTGCCCTTCCTCAAAGCGCCCAAGGCGGGCCCACTGCCCGACGCCGAACGCGCCGCGGCCTGGGTGCGCGCTGCGGGTCGCGCGCTGCCGCCGGGCGATTGGGACAAGGCGCTGGAGGCGTTGGCCGAAGCCGGCGAGCCGGCGCTGGCTGCAGTAGCCGAGCTGCTCCCGGCCTTGTCTGCCCAGGCGCAGCGCAGCGTGGCCGGATGGCTGAAGGGCTATCGCGGGGAAGCAGTCGCGCTGCGCGACGCACTCACGCCACCGAGCCGATCCCACGAGGATGCGCCACGATCGGAAGACCGGCCCAAGCGAAAGTAGGTGGACGAGATGCTTCGCTAGTCGTTCACCGCAACTGACCGTTAACTGTCGCCCCGTCCAGCATGACCTATCCAGAGGAAAACCTATGCCCATTTCAACACGTGTCACCATCCCAAGCCACTTTTCCGAGGCCAAATCGCTGCGGGATATGTGCGCCGCGGCCGATCAACTCAAGCAGTATGACACGCCCCAGGCGCTGCCAGTCCTGGGGCTGCTGGACACCCGTGCACCATCGCGGGCCAGCATGCTGATCAACTTTCCCCTGGGCACGCTCTTATCGTTGATCTTTTTTGCCGCCATCCTGACCGTGGTCGCCGCGGTCGGATGGGTCGAGTTCCTCGTCTACCGGCGGCTGATCCACCCCATCTATCTGGAGGAGCACAGGTGGCTGATCATCTGGGGCCTCATCGCCCTGCTGACCTTCCTCTGGCTGGTCGTCTTCAGCAAGAAGGCGCACGCGATCCTGGCGATTGACCGCGGACCGGCCGATGTCCAGCTCTCGTCGTTTTGGCGCGGGCTGCTCTGGTTGGCGCATCAGGTCACCAGGATCGCGATGCTTGCGGCGTGGCTGATGGGCATCGCCGGCCTGCTGCTGCCGGTCTTCTTCGGGCTCCATCATGCCTGGAACCTCGTCCAGGGGTTTGAGCCGGCCCGCCTGGGACCGTTCCTGCCGCTCCAGCAATACCTGGGATTGAGCCCCTACGTGCGGATCGGCCAGCCGGCAGTCCTCGCCGCGGCCGGAATTCTCGCCACCATCCTCGCCATCTGGGCGCGCCCCCTGCTGCTCGGCGCCTTCTGGGCGTTGGGCCTTTTCATGGTTTATCAGACCGCCAATCTTGACCTCATGGAGTTGGGCATCGTCGCCGGGCTAGCGGTCTTATGGTTGCTGCAGGTTCCCCATCTCGCGGCCAGGATGTTGGGCGGACTTTGTCGCCGCTGGCATGGCCAGATCGAGCTGTTGGTGTTGGGCTGGGAGCTGCGGGACAGCCTGGCGGCGGCGTTCTCGACGCATCGGGACCGCAACCGCGACCGCGTGACCCAGGATGGCGCATCCGCGGTCTGCAAGGACGACCTGGCGTTTTTCACGCAGCGCCGCGCCGGTCCCGTCTCCTACTGGTGCTGCCCGGAGTGCCTGGACGACGACAGCGCGTACACCGGCATCAAGACCGTGCGCGGGGTGCTCGACACCGAGTTGGCCTCCGACTATGCCCAGGAAGGCAACGCTCTGTTGGTGAACCTGCGCGCCTGGCAGGACAGCCGCGGGGTGCTGGCCGCCCCGCCGCTGCAAGAGGTCAAAATCGGCAAGCTGGCCGACCCGCACGAAGTCGAGATGTTCATCACCCAATACCAGAACGTGCAGGCCGAGCGCAAGTGGTCCTCACTGGGAAAAGTGACGGCGGTCATTGCGCCTGACAGCAATCTGGATGAAAATGGACGGCGGCAGGTGCAGCGGAATTTCCGCACGATTTAGCGCTTGAATGACCGGCACTTGTGAAGTGCCGGTCACGTGAGTACTCCGGAGACCAGCCATGGATCTCATCGCCTCCCTTCACACCCACACGGCCCGCGTCGTCAAGGACTTCGTTGCCTGCGGCCCGAAGGGCGCGTGCAGCCGGGCCACGGTGCTGGCGCTCACCGCGCTGGGCATTGCCGCGACCGGCGGCACCGGCAGCCTGGCCACGCTGCTGAGCGGGGTCGGGCTCAACATCGGGGCCAACGCGCTCTTCGAGCAGCTCCGCAAGCTGTCCGACAAGGGTCCGGGCCGCGCCACGCTGGACGATGCGCTGGCCGCGGTGCAGGCGCTGGGCGAACGGGAGCAGGCGGCCCTGCAGCAGGTCGCGGACCGCGTGGACGTGCTGCCCGCGCTGCTCAACGAGGCGCTGGCGCAGCACCGCCAGGAGCTGCTGGCCGACATCGGAGGGCTGCTGACGACGTGGGGCGGCACGCTGCCCTTCGCCAGGATCACGGCCATGCTGGAGCGCATCGGCGAGGAGACGCGCGGCATCTCTCCCCTGCAGGCCGACGTGTCCACGATCCAGGCGCAGATCGCCGCGCTGGCCGGGGGTCTGGGGAGCGACCTGGACGGCCGCCTGGCCCCGCTGGCGGCCGAGGTGCACGCGCTGCGGGGGCAGGTGGATGCGCTGCTCGCCCAACTCAATACGGCAGCGGCAGCGGCTGCCGCCGCAGCCGGCCGGCCTGGAAGGCCCCATGCCGAGCCGATGGGCCGGCCGATGGTCGACCAGATCATGGCCGCGCTAAAAGAAGAACTGCGCCGGGAGACCGGCAGCCTGCTGTCGTAAAGGAGGCCAGCGATGCCAGACACCCAACCGAATCGCCTGGGCAAATACGAGATCCTCGCCGAAATCGGCAAGGGCGGTTTTGCCACCGCTTACCGCGCGCGCGACCCGGACCTGGGCCGCGAGGTCGCGCTCAAGGTGCTCGACCCGCTGCTGATGCGCGATCCCGCATGGGTGGCCCGCTTCCGCCAGGAGGCCCGGGTCATCGCCGCGCTGGACCACCCGCGCATCGTGCCGATCTATGAGATCGGCCAGGCCGAGGGGATCCTCTTCATCGCGATGAAGCTGCTGGACAGCGGCAGTTTGGCGGGCCGCATCGCCAGAGGGCCGCTGCCCTGGGCCGACGTCGTCCGGCTGACCGGCGAGATCGCGGAGGGGCTGGACTGCGCGCACGCCCGCGGGGTGCTGCACCGCGACCTGAAGCCGGCCAACGTGCTGCTGGATGCGGACGGCCATGCGGTGCTCACCGACTTCGGCTTTGCGCGGCTGGTCGCCGACCACAGCCTCAGCGTCAGCGTCAGCGGCGGCATCGTGGGCACCCCGGCCTACATCGCGCCCGAGGTGTGGGACGGCGAAGCGCCCGGCAAGCCCGCGGACCTCTACGCGCTGGGCTGCATCGTCTATGAAATGGCCGCGGGGGTCCAGCCCTTCACCGGGGCCACCACTCCCGCGGTGATGCGCGCCCACTTCCGGCCGCTGGTGCTGCCCGCGGCCTGGCCCGAGGGGACTCCGCCCGGGCTCGGCGACGTGCTGAGAACCGCGCTGGCCCAGGCGCCGGCCGATCGCTATGCCAGCGCGGGAGAACTGGCCGAGGCGCTGGCCGGTCTGTCTGTCGACCGGCTGGCCAAGCCCTACGCGACGCTGCAGGCCGCAGTGGCTGCCCACGACTGGTCCCAAGCGCTCACGCTGGCTGGACAGATCCGGACACAGAAGCCGGACTACCGGGATGTGGTCGCGCTCGAAGCCGAGGCGTTGGCCGGCCAGGAGCACGCCGCGCGCGCCGAACAGGCCGCCACCTGGCGCGCCGAGACCGAGGCCGCGCTGGCCCGGGGGGATCACGACGCCGCGGCGCTGGCAGCCAGGCAATGGGCCAAGCTGACCCCCGACGACCCTGCGTTGGCAGCCTTGCGTGCCAAATTGGAGGCGCGTCAGGCCCCGCCTGCAAAGTCCCCCGAGGCCGATACCGGCGAGGTCGAACAGCCGCGCGCGACCGCGCCCGCAGGGATGGCCACACGATCGCGACGGCTGCCGTTGGCGGCCGGGGGCATCGCCCT
This sequence comes from uncultured Anaerolineales bacterium, assembly GCA_964474695.1. Lineage (GTDB taxonomy): Bacteria > Chloroflexota > Anaerolineae > CG2-30-64-16 > CG2-30-64-16 > DAOUBP01. Next base: position 104,723 of record CAYYTK010000012.1, read on the forward strand.
GCTGGCCCTGGTGCTGGCCCTCTGGCATCCCTGGACGGGCGGTGGAGGCGGCGAGATCAAAGTGGCCATTCTGGCACCCCTTACGGGAGTTGTCCCCACCTTCGGCGCTTCGACCCGAGATGGCGCCCTGCTCGCCATCGAGCAGTGGAACGCGCGAGGGGGTCCGCTGGGCAAGCCGATCATCCCGATCGTGGAGGACAGCCGATGTGAACCTGACCCCGCAGCCGATGCCGCCAACAAGGTGATTCACCAGGACAAGGCCGGCTTCATCATTGGCGAGATCTGCTCCGCGGCATCGATCCCCGTCAGCGAGATCGCCAATGCGAACAAGGTCCTCCAGATCAGCCCCACCTCCAGCAATCCGTTGGTGACCGTAGGCGGGGATGGAAAGACCAAGGACTATGTCTTCCGCGCCTGCTTCCTTGATCCTTTCCAGGGAGAGGCCGGCGCCCGATTCGCGGCGGGGAATCTGAAGGCCAGGACCGCCTTCATCATGTTCGATCAGGCCAATGTCTATTCCAGCGGCCTTGCCGAATCCTTCGAAATGTCCTTCGCTAGAGCCGGCGGCACGATCGTGGGCAAAGACAGCTACGCCTCACAGGACAGCGACTTCACCGCGATCCTGGCCAGGGTCGCTGAAACCAAACCAGACCTGGTTTACCTGCCCGACTACTACGACGTCGCCAACCTGGTTATCCGACAAGCCAAAGCCTTGGGAATTCCCACCACATTCTTGGGCGGCGACGGCTGGGAGTCTTCGGAATTGGATCTGAAGGCGGCTGCCGGCAGCTACTTCACAAACCATTACTCGCCGGATTCCACCACACCAACTGCGGCCGAATTCCGGCAAGCCTTTGCTGCCAGGTATCAAACAGATCCTGACGCGCTGGCCGCTTTGGCCTACGACGCCGCCAACCTCCTGCTGCAAAGCATCGAGAATGCCGGCAGCGATGACCCGACTAGAGTGAAGGATGCCGTGGCCGGGATCCGTTTTCAAGGCGTCACGGGCTGGATCACGTTCGACGCGCAGCACAATCCAGTCAAGTCCGTGACTATCTTGAAGGTCACGGAGAATGGCATGGTGTTCGACTCGGTCGTGAATCCTTGATGGCGGAACGAGGACCGGCACAGTCTATCTCGCTCCTCAGACATCCGGTTACTCTGGCACCCGATGGGAAGTTGTTCACCTGGGATCAAAATGATTCTCGTCGCTCGAGGTCACCCCATGCTTGCTACCGGTCTCCTGACCGGCAAGGCGGTGGTCTGCGACGACGGCGGTCGGGAGACCGCCTGCAAGCTTGAGAGACGGGGCAGCAGGAGATCATCCGCTGCTTGCTGCCGGTCTCCTGACCGGCAAGGCGGCGGTCTGCGACGACGGTGGTCGGGAGACCGGCAGCAAGCTTGAGAGAGACCATCGGCAAGCAGTATGGCGACGACGGCGGTCGGGAGACCGCCTGCGAGCTTGAGATTGGGAGACCGCCTGTGCGCTCGAATCACAAGGTGACTTTGGGTAAATCTGTCAAATATCCGCCAATCAGGCGGCTCACGTCAGGATGTTGAATTCCACAAGTTGTAAGCTGAGACCATCGCGAGAATGCTGGAGGTCGTCCATGAAAACCAGGCTGCTCTTGTTCCTGATCCTGATCCTCTCGGCCGCGCTCCCGGCTGCGGCCGAGGCGCCGATTGTCGTCCGCATCGACAGCGCCGATGCGTCCGCCTACCCACAGGCCGTCATCGAGGCGACCGTGCGCAACGAGTACGGGGGGCCGATCACGGGGCTGGCCGCGCCGGACTTCGACGTCAGCGAGGACCGCACGCTCAAGTCGCGGCCGATCGTCGCGGTGGAACCGTTCGTCAACCCCGACGTGCAGCTCTCGGTGGTGTTGGCCGTGGACGTCAGCGGCAGTATGGCGGGCGCGAAGCTGCGCGACGCGCAGGAGGCCGCGCGGCGCTTCCTCGATAAGCTGACCGATCAGGATAGCGCCGCACTGATCGCCTTCTCCGGCGCGATCGATCTGGAAGTGACTGACCCAACCCGCGAGTCCAGTTTCGTCGCGGACAAGGCGCCGCTCTACGCCGTGATCGACGGCCTGAAGGCAAGTGGAGCCACCCCGCTGCATGACGCCGCATATAAGGCCGTCAAATGGGCCGCGGCTGCGCCCGCGGGCAACCGGGCCGTACTGCTCTTCACCGACGGCAAGGAGGAGAAGACCGCAGACGGTAAGGCGGGCAGCCGGGTTGCCAACGACGATACCCCGATCCGTGAGGCCAACCGGGCTGGCGTGCCAGTGTTCACCGTGGGCCTGGGCGCAGACGCAGATGAGACCTACCTCACGCGGCTGGCGCTGGAGACGGGCGGCACCTACCAGCACGCGGCGAAGTCGGCCGAGCTGGCGCAGCTCTTCCGCAACGTGGCCGACCTGCTCAAGCAGCAGTACCGCATCACCTACACCTCCGGTTTACCGGCCGATGGGGAGACGCACCAGGTGCTGCTGGCCGTGACCCTGGATCAGCACAACGCGTTTGACGAGGCTGCCCTCAGCGCGGTGCCGCGACTGGCCTCGCCGGCGCCGGTCCAGCCCACCGAAACGGTCGAGCCATCACCGACCCCGACATCGCCTCCCACTGCGCAGCCATCACCGACCCCGGCGCCCCCGCCGCCACCCGCTCCAACGCCAGCGCCTGAACCGAGGGAGGCGGGTTTCCTGGGCTTAAGCTGGCTTGTCTGGGGCGGCATCGGCGGAGCGGTCTTCCTGCTGGCCGGGCTGGCGACCGCCGCGAGCCGGCGCGCGAACCGGCCTGTAGGGGCCGAATACCGCTGCCTGCGCTGCGGCCATGCGCTGGAGGCGAAGGACGCGCCGTGCCCGTCGTGCGGATTCAAAGGCAGCTATCGCTGACAACCATCTGGTCGCCCCACGCAGCCGGTCCCCGAAGATAAGGGATCGGCTGCATTTTTCTTTGCCCCAATCAGTATCTTGTTTTGCAGATACCTATTGACATCGATTCATTTTTGTGCTACAGTTCAACCAGCATTGTCCACTCCTACAGACCGCCAAACCAGACTAGCTCAGTGAAAATGGAGCGGACAACGTGATCCGTAGGATGATACCGCCGCATTCGAGGAGGAAACCATGTCCCGGATCAAGCCTGTGATGTTGACGATCGGCCTCGTCCTGATCCTCCTGGCCTTGGCCGCATGCCAGGAGACCGCCGCCCCGACGCCTGTGCCACCCACAGCCACCTCGGCGCCGCCAACCGACACGCCAGCGCCGCCCACTGCGACGCCGGCCCCCCCAACCGCTACACCTGTGCCGCCCACCGACACGCCGGTGCCACCCACTGCGACGCCGGTCCCGCCCACCAAGACGCCTCTGCCACCGACGGATACCCCCGTGCCGCCCACCGACACGCCGGTGCCGCCGACGCCGACCCCGGCCGCCCCCCAGGCGGTTCCCAAGCAAAACGTTAATCTGCGCAGCGGGCCTGGCACCGAGTACGCGGTTGCCGGCTCGGCCAAAGCCGGCCAGCAGTTGGAGATCGTCGGCAAGAACCAGGCCACCAGTTGGTGGCAGGTGTGCTGTGTGGCCGAGAAGCAGGTCTGGGTGTCAGCAGGCCTTGTCACGGTGCAAGGGGATGTGACGGGCGTGCCGGTGCCAAAAGATATCCCTACCCCACCGCCGCAGCCCACCGCAGCCCCGAAAGCCGCGGGCGGCGCACTGAGCGGCGTACTCATCTACTCGGTGGCCAACATGGACGCGGGCAAGTGGGAGTTGTGGGAATACAACTTCGCCACCGGCGCTTCGCGCGCCCTCTTCGATTGGCGCACCGAGGTGGCCTACTCCGGCGATTATAAGCTGATCGCCTACTACGCGTGGCCGCCGGTGGTCGGCTCCGACCGGGGCATCTGGATCATGAACCGTGACTACACCGGCGAACACCTGGTGATCCGCGGCGGCGCGTACCCGTCCTTTGCGCCTGGCAACGCCCGGCTGTCGGCCGGTGATGGCACGTACGTCTATGTGCTGAACGCCGATGGCAGCGGGCTGCGGCAAGTGGTGGAAGGGGAGTACCCGGACTGGGCCCCCAACAGCAACTGGATCGCGCATCGCTCCTGCTTCGGCGGGGCCTGCGGCATCTACCTCACCGACCCGGACTCGGGCGCACGGCAGCGCCTGACGGAGGGGGGCGGCGATGGCCAGCCCGCGTGGAGCCCCAACGGCCAGCAGATCGCCTACATCTCCAAGGATGACGGCAACTTCGAGATCTACCGCATCGACGCCACCGGCGCCAACAAGGTGCGTCTGACGAACAACCCCACCAGCGACGGCCTGCCCATCTGGTCCCCCAACGGCGCGTGGATCGCGTTCCGCTCCGATCGCGGGGGCAGTTGGGCTATCTATGCCATGCGCGCCGACGGCTCGGACGTGCGCAAGCTGGTGGACGCCCCGGTGCTGCCGGTGTGGTTCTTCGAGAAGATGGGGTGGCGGCCGTAGTGCCAACCCGCATTCCCAGCCCGGACGGAACCCCGGGCTGGGAATGACCCATGCCCCGTTTCTTGCCGCGTGCGGCGACGATGATGACGGCCCGCAGATCTTCTGGTGGGAGCGCGTCTCGTACAAGCCTGACGTCTTCTTGATTAGGAAGGGATCGAAGAGGGTTATGGTCTCGACAACCCGTCTGTCCGAGGGATGGAGAGTGTCGTATGTTCGGCTATCTTCCTGCTCCCTGCCGCTGCCAGGTCGGTGACCGCGTCGACCTGTACCGCAGCATCTTTTGCGGGTTATGCAATGCGCTGGCGGGACAGTACGGCCCGCCAGCGCGGTTCCTCATCAACCGCGACAGCGCTTTCGTGGCATTGCTTGCGGCCGCGCAAGCTCCCGCAGCGCCCGCTGCCACCCTCTCGACCCGCTGCCAGCCCTGGCGCCGGCCGCTGCCCGTGTTCGAACACGGGCCGATCCCCGCGTTCGCCGGCGCGGTCGCGCTCTGCGGGCTGCAGGCCAAGCTGGATGACGAGCGCGCCGATGGACGCGGCCTGCGGGCTACCGGCAGCCGATTGCTGTGTGCGTTGGCCCGGCCACGGTTCGAGCGCGCCCAAGACATCCTGGCCGCGAGTGGCTTTCCCGTCAGCGAGATACGGCAGCAGCTAGACGAACAGACGAACATCGAGGCGTGCGTCGCCGCCGGAGACGATCCGACCAAAGCGGCACAACCCACTGCCCAAGCGTTCAGTGCGATCCTGGCGCACACCGCAGCACTGGCCGGCCATGTTGCCAACGCCGGGCCTCTGAGCCGGGTCGGTCATAGCCTCGGCGAATTGGTCTACACCCTGGATGCTTACCAGGACCTGAAGACGGACAGCAAATACGGGCGCTTCAACTACCTGGCTATGCGCAGTGGATCCACAGGCCTCGATAGCCTGGACAAGGTTCGCACGCTTGCAGGCAAAATCGCGGCGACGTGCCAGCAGCAGATCCGCCAGGCGTGGGCAGGGGTCGAGTTGTTGCGCTACCGCCCCGTTCTGGAGTCTGTGTTGTTAACAAGGCTGGCAGCCAGGACGGACCGCATTCTGGCAGCGAGATCGGGTCCTCTGCTGATAGGTGGAGGCGACTCGGAAGATGGCCGCGCGCACCGAGGTAGCTCCTCCTGTTGGGATATCTACTACTGCCCCGGTGGCAATTGCAGCGGCTGCGACGCGTGCTGCTGCAACGACTGTGATTGCGATGCGGGGTGCTGCGATTGCAGCAGTTGCTGCGACTGCAGCGGGTGTGATTGTAGTAGTTGCGACTGTGGTAGTTGTGATTGCAGTGGCTGCGACTGCGGCGGCTGCGACTGCAGCAGCTAAAATGAACATGACAGGCTGCCGAGGTCTGACAGGTCTATCGCATGATAAAGGTCATACCCGCGCACGGCGCCTTGGGGGTAAGATTGCATCGCACTCACACCCCAAACTGTCCGGTGCAAAGGTAAGAGCATGACCGATCACCCCCCGGATGCCAGGGCCGAGCAGGAGCTGAACGCCATCATGGCCGTGGCGCAGCGCCTGATCGAGGAGGCGCTGCGGCCCGACATCGACCTGGACCGGTTCCTGGCGCACGTGATGGACCAGACCCTGGGCCTGGTGGCGTTCGACTTCGGCTGGCTGCTGTTGCGCGAGGGGGACCGGGTGCGCATCCGCGCGGCCGACCGCGCGCACCTGGCTGATATCGGCACGACCTTCCCCATCGAGGAGTGCATCAGCGGCCTGGCCATCCTGCGCCGCGAGGTCATCCACATCCCCGACCTGGCCGCGCTGCCGCCCGATCTCCGCCGCATCTACAAGGCCCCGCGCAGTGCACTCGGCGCGATGCGCAGCGAGCTCACCGTGCCGCTGATCATGGGCCAGGACGCCATCGGCGTGCTGACCATCGAGAGCCGCCAGCCGAATGCGTTCCAGTTGCGCCACGTGGAGCTGCTGCGCCTGCTCAGCGGCCACACGGCCCTGGCCATCGCGCTGGCCCAGTCGCGCCAGGAGGCCGCAGCCTTCAACGCCCTGGCAGTGGAGCTGGCGCGCGAGACAGAGATGCCCGCGGTCGTACGCTCGGCCCTGGAACACGCGTTGACGCTGATCGAGGCGCGCTTCGGCCAGGTGCTGCTGGTCGAGGGCGCGGAGCTGGTGGTGCGCTACACCACCAACCGCCCCCCGCGCGACCAGGGCGTGCGCGTCGGTGTGCACGACTCGATCAGCGGGCTGGCGCTCCAGGAGCGCAAACCGGTGATCGTGGCCGATGTGAGCCGCGCCGGCTATGCGGTCGTCGAGGCCGCGCCCGCAGCGCTGGGCGGCCAACCGCGCATCACGGCCCGAGCCACCGAGCGGCCCCGCTACCAGCGTGTGCTGGAGCGCGAACGGGCGCGCATCCGCGCGGAGCTGGCCCTCCCCCTGTGGTGCAACGGCGAGATCATCGGCGTCTTGAACCTGGAAACCCCCGACGAGGCCGGCTTCTCTGAGGCGCAGCGCGCGGAGTTGGCGGAGTTGGCATCTGCCGCACAGATGCCAACTCTTGAGGGTCGCCTGTTGGAAGACGCGCTGGCGCGGGCGCACACCACCTTCGGGCAGCTCCTGCAGCTTGACGGTGACGAGCTGGTGATTGTGCAGACGACCGGCAATGAGCCAGCCGGCACCCGCGTGGCCCTGCTGGGATCGGTCAGCGGCGCCGCGGTGAGCCGCCGCGCGGCCGTGTACGTGCCGGTCGTGGATGCGGAGCCGAGCTACCAGCGCTACCTCGGCGAAGAGATGAAGAGCGAGCTCGTCGTGCCGTTGATGAGCGGTGAGCGGGCCCTGGGGGTCTTGAATGCGGAAAGCCCCGTGCCCGGCTTCTTCACCATCGATCACGCGCGGATCCTGCAGGCTTTAGCCGGGCAGGCCGCGGTGGCCGTTGAACGCGCCCAACGCTTCGAAGTCGAACGCCTGGCGGCCATCGGCGGGCTGGCCGGCGACATCGTGCACCGCCTGAACAACCCAATCGGCGCGTTGAGCGGCTGGTTGGATATGCTGCGGCGCAAGCCGTTCTACGCGGAGTTGATCGCGGCCTACCCCTACGTTGGCCAGTTCATGGCGCGCGCCCAACGCGACATCGACCGGACCAAGGCGATCATCCAGGAGCTGCGGGCCGAGCTGCGGCGCCAGGAGCCGGCCCCCGCCGCCGTACAGCCTGCCATCGCCGAGGCGCTGGCGCGCGCCGGCCTGGAGAAAAACGAGGCGATCACGGTCCGCGTCGCCGCACCCCAGGCGCCGCTGCGGGTCCTGGCAGGGCCGCAGCTCACCAGCATGCTGTGGAACCTGCTCGATAACGCGCGCAAGGCGATGCCGGCCGGCGGCGCGCTCTCGGTTACGGCCGCGCGGGCCGCCGAGCCGGGCTGGATCGCCATCGAGGTAGCGGACACCGGCGCGGGGATCGAGCCGTGGCGGCTGCCCTTCATTTTCGAGGCCGGCGCTTCGACCACGGCGGACAGTTACGCGCCCGCCCACGGCCTGGGGCTGTGGTGGACGCGCAACCAGGCCGAGAGTTTCGGGGGCAACATCGACGTTTCCAGCCAGCCGGGCGCAGGCAGTCGCTTCACGCTGAGGCTCCGGGAAGCGCCCGGCGGATAGGTTCCAGGATCCAGTCCCCATCGGAGGAAATCAATGCTCGCACATCGAATCCTGGTCGTCGACGACGACCCATCGTGGCAAGAACTGCTGAACGAAAGCATCCAGGAAGCCGCGCCGACGCCCTACACCTTGCAGGTCGCCAGCTCCTACCCCGAAGCGGTTGCCCTGCTGGACCGCCAGCATTTCCACCTAGCCTTTGTCGACCTCAGGCTTCGCGAGGAAGCGCGCGATCTGGAAGGCAAACTGGTCGCCGGCAAGATTGTCAGGCAGAACGAAGGCACCAGTATCGTGATCGCCACCGGCCATGCCGACGTGGAAACAGCCCTCACCGCGCTGAAAGAGTGGCAGGTGCTGGACTTCGTGCTGAAGGATGCCTGGGATCCGGATAAGGTGGCCCATCTGGTGCGCGTGGGCATTCCCGTCGCGCGCGAGCGCTACCGGACGCGCTACGAATCCGCGGTCGACTTCCTGGCCGGCGCGGAGGGCATCATGCCGTGGACGGCCAGGATCTTGCAGGCTGTGGCCGCAGGCACCAGCGCGCCGCGGCCCGATCGCCGGCTGAGCGACCTGTTGAACGAGCTGCTCCGCGACCTCTACCCTTTGCTGCCGCTGCGTGCAGCCGCAGGGATCGTGTTGGATCAGCCGGCAGGGACCGCAGCCGCGCGCTTCTGGAGCAAGGCGTTAGGCGCGCCGATCAGCGTTCATTTCGGCCCGGGCGCCGCGATCGTGCAGGCCGCCGAAGGCCTGGCCCGGGGATTCTCCCGCGTCGAGCGCACCGTGAGCGACGAGGCGCTGGGCATCCAGGGTATCGTTTGCGCGCCAGCGGCCCCGGCCTTCGAGGATTTCGTGTCCTGAACACTGTAACGCAAGCCGCTGGCTTGCGATGCGGAGAAGAAATCATGCCATTCAGCCAAAGCACTCGCATCCTCGTCACCGGCGCCTGCGGACAGATCGGCACCGAGCTGACCGCCATCTTGCGCGAACGCCACGGAAACGACAACGTCGTCGCTTCTGACATCCAACCGGTGCCCCCTATGCTGGCCGCCTCGGGCCCCAGCGCGCGGCTGGACGTGACCCAGCGCGATGCATTGGTCGATGTGGTGCAGCGCTACCACATCGACACCATCTACCACATGGCCGCGATCCTGTCTGCGACCGGCGAGGAAAAGCCGCGGCTGGCGTGGAGCGTCAACATCGGCGGCCTCTATAATGTCCTGGAGGTGGCGCGCGAGCACGGGGTGGCCCGCATCTACAGCCCCAGCTCCATCGCGGCGTTCGGGCCGGAGACGCCCAAAGAGGAAACGCCCCAGGAGACGGTGCTCCGGCCCACCACGATGTACGGCGTCACCAAGGTGGCGGGCGAGCTGCTGGCCGCGTATTATCACCGCCGGTACGGGCTGGACGTGCGCGGCATCCGCTACCCGGGGGTCATCAGCAGCGAGACGCTGCCCGGCGGCGGCACCACAGATTACGCGGTGGAGATCTTCTACGAGGCGATCCGGCACAAGCGCTACACCTGCTTCGTCCGCGCCGACACCGTGCTGCCCATGATCTACATGCCCGACTGCATCCGCGCCACCCTGATGCTGATGGATGCGCCAGCAGAGGGGCTGGCGCACGCAGCCGAGTACAACCTGGCCGCGCTCAGCTTCTCGGCCGGCGAGCTGGCCGACGCGATCCGCGTCCACATCCCGGAATTTGTCTGCGAGTTCAAGCCCGACTTCCGCCAGCAGATCGCGGATTCGTGGCCGCGCACCATCGATGACAGTGCCGCACGCGCGGAATGGGGCTGGAAGCCGCAGTACGATCTGGCGGCCATGGTCGCGGATATGTTGGAGAAGCTAACCCCACGCCTGCGGCTGTAGCGCAGTCCGACCGTACCGCAATCCGCTGGATTGCGGGTGCTCACAAGCCGGCGGCATGTGCTGCAATGTGCCGCAATCCGCTGGATTGCGGGTGCTCACAAGCCAGCGGCATGTGCTACAATGTGCCGCAATCCGCTGGATTGCGGGTGCTCACAAGCCGGCGGCATGTGCTACAATGTGCCGCAATCCGCTGGATTGCGCTATCATAGGTAACCACAATGTCCAACCTCACGCCCGAATCGGTCTATCGCCGCAACCTGCCGCATGTGCAGCCGCCCGGCGCGACCTTCTTCATCACGTTTCGGCTGACAGGCTCCCTCCCGGCAGCAGTGATAGCTACGCTGTATGCGGAGGCGGAACGAGTGCGGACCGAACTAGAACGGGCGCCCAACTCCCCACAGCGCGCCGAACGCCTCTATCTGGCGGAGCGACAATTCTTTGCGGAATGGGACGCCGCCTTGGATCGGGGCGAAGGCCCCGATTGGCTGCGTAACCCTGAGGTTGCAAAGCTGGTCACCGATAACATGCATTATTTTGCGGGGAAACGATATGATTTGCTCGCATACTGCATCATGTCCAACCACGTGCATGTTGTGCTCGCGCCGCTGTTGAAGGCGGAAGGTACGTATTACCCACTGGCACAAATCATGCACACCATGAAGGGGTACACGGCCGGGCAAGCCAATCAGCTTTTAGGTCGCACTGGTGAGTTTTGGCTGCACGAGAGTTACGATCACTATGTGCGCGATCAGGCGGAGTTGGAGCGCATCATCGCCTATGTGGTGAACAACCCTGTCAAGGCTGGTCTGGTAGCGGACTGGCAGGCCTGGCCGTGGACATACTACTACGGGACACAATCCAGCGGATTGTGATACGGTGTGGCGCAATCTGCCAGATTGCGCAAGGTAGTGGGCCGCAATCCAGCGGATTGCGGTACAGTGTGGCGCAATCTGCTAGATTGCGCAAGGTAGTGGGCCGCAATCCAGCGGATTG
>CAYYTK010000013.1:0-31105 GCA_964474695.1 uncultured Anaerolineales bacterium
GCAGTCGTGTGAGCCTCCTGAGCGGAGTCCCGCATCGGTGCGCGGGACGTAGTCGTGTGAGCCTCCTGAGCGGAGTCCCGCATCAGTGCGCGGGCCGCAGTCGTGTGAGCATCCTGAGCGGAGTCCCGCATCAGTGCGCGGGCCGCAGTCGTGTGAGCCTCCTGAGCGGAGTCCCGCATCGGTGCGCGGGACGTAGTCGAAGGATGCGGCTCTCATTTGCGCCCATGCCGCCAGCAAATCCTCCACGCCCTTGTATGCCTCAATCCTGCCAAAGAATAAGACATTTATCTTACATTTTGCATTACGCCCGTTCTCCCCCTCGCCCACACTCCCCCACCCCCCCGTCTCAACCGGCGGCCAGGCGTGCCCCGCGCCCAGGAAGCCGTGCAGCAGCGGGGTGTACGTCACGCGGTCGGGCGAAACGCCCTGCGCGATCAGCCGATCACGGGTGCACTGCCCATGCACCAGCAGGTGGCAGCCGCTGGCGATGATGAGCCGATTCCAGAGACGGATCAGCGCGGGATAGCGCACGCCGGTATGCGGATCGAGGTCATGCAGCGTGTGGACCACCGGGACCCCGCGCCTGCGCAGCCCGTAGACCAGGGGCAGGTTCCAGGCATGCACCCCGGTGAAGTGGACGATGGCCGATCGCTGATGGCTGATAGCAGCACTCGCGCGGCGGTATGCGGCGAGGTCCAACCCCTCGCGTGAAAAACCCGTACCGCGCATTGTGATGGGAGTGTCGATGATCACGTTGGCGCTGTAACGATCGCGGGGCAGCGTCGTCGTCGTCACCAACCGCACGGCATGATCGGCGGCCAGCGATCCGCTTCCTGACCCCTGACCCCTGCCGTCTGACTCCTGACCCCTGCCGCCTGACCACTGGGCAGCCCGGTTCGCCAGATCCGCCGTGTACTGGTGCATGCCGAAGGTCGGCGAGAGCAGGACGTAGGTGATGTTCACGTTGGTTTCTGAATGTTGGATGCTGGGCATAAGACCGAAAAAGGTCGCCGCTGAATTATACAACGGCATCCCAGATGGACAAAAAACCCTGGGGACAACCTGCGCCCCAGGGGTTTAAGCCGGTTCCTCCCGGACTCGAGGCTTCAACCGGTCTCCCGCATTACGCGTATCCCCGGCCTGACCGGCTAAAGCCTCGAGTCCCAGCCATATCCTACATCTCACATTCTATCTATCCGTGGAATCCGTGTTCATCCGTGTCCCGCTACCATCGCCTTCGCATCGCCACCCCAGCGATCGCTGCCAGCGCCAGTGCACCCAGCCCCGCCAGCGCCGTCCCCGCAGCGCCCGTCGCCGCGCCAAACCCCGCCAGCCCCACCGCGTTCGGCTCCGCCACCGTCACGCTCACCGGCTCATGCCGCGTCGCGACCCCGTTCAGGTCCACGTCCTCCAGCATGTACCAGGTCGTCCCGGCCGCTACAGTCGCATCGGTCCAGGTGTACACGTTCCCCTGCGCCGACCCAGGCGTCAGCGCCGGGATCAGCGCCTCGTTGACCCGCGTCCATTCTTGCTGTGGCCGGTCTCCGACCGAGCCACCCGCCGCGCGGTAGACGTTGAACCCGGCGTTGTCGATCTCAGAGACCGTCTCCCACGCCAGCGTCACTCCCTCCGCCGTCGCGGTCGCACTGAAGCTCGCCAGGTCCACGGCCAGCGGCGAGAAGGTCCAGGTGTAGTCCTCCACCTCGCCGTCGGCCGCGCCGCCGAACGGCGCTGGCGCCGCGTCAGGCGCCAGTGTTTGCATCGAGGCATACACGCGGAAGCGTGCGTTGATGGTCTTGCCGTAGACCGAGGTGCCGGTGTTGAAGCCGACCGGCACGGTGCTCCCCGCGTTGACCTGCTGGTTCGTGAAGACCTGCTCGCCGTTGTCGCTGAAGTCGCCGTCCTGGTTCCAGTCGAACCAGCCGGTGACGTAGCCGGCGCCGCTGCCGGTGACGGTCAGGTTGACGCCGCCGGTGGACGTCGTGAACGCAGTGCGCGTCACGCCGTTGTCGGTGCTGTTATCCGTGCCGGCGGCGAAACCGGTGTCCGCGTCCCAGTCCCCGGCGGCGCCCAACCGCACCGCACCGGTTCCCGTGTGCCACGCCACGCCGTAGGAGCTGGCCAGGTCGCTGTAGTCCGCGGTGGCGGCTGCGCGACACAGGGTCAGGCTCCACGAGCTGAGCGTGCCGTTGTAGATGCTGCCGGTGTCGTCGACGACGCGCAAGCGCCAGGCGTTGGCGCCGGTGGAAGACTTGCCGTCGAACGCGCTCAGTAATCCTTCGGGCCGGTAGGCGCCGGTGAAGGGAGCGGCACCGGTTGTGATCGAGGTCGCAGCCTCGTCGTCGAACACCGTGTTGGTGTAGTTGTTGCCCGAACCCCCGTTGTCGGTGGAAAGTTCCACCGTCGTGTCGTCGGGTCCCAGGAGGTGGATATCTAACTGGTCGTCGTTGCGGTGGGTCAGCGAGCCGATCGTGACGTTCGCGTCGGTGATCACGTATGCTTCGAGCACGGTCAGCGTGCTGAGTATGCCGCTGCTGCTGTTGATGGTCTTGGGGACATCCGTACTGGCGTAGGTGGCGCAACTCGTGGCTGCGGTATGGAACGCATAGATGCTCGATACCTGGTTCCCGCAGGTATTCACCGCGGTCACGCGCCAGTAGTACACCGTATCGCTGGCCAGCGCGCTGCCCGGCGTGTAACTGGTGGCGGTCAGGCCGCTCTGGTTGATGACCAGGCTGCTGAACGCCGGGTCGGTCGCCACCTGGAGGGTGTAGCTGGTCGCGCCGGTCACCGCGCTCCAGGTGAAGGTCGGCGTCGTGCTTCCGCCCGTGCTGCCGTCGGCCGGCGCAGTGAGCGCCGGCGCTGCGCCGAGCGGAGTCGTGACGTTCAGCGTTACGTTTGCCGAGTGCGTCAGGCTGCCCGACGCACCGGTGACCCCGATCGTGTAGGACCCGGCCGCGACCGAGCCTGTGTTGCCGATGGTCAGCGTGCTGCTGCCGGGCGGCGTCACCGAGGCCGGGACGAAGGTCGCCGTGGCGGGCGATGGGACGCCGCTGGCGCTCAAGGCCACCGCGGAGCCGAACCCGTAGATGCTGCCGAGGTTGACCGTATACGCCGCGCTGCCGCCCGCGCAGATGCTCTGCGTCGCGGGCGTCGCGCTCAAGGCGAAGTCGGGGGACGCGCTGCACGTCGGGAACTTGAAGGAGCCGATGCGCGTTTGCCAACTCGCTGTGCTGGTCGTCTGATAGTACTCTTGCGTGTACCAGAAGGTGCAGTCGTCCGAGGGATCGATCTGCATGGCGCTGTAGTCGCCCCACCGACCAGCCGAGCTGTAAGTCTGTGACCCACCGCCGGCCTGCATGACTGTCTCGCCCTGGGGAAGGCTGCCCAGCGTGTCCGTCGCCAGCCGGCCGACGTAGCGGATGCCGGGATAGACGCTGGTGCTCGACACGCTGTAGCCCAGCGCCATGTTGCCGTTGGCGTCCATGGCAATGCTGCCCATCCAGCGGTGGATTCCGTCGGCCGGTGCGTAGGTGCCCTGCTGGTAAATGGACCAGGCGCCGCCGGTGTTGCGCAACTCGAACCAATGGATGCCCGCGCGGCCGGAGCCGGCATCCACCGTGTGGTTGCCGACCAGGGCTTGGTGGTCGCCGAAGTTGCGGTACTGCACCCGGTGCATCAGCCGGTCTGATATCGCCTCCAGGCTAGGGGCTGTGCCCGGTTGAGGCACGCATCGCTCGCGCGTCGCGGTGCACAGATCGGAATCCAGGCTGGTCGTCGCCAGGTTATAGCTCAAGGTCAGCGTCGAGCTGGATGGGGTAGCCCAATTGACCACGGCCTGCCAGATGCGCAGGTAGTCTGTGGTTGCATCATCCCACTCCAGGATCAGGCCGGGCGCGCCGCTGGGCGGTTGAGTTGTCCCCTCCCAGTCGGCGGGCAACTGCCCCCCATAGGAGGTGCCCAGGTTCCAATAGATCATCTGGGCGGTTGAGCCCGTCAGCATCTTGGAACGCTCATAAGCTGCCACTCCCGCGCCTGTGAATGCGGTGCCCGACTGGTTGAACTGGTTGACCGTCAGGTAGTACGCGTCGGGCCACAGCCCAAAGTGGGGATAGTCGTTCAAGTAGTTGTTCGGCCATGTGTAACTGTAGCGGTACCAGGCGCCGGATGGGTCTGCCGTCTGCGATACCGCGATGCACTGGTAAGAAGTCCCGCCTACATTAAGGACGAATTGGCTCATGAACCAGCGGTCGGCCAGGTGATCGTAGAGGGTAATCGGGTCGCCGTCGTTGGCAGTTTCGCAATCGCCGCCAAATCCGCTCCAGAGGGTGTTGCCGTTGGTGGGCCCTGCTAACCTGGCGCCGGTCTTGTTGTAGATCGCGTAGGCCAGGTTCACCCACTGAATGTAGTGGTTGGGGCCTACGTCACCTTGGGTGTCAGGTGGCAATACGCCGTTGACGTTGTTGATCCCCTCCCAGTTCTGGCTGGGAGAGGGCATGTTGATTGGTCCTTGCCAGGTCTGGAGATTGGGATCGACTGCGTCCGTACCACGTATTTCCGAATTTGGCAGCAGTTCCACCTCGTTCCAGCGGATCAGGGTCTCCTCCGCCTTCACTGGCTCGATTGCCGGGATATCGCGCAGCGGCGGCGATACATCGACCTTGTCCGGCTGGATCACGATCGGCCCGTCACTCACGGGCTTCTCGTCAGCCGCCTGGCTGGTTCGGTTCAGCCCCTGCGCCGCACCCGCCGTGCTGAGCGTCCCGGCTCTTGGCCGGGGGGTTGCCAGATCGGGCGTCACGACCCAGGCCACGGCCGCCACGACCAACATCAGCGCAACCGCGCCACCGGCCAGTTGGAGCCATTTCTGCTTGTGCATGGGGTCCTCCTCTCGAAACTCATGCGAACAACGGGTGGGTTGTCAACTGCCACTATGGTATCACATGCTAAGCCGGGGGCAAAACCCGAAAACGCCAAAAAGAAACCAGGTTTCGCGACTTGGGATCGCGAAACCTGGTTTTTTCGTGACACGTCCTGGACTGGAGGCTTCAGCCGGTCTCCCGCCTCACGCACCTCTCTCACCCAACCGCTCAACCCCCTTTGTCAGAGGAACTCGACGTGATTACGCATTTCCTCAGGCGTCAAGACGTTGCTGACAAGCATTAGCCCCCGGATGACATCTCCAACAGGCATTCGGCGATGTCCATAGACAATGCCGGCGTGCGAGAGGCCCTGAGTGTGCAAGCGCAGAAAATCGTCGTCTTGAGTGAAGATGACGCGGCCCTGGACTTCGGCCAGCGCAAGGTGGCTGCGGTCGCTTTCACCTGCTAAGCCAGCTTCTTGTACGGTCAGGACATCGATCCCGCGCCGGCGCAGACCAAGCGCTACGGCACGCGCCACGTGTTCATCCAGGTAGAAGCTGATACGCTGTTCAGCCATGTGCGGCGTTCACGCGGCGCGTGGCCAGCTTGGAGGGGATGCGCTGCTTGAGTGTGGCGATAAAGCTCTCTTGTTGGCGGATGGCCTGGTCCATTTCGGCCTGATGTTCATAGTAATAAGCCAGCGCGGCGTAAATATCTGCCAGGTCGAGACTGTATTCGGCGGTTATCTCATCAGCACTGCGCCCCAGCCATTCGTGCCAGATGACGATATCCTGCACAGTGATGCGATGCCCGGCGATGCGCGGCTTGCCGCCCGCGATATCGGGGGTGGCTTCGATGCGCTGATCCAAGGCTATTTCCAACACCGTATTTCTCCTTCTGTCTCGTCGATATGGGCCCGTTATCCTATCTTGCTCTGATTTTATCACGTCTTTTGCCGTTTGCCAAGCAGCCAAAAAAGAAACCAGGTTTCGCGCCGCATGCAACCATGTGCTGAAACCTGGTTTCTCTCTCATACCTCTCGGATTGGAGGCTTCAGCCGGTCGCTCGCCTCACGCGCATATCTCACCACCTTGAACCTTTTGCCTTGAACCTCTTACCGCCGTTTCCGCGCCGCCACCCCCGCAACCGCTCTTAGAGCGGCCGCCAACGCCAGCGCGGCCAGCCCGCCCAGCGCCGGCAGCGCACCGCCCGCCGCGCTGAACGCCGTCATATGCACCGCGTTCGGCTCTGTCACCGTGACGCTCACCGGCTCATGCTGCGTCGCGACCCCATCCAGGCTCACGTCCTCCAGCATGTACCAGGTCGTCCCGGCGGCCGGGGCTGCGTCGATCCAGGTGTAGGCGTTCCCCTGCGCCGAGCCGGGCGTCAGCGCCGGGATCAGGACCGCGTTGAGCATGACCCACTCTCCGCTGGGGCCGGTCTCCGACCGTGCCCCCTCTTGCTGTGGCCGGTCTCCTTCTTGCTGTGGCCGGTCTCCGCTGTGGCCGGTCTCCGACCGTGCCCCCTCCTGCTGTGGCCGGTCTCCGACCGAGCCACCCGCCGCTTCTTGCTGTGGCCGGTCTCCGACCGAGCCACCCGTCGCGCGGTACACGTTGAACCCCGCATTATCGATCTCAGAGACCGTCTCCCACGCCAGCGTCACCCCCTCCGCCGTCGCCTCCGCGGTGAAGCTCGCCAGGTCCACGGCCTGCGGCGAGAAGATCCAGGTGTAGTCCTCCACCTCGCCGTCGGTTGCGCCGCCGTAGGCCGCCGCGGCTGCATCCGGGCCGAGCGTCTGGGCCGAGGTATACACGCGGAAGCGCGCATTGAAGGTCTTGCCGTAGACCGAGACGCCGGTGTTGAAGCTGACCGGCGTCGTGCTCCCCGCGTTGACCTGCTGGTTAGTGAAGACCTGCTCCCCCGCGTCGCTGAAGTCGCCGTCCTGGTTCCAGTCGAACCAGCCGGTCACCCAGCCGGTCGCGCCGGTGACGGTCAGGTTGACGCCGCCGGTCGAGACCGTGAAGGGGATGCGCTCAACGCCGGTGTCGGTGGTGTTATCCGTGCCGTCGGCGAAACTGATGTCCGTGTCCCAGTCCCCTGCCGGGCCCAGCCGCACCGCGCCCGATCCCGTGTGCCACGCCACGCCGTAGGAGCTGGCCAGGTCGCTATAGTCCGCGGCCGAGGCCGTGGGTGCGCCGCACAAGGTCAGGCTCCAGCTATTCAACGTGCCGGTGTCGCCGCTGGCGTCATCGGTGACGCGCAACTGCCAGGCGCCGGCCGAGGTTTTGCCGTCGAGGGCCGCCAGGCTCCCCTCCGGCCTGTACGATCCGGTGAAGGGCGCGCTCCCGGAGGTGATCGAGCTTGCCGCCTCGTCGTCGAAGACGGTGTTAGTGTAGTTGTCGCCGCTGCTGCCATTGTCCGTGGAGAGCTCAACCTGGGTCGCGTCCGGGTGCAGGATGTAGATGTCCAGGTCTGCGTCCCAAGTATGGACGATCGAGCCGATCGTCACGTTCACGTCGGTGACGCTGAAGGTAGCGGGGACGGTCACGTTGCTGTTGATCGTCGTGTTGTCGCTGATCGTCTTGGGCACATCGGTGCTGGCGTAGGTGAGACAGCTCGTCGCCGCGGTGCGGAACGCCCACGTTACCGAGGCGCTGCCCGTGCCGCACGCGTTGTTGGCGTTCACCCGCCAGTAGTAGACCGTGTCGGAGCCGAGCGCCGGGCTCACCATGTAGCTCGTCCCGGTCAGGCCGGTCGCCGAGCGCACCACGGTGCTGAAACCGGGATCGGTCGCGACCTGGATGTCGTAGCTCGTGGCGCCCGCCAGCGCCGCCCAACTCAGCGTTGGCGTCGCCCCCGCGCCTGTCGTCCCGTCAGCCGGCGCGGACAAGGACACCTGGCCCAGCGGCGCGCCGCTCGAAATGTTCAGCACCACCGTTTCCGAACGGGTGGCGCCGCCCGACGTGCCCGAAATGGTCACGTTGTAGCTGCCGACGGCCGCCGCCCCCGTGTTGCCGATCGTCAGCGTCGTGCTGCCGGGCGGCGTGACGGGATTGGCGCCCCACGAGGCGGTGACCCCGCCGGGCAGGCCGCTGGCGCTCATCGTCACTGCGCCGCTCCAGGCGCAGGTGGCGGACGCCTGGACCGTGTAGACGGCATTTGATGGCTGGCACACCGTCAGGGTGTTGGGCGAGGCATCCGGCGAAAAGTCGGCGTCGTGGCGGAACGAGATCACCCGCGTCGCCGACGTGCTCCCGGACATGTACTCGGTGGTATACCAGAAGGTGCAGTCGTCGCTCGGGTCGATGCCGATCCCGGAGTAGTCGCCCCAGCGGTCATAGGAAGCCTGCGAGCCGGTGCCCGCCTGTGCCACCACGTCGACGTAGGTCATCGTGCCCGGCGCATCCCATGCGCGGCGGCCGGCGTAGCGGATGGAGGGATAGATGGTGCTGCTGGTCAACGTGTAACCCAGCCCGATGCCGCCGCCGCCATCCATCGCCACGCTGGTCACCGAGCGGTGACTGGCATCGCCCCCGCCGACGACCCCCTCCTGATACTTCGACCAGGCGCCGCTCACCCGGCGCAGCTCGAACCAGCGCACCGCGGCCGTGTCTGCACCGTCCACGTCCTCGGCAAAGCCGCCGACCAGTGTGTCGTAACTGCCCCAGTTGCGGTATTGCAGCGGCTGATGGAGCGGCTCGCGGATCGGGTCGAGACCCTGGCCGTTGGGTTGGTCCATGCAGGCCCAGTTGCTGCCGGTGCCGCACAGGGTGGCGTCGTACTCGCCGATCGCCACGTCGGGCAGCTCGGTCAGCGTCGAGTTGGCCGGCGTCGTGAAGTCGACATCGAACTCATACATCTCCAGGAAGTCGGTTGAGGGATAGCCCGACGGGCCGTTCACCTCCGTGTCGTTCGGCCTGGCAAAGAGGCCGCCCAACCCGGCTGGCGGCGCGGTCGGCCCTTCCCACGAGGCCGGCACGAGCAGTTGGAAGCCGAAACCGGACAATTCGGGCACGTTGAACATCTGATAGGTCGCCGTCTGCCCGGCCAGCATCTTGGCCCGGTCGAAGGCAAAGACCTGGACGTAGCCGGAAGGCCCGCCGTTGTAGCCCATGTAGTACGCATCCCGCCACACGCCGTACTTGGGGTAGTCGTAGTACGGCAGGTCCCACGTGTAAGCGTACCAGGTGCCGGTGGGATCGGCCGTGGTCGACACGTAGAGGCAGTAGGCGTACCCGGTTGTCGCGGAGAACTCGGTGATGAGCCAGCGGTCGGCCAGCGAATCGTAGACCACGATGGGATCGCAGTAGCCGTTATTGCAGGGCGCGGTGCTGGAGAGCGAGTCCATGGTGAAGGTCTTGAGGACGGTCCCGCTCTTATTGAAGATCTGCACCGTCGAGCCGCCCGAGCCGTTCACGGCCTGCACGTAATGGTTGGGGCCGATATCGCCGGTCGTATCCGGCGGGTAGCTGTTGTAGTCCATGCCGGCCCAGTTCGTGAGCGGTGTTGTGAACGCATCCGGCGCGCGCAGGCGCGCGCTGCCCTGGACCGCCACCAGCGGATCAAGCCAGGCCGGTCCCTGCATCCCCTCACCGATCACCAGGCCGCGATATTCGCGCCGCATCATCTCGCGCTGCAGCAGCGGGTCCACCTCGATCTCAGGCAGATCGCGCACCGCCGGGCTGATCGTCGGCGTGGACGGCTCTGAGACGTAGACCTCCAGCAGGGCCTTCTCCGGGTCCTGAGGGACCATCTGCGGCCAGTTGCTGGCTGCAGACCCGGCAGCCGCGCCCCCGGCCGGCCCTTTTCCCGTGCTGAGCTCCCGTCCGGCCTGTGTTGGGGGTGTCTTTGCGGCCATCCGGTCCGGCGCCGCCAGCTCTGGCGCCACCACCCAGCCCAGGGCGGAGACGACCAACATGAGCGCGGCCGCGCCGCCAATGAGCTGAATCCATCTCTTCTTGTGCATGGGTGTCCTCCTCCAGTTCCTCATGCGGACAACGGGTGGGTTGTCATCTGCCACTATGGTATCACATCTCAAGCCGAGGACAGAAATCGGAAGATGCGCGGAACGTTTTCGTTTCCAGATGTTAAGGTTACACAATGGTTTCTTCGTGACCCGGATTGGAGGCTTTAGCCGGTCTCCCGCCTCACGCGCATTTCCACCTGACCGGCCGCCGGCATCTATGCCGCAGCCTCGATTCCGGACAACCTTCGTGATTCGCCGATTCGCCGATTCGCTACTCCCCTACCGCCGCTTGCGCAGCCCAATTCCCGCGAGCGCCGCCAGGGCCAGGGCGGCCAGCCCGCCCAGCGCCGGGCCTGCGGTCACGGCCGCACCGAAGGCCGTCATATGCACTGCGTTCGGCGCCGCCACCGTCACGCTCACCGGCTCATGCTGCGTCGCGACCCCGTCCAGGCTCACGTCCTCCAGCATGTACCAGGTCGTCCCGGCGGCCGGGGCTGCGTCGATCCAGGTGTAGGCGTTCCCCTGCGCCGAGCCGGGGGTCGCGGCCGGGATCAACGTCTCGTTGAGGCGCACCCAATCTGTCATTCTGAGCGGGTCGACCCCGGAACTCCCGTCATCCCCAACGACCAGCGAAGAATCTGCGCGGTATATGTTGAACCCGGCGTTATCGATCTCGGAGACCGTCTCCCACGCCAGCGTCACGCCGTCCGCTGCGGCTTCAGCCGTAAAGCTCGCCAGGTCCACAGCCAGCGGCGAGAAGGTCCAGGTGTAGTCCTCCACTTCGCCGTTGGCAGCACCGCCGTACGCCTGGGGCGCCGCGTCCGGACCGCGCATTTGTGCCGAGGAATACACGCGGAAGCGCGCGTTGAAGGTCTTGTTGCCGACGTTGACGCCGTTGGTGCTGAAGCTGACCGGCGCCGTGCTCCCCGCGCTGACCGCCTGGTTGGTGAAGATCTGCTCGCCGGTGTCGCTGAAGTCGCCGTCCTGGTTCCAGTCGAACCAGCCGGTGACGTAGCCCGTGCCGCTGCCGGTGACGGTCAGGTTGACGCCGCCGCTCGACGCGGTGAAGGGGGTGCGGGCCACGCCGGTGTCGGTGGTGTTATCCGTGCCGTCGGCGAAACCGGTGTCCGTGTCCCAGTCGCTCGTGCCGCCCAGTCGCACCGCGCCCGCGCCCGTGTGCCACGCCACGCCGTAGGAGCTGGCCAGGTCGCTGTAGTCGGCCGTGGTTCCCGCGGGTGCGCCGCACAGCGTCAAGCTCCAGCTCTGCAGCGTACCGGTGTCCTGGGAGGCGTCGTCGTAGATGCGCAACTGCCAGGCGCCGGCCGAGGTCTTGCCGTCCAAGGCCGTCAGGCTGCCTTCCGGCCGGTAGGAGCCGGTGAAAGGCGCCGCACCGGCAGTGATGGCGGTCGCCGCCTCGTCGTCGAACACGGTGTTGGTATAGTTGTCGCCGCTGCCCCCGTTGTCCGTGGAGAGCTCCACCGCGGTGTCGTCAGGATGCTCGATGTAGATGTCCAGGTCAGCGTCGTAGGTGTGGACAATCGAGCCGATCGTCACGTTCACGTCGGTGACGTTGAAGGCATCGGGGACCGTGAGGTTGCTGTAGATCGTCGTCAGGTCGCTGATCGTTTTGGGTGCGTCGGTGCTGGCGTAGGTGCGGCAGCTCGGCGCCTCCGTGCGGAACGCATGGATGCTCGAAACCTTGCTGCCGCAGCCGTTGACCGCGGCCACGCGCCAGTAGTACACCGTATCGTAGCTCAACGCGCTGCCGGGCGTGTAGGAGGTGGCGGTCAGGCCGCTCTGGTTAATGACCAGGGCGCCGAATGCCGGGTCGGTGGAGGCCTGGAGGGTGTAGCTGGTTGCGCCGGCCACCGCGCTCCAGGTGAAGGTCGGCGTCGTCCCCGCGGCCGTGCTCCCATTGGCCGGCGCAGTCAGCGTCGGGCCTGCAGCCAGCGGCTCCGTAACGTTCAGCGTCACGCCCGACGAGTGGGTCAGGCTGCCCGACACACCGGCAATCGTGATATTGTACGCCCCGGCCGTGGCGAGATTGCCAACCGTTAATGTGCTGCTGCCGGTCGGGGTGACAGGGTTGGCGCTGAAGGAGGTCGTCGGGCCGGCCGGGCTGACGCTGGCGCTCAGGGTCACCGGCGAGGTGAAGCCGCTGATGCTGTTCACAGCGATCGTGTGGGTCGCGTTGGCTCCCGTGCAAACGTCCTGCGTCTTGGGCGCGGCGCGCACGTTGAAGTCAGGCGCCAGGCAGCCGTTCAGGTGCACGAAGGTGGCCAACGAGGCCTTGACGAAATCTGTGTAGTAGGCCATGTTCAGGGTCGACAACGTGTCGCCCGAGGTATGGTAGTACGGCGTGTAATCGCCGCCGTTGTAGTCTTCGATAGCCAGCATCGACGCGTAGCCTTTGTCCCAGAACGACTTGTTGTCGCTGCGGTCGCCGAGGCTGTTATCGAGGTACTTGACGGGCGCCAGATCCAGCCCGTAGGCGGTGATCGCATCCGCGTACAGGTCCCGCAAGGTGACGGAGCCGGCCACGCTGCTCTTGGCAAAGAGGTTGATGTTGTTGGGCGCGCCGCCGTTGTAGGCGATCATATCCATGTTGAGATAGCCCAGGATGTTCTCGCCGGCGTTCTTGGCGCGCGTGGCGTACGCCGCGCTGCCCAGCAGCCCCTGCTCCTCGCCGGTCCAGAAAGCGAAGCGCAGCGTGC
This sequence comes from uncultured Anaerolineales bacterium, assembly GCA_964474695.1. Classification (GTDB taxonomy): domain Bacteria; phylum Chloroflexota; class Anaerolineae; order CG2-30-64-16; family CG2-30-64-16; genus DAOUBP01. The sequence continues at coordinate 12,543 of CAYYTK010000013.1, forward strand.
AGTTCCACCGATACTGCGACAGGATGTCGGCGGCAATCAGCGTCCCCACCGATCCACTGGCGTTGTCATCCGCGCCCGGCGCGGTGCCGCTGGACGGATAGTCGTCGAGGTGCGCGCCGATGATGTAGATGTTGTTCGGGTTGGCCAGACCGGTGATCTGGCCGATCACGTTGGGGTAGGTGGACGGCGTGCCGGAGCTGCCCCACACCTGATATTCGACCCCCATCCCCAGGGCTGCCAGGTGCTCGCCCACGAAATGGCCGGCCTTCTGGATCGGCGTGCCGCTGTAGGTCTGACGCCGGGTGATGGTGTAGGAGGCGCCATCAACGGTCACGCTCTGCTCGCCGCTGAGCTGGCCCGTGTACTGCGAGATGGTGCTCGTCGCCACGTCGTCCAGCATCGTCTGCACGATCGGGTCCGGGGTGATCGCCAGGGGCGCGGCCGGCCCGGCCGCGGGCCAGGGCTGCGGCTGCAGCGTGAGTTTGACGATCTCGGCTCCTGCATCGGCGAGCCGTTCGGCCTGCGCCGCGCTGGTGCGCAGCAGCACCTGGTCCGCCAGCTCGAGCAGTACCTCGCCGTAATCGCCCCAGCGGATGCTGCCCTTCGTCCGCGGTGGATAGATCAGGTAATAACTGGCGCCGGCCGTGTCAACGTCCAAGACGCGGGCCGGGAACCTCAGCTCCGGCAGGCCGCCTCCGGCAGCCGGGGCCGCACCGGCCAGCAGGTAGTCCCCCTCGCTGGATGATTGATGGCTGTAGAAGATCAGGCCGGCCTCCTGGGCCTGGGCCCAGCGCGCCGGTTCATCGAGGAAGACCGCGACCAATGCCGCACCGGCTTCTTCCGTTTCCGCCGGCGCGGCTGCCGCTCCGCTGCGAACGCTCCCGGTCGCGGATGGCAACAGGAGTGACAACGCCAGGAGAAGAGCGATGGGGACGACGCGTGCTGGTTTCATGGCAGACCTCCCAACTTACACATCAAAAGTCAATTTCCATGTCGAATAGAATTTTCACGATTCCGAACATGTTGCGGGCCTTGTCAGTATAGCGTATAACGTTGGGCGCCCCAAAACCACAGCGAAAAAAAACGAAACCGGGTTTCGCGACCTGGCGGTCGTTCCAGAAACCCGGTTTCTCGTATCAGGTTGCAGGTTGAAGCCTGAGCCTTCCCCTAATCCCCCAATCCCGGCTAACCGTTCCGAGCGTGGCCGGGATGAGGGGATGAGGGGTCGCTGTCAGCCTTTCTCCCGATCCCTCTCTTGCCGTTGTTTTCGTGCTGCCACGCCTGCAAGCGTGGCCAGCGCCAGCACAGCCAGCCCGCCCAGCGCTGGGCCTGCGGTCACGGCCGCGCCGAAGGCCGTCATGTGCACCGCGTTCGGCGCCGCCAGGGTCACGCTCACCGGCTCATGCTGTGTTGCGGTTCCATCCAGGCTCACGTCCTCCAGCATGTACCAGGTCGTCCCTGCGGTTACAGTCGCATCGGTCCAGGTGTACACGTTCCCCTGCGCCGAGCCGGGGGTCAGCGCCGGGATCAGCGCCTCGTTGACCCGCGTCCATTCTTGCTGTGGCTCCTCTCCGACCGAGCCACCCGCCGCGCGGTACACGTTGAACCCCGCATTGTCCGTCTCCGACACCGTCTCCCACGCCAGCGTCACGCCCTCCGCCGCGGCGGTCGCGGTGAACCCGGCCAGGTCCACCGCCAGTGGGCTGGCGCATACTTGCAAGCCGGCGTTGGCCGCGGTCTGAGACGCGGAGAAGACGCGGTTGCTCTGGAAGCCGTTGAGCGGAGACCCAGCGGTGATTTCTCCATACCCCGGCGGCGTGTTTGCCGTCACTGACGCGCCCGACGTGTTGGTCACGCAGACGCTGCCATTCGTGGGCCAGGTGACGTTGTGAGTGTAGGACGTGCAGACGGTGTCGGTCGCGCCCGGCGCCAGCGTCACAGTACGCGTGCCGCTGTTGTATCCGATAGTGCTGTCGGTTACGGTGTAATTGGCCAGGTATACAGGAAAAGCGTTAGCGTCACTGGTGTTCTTGGTGGTAAAGCACCACTGTACCGTGACAGTGCCGGCTCCGCCCTGGGGCAGCGGGTCCGTGATACCCGTGACCCTGCCCGTCTTGCTGACCGAGACCGTGGGTTTCGGGCAGGGGTCTGAAACCCGCACAAGTATATCTCGCCAACCGTTGTAGCTGCTTGAGCTGCGTAGCGTCGCGTAAAGGTAGTTCGGGTCCGTGCTGACCCCCGAAAGGCCGATGTATTCGTAAGGGGACGTGGCGCCGGGGCAAAGATAAGTGGACCATGAAGTAGGAATGTTCCACGTCACCGTGAAGTCCACCTCGGCTCCCCCTGTAGGGGTGGCATTATAGACCCCCCATCCAGAGTAGGGATCCTCATAGGTGCGCGTGGGATATGTAATCGATGTCCCGTTGATGTATGTGGCAGGTCCATCCGTAGGGTCATCCCAGCCCCAGTAGACGTGCGCGTCGGTAGTTGTGTTGTTGGAGGTGTTGGGATTGATGTAGGCTTGGCCAACAGCCCTGCCGTTGCCGATAGTGTTGGCCGGTGCGATTGAGATGGAGGCCACGGTCCAGTCGTTCGGGCCGTTATTGATAGAGAAACTATCCCCTTGGTCCGGATAGGTGGTCGAATTGATGGGTCTCACCAGGTAAGTGATGTACCAGGTCTGGCCGGGGATGATCAGTATGCCGGCGTCCAGGCCGATGATACTGCCTGTTTCCAGCTTAGGTTCGACGGCGCCCAGCGCTCCGTCGACGCCTCCGGTCTGGATACTCGTTTCCACCTTGCGCGTGGTGTTCACGGGTGCGGTGGGTCCCGCGGGATCCGCCTGCACTGCCCCCGCCGCAGGCGCCAACAACAGGGCGGCCAACAACACGACCGCCAACAGTCGATACACGATGGATGCGTTTTCTGTCCTCATTTTCGGTTTCCTCCTCATAGCTTTGGAAACGGTTCGGGTTAGTTGCTGCACGATACGAAACGACGGCGATCAACGGCCGGCGCTGCCGGCGCCGGCTCCAGTCTCGTCCCTCGCCCTTGAGAAAACGCCTATGCGCCTATCTGTCAGGATAGGCCGGCAAGATTACGGCACGCATTACCGATTCTGCCAGTGAATCCGTCTTTGCCAGCGCCGTTGATGGGGACTGCCGGAGAAAACGCGACAACTATCGGTTACTTCACGGCTAATAGTCAGAATCATACACCACCGCGACACAAAAGGCAAATCTTGTTTGACGCTTCTGGCACTCACTATTGCCATGACACAATTTATCCTGATTCGAAGCTTAAAAACGTATGAATCTTCTTGCCAGGAAAATCAAGGATCTTTTGCGCACTTGGGGGGTGTAGGGGTGTGGGGGTGTGGGGGTGTGGGGGTGTGGGAGTGTGGCGGCGCGGAGCGGAGCATCCTCAGATGCGGAGCGGACAGGGTCGACGCGGGGAGGCGGGGACACGGGGACGCGACGATAAGCGGAGCGGCCCCGCGTTCGGAATCGAGCCTTCAGGCGGTCCGGCGCGCGCGAGCGAGAGTAGGAGTGTGGGAGTGTGGAAGACGCAGCACGAGGTACGCAATACGCAATACGCAATACGCTACTCGTCGCCCGCCACCAGCCCGAAATCAAACTCCCCCACGCGGTTCGAGATTTCCGAGGCGCCGTCGCCGTTGCGAGATCGCACCACCCAGAAATAGTTGGTCGCCGGGTCGCCGATGATCGTCACAGGGGGCGGCGGGACCATCCCGTCGTCGGTGAACGCCATGTCGGGCCCGATGAGCCCGCGGAAGCCCGCGTCCACGCTGGCCACCTGCACGCCCGCGGTCGCGGGGTCGAAGTAGGGCGCGGTCCCGCGCCATACCTCGTAACTCGCGCTGTCGAGCCGGTGCGGCCAGCTCAGCGCGGCCGCGCTCCCCGCCGCCGCAACCGCCACCTCGGGCGGCGCCGGCGGGGTCACCGGCACGCGCAGCCGCAGCGCGGGGTCGCCGAACAGGATCGATGTGTCGAGCACGTCGTAGTAGCCGCCGGCATAGGCAAAATAATCCAGCTTGGCCTGGTCCACCGCCTGCCCCACCGGCCTGACCCGGTCGCGGAACAGCGCCAGCGTCAGCCCCTCGTTCAGCGTCAGCAGCGCGGAGCCCACGTGCAGCCCGCTGGGCGAAAGGTCCGCCACCGAGCCCTTCCCCGGCGTCAGCAGCAGGTGCTCCGCCAGCGCCTGTCCCGTGTTGGACACGAAGAGATTGATGAAATAGCCGGTCCAGCAGGAGTACGACATCGTGAACGGCCAGGTGTCGTTCGCGGCGAGTGTTGCAGGATCATAGTGGTTGAACATAGAGACCGAGCCCCAGCGGAACCGCGATCCGTGCCCGAACCACTGCAGCAGCAGCGCGTCCGCGTTGAACGCGGCCTTGATCGCAGTCTTCATTTCGGTCGCGCTGAAGTAATCTCGATTATAGTAGATGGTGCGATCGTCGTACGCCGCCGGCAGCCAGCCCAGCCGCACCTCGTCGCTCAAGGCGTGGAAGTCGCCGGCCGGGTCCATGAAATCGTCGGCCACGTAGACCGCACGCTCCTGCCAGGGACCGGCCGCCGCGGCCTCGTACGCCAGGATCTTGTCGGTCACCGCGGTCACGTCCGCCGGGGTCCGGGCCGGGATCCGGCCGATCGCCATCTCCGGCAGGATGTCATCGACGCCGTTCTCGGGTGCATCGATGCTCACGAAGCGGTTGTCGGCCGCGGTCTCGCCCAGCCAGGGATCCACGTGGACCAGGTACGGGGGGATCAGGTTCGGATACGTCGTGCCGCTGACGCCGGTGAAATCGTAGTGGCCGTCCCCCACCAACAGCACGTACTGGGGTCGCGGGCCTCCGGCGTTCCAGTTGTCATAAGCGTACTTCAGGAAGCTGCGGATCGCCTCCGGGTCGCGCAGGCCGTAGTTGAACTCATCGTAGATATCCTGCACATCCACCTTGGCCACCCGGTAGCCGCCGCCCCCGGGACTGCTGCGCCGCGCCAGCAGCGGGTCGATCGCGTCCCACAGGTCATGCACCGGGTCGGCCGCGTTATGGTGCACGATTGCGATGTAATCCGCCTCCTGGCCCACCGTCCGCCAGGCCGAAGCCGCGTCCGCCTCGATCGCCAGCGGCGCCAGCAGCGCAGCCTCGCTGCTCAGCGCGTACGCTGCGCCGGGCAGGGCCGCATCCCAAAACGAGAGCGTGCCGGCGCCGTCGTCGAACGCCGTTGTCAGGAGCCGGACCGGCCGTCGCGGCGCCCGGACATCGTAAACCCGCACGGTCGAGGTCGTGAAGCCCGCCGCCTGCACCTGGAAAGCGTTCCCGGCCTCCGGCGCCGCGATCCCCTCGATGGCGAGCCGGTCCCCGTCCGCGTCCGCCAGCGCCGGGTAGCTCAACGCCACCCAGTCCGGCGACAGCCAGTAGTAGGTCAGCGCCGGCAGTTGGTCCGTGGTGACCACCAGCGAGACCTGGTTGGGGTTGGCGTCCAGCCAGGCTGCGGGCAGCGTCGCGGTGGTCGTGATGTCCGTGCTCCCTTCCCACTGGTGCAGGCCGGCATCGTGGCTGTTCAGCCGCACCAGCATCGATTGATCGGGGTTCGGGTCCTGGTCCAGGCCGCCGTGCACCGCCGTGCGCAGCACGGCGCTCCGGCCCTCCCCGGTCAGCGCATCGTCCAGGGCCAGGGTGTAGGTGCGGGTGACCGGCGCCGCGCCGCTCGCGTAGAGCACGCTGTCGAACCAGTGGTCCGCGTCCCTGGGCCGGGCATACTCGCTGCGGTACTCCACGTCGTTCTCGATGTGCAGCGTCTGGGTGATCGCCGTGACGACCGGCTCATCCCCCTTCACCTCGACCGCGCGCGCCCGCATGAACGCCTCGCTCAGGCTGGAATCGCCGTAGGTGAACCAATAGACGTTGCCGGTCTCATAGCGGCCAACGTACGGCTCCGCGTAGAAGATCACCAGGTCGCCGTCCTCGAACCGGTCGTCCGCGTCCCGGTCGATCACCTGGATATCGACGGTGTCGCCCAGGTACAAGACCGCAAAGGTCGCGGCGCTGGTCGTCGTCACCGGCACGCCGGCCGTCACCAGGTCCTGCCACGTCAGGCGATAGAGCCCGGGTTCCCCGGTGCGAATCCGCAAACTGCCGCCCCCCGCCATCGGCGCCGCCGCCGGGTTGATTGTCATGCTGAGGCCCGCACTCTGGGCCGAAGCATCTCCCCCGCTCCCTCTCTCCCCCGCTCCCCCTCCTGTCATGCTGAGGCCCGCAGTCTGGGCCGAAGCATCTCCCCCGCTCCCTCTCTCCCCCGCTCCCCCTCCTGTCATGCTGAGGCCCGCAGTCTGGGCCGAAGCATCTCGTTCCACACTCACCGTCACCCGGATATCCGCATAGTACCGCAACACCCCCGCCACCGGGTTATACTGAAACGGGAAAACGCTCACCTGCAGCAGCCGCCGGCCGGCCTGCCGCTGGATCGCGCCGGCCTGCGCCAGCGTCGCGGGGTAGAAGACGTCGGCCCCGTAGATGGCCGGGTCAGGGCGGTCAACTGTGGGGATGACGGTGGGAAGATCCTCCCCCTCCGTCCAGCCGTACGGCTTAGGCTCGGCCGGCTGCGGTGCGGCCGCGGCGGCCAGGGGGGCCTGCTGGCTCAGGAGCTGCGGCTCACCCGCCTCGACCGTGAGGACCGGCTCGCCCGTGGGCGGCAGCTCGACCAGCGTGCGCCACACCGGCAGGGCCGGCGCGCCCGGCACGCGGTTCGCGCCGTAGCCGGGCACGCGCAGGGTGTTGTTTTCGAGTTGATAGGTGGGGGTTTGCACGCGCAGCTCTTGCACCGGCGCGACAGCAACGGCTACCGCGGAAACGGTAGCCGTTGTATCAGTCGTTGCGCTCTGCGCCGAGGTCACTGCGGGGCCAAGCGCCATCAACACCAGCAGGCCCGCACGCACCAGGGATCGGAGGTGGTCCTTAGTCTTGGAGCGCCTCATTGTCAACGCTCCTGAACCGAAATGGTCCTGCGCCGCGCCAGCACCGCAGGTGGGAGCGCAGCCGGCGCAGGCCAGCCGCCGTTGAGGGCAGCACGCCTCCTGCTCAGTCGCAAGTGCCCATGCCGCCGGAGGTATTCAGCGGCCCCAATAAGCCGCTGCGCGCCCGGCCCGCGCGCCGGGTCGGCGCCGGGTCCTGCGCCGCCGCCAGCAGTGAGCGTTCGAGTACGATGGCCGGTTCCTCCCAGGCCCGTTTGCCGGCAACTTGGGCCGTTTCTGCCTGCCGCGTCGAAAACATATCTTCCATAAGTTCCTCCGTGAGAATAATGACGGCCAATCCTTACGAACGCCATTACGATTGCATAATCATCACCTTGTGATCATACCGCAGCCGGATCACAAGGCGAGACGCGATGTGCGGTGCGCGCGTTCACCCCTGGGGCCTGGCAACGCCGCGACGAATTCGGTCAAGTATAATGAGGAACTGCGCGTGTGTCAAACGCGCTTGCGAGGGGGCAGGAATTCCCAATGTAGTCGTCAGCGCAGGCATCCCTTCACTGCATTCAGGGCAAGCTCTGAGCGAAGTTCCGGCCAGCGGTTTGGCCGGAACGCAGTCGAAGGAGGCCGGAGCGGGTCCATAAGGCCGCATCCTTCGACTACGCAGCGGAAAAGATCGCTGCTCCGCTCAGGATGCTTCGACTACGCAGCGGAAAAGATCGCTGCTCCGCTCAGGATGCTTCGACTGCGCAGCGAAAACCGGCTGCTCCGCTCAGGATGCTTCGGTGCTCTTGGAATTACATGTGGGGGGGGGGCGGGCCTCAGTCGCCGAAGGGCGACTTCGTAACGGTCGCCGCGGTTTCAACCGCCAGGCTTCCGCCCCAACCCGGCCTGCGCGGCCAGCCCGCGCACCCGGCTCCCGAAACGGCCGCCGTAGCGGCCGCCTTTGCCGTTCGTGCGCGTCCCCGCGTCCCCGTTGCCGCCGCTGTAGTAGTCGCCATACCGGTAATAATGGTAGTAGTCGCCGGCGCGCACCTGCACGCGGTTCACCAGCGCGCCCAGCACGCGCGCATTGACGTGATTCAGCGCGGCCAGCGCGCGCTGCGCCGGCTCCCGCCGCGTCACCCCCGCGCTGATCACCAGGAGCACCCCATCCACCTGGTGGGCCACCACCGCGGCGTCCGTCAGCGCCATCACCGGCGGCGTGTCGAAAACCACCACGTCGGCCTGGCCGGCCAGCGCGTCGATCAGCTCACCCATGCGGCCCGAGCCCAGCAGCTCCGCCGGGTTGGGCGGCAGCGGGCCTGTGGTCAGCACGCTCAGCCCCGGCACGTTCGTGCCTTGCAGCAGCCCGTCGACCGTGGGCTTCTCCTCCAGCAGCGCGGTGGTCAGCCCGATGTTGTTGCGCAGCCCGAAGAGGCGATGCTGCCTGGGCCGATGCAGGTCCGCGTCCACCAACACCACCCGTTTGCCCGCCTGGGCCAGCGCCGCGGCCAGGTTGCCCGCCGTGACCGATTTCCCCTCGGACGGCAGCGGGCTGGTCACCATCAGGGTGCGCAGGGGGCGATCCACCGCCGCAAACTGCAAATTCGTGCGCACCACGCGGTACGCCTCGGCCGCGCCCGACTGGGCGTCCATGCTGCCCAGCAGCGGCGCGCTCCCCTCCGGCCCCTTGATCTCCGGCACTCCGCCCAGCGTGGTCAGGTCGAGCGCCTTGCGCACGTCGTCCGGATTCTTCAGCGTATCGTCCAGGTACTCCATCAGATACGCCGCCGCGCTTGACAGCACCAGCCCGATCAGTGTAGCCAGCACCACCGTGAAGCCCTTGTTGGGCCCGATCGGCGACGTGGGCAGATCGGCCGGCTCCACCACCTGCAGCGTGTTCACCCCGCCCTGCACGAACTGCAACGCCTCCCAGTAGCCGCTCTGGTAGGATCTCAGCTTCTGTTCCAGGCCCGCGATTTGGCTCTCAGTGTCCGCGATCTGCCGCGCGCTGAACATGTTCGCCAGGTCATCGCGCAGCTTTTGAATCTCGGCCTTGGTCTCGTCCATCATGACTTCGAGCGCTTGCAGCTCTTTGCTGATGTACTCGCGGCGCTGCAGCAGATCGCGCTCCTCCGAAGGAGTCTGCAGGATCAACTGGTTGGCGACCTCATTGGCCACGGCCTGGGCCCGCGCCGGATCGGTGTCGATCACCGTGATCTCCAGCAACTGGGTGCCTTCCACCATCCTGGCCTTGTACTCCGGCAGCCACGCCAGCCCCAGCGCCGCCTGCGTTGCAGTCCGCACCGTCCGCCGGACCGCCAGGTTAGCGTAGGTCGTGCCGAGCTGCTGGCTGGCGTTGATCTCGTAATCCTGCGGGTTGGTGCTCTGGATCGAGCGGCCCACCATCAGCGCGGCCTTAGCCGAATAGTTGAACGGCTGGCTGCGGGTGGCGATGAAGCTGGACAGCGTCGCCACCAGCACCGCCGCCGCGATCAGCCACCACCATCTGCGTAAGGGCAGGAAATAGTCTTTGAGTTCCATAGCGCTATTATACTCACGTTTATGATGAATGGGCAATTCTCAATGCCTTCAAATCTGTCCCAACAGGACTGGCAGGCCTTCCGCTCGCACTCCTGCGGGCTAACCGGGATAGGGCCGGTGATTGGGCAGCCGCTCACCGAGGAGCCGGCGTTTGCAGCGCCGGGCGATGTCGTACGCGCTCGGATGAAGGCGCGCCAGCGCCAGAAGGGCCCACGCCTGCCGGTTCAGAGGGGCCAGCCGCACGGCTTGAAGCAGATCCTGCCGTGCCTCGCGTGCCATGCCCTCACCCAGGCAGCGCGCCGCACACATGACAAGCAGTTGCACATGGATGTCAGGCCGCTGCGCCAGGCTTGCGGCATGTTTGGTCATGTAGAAGTGGTACGCCTCGCGCCGCACGCCGATCGGCAGGTGCTCATTCCTGGGCGCCTCATTGTGATTGTGATAGACCACCAACGGTTCAGGTGCGTAGTCGACCTGGCACGTCTGAGCCAAACGCACCAACAAGTCGGCCACCTGGGTGTACCGCAGCGCCGGGTCGAAGGGGCCTTCCAGCCGATCAAGCTCGTGCTTGCGAATCAGCCACATCGATGCCGTGTCATGATATTCGCGCCGGGCGAGGAAAGTCCAGTACGCTTCCCCCCGGGTCGACGGCAGCCAGGCCTGGGTGGGGCGTGCGCCCTCGCTGTCGACGATCAGCCCGCAGTTCACCGCGCCCAAAGCTGGAAAAGATGAGGTCTCGAAAACGGCCATCTGGCGCTCCAATTTGGCCGGCAGCCACTCGTCATCCGAATCCAGGAATGCGACGAGCTGGCCCTGCGCGATCCTCATCCCGCTGTTGCGCGCGACCGGGCTGCCCAGGTTGGCCTCGTGCCTCACGACGGTCAGGTGCGGCGCCTTGATGCCGCGCAGCACCTCTGGGGTGCCATCGGTGGATCCGTCGTCCACCACGATCAGTTCCAGATCCTGCCAGGTTTGCGCCATCACGCTGCCGATGGCGCGCTGCACTCGCGCGGCGCGGTTGTATGTGGGGATGATGACGCTGATGATCGGAGGCTCACTCATGAGGCGCAGCACCGTATCCCGTGTGAGGACTCTCTCCGGCGGCCAGAACCCTTTGATAGATCTCGACCAGGCGATCGGCCTGGATGGACGCGTTGTGCTCGGCAGTCACGCGGGCCCGGCCGGCCTGCCCCATCGCGGCCCGCATCTCCGGATGCTCAATCAGCCGAGCCAGCCCCGCGGTGAGCGCCTTGACGTCTGCCTCACGCACGAGTATCCCGGTGGCGCCGTCCTGCACCAATTCGGGGATCCCGCCGTGCCAGGTGCTCACCACCGGCAGCGTCATCGCCATCCCTTCCATGATCGCCACCGGGATGCCCTCCTGGTCTCCGTCTGCCGCGGTGACGCTCGGCGCAAGCAGAATGTCGGAATCGGCCAGGACCTCTGCGACCTCCGGCTGTCGCCGCCAGCCCAGAAACTGCACGTTGCGGCCGATGCCGAGCTGGTCAACCAGTTGCTCGAGCTGGGATCGAAGCTGGCCATCCCCCACGATCGTATACCGCACCGCGTAGCCCGCCTTGAGCAGGGCTGCCACCGCCCGAATCCCGTACTCCACCCCTTTCTTGGGCACCAACCGGCTTGCAGTGACGATCCGTGTCTCCCGGCCTGCCGGCCGCGGGCTCTGTCGCGGACTGAATCGTGCCAGGTCTACCCCCTCGTGATGCACGATGAGCCTATTCTCGGGACAGCCCAGCGCCAGCAGCCGCTGCCGCAGCGCCTGGCTGACGGCGATGAACAGGTCGCCGGACCGGAAGAGGCGGGAGTAACAGGCCGGGCCGTGGCGCCGCACGTAGGCCGTCGCGTCGTTGCCGTGGAAAGTCGTCACCAGCTTGCCCTGCAGCGCCCCGATCTCCCGCAGGTTCGCGCCCCGGATGCCGTTGCGGCCGAAATGGCAGTGGATCACATCATAGGGCTCCTGTCCCCGGCAGACAACAGCCTCGTTCAGCAGGCGCAGCGAAGCCGCATGCCGGCCGTAGCGGCGGACATCGAGCGCGGCCAAAAGCATCGCCGGCGAGTGCCCAAGGTTGGCGAGCAGGAGCCCGCCAGCCTTCATGCCGCGTGCGAGACGGTTTCCCGAGAGGGCTGACGATGACACGATGCGCTCGCGCAGGGCACAGCGTTCGACATCCGGGTGGACCGGCTGCTTCTCTGCTGGCTGGTCCGCGTAGATGGTCACGTCGTGGCCGCGATCGAGGAGGCTTGTCGCATGCGCCAGCACGTATGCCTCGGATAAGAGGGGAAACGCGCTGACAAGGATTGCGATCCGCAAAGAGGCCTATGCTCCCTGACCCCGTATCCTGCGGGCCATGCGGCGCACCGGCGCCGGCAGATAGCCTGTCCATGGCAGCCATGGCGGCGGTGATATTCTACCACGAGGTCGGCGATACCTGCCAGTTTCCGCCGCATCCAACACTTGTCCAAAAAGTGTGACATAGCGATTCAACATGTCCTGCAGCCGGTAGCCTCCGTCGCGCACGGTGCGGGCCGCCTCCCGGCTCAGCCGCGCCCTCAGGGCGGGGTCACTTTGCAGCAGCGCCAGCGACTACACGTTTTGAGCTCTCCCAAGTCTTGCAGCAGCCTGGACGAGTTGTCGGCCAATCCGTCGCAGCCGTCGGCGGGCCCTGCTCAGAAGGTCGGTCTTGGGCTGCAAAGCCACCTGAGGCAACGACGGGCGATCCTTGGGCCAGCGTCGTGGCGGGCTGGTGGAGAGTGCCGCCATGGCTTCCTGAAACCACGCCACATATGCTTCGATCGAGAACCTCTCAAGGACCAGGCGATGGGACGCCGCTCCAAGTCGCCCCAACTGTGTGCGGTCAATCGCCAGTTTCCTGATCATATCGCCCATTGCAGCTATTTCGCCAACCGACACTGAGAATCCTGTCTCTCCGGGGATGACCACGCCGGCAGTGCCGCTAACAGCCGTTACCACTGGCACACATCCATGCGCCATTGCCTCCAACATCGCTAGGGAGGTGCCCTCATACTCGGACACCAACACGCACACGTCTGCAGCTCGCCAGACGCCGGGCATTTTAGCCTGGGGGATACTATCCATAATGTGAACCCGAGCGCGTGTGGCGTTATCCAGAGTTTCCAGGCGCTTCTCCAGCGCCTCGTGGTCAGGGCCTCCGCTGCCAATGATATCGAGCTGAAAATCGACCTGCAACTGTGACAGGTAGTCGGCCAGACGGACGAGGTCGGAGACTCGTTTCTGCGCCTCTACAAGCCGCCCGGCGTAGACCAGGCGCAAAGGTCGATCCGACGGCGAGTAGTCCCGCTCCAGAACCACCGGCGCAGCGACGCCGTAAGGCCGCACTACGATATCGGACGCACGGTGGGGGATGCGCGCTGCCAGCCTATCCCCTATCACTGGGCTCACTGCTACAAAAAGCCCGATAATCGGTTCGTAATAGGCAAGTAAGTCGTAGTAGTAGGGCTGGTCTGTGTGCCCGAACCCTGCAACGCGCAGCTTGTCCGGATTCTCACGCGCCAACTCAGCGCAGGCCGCATACGCGCCGGGTGTATAATTCGGGATGAGGATACTTGGGAGTGCGGCCCGATAGGTGGCCAGGTATTCTCGTACATCGGCCTTTCGCGCCAAAGCTGGCCTCTGGCCGCCCTGCTGCAAGACTTGCACTCCAGGGGCGATCGATTCCTCGGGGATCCCCGCTGCATCCACGTGTTCGATCACGCATGGGGTCTGCCCCACCGCTGCCAAGGACTGAGTCATCTGCAAGGTCCAACTCGTTACGCCGCCGACGCAGAGACCAGCCGGCAAGACGAATGTTGTCCTCATGATCCCTAACCTCAGATTTGAGTTCATTCGGCGATACAGCCAAGGTCAGATCACCTGGCAGCACATCGCTGGTGTTCATCGCCCGGCGTCCGCTTAGCGGAAATGGCTGCGCCATGCCGCGCGCATTTTGATGGGGATTTTACGCAGGCGGACCAAGACCTGCCATCTGAAGCGGTTCCAAAGCGCCCTGGGCAGGCCGGGAACGATCACGGCGAGCATGCGGGCCGTCGCCGTAAACTCCCGTGTCACCGGCTTCCAGAAGAGAGCAATATGCAACAGGAACAAAGGAGTAAAGGCCCAGTTGCTGAATGCCATGAGCGCCGCCAAGACCACCGGCGCCCACACTGTGTACACACCCATCAGGCTCACAGGCGTGCCGGGCTTGTGGGGCGCGGGATCGTAAATCATAGGCCAGACGCTGGTAGCACGAGCAAGCAGGAATAGGGCGGCATATCCGGCAAGAGCGTAAATCAGAGCCGGCGCAAAGGTCCATACCGCGATCGCGACGACGCCTAGCGACGCCAATTCAGCGGGGAAGATGACGCGGCTGGCCATCCCGTGTGCACGTTCCACGCCGGCCGCCGTGACGAACGTGTTGACGCCAGCCATGATATCGTTGGGCAGATCTTCAAACTGGTGAATCAGGATGCCGCGCAGTCCGAAGCAGAACGACCACAGTCCTGCGGCTGCGGCGAACAGCAGAGCGCCTGGGGTTCTGACCTCTGCCAGTTGTGAGAACAAAGCGATAACGAATAAGGTCGGGATTGCATGCGCGTATGCAGCATCAGCTACCAGCCCCCAAGCGCCACGCTCCTTCAGGCGCATCGGCGGAGCAGCGTAGATCAGGGGGAGAGCGACGATTAAAGCCAGTAAGACAAGAGGCCAGGCGCCGAGCTTGAGCCACAACCAAGGCGAAAGACCCGCGACGCCTAACAGCAGACATAGCAGCGCGCGCCAGCGCGGCGAGAGCATCGCCATCGCATTGGGCTTGCCCGACCGCTGATCGTACTCGATGTCGAAAGCATCATTAATGGCATGAGCCTGCATCGCTAGGAAAACCACAGAGAACAGCAGGCGAGCCAACGCCCCATAGGACTGCGCAGGCGCGAGTCTATACTGGGCAATGAGCGCGTATGCGATTGCCAGTATGGGCGGCACTTTGTACTGCCACCAATGGCGGCCGGCGGTGAGGCCAGCGAGCCAGGGCAGGCGGTGCAGAATGCTGTTCATAGGGTGGGCGCTAACCCTCGCCGATCACTCTCTTCGCAAGCTGCCGCGCCTCTGGCGGCAGCTTGCGCCACACACGACGCAGCCAACCAGTTTGACTTGCCCCGCTCATCGGATTGGACAAACCACTCTCGGGCGCGGCTTGAGCCGAGGGCGCGTCATCGATGGTTCGCTCGATCGGTGGGCGGTGCGTCGCTGCCAACTCGGCCACGATGCGGCTCATCGGCGTCGGGGGCATGCCTTTCTTCTGGGTTGCAAGGATGGCGCGGCGTCCTCGCCAGCCTGGTTCATATGGCGGGTAACAGATCACCGCCACCATGCTGAAGTGCTCTCTGAGCATTTCCACCATGTGGTCGATGTGGGGAGCCACGAGATTTTCGTGCACTTTCCCAGTTTCAGATTCGGTCCAAGTCCATGTGAACCCTGTAATGAAGCACGGTCCACCCAGGAGGCGAACCGGCGAATCGACGAGTTGATTGCAGTAGGGAACGGTGACTTCTGGAGCCAAAGACTCAAACTCAATCACAGGGATGAAGCAGACGCCTTTTTCGGATGTCCATTCTGACAGATTCTGGATTGCGGCCTTAACCTCAGCGAGTGAATCCATATAACAGTAGGCATACCACAAACAGGAGACCACGTCCCAATCGCCCGTCAAATCAGAAGCGACGTCTCGCATGTCCCCTGGTCGACAGAAAAGGGCATCGGGATTCCGTGTGCGCGCTAACTCAAGCATGGCTGGCGAGATGTCAAGCCCCGCCCTCGGCACACCTGGGAATTGACTGAGAAAATATCCGGTGCCACAGCCGACATCAAGCCATTTTCCGCCCTGGGCCAATAACTGCGCCAATACCCCTATCTCGAAGTCGGATCCGTGTTTCCAGTAGCCGGATGACAGGAACTTATCGTCATAAGACCGCGCGTACTCGGCGTCATAAAGCTTCAGGATCTCATCTGTTTTCATGTTGCCTGATCGCTTTCCCACAGCACATCGATTTTGACCAGATCATTACTCATGGTGTGCAGATTGTTGACCTCGCTGATCGGCGACTTCACCGTCAGAAACGCGGGCGCTTCCTCCCAACCGAATTGCGCCAGGAATGCTCTGGTTTCCACATCCAGAATAGCGGCCCTTAAGGTGTAGGTGCCTGCGTTCAGAGGCAGTCTCGGTAGCCTGCAGCGGAACTGCCCCTGCCCCACTTGCACAGCGTAGTTTCCATGTGTCAAACCGCTGATCGCACTGGCGATGCAGATGGATTGGTCCGCCGTAGAGATTGTGAAGCCCCAGAATACGCGTGGGATATCTATCTTTGACTGGTAGTGCAATGTAATCGCCAGGTCGTCGCCGGTGCGGACCTCTTCGCCGGACGTCTGCGTGATCTCCATCTTTTCGATCGCGATCGGCGTTTGTTCCCTCAAGTTGGTTGATCGGTGGTCCGTCGATTCGCTGGTTGGGGCATCTCTTTGGCTTTCGAGATAGCGGGCCACCGTCTCCACGGAAGTGCCCTGGTATGAGATTTGGCCGTGATTAAGAAGTAGTCCTCGCCCGCACACCGATTGCACCAGGAACATGTCGTGAGACACCAACACCAGCGAGCCGCCACCATGCAGAAATCGCTGTATATGTTGGATGCACTTGCGTCTGAACGCCATATCCCCCACCGCCAGCACTTCATCCACCAGCAGCACCTGCGGGTTCAGGTGCGCGGCCACCGCGAACGCCAGCCGCACCCACATGCCCGAGCTGTAATTCTGCACCGGCGCGTCGATGAAGTCGCCGATCTCGGCGAAGTCGATGATCTGATCGAAGATCCCGTCCACCTGGCGCCGCGCCAGCCCCAGCACCGCGGCGTTGATGTAGACGTTCTCCCGCCCCGTCAGCACCGGGTTGAATCCCGCGCCCAGCTCGATCAGCGCGCCGGCCCGGCCCCGCACCGTGATCCGGCCCGCGTCCGGCTTCAGTAGCCCGTTCAGCAGCTTCAGCAGCGTGCTCTTGCCCGCGCCGTTCGCTCCGATCACCCCCAGCGCCTCCCCGCGGCGCAGCTCGAACGAAACATCATCCAAGGCCCAGAACTCGCCCGGCCGCAATGACGGGCGATCGGACCGGCCGAACGGAACGAGCTCGCCCGCGATGTCCGTCACCCCGTACCACAGCGAGCGCCGCAGGCTCTTGCAGAACCGCTTCGAGACGTGCTCCGCCTCGACGATAACATCAACCGTCATCTGCAACCACCTACGCCGACAGCCGCGCGATCAAATGGGGCATCGCCAGCCGGTAGAGCAGCCACCCCGCCGCCAGCAGCAGCACAGCCAGCCCCGCCACCAGCAGGAACCCGCGCGGCTGGCTCACCTGGCCCGTCGTCAGCAGCTCCCGGGTCGTCACCAGCAGCGGCGTGACCGGATTGAGCCCCGTGACCCAACTGGCCGGCGGCCGGGTCGGCACGGGGTACACCACCGGCGTCACGTAGAACCAGAAGGTGGTGGCCAGGCCCACGCCCCGGGGAATATCGTGATACAGGATGCCGAGCGGCACCAGCAGGACCCCGATCACCGTTCCCAACAGGATCAGCGCCAGCAGCCCCAGCGGCGCCAGCAGGATCATGGGCGTGATGGCCGCCCGGAACACGACGAAAGCGGCCCCCAGCAGCACAAGGCGCATCCCTGCGTTCAGCACAACCTCGCCCAGCCCGGCCAGGATCAGCGCCTCCCGGGGAAAATTGATCTTGGTCAACATGCGCGCCGCGGCCGACACCTGCCTGAGCGGGGTGTTCAGCGCGTCCAGAAAGCTCTGCCACAGCACCGTGCCGCACAGCACATAGAGCGCATAGGGTATCCCGGTATCGCCGATGTTGACGACCTGCGATGCATCGAGCAGCACCCAGATCAGCGTCGTCGCCAGCGGCGGCAGAAGCACCCACAGATAGCCCAACAGCGACTGGCGGTGCTGGCCGCGGACGTTGCGCACGAACAGCCGCCATGCCAGCTCGCGCGACGCCAGCAGATCGGCCAGCGCCCGGCGCAGAAACTGCCGCGGCCGCCTGAGCTGCGAATCCGCACTGTAGACCACCATCGATTCCCGTTCGCGCATTTCCCTGCACCCTATCCGTCACCGACAAGCGAACCCTTCAACCCTCGACCTTCTCCTGGCGCCCCCGGTGCAGCCGGGATGCCAGCCGCTCGCGGTTCAGCCGCGCCAGCGTCACGAACGCACCCAGGATCTCCTTGCGCGAGATCTTCGAGCTCCCCAGCATCCGGTCGCGAAACGTGATCGGGACCTCCGTCACCGAGAACCCGGCCTGTTGGCAGCGATACAGCATCTCGATCAGGAACGAGTAGCCGTTCGAGCGCACCGCGTGGTAGTTGATCGTTTCCAGCGCCTGCCCGCGGTAGCAGCGGTACCCCGCGGTGCAGTCCCCCGCGGCCAGCCCCAGCGTCAGCTTGGCCAGCCAGTTCGCGCCCCGGCTGATGAAGCGCCGCATCCGCGGCGAATCGACCACCTGCCCCCCGGGCACATAGCGCGAGCCGATCGCCAGGTCGCACCCCTCCCGCTCGACCGCCGCCAGCAGCGCCGGGATCCGCTCGGGCGGATGCGAGAAGTCCGCGTCCATCGTGATCACCCGGTCGAACCCCTCCCGCAGCGCGAAATCGAACCCGCTGCGATACGCGCTGCCCAGGCCCAGCTTGCCCGCCCGGTGCAGCACATGGATGCGCGGCTCCTGGCCCGCCAGCCGCTCCGCCAGCTTGCCCGTGCCGTCCGGCGAGTTGTCATCCACCACCAGGAGGTGCACGTTCGGCCCTGCTGCCAGAACCTTCGGCGCCAGCAAGGCGATATTCTCTGCTTCGTTGAAGGTCGGCACGATCACCAGCGCCGCCCCTTGCTCCACTGTCACGTCAGCTTACCTCTTTTCACTTTCGCCTCCTGACCTTCTCTCACCCTCTCACCCCCACACTCCCACACTAT
>CAYYTK010000013.1:31205-108465 GCA_964474695.1 uncultured Anaerolineales bacterium
CTCACTATCGTACTATCTCACTATCGTACTATCTCACTATCGTACTATCTCACTATCGTACTATCTCACTAACTCACTAACAACCCCTCGAGCGCGTCATACACCTCATCCACCCGCCGGTAGACCGTCTGCCACGCGTACTTCTCCTCCACCCACGCGCGGCCCGCCGCGCGCAGCCGGCTGTTCAGCCCCGGATCGGTCAGCAGCCGCACCGTCGCCGCGGCGAAGGCAGCCGCCCCGTCCGCCACCAGGATATTCTCCCCATCGCGCAGCTCGATCCCTTCCGCGCCGATGGCGGTGGACACGACCGGCAGGCCCCACAGCCACGCGTCCAGGATCTTCACGCGCATGCCGCCCCCCGCGTGCAGCGGCGCCACGAACGCGTCGGCCGCGGCCAGGTGCGGCGTCGCATCCGCCACATAGCCGGTGACCTCGATCCGTGGGTCCGCGGCCAGCGCCTGCACCTCGGCCGGCGGGTTCTTGCCCACGATCACAAAGCGCGCCTCGGGGACCTCGGCGCGCACCAGCGGCAGCACCTCGCGGGCGAACCACAGCACCCCCGTCACGTTCGGCGGCCAGAACATCGTCCCCAAGTGCAGGATCGTCGGCGGCCCGCCCGGCTGCCGCGGCACGACCGGGACCTGTTCCGGGTCAACGCAGATCGGGACGACGGTGATTTTGGACGTTCCAACGTTCGCACGTTCGCACGTTCCAACGTTCGACCTGTCATCCAGCAGTGCCAGCAAATGCCCCCGGTCCTCCCTGGTGACCGTCAGCACCGCGTCATAGTCGCGCAGCATCGCGGCCTCGTAGCGCCGGAACGCCCGGGCCTCGCGGCGCATCACCAGCCGGCGCAGCGGGCTGCTCTCGGTGGCAGCCATGCGCTCCGTCAGCAGGTAGATCGCGTTGTGCTCGTCCAGCAGCGAGCGCGGCGCCCGGCCTGCCGCGGCCGCTGCGGCGGTCGCTGCGGCCGCCGCCAGCCGGCCCCACCACGCCATCGAGAGCTGGTCCGCATGGATCACGTCGAACCGCGTCGCGCGCGTCAGGTCGCGCAGGATCGCGGCCATCTCCGCCGTCTCATCGCGGACGATCGTGATCGGCAGGCCGGTCAGCAGCCCCTTGGCCGCCGCCCGCACGTTCTGCCACCGCGAGCGCTGCAGCCGCACCGTGTGCACCGCCGCGCAGATCCCCCGCAGGTGCGCCAGCGCCTCCGGCCGGTCATCCGGTCGCACGAACGAGACCAGCGTCACCTCGTGCCGCGCCGCCAGCCACCGCAGCATATGGTACTGCCGCACCTTCGCCCCCGCATCCAGCGGGTAGGGCAGCACCTGGGTCAGAAAGAGGATCTTCATTTTGTTTTTATATACGATATGTGGCGAACTCGCGGTCGGGCCGCATCTCGAGGGGGATTCTAGAAGATTTCATCCAACGCTGCCCTGGCTTCGGCCAGGATCCTGCCGGAGATCCACAGCGATGAGGCCGCCAGCCTTGCCAGCATTTGGTGGGCCTGGTCGCGGTCGAGATAGCCCATCGCAGCAGCCCAGAGGACGATGCCAAGGGTGCCGTG
Organism: uncultured Anaerolineales bacterium; assembly: GCA_964474695.1. Lineage (GTDB taxonomy): Bacteria > Chloroflexota > Anaerolineae > CG2-30-64-16 > CG2-30-64-16 > DAOUBP01. The sequence continues at coordinate 32,773 of CAYYTK010000013.1, forward strand.
TACTTCCAGCCCAAGTTGCGCGGCGAACAAGCGCGCTGCCGCATCATCGGTCAACAACCAATCGGCCTTGAGTTGGCGCGCCAGGGCAATTGCCTCGGCCTCGCCAGCGTCCAGCAGACCTGATTGCTGCCAGGCGGCGGCTTCCGCGGCGTGCGACGCCGCCAAGGCGTCTATCGTCAGCCAGGCGGGCGCTTTCCAGTCAGATAGGAGATGAGCCAGCTCTGCGTTGACCCGCGGGGGCGCGTGCAGATGGCCGACCAAACGCGTCAGGTGCAGTGCGTCGGCCTCGGCGAGGTGTAGGAGCGGCCCGGTGTCGGATACCACCCGTCTCACTGCTGTGCGGCCCTCTCGGCCTGCAAATCACGGTGCTGCTGGAGCGCCCATGCGATGTCGGCGCGCTGAAATTGCTCCGTGAGCGCAAACCGGTTGCGCTGCACGAATTCCCAAAGTGCCATCCGTACGATCTCCGTCTCGTCCGTGAACCAGCCGTTTTTCACCAGGACATCAATTTCCTCAGTGACGCGTTCGGGCAATTCAACTGCAATCGTCTTCACGTGATCATCCTCCTTGCCCTGTAAACTACGCTTTCTCTTACTTTCCTGGCACATTGTACCACAGCGGGGATGCCCCGACAAGCCCCCTCGATCTCCTCAGTTGACTGGATCATCGCTCGCATGTGGTACTGCCGCACCTTCGCCCCCGCATCCAACGGGTAGGGCAGCACCTGGGTCAGAAAGAGGATCTTCATCGCGGACCCTCCCACCGTGCCCGCTGCGCGGCATCAAATAAATGGGCTATCTCACCAGGTGAAGCCACCACCCCACCACGTGAAGCCACCACCACACCAAGTGAAGCCACTACCACACCAGGTGAAGCCACTACCACACCAGGTGAAGCCACTACCACACCAGGTGAAACAAAGAAGAACCAATAAGAACCAAAAGAAGAACCGAAAGAAGTGACCTCCCCCCGTCCCCTACACTATCGCGCTATCTCACTAACTTCCCACTTGACTAAATCGAACGTATGTGCTACACTTCGCCTCATGGGATGGGTCACTCAGCACAATCGCCGTTACTATTACCGCAAGGTCTGTGAAGGCCATCGCGTCCGCTGCATCTATGTCGGCCGCGGCCCGGCCGCCGAAGCCTCTGCCGCAATCGACGCCGAGCGCGCCGCTCGCCGTCGCGTCCGCATCGCCAACCACCATGCCCAGCGCGACTTCGCTGCCGGGTTGGACGCCGCCGCTGTACCCCTCGCCGATTTCGTCGACGCGTTGGCCGCCGCCAGTCTCCTCCTCACCGGCCACCACTGCGACGACCATCGCGAGTGGAAACGCCTTAGGGAGACATGACCTATGGCTCGCACCAAACGAACCGCTGCTGCCATCACCAACTTCAGCCAGCTTCGCCTGGTCGACCGCACCCTCGGCGGCGGCGCCCCTGACCCCCAGCCTCCAGCCGCGCCCCTCACCCCCCAGGAGCTCGCCCATTTCATCGCCCTCGTTCGCCGCGTCAACCGCGACCGGCCCGCCGCTGCCGACCTGGACGCCCTGCAGCGGGCTTTAATCGCTCGCCCCGGCCTCTGGCGCGCCGCCGCGGACCTGGCCTCCTCTGCCGTCGATGCCATGATCGCCCAAACGGAGTTCTCGACCGCCCAGAGCCTTGCCCTGCGCCGCGGCGTCGATGAGCTCCAGGCCGCTCTCGCCGGCTCTGCCCCCTCGCCCCTCGAAAGCACCCTCGCCGAACAGATCGCGGTCTGCTGGCTCCGGCTGCGCATTTGCGAGGCCACCTTCTCCCGCGCCACCAGCGCCGATGATGCCGTCAACATCAAATTCTGGGAGGAGCGTGTCGCTGCCGCCCAGCGTCGCTATCAATCTGCCTGCGAATCCCTTGCCCGGATTCGCCGCCTTGCCCTTCGCACCCCCACCTTGCTTCAGGTCAACATCGACGCCCGCGAGGATCCTTACTCCGACGAGGCCAAGCGGCGGGCCGTCGCCGCCACCGACATGACCGAAGTCGAGATCGTCGCCAAGGCCACGGCCGCAGGTCATCCCTACCTCCCGCCCTGGATCGAACAACCGGGCAATCCGGAGGAGTGGGCCGAGCTGGTGGCGGAGGCAGAGCGCAGGCTGGCTGAATCCGGGACTTCCTTAACGCTGTATCTGCCGGACCGCGGCGGCTTGGGGTCGGACTCCGACGGGACGAACGCCTATGGACGGGAAGAGCGTCCTGCGGAGGATCCTGAGGAGTTCGCATCCTCAGATGCGAATCCGGCCTGACCCCTATTCCGCTGCTCTCTCCCTTTTCCCCCTCTCCCCCTCATCCTTTCGCGCGCTCGACCAGATCCGCAATCCCCGCCGCGGCGAACACCAGCAGCACCGCATCCACCGGCAGCCGGTAGCGCGACATCGCCCACGTCGCGATGTGCAGCGCGCTGTAAAAAAGTATGAAGAGCAGCAGCAAGTTGGAAGCTGCGGGCTGGAAGCCGAAGGCCCCCTCTCTCCCCTGCTCCCCTGCCCCCTTGCTCCCCGCCCGCAGCGCCAACCACACCCCATACACCATGAACGGCAGGAACAGCCCGATGGACGCCACGCGGCCCGCGTTGAACAGCCGCGACGAATCCGCCGTGGGCCAGAACTCGACGTAGTCGCGCACCCGGCTCAGGCACAGCAGCAGGTAGCGGCCCGGCTCGGCCAGCACGAACCCGATCCCGCGGCGCATCAGCTCCTTGTCCCAGGTCGCTTCGTTCATCGTCGCCGGGTCGATCTCCGCCGGCAGCGGCGCGGCCTCGAACTCCCGGAAGCTGGTCCCATGCATCGGGTGCTGCGCCGAATACATCGCGTACCCCGCGTTCGAATTGAGCAGCAGAAAGCTGTCATAAGCAACGTAGTTGCGGATCGTGAACGGCGCGATGCATGCCACCAGCACCAGCCCGGCGGTTGAAACCGCAGCAACCGGCGTGCTGCGCACGCGTGCGAAGTCCACCTTCATGGACTGGGCTCCAGTCGGCGCAGGCCGACTTTGCAATGGTAGCCGCCCGGCGGTTGAAACCGCAGCAACCCGTGCGAAGTCCACCTTCGTGGACTGGACTCCAGTCGGCGCAGGCCGACTTTGCAACGGTAGCCGCGACTTCCAGTCGCCGGGCTTCCCGACCGCCCCCCACGCCAGCCATGCAAACACCACCACCGCCCACGGCAGGATCGACTGCCGCAGCAGCGTCGCCACCCCCAGGCTCAGCCCGAGAAGAACCCCCATCCGCCATCCGCCCCCTGCCCCCTGCCTCCTGCCCCCTGCCCCCTGACCCCTGACCGCCAGCGCCCGCTCCAGCGACCACAACAGCGCACAGATATAGAACGCCTCCGTCTGCACCATCGCGCCGTACAACACGAAATACGCATAGATCGCCGCCAAAAACGCCGCGAGGAGAGGAATGTCGAATGTCGAATGTCGAATGTCGAAAGTCGCATGTGCGGTGGTGCGCTCGGCGCCGATCCCTGCTTCCTGCCCCCTGTCTCCTGTCCCTTGCGCACGCCGCGCCAGCCGATACGTCAGCCACGGCAGCAGAATCCCCGCCAGCACCGCCTGCACCAGCCGCGCGGCCAGCGGGTGCGGGCCCGCGACCGCATAGACCGCGGCCACGAACGCGGTATACAGGAAGGACCAGTGCGCCGTCGGCGTATCTGCCGGCGTGAAGGGATACCAGCCCTGATCGAAGCTGTAGCCGTGGCACGTCGCCAGCCGGCCGGCCAGCTCCGAGTAGGAGTATTCGTCCTTACCGATCGGCACACTGTCGCCCAGGTAGAGCGCGACGCCGGCGCGCAGCAAAACGCTCAATACCAGGATGGCGATGAGCCAAGAACGGGTGGATTTGTTCATGCTGCCAGGCTGACCGATTCGTAGACCGAGACGGTTTCTCTAGCTGTTTTTTCCCAAGAGAATTGGCGGCATTGCGCCAGTCCCCGCTCCCGCAGGCTGTCCGCCAGGCTCGGATCAGCAAGCACCGCTTCCATGGCGCCGCCCAGGGCCGAGACGTCCGTCGGATCGATCAACAACGCTGCATCTCCCAGGACCTCGGGCAGGGAGCTGGTGTTGGAGGCGATCACCGGCGTGCCGCACGCCAGAGCTTCCAATGGCGGCAAGCCGAAACTTTCGCGCAACGATGGGAAGACCAAAGCGGCCGCACCATTGTACAGGCGAAGCAGATCTTCGGGCGAAACACCTCCGATGACGCGAACGTTGTCGCTCAGGTGAAGATCGTCAATTTCGTGTCGGAGTGCCTGCTGTGCGGGCTGCCGGGCGCATACGACCAGCAAACCCGTCTGTCGTCGGAGCGAGGGGCCTAGACCGGCGAAAGCCCGCAGCACGCTTGAAAGGTTCTTTCGTGGCTCGTGTCCGATCGCTAGAAAGTAGCGTTCACCGAGGCCATACGTATCGGTGCTCTGCCGGCTGGCGGCCTCGCGTTCCACTTGCGGAAAAGGGTGAAACAGCGGATTAGGCGCCAGTCGGATGGCGTGAATTTTGTCAGGCAGAAGCTTGAGATGTCGGACAATCTGGCTTTTCTCAAAGTCCGAGACCGTGATGACTGCCTGGCAATTGGCGGCCGCGATGGGAATGACAAAACTGGCGTACTTGGCGATCATCCATTGCCAAAGGCGTTGTCGCGAAAATGCGATGCGCGCCTGCGGTTCTGTCAGGGCGATGACGTCGTGCAGCGTCAATACGTAAGGTCCCGGAGAGGACACCGGCGCTGTGTTCGCGGTATAGTGGACCGCGGCGCAGCGCTCCCTGGCCGCTTGCCTGGGCAACTGGATTTGCTCCCTAAGCACCTGACGGAACATCGGCACGCGATTCGACACAACGATCCCCGCGCCGCCCGGTAGCGCCGAACGGGCAGCAGGGGACACCTCACGATCGAGGAAGACCCGGAAGGTGTGGTGCGAAGGCGACCGCTGCAGGGCCGACAGTAGGTTAACGACATATGTCTTGTAACCACCTGGCTGCGGGTGCGAAAAAGAGGTGGCATCGATGCCAATGATCATGGGTGACTTCTCCATCTCACCAACGGGTGGTTAACAGGGGCAGATGGCTGCGCACCTTCGTCAACTGAAACCCACGGCGTTCGGTTGGAACGAGTGCCAGAGAGATGAGCCATGCACCGATCTTGAGGACTGTGGCGAATCGAACACCGAGGCTGTACAGAAGAGCAGCCATGACTCCCTCTCTCCGTCTGAAGAAGAGCCTCTTGCTTGCATAGAGCATTCGCACCTGCCTGGCTGATGCACGACTGGTGCTGCCGCCGCCCAGGTGGACGATTTGGATCTCCGGTGTATAGAGCACCTTCCAGCCGGCCCTCCATAGGCGCCAACAAAGATCGGTCTCTTCGGAGTACATGCTGTAGTGTTCATCGAAGCCGCCGATTTGCTGGAGAGGAGCTGTTCTCAGCAACATCACGGAGCCAGGAATCCAATCGACAAGCCTGACCTCTTGGCTATCAGCCTCAGGATGGCTCGGGTATTGAGGGCTGAGCAGGCGTCTTGCCACCCCCAGGGCGCTCAACAACTCGCCGGTGAGCGTAGGGAAGTCGTTGTAAGATGCCTGAAAACTGCCATCCCGATTGCGTAACATGCAGCCGACTGCTCCGACGTCTGGATGCTCATCGGCCACTTGCACCAGGCGTGATAACGCTCCACTGGGAACGACGGTATCGCTGTTGAGCAGCAGCGTGTAGCGCCCCCTGCTCTGCACAATGGCCTGGTTGTTGGCGCGCCCGAAACCTGCGTTTTCCGCGTTTTCTATCAGGCGAACCCAAGGAAATCGCGTTTGCACCATCGCCGCGCTGCCGTCAGTCGAGGCGTTGTCGACGACGAACACTTCAGGAATCAGAGGACAGGGACCAGGAGACAGGTTCTCTGACCCCTGCTCACCGACTCCTGCCCCCTGCTCACTGACTCCCGACTCCTGACCCCTGGCCACTGACTCAAGACACTCCGCCAACAGCTCGCGGGTGTTCCAGTTCACGATGATGATCGACAGATCCAACCCCACTCCCGTACCCCCATACCCCGATACCCCCATACTTCCTCACCCCACACTCCCTCCCCAGCTCTCAATCGCCACCATCCCCCCCATGAACAGCCACACCAGCACGCTGGCCTGGAAGCCCGGGAACCCGATGTTGTACACGAACGGCAGGATCCAGTCGGCGAACAGCATGATGACTAAACTGCCCGCGCCGAGCGCCAGCATGCTGTTGACGTAGCCCGCGGCGAACCCGGTCGCGTAACGTATGCGCAGCCGTAGTCCTGTGGCCGCGAACGCGGCGGCAAACCACGCGAACAGCGCCAGCCCCACCACGCCGCCGTGCGCGAACAGGTCCACGTAGTTGTTGTGCGAGTTGATCTTGGGGTTGGTCCAATTGGCGCCCAGGTACCTCAGCGGCTTCTGGTTGGCGTAGGGGCGGTACGCGGCCGGCCCCAGCCCGGTGACCGGGTTTCGCATGGTGACTTCGACCACGCGCTCGATCAGCACCAGCCGTGACCCGCCGCTGCCGGTCCACTCCTTATCGCCGCCCGCGAACTCGTAGAGGCTGGGGATCAACACCCCCAACGCGGCCAACAGAACCACCATCACAATCAGCAGCCAGCGCAGCCGCGCGAAGCGCAGCCAGATCAACACCCCCAGCGCGGCAGTCAACCCGACCCAGCTAGAGATCCCCGCCTGCTGGATCACGAACGCATAGAGCAGGTTGGCCCCCAGCGCCGCGACCAGGAAGGCGCGCCAGCGCCACGAAAGGTCCCGGTTGTAGAGCAGTTGTCCCCCGGCTACCGCCGCCAACAGCACCCAGAACGGCGCCCGGCTGAAGGCAATCGTGGTGAAGCGGCTCGCGATCCCGCCCACGCCGGACAGGATCAGCAGGCCGGCCAGCCCGCCGCCAACCAGCAGGAACACGGCGGTGAGCCGCCACAGGGAGCGCTCGTCGGTGATCAGGTTTGCGGCCAGCCAGAACGCGCCGGCCGAGAACGCGAAGATGGCCCACTGCGCCAACTGCACCAGCAGGAAGCTGTCGCTCACCGGCACCAGCGGGTCCCAGGTGGCCCGGCCGATCAACAAGGAGAACAGGCTGGCCATGAGGAAGAAGAGCAGCGGCTGGTTGGCGGCCGAAGCGACGATCCACACCTGGCGCCGGCGGATCATCCAGACCAGCCAGACCGCCAACAGCGCGGGGACCAGCAGGCTGGCCGCGTTGAGCTTGACGTCGGTGCCGGTGCCGATCTCCAGCGGGACGACCAGCGCCGCCAGCACCAGCGCGGGCAGGCCCAGCTCGGGCCGCGCCAACAGGATCACGCCGCCGATCCCCGCGGCGAGCAGCCCCAGCCAGAGCAGCGAGGCGCGCTGGCCCAGCAGGAACGCCAGCGCCAGCACCGCGGCCGCAATCAGCCAGGTCGCGACCTGGCGTTGGGGGAATCGTTCACGAAGCGTTGTGATCATGGTCGTGTCCCGAACCACTGGATGGTCTTTCCCAATCCGCTTTCCAGATCAATCGCAGGCTCGTATCCGAGTCCGTTTAGCTTGTCAATTGAAACCTCCCACCGCTGCGCGTCCCCCCGCCAACTGCTGCCGGTATAGGTGATGCGCGTCTGTCCCGTCAGCCCCAGCGCAGCGATGAGCTTGTGTGCGACCTCGGTGACTGAGGTGCTGGACCCGGAGGAGAGGTTGTAAGCCTCGGCCGCCAGGCCACGCTCGGCCAGGAGCAGCAGGCCCTGCACGGTGTCGGTCACGAAGGTGAAATCGCGTTTCTGCTGCCCGTCTCCCAGAATCTCGAGTACGGCTGGATTATGCTGCAGCTTGCGCAGGAAGTCCAGTATGACAAACCGGGCCATCCGCGGGCCGTAGGTATTGAAAATGCGGGCGATCACCACGGGCAGGCCGTACACTTGACAGAACATCCGGGCAATCGTCTCCGCGCAGGCTTTGCTGGCGCCGTATGGCGAGATCGGGTCGACGCGGGTCTCTTCCGTAATCGGGAAACCCTCCGGCTGGCCATAAACCGCACCCGACGACGCCAGGACGACCCTTGCACCGCAGTTGAGGTCGCGCAGGGCGTTCAGCACGGTGAAGGTCCCTGCGCTATTCGTTTCGAAATCATAGGCCGGATCGTCCACCGATCCGGGCACCGAGGCGTTGGCCGCCAGGTGGAAAACGACCTGGGGCCGGCATCGCCCCATGACTTCCTTCACGCCCGCGGCATCGCGCACGTCGCCGATCTCGACGTGTACTGCGTCCTGCACGGCCTGCAGGTTCGCCAGTGTGCCTGCCTTGAGGTTGTCCAGCACCCAAACGCGGGATCCCTGGGCCACCAGCGCCTCCACGAGGTGGCTGCCGATGAAGCCGCAGCCGCCGGTCACCAGGACCGAGGCATCCGTTGGGAGGCCAATCACGGCTCCGTTTTCGCTGCTCATGGTCACGTTGCAGTTCCTTCTGCCGGATGCGGCTCGGCAGATGTTACGCGGGCGAGGATGTCGCGATATTGGCCAACCATGCGATCGGCCGAGTAGTGCTCGGCCACCAGCCCCCGGCCGGCCGCGGAGAGGCGCTGCCAGAGGTCGCGATCCTTGAGGAGCCGCTCGATGCAGGCCGCAAATTCGTCCGGCGTGTCTGCAAGCAAGATGTTCTGTTCGTGGGTCACCTCCAAACCTTCGGCGCCGACGCGCGTGCTGACGACCGGCGTTCCCCACGCCATCGCCTCGACGATCTTCAGCCGCGTCGAGCCGCCGGCCAGGATCGGTGCGATGCAGATGCCGCTCTGCGCGAAGTAGGGCCGGATGTCGTCGACGAATCCGGTGAACTCGATCTGCGGGCACGCACTCTGCAGCGGCGCCAGGTCTCGCCCCGCCGTGTTGCCGGTGACGCGCACTCGGAGTGCCTCTCGCCCCGCGATGCGTCCGAAGACCTCTTGCGTAAACCAGCGCACCGCCTCGTAATTGGCAATGTATCCGAACGACCCGGCATAGAGCAGGCTGTTGAAGTCGCGTCGCCCGTAGTCCCCCGTGTACTCATCCAGGTCGAGGACGCTGGGCACGACGATGCACTGCTCCGGCGTACGAACCAGGCCGGCAAACAACGCATGCTCGGCCTCAGACGTCACCGTCACGATGTCGATATCCTTCAACAATTGCCGCGTGAAACGGCGCAGATGGCGCCAGGTGAAGGTGTTGCGTGCGCGGCGTACGGGCGGGGCGGAAGGTGTAGGCCGCAGTACGCCCAGTTCCAGGGAGTCGGCGATGAGCGGCCGAGCGCCCAGTCTGACCAGGCTGTGCAACGTCGCACTGGGGAAGCCTGATATCGTGGCGACCACCGCGTCGTACGAGGTGGCCAACCGCGCCGCGAGAAGCTGTTCCACGGCGCGGTTGCGCGTGGTGCGCGTCACCGCGGGCACGGGGTCGACCAATTGGCGCAGCGCTTTCCCCGCGCTGCGGTAATAGGGGATCGCCGGCACGCTCTCCACTGAGGTACAGAATTGTTTCAGATGGCTCGTCCCGGCCGCAACCTGTTCGGGTGACAGCGTGTGCACCTCGGCGACAAGATCGATCTCGGCCAACCTTGCCAATTGGCGGATCAGGTTGTAGGCGCGGATCTTGGCCCCCGCAATTGGGGGATATGGGAACCATCCGGAAACGACCAATAATCTCATGCTTCACCCCAGGAACTTGCGATGGTCGAGCGTATACGTGAGCACATCCGGCCGGGTCCCGATCTCGCGGGCCGGTGCGCCGCCGACGATGCTCCGAGGCGCCACGTCCTTCGTGACCACCGCGCCGGCCGCCACCACGGCCCCACGGCCGACGGTGACGCCGGGCAGGATGATCGCCCGGGCGCCGATGAACACGTGGTCGCCGACCCTGACCGGCCCCCCGCTGGCCGCGAAGGTGGGGCTGGTCATGTCGTGGTGCAGCGAGAAGATCAGCACCCCTTCGGAGATGTTGACGTTGTCGCCGATTTCGACCCCCATCCGGCCGTCCAGCAGCACGTCGCGCAGGATCACGCAGTGGCTGCCCACCCGCACCTGGCCGGGCCGGTAGAACCGGCCGTTGCGATGGATGCTGGTGCGCGGGCCGATCTTCGCGCCCAGGCCGCGCCACAGGAGCCGGCGCACCCGGTTGGAGGGCAGCCAGCCGATCGCCTCCGCGGCATAGTCGCGTACGTCGTAGGCCAGCCAGTAAATCGCATTCAGCAAGCGCTTGACCGGCATCGGCAAGCGGGATAAAAAGCGCGGGCGCGGCAACTTGCCTCCCATTTTGCACCTAACCTCTGGCCATCTGGCGTTGCGGAGGGCTGGCCGGCTGCGGGCCGGTGCGTCCTAGAGCGTAATCCCGCAGGCCCTGGAGGCGGGCCGACGCGCGAGCCGCCTGGCCGTTCTTGAGATCACCCAGCATGTACCAGTGCTCCCGCAACGCCACACGCGTCATGGCCGGCCATCGTTGTTTCGCCGGCAGGTTGCGCCTGAGAAACCACAGCGCATTCCGCGCTATGTAGTAGGTGACCGCCGGCGAGCCGCGGCCCTGTTGTGCTTCGACCTCGTGCCACACCGCCGAGTCGGGCACGGCCAGCACGGGAAACCCGGCGCGGCGGGCCTGCATGCACCAGTCAGCTTCCTCGTAATAGAGAAAATAGCTCTCGTCGATGAGACCGACCGTCTCCCAGATGCAGCGCGGAGCAAGCATAGCGCTGCCGGCTGCATAGCCGACCGGGAAGGGCGGCGCTCCCTGCCAGGCCACGTAGGATTCTCCGCAATGCAGGCGTACCGGCGAGCCGTCGCGCCAGTTGATCTCGGCGCCCAAGGCCCAGAGGACGTCCCGTCGCGCCATCTCGCACACGGCCGCTGTGACGATTGCCGGCGTCGCAGGCGGGAGTGCGGCATCCAGGAGCGGCTCGAGGAAGCCGGGCGCAACGAGGATGTCGTTGTTCAGGATAAGAACCGCGTCCGCACCATGTTCCAGGGCGAAGCGAATCCCAACATTGTTGCCGCCGGCGTAGCCCAGGTTGGCGCCGGTCTCCAGCACCGTTACCTTTGGGAATTGCTGGCGGATCAGCGACACGGAGTCGTCGCCCGACCCGTTGTCCACGACGATCACTCGGGTATTGGGGTAGGTGACGTGCGACAGCGACGCCAGGCAGGCCAGCGTCTCCGCGGGCTTGCGCCAGTTGAGCACAATGATGGCGACCAGGGGCTGGTTCATTGGGCGCCTTGTCCGGCTTTGAGCAGGTGCTCTTCGATCGTCTGCATCGCCGCGTCCCAGCGCCATTGCGCCAGGACAACCTCGCGGCCCTGCTGGCCCAGGCGCGCCAGCCGCGGCCGGTCGGCCAGGAGACCGATGATGGCGCGGGCGAAGGCCGCCGGATCGCGCTCGACCAGCAGGCCAGTTTCCTCGTGCCGGACCGTCTCGCGCACGCCCGCCTCGTTCACGCCGACGACCGGCGTGCCGCACGCCATCGATTCCAGGGGCACGAAACCGAACGGCTCCATGACCGGTGCGTAGACCGTGAGCAGCGCGCGGTTGTAGGTCTCGATCAACGCGTCGTCGCTCACGCCGGCGCGAAAGTCGACCGCGACGCCCAGGCTGCCGGCCAGCTCAACCAGGTAGTCGTATTCCGGTGGGTTCACGGCGTTGCTGATGATGGTCAGCGCGGGCCTTTGCGAGGCCTCAATCTGCGCCAGGCTGCGGATCACTAGGTCGAAGCCTTTGTTGGGCACGAGCGCGCCGACGGAAACGACGCGCGGCTCTTTGTCCAGCGACAGATGACGAAACCGCTCCATATCGACGCCCAGGCGGCCGACGTGGGCGAAGATGCCGTAGGTCCGATAGAGCGTCTCGCGCGAGTAGTGGGAATTGACCAGCACCTTGCCGGCCGCGAGCGCGTTCGCCCGGTCCAAACGGCGCAGGGTCCGGCGATAGAGGCCCGGGAACGGATCGACCAGGTTGCCCAGGCGCTGGGCGGGCGAGAAGCGGTTGTAGGGCCGCTCCGCGGGCGGCTCATAAAGGAGGCGGGGCGGCTCCTGGCAGTAATAGACCGACGGCGTCCGCAGGAATTTGAGCAGGCCGGGACTCTGGCTGTATTGGCAGTTATGCACGAAGACGACGTCATAGCCGCCCTGGTCGATCTGCGCGGCGATCCGGCGCTGCACTTTTTCCAGGCGCAGCAGGTCCAGGCTGCGAATTCCCTGGTTCAGCCGGCCGAAGGGCCGCTGGGCCAGCGGCAGTGGCCGGAAGGAAAAGACATTGTGCTGAGCGCAGTACGGCCGCAGATCGCAGAAGTCGTGCTCCGCGGTCGACAACGTGTAGATGTTGAGCTCATGACGCGCGGCAAGGCGCCGGGCCATCTCATGCAGAGCCCGCTTGCCGCCGCCGGATGGGAGGTTATGGTAGATCGCCAGTTTCACATCTCCCCTCTCATCCCAGTAATTCGAGCTGGTGTGCCAATCGCGATCATACAAGGGGGGACTGATCTAGTAACGACTGCGCCTGCGCCAATCACTGCACCGCGGCCGATTGTCACACCGGCCAGTACCACCACCTTTGCTCCAATCCACACATCATCTTCGACAACGATCGGCGCGTAGGCTATCCCTTGTTTCCGAATAGGAACCTCCTTGTCTGCGAAGATATGATTCTCGGAGTGAAAATGGACGGCCTGGCCGATTAGTACGTCATTTCCGATGGTAAGGCCCCCACCAGCTCCGAGCACCCCATTACATCCAATGTAACTGTGGGATCCGATATAGCAATACCCGTTCACTCCGCAGTGCAGCCACAGATTGTGATCTATGCTTGTGTGTTGGCGGATCCTCACCCCCTGTGGCCGACAATAGATACGGCTCGGTCCGAGAATTGTCACATCATCCTCGACTTGCAAGAACTGAGGGTTCTCCACCATGACTTGTGCGCCGAGCCCGAAACGTTTCCCTGTGACCGCGCCCCGCATCAAACACAAACGGCCACGCATTAATTGAAGATGCCGTTCGAACCTAAGGCCTAAGTCGTGCATAACGAATCCCTCTGAGCTAGCGTGATAGGGTCAATCGTCAACATATACTCTGTGCGTCGGAATCTGCGCCATAGGGCGACCAGTGATTTTTGGTGAGCGCCGGGGAGCTGAGCAACCAGGAAAAGGATGCGATAGCGTATACTAGATGGTGCATGGCGTAGCGCTGTTTTGAGATAATGTCGCGACCACCCTGTTGTTTCTCCGTACTCCATTAGCTGAACCCCCATCTGGTAGAAAACATCAGCTTGGAGATTCTTGGGAAGGCACAGAAAAGAAGGATGAGCTAGTACCTCTGCCTGTAGTCCGGGGTCACATGAAGCTTCGCCCGCAACTAGGTTTAGAAAGAATCGATATCGTGTTTCGTCGGGTAGAGCATCGAACCAGTGCCTCGAAGCCCAGCCAACCTTGCTTCGGAAACGCTCTGTTGACTTTGGGACAGATTTGTTGGAGGCGTGAAACCTGTAGCAGCAGGTGTGTTCTGGCAAATAGGCAAAGCGCACGCCTCGTTCCTTCAAGTCAAGCCAGAGCTCCAGATCCTCTGCTCCTGAAGTCACAGCAAAAGGTTGGGGTAATAAATCCAAGGCGCTGCGGCGAATCAGCGCCGAATGAATGCCAATTACTGATACCTCCCTTGTGAAGTAGTCCAGATCATCCTGGAACGGCGTTCTGCGATAGTAGCTGAGCTCCCCTGTAGCTTGACCTGATAAGTTAACAACATAGCCATCACTATGAACAACGCCAATGTCGGGATTATCGACTAAGTGAGTCTGTAGAGTGGTGAGCGCAGAAGGAAGAAGGTAGTCGTCAGAGTCAAGAAAGAGAATGAACTCGCCCCTAGAATGGGCAAAGCCATTGTTGCGCGCTGCGCTGACACCTTGATTGGTCTGCTGCAAATAGTGGATCTCTGATGGGTCCCATCGATTCATCAACTGCTCTGTGTCGTCAGTCGATCCATCGTCCACCACTATGATCTCGGTCGCAGCGTCCTGTGCAAGAACACTTTCGATGGCCTGGGACAGAAACCCAGCGCGATTGTGGGTCGGAATAATGACACTGATCAACATAGGTAGAATCCTAGGCACGAAACCCTAGCGATGCGTCCTGTATCACTCTGTCAACGGCGTTGATGCAGGACCGGAGGTCGAAGTTGGTCTCTGCAAGATTCCGTAGAGCCAATCTCCTTTGGTCTTTGTCTTGGGGAGAGAGGTCAGCGTACGCAATCAGCTTTTCGACCAGGTCTGCTTCGGATAAAAAAAGATTGGGCGAGGGCAAGGCTTCTTCTGCCCCACCCCACTGATGGCTAAGGCAATAACATCCGCAGGCCATCGCTTCAAGCAAAGCCACTTGTAGACCTTCCCAGTAGCTATTCGAAATAAAGACATCCATAGAGGGCAGCCAATTCCATACGTCGGGGCGAGGATCGTATAGAAAGACCGCGTCGCTCAGATCGAGCTTCTCGATGAGCTCGTGAATGGCTAATGGATACAGTGCATCTTCGCCCTCTGTATGATAGTTAGCGGCGCCCAACAGATGCAGAGTGTATGGATAACCCATCTGTCGCAGGGTATGTAGTGCAATGATTACCTCGTAGACGCGCTTGATCGGCACAAGCCGGCAGACCATGCATAGGCGATATGCAAAAGATGCAACTTGAGGTCGAAAGACCTCAAGATCGACGCCGTAGGGTATAACAACGACCCGCGTTTGTGGTTTTGCTGATTGCTGGAATCTTTGCTCTTGTTTGTTGCTCACCACGATAGCAGTGTGTACTTTGCGCCATTGCACTTGGCGCGCAATTGTCAACTCGCCAGAGTGCAAGCGCGTGACAATGGGCTGTAGCACTGGTCCTTTTGTGGCTTCAACAAGTAGATTTGAAGCCCACTCAAAGAATGTGACATCGTTGTGGGCGATGAATTGCTGCATCTGCCTCCCCAATAGCCATTTATTCACGCGCTGGCCGACCAGAGGCAACCGAACAAAGTGCGGTTGAAATCGTTGGCAGATGTACCTTTTATGCCAGTCCAACTCAAGCGGCCGCACAAAGTGATCAATACCTCCTACGACTATACCAAGGCGTTTCATCCTGCTCTCCCGGTTCTGCGCCGAGTTATCTCGATGATGACAATAACGAGCACAAATGCAAAAGTGATGCCCAACGACACTTCAAGAATCGTAGCCTGCGTCGCTTCTGGTCGGATTGATCGTTCAGTGATTGTAGCGGGAGTGGGTGTCAGACTGAGCTGCGCGACCGATTGACCAGCTTGCTCTACCTGCACGATTGGAGGAGTGAAGGTCGGTGTGAGCGTTGGCAATGGTCCAGGTTCAATGCTGGGAGTAGGTGCCCCAGTGTCCTTGAAGCTGTAGCGAATCTCGTTGTGAGTCAGGTCAAGCCAGACAAGGTGGAGAAGGTGGCCTTCGCTGATCGCAATATCCAAACCCTGCTCATTATTCGGACTCGCAGGGATGACTTGTTGCACTGGCGCCCATCTAGCACCTTCCCATACGCTGTACCAAGTCGATTCATCGTCGTTTTGTGCACCACTCATGGCGAGGTGTAATTGGTTACCGCTATCGAGGGCGAATTGCGGGGTGCCCAACAAGAGCCCGTGAATATCATCGGCCAGCGTTTGAACAGGTTGCCAGGTGTTACCATTGTCGGCCGACCAACTGGCATAGCGTCCAAAGTCAAGGCCCGTACTGAACCACGCAACGTGTAGTTGACCATTGGCAAAGAACAACGAGGGGGCGCCTTGCGAGGATGCGGCAAGTTGTTTAGGGAACATCCACGACTGTCCACCATCATCGGAATAGCTGTACATTACTCCTGCAGGCGGCCATCCATCGGGCAGTTGGTCTTGCTCCCATGCCACATGGATGCGAGATGAGGCGACAGCGATTGCGGCGCGATTGTTAGTGAGGTCGGTGCCTAATGGTTGAGAGATGGTAGTGGGAATGGACCAGTTGCCTATGCTCAGCCATTTGGAAACATAGCGTAACTCATAGGGAGCATTCAGACTTACATAAACCACATGAATGTTGTGCTGAGGATCAACCGCCAGGTCCGCGCCGATTGTATGTTCAGCGATTGCAGTCGGTTGGCTCCATGCTTGCGGCAGATAGGCTTCAGCAGCATATGCCGTGCTGTAGTAAAGAGAAGCCCCATTCGACCAGATGATGTGAAAATAATCGCTGTCGTCCAGGACAACTTTCAATGCCTGATTAGAACTAGCTCGGTCGTTTCCTATCAGAATATCGCGTGGCTCAAACCATTGTTTTCCATCGTAGAATGTGTAAAAGATCGCGCTGTTCTTGATAGGATGTATCACTGCCCAGAAAACATGCAGTCCATTTGCAGAATCTGCAACAATAGACGGATACCAGAGGGGAATCGGATCGGTCGATTGGACGGGCATTGCTTGGTAGAGAGTCTGAGCAGGTGACCATGTTCCACTCTGTGCATCTGCAATGAAAGGTCGGCCGACGCCAACGATGAGGCTGACCACAAAGACAGCCCAAAACCGCCTTGCACTCTGTGACATCAATTTATTGTGCTCCATTCTGCGCTTTGGTAGAAGATGCCGTGTTCTGGAAGAGGAGCATGACCTGTGCCAAAGACATCTGCAGATTGTACTTCGAACTTCACTGCTTGATCAATCCAATCCAGGTCATGATTGCCGTCTGAAACGATAAGTGTGATGTAATACAATCCAGTAAGCATGTGGAGGGCAGGAATCGTACAGGAGACGGCCTTTCTGCCTATTGAGCCGGAAATCAGGCCAGGGCATTGCAGTGCAGTTGTGAACGCCGTGATCAGTTGTCCGTATTGATTCTCAATCGCCAAACGCAGGTTAGGATTTGCGATTGGCGATGTAAACCACATGAATACTGTGACTTGCAGCGCTTCACCCATGGTGAAGCGGGTTGAGACTCCTTCACGCTTAAGGAGTTGGATGCTCTGCAGCAATGGTTGCGAGCCATTACGTCGGCGAGGGTGATCTGTGAGTGATGCTTCTCCAGCTTTGGCATGAGAACCGAGCAGCCTGCCGTAGTGTGTGACCATGTTGGCTGTCGGACCCTTGCTAACCAGCACGCCATCGGCAAGCAGAACCGTCTGATGACACAGATGCTGAACGGATGGAATGTTATGGCTGACAAATAGTATTGTGCGTCCTTGTTGGGCAATGTCTCCCATTTTCCCCAGGCACTTAGTTTGAAACGCTGCATCCCCGACCGCCAGCACCTCATCCACTAGCAGGATCTCCGGCTCCAGGTGCGCGGCCACCGCGAACGCCAGCCGCACGTACATGCCGCTGGAGTAACGCTTCACCGGCGTGTCCAGGAAGCGATCGATCTCGGCGAACGCCACGATCTCGTCGAACTTGGCCTCGATCTCGGTCCGGCGCATCCCCAGGATCGCGCCGTTCAGGTAGATGTTCTCGCGGCCGGTCAGCTCGGGGTGGAAGCCGGTGCCCACTTCCAGCAGGCTCCCCACCCGGCCGTGGATCTCCGCCCGGCCCGTGGTCGGCTCGGTGATGCGGGAGAGGATCTTCAGCAGCGTCGACTTCCCCGCCCCGTTGCGACCGATCACGCCGACAACCTCTCCGCGCTTGACCTCGAACGAGACGTCGCGCAGTGCCCAGAGGTCGGTGGCGTCGGTAGATTGGTCACCGGTAGATCGGTGACGGCGGCGCAGACTGGCAACGAGCGCATCCCGCAGGGTGTCATGCCGTTCTTGCGCGCGGCCGATATGGTAAAGCTTGCTTAGATTCTCGACGCGAATGGCGATGTCAGACATAGTCGGTTATCATATCATATCACATCCGCGAACGTCTTCTCCGTATTGCGGAAGAACACGATCCCCGTGGCCAGCACGACAGCGCTGATCGCGGCCGAGGCCGCGACCAGCGGGCCGGGCGCGGCGAACTCGGCCGACGCGCCGCTCAGCAGCGCCCAGCGGAACCCTTCGACGACGCCGGTCATGGGATTCAGCGCCATCAGCCAGCGGAAACGTTCGGGGATCAGCGTCGTGCCGAAGACGACTGGTGTGGCGTACATCCAGATTTGCAGCAGGAACGGGATCAGGTAGTTCACGTCCCGGTACTTCACGTTCAGCGCGGCCAGCCACAGCCCGAACCCGAGCGCGGTGACGATAGCCAGCAGCAGGAACGCGGGCAGCCACAGCACGTTGAGCGTCAGCGGCGTCCGGTAGACGATCAACAGGATCACCAGCACCGCGAACCCGATCGCGAAATCCACCAGCGTCGAGATCACCCCCGACAGCGGGATGATCAGCCGCGGGAAATACACCTTGGTGATCAGGTTCGCGCTGTTGACTAAGCTCGTGCCCACCCGGGTCATGCTGCCGGAGAAATACTGCCACGGGACCAGCGCGGCCAGCGCAAACAGCGCGTATGGCGCGCCGTTCGACGGCACCTTCAGCAGCCCGCCGAACAGCAGCGTGAAGACCACCGTGCTCAACAGCGGCTGCAGCACGATCCACGCCACCCCCAGCGCGGTCTGCTTGTAACGCACCTTGATGTCGCGCCACGCCAGGAAGAAGAGCAGCTCGCGATACTGCCACACCGCGCGAAGCTGGAGCGCTGCCAGCCCGCGGGTGGGTTGGATCACGGTCACAGGTTGTGTTGCAGGTTGTAGGTCCATGAGATCTAGTAGACCTCATCATGGGAACCGATGTCGATGAGGACGATGGCTTCTTCGCCATCGGCGGGGTCAGCTTCGAAGGTAAAAACGACCCGGCAATCGTACTCGACCCAGCACGCCCAGAGGCCGACGAGTTGCCCGCGTAGCTTGTGGGTCTTGAGGGTAGGTTCAAAGGGATCTGTCGCAAGTGCGGCAAGTACTTCGAGGATGCGTTCTTGCAGGACTGGATCTTGACGAGTCTGTCGCCGGAATGCGCGTTTGAAGCTCGTGTCCCAAACAAGTTTTCTCATTCATCCGCCAGCAGGTCGCATCGCAGATCGTCAACTGTGCCGTAGCTCGCCCGTCCCTCGCGAAACGCTTGCAGTGTGTTTCTGGCATGGGCAGCAATCTCATCGCGACGTCGCGCAATCTGTCGCTGTCGCACAATCTCCATCACGGCTTCCTGATCGGCCAGCGACAGTTGGTCAACAGCGTCCAACGCACGTTCAAAGGGGGTGCTCAAGATTGCTTCCATCTCTGTACCGGCTCTCTTTCTCAGTCCTTATCACTTAACCAACGATGGCCATATTGTACCGCTCGCGTACCGGGTCGTCAAGCGCCGTCTGATACGATGCCAGCATCCACATTCGTCATTCCCCTCGGGACCGTTCGCATCTGAGGATGCTCACTCCTCTTGCCCCACGCAACGACCCGCAGGTCGCCGCAATATTGTAGTACGCAATACGCAGTACGCCCCCGCCCCGCAGGTCGCCGCATCACGCCCCCCGCACCGCCGCGGCCACCGCCTCGATCTGCTCCTCCGTCAGCTCCGCGAACATCGGCAGCGACAGCACCTCGCGTGCCGCGGCCTCCGAGTGAGGGAAGTCGCCCGCGCCGTAGCCCAGATCGCTGTGCGCGGGCAGCAGGTGCACCGGGGTCGGGTAATGGATGCCGGTCTCGATCCCCTGCGCCTTCAGCGCGGCTTGCAGGTCGCCGCGATCAGGCGTGCGGATCGCGTAGATGTGGTAGACGTGCCGGCTGTCCGGCCGCGCCGCGGGGGTTTCGACGCCGCTGCCTGCCAGCAGCGCGTCATAGCGCGCCGCGTGCGCGCGCCGCGCCTCGGTCCACCCCTCCAGGTAGCGCAGCTTCACCCGCAGGATCGCGCCCTGGATCCCCTGCAGCCGGTAGTTGTACCCCTTCAGCACGTGCTCGTACTTGCGCGCCGCGCCCCAGTTGCGCAGCATGCGGATCGTCCGGCCGTACTCCGGGTTGTTCGTCGTCACCGCGCCCCCTTCGCCGTACGCGCCCAGGTTCTTGCCCGGGAAGAAGCTGAAACACGCCAGGTCCCCGATGCTGCCCGCGCGGCGGCCCCGGTGCTCGGCCCCGTGCGCCTGCGCCGCATCTTCGATCACGATCAGCCCGCGGCGCCGCGCGATCTCCAGGATCGGATCCATCGCCGCGGGCTGGCCGTACAGGTGCACCGGCACGATCGCCTTCGTCCGCGGGGTGATCGCGGCCTCGAGCTGCGCCGCATCCATCGTGAACGTGGCCGGCTCGATGTCCACCAACACCGGCCGCGCGCCCGTGTAGAGGATCGTCGCCACCGTCGCCACGAACGTGAACGCCACGGTGATCACCTCATCCCCCGGCCCCACCCCCGCGGCCAGCAGCGCCAGGTGCAGCGCGCTGGTGCCCGAGCTCACCCCGATCGCCTGTCCCGCGCCGCAATACGCGGCGAACTCCCCCTCGAACGCCGCCACCTCGCTGCCCAGCACGAACTCCGAGCTCTCCAGCACCCGGCCGATCGCCGCGTCGATCTCCGGCTTGATGCTGTGGTACTGCGCTTTCAGGTCAACAAACGGAATCATCCTCGCCCTCCCAACCGTTCGAATTCGATCACCCGGCGCAGCGTATCGTCCAGCGTGTGCTGCGGCGCGTAACCGATCAGCCGCGCCAGCTTCTCGATGCCCGGCACGCGGCGCTGCATGTCCTCGAACCCCGGGCCGTAGGCGGCCTCGTAGGGCACCAGCTCGATCCTCGAAGCGGCGCCGGTCAGGCGGATCACCCGCTCGGCCAGCTCGCGCATCGTCACCTCTTCCGTCGCGCCGATGTTGAACACCTCGCCCACCGCCTTGGGCTCGTTGGCCAACTGCGTCACCGCGCGCGTCACGTCCGCCACATCCGCGAAACAGCGCGACTGCGTGCCGTCGCCGTACACCTGCAGCGGCTCATCCCGCAGCGCCGCGCGCACGAAGCGGGGCACCACCATCCCGTAGCGGCCGGTCTGCCGCGGCCCCACCGTGTTGAAGAAACGCATGATCACCACCGGCAGCCCGTACTGGTGATAGTAGGCCAATCCCAGGAATTCGTCCACCGCCTTCGATTCGGCGTAGGACCAGCGCGAGCGGGTCGTCGGCCCCATCAGGCGATCATCCTCCTCGCGGAACGGCACGCGCACCCCCTTGCCGTACACCTCCGAGGTCGAGGCAAGCAGCACCTTGCAGCCGTAGCGCTGCGCGGCCGCCAGCACCCCCTCCGTGCTGTTGATGTTGGTGCGGATCGTGCGCACCGGGTCCTCGACGATGAGCTGCACCCCCACCGCCGCGGCCAGGTGCACCACCACATCCGACTCGCTCGTCAGCCGGTCCAGCACCTGGCTGTTATCCACCGTCTCGCGCACGAACTGGAAGTGGGGCAGCGGCCGCAGATGGCTGATGTTCTCCACGCGGCCGGTCGACAGATCGTCGATCGCGACGACCCGATGCCCTGCGTTCAGCAGGAGCTCACACAAGTGCGAGCCGATGAATCCGGCCCCGCCGGTGATCAAATAACGCATCGCTCTCCTCGTTTCACAGCGCGGTACGGTCATCTTGTTTTCTCCTGCGCCGCCTGCATCTGTGCGACGGCCTCGTCTTCGCCCAGGGCCTGGTACCACCAGATGCGGCCCTCGAGCTGGCCGCTGCTGAGGTCAACCGTCCGCCACAGCGCGGCGGCCTCACCGGTCCGGCCGGCGAGCGCCAGCGCCTCGCCCAGGAGCTGGCGCGTGGCCCGCTGCCAGGGTGCGGCCGCGTAGGCGGCCTCCAGGTGGCCGCGGGCTGCCTCGGCCTCTCCCCGCGCCAGCTCGATCTGCCCCAGGCGCCGATTCGCCGTAACGTTGCCGGGGTCCAGGGCCAACGCCGCGCGATAGCGGGCGATGGCGGGGGCCAGATTCACCGGCGGCGGCGCGGACGGCGCCTGCCGGCGCAGCGCGTCCTGGATCGGCGTGTCGGGCCAGTTGTACGCCGACAGCTCGGCCCGGGTCTGGCTCAACGCGGCCAGGTTTGCCTGCATCGCGGCGCGCGTGCCGGGCAGCAGCGCCAGCAGCAGCAGCACCGCGGCCGCCGCCATCCCCACCGGCCCCTGCCGCCTCCGCCATCCGCGTCCAGCCGCGTGCATCCGCGTCCCATCGATGCGCGCCAGCACGGCAAACGGCAGGAACAGCAGCAGCACCCCGCGGCTGCCGTAGAACGCATCATCCACCAGGCCGTGCAGCACGATCACGGCCAGCGCGGCCAGCCCTGCCGCGATCCATGCACCCTCTTCTCTCTTACCTGTATCACTTGCCGAAACACCCTGAGCGGAGGGCATCCTGAGCGGAGCACCGCAGTGCGCAGTCGAAGGAAGCCTGGAGTCGAAGGGCGCGGCGTCAACCTGGCTCAATCGAGGGCTGCGGGTCAGGTAGCGCGCGGCCGCGGCCAGCAGCCACCCCCAGGCGGCCAGGCCGAGCAGCCCTTGCTCCAGCCAGATGTTCAGGAACAGGTTGTGGCTGTGATACGTGTGCCCCACGTGCAGCAGCAGCACATAGGTCGAGAATGCCATCTGGAAGCCGGCCAGCCCGAGGCCGGTGAAGGGCGTGTCCAGCGCCAGTGTCACGCCATCGCGCAGCAAGCTGATGCGCGCCATCACCGGGTCTGCGAGGCCGGCCGCCAGCAGCAGCCACGGCAGCAGCGCCAGCGCCGCCAGGACCCCCACACCCCCCCATAGAAGCAGCCGCGTCTGCGCCGCGCCCCCCCGCGACCGCCATCGCCACCCCACCAGCCACCCCGCGCCCGCCACCCCCAGCGCCAGCCACGCGCCGCGCGACGCCGTCAACACCAGCGCCAGCAGCGCGAACGCCACCAGGGCCCAGCCCGCCCGCGTCCGGCGCACGGCTGCGATTTGCAGCGGCAGCAATCCCGCCAGCAGCCCGCCGGCCACATTCGGGTGCAGCCGGTGCCCCGGCAGATCGGGCTGCCAGGTCGCCAGCCAGGCCGTGATCGGGTCGAGCCACGCCAGCTTGCCGGCCCAGTGGGCCCAGTCGTTGGTCAGCAGGAAATAGGCGGCCAGCACCGCGGGGAAGAGGGCCAACACGACGGAGACCGGCGCGATCTGCCAGCGGCCGATCCGCACCTGTGCGGCCGCGCCGGCCACGCTGCCGTAAAGCGCCACGCCCCCGGCGATCGTCCACAGCTTGGCCCAGGCCGGCGCCGGCGCATAGGCCCACACGGCGCCCAACAGCGCGGCGGCGAGGAAGAGCGCCAGCGGCGCATTGAACGGCCCCCGCCGCCACACCGCGGCCTGCGGCCGGGCCAGCCAACGGCACGCGACCCCCGCCGCCACCGGCAGCAGCGGCCACGCGGCCAGCTCAGGCCGCACGTACCACAGCGCGGCGGCCAGCCCGGTGAGCAACAGGTCAAGAATAGAGAACATGATCAAGTATCGCCGGCACCCTCAGAGGAGCACCCTGAGCGGAGCACCGCAGTGCGCAGTCGAAGGGTGCGGCTATCGCACAAACCTCAGCATCTGCAGGCCCACATTCACCGCGCTCTTGAACCCTTCCCAGCTATTCATCCCTTTCAGGAAGGTCCACATCGGGCCGGGGCGGAAGGACCACTCGCGGGTGGCGCGCTTCTGCCAGTATTCGAGCCGTTCCGCGGTGAGGTTCGGATAGTCGAGCACGGTGGACTCGTCCATGTCGACCTCCTCCCAGTTGGTGCCGGGGCGGAACCAGTTGTTCTTAGCGACTTCGAAAAAGAACGGCGTGCCGGGGTAGGGTGCGGCGATGTGAAACAGGCAGATATCCAGCGGCAGCGCCTTGGCGTAGGCGATCGTCTCCCGGATCGTCTCCTCGGTCTCGCCGGGCAGCCCGATGATGAAGTAGCCCCAGTTGTTGATCCCCGCCTTGTGCGCCCAGTTCAACGCCTTCAGCACCTGCTCCTTGCGATAGCCCTTGTGTGCGCGCTTGAGGATCTCCTCATTCGCGCTTTCGATGCCCCAGGAGATATACCAACAGCCTGCCTGCGCCATGAGCTGCAGCATCTCTTCGTCGACATAATCGACGCGGCTGTTGCAGGTCCAGCGGACTTTCAGCCCCGAGTCGATGATCAGCCGGCACAGCTCGACCACCTGTTCGCGGTTCACGGTGAAGAGATCGGCGTACATATGCACGAAGTGGACGCCCAACGAGGCCAGGTATTGGAGCTCTTCCAGGATCAGCTTGGGCGAACGGACGCGCACGCTGTTCTGATAGGAGACGTGCTTGATGCAATACTTGCAGCCCGCCGGGCAGCCGCGGCTGGTGACAATGAAAGTGAACGGCCCCTTGATCATCGGCATCCGCTGCTTGTTCAACGGCAGCAGCTCGTGCCGGGGGATCGGCAGGTCGTCCAGGCTGGGGATGAACGGCCGGTCGGGGTTGATGACGATCTCCCCCTGATCGCGCCAGGCCAGCCCGCGAATGTTCGATAGTGCAGCGACCGCCAGGTCGCCGCGATAGCTCGTTGGTCGCGTGGCCGTCTCCCCCGCTCCCCTGCTCCCCTGCTCCCCTGCTCCCCCGCTCCCCGTCTCCCCCTCTCCCCCTCCCCCCCTGTCATCCTGAGCGGAGCGGAGCGGAGCCGAAGGACCTCCCCACCCCGTCTCCGCCAACATCTTCGCCACATGCGGATTGCTGGGCGTCTTGCCCTCGAACGCGTCCAGCAGCTCGCGCAACGTCATCTCCGGCTCGCCGCGCAGGATGAAGTCCAGCGCGGGGAAGGGCCGCATCGTCTCCAGGGTGAGCGGCGTGACGTGGGTGCCGAACGCGATGGTGACTGCCCCGAGCGACTTGGCCAGGAAGACGCCGACCATATCGTTGCGCAGCGAGGGCGCGGTGACTTGCGTCAGGTAGTATTTGGGCCGTTTCTGCTCCAGCAGCTTTTCGAATTCGGGCCAGCCCATGCGGGTCGTGATGCAGTCCACCACCTCGACCGTGTAGTCGGGCAGCAGGACTGCGGCCAGTTGGGCCAGGTCCACCTGCGGCCAGATCATATTCTCGCGGCTGCGGCGGCCCACCCGGTGTTGGCTGCGGATCCAGATGCCGCCGTCGGGCGCCGGCGGGTTGGCCAGCACGATGTCGACGGTGTGAACACCGCCGGCGCCCGCGGGGCGGGAGGCGGAGGTCAGCGTCTGCACCGTCGCGCCGGCATCGGGGAAGCGCGCCGCCGGCAGCGGCGGGATGCGCCGCGAGCCCAGGTTGGCGCGGACTGCGTCGCCGTCGAAGGCGGCTGGTGGCATATCGGATGTTGAATTTGTCATAACGTCCTGTCTAGAGATGCACCTCAGGTCGCGGCCTGGAGGTTCCGTCGATGGTCTTGAGCACGCGCGCGGGAATGCCGCCGACCACCGTGTGCGGCGGCACGTCGGCAGTGACGACCGCGCCCGCGGCCACAACTGCGCCGCGGCCAATGGTGACGCCATCGGTGATGATCGCGCCGGCGCCGATCCAGACATCGTCCTCGACCGTGATGCCCTGGGCCGTGATGCCCTGTTCGACCATCGGCCGGGCCGGATCGTCGTAGACGTGATTCACGGCCAGGAGCTGCACGAGCGGTGCGGTGTACACCCGGTCGCCGATGGTGATGCCGCCCTGGCCGCGCAGCACGTTGAGCTCGCCGATCAAGCTGTCGCGGCCGATGCGAATGAAGGCATGGGGCAGATCGCGAAAGTTGTAAACGTGCAGCACTGCGCCGTGCATCACGAAGCTGTTGTCGCCGATAGAGATGCCTTGGGGGCAGGCATGCAGATAGACCCCCTGGTCCAGGTAGACGCCGCGGCCCAGGCGAATCCGGTCGGCAAAGCGCAGCCGCACGTTGTTTTCGATCGCCGCGATCCCGTCCATGCGCAGGATCAGGCGGTAGAGCACGGCCCGCAGCGCGATGCCGGCGACGGTCGGCAGCCAGCCGGCCAGCGCGCAGAGGGTTTGCTCCAGCGCGTAGCGAGCGGGCGAGCTGGCCTGCCGTCTGATATAGAGGCCGAGGCTGGATTTGGGCGGTGTTGGCGTTGGCATAGGGTCGGGCAACGAAGGGTGGGGGATAAGCGCCGCCGCACCACCGGGCCTCGTTGGCTGGTGATTGACGCGCATATTTCCCCCACCGGAGCAAACGCTACAACAGTAGGCGGGTGCAGGCGTCCCGGCGATAGTTTGTGCCGGGGCGACAGCATGATAGCACCCGCCTTGGAATCGTGTCAAATGCCGTCTTTTTCATTTGACAGCTTTCTCCAACAGGTGCTATACTTTGATTTCTTAGATCGCATGGCATTAACGGCGATGACGGAGACAGGCCGGCGTTTATCCGCCGCAGAGAGCTGCCGGTCGGTGCGAGGCAGCGGCGCAGGCGCCAGCATCCCCTCCCGAGCCGCGGCCCGGAACGCACGCCACACCCATGCAGGCGTGGTGCGCCACTATGGGCCGCCGCCTCGCCCCCGTTAGCGGGCATGATGAGGCTGCGGCCAGGACGCCGCGGCGAAACAGGGTGGCACCACGAGCGCTCCTCGTCCCTGGCCGGCACGATTGTGACCGGCGCGGACGGGAGCGTCTTCTATTTAAGGTCACCATTCAGCCTTAGCGGAGCATCCTGAGCGGAGGGCGATAGCCCGCAGTCGAAGGGTGCGGAGCGACCGCCGACATGTTAAGTTCGTAAGCGCAGCTTCGGAGGAGGAGAACATGCTGGACATCAAATTCATGCGGGAGCATCGTGACGAGGTCTTTGCGGCCATGGCCGCGCTGGGCGCGCAGGACGCGCCGGCCGCCCAGGCATTGGCGTCGGACGAGCGGCGCCGCGCGATCCTGGTGCAGGTGGAGGCGCTGCGCGCCGAGCGCAATGCCGGCTCCAAGCAAATCGGCCAACTCATGCGCGAAGGCAAGCGGGCCGAGGGAGGGGCGCTGCAGGCGCGCATGACGGCCATCGGCGATGAGATCGCGGGCCTGGATGCCGAGCTGGCACAGGTGGAGGCCGCGTTGGGCGATGCCATGCTGCGCATCCCCAACCTGCCGCACCCCAGCGTGCCGGTGGGCAAGGATGAGACCGAGAACGTGGTGGTGCGCGTCGAGGGCCAGCAGCGGGCGTTCGACTTCACCCCGCAGCCGCACTGGGACCTGGGCCCGGCGCTGGGCATCATCGACTTCGATCGCGGGGTCAAGATGAGCGGCACGCGCTTCTATGTGCTCAAGGGGGCGGGGGCGCGGCTGCAGCGCGCATTGATTGCGTGGATGCTGGACTTGCACATCGGGCAGCACGGCTACACCGAGGTCGCGCCGCCCTACATGGTGAAGTCGGAGATGCTGGTGGGCACGGGCCAGTTGCCGAAGTTCGATGAGAACCTGTACCACGATGTCGAGGAGGATTTCTGGTGGATCCCCACGGCTGAGGTGCCGGTGACCAACCTCTATCGCGACGAGATCCTGGATGGCGCCCAGTTGCCGATCTATCATGTGGCGTACACGCCGTGCTTCCGGCGTGAGAAGATGAGCTCGGGCCGGGATGTGCGCGGCATCAAGCGCGGGCATCAGTTCGATAAGGTCGAGATGGTGAAGTTCGTGCGGCCCGAAGGCTCGCTCGATGAGTTGATGAGCCTGGTGGACAATGCCGAGGATGTGTGCCGCGGGCTGGGCATCCCGTACCGCGTGATCCAGATGTGCACCGGCGACCTGAGCTTCACCGCGGCGGCCAAGTACGACGTCGAGATGTGGGCGCCGGGCTGCCAGGAGTGGCTGGAAGTGAGCTCGTGCAGCCTCTTCAACGATTTCCAGGCGCGGCGAGCCAACATCCGCTACCGGCCGGAGCCGGGCGCCAGGCCGGAGTATGTGCACACGCTCAACGGCTCGGGCCTCGCGCTGCCGCGCGTGCTGATCGCGGTGATCGAGAATTACCAGCAGGCCGATGGCACGATCGTCGTGCCGGAGATGCTGCGGCCGTATATGGGTGGCATCGAGAGGATCGGGTAGCGAATCGGCGAATCGGCCCCCGCGCGCAAACCCGTTCACCCCCTCCTTTTTGACACAAGGCCGTCATCGTGCTATACTCGCGGGCGGTTGTGAGGCTGAGGAATTTGCCTGGAGCAGCCGCCTGCACGGAGGGATGGCCGAGCGGTCTATGGCGGCGGTCTTGAAAACCGTTAGGGCGCAAGTCCTCGGGGGTTCGAATCCCTCTCCCTCCGCCACAACAGGATACGGACCTTGGGGAGGTCGCATAGCTTGGTCGAGTGCGCCCGCCTGCTAAGTGGGTAAGGGAGAAATTCCTCCCTTCGCGGGTTCAAATCCCGCCCTCCCCGCCTGGCGCTTGGGGGTGTACGCACCGCCAGCGACCTGATATGTCCCAGTAGCTCAGTGGATTAGAGCGCTTCCCTGCGGAGGAAGAGGCCGAGCGTTCGAATCGCTCCTGGGATACCATGTGAAAAGCCCGCCGGATCCACGATCCGGCGGGCTTTCTTTAACCACGAAGGCACAAAGACACCAAGTCCTTCAGCAGTCTGTCGTTTCGTGGCTTTGTGTCTTGGTGGTGCAACTCCTGGCCGGCATCAGCAGCGCGTCACGCTGTTGGCAGCGTCGCGGTGAAGATAGTGCCCTGTCCCACCGTGCTCTCCACGGTGAGCGCCCCCCCCTGCGCCTCCGCCAGATCCCTGGCAATGGCCAGCCCCAGGCCGGCCCCGCGGCCGGTGCGGGAGGCCTGGCCGCGATAGAAGCGCTCGAAGATGTGCGGCAACTGATCGGCAGGGATGCCGGGGCCGCGGTCGCGCACGTTGAATGCGACCAGTGTGGCGTTGGCCGCGGCCGTCAGGGTGACGGGCGTGCCGGCAGGCGTGTGCACCAACGCGTTGTCCACCAGGATCAGCAGGATCTGTTTGAGCGCGTCGCGATCACCCTGCACCAACGCGTCCTCCGGAACTTCGCAGAGCACCTCGGTGCCTGGGGCCAGCAGCCTGGCCTGGCGGCAGACATCTTCGATGAGCGCGCGCACGGGAATCGGGTCGGCGCGTAGCGGTTGGCCGGTGTCGGCGCGCGCCAGCACCAGCAATTGATTGACCAGGCGGATCAGCCGATCCACCTCTTCGGTGGTGTCCGCCAGGATCTCCGTGCGCTCGTCGGTCGCGATGGGCGGATTCCGCTGCAGCAGCTCGATGTTGCCGCGCACCGTGGTGAGCGGAGTTCGCAGCTCGTGCGAGGCGTCAGCCACGAAGCGGCGCTGCGCGTTGAGCGAAGTCTCAAGCTGGCGGTAGCCTGACTCCAGCTCTGCCAACATATTATTGAAGGTGAACGCGAGTTGGCCAACTTCATCTGCCGGCCCCTGGTGCTCCACGCGGCGGCCGAAGTTGCGTTCAGAGCCGATGGCCTGCGCGGTCTGTGTGATGCGGTGGATGGGCGCGAGCGCGGCCCCGGCGGCCACCCAGCCCAGCGCGAGCGCGGCCAGGATGGCCAGGCTGCTGCCGATCAGCAGGATCAAGCGCAGCCGATTCAACGACTGCTGCGGCTGCTGGATGGGGAAAGCCACCTGCACGATAAAGGGATCCTCGTCCGGTTGGGTCTTGAGCTGGCTGTAGATCAGCAGCGGCTCATCCTGCACCGTAGCGGTCTCGAACCATCCTTCACCGGCCTGCACCGCGATCAGCCCCTTATCGCTGAGCGGCAGCGTGGCGCCGCTCAGGTCCAGCGATTGTCCGGTGACTTCGCCTGCCAGGTTGCGCGTTTGCGTCCAGCGACCCGGGAGTGTGCCGCTGGGCAGCGTGAATTGCTGCTCTGTATCAGGCGCCGCGGTGTCTGACGCTGCGCGCGGTGGCGCGCCGTCGTCAGGCTGAAACACGCCCAGGTCAAGCTGCGGCCTGTATCTGTGCGGGAAGAAGGCAGCTTCGCGCACCAGGTTGGCCTTGATATCTTGATAAATCGACCGTGACTGGGCCGCGTACAGAATGCTGCTGAACGCGATCACGGTTAAGGCCAGGACCGCGGTGTACAGCAAAGTCAACCGCAGGCGGATGGACATAGCGCGCCTCACGATTCCTCCCGCAGGGCGTAGCCCACCCCACGCACAGTCTGGATGAGCCTCGGCTCGCCGCCGGCTTCGGTCTTTTTGCGCAGATAGCCAACGTAGACCTCGAGCACGTTGTCTTCGCCGCCAAAATCGTAGCCCCACACATCCATCAGAATCTGCTCGCGGCTCAACACCTGGCGAGCATGGCGCAGCAGCAAATACAGCAGATCGTACTCCTTGGCCGTCAGGTTGAAGCTGCGATCGCCGCGACAGGTCTCACGCGTGGCCGGGTTCAGGCGAAGGTCGGCGTAGGTCAGCACCTCCTCTTTGGGGGCTGCTGCCGGACGACGCAGGAGCGCGTGAACGCGCGCCAGCAGCTCGGCGGGTGCGAACGGCTTGACGAGGTAGTCGTCCGCGCCGGTCTCCAGGCCTTCGACGCGGTTTTCCACGGCATCGCGCGCGGTCAGCATCAGGACCAGCGTCCTATCGCCGGCTTCGCGCAACCGCTTCAACACGCTGATGCCATCCAGGCCCGGCATCAGCCAGTCGAGTATGACGACGTCCGGCCGCTGGGCCTGTATCTGACCCAACGCTTCGGCGCCGTTGGCCGCGCTCAGGACGCGAAAGCCCTCATACGCCAGCGTGCGCTGCAGCATCTTCAGAAGCCGGGGATCATCATCTACGATTAAGATCGTTGCCATCGG
Organism: uncultured Anaerolineales bacterium; assembly: GCA_964474695.1. Classification (GTDB taxonomy): domain Bacteria; phylum Chloroflexota; class Anaerolineae; order CG2-30-64-16; family CG2-30-64-16; genus DAOUBP01. The sequence continues at coordinate 63,463 of CAYYTK010000013.1, forward strand.
TTGCCCACCTGAATCGGTTCGCTGATTATGCTGCCGATTATACCACTCCCTGCCTGAGATTAAGCTAAACTTAACCTGTGGGGAAGCTGAGAAGGCCAGCCTCACCCCCTGCCCCCTCTCCCATGCTGTGGGAGAGGGGGCAGGGGGTGAGGCGCTCTCACCTGATTCTTAAGTGCTTCTGCGCGAATTCTCAGGCTTCGCTTGTAGACTCCGGTGAGATCGATGAGATCACACAATAGGAGGCATCTATGGTGAGCAAAAACAACGGCACTGCCCTTTGGATGGTCGGGTTGTTGCTGGTGGTGGTGTTGGCGGTCGGCTCGAACGGGGCGACGAGCGCGGTCACAGAGGTTGCGCGGCCCGTGGTCACGCCCGTGGCGGTGGCGTCCTCCATGACGACGGTTTCGTTGGCAACGGGAACGCAGGCTGCGTCTGCCGAGGGGCCAGGCCTCGAGGTCATCTACGAACAGGTGAATCCCTCGGTAGTGGAGGTGATCAATCTGGCGCGGGCCGGACGGTTCAGCAGCGCGGCCGTGGAGCAAGGGTTGGGATCCGGGTTCGTTTGGGACGCGGCAGGCCACATCGTCACGAATCAGCATGTGGTGGACGGCGCCAGCGAGCTGCAAGTGGTGTTCGCGGATGGTACGCGGGTCGAAGCCAAGCTGATCGGGACCGATGCCAGCAGCGATCTGGCGGTGATTAAGGTGGATCCTAACGCGGTCGAATTGCAGCCGGTCACCTTGGGGGACATGGCTAAGGTCCGCGTGGGGCAGGCAGTGGTTGCTATCGGCAACCCGTATGGGCGCCTGGGCACCATGACGCAGGGCATCGTCAGCGGGCTGGGCCGCACGATCGACTCGCAGAGCAGCTTCAGCATTGCCAACGCGATCCAGACCGACACGGCCATCAACCCGGGCAACTCGGGCGGCCCGCTGCTGAACGTGCAGGGCGAGGTGATCGGCGTCAACGACCAGATCGAGTCGACCACGGGCAGCAACAGCGGCGTCGGCTTCGCGATCCCGATCAGCATCGTGCAGCGCGTTGTCCCTGCGCTGATCGCGGACGGCAGCTATCAGCACGCGTACCTGGGGATCAGCGGCAGCGCGTATAACGTGATGTGGGCGGAAGCGTTGGCCCTGCCGGATGATGCCAAGGGGGTCTATGTGATGGCTGCAACACCGGGCGGGCCGGCCGCGAAGGCCGGGCTGCGCGGCGGCGCGCAGGACACCGATGTGCTGTTGGATATCTCACAGTACGGGCCGAGCTACCTGCAGGGCGGAGGTGACTTGATCACCGCAATCGATGGCCTGGAGGTGTCCAGCATGGACGAGCTGATGACCTACCTCTCCGAGCAGACTTCGCCGGGCCAGACCGTGGCGCTGACGGTGATCCGGTCGGGCGGCAAGCAGATGACGCTGGAAGTGACGCTCGGCGTGCAGCCGGCCCGCGTGGCGTCGAGCACCACGGTGAGCTGAGGGCCGGAAACCCCTGGAAACCAGGTTTCTGCGAGAAACCTGGTTTCCAGGGGAGGGGTCCTATCTCCTTTTTAGGGTGACAGGCAGATAGCATTTGCAGCAACAGCCGCTGCCATCTGTGGCGGGCTGCGCGGGCGCCAGCAGCCGGTAACCGCCGCCGGCTCCGATGACCGTGCGGTGGCTGGCCGCATCCACCCAGCGGTAGCCGGCAGACTGTGTCACGGCCGGCGCCTGGATCGTCAAGACGTAGCGGCCGCCGGCCAGCACGCGCGACGCATCGGCCGGGGGCGCATCCGAATAGGAGGTGGCGGTGGCCATCAGCAAAACTGCCGCCACGGTCAGAAGGAACAGCAAAGTTCGCGTTTTCATGGGCATCTCCTGTTCATGCGGTGCGGCTTCATTGCTTCACTTCGCATTCCGGTCGCTGGCATCCAGGTCGACCGGGGCCAGGCGGATGTCTTCATAGCCGAGGCGCTTGGCGACCACGCGATAGTCGAAGGTGCAACTGCTGGGCTGGTTGTCCATCGTCACGCCGCGCACGGTGAAGCCGGCTGCCGTCTTGTCGCTCACGAACAACACGGCGGGCTCGTCGCAGGTCGGCGTGACGAACACGTGATAGCCGGTCTCCAGGTTCGCCGTTTCGGCGAAGATCGGGTCGAACGCCACGGTCGCCGTGCCCTTGACCAGTTGGTCCCCACCGATCTCTTCGAACCATACTTCAGGGCTTTCGAGCGAGTACAGTAAGCGCGGGCCGTAATCGGCGGTCTGAACCATGGCCGATTTGGTGCCACTCGCCCAGGTGTTGCCGCTTTCGTTTACTTGGAACACCACGCTATCGGCGCCGTTATAGACTTGCAGGTAAGTAGTTGAATTGTTATCCTGGTCCAGATCGAACCAGATGCTGTAGTTGCTGGCCAAGTCCAGGTCACCGCCGGCCAACACCTCGCCATAACCGCCTTCCAGATAAAGATCGCCCAGTTGATCGGAGATGTCGGAATCGTTGCCGCCGGCTCGCATGCCAAAGCCGTTGGTGCTGCGACCGACGACGCCATTGCCATCTGTTGAATGAGCATAGACGGCGCTCTTGCCCGACGCCGAGGATGCGGCTTCGATGCCGTCGCCGCTCGTGCTTGCTGCGTACACGCCGCGCCCCGTACCACTCACTGCGTACACACCATTGCTGGCTGTCGAATGAGCAAAGACGGCGCTCTTGCCCGACGCCGAGGCCGTGGCTTCAAGGCCGTCGCCGCTGATGCTGGTCGCGTACACGCCGACCCCCTTGTTACTGTATCCGTACACGCCAGAGCCGTAACCGGTGGTGGCGTTGTTGACCGCGTACACAGCGGCATAGTTGGAGGCGGTGGCGGCGCTGTAAGCGCGGATGCCATCGCCGGTGCCACTATTATCCACTTCCAGGCCATAGCTGGAGTTTGAGCCGTACCAGTAGTCAGTGAAGTGGCTGTGCGGACAGGTTAACGCGTCTACTGCCGCAGGCCCGTCGGTCTGCAGGAGTTGGCGCGGCTCCAACAGCGTGAATCCGGTTTCGCCCGGCCCGCGCACGCTGACTGCCAGCCAGCACTCTTTGCGGTCAAGGACGGCTGCCGGCAGCCCGCTCTCGCCGCCTAGGGCAGCGGAGAAGCTGCCGTTCTGCACGGTCACACCGGTTTGGACGCCGGTCCATAGCAGGTTCCCTCCGGCCGGAGCATCGTACAGGCTGAAGGCGAACGCATAGATCCCATCCGCGACCGGCTGCCCGGCTGCGTTGTTGAGCTGGCCCGCATACGGGATCGTGGTGTTTTGCGGGGCGGTCGGCCCGATCGGCGGCGCAGTGGCGTCCACTGCGCCCGATCCTGCGATGAGGATAGCCATGGCCAACGCAAGGGTCATGGCGCCGCTGAGGACTTTCTTCGGGGTAGCCATCGTTTCCTCCTTGGAGGGGTGAGAGAAAGAAACAAAACGTCCAGCGAGGCAGGGCTTACAGTGGGTGTGATGGGGCTGCAATGCAACTTTATGATACACCTGCGAAGCTCGTCTGTCAAGCTTTTTGAAGTATTTCTTTATTTCTCTCCCACAGGAAGGACGCCAGCCGCGGCGGTGCGGCGCGCACGTTGTCGTCCCACCACTCCCGGAGGCTGATGAGCCGGAACCCCGCGGCGCCGGCCGCATCGAGGAAATCGGAGAGGTGGTGCACGTAGGCGGGGATATCGATCTGAACGTCGTCACGCTCGAACATCGCCTGGGCGCCCCGGTACTGCCGGAAAGGGTGCAGCTCGCAGATGAACAGCCGGCCGGCCGGGGCCAGGCAGCGGTGCGCCTCGCGGAAAATGTGAGGAAGGTCCGCGATGTGCTCCAGCACCAGGTTGCCGGCGATGAGATCGACCGCCCGGCCGGCGCACGGCCAGGCGGCGGTGAGGTCGGCGGCCGCGAAGGTGACATGAGGCTGAATCCCCTTCGCGCGAGCCAGGCTGAGCATGGCATCCGAGAAATCGAGCGCTACGACGCGGGCGCCCAGCCCGGCCAGGAAGGCGGTGTTCTTGCCGGTCCCGCATCCTAACTCCAGGATCCGGGTGCACTGCACGCCGGCCAACACCGTCCGGGCCACCCGCGCGTCGAGGTCGCGGGTCAGGTTGCGGTCCGCGTCATAGGATGATGCCCAGCGATCATAGGCCTCGCGCACATCCATGCATAGGCTCCAAGTGGTCTCATCACCACCAAGGCACAAAGACACCAAGTCCCCCAGCAGTTTGCCGCTTAGTGTCTTCGTGCCTTGGTGGTGAATTCGTCACCCCAGCTCCACCACGATGATATTCACGTCTCCGAGCATCTCGGCAGGAACGAAGGCGTCCGGCAAGGGTTGGCCGTTCAGCGTCAGCGAGCGGACGCCGCGGCAGATCCCGTCCGGGTTGCGCACCTCGATCTCCAGGCGCTTGCCGCGGAAGAGGCGGGTGGCGGTGAAGCCGGGCCAGGCGCCGGGGATGCACGGGTCGATGCGCAGGCCGTCGGGCTGCGGCTGAAGGCCCAGGATGGAGTGGGCTGCGCTGTAGTAGGACCAGGCTGCCGCGCCGGTGAGCCACGCGGTGCGCGCGTTGCCGGCCCGCGGGGAGCAGGTCGAGTAGGTGGTCTGGCACTGGACGTATGGCTCCGCCTGGCGCACCTCGGCGTGCTCGTTGTACGCGGCCGGCATCGCCGCCCGGTAGTATTCATACGCGCGGTCGCCGTGGCCCAGCAGGCACTCGGCCATTACAGCCCAGCCCTGGGTATGGTTGAAGATGCCGGCGTTTTCCTTGATGCCCGGGTTGAAGACGACGGCGCGCATCACGTCGATGGGCATGTCGACGAAGGCCGGCGCGGCCAGCATCAGCCCATAGGGGGTGGCTAACCGGTCATGGACCGCAGCCAGGCAGCGCTCAGCCTGCTCCGCGGTCGCGGCGCCGCTGATCACCGACCAGACCTGGGTGTTGAGGTAGACTTGCCCTTCGGCGTATTCGTGCGTGCCATAGACCGTGCTATCTTCGCCGATGGCCCAGATGAACCAATCGCCGTCCCACGCGCACGCCTGGATGGCCGCGTCGACGCCCGCGCGTTCGGCGCGGGCCCAGGCCGCTTCGTCCGGCCGCCCCAACCGTTCGGCGATCGCGGCGTAGAGGGTCAGCCCCAGCCGCACCTGGAACGCCACGAACAGGCTCTCGCCGTGGTAGCCCAGCCGCAGGCAGTCGTTCCAGTCGGCGGCCAGGCCGCACGGCAGCCCGTGGCGGCCGGTGCGCGCCAGGTTGAACTCCAGAGCCCGGCGCAGATGGCCCAGCACCGTGGCCTCGCCCTTGTCAGCGTAGGGGATCACCAGGTCATAGAAGGCCAGGTCGCCGGTCTCGGCGACGTATGCGGGCACGGCGTTGAAGAACCACAGGCAGTCGTCGGAGCGGTATTCGTCGTTGGGTGGGGGCGGCTCGTGGCCGGGGCGGTGCCCGAAGGGTTGGACGATGGGCAGCGCGCCGCCGTTGGCCAACTGGCCGCTCAACATCAGCTCCAGCCGCTGCCGCGCCTCGTCCGGGATGGCCGCGACGACCCCCAGGATGTCCTGCACCGAATCGCGAAAGCCCAGCCCGTCGCGCTCGCCGTTGTAGACCAGGCTGGCCGCGCGCGACCAGGCGAAGGTGATCAGGCAGTTGTAGAGGCCCCAGACGTTGACGGTGTGGTTGAACTCTTCGTCGGGGGTGTGCACCACCAAACTGCCCAGCCGGGCATGCCAGTGGTCCTTCAGCTTACGCAGCTCAGCCTCGGCGCGTTCGGGCGAGGCGTACTCGGCCACGGCCCTTGCCCCAACGGTGCGCGCGTCGCCGATGCCCAGCATCACAATCAGCTCCCGCGTCTCGCCCGGCTCCAGGTCGAGGTCTGCCTGCAGCGCGCCGCAGGCGTTGTCGCCGTACGCGTTGCTGTTGCTGCAAGCGCCGCGCTCCACCGCCAGCGGGTTGTGGTAGCCGCGGTAGGGGCCGATGAACGCCTCGCGGCTGGTGTCATAGCCCACGACCGGCGCACCGGTCAGCGCCATCCAGCACAGCATCGAGCTGTCCGTCTCGGCCGCGGGGCTTTTGCCGGTGAGGTTGTCATGGATCGCGATGCGCAGCAGGCCGTCCTCCAGCCCACCGCGGACGATGAAGAGGGAGTACTGCAGGTTCACCTGGTCCTGGCGGGTGTCCCACTGGTTGGTGAATTCGCAGAAGGTGGTGGCCGAGAGCTGTCGCGGCCGGCCGGTGGTGTTGGTCACCTTCAGCCGCCAGTACTCGCATGTCTGGCCCAGGGGAACGAAATAGGTGGCTTCTGACTCGATGCCATCGTAGCGCGAGGTGATGACGGTGTAGGCGGTGCCGTGACGACAGGTCGATTCATAGCGGTCGGGCGCTTCGCGGCCGATGCGGTCGGGCGCTTCGCGGCCGATGCGGTCGGGCGCTCCGCGGCCGATGCGGTCGAGCGGCTTGCCCACCGGCTGCCAGCTTGCGGACCAATAGTCGCCGCTCTCGCGGTCGCGCAGATAGAAATAGCGGCCCGGCTGGTCCAGTGGCACGCGGTTGAAGAGCAGGCGCAGGAAGCGCCCGCGCGCGCCCGAGCGATAGAAGCCGTAGCCGCCGGCGTTGTTGGTGATCACTGCGCCGTAACGCGTGTCGCCCAGGTAGTTGCTCCACGAGGCCGGCGTGTCAGGCCGGGTGATGACGTACTCGCGAGCCGCGTCGTCGAAATAACCGTATTGCATCCTGTGTCTCCTTTAACCACGAAGGCACAAAGACACCAAGGTTCTTAGCAGTTCGCCTCTTAGTGTCTTGGTGTCTTGGTGGTGCTATTCACTGTCCAGGATCCTGATCTCTCCGCTGGACCCATTCACCGAGATAAGCTGGCCTGTCCGCAGGCGCTCGGTCGCCTGATCCACCCCCACCACGGCGGGGATGCCGTATTCGCGGGCGACCACCGCACCGTGGGTCATCAGCCCGCCCACCTCCATCACCAGGCCGGATGCAGTCAGGAACAGCGGCGTCCACGAGGGATCGGTGCCGCGACAGACCAGGATTTCGCCGGGCAGGAGTCCCGCCTGCCGCGGGTCGAGCACCACCCGGACGCGGCCCGTCACGCTGCCCGGCGAGACAGGGCTGCCGGCCAGTGCGCCGGCCGCGCCTCCTGCCGCAGTCATGCCCGCATAGAACGCGCGGCCATCGCTCAGCAGCAGGCGCGGGACCTGGCGGCGCAGCCCTTCACGGCGGTAGGCCTCCCGCCGCTGCTCGATGATGTCGCCCCAGCCGGCAGCCCGATCCGGTGTCTCAGTGTTCATCGGGCCTCCGCGGTATTTCTCGCCCCTCGCAAGGGCGGCCATCTCAGCGAACGAAAAATAGCTCAGGTCGTCCGGCCGGCGCAGCTCGCCGGCCTCCACCAGTTCCCGGGCCACCTTCATCAGTTCGCCGCGCAGGATGCCGAACAGACGCACCACGAAGAACTTGGGACTTTCCCGCAGCGCAATCAGCCCGCGGGCGCGGGAGGCAGCGAGCCGCACCAGGTGGGCTCTGAGCCGGCCGTGACGTCCCCGCCGCGCGGCCGCCACCAGATCTTCGACCGCGTCGCCGGCCACCCCCGCGCTGCGGGCAAAAACCGCGTCCGGCGCCTGAGCCGGGTCTGTGTTCTGCAGATAGCCGGTCACCACCTCCATGACATGCGTCGGATCTTCCGACCACCTCGGCCGGCCGAGGTCGATCTCCGCCAGCCCGCGGCTGCCGTAGCGCGCCATGAAGTGCGCTAAGGCGGTTTGCGCCGCGGCCGGCAGCGCCGCAGCCTGATACGCGGCCGCCAACGCTGCGGCCGTCTGCTCCCGGAAGGTCTGGGCCGAGGCCGCGTCGCCTCGGATCGCTTCTGCCACCTGCCAGAGCGCGAGGTCCATCTCGGTGGTGGGATTGTTCGGCAGGCCGCGCGTAACCTCCAAAAGCCTGGCGGTTGAGACGCCCGGCAGGTCCTTGGTCAGGACTCGCAGCAGGTTGTAGGACGCCATGCCGCTGGCCACGCCGGAAACGAACAGGCGGAAGGCGTGCGGCAGGTGTTGCGTGAGGAATTGCCCCATGAGTTGGACCAGCTCGTCCAGCCTGGCGTGAGCATCGCCTTCGATGGCGCCGGCGTTTGCCGCCATGACAGCCAGCAACCGTTCGCCGTGGCCCACGATAAACTCCCTGCGCCTGGCGGGAGACAGCACGTTGAGCACGACATTGCCGGCAACGGGGATGAAGAAGCGCGCGATCTGCCGGGCCGCCCGCGGGCTGATCCCTTGCCGCGTGGGCTGCAAGCGCGGGTCGTGCCAGACGGCATCCACCGCATCGCTGCTGCCGGGATCGATGGTCGCAATGATCACCGGCACGATCCGGCGGCCGACGGTGTTACGCAGCAGGGGGGTCAGGTTGATCCACAGCCGCTCGCCGGCCTGGAAGACGACCGTCTGCGTTTCTGGCGTCACCGCGATGCCGAAAAGACGTGCGGCGGCGGCCATGACATGCTTCAGGATGTCATGGCCCAGCGGCGTGATCGGATCGAGCATTCCCTGCATTGCGCCAAAGGAGAGCATCACCTTCAGCGGCTCGGAAGGTATCCCTGCGGGGGTGGGGAAGAGGGACGTGATCGGCCGGGACTGCAACAGGTGCATCCTTCGACTGCACTCCGCTGGCGCTGCGGTCGATGCTTGCATTGCACGCTCAGGATGCTGATTCAGGATGTCGCTGACAACGCCCCAGGCCCACTCGATATCCTGCGGCGTCCCGTAGAGGTCTGCCACGCGCCCCCCGAGGTCTGCCAGCGCCACGATCTGCTCATCCGGCAGCGCCTGTTGGCGTGCGGGCGGTAGGGGCGGGGTCACCCCGCCCCTACTCCCATACTCCCCCACTCCCCCACTCCCATACTCGATCGCCACCGTCCCCCCGCCGGGCCGGCTGCGGATGCTGATCGCCTTGGCGCCGAGCGTCCGGCTGACGATTTGGCCCGTGAGCCTGTCCACCACGTAGTGGTCGGGGTCGACCTGGCCCGCGACCAACGCCTCGCCCAATCCCAGCGTGGCGTCGATGACCGTCTCCGAACGCAGGCCGGTGAGCGGGTTGGCTGTGAAGAGGACCCCGGAGGCCTCGCTTTCGACCATCACCTGGACGACAACTGCCAGGCTGACATCTGCGTGCGGCACACGGTTGCGCTGGCGGTAGCTGATGGCGCGGGCGGTCCACAGGCTGCTCCAACAGGCGATCACGGCGGCCAACAGGCTTTCGCCGCCGACCACGTTGAGGTAGGTGTCCTGCTGGCCGGCAAAGGACATCTCCGGCAGATCTTCTGCGGTGGCGGAGGAGCGGACGGCGACGGGGATTTGCGATTTTTGATTTGCGATTTTTGATTGCGGATCGGCCAGCGCGGCGTAGGCGGACAGGAGCGCGTCGCGCAGGTCTGCGGGCAGGCTGCCCTCGCCGAAGAGCCCCCTGATCTGCCGTGAAGCAACTTCGTATTCTTCGGGCGTGGAGAGGGATCCGGCCGACAAGGCGCCGAGGATCGGCTCCGCCAGGTCGTTGGCGGCAATGAATGCCTCATAGGCCTGGGTCGTAATCAGGAAGCCGTCCGGCACGGGGAAGCCGGCGGCCGCGAGGCGGGCCAGGTTGGCGCCCTTGCCGCCAGCCAGCGCCAGCGTCGCCTGCTCCGAAGCGAGCGGGAGGATCAGAGGGGACGCAGCTTTACTGAGCATCATTCACCACCATCTCACCATCTCACTGCCTCACTTATAGGTGAGGCTGACGCCGATTCTAGCACGCCGCCTGCCTTGTGACAAGCCGCCGGGCGAGACAGCAGCAATTCTCAATGTAGGTGAAAGCGGAGGCATCCTGAGCGGAGTTCCGCCTGCAGTATGGGCGGAACGCAGTCGAAGGAGGCCGGAGCGGGCATGGTGGGCCGCATCCTTCGACTCCGCCGGGGCCCCTCCCCCGGCTCCGCTCAGGATGCTCCAGTTACATTGAGAATTGCCGGGCGAGACAGGGGGAATTTCCAAATTGGTCATTCCTGGCACACTGGACTGGAGGCTTCAGCCGGTCTCTGGCCCCTCGGGATCGCACGGCAGACCGGCTAAAGGCACAAAAATCGCGCAAACGGGTGTATAATGTTGCGCGTCGACCGTTTCCTCAACCCGGAGACAGCCCGGAGGCAACCCTATGGCTACACCCGATCCTCGTCAGATGTTGACCCCCTATCTTCAGCCCTGGCACGAGGCCGTCGCCGACCCGGCCGCGGCGCAGGAGGCCGTGCTGCACCGCTATCTGGCGCTCTATGCCCAGACGGAATACGGCGCGCAGCACGGCGCCGGCCAGGTGGAAACCCTCGCCGACTACCGCCGCGCGTTTCCGATCACAACCTATGAGAGTTATGAGCCACTGATCGAGCGGGTGATGGCGGGCGAGATCCGCCTGCTGCTCACGGAGGAGCCTGTCGGGTGGGCCATTACCCGCGGCACCACCGGAGAGAAATCGAAGTTTATCCCGATGACGCCGACTGACCTGCGCATGCGCGTCAGCGCGGCGCGGGCGATGCTGAACTACGTCGCCGTCACCGGGCGCCACGACCTGTTTGCGGGGGTGAACCTCAACCTCAACTTCCCCTCACAGGTCGGAACCGTGAAGGTGGGCGGCCGCGAGGTGGCCTATGGGTACAGCTCGGGCATTTATACGAAGTACGTATCCACCAAGACGCCGATTCGCTCCGTGCCGGCGCAGGAGGAGATCGACGCCCTGGGCGGAGGCAAGACGGCGAAGGACTGGGAGGCGCGGTTCGAATTGGCCTACCGGAAGTGCAGGGATCAAAACGTGACCCTGGTCGGCGGGGTCGCGCCCACCGCCGTCAGCTTCGGGCGCTACCTGCGAAAGGTGCACGGCCTCTACCCGAAGGACATCTGGAAGACGCAGGTCATGACCCTGGGCAGCGTGCCCGGCATCAACACCCGCTGCGAGCCGGCGCTGCATGCCCTCTATGGGCCGGCTGCCATTCGCGAGATCTACGGTGCGACCGAGGGCATGTTTGGCCAGCAGCGTGACGACCGCCGCGCGTGGACGCCCAACTACGACCTCTTCTTCTTCGAGGTGGCGGTGGGGGGCCGGCTCAAGATGTTGCACGAGATGCGGCCCGGCGAGATGGGTAGCCTGGTCGTCTCGACCTCGATCCTGGCGCGCTACAAGATCGGCGACCTGATTCGCGCCTTTGCGCCGCCCTACTTCCGCTGCATCGGCCGCGACCGGGCGTGGACGCCGCTGCGCTACGCGTGGGATGAGTTGATGTCGCTCAACCTGGACCGGCTGTAAACGCGCTTACAGCGATAGAGTTGCCAACTTTTCCGTAAAGTTGGCAACTCTACGCCTTACCGCCGCCGGAGGAAGGTCGCGACCACCAGCCCCACGCCGGCTACGATGAGCAACACCGGCCAATACGCGTCCCAGCCGGGCAGATCGCCGAGGCCCACGGCAATCAGGATCACACCGAAGATTACGGTGCCGCCGATCGGCCTGCGGTACTCAGGCCGCAAGGTCCGCACCAGGGCCTCCAGCAGCACAATCACGCCGGCCCCGATGGCCACCAGCGACCAGGGCTCCCACCCGGAAAAAACGCCTGGCCACACGTTTTGCGCCAGGAAGACGAGGCCTGCCCATATCAGGATGAGGGCCCAGATCACCGCGCTGAGCGGGTCGTTGCGGAGCTTCTCGCCGCGCTCCTTTTCTTCTTTCTCGTCCCGCTTTTCGTCCTTCCCACCTGTTGTCTGCTCTGACATATCTCCCTCCTGTGCGGCAACCGACGCCGATGATTGCAATTATATCACGGTTTCGCTGGGAAGGGAATGCAAATTTACCTGACTTGATCGCGCATCGACCCCTCCGCATTTTCCGTGTTTCCCCGTCTCCTTTCGCCTCGCGCGGCTTGTCACATGTGAAGGGCTGTGCTAGAATCGGTGACATTGTGGGTTAACGAAATCACAGCCATTCGGAGCAGATCGTTGAACTCATCCAATCAGCCTTCATCCGGCCGCCCGGCGGCCACGACCTCCTTGTTCGCCCGCGTGGGCAATGAGGTGCGCGAATTCTGGGATGCGCTGCGCAACACGCCGCAAGCGTTCCGCCTGGTATGGTCGGCCAGCCGCCGCGCGGCGCTGGCGGGGATCGGCCTGATGCTGGTTGCGGCCGTCCTGCCTGCTGCGCAGGCCTGGGTCGGCAAGCTGATCGTCGATGCCATCGTGAGCGCGACCAGGCAGGGCATGGAGCCGATGGCCGGACTCCGCTACGTGCTGCCGTTCCTGGCGCTGGAGTTCGCGCTGCTGCTGATCAGCTCGGTGACGAGCCAGGTGCGCAACCTCAGCGACCGCGTCCTCCAGATGCAACTGACGAATCACATCAACAGCTCGATCATCGACAAGGCGATCAGCCTGGACCTGCGCTTCTTCGAGGATCCCGTCTTCTACGATACGTTGCAGAACGCGCGGCGCCAGGCGGACACCAGCGCGCTCAACATCGTCAACGCGATGCTGCAGATGGTGCAGCAGGTCATCACGCTGATCTCGTTGATCGTGCTGCTGGTCCGCTTCAGCCCGTGGCTGGCGGTGATCGTCTTCGTGTCGGCCATCCCCTCCTTCCTCTCCCAGTCCCAACACGCCGAGCGGGCATTTCGCGCGGTCAGCCGCCGCGCGCCGGAATCGCGCCTGCTCAACTACCTGGAGATGCTGCTGACGGGCAACGAGAGCATCAAGGAGATCAAGCTGTTCGGCCTGGGCAAGCCGCTGCTGAAGCGCTATCAGGAGCTGTTCACGCGATTCTACCTCGAGGATCGCGCGATCGCTGAGCGGCGTACGATGGCAGGGCTGGGTTGGGGCTTGCTGGCCAACCTGGCCTACTACGGCAGTTACGCGTGGATCGTCCTGCGCACGGTCGCCGGCCGGATCACCCTGGGCGATATGACGATGTTCCTGGGGATCTTCCGGCAGTCGCAAAGCTCGATCCGGTCGTTGCTCGACAGCTTGAACCGCCTCTACGAGAGCAACCTGTATCTCGATAACCTGATGACCTACCTGGAGCTGCAGCCGCTGCTCACCTCGCCCGCGGCTGGGCAGATCGCGCCCGAGCCGATCCGCAGCGGCATCGAGTTCCGGAACGTCTCCTTCTGCTATCCCGGCTCCGATGTCTACGTGCTGCGCAACATCAACCTCCAGATCCGGCCGGGCGAGCGCATCGCACTGGTCGGCCTGAACGGCGCGGGCAAGACGACGTTGATCAAGCTGCTCACGCGGCTGTACGACCCCACGGACGGCCAGGTGCTGCTCGACGGCGTGGACCTGCGCGAGTACGACCTGGACAGCCTGCATCAGCGCTTCGGCGTCATCTTTCAGGATTTCGTGCGCTACCAGTTCACGGTGCAGGAGAACATCGGTTTCGGCCAGGTGGATGCGCTCGACGATACTGCCCGGATCAAGGAAGCGGCGGATCGCGGGGGCGCCACACCGATCATCGAGAGCATGCCGAAGGGCTACGACACGATGCTCGGGCGGCGCTGGGAGAAGGGCCAGGAGTTGTCGGGCGGACAGTGGCAGAAGATTGCGTTGGCCCGCGCGTTCATGCGCAAGGCCGAAGTGTTGGTGCTGGACGAGCCGACCTCCGCGTTGGACGCGGAGGCCGAATACGAGGTGTTCCGGCGCTTCGGTGAGCTGATGGAGGGCCGCATCGCAGTGCTGATCTCGCACCGTTTCTCCACCGTGCGCATGGCGGATCGGATCGTGGTATTATCAGCCGGCAAGATTATCGAGCTGGGCAGCCATGCCGAGCTGATCGAACTGAACGGCGCCTATGCGCGGCTGTTCAACTTGCAGGCGGAGGGGTATCGTTAACAGGCATAGAGTTGCCAACTTTGCGGAAAAGTTGGCAACTCTGCTTAGTTTAGCTCGAAATGGGTCATGCCGTCGCGCTGCGAGAGGATCATCAACTGCCGGTCGATGCCGCGGCCGCGGCGATCCGCGCGATCGCCTCGTGCAGATTCTCTATCGAGTCGGCAAAGCAGAACCTCAGATATCCTTCGCCATACTTGCCGAACGCGGCGCCGGGCAGGGCCGCCACGCCGGCCTGATCCAGCAGGAAGTCGGCCCACCAGGCAGAGGTTTTGCCGGTGGCCGAGATGTTGGGGAAGGCGTAGAACGCGCCCTGCGGTGCACGACAGCGCCAGCCGGGGATCGTATTCAACCCCGCGACCAGCAGATCGCGGCGCCGCTGGTACTCCGCCACGACCGCATCGACCTGTTCCTGCGGTCCCTGCAGCGCCTCGACGCCCGCGATCTGCGTGAAGCTGGCGGTGCAGCCGATCGAATGGGTCAGCAGCAGCTCGACGCGCTCGGCCAGCGCCTCAGGCATGATGCCGAAGCCCAGCCGCCAGCCGGTCATCGCGTAGGTCTTGGAGAACCCATCGCAGATAATGGTGCGTTCAGCCATGCCGGGGAGGGAGGCAATCGAGGGGGCGGTCAGGCCATCATACGCCAGGCGCATGTAGATTTCGTCGGAGAGCACCCAGATGTCGCGGGCAATGGCCACCTCGGCGATGTGCTGCAATGCGCTCAGGGGCATGACGCCGCCCGTCGGGTTGCCGGGCGAGTTGAGGATGATGAGCCGCGTGCGGTCGGACACCAGCCGGTCGAACGCCTCGAGGTCGAATGAAAAACCGGCCTCCTCGACCAGGGGCACCGGCAGCGCCACACCGCCTGCAACGCCGATCATGGCTGCATAGGTCGGGAAGCCTGGATTGGGGTAGATCACTTCGTCGCCCGGGCGCACCAGGGCGAGGGTGGGGAAGAAGAGCGCCGGTTTTGCGCCGGGGCCGACGACGACCTGCGAAGGGCGAAACTCAATCCCGCGGCGCCTGCCTGCATCTTCGGCAATGGCCCTGCGGAGGGCCGGGATGCCGGCCGGTACGGTGTAGCGGGTGAAGCCTTCCTCGATCGCCTTGATGCCTGCCCGGCTGACATTCTCAAAGGTCGGCGCGTCCGGCTGGCCTACTTCCAGGTGAATGATACGCCGGCCGGCAGCTTCGAGCGCCTGGGCCCGCGCGAGCATATGGTAAGCGCCCTCCGGCGCAAGGTGGGCGACGCGATCCGCAAAGGGCATAGGGCCTCCGGCAAACTCAGCGGGGCGAGCAACCCGATGTCAGGACGCCCACCCCGTTGAGATGAGATAGTCGGGGTCGCGCGATCAGATGAATATGACCTGCGCGCCTTCGCTCAAATCCATGAAGTCGCTGGCGGTGACAATATCGATGACGCCATCGACGAAGTCTTCCTTCTTCAGCCCCATCATGTCCACGCTCATCTTGCACGCGTAGAGCTTGGCGCCGCCATCCACCAACATCTGGAGGTATTCGCCCACCGGCGGTGCACCGACCGCGGCCATCTTCTTCTTCATAAACCACGTGGTGAACCGGGTCATGCCGGGGATGATGCTCAAGATGTTCGGGATGCCGAGGTTGCCGGTCGGCAGCCCCATCATCTTCATCTTCAGGCTGGTGTTGCCCACCGGCGCCAGCTCAAGCCGCCAATGGCGCGACTTGGTGATCATATCCATGCCCCAGAACGTGAAAAAGATCGTCACGTCGATGCCGTTGCCCAGAGCGGCCCAACCCATGACCAGGGCCGGGTAGGCCATATCCAGGTCACCTTTCGAGCAGATAAACGCGACCTTGCGATTTTCGTCAGCCACGAGCGGTCTCCTTTTCAAACACAACCTTCGGGTTTGCCCAGGCCGGCGATGTGCGCGACCTTCTTCGCCGGGCCTTTGGGGTACAGCGCGAACAGTTCCTTGGTCGAAACGCCGGTGCCGGTGGTGATTTGGCGCAGCGTGGGGGATTTGCCGCCCAGGCCCTTCGAGGCCTCGCGACAGAAGTCAATCACCTTCCAATGGGCATCTGTCAAGGCTGCAATGCCCTCTTCTTTGGCGATCTCGGCCGCGATCTCCTTGGTCCACTCAGCCGGGTTCGTCAAGAAGCCTTCATCATTGACCTGAACGGTCTTGCCTGCGATCGTACGAGTTGCCATGTTTGTGTCCTCCAGAGTTTTGGTTACGTGTTGCGTGTTGCGTGTTGCGTACTGCGTGATTCGCTGATTCGCCGATTCGCTGATTCGCCGATTCGCTGATTCGCCGATTCGCTGATTCGCCGATTCCTTATCTGCCATTCGCCCGCGCGCCGATCACGCGCAGGATGCGCAGTATGAGGATCAGGCCGCGGCGGACTTCAGGATCGCGCATTTGGCCGAGCAACGCCAGCAGCGAACTGTTGGTGACGGGCTTTGCGACCTCGACCTCCACATCGGCGACGACGCCGCCTAACAGGTTGATGACTTCGGGCCGCGTGACGTCTTTGACAAGGCCCAGCATGGGCGCCATACTGTCGCCCATACGCTCCATGTCTGCTGCGGTGAACGACGCAGCCACGTTGTCGGCGATCTTGAGACCGCCCTTAGCCAGGGCAAAGTAGCCCTTGTGTTCGGCAGCCTGCAGCAGATCGGTGACCTTTTCGAATGCCTGGTCGGTGATCGGGCCCACTGTCTGCACCAGGTCCATGACGCTCTCAAGCTGGTCGAGCAGTGTTTCGATGTGGCGTCCGTTGCGGAGCAGCCGCTTGACGATGCGCAGCAGATCCCCCAGGTCAACGTATTCCTGCACTTCCTCCAACTGCTCGGTCGTCAGCCGGAAGGCCTCGTTGACGATCGGCATCACATCGTGCATCAGCTCGGCGCGCTCCTGGCGCTCGCGCTCCGCGCGCTGGGCCTGCTCCGTAAGAAACTGCACCTGGGTTGTCAGAAGGTCAAGCTTCTGGTTCAGGTCCATTGGGA
This sequence comes from uncultured Anaerolineales bacterium, assembly GCA_964474695.1. Classification (GTDB taxonomy): domain Bacteria; phylum Chloroflexota; class Anaerolineae; order CG2-30-64-16; family CG2-30-64-16; genus DAOUBP01. The sequence continues at coordinate 80,326 of CAYYTK010000013.1, forward strand.
TCTGGTCCATGACCTCCTCCTTACCGCCGCCACTTGCCAGACATGCTCATGCGCGCGGGCAGCGGCAGTTCCTGGCCCTTCAAGAGGATATTCCAGTACATCCAGCGGAACATCATCTTGCCCCAGTGGTTCATCTCCGACTCTTGCAGCAGCGAGAAGGGGCCGACCCCCGGCAGGGGATAGCGGCCGGGCAGCGGCTCGACATCATAGTTGAAATCGATCAGCAAGCCCTTGCCGAACCCGGACTCGATGAAGCAGTTGGCGTGGCCGTCAAAGGTCGGGAGCATTTCCAGGCCGTCGATATAGCGCAGGAAATTCTCGGCAAAGCAGTCAACCGCAAAATGGGCTACGGAACCGGCCTTAGAGGTGGGCACCGCCGCCGCATCGCCCAGCACGAAGATGTTGGGCCACTTGGGTGACACAAAGGTGTGTTTGTCCACCGGTACGTAGTTCAGCTCGTCGCCCATTTCGGAGCGAGCGAGCAGTTCATCTCCCTTGTTCAGCGGGATCGTGACCAGGAGATCGTACTCAACCTCGCTTTCGTCGTAGTGGACCAGCTTCCTGGCATCGGGGTCTACGTGCTCCACCATGAAGTCGGGTATGACCTTGATGTTTTTCTGGTCCAGAATGTGGCCGAGATGTTTGGCTGCGATGGGCTTCGTGAAGGCGCCGGAGAGTGGCGTGGCATAAATCAGCTCAACGCGATCGCGGATGCCCTGCTCATGGAAGAACGAATCGGCCAGCATGATGAATTCCAGCGGGGCGACGGGGCATTTGATCGGGTTTTCCACCACGTTGACGACCAGGCGTCCGCCCTGCCAGGTGCGCAGGTGTTTGGCGAGCGCCATGCTGCCTTCGATGGTGTAGAAGTCGAAGATCGACTTGTACCACTCATGTTCCTGCAGGCCCGGCGTCTCTTCGGGCCGGGTCTGCGCGCCGGTCGCGATCACCAGGAAATCGTAGGTCAAGATGCGGCCGTCCGTCAGTGTGACGCGATTCTGATCGGGTTCAATCACTTCGGCCGCGGTCTTGATCATCTGGACGCCTGCGGGGATGAAGTCCCGCTTCGGCTTCACGACGTCGTTTTTGCTGTACATCCCGAATGGGATGAACAGGAAGCCGGGCTGATAGTAGTGCGTCTCGTGCGGATCAACAACCGTGATCTGCCACTCATCGCTGTCGAGCAGCCGGTACAGGCGGTTAACCACCATGGTGCCGGCCGATCCAGCGCCAAGAACCAGAAGTTTTTTCATCCTTGAATGCCTCCGCATGCTTGTGAAATAGCTGACTTTGCGTACTATGAGAATGATATCTGCGCGGCGGCTGAAGCCAGCCGGCCCGGCATCGTGTTGAGATCCTCGATCATGTGCGAGAAGACATCGGCGATACGCTGAACGAAATACAAAGCCCGAGCCTGGGCCGCTGGATCCAGCCGGTATACGGCGTCGATCCTGGCTTGCACATCGCCGGGCGTCAGTCCGAGAGCCTGGGCCAACGCCTCAATGCGCTCGTTATCGGGCGGCCATGTCTCCGGCGTGATCCCGCCGAGCAGCACCATCCCTTTCAGCTCGGTGCCAAGACGAATCAGACCCCGCGCGCACAGGAGATCCATTTCACCGCGAGAGAATTTCGGCGCCAAGGCCGGATCGCCGGCGAGCTGCTGCCAACTGCGCATGCAATGCTCGGCAACGGCGGGGTTCTTCTCGCGGACATGTGTAAAGAACCCACACGGATTGCTGATCTCGGTGATGGGTTGGCCTTGCATATCGGTGACCACGATCATCACGCCCAGCATGTCAGCGTATAGGTCCTGGATCGCCTGAACGCATGTCAGCGCCAGCAGTGCTCGCAGATCAAGATCGCTCCTCTTAGCCGGTTCAGGTGCGGCCGGTGCAGCCAGGGCGTGGTGTACGCGCGAGCGACCTGATTGCAGCCATCCCTCCACCTCGCCTCGCGCAAATCGCCACTGCTTGCCGACACGGATCGCCGGCAACTGACCGCCCTCCACCATGCGGTAGATCGTGGTGCGATCCACCCGGAGGAGTGCTTGTACCTGCCTGGTTGTCAGTAGATCGGTCATAGGGCGCTTTGATGTATTTGATGCGTTTGTTCCGAAAATCACCGCCAGTATGCATTACATCGCATCGAATGTAACTGATATAGATCATGTTTGCATGATTTACATGGATGGTGGGTGGTGTGTCGAACGCGACACCGGCGCTGTTTTTTTGGCGAGGTGGCCAGCGGGGTCAAGGCGAGCGGCGGTCGCCGGCATAGGCGATCTCGATTGTGCCCCCAGGCAGGAAATTCGAGGCCAGATAATGCAGCGCTTGCGGGCGATCAGCCCCGCCCGCGTCGCTCAACAGCAACTGCTCGCAGAAGACCGCGATATCCTCGACGATGCGCTCGTAGCGGTAATAGGCCAGTGCGTACGGATCGAGCGCGGTTTGACCATAGCCCTGGTAAAACAGGGCCTCTTCCTCTCGCGCGCTCCGCCTGCTGCCAAACTGTCCCCCGCCAGCGAACATCAGATCGCGCTCTTTTGGGGCCAGCAGGGGGGTGTCCCAATCGACAATGTAGAGCGCCTCGTCCGCTGCGAGCATGATGTTGCCGGCGTGGAGGTCGGTGTGACACAGGGTGGCTTCGGGTGCGCGGGCTTGCAGCGCCTCCGCCAGCCGCTCCGTGCGGTCGACCAGGTCGCAGATCTCAGCCCGGCGGGAGCGCAGCAGCGCTGCCGTCGCCGCGGCAACCGGTTCGGCGAACTCCTTTTCCTCGGCGTGCGCCAGGAGCGCCCGCACGCTGGCGCGCCAGCGCGGGGTGTACGTTTCGCGCGGAATGCGCTGCGCCAACTCCGGGGGCAAGCTCACCGTGTGAATACGTCTGACGGCTGCGCCGAACGCGATCCACTGGCGATCTGTGAGATCCACCGCGTAGCCATCGCGGCCGGCGATGTAGGGGTAGAGGATCACCTTGAAGGGGGGCAGGTCGGCCCAGAGCTGTCCGTTGCGGGTGATCCGGGGGGCAATGATCTCGCGGATGCCCTGGTCGCTGAGATGCCTGGGCACCGTCACCGCGATTTCGGAGAAGTCGCCGCTTCTCAGCTTCACAAAGTAGGGGGTATCGGCGTCGGTGATGGCCTGATAGACGGCGGTGTTTTGATCAACGCCGAGCGGCATGAACGCGATGCGGGCGACAGGCAGCGCATATTCCTCCTGCAAACAGGCGACAAGACGGGCGTCACGAATGTCAGGTTTCTCGAGCATGGTTGGCGCTTGCCCTATTCTGTTTTTATCATCACGTCACACCAATTGAACCAGACCCGTTCCGATTCGATGCGGTAGCCGACCGCCTGGGCGGCAGCTTGCATGGGGCGGTTCTTACTGCTGGTGCCCAGGAGCGCGCGTGCGGCGCCGCGCGCCCGCAGAAGCCTCATGCCGGTGCACAGCAGCGCCTGCGCCAGCCCACGCCCCTGGTGTGCAGGGTGCGTCGCAACCGGGTCGGTGACGCCATCGTTGCAGCCGCTCAGGCGGTTTTCTTCCTGGTGCAGCGCACAGAAACAATACGCGGCGAGGCTGCCATCGGGCGCGACTGCCACCAGGTCCAGGGCTGGGTCGTAATCGGGTGCAGCCATCCAGGTCAGCCGCTCTGCAGCAGTCATGTACTCCGTTCCGAACGCGGCCCGGTGCAGTGCGACGAGCGCTTCGACCTCGGCCGCGCCTGCGATCGGCCGGATCGTGTAGCCCGCGGGCAGCGTTGGTTCCGGGATCGGCTCGGCTAACGAGCGCGCATAGTGCAGGGTGCGGGTCGCCTGCGCGATGAAGCCGTGCCGTTGCAGCAGGGCGATGCGCGCATGATCTTCGGCGCGGCAAGCAGTGTCAAGGATAGGCGGACTTCCGGAGGCAGCAGCCAGGCGCCTGGCGCAGGCAGCGCCCCAAGCGATGAACTCGTCCTCGGCCGCACGGCCTACGGTTTCCGGCGTGCGATCAAACCACAGATTGTCGTAGCTATCCACCAGCGCATAGGCCAGTATCCGGCCGGAAGCATCCTCCCAGACCTGAGTGCGGGCAGCGACCTCCGGTGCGGCCAGCAACTCGGTCAGGTCAGCAGGACTGGGGAAGTCGATCTGCCAGGCGGCGGGCCGGCCGGCAGGCCACAATGCCAGGAGGGAGGGCAGGTCGGCTGCCCCGGCGTAAGGGCGGCCGCGCAGGGTTGGGGGAGGGGTGTGCGTTTTAGCTTTCATCTGCCTTCAGTACGCGCAGCGCGCGGATCGTCACCCAGGGATTGGGCTGCTTCTTTGGCCCGAAGTCCACCCAGGTCCTGCCTGTGTAATCATACTCCAGCGGCCAACGGCCGCTTGCATCCTGCTTTTCCCGGATGACATCGAGCGCATGGGCCAGGCGCGGGTCGCGGCCATAGCCAAGCCCGACCAGCGCCTCGACGTTCTGCAGCAGGTCGGTGACGTAGAAGACGGGGAAGCCGAACTTCCACCAGTTGCCGCTCGGTTTCTCCGCCCAGCCGTTGGGATAGTCGGCGCACGCTGGATCCACACCCAGGAAGAAGGCGACGCCTTGCTCGATGGCGCGTTGCATGGCTGGCGTGCGTTGCTTTGTGGGCCAGCGGCCCAGCGCCAGCATTACCTTGACCCCACCCCAGGCGCACGGCAGCTTGTTGTTCGCGCCGCAGGCGAAGGTCGGCCCGCACTTGCCGGCGTAGTAGCGCACCGGTGCGCTGCGGTCTTCCAGCGGTGCGATTCCCTCACCGGTGACGCTGCGCGCCAGCCAGTCGAACGCGCCCTCCAGCCGCGGATCGGTGCAGCCGAGCTCGAGCAGGGCCAAGCACAGGTTGCCCTGCAGGCAATCGGCCGTGCCTGAAGGCGCGCCGGACGTGGTGAACTGGCCGCCTGGGTTCAGTGCGTGATCCAGCACGTAAGCACATGCCTGTCCGACGCGTTCGTCTTCCTCAACCGAGGCGCCCAGCTGGGCGAGCAGGATCACTGACCAGACGGTCGATCGATACTTGGGCAGATAGCCTGGCCCGGGCTCGGCCCAGAACCCCGCTTCGTGCATCTGCGCGAGGAGGGCGGCAATCGGCCCGTCCAGATGCGCCGCGCGGCGGGCGGCCGCGAGCTGCGGGTCACCGGGCGCGAGATCGAGCAGGTCCCGCAGCGCCAGATAGCGCACTCCCGGCCCGTTGGCATCCAGCAGCCAGGGCAGAGGATCGCCTCGGAGTTGTGTTTGCCAGGACATGTTTGATCCCTTTCGCCGCGGGTTGGCGGCGTTCGATGCGCATCGCTTCAGGCTTCGATCTGATTATACCACAATCTGAGGGCGTCATGGCCGCGCATGTGCTGTTGACAGGTTCGTTTGTTTGGAGTATCCTTTGCACGCGGGATGCCCTGCGCTCGCTGCCAGGACGGTGCAGGCATACAAAAGAGGAGGAAATGGACAATGCCATTCAATGAGAGATCTCGCCTGGACGCCTCTCAGGTGGAAGACAGGCGCGGCCGCCGGATGGGGACCACGATGGCCATCGGCGGTGGCGGAATTGGGATCGTGGTCCTGTTGTTGGCGCTTGTGTTCGGCGTGAACCCCAGCGACCTTCAGGGCGTGCTGGGGCAAACCGATGCGCAATCGCAGGCGTCAGAGCCGTCGGCTGCGGGCGGCGAGGATATGGCCTCGTTGGCCGAGGTGTGCCGGACCGGGGCGGACGCGAATGCCCGCCAGGATTGCCGCGTTGTGGGCTACGTCAACAGCATCCAGGCATTCTGGACTGAGGAGTTCGCCCGCCGTGGGAGCGAGTACGTCCCTGCCAAGACCGTCCTCTACTCCGAGTCAACAAACGCAGCTTGCGGAGCGGCCTACGCCGCGATGGGGCCGTTTTACTGCCCGGCGGATCAGTCGGTCTATCTGGACCTGGCTTTCTTTGAGCAGTTGCAGACCAAGTTTGGCGCCCAAGGCGGCCCCTTCGCTGAGGCGTACGTGCTGGCGCACGAGTACGGCCACCATATACAAGATCTCGCCGGTGCGCTGAACCAGCTTGCCAGCTCAGGCGCCACGGGGCCGCGCAGCGTCGCCGTTCAGGTCGAGCTTCAGGCTGACTGTCTTGCCGGCGTGTGGGCGCACAATGCCACTGCCACCGGCTACCTGACAGAGATCACGGAAGAGGATGTCGTGCAGGCGCTGGATGCCGCGGCCGCGGTAGGTGACGACCAAATCCAGCGCGAGACGACGGGTTACGTTTCGCCCGAGACATGGACGCATGGCTCATCAGCGCAGCGACAAGCCGCGCTGAAGCTCGGCATGACGACCGGGGACCTGGCCAGCTGCTCGGCGCAGTAGTAGATCCGATCCATAGCGGGCCGAACAGCTTTGCTCACCTGAGGATCAGGGGCAGATAAAGCAACTGCCCCGCTAAACCGGGTCCGATCGCCACAATGAAGGCGTCTCTATTGCCGTTGAAGGTGCGATCGGGTCCGGCCAAGGCGCCGATGCCGTCGCCATCGGGGAAGGACGTCTCGGCGGACTCGGTGGCGCCCGCGGCGCGCACGTTGCCGGCAGCATCCACGGCGATGGCGGCGCCGCTTTCATCTTCGTCGCCGCCAATATACGTCGCCCAGCCGAGGTTCGCTCCACCCGGCTGCACCTGAACAACGAAGGCGTCTTTGCCGCCGTTGAAGGTGTGATCTGGGCCGGACAGCGCGCCGAAGCCGTCCCCGCCCGGGAAGGTGTCTTGCGGGCTCCCCGTCGTGCCCGTCACGAAGGCATTCCCTTCCGGATCAACGGCGATCCCGTAGCCGTAATCATACCAGTACCCGCCGATGTACCCGGCATAAATCAAGGCCCGGCCATCGGCTTTCACCTTCGCAACGAAGGCATCCGAGTTGCCATTGAAGGTGCGGTCGGGGCCGGGCAGCGTGCCGAAGCCATCCCCGTCGGGGAAGGTGGCCTGGGCCGACCAGGTTGCGCCGGTGATGTAGGCGTTTCCTTGCGGATCGAGCGCAATTCCTCCATATTCTTCAGTATCGTTGCCCCCGATGAATCCGGCATACTCCAGTCCTGTGCCATCTGCTTTCACCCGCGCAACGAAGGCGTCGGTCTTGCCGTTTGACGTCGCGTCAAAGCTGGTCAACGCGCCCATGCCGCCCCCATTGGGGAAGGTGGCCTGCGTCGATTCGGTGATGCCCATGATGGAAGCGCGGCCCGCAGCGTCAACTGCGATCCCCAAGCCTTTATCGTCCTTGAGGCCGCCGATGTAGCCACCATAGGTCAGGCTGGACCCATCGGCCGACACTTTGACGACAAACGCGTCCCACCCGCCGTTGTGCGTGCGATCTGGCCCAGGCAGCGTGCCAAAGCCATCCCCATCCGGAAAGGTAGCCTGGTCCGACCCCGTCATGCCCGCCACGTAGGCGTTCCCCTGGCTGTCGACGGCGACCGCCAGGCCCGCGTCATCGGATGCACCGCCGATGTAACCGGCATACGCCAGCTCCGTGCCGTCCGCCTTCACTTTCACGATGAAAGCGTCCGAGTAGCCGCCGTTGTAGGTGTGATCGGGTCCCGGGAGCGCGCCGAAGCCGCTGCCGCCGGGGAAGCTGGCTGCATCCGACGCTGTCTCGCCGGTGATGTAGGCGTTCCCGGCCGCGTCCACGGCCACGCCGAGGCCGAATTCGTAGTCTGACCCACCGATGTATCCGACGTAGACCAGCCCGCGGCCATCCGGCCGGACTTTGGCGATGAACGCGTCCTGGTTGCCGTTGAAGGTGTGGTCGGGGCCGGCCAGGGCGCCGAACCCGTCGCCGTCGGGGAAGCTCCCCTCATATGACGAGGTGGTGCCGCTGATGTACGTTGCGCCGAGCGCGTCTACCGCGACGGCAGCAGCCTCATCGTCCATATCGCCCCCGATATACCCGGCGTAGAGGAAAAGCTCCGGATCGAGCAGCAGAGGCAGGGTCGGATCGTAGGCCCCCACGTCGAAGCCGTAAGCCCAGGCGCCGTCCCGGGCGGTGACCCGGTAGGCGGCCGGGACCCAGCTCACTGCGCCATCACGTTCCTGCCAGGCGCAGGGCCGGCCGTCGCTGAAGCTGCCCGCGGGTGTCATCACGGCCAGGCTGCCGTCCGGCTCGACGGTCAATGTGCGTGCGCCGCGATAGGTCAGGCTGATCTGGCGAGGGTCCGCGCCCTGCTGTACGCGGAAGAGCTGTTTGAGCCGGCCACTTTTTCCCTGCCAGATCAGGTCGATGCCCGGCCACAGGTTCCGGTAGAGCACGCTCGCATAGGCCGGCAGCCCGGTGCGCCAACGCGCGGGCGGGCCGGTGAAGTAGCTGACAGTCATTTCAGCGCGTTCGATCCCCTCCGGCCGGACATTCGGTACGGCGCCTGAGAACTGCAAGGTGACGATATGGGCCGGGTTCCCTGCCAACCGTATGACTACGCCCTCCGGCGTGAAGTAGAGGCTCCGGTCACGGCCCTGGACGTAGTAGCGGGCAGCCGCGTTGACCTGCCCTCGATTCTCGATGAAGTAGAGCGGCAACTGAGACAGCAAGCTCTCCGTTTTCGCGGCGGTCGCTTGCAGGCGCGGCTCGCGGTCGGACTCTAGCAGAGAGAGGTTGCTGCGCGGCGATGGTTGAGGGTGTAGGAGGCCTGCCATCGCCAGCACCGCGGTCACGAACAGCGGGGTAACCAGGCGAATCAGGTCCATCGTTTCATTCTCCGGATAAGCTCATCAAGCTTTCTAACGTGCCGCGGCGAACGCGGTGCCACCTATCTGGTTATAGACGATGGCAGGCCGGCCGGCGATCAGCGCCAACGAAGGCGATAGATAGCCATCGCCGGCCCAAGAGGGCCAGACATCCACCACTGCCGAGGGCCAGTACTGGCCGTTGTCGAAGCCGGGATCGTAGGCAAAGAGCAGTTGATGGTCATCGTCCTGGAAGGCCACCGCTGGCCGGCCATCGATCAGGGCCAGGCTGTGCCCCAGTTTCGCCGCGCGGGGCGCCACCACCGTGATCTTCCATGCGCCGCGGCCGTCGGGCGTGCCGGCCAGGGCCACCCGCAGGTTACCCTTGGCGCCATCGCGGTAGACGATCCCCGGGCGGCCGTCGAGCATAGCCAGCACCGGGGCGCCGATGTCGCCGGATTGCGGCTCAACAGCCACCGTATCCCATTTACCACGGCCGTTGCTTTGCTGGTTAACGGCATAGGTCAGCATCCCCTTCTTCGCATCGAGGAAGGCCAGGGCGGGCAGCGCCAGCTTGCCGCCAACCGTCACCATGCCGCTGTGCGCGGTCGGGAGCGCTGGACCCACATCAAAGCTCGTCAGCAGCTCGAAATCCTCGGAGACCATCACCGCATCCGAGCCCACCATTATCCCGCCCACGAGCAGCGTCACCGCTCCGTCCTGAAAGACGGTGACCGCGGGTCCGGCCTGGATGATCCCCAGGACCGGCGCGCTGTCATCGCCCAGGACGATTACTTTCTTGATCTCCCATCTCCCGCTTCCGGCCGACTGGTCGCTGGCGGCGTACATCACCGGATAGGCGTTTGTTGTCCGGTAAGCGCACGCCACCGCGGGCCGGCCCGCCACCAGGGCCAGCGGGCACGGGCGATAAGCCGTTTCCCCGGTTTGCAGACTGAAGTCGATCGGCAGGATCTGCGTGCTTGTCCAGGCGCCCTCGCCGTCGCGCTGGCTGTTGATGGCGAACATCAGCCCATCATCCCCGAGGTAGGTTAAGGCGGGCCGACCCGCCACCGTGGTAAGCGCCGGCGCGCCCCAGCCGGTGTCCAGAAAGGCGGTTTCGAACTGCCGCGCCTCCATGTGAAAGCTCTGGGTGGTAACGGCCTGGTCCTCGTCACGCACGTGCAGCGAAGCCACGAACGGCCCGGCCATGGTGACGGTTTCGGCGCAAGGCTCGTGGAAGAACCAGGGTGTGAAGACGCCATCCCCATCGGAATCACAGCCGTATTCCAGCGCTTTGCCTTCGGGGTCAACGGTGCCGGTCGCCTGGATCACCACCTGGACGTTTGAGCCCGGCGCCGATCCGAGGTAGACGACCCGGCCGGGTATGATCCTGGCCGAGATCACGGGCGGCAGACCAGGTGCGCCGCCGGCCGCTTGGGATTGGCCGCTGCCTGCGGCCGAGGCGGCCAGCAGAAGTGACAGGAACGCCGCAGTAAGCGCTACAGAAAGGATTCGGGTGCGCACAGGTGCCTCCTCAGAGAAAAACGGACCGGCTTCGTGCCTGCATCCGTCCGACCGAACGGCGGGGCAGCATGTCCTCAGCGGCTATGGAGCGGAACGATACTCGCGCCCGCGGAGGGCCGGCTGAGATACACCTTCGGCTGCATCCCGGTGGCGGCGGCATAGGCAGCGGCGGTGGCCTGGGCGAAGTCCTGGGCAGCCTCCGCGGCAATGAGGGCCACCGCGCAGCCGCCGAACCCGCCCCCGGTCATGCGCGCGCCCAGGCAGGCGGGATGCGCCTGCGCGGCGGTCACGATGGCATTCAGGGCCGGACTGGAAACCTCAAAATCGTCCCGCAGGCTGGCGTGGCTGGCATCCAACAGCCGGCCGAGCATGGCCGGGTCGCCCGCCCGCATCGCCTCGCACGCCTGCAGCACCCGTTCGTTCTCGGTGACAACGTGGCGCGCGCGGCGGTGGGTCAAGGGGTCCAGATCGGCACGGGCGGCTTCCAGCCGGGCCGCGTCGACATCGCGCAGCGCGGCCACACCGAAGTAGCGCGCGGCGGCCTCGCATTGTGCGCGGCGCTCGTTGTAGGCCGAATCCACCAGGCCGCGCCGCGTCGCGGTGTCGAGCACCGCAACTGCGGTCCCAGCGGGCAGCGGCATGGGGATGGTTGCCAGCGAGCGGCAGTCGATGAGCAGCGCGTGGCCGGCCACGCCCGCGGCCGAGATCATCTGGTCCATGATGCCGCAGTTGAGGCCCACCCATTTGTTCTCGGCGAATTGACTGATCAGCGCCATGGCCGCCGCATCCCAGGGCCAGCCCGTTACAGCGCCGAACGCGCGGGCCACGGCCAGCTCCAACGCGGCCGAGGAGGAGAGGCCGGCGGCCAGCGGCACGTCGCCGGTTATCACGCCCTCCCAGCCGGCCGTGGCATAGCCGCGCTGCTGCAAAGCCCAGGCCACGCCCCGCACATAGTTGGCCCATGAACCGGGCTTCTGCGCCAGGTCATCCAGGTTGAAGGCGTCGCTTTCACCGAAATCCAGCGCGTGGACAACAACCTGGCGGTCGGGCCGCGGCCGCAGCGCGATCCAGGTCGCCCGGTCGATTGCCAATGGCAGCACGAAGCCGTCATTGTAGTCGGTGTGCTCGCCGATCAGGTTGACCCGGCCGGGTGCGCGCACCAGGAGCGCTGGCGCAATGCCGTAACGCGCTTCAAAGGCCTGAGTGACTTTACCTTGCATGGACATCAACGCCTCCCCCAACTGCCGCTCGCCGCTATGTGCGCACGGTGCAGCCTGCGCCGCTGCCCAGATTATACCGGAAGAACGACCGCTCCGCCAACCCGCCCAGCGCCAACACATGGACCGCCGCCAGCCTTCGATACGCGGAGATCAGGGGCGGGTTACGGTTTCTCTCGCCGAAACGTGAGCAGCCGTTTGACTTTGCGGAAGCCGGCCGCTTCATACAGGTGGATGGCTGCCGGGTTGTCGCTGTCGGCGCAGACCGCTGCGGTGGTCATCCCTTCGGCCTGGAGCCGGTGGAGGCCCGCAAGGAGCAGCGCCTTGCCCAGCCCTCTGCGGTGGTAGGCGGGGTGCACGCCGACCGGCTCAAAATAGCCGGCGCGATTTACGTCGTCCGTCCAGATGCAGCAGAACGCGGCGACTTCGTCATCAGGGGTGACGATGAACAGATCGTGTTCCTTCACGTAGACCGGCGACTGCATGAAGCGCAATGTGCGCGCACAGTACTGGTCGTAGGGCATGGACGAGCCGAAGGCGGCATGCGAGGCAGCCGAGCGCCGCGGCGCGTCTTCAGGGCCGCGGGAGGCGCGACAGTGGAACCCTTCGGGCAGCGGCGGCTCCGTCAGCGATCCATCGAGTGAGCGCTGGAAGAACTGCATGAAGTCCGGCCGGGCGGTGAACCCGTTTTCCTCCAGCCAACGGACGCGGAACGCGTCATCCTCTGCCACCCATACCGTCTGGATATGGGCGCCGGCAGACAACTGCTCCACCGCCCAGGCGAGCATCTCCCGTTCGAGATCTGTCCCGCGCAGAGATGGCTCCGCGTAAACGTCGAAAGCATGCCAGGCGAAGGGGGAGAGCAGGCCCCAGCCGATCAGCCGCCCGGCGTCCGTCCAGAGGCGCACTCTGGATCGCCACTCCTGAGCCGTATCATCGTTGTAAAAGAGCCACCACTGCAGGTCGCCGCGGTGGACATAATAGGTGCCGTTGTCTGCCTGACGGCCCGCGGTGAGCAGGTCGAGCATGGCCAGGAGGTCAGCCCATCCTTGATAGGAGCGATGTGCCAGGGAGTCAATCATCGACCGTTACCTCAGCCGTCGATTTCACTTGATCGGCAGCTTGCATAGTATACAATAAGATGCAGGATGCCAGTAACGACACCGACCCGCCCTGACTGTTCTACCTGATGGAATCGTGATACAATTAAGTATGCGTTACTAAGCGTGTCTACCCTTCTATTATGAATTGCAGGACTCTCTACAACGATGAACGAAGAACTCGATTTTGACGAGCTGGCGCCCTGGTTGGTCGTATTCATCACATTGGTCGGCGGCGCGCTGCGAGTTTTGCTGCTTGATAGCAAGGGGATGTGGTTGGATGAAACGTTCAGCGTGTGGCTGGCCAACCACAGTGTTGCCGATATGCTGCGCTGGGGCGTCAAGATCGACCAACATCCACCCCTCTATTATCTCCTGCTCCACACCTGGATAGCATTCAGGGGAGATGCGCCCTACCATGTCCGCCTGCTCTCTGTGCTGTTCGGTGCAGGCGCCATCCCGATCATCTACCTGATCGGTAAACGCATGTCGGGCGCGATGATGGGACTTGCGGCAGCAGTGCTCCTGGCGCTCTCACCTTTCAATATCCGCTACGCCCAGGAAACGCGCATGTACACCCTGCTGACACTCAACGCCGCCGTGGCGATCTATGCGCTGGTCAGGCTGCTGACCGACGCGCGCTCCGTCAAGCCCATCGGCAGCCAATTCCGGGAATATCTGCATGCCTGGCGTACACTTGGGCCGGTGGAACCAGCCACCCAGGGAGGATTCAGCTACAAGATCGAGCCCGGTCAGCAAACCGGATGGCGCGCCTGGATCGCCCGCCACCGTTGGTCGCCCATTCGGACCATTGAAACTGACCTGGCCTGGGTTGCGTTTGTCGCGTTCTCGGCCGCGACCCTGCTCACGCATAAAACGGCGGTCCTTTTCCCTGTGGCCACCAATATCTTCGTGTTGGGCCTGATGCTTTATCAGAGAAACAAGAAGTCAGGGCCGCTGCCGGCCTTCGGGGCACCCTCTTTTGGGAACTGGCTGAAGGCTCAGGTTGGCATTTTCTTGCTCTGGAGTCCATGGCTCGTCGGCTTTATCAGGCAAGCCGGCCGGGTCTATCGGGAGTTTTGGATTCCCAAACCAAGTTGGGACACCGTCATCCAGGCGCTCAAATCCTTTGTCAATGCGCCTACCCCTACGCCGGGTCAGGCCAACCAGGGCATCATGGTCTGGATCCCGTTCATGCTGGTGTTTTGCCTGGGGGTGTTGTACTACCGGAAAAAGCTGTCACACTTCTTGTTTTTGGCTGCCCTGTGCTTCATCCCATTCCTGGGTGAGCTGCTGGTGAGCATCCGCCGGCCCATTTTCTACGACCGAACCTTGATCTGGATAACGATTCCCCTGCTCCTGGTGCTGGCGGCCGGCATTGCGCAGTTAAGATTTCGCTTTCTGATGATCCTGGTGCTGGGGATACTGGGCACAATCAACCTGTTTTCTGCCAGCGATTACTTAAGGTTCATGTATAAGGAGAATTGGAACACGGCGGCCGGCTATGTCGCGAATTTCGCGCAAAAGGATGATTTGATCCTTTTCAATTCCAACTTTGTGGAAATCCCCTTCGACTATTATTTCGAGGCATACGAGGAGCAGTATGCTCTGCAGGTGCAGAAAACCGGGGTTCCCGCTGATTTGTTCGCGAGCGGCATCCTGGAACCGAAGATGACCGTTAACGATGTGCCGGAGTTGATTTCCTTAGCGCGCGGGCAGCCCAGGGTCTGGCTGGTTTACAGCCATAACGACTATACCGATCCACAGGGCCTGATCCCGCAGACACTGGCATCGGAAATGAGGTTAGTCCGGCAGCGCGATTTCTATGGGGGACAGGTTCAACTCTATGAGGCTCCTTAGATCTCCAATGAGATAGGGGCGTTGGGGTGTAGATGACCCGGGCGGCATACAACGCCGCCGGCAGCGCGACGATCAGCGCCAGCCGGATGATCAGCCAGGTCGCGTTCCGGCTTCCGGTCAGGAGGGGCCCATCAGTCCGCCAGGACCAGCGACACCGCCAGCGCGCCATCCGCTGTGCGCAGCTCCAGGCGATTGCCGTCACGCGCGTACGTCGTCGCGGTCGCCAGCGCCTGCAGATACTGCGTTTCCTGCGTCATAAGCCCGTCCGGGCTGGCGCACGCCATGCGGGTCGACCCGATCGCACCGAGCGTGATGCTTTGCCCGGAAATCTCATACGTGGCCGTGTAGGTGTTGCAGCCGGCCGAGCCGCTCAGCCGGCCGTCGGCGTCGAAACCGGTCGTAAGCTGCGAGCCGGCGATGACGCTGACCACGGCCCCCTGGCCGTTATTGTAGCCCGTCACGGCCCACGACCCGGCCAGGCCCGTGCTCTGCTCCGAGAAGACCGCCAGCGGCTTGCCGCCGGCATCGAACAGCGTCAGTTGCCCGGCCTCGGTCTTGTAGGTCGTGGTCCCGATCAGTGCGGCGGTGTAGGCCGTCGACTGCGCCATGATCGGCTCCGCACAGGCCATCAGGGTGCTGATCATGTTCTTGTCAATGCTGAGCTGCGCACCGTTCACCGTGTACGGCGCGCTGTAGCGATTGCAGCCGTCCGTGCCGCTGAGCTGCCCATCCTCAAAGCGAATCGTGACCTGCGTGTCGGCGAGCGCCGCCTGGCCGTTCAGGGTTGCCAGCACCCAATTGGTGTTGAGCAGTGCGTTCCCGCTCGTGCTCGGCAGCGGCACGCACCCCGCCAGCAGAAGTCCAACTATGATCGTCAAAGTCATCAGGGCGTTCCGTGTCTTCATCTGTCTCTCCTATTCATTATCGTTATGCCGCACTGATCCGCTGTCTTCAAATCAGATCGACTGTAGCCTGAGACGCTGCCCGGATGTGGTTGGTTCCAGCTTCTTCACCTGCGGGTCACGCTAAGGCTGCGCCGCTGCGAGCCGTCGCTCTGCGCGCTGCTCCAGCTCCGGCACATACGCCTGGGCCTCTGCGATCAGCGCCCGCACCGCGGGCGGGAAGCGCTTGTTGATGTCCGCCGCATACTGGCTGCCATCGCCGGGCAGGCGCACAGCCTGCACGCTTCCATCCGCGCTCAACACCAGCACCGCCGGGAGGCTGGCTCCTGTTTTCCCTCCAACCGGCAACAATCCCAGGCAGACTGCCCAGACGTAGATCTCGGATCCTTGGCGTCCCAACTCCTTCCATTCGCAGACCGGATAGACTGCGTTGACGGGGAGTATCGCCTGGACGAGTGCAGTCTCATGCACCACCGGGTCTGGAACTGATCCCGACGCCGGTTGATCCACAAATCGCCCCTCGATGGCGCCCACCTCCGTGCTGCGCGCCATGAGTTGCCGCCAAGAACCCAAGAAGACATCACTATAGATGAGCTTCTGCGCGTCACCTGATGCGATGTTCACCCCCTCAAGGGTCTGCGCGCCGTTCTCCACATACTTGATCAGCACCACTTCATCGTTCATCCAGCCTGCGATGGCGGCGCCGTCTGGATAGGGTTCGTGCTGGTGGATTGCCGCGTTGGCTCGCACATCCAGAACTATCAAGGCCCGCGCGCCTTCATTTGCTGCTGAGGGCTGGAGTTGGGCCAGCCGTGTGCCGTTGGGCGAGAGCAGCGGGTAGGCGGCTGGTTGTCCCTGTGCCAGGCCAGGCAGGTTCCCCGTGAGCGGCCGTGACCCGTTGCCGTCCACCGGGAAGGCGAGAGGTCCGTCAGCCGCGATCCCGACATAGAATGCTGCCCCCGATGGCGCCCAGCCAAAGTTGATCGGGGCGATGCCCATCGGTGCAGGCTGAAATTGGCCGAGCGCGCGGCCGGCATACCCTTGGGATTCGGCTAACCCGGCATCCAGCAGCCACACGGTACAGACGACTGACGGTGCGTCCTTGTCGCAGGTCACAGCCGCAATGCGCTCTGCGCAGGCGTCTGCGCCGCCGCTGCCCAGGCCCGGGCAAGCCGGCGACCAAAAGATGTAGGCAACCGGCTGTGGGAGGCGCGTGAGCAGCCGTGCCTCGCCGCCGTTCACGACGTCTTGCACATAGACATCGTTATCGCGCGCCCCCGGGGGCGCGCCGGTCTGGTAGATGAAGACGATGCGTTGGTTATCCGGCGCCCAGGTAGCCGACAGCCGCTCCGCGTTGATTCGGCGCTGCAACTGGCCGTCCCACGACACGAGCCAGGTGCCCTGGTCAGGCGTGGGAACGAGCAGCCAGCGCGCGTCCGTGCTCGCGCGCAGCGGCCAACCGATGGGGACCATATACGCGGCGTCCCCCTCGGCCGCATAGGCGCCGGGAGGCAGCAGCACGACGTCCTCGACGGTGCTAAAGGCCCGTCGCACCAGCGCGCCGTCGGCCCGGGCAAAGATCAGGCTGCCGAGCGCCACGTCCACCAGGGTTGCGGGCGGTACAGCGGCGGAGGTTGTCGCCACTGCCTCCGGTGCTGCCGTGGGCGTGGAGGATGGCGTGACGAGCAGGGTGAGTGCGGCCGGCTGAAGGCTCGGCGTCAACTCCACGGCGGGACCGGGCAGCGGCGCGCATGCGCTGAGGGCCAGGAGCGATGCCAACACGAGGCCAGCAAGCTGGACGATGAAGCGCGGCGATCCCGGGAAGAATCTGCTCATGATGGACTCCTGTTGCTTGGGAAGTTCGGACATGGGTGGCGGCTGCGGCGCGCCCGTTGCTTGCAACCCCCAACGACCGGACGCCTGTGTGCGCCGATTCGTTCCACATATGTGTGGCCGCTCACCATGCAAAACGGCCATGCGGGTGCATTTTCTGCGCCTGCACGGCCGTTTGTCTGGCGGGTTGCCGGCCTACCGCACCGACTCCGCCATGTGGATCAGGTCTTCGCGCGTCACCTGGGTGAATTGCGTCGCCGCAGACAACATGTAGGTGGCCTCGGGGCCCTGCGGCTGCCACAACAGCATCATGTTTCGCTCCGATTGCCACTGCCCGTTTTCCCATCCGCCGCGCACAAGCGCCCCGGTCTTGCCGTTGATCGCGACCTCTTCCACGCTGCCCTCGCTGCCGACCAGCCACTGACCCCAACTGCTTGCCGGATGATCGATGTCAATGTACAAGTGAATGCTCTGAGGATGTGCCGGATCCAGCCACGTGAAGCTGACTGTCTGGCGTTCAGCGCCAGACGGATGCAGCCAGATGCGCACCTGGTCCTCTTGCAGCACGAATCCATCCGGCGCCCATGCCGGCAAGCGCAGCTCGAATGGCAGCGTCGCGCGCGCTTCGGCCAGGCTCACAACGCGCTCCGGGATGATGGCGGCGCCGCGGGAATCCGGCGGCGGGGTAGTAAAATCGAAGGCGATGCCTCCGATCGTGCGGATGAGCTGCCCGACGGCCGCCCGCGCCCCCGGCGCGGCGAGCAGCACTGTCGAAGCAACCAGGCACAGCGCGATCAGCCCGGTTGCGAAGCGCCGGGCGGGTGTGGACACCAACAAGGTGACCTTACCTGGCCTCCTTTCCCGGGTGAGCCGCGCGAGGAGATCGTCGGCAAAGGCGCGGCGCGGCGTTTGCCGATAGTGGATCAGGAATTCATCGTTCATGGCTGTCCCTCCCATTTGTCCCGCAGTTTGCCGACCGTCCGGTGCAAGATCGTGCCAACGTTTGATTCGCTGAGGCCGGTCAGTGCGGCGATTGCCCGGTTCGTCATTTCGCCGCCGTACTTGAGCGCGATCAGCTCGCGTTCGCGCGGCGGGAGCTCTGCCAGCAGCACACCCAGCCGGGCCAGGTCATCTTGCTGCTGCACCATCTCGACCAGCGAACGGGGATCCGGCGGGTCGGCCAGGTCATCGAGGCCGACATCGTGTGGCCGGCGGCGCAGATGGTCGGCAGCGACGCGGCGGGCGATGCCGAACAGCCAGGCCTCGAATGCGCCCAGGTCGCGGCGATAGCGTGCGCGGCCGCGCCAGGCCTTCTCGAAAGTGGTTGCCGTCAGGTCTTCGGCGGTACGGTCGTCGCCCAGGCGGTAACGGAAGAAGTTGTAGACGCGCGGCAGCTGCTCCCGGTAGACCGCCGCCCAATCCACCGCTTCTTCGGCCCGGCTGGCCTGGCCGGTGAAGACGTCCCAGATGCTTGTCATAGCACTCATTAATACGCAGCCGCGGCCAAAGTATCACAAGACTGCGCTCCGATCTCGGCGCCGAAAGCGGCAAGCCAGCTTGTCAGGGATCGACCTTTGGTGTCGGCAACGGCAGACCCAGCTCGGCCATGATTGTGTCGAAGAGGCTGGGGTCGAGATAAGGTTGCGCGCTGTCCAACAGGAACCGCTCAACCGAACGGCCAGTGTCAGCCAGGCAGGTCGCCTGCGGATTGGCGGGGGCGTAGCCGAACCAGAGTGTGCCGCCGTATGCCGTCATCCGGCTCTCATCAGCCATGCCGAGGCCGACGACGCCCCCGCGATAGCCGAGTTGGCCGGGCATGGGGGGACAATCGACCGCCGGCAGCTTGTCGAGCAGCGCGTCCAGTTGGACCAGGTCGAGCTCGTTGAGGTCCCACCGCGGGTTATCGGCGCGGCCCGAATAGAGGTCGATGTGCGCCCCTGTGGCGCTGATATCCGGTCGGGGCTTAACAGTCTCGGCCGCGCCCAGTGGGGGCAGCGTGGGCAGGGTCAGCCGGCGCCGCGCGTGCTGCGCCAATCGCGCTAAGGTTGCTTCAGGCAGGCGGCCGAATACCTGCTGCTGGACTTCGGGCGGGAACATGGCCCGGACATCTTCGGCATAGTAGGTTCCGTCGCGCGGGATGCGCGCGGTGACGGTGTGGCCGTCGTCTGTAAGGGTGAGCACCGTAGGCACACTGGCCGCCGTGATATCTGCGCCTGCCTGGTTTGCCGCACAGAAGGCCCACACATAGACTTCCTGCCCGGTGTGGCCCAGGACCTGCCAGTCGCACACGCCGTTCGCCAGCGTGGGGGCAGGATGGCCCGCACCAGCGCGGTCTCGTAATCGCGCCAGGTGTGCGTTATGCCGCTGGTCGGCGGCAGGAGGTCATCGAGAGAAGGGGCCACGAACGTTTCGGGCGTACTGCGCTTCAAGTTCGTGCTCGTGAGTGGGATCGGCGTTAGTGTCGCCAGCTGGTTCGCAGCTCCACGGGGGGGACCGGGCAGCGGCATACACGCATTGAGAGTCAGGAGCGACGCCAACACGAGGCCAGCGAGCCGGACGATCGGGCGCGGCGATCCCGGAAAGAATCTATTCATGATGAACTCCTGTTGCCTGCGCGGTTCGGACATAGGCGACGGCTGCGGAGCGCCCGTTCCTGGCACTGAGACGCCGGCATCGCAGCGTAAGGTTCCAACCCGCTTCTGCTCAGCCGAACCTGGCTGCCTTACATGCCAGTGCATGTTGAGTCACAGGCGCAAAGGCAAACAGCCGTTGGCGTCTGCTGGCACGTCAACGGCTGTGCGTAACCCCGGCAATGGGTCTACTGCCTGACCGCCTCCCGCAGCGCCTCAACGACCGGAGTTCCGTCCACCATAGCGGCACGAACGGCCTCGGACAGGGCTTGCGCGACCGCCGGATCGGCGTCAAGGAGCGGCGCCAGATGCTCGAGCGCATAGCGGTAGATGTCCTGCACAGCCGGGTCAATGCCAGTGAGTGACGCGCTGGCCTCGAAGCGCGAGCGCCGGGCAGGAACCATGCGCTCATAGTAACCGGCGGCGCGCGATGCTGCCGCCAGCCAGCGCCAGCTTTCTGCGGGATGCTGCGTCGCAGCGCTCATGGCGATGGCGTCGTCAATCTGCTCCAGCGGGGTCGTGCGCGGGGTCGTTCCCAGCGGGAACGGCGCCACACCGATCCGACTGTCCAGATTCGTGCTGTCCGCCACCACACCGTTCGCCAGCCCGGAGAACATCGCCGTGTCTGCCCAGGGATTAGCGGCCCCGCCGGATCCCCCGCCTGGCGCGGAATCTGCATACTTCGCCGGCGCAGGCATGACCTGATGCAGCCGGACCAGATCGACGTACCCTTGCAGTGCGGCCTGGGTCTCCGGCGTCGTCAGGCCGTCCATGCCATCCTCAAGTGAGGGCAACCCATAGGCGCGCAGCAGGCCGAACTGCGCAGGCCAGTTCTCCCGGAACCCCCAACGTCTGCTCCCGTCCGCCTGGGCCTGGGTCAGCGCCGTGGCGGCGCGCAGGAAGTCATCCCAGGTCCAGCCGGGCGCCGGGTAGCTGATTCCGGCCTGGTCGAATGCGTATTGACTGTAATAGATCAATTGCAGCCGGAGGCCTCTCGGGATGCCCCAGGTGGCCGCGCCGGCCTGGAGCATCTCCAGGGCGCCGGGGTAGAAATCAGCCGCATCGAATGCCGCGTCCGCGGCGATGAACGGCGAGAGATCCCGCAGCGCCTGTCCGGCGGCTCCGGCCCGGATCTTACCGGGAAGCGTGTCATCGCACAACGTATCCACCTGCGCCGCCGCTGCCTCGAAGGCCCCGGGCTGCAGCGATGCAGCCTCTTTCGTCAGGCCCAGGTCCTCCAACGCCTTGAGCTCGACATACACACCGGGATTCGTGGCCTGAAAGGCCTCGACCGCAGGCGCATAGGCCGACAGGCGATCCCGATAACAAGCGAAGGTGATGACCGTCGCGCCGGCCGGCGGCGTGGCCGCCGCGGACTGAGGGGTGGCGGTTGCCATTGTGACGGTGACCGTTTGCTCAGGCGCCGGCGTCCCCGGCGCCCCGCGCACCTGCCCCTGCGCGACCAGATCGGCCAACGCCTGCCCGGCCGTCTTTTCGCCCTTCACCACCGCCACCACCGCCTCCATCTGGGCCGCGTAGTCTGCAGGGAGCTTCTCCGGGAGGGTCGCCAGGTGGTCCAGCCCATAGCGATACGCCGCCGCGCTGGCCGGGTCCAGCTTCGACCAGAAACTCGCGGCCTCGGCCAGCGAGCGGCGGGCCTGGATGTGCTCGCCGTCGGGCAGATGCTGCGACAGATAGCTGATCCAGCGCCAACTGGCGTCGGGATGCGCGGTCTGGCCGCTCATGACCAGGCCGGTGAGGGTGCTCATCAGAGTGTGCGGTTCAGTTGTTCGCGACTTGGGGTATGGCGCCAAGTGCTCCGATTGCGCCGCTTCTGCCCAGGTCACATCCCACATCGCGCTCTTGTTGCCATTCCGATACTGGTTCAGGTCCTCGGTGACAGTGTAGGTCTTGCCCTCTTCCCAGCCCAGTGTGACGGGCGCCGGCGCGGCCTGCACTTTGACATACAGTGTCTCGTACCACGCCAGGGTCGTGGCCAGCGCGGCATAAGAGGGCCCTACCTGCCAGTCAGGGCTCCACTCGCTCCACAGGCGTCCGTTGATGAGGCCCGTACCGACCTCACTGTAGCCCCACCGGACGACTTTGTTGCCCTGGCGCGTGGTCAGTTCAACCGCCGCGGTCAGGAAATCGTCCCAGGTCCAGCCCGGCTTTGGATAGGGCAGGCCCGCTTGATCGAACGCTGCCGGATCATAGGCGATCAGGTTGGGGCGAAAGTACGTCGGCACAGCCAGAATGGGCCCGGTGGTTTCCCCCCACCGGAACAGCAGCCCCGGGTAGAAATCATCCGGCCGAAATGACGCGTCGGCCGCGATGAACGGCGTCAGGTCGCGCGCGGCGCCGATTTGCAGGTGCGTGGGCGATGGCATCGCACAATAGACGTCTGCCGTTTCCGCCGCGTGCTTCACGGCCGCGTCGTACGAAGCCTCGTCGGAGCCGAAGATGTGCACTGGCGTGAACTTCACCTTCACGTCGGGGTTCGCCGCCTCAAAATCGGAGATCACCCGCGACAGGTCCGGCCTTTCCGTGATGCCCTCACACTGAAAGACGATCTCGGTGATCGCGGTCGAGGCGGGCGGAACCGCGGCCGGTTGGGCCGCCTTCTCGATGCCCGTTCTGCCGGAGACCCACGCGACCCCGATGACGGCGAGGATCACCAGGGCTGTGGCGGCCGCGGCGAAGGCGGCCAGCCGCTGCACCGGTTGGCGCTGCGCGCCGGAGCGGCCGCTTTGCGCGGGGTCGCTGCCTTTGATCGCGGCGAAGTAGCCTGTCCGCAGGCGCGCGTCCGGCCGGGGATCGCGCAAACCTTGCAGGGTCGCATCCATCTCCCGGTACTCGGCCAGCCGGGCCGCGCAGGACGCGCAGGTCGCGACATGTGCATCCACCTCGTCACGGTCGGACCCGCGCAGGCCGCGATAGTCAGCCAGCAGCAATTCAATGTCAGAGTGGTTCATGCCTGATCCTCCTGCCGGTATACCTGCCGGAACAACGCGCGCGCCCGCTGGAGTCGCATGCGGGCCGCGCCTTCGCCCAGGTGCAATGCCTCGGCAACTTCCGAGATCTTGAAGCCGTGGTGCGCATACAACAGCAGCGGCGCGCGGTAATCCGGCGGCAGGGCTGCCAACGCCATTTCGATCAGCGTCTCCCGGCCCACTTCCTCGGCGACGTTGCCGCTGGCTGGCCGCTCCTCGTTCCAGTGCCACGGCAGCCACGCGAATCGGCGTCTGCGCTTGATTTCGTTGAGGGCCAGGTTCGTCGCGATGCGGTAGAGCCAGGCGCGCGGGTTGTCGAGGCTTGAGAGCTGGCCGCGCGCCCGGTATGCGCTGAGAAAGGTCTCCTGCGCCAGATCCTGCGCCCAGTCCCGATCGTTGACCATCCGGTGCAGATAGGCGTAGATCTCAAGGTGGTAGTGCTCAAAGAGATGGCTGGCGAGAGCGTCCGCGTCGGCCTGGACAGCGGCTGGCGGCGCGATGGCGGCCTCGTCGTAAGCGCTATGGGTCATGCCGTAGGTTCCTCCGTCCGTTGCACGCTGGTTCCTGCACACATGCTTCTGATAGATAAGACAATCGGGCAGGGTGATTAATCACGCTCTTACACCAACAAGTCCAGGTTCGTTAGTCTGTCCGCAGGGCGCCGGTCATGTCAGCGTATCATCCCGGGCCGACAACAGAGATCAGCAAGCGGTCTTGAGATGGATCATAGTCGGTTTGGGGCGAAATGTCCATCATAATATGGGCTTGGCCGGCGCGACATCGCGAGAAGCATCGCACCGCCTTCGCCTGTGAACATTATGCATAGAGTTGACAAACAATAAACAACATGATAGACTATTCACGTATAGGAGGAACATGATCATGAAACGTGATTCTCTGCGTCAGCTCATCACCATTATCGGCGTGGTGGCGACGATCGTCGTCAATGCACTGGCCAACATCCTGCCGATCAACGGCCAGCAAACCGGCGAAGTTTCCGACCGGTTCCCGGTTTACTTCGTGCCGGCGGGCTACGTCTTCTCGATCTGGGGGTTGATCTACCTGGGCCTGGTCGCTTTCGCGATCTTCCAGGCGCTGCCCGGCCAGCGGGAAAACAGGCGCCTGCGGAGCATCGGAGGCCTGTTCGCCGTGGCGAGCCTGGCGAATATCGCCTGGGTTTTCTTGTGGCATTATGAGCAATTCCCGCTTACCCTGGCGGTCATGTTGGTTCTGCTGGCTTCGCTGGTTGGAATTTATCTGCGCCTGGGCACGGGCCGCACGCGCGCAACCACCGCCGAGACGTGGGCGGTGCGCGTGCCGTTCAGTATCTACCTGGGCTGGATCACCGTGGCGACCATTGCCAACGCATCGCAGTTGCTCTTCGTTTCCGGCTGGAACGGTTGGGGCATCGCGCCGATCACCTGGACGATCATCATGCTGGCCGCGGCAGTTGTCGTCGCCGCATTGATGGCGCTGACGCGCCGCGACGTGGCCTATCTTGGGGTGCTGGTGTGGGCCCTGATCGGCATTGCGCTCAAGCACGCGGCCGCCACCCCCACCGTCTCGATTTCGGCATGGGTCGCCACCGGCCTCGTCGCACTGCTGCTGATCTGGAGCGCAGTGCGCCGACTGACCGTTCGCCCGGCCCGGGCGTCCGCGTGAGGTGTCGGCCATGAAATACCAGCATCGCTTCCGTGTGCGTGCACCCCTGGCGCGCGTGGCTGAGTTCCACAGCCGCGCATCCAGCATGGCCGCGATCACGCCGCCGCCGCTGATCGCGCGCATCCACCGCGCGCCCCAGACGTTGGGCAGCGGCGACGAGATGGCCTTCACCTTGTGGGCCGGGCCGCTGCCTCTGCGCTGGGTGGCGCGCATCGAGGATGCCTCGCAGGCCGGCTTCACAGACCGGCAGGTGTCGGGGCCGTTCGCTGCCTGGCAGCACCGCCACAGTTTCGTGCGCGTCTCTGAGACCGAGACCGATGTGGTGGATGAGGTGACGGCGGAATTGAAGCGCCACCCGGTCTGGGGCCTGATCGGCGGGCTGATGTGGCTGGGGATGCCGCTGCTCTTCGCGTATCGCGGGTGGCGGACGCGGGGGCTGCTGGAACGCAGAGGCTAAAGGCAGGACGCTAGATGGCGGATCGCGTGGTCGTGGTGGGCGCGGGGATCGGCGGGTTGACGGCCGCGGCGCTGCTGGCGAAAGCGGGCTGCGATGTGACCGTGCTGGAGGCGCACGTTTATCCCGGCGGGTGCGCGGGCACGTTCTACCACCAGGGCTTCCGCTTCGACGCGGGCGCGACGCTGGCCGCGGGGTTCGATCCGGCCGGCGGGATGACGCGCCTGGGGCAGGCGCTCGGCATCACCTGGCCGGTCGAGCCGGCCCGGGTCGCAATGCGCGTCCACCTGTCCGACGGTGGGGCGGTGACGCGCTGGACCGATCCCGCGGCCTGGCAGGCCGAGCGGCTGGCCGCATTCGGGCCGGAAGCCGAGCCGTTCTGGCGCTGGCAAGAGGAGGTCGCCGACCGCATGTGGGGTGTGGCGGCGGCCGGCGCGCCGTGGCCGCCGCAGGGCATGACTGACCTGGCGCGCCTGGCTCGCGCCGGCCTGGGCGTGGCCGCGGCCGCGCCGCTGCGGGTTCCCGGCATGGCGCTGGATGCCCTGCGGCCGCTGGCGGCGCATCTGGCCGCTGCGTCGCCGAGGCAGCGGCAATATCTCGACGGGCAGCTCCTCATCTCCGCCCAGGCCACCGCTGACCGCGCCAACGCACTCTACGCTGCGGCCGCGCTGGACATGCCCCGCCGCGGGGTGGCGCACGTCCGCGGCGGCATCGGCAAGCTGGCCGAGGCTTTGGCCGATGCCGTCCGGCAAGGGGGCGGCCGTGTTCATCACCGGCAGCGGGTCACACAAGTCACCGGCGGCCAGGGCCGGGGCTACCGCATCACAACCCACCAGGGCGGCGACTTCACGGCCGACCAGGTGGTGTTCAACCTGCCTCCGCACGATGCTGCGGCGCTGTTGGGCGATGCCGCACCCACGAAGCTGCGCCGAGCCGCGCTGCCCGCCGACGGCTGGGGGGCGTTCATGGTCTATCTGGGGCTGGATGATGCCATCATTCCCGCCGGGTACCCGCTCCATCACCAGGTCATCGTGGCCGAGCCGCTCGGCGAAGGCGGCCTTCGAGAAGGCGAAGGCAACAGCGTTTTCCTCTCTCTGAGCCTGGCCGGCGATGCGGCTCGCGGTCCCGCAGGCCAGCGCGCCGTCACCCTCAGCACCCACACCGATCTGCGTTCCTGGTGGCGGTTGTTCGAGAACGACCCGCCGGCCTACGAGGCGCGTAAGGCCGACCTGACCGAACGCGTGCTCGCCGCCGCCGAAGTGGCGGTCCCCGGTCTGCGTCCCGCCGCCCGGCTGGTCCTGCCCGGCACTCCGGTGAGCTTTCAGCGTTTCACGCATCGCAGCCTGGGCTGGGTGGGCGGCTTCCCACAGACGAGCCTGTTACGGGCCTGGGGGCCGCGCCTGGGTCGCGGCCTGTGGCTGGTGGGCGACAGCATCTTTCCCGGCCAGTCGGTGCTGGCGACGGCGCTGGGGGGAATGCGAGTAGCCGCGGCGCTTCGATCAACAGCCTAAAGGATTCTTTCTACCCCTCCGCCGCCTCAATCAGCTCCTGCCGCCGTCGTCGATACGCGATGACCGGCCCATCCCCAGGGATCAGCTTCTCGCCCATGCGCAGGTCGCTTCGCATGGGGCGCTGCGTCACCACCACGCGGCGGTCCTGGTGCGCGACGACTGTGTTGAAGATCATTGACAGGCGATTAACCACGTCGCGCAGCCCTGGCGTGCGCATGAAGTTCTGGTAGAAGCGCAGATACATCACCGTGTTCTCGTCATCTACCGGTGCAAAAGCGACGACCACCCGCACCTTGTCGCTGATCCAGTTCTGCCACAGGTTGGGGAAGATGAACTCCAGGTGGAACGGCTTGTCCGGCGCGGCCATCTCGTCCGCGCGCCGCGCTGGTGCACCATCGTCCGGACGCATTGACGTGCGGACGAAGAAGCGGTCGGGGTCCTGCCATTCGACCCACGGACCGTCGATCACCGTGCGCCCGCCCCGGCCGATGGTGCTATGATGGATGAACGGCACATGCGGCACATCGAGCTGGTTCTCGATGACCCGGGAATAGTGCGCGTGCCACGGGTCGCGCACCGAGCCGTAACTGAAGCTCTCGCCAAGGTCGACAAACCAGCGCGGCGGCCGCGGCTCGCCCTCCGGCTGGCCCCAGTAGATGAAGATCAGGCCGTGGGCCTCGTGGGTGGGGTAGGCCTGCACCTTAAAGACCTTGGGCACTGGGGCATCCTTGCCGTTGGCGGGGATCACGGTGCAGCGGCCGCTGGCGTCGTACTCGAACCCGTGAAACGGGCACCAGATGCAGTCGCCGTGCACTTTGCCCACGCTGAGCGCCACCCCCCGATGCGGGCACAGGTCGTGCATCACCGTCACTTTGCCCTGGCTGTCGCGCCAGGTCACCAGTTTCTCGCCCATGCGCGTCACGCCGATGGGTTTGTTGCGCGGCACTTCGTTGGATTCGAGAATTGCGTACCATTGATTGCGGATCATGTCGTCTCCCGAGGAAATCGTTGTGGCTCCAAAAGGGTCGCCTGCGCGGTGAGCACGCGCAGCGCTTGACTGACGGCGGCGCGCTGCTCGGCAGTGAGCGCGGCCAGCAGCGGCTCAAGCCACCCCTGCTGCGCCCGGACGCTCTCCGCCACCGCCTGCTGCCCCGCCGCAGTCAGATGCACCAGCCGCACGCGGCGATCGTCCGGCGTTTCGCTGCGCTGCACCAATCCTGCCTGCACCAGCCGCTCGATCATCTGGCTGGCGCCCGCGGGCGATAGCTGCAGCAGATCGCCGCACGCCATCACCTCGCGCGGGCCCCGGTAATGCAGGTGCATCAACACCGCCATCTGCGCCCACGACAGCCCGGAGCTGTGCGCGAAATGGAGAAAGCCGTTCATCGACAGCCGCATGAAAATCGCTGTCCAGTCGGAGATCGCTTGTGTTGCTTCGTCGTTGTCCATGAGGTTAATACTTTACTTTGGTGAAATATCCACTACAATGAAATTATACACCGTTTCAGCCATTTGTAAAGCGCGCCCTGTGGTGGGTAGACGAAGAGGGCCGCAAGCAGGGTTCAGAAACAGTTTGGGATTGTCTGAGATCCGGTATGAAATCGGGGGACGTTGCCAGGAATCAAGTGAAGCAAGGGCGTTATGAACAACAATATGGTATGCAAACACTTGACAAACCATTGACATCATGTTATCATCTTTCGTCACGGGAGACCTTATCTCCGTAACGGGCGGCAAGCACCTATAGTCTCGATTGGAGAGCGACGATGAGTGATCGGATT